>CAVYBK010000007.1:0-30335 GCA_963766725.1 uncultured Actinomycetes bacterium
CGGACGAGGACTCTGGACTCGCATGCGTCGCGCCTCCGCCGCAAGCTCAATCGCGACGGAGACGCGGGGTACGTCCTGAACGTCTGGGGCGTGGGCTACCGCCTCACCGCCCTCAGCTGATCAAGTCCGAGCCTGTTCCTCTTTCTCGACGTCGACGTCGGGGTCGAGCTCGTTCGCGCGCTGCGTGGTCAGCTCGGCCTCGCGCCGGTCCGCCTCCGCCCGCTGTGCCATCTGCTCGGCGGCCGCGCGGCGCTCGTCGGCCTCCTCCGCACGGGTCTCGGCCTGCTGGCGGAGCTCCCGAGCCTCGTCTCGCTGCTCGTCCAGACGGCGCGAACGCCGAGCACTGAGCCAGATGAGCGCCAGTACGACGACGACTGCGACCGCGATGACTATCCAGATCCAAGCGTCCATGTGAGCCTCCCGCTCTTTTTTCCAGGGCTACCCGAAGAGCGGAGTCGCCACACTCAGAGGAGGCGCGCGAGCGCGGTCACGCCCGCGGCCGCCACGACGATGACGAGAAGCGGCGCGCGCAGGCGGATCGCCACGATCGCGGCCGCGATCCCGAGGAGGCGCTCGTCGAAGACGAGCGTGCGGTCGGCCCCGACCGCCTGTGTGACGACGAGCGCGGCGAGGAGGGCCGGCGCGAGCATGTCGACGATCCCGGCCAGCTGGGGCGGGAGGGTGCGGCCGCCGAGGAACACCGGCCCGATCGCCTTGCAGACGACTGTCCCCGCGCCCACGATTGCGACGACGAGCCAGGTCGAGCTCAGCGCTTCCTCCAACCGACGAGGCACCCCGCCGTAGCGGCGATGATCGGGACACCGGGGGCGGTGAAGGGGACCAGGGCGAACGCGATCGTCCCGCCGACGAGCGCGGCGACGACCGCGCGGCGCGAGTTGATCTGCAGGACGAGCAGCGCGAGGAAGAGGGCGGCGAACGCCGCGTCGAGCCCGAGCGAGTCCGGATCTCCGAGCGCTTCGCCGCCGAGTGCGCCGGCGGCAGTTCCCGTGACCCAGCACGTGTAGAGCACGAGGCCCGCGCCGATGAGGACGCCGCGGTCGAAGGTGCCGTCGCGACGGCGCGAGAACGCCCACGACTCGTCCACGACGAGCTGGCCCTCGAGGAGCCTCCGCAGCGGGCCCCCGCGCAGGACCGACGCGACTGAGATCCCGATCGGTACATAACGGGCGTTCAGGAGGATCGCCGCGGTCGCCGCCGCGCCCACGCTTCCCGCCGCGCTCAGGACGGAGGCAGCCGCGAACTGAGCGGAGCCCGCGAAGGTCGTCGCCGACATCACGACCGACGCGAGCGTGCCCATGCCGGCGGACTGGGCGAGAAGGCCGAACGAGGCGCCGAAGACGAGAACGGCCGGGGCGATGGTCGCGGCTCGGCGGGCGCCGGCCCTATACGGGCTCGGCGACCCAGTCACGCGTGAGGAAGAGCCAGAAGGCGAGCCCCGAGTAGTGCCCGTAGCGGCGAAAGCGGCGCTCGATCGCGGTGTCCTTCGCCTTCCGCCCGTTCAGGCTCGCGTACTTCGGGCGGGTCCAGGAGTCGAGCACGAGCCTCGAGTAGCGGCCGATGAGCATCATGATGTGCGCCGCCGCATAGGGGCCGACTCCTGGGAGTGCGAGCAAGCGCGCCGCGACCTCGTCGTCGGGGACGTCGCCGGGGTCGGCGGTCGCGAGCTCCTCCAGGTCGACCTCGCCGGAAGCGACCGACTGCGCGAGGGAGCGAAGGTAGGCGCCGCGATAGCCGCTCCTCGCCACGTCGCGGTAGAAGGACTCCGGCGCGGCCGCCATCGCGGCGGGGGAGGGGAAGGCGCGGCCGAACGGGCTGTCCGGCGGCGCCCCCGCGGCGGGCTCGCCGAGGTGCTCGACGATCGCGCTCACCATGCGGACGGTGCCCGACCAGGCGGTGTTTGTGGTGCAGATCGTCTTGACGACGTCCTCGTAGACCGTCTGGCTCCGCAGCAGCCGGCCCGCGCCCTGGGTCACCCAGAGAAGGTCGGGGTCCTCCGCTGCGAGCGTGTAGAACTCCGACAGGTCCTCGTCGATTCGGAGGATGTGCCGCACGCCGTCGAGGACAGCTTCGGAACGCTTGCCGGCGGTACCGGTCAGCGCAGCCTTCCCGCCTCGTCCCTCTCGCACGATCACGGTCTGCGGGCGCCCACGGGGAACCGCCACGGTCGTCTCGAACGTGCGCGCCTCCTCGTCGATTCGGTTCGGCGGCAGGTCGGCGACTCCATGGGACATGATCGTCCGCCAGAGGTCGACCGGCTCGCCGCCGGCGCCCGCGAGCGAGAGGGTCGCGCTCCAGGTCACGAAGACGATGCCGGGTCGTACTTCTGCTCCCAGTCCGAGACTCCGAACGTCTCGCCGGGAGCTCCCCCGAGGCAGAGGACGGTCGTCCCCGTCTCGTGCGCGACGGCCGAGCGGATCGACGTCGGATCGGGCACGTAGACGAAGGTGCCTGCGGGAGCCTCCACCGTTTCGCCGTCGACGGTGAACGTCGCGCTCCCCCTGGAGACGTAGAAGAGCTCCTCGTGCTTCGTATCCGTCTCGTCGTGCTCGCCGACGATCTCGCCTTCCCGGGTGGCCGTGTAGGCATTGACGCCGAACGACTGGATCCCGAAATGGATCCGGACGGCGTGCCAGTCCCGCTCTTCCTTCTCGCCCGGCGGCTCCGGAATCTGGTCGATGTGGGTCACCTGGTAGCCCGCCTCGCTCATACGTCCTCCCTTGTCGTCTGACCCGTCAAGGGGAGGTTATTCGCAGCCGGTCGCCCGCCGAGATGCCCCAGCCTGCGAACGCACCCTGGTTGACCTCGAGCGCGCCGCGGTAGACGACTTCCGGGTCGTAGAGCGGGCACCGGTCGGCGTCGCACGGCTCCATGTCGAGGATCTTCAGGATGCGCCCGTCCCCGGCGTAGAACGCGATCGAGAGCGGGATGAGTGTGTCCTTCATCCAGAACGGGCCGCTGTGGTCCTCGGAGAAGACGAACGCCATCCCCGCGTCGGCCGGAAGGGTGGTTCGTCCCATGAGGCCCTGTTCCCGCTCCGCCGGCGTGTCGGCGACCTCGACCGAGATCGTCGTCTCATCGTCGCCGTGGGAGAGGACGGCCTGCGCGGCCGGCTCAGAGCCGCTCCCGCCGCCGCAGCCGGCGAGAACGACGACCGCGGCAGCGAAAAGCGCCCTAAACGAGGGTCCCTCCCTCGAGGCTGAGGAGGAGTTGCTTGCGCTCGAGGCCGCCGGCGTACCCGACGAGGCTGCCGGTCGAGCCGACGATCCGGTGGCACGGGACGACGATCGGAACAGGGTTTCGGTTGAGGGCACCGCCGACTGCCCGTGCCGCCTTCGGCTTCCCGATGCGCGCGGCGAGGCCGCCATATGTGTCCACGCGCCCGTAGGGGACGCGTTGGAGCTCGGCGAGGACACTCTGCTGGAAGGCGGGCAGGGCGCTCAGATCGACCGGGAGGTCGAACTCGTGGCGCCGGCCTTCGAAGTATTCGTCGAGCTCGCGGCGGGCCTCGTCCACGGGCCGCGCCGACCGCAGCACGCGGATGCCGTGCTGGCGGGCAAGGCGCTCGACCTCCTCCTCCGGATCGGGATCGAAGGCGATCTCGCAGAGGCCGCGCTCGGTCGTGGCGACGAGAAGCGGGCCAATCGGGGAGTCGGTCACGTCGTAGGCGACGTCGAGCAGGGCCTCGGCGGCTGCCCGGTCGCGGAAGGCGAGGTCGGTCTTGGCGGGAACGGTCATGTCATCCTCCTGCGCAGTCGCCGGACCCCGGACGAGGCGGCCTGACGGGCCGCGTCCTCGCTGGAGCCGAGCGCTGTCGCGATGTCTGCATAGTCCAGGTCGTAGCCGTAGCGAAGGACGACCGCTGCCCGCTCGGTCGCCGGAAGGTCGCCGGTCAGGTGGTCGAGCTCGGCGTAGGCGGGGCGGCCGTCGTCGGCCGGCAGCTCGGGGAGCTCCGCCGTGGGCCGTCTCTTCCGGCGCTCGTCGATCGCGACCCGGGTCGCGATCCGGTAGGCCCACGCGCGCAGGTGGCGGCCGTGCTGGAGACTTTGGTACCCACGAAGGGCCCGAAGGAACGTTTCCTGGAAGGCGTCGTCGGCCGCGTCGCGGCCTGCGAGCTTGCGGAGGTACGCGTAGATCTCCTCGCGGTACTCCTCGTAGAAGCGTTCGAAGGGCGGTATCGCCACGGCGTTCATCATCTGCTCTAACGCGCCGGCCCGCTGAGATGTGAGACTGCCGTCGTGAACATCGCGGTCGTGGGTCACGTCGAGTGGATCGAGTTCGTCCGGGTCGACCACGTCCCGAAGACGGGCGAGATCGTCCACGCGGGCGAGACGTGGTGCGAGGCGGCCGGGGGAGGCGCCGTCGCCGCGGTGCAGTTGGCGCGCCTCGCCGGGTCGAGCACGCTCTTCACCGCGATCGGCGGCGACGAGCTCGGCGAGAAAGTCGTTCCGGAGCTCGAGCGCCACGGAGTCACCGTGCACGCGGGCGTCCGCCCGGAGCCGCAGCGGCGCGGTTTCACGTACATCGACTCGGCGGGGGAGAGGACGATCACCGTCATCGGGGAGCGCCTCGGCCCGCGGCGCTCGGACGATCTCCCTTGGGACGAGCTCGCCGAGGCAGACGGTGTCTACTTCGTGAGCGGCGACGCGGCTTCCCTCAAGGCCGCGCGCGACGCGAACGTGCTGGTCGCGACGGCGCGCTCGATGGCGACTCTGGCCGAGAGCCGCGTCGAGCTTGACGCGCTCGTCCGAAGCCGAAACGACGAGGGCGAGACGTATCGCCCCGGCGACCTCGAACCTCCGCCGCGCACCGACGTTGCGACGGCCGGGTCCCAAGGAGGGACGTTCACCTTCGCGGGCGGCGCGCCGACCCACTTCCCGCCGGCGGCCGCCCCGGGCCCGCTTCAGGACGCCTACGGCGCGGGCGACAGCTTTGCCGCCGGCCTCACGTACGGGCTCGCGGAACGGCTGTCCATGGACGAGGCCGTTGCCCTCGCGGCACGCTCAGGAGCGGCCGCGTTGTCGAGGCGCGGCGCCCACGGCGCCTAGCCCGATCGTTCGCTGAGCCGGTCGAGGATGTAGCCGGCGTACCAGGTCGGCCAGTCCTCGTCGCGCTCGCCGAGGTCGCGCTCGTACTCACCGTGGGCGCTCTCGGCCGCCTTCAGCAGCTCGGCCAGTTCTTCTCGCGTCACGTCCATCGTGCCTCCTTGTGGAGAACGGGGGTTGCCAAGTGGGGAATTGTGGTCTACAGTGGGGCGAAGTGGGGATCAAGCCTCAGGCGGTTGGATGCTACTCGGCGAATACGAGCACACCCTCGACGACAAGAACCGACTCACCCTTCCGGCCAAGTTCCGGCAGGCCTTCGCGGGTGAGGTCGTCGTGTCGCGCGGGCTCGACGGTTGTCTCTTTGTGTTCACCCGCGACAACTGGGATTCCTTCGTGGCCGCCCAGCTGGAGGGTCTCAGCCCGTTCAGCAAGGAGGCGCGCCAGATGAGCCGCTACATGTTCGCGGGGGCCGCCGAGACCGAGCTCGACAAGCAGGGGCGGATGATGGTTCCGCCTGCGCTCCTCGGGCACGCGGGCCTCGGCCGCGAGGTCGTCGTCGCGGGCGTCCGCGACCACGTCGAGATCTGGGACCGCGGCGCCTGGAAGAAGCAAATCGAAGAGGTAGAAGGGAGTGTGGAGCTTGTTGCCGAGCGCCTTGCAGCGAAGCAGGACTGACCACGTTCCCGTCCTCGCGGACGAGGTGCGGGGGCTCCTCGCTGTCACGCCGGGCGAGACCGTCGTCGACGCGACCTTCGGCGCGGGCGGCCACGCCCGCGTGCTCGCCGCCGACCTGAAAGGGAAGGGCCGTTTCATCGCGATCGACCGCGACTCGACCGTGCGGCCGTTCTTCGAGCGCTTCGAGCGCGAGGCGGGCGTGCAGGCGCGCTTCTTGCGGGGCGAGCTCTCCGTCGTCCTCTCCCAGCTCGGCGCAAACGGCCTCGAGGCAGACGCGATTCTCATCGACCTCGGTGTCTCGAGCATGCAGATCGACCGTCCTGAGCGCGGCTTCTCGTATGCGGTCGACGCGCCCCTCGACATGCGCATGGACCCCTCCAGCGAGCTGAGCGCCAAGGAGATCGTCAACGAGTGGGACGAGCGCGAGCTCGCGACGATCTTCCGCCGCTACGGCGAGGAGCGCTTCGCACGCCAGATTGCCCAGGCGATCGTCCGCCGGCGCCAGGAGAAGCAGTTCGAGCGCACGGGCGAGCTCGTCGACGTCGTCAAGTCGTCCATCCCCGCACCGCGCCGCTTCGGCGACGGCCATCCCGCGAAGCGCGTGTTCCAGGCGCTCAGGATCGCCGTCAACGAGGAGCTCGACTCGCTCGAGCGCGCGCTGCCGGCCGCGCTCGCGATGCTGCGGCCGGGCGGCCGGCTCGCGGTCATCAGCTTCCACTCCCTCGAAGACCGTATGGTCAAGCGCTTTTTCGCCGCCCAGGCACGCGGGTGCACGTGCCCGCCCGAGCTTCCCGTCTGCGTCTGCGGAAACGAGCCGTCGATGCGCCTCCTGACGCGCAAGGCTGTTCGCCCGTCGCCGCAGGAGACCGCCGAGAACCCGCGCTCGGCATCGGCGAAGCTGCGGGCGGCAGTCAAGGTGGGGGACGACTGATGGCGAGCTTCGCGCCCGCCACCGCGCGAGCGTATGCGCCCGCTGAGCCGCGCCGAAAGCCCGTCGCTCCGCCTCGAACTCAGCCGCGTCCCCGGCGTGCCGCTCGTGCGCAGCCCCGGCCGCGCGTTGCCGGCGGAGTCCTCTGGATCGTGATCGTCGCCGCGCTCCTCGCCGGCATCGTCGCCTTGAACGTCGCCGTCCTCCGCCTGAACATGCAGGTCGAGCAGCTCGAGAATCAGCGCGACGAGCTCGTCTCCAAGCGCGAGAACATCCAGTCGCAGCTGTCGTCGACGGCCGCCGCCGGGCGAATCGAGGACATCGCCACGAAGACGCTCCACCTGGGTGCGCCGGCATCCACCACGTACCTCGAGCTCGGGCACCGCGGGCCGTAGACAATGACCGCGCGGGTCGCGAACCGGCGCATTCGCCTTCTCATCGCTCTCTTCGCGGCCGTGTTCGCCGTTGCGCTTCTTCGCGCCGGCTGGCTGCAGGCCGTGCGTGCGCAGGCGCTCGGCAACCTCGCGACGAACCAGCACCGCGAGACGATCGAGGTGCCCCCGCACCGCGGCACGATCTACGACCGCCTCGGCGTCGAGCTCGCGGTCGGCTCGCGTGCGACGACGGTGTACGCGAACCCGCGCCAGATCCGCGACCCGCGCGCTGCCGCGGTCGCCGTCGAGCAGAGCCTCGGTCTCGACGCGGACAAGGTGTATCCGCTGCTTGCGGACCGTTCGCGCGGGTTCGTCTACGTCGAGCGCCAGGCCGATTCGGGCCTCGCGCAGTCGCTCCAGGACAAGCACATCCAGGGATTCGGGTTCTACGACGAGGAGCGGCGGGACTATCCGCAGAAGCGAATCGGGGCCTCGGTGCTCGGCTACGCGGGCGTCGACAACAAGGGCCTCGCCGGTCTCGAGCTCGAGCTCGACAAGACGCTCACCGGCACACGCGGCGAGAAGACCATCGTCAAGGACCCCTTCGGGCGGACCCTTCAGGTCGTCGACTCGAAGCCGGGAAGCGACGGCAAAAACGTCTACCTGACGCTGGACCACTCCATCCAGAGCCAGGTCGAGCGCGTGCTCGAAGAGACGCGGACGCGGTGGGCCGCCAAGTCCGCGAGTGCAATCGTGATGGATCCGCGCACGGGCGGGATCCTGGCGATCGCGAACGACCCCGGCTACGACGCGAACAAGTTCCCCGACATCTCGCAGGACCGGCAGCGAAACCGCGCCGTCACGGACACGTACGAGCCGGGGTCGACGTTCAAGATCGTGACGATCTCGGGCGCGCTCGAGACCGGCCTCGTGACGCCGGCGACGAAGTTCACCCTGCCTTACGAGATCCAGGTTGCCGACCGCAAGATCCACGATGCCGAGCCGCGCGGGACGCAGACGATGACGACCGACCAGATCCTCTCGCGCTCGTCCAACGTCGGCGTCGTCACGATCGCGGAGGCACTGGGCCAGACCCGGGTCAACGACTGGATCCACCGCTTCGGCTTCGGCCGGCCGACGGGGATCGACTTTCCGGGCGAGAGCAAGGGCATCGTTCTCGCGCCCGAGGAATGGTCGGGCTCGACGATCGGCAACGTCCCCATCGGCCAGGGCATCGCGGTGACGCCGGTGCAGATGATCGCGGCCTACGGCGCGATTGCGAACCGGGGCGTCCTCATCGAGCCGCATCTCGTCGACCGGGTCGGGAGCGGCGAGCGGGTGCAGCCGGTGCGGCGACGGGTCGTCTCCACGAAGACCGCTGACGAGGTGCGCCACATGCTGCGCGAGGTCGTCGAGGAGGGGTCGGGCACCGCGGCGCAGATCCCCGGCTACCGGATCGCGGGGAAGACGGGAACGGCGGCGAAGCCCGACGGTGCGGGCGGATACTCGACGTCGGCTTACGTGGCTTCGTTCGTCGGCTTCGTGCCCGCGAAGGAGCCGCGCCTCGTCATTCTCGTGACGGTGGACGAGCCGCGCGGGGCCATCTGGGGCGGGGTCGTGGCGGCACCGGCATTCGCCGAGATCGCCAAGTTCGCCCTGCAATACCTCGAGATTCCGCCCGACTAGCCGGGGCCGCCGCGGGCCTCCCTCCACTTCGATCCTAACGGTGAGAAGTGCGCGTGTGGCACGCGGAAGGTCAGAATATCCGTGCAAAAGAGCGGTTTTTCAGACGCTCGATCCATCCAGACACAGAGCGCCCGTTGCTAGAATCCGGCCCCATCGACCTCGAGCTCCTGGCCCACGCCGTGCACGCCACGCGCACCGCGAACCCGGCCCCCGTCGACGTCACCGACCTGGCCTACGACGCACGGCGCGTGACTCCGGGGGCTCTCTTCGTCTGCGTCCCCGGGATGAAGGCGGACGGGCACGACTACGCACCCCAGGCGGTCGCCGACGGGGCCGCCGCACTGATCGTCGAGCGCGACCTCGACCTGACGGTGCCGCAGCTCGTCGTCGCGGACGCCCGCGAGGCGATGGCCCTTGCGGCCGACGCGTTCTTCGGCCACCCGACGCGCGAGCTCGAGATCGCCGGGATCACGGGGACGAACGGGAAGACGACGACCGCGTTTCTCGTCTTCGCCATCCTTGCCGCGGGCGGCCGGCGCCCGGGTCTCCTCGGCACCATCGAGAACCGGGTCGGCGGCGAGCGGCGCGCCGCGGTGCGGACGACCTCCGAGGCGATCGACGTCCAGCGCCTCCTGCGCGAGATGCTCGACGCCGGGGACAAAAGCGCCGCCATGGAGGCCACCTCCCACGGCTCCGCATTGAAGCGCCTGCTCGGGATCCGCTTCGCGGTCCTCGTCTTCACGAACCTGAGCCAGGACCACCTCGACTTCCACGGGACGCTGGAGGAGTACTACGACGCCAAGCGCCGGCTCTTCACCGAGCCTGACCTGGATGGACGCAGGCCTCCTGCGGTCGTCAACATCGGGGACGCGCATGGCCGGCGGCTCGCCCAGGAGCTCCGTGACATCGGCGAGGAGCCGGTGACCTTCGAGCTCGCGGACGCCCAGGACCTGGAGCTGACCGCCGGCGGCGCCCGCTTCGTCGTCGACGGCATTCCGCTCGAGACGAGACTCCGCGGCCGCTTCAACGTCGAGAACGTCCTCGGAGCGGTGAAGGCCGCACGCGTCCTCGGGATCGAGCCGCAGGCGATCGCGACCGGCGTGGAGCACGTCACCGGGGTTCCAGGCCGCTTCGAGGCCGTGGACGAGGGTCAGCCGTTCACGGTCCTCGTCGACTACGCGCACACCCCGGAGGCGCTCGAAAATGTCCTCACAGAGGCGCGCGAGATCACGGCCGGCCGCCTCGTCTGCGTCTTCGGCTGCGGCGGCGATCGCGACAGGAGCAAGCGGCCGCTCATGGGCGACGTCGTCGCCCGCCTCGCCGACTCGGCGATCGTCACGTCCGACAACCCGCGGAGCGAAGACCCACAGACGATCATCGACGAGATCGTCGCCGGGATGTCAGGCGATCCGGAGGTCGAACCGGACCGCGAGGCGGCGATCGCATCCGCGCTCGAGCGGGCCGGGGAGGGGGACGTCGTCGTCATCGCCGGCAAGGGCCACGAGCAGGGACAGGAGTTCGCCGACCGGATCGTCCCCTTCGACGACCGGGAGGTCGCGCGCGAGACCCTGCGCCGGCTGGCGGCCCGGGCATGATCCCGCTGACCCTCGAGGAGATCGGCCGCGTCGCCACGGGCGAGCTGAGACCCGGGGCCGGCGACGCCGTCACCGGCGTGACCATCGACTCGAGGCGCGTCGAGCCTGGCGACCTCTTCGTCGCGGTCGGGCGCGGCGTCGACTTCGCGGAGGACGCCCTGGAGGCCGGCGCCGCGGCAGCGCTTCTCCCGGAGGATGCCTTCACCGCCCTCGCCGGGATCGCGCGCGAGGTCCGCTCGCGGAGCAATGCGAAGGTCGTCGCCGTCACGGGCTCGACCGCGAAGACCTCGACCAAGGACATCCTCGCCGGGCTTTGCCGGCCGCATGCGCGCACCGTGGCGGCCGAGGGAAGCCAGAACAACGAGGTGGGACTTCCGCTGACTCTTTGCAAGCTCGAGCCGGATACCGAGGTCGCGGTCGTCGAGATGGGCATGCGCGGCCTCGGGCAGATCGCCGAGCTCTGCGAGGTCGCGCGCCCGGACGTGGGGATCATCACGGCGGTCGGCCCCGTCCACCTCGAGCTCCTCGGCTCGATCGAGCGCGTCGCGCAGGCGAAGGCGGAGTTGATCGAGGCGCTGTCGCCGGGCGGGACGGCCGTCGTCCCGGCGAACCAGCCCTACCTCGAGCCGTACCTGACGCGGACCGACATCGAGATCTACCGCTTCGGTGAGGGCGGCGACGTCTCGCTCACCTACTTCGCGGCCCACGACGGACAGGCCCGCCTCAAGGTGACCGCGTTCGGACGGCCGCTCACCCTCGAGTTCAGCTTTTCCTCCCGCTACAACGCCACGAACGCGCTCGCCGCGCTCGCCGCCTACCACGCGCTCGGCCTGCCGCTCGGGAAGGCGGGGCGCGGGGCGCGCCATGTCCAGCTCTCGCGCCTGCGCGGGGAGGAGGTCTCGCTCCCGGAGGGGGGCATCCTCATCAACGACTGCTACAACGCCAACCCGCTCTCGATGGCGGCCGCCCTCGAACACCTGGCCGAGCGCGCCGGTGATCATCGGAAGGTTGCGGTGCTGGGCGACATGGCCGAGCTCGGGCCCGGCGCCGCGTCGTACCACCGAGAGGTCGGAGCCGCCGCGGCACGTGCCCGTGTGGACGTGCTCGTCGCGGTCGGTCCGCTTGCCCGCGGCTACGTCGAAGGAGCGCGCGGCGTGCCGACGGTGCGCTGGGCCCCGACGGTCGAGGCCGGGCTCACCGCGTTGCGGCAGCTGCTGCAGCCGGGCGATTGCGTGCTCGTCAAGGGCTCACGCTCCATGGGGCTCGAGGCGATCGGGGAAGCCGTCGCCGTCGTCCCGGCTCGAAGCTAGTCTCCGCGCGTGGTTCAGGTCCTTCTCGCGGGGCTCATCTCGATGGTCATCTCGATCGTCGCGGGCCCCAAGTTCATCGAGTTCCTGCGGCGCAACGAGTTCGGGCAGCAGATCAGGGAGGACGGGCCGCAGGGGCACGTGGTGAAGCGCGGCACGCCGGCCATGGGCGGCCTTCTGATCATGCTCGCAATGGCGATCCCTTTTCTCGCCTTCTCGAAGCACACCCTGCCGGCGCTGACGGCCTTCTTCGTCACGCTCGGCTGCGCGGCCATCGGCTTCGTCGACGACTGGACGAAGATCGCCCGTCGCCGCTCGCTGGGCCTCGCCGGCCGCTGGAAGCTCGTCTGGCTTGCGGGGATCACGGTCATCGTCGGCCTAGTCGTGTCCGACCGTGGCTTCTCGACCTCCGTCTACGTGCCCCTGATCGACGTGGACGTGCCCCTCTCCTACGCCTGGTACGTGCTCGCCTTCTTCATCATCGCGGGCGCGGCCAACGGGGTGAACCTCACCGACGGGATCGACGGCCTCGCCGCCGGCACGACCACGATCGCGATTCTCACCTACACGGCGATGAGCCTGGTCGCCGCCCTGACCGCGGTGCGGCGCGGCGCGCCGGCCGACCCGATCGACCTCGACCTCGCCATCCTCGGCGCGAGCCTGATCGGGGCTTCGATCGGATTCCTCTGGTACAACGCCTTCCCGGCCCAGGTCTTCATGGGCGACACGGGCTCGATGGGCCTGGGAGGCGCGCTCGCGGCCTTCGCGATCATGACGAAGACCGAGCTGCTCCTCCTCCTGATCGGCGGCATCTTCCTCGTCGAGGCACTCTCCGTGATCCTGCAGGTCCTCACCTACAAGTGGCTCGGGCGCCGCATCTTCCTCATGGCGCCGCTCCACCACCACTTCGAGATGAAGGCCTGGTCGGAAACCCGGATCATGGTGCGCTTCTGGATCGCGACCGCGATCCTCTGCGCGTGTGGGTTCGTCCTCTATTACGCCTACTTCTCCAACTTCAATAACTTGGCTTCCTGACAAGGCGCTCGTCCTCGGCCTCGCCCGTTCGGGCGAGGCGGCGGCGCTCGCGCTGGCGCGGCGAGGCGTGCACGTCGTCGGGGTCGACCGGCGGGAGGACGTCGACGCGGGGAGGCTTCGCGAGGCAGGTGTCGAAGTCGTCCTCGGCGCGGACGACCCCGAGCTTCTCGACGGCGTGGACCTGCTTGTGAAAAGCCCAGGCGTACCTCCGGTGGCTCCCTTGGCAGCCGCTGCGCGAGAGCGTGGGGTGACCGTCTGGAGCGAGGTCGAGCTCGGCTTCCGGCTCCTGGCCAACCCGATACTCGGCGTCACCGGGACGAACGGCAAGACGACCACGAGCGAGCTCCTCGGAGACATCTTCCGCGCCGCCGGCAAGGACGTGGCCGTGGCCGGGAACGTCGGCCGCCCGCTGACCGGGCTCGACGGCGCGCTGGGCGAAGGAGCCTGGATCGTGTGCGAGCTCTCGAGCTTCCAACTGGAGGACGTCGACACCTTCCGACCGCACATCGCGATCCTGCTCAACCTGGCGCCGGACCACCTCGACCGGCACGAGACCTTCGAGGACTACCGCGCCGCCAAGCTCCGGATCTTCGAGAACCAGACCGCCGAGGACGTCGCCGTCGTCCCACGCGGCTTCGGCACGATCCCGGGCGAGGCCCGGCGGATCGAGTTCTCGCTCGAGGACGAGTTGCCGGCCGAGCCGTCCATCCCCGGCGATCACAACCGCGAGAACGCCGCCGCGGCGACCGCCGCCGCACGCGCCGCGGGGATCGCTGACGACGTCATCGCCGCCGCCCTCTCCGCGTTCGCGGGAGTTCCGCACCGCCTCGAGCTCGTCCGCGAGGTGGCCGGAGTTCGCTTCGTGAACGACTCCAAGGCGACGAATCCGGAGGCCGCCGAGCGCGCCCTCTCCGCCTACCCGCCGGGAATCCGCCTGATCCTTGGCGGAAGCCGCAAGGGAATCCCGTTCGCGCGACTCGCCAAGCGGGCCGCCGCCTCGGGCGTGGCCCAGGCGTACCTGATCGGTGACTCGGCAGACGAGATCGCCGAGGCGCTTGCGGCCGAGGGAGTCCGCTTCACGTACTCGCGCGATCTGCCGACCGCCGTCAAGGACGCGTTCCGCGACGCCGATCCGGGGGAGGTCGTCCTCCTGTCGCCCGCGTGTGCGAGCTACGACCAGTTCCGCGACTTCGAGGAGCGGGGAGAGCGCTTCCGCGAGCTCGTCGAGGCGCTGTGAAGCGGCCCGGCGGAAGCCACCTCGAGTACCACCTCCTCGTCCTCGTCACGCTGGGCCTCGTCGCGTTCGGGCTGGTGATGGTCTACAGCGCCAGCTCGGCACGCGCTCTTCTCTCCGCGGACGCACCGTCCTACTACCTGAAGCGCCAGGCGATCTACGCCGTGATGGGCCTCGTTGCGCTCGTCATCCTCTCTCGCTTCGACTTCCACCGGCTGCGCCACGCCACGCAACCGCTCCTCGCCGTAACGTTCGTCCTCCTGGTGGCCGTGCTCGCGATCGGCACCGCCGTCAACGGCGCGCGCCGCTGGATCCCGATCGGCTTCATGAACTTCCAGCCGTCCGAGCTCGCCAAGCTCGTGCTCGCGCTCTGGACTGCGGCACTTCTCGCCCGGAGGCCGGCGCCGCGCACCCTCGGCGAGCTCGCCAAGCCGATCGGCGTCGTCGTGGGGCTCGCGTGCGCGTTGATCCTGATCGAGCCCGACCTCGGCACGGCGATCGCGATCGCGATCATGGTCTCGGCGATCCTCGTCGTCTCCGGCACGCGGCTTCGGCTCCTCGCCTCGGCGGCCGGAATCGCGACCAGCGTCGTCCTCCTCGCCATCTGGCTCGAGCCGTACCGCCGCGAACGCATCTTCAGCTTCCTCGATCCCTGGCACGACCCGCAGGGCGCCGGCTTTCAGTCCGTCCAGTCGATGATCGCCCTGGGCTCCGGCGGCTTCTTCGGAGTCGGCCTCGGCGAAAGCGTGCAGAAGATCTACTACCTGCCCGAGGCGTCGACGGACATGATCTTCGCCATCGTCGGCGAGGAGCTCGGGCTCATCGGCGCGATGGGGGTCATTGCCGCGTTCGCGGTCTTCGCCTACGCCGGCTTCAACATCGCGCTGCACTGCCGTGATCCCTTCGGCAAGCGGCTCGCAGCGGGGATCACGGCGCTCATCTGCGGGCAGGCCGCCGTGAACGTGAGCGCGGTCATGGGCATCGCGCCGCTGACCGGGATTCCGCTTCCTTTCGTCTCCTACGGGGGCTCCAGCCTGGTGGTCGGCCTCGCCGCCGTGGGCATCCTCCTTAACATCGCGTCGAACCATGCCGTCGTCCGGGAAACCGAAGTGCCTGATCGCGGCCGGCGGAACCGCCGGACACGTGCTTCCGGCACTCGCCGTCGCCGAGTCGCTTAGGAGGCTCGGCGCGGAGGTCACCTTCGCGTCGAACGCCGATTCGCGGCTGGTGCGCGACGCTGGCTACGAGCTCGACGTCTTCGGCGTCGAGGGCTTTCCGCGGGAGGTAAGCGTGCGCCTGGCGAAAGCACTCGGCCGCGCGGCTACCGCGGTTCCCGCCTGTGTCCGGATCCTGCGCAGGCGCCGTCCCGACGTCGTCCTCGGCGGAGGCGGCTACGTCGCGGGGCCAATGGTGCTCGCAGCGGGAAGCATGCGGATCCCCGCCGCACTCTCGGAGGCGGATGCCCACCTCGGGCTGGCGAACCGTCTGGCGGCGCCGTTCGCCAAGGTCGTGTTCCTCGCCTATCCGGTCGAGGGACACGAGCCGCCGAAGTACCAGGTCGTCGGCCGGCCGATCCCGGCGCGCTCGCAGCCGGGCGACCGGGTGGAAGCCCGTCGCCGTTTCGAGCTTCCGGAGAAGGGGCCCGTCGTCCTCGTCTTCGGTGGGAGCCAGGGTGCGCAGCGGCTCAACGAAGCTGCGCTCGAGGCATTCGGCAGCTCCGCCGCGGCCGTGCTGCACCTGGCCGGCGAGCGCGACTATCCCGCGCTCGCGGACCGGGTCGCGCGCCGCGAGTACCGGCTGCTTCCGTTCACCGACGATTTCGGCGCCGCGCTCGCTGCGGCCGACCTCGTTGTTGCCCGCGCCGGCGGCTCGGTCTGGGAGATCGCCGCGGCCGGACGGCCGGCGCTGCTCGTCCCGTACCCGCACGCGACCGCCGACCACCAGACCGAGAACGCCCGCTACTTCGAGCGCGGTGGAGGCGCCGTCGTCGTGCCGGAGCCGGAGCTCGACCTGCGCCGGCAGGTCGAGGAGCTTCTGGCAGACCCGGAGCGCCTGCAGACGGATGGGTGAGGCGATGAAGTCCCTCGCGCGCCCGCATGCCGCCGACGACATCGCGAAGGAGCTCCTGCGCCTTGCCTCTTAGCGGCCGGAAGATCTGGCTGGCGGGAATCGGCGGCGCCGGGATGAGCGGCTACGGGATCCTGGCGAAGGCGTGGGGTGCGGACGTGAGCGGGTGGGACCGGCGCGAGACCCCGTACCTCGAAGGCGTGCGCGCCGCCGGAATCCCGGTGGAGATCTCGGACGGCCCGCCCGAGGCTCCGGCCGACGCGGAGGCCTTCGTCTCGACCGCCTTCGCCGGGCGAGTTGAGGGAGCGTCCTCGCGCCGAGCTCGTCGCCGAGCTCGTCGGCCTCGCGGACTCCATCGTCGTCGCCGGCGCACATGGCAAGACGACGACCACCGCGATGATCGCCTTCGTGCTCGACCGGCTCGGCCGCGACCCGTCGTTCCTCATCGGCGGTGAGATACCGCAGCTCGGCGGCAACGCGAGGGCCGGGAGCGGCTGGCTCGTCGTCGAGGGAGACGAGTCGGACCGAAGCGTCTTCGCGCTTCCCGCGACTGTCGCTGTCGTGACGAACGTCGAGCTCGACCACCACACGACCTTCGGCTCGGACGCCGAGCTCGCGGAGGCCTTCGAGACGTGGGCGGGCGGAATCGAGACCGTGATCTGGGGTCGAGATCTCGAGCCCGTGGACTTCAAGCTGGCCGTGCCGGGCGAGCACAACCGCCTGAACGCCGCCTGCGCGCTCGCCGCCCTCGAGGCGGTGGACGTGCCTCGCGCCGACGCGGAGCGCGTGCTCGCCGAGTTCACCGGCGCGCACCGCCGCTTCGACCTCGCCGCGGAGGTGAACGGCATCCGGCTCTACGACGACTACGGCCACCATCCCGCGGAGATCGCGGCGACCCTCGAGACGGCGCGGGCGCTCGTGGACGGCGGCCGCGTGCTCGCGCTCTTCCAGCCGCACCTCTACTCGCGCACGCTCCACCTCGCCGACGACCTGGCCGAAGCGCTGGCGCGCGCCGACATCGCCTGTGTCACCGAGATCTATCCCGCCCGCGAGGAGCCCATCTCCGGAGTGACGGGCAAGCTCGTGGTCGACCGGCTCTCCGAGGTCAGGCCGGGCATGCGCGTCGGCTGGGCGCCGGAGCTTCGCGACGCCGCGGCGCTCATCGCTTCGTTCGCCCGGCCGGGCGACCTCGTGCTCACGATCGGGGCGGGCGACGTCGACTCCGCGCTTCCGCTCATCGAGGAACGGCTGCGATGAACCTTCACGAAGGCGTGCCGCTCTCGAAGTACACGACCCTCGGCACCGGCGGGCCTGCCCACCGGCTCGGCAACCCTGGAACGGTGGACGAGCTCGTGGGGATGCTGGCCCGGGCGCGCGAGGAGGAGCTTCCGGTGGCCGCGGTCGGGCTCGGATCGAACCTTCTCGCGGCCGACGACGGCTATCCGGGGCTTGTCGTGAAGCTCGGCGGCGAGCTTGCGTCCGCGCACGTCGAGGCGGGCCTGCTGCTCGCCGGGGCCGGTGCGCCTCTCGCCGTCTGCCTCCATCGCGCCCGCGCTGCGAATCTGGGCGGCCTCGAGTTCGTGTGCGCCATCCCGGGCACCGTCGGCGGCGGCGTGAAGATGAACGCGGGAGCCTACGGCGGCGACATCGCGTCGATCCTCGTGCGCGCGCAGGTGGCGGACGCCGACGGCGCGGCATGGCGCTCACCCGAGGAGCTCGGCCTCAGCTACCGGCGCTCGGCGCTCGAGCCGGGCCAGGTCGTCGCGGCAGCCGAGTTCCAGGGCGTGACGAGGCCGGAAGCGGAGATCAAGGAAATCGTCGCCGGGATGCAGAAGCAGCGGAAGGACGCACAGCCCACGAACAAGCGCACCTTCGGCAGCGTGTTCAAGAACCCGGAGCACGAGCTGACCGCGGGGCGGATGCTCGAGGCGTGCGGCCTGCGCGGGTTCCGAATCGGCGGCGCGCAGATCTCGCCCAAGCACGCGAACTTCATCGAGAACGCAGGCGAGGCGAGGTCAGCGGACGCCGTGGCGCTGATCGCCGAAGCACGGCGGCGGGCCCGCGAGCAGTACGGCGTCACTCTCGAGCCCGAGGTGCAACTCCTCGGCGCGATCGAGATCCCGCCCGTCGGGTAGGACGGCACGCCGCGGCGCCGAATTGTCGGGTATGGCCCGGCAACCGGCTCTTGCACTCGCGCGCCCACGCAGCGTTCCCGCGCTCAGCGGGGCCGTGGCGCCGTGCTGTGCTGGTCGGCGCCTGCGTCGTCGCGCTGCTCGGGCTCCTTTACCTCGGAGCCCGGGAGACGCCAGTGTTCGCGCTTCGAACCGTCGAGGTCGAAGGCGTGCCCGCAAACGTGCGCCGGGCGATCCTGGAGTCCCTCGAGGAGACGCGCGGGACAAGCCTCGTCTCACTCGACGGCGACGCGGTCGTCCGCCGCCTGGAGGCGCTCCCCTCGGTGCAGTCGGTCACCTACGACCGCGCATTCCCGCACACGCTCCGCCTCGTGGTCGTGACGGAGGAGCCGGTGGCTGTCGTGAAGCAGGCCTCGAACCTCTGGATCGTCTCCGCGCGCGGACGCGTCATCGGCCCGACGAGCGCCGCCGAGGCGCCGGACCTTCCACGCCTGCGCTACCTCCCCGAGGCTCCGCTCGTTGCCGGCGAGTTCGTCGCCGACGAGGGGACGAAGACCGTCCTCGCAGCACTTTCCGAGGCCCCGAAGCGAATGCGGCTCCCGATCCACTCGGCGAGTCTCGCAGACGGCGAGCTGACCTTCGTCCTCGCCGGCGAGGGGGAGACGCGTCCGTTGCTGCTCCTGGGCGAGCCCGTCGACGTGGGGACGAAACTGCGCGTTGCGGCACTGGTTCTGCGGAAGCTCGGCTACGAGGAACGGGACGCTCTCGCGTATCTCGACGTCACGTTGCCAGATCGACCAGTCGCTTCCACCAACCCTCTAGTCTCAGGTTGAGGGTTAGGGTATAACGGCTTCTTCCCTGCAAATACCGGTTTGACATACCTCGAAAGCGGACGTACTCTCAGGCGCACGCTCAAGATGAGCTTGAGGAACGAGGAGAGGAACCAAAGGTGAGAGACCAGTCCGGGAGCTATCTCGCCGTCATCAAGGTCGTCGGTGCCGGCGGCGGCGGAACGAACGCCGTAAACAGGATGATCGAGGCGGGTTTGCGCGGTTGCGAGTTCGTCGCCGTGAACACCGACGCGCAGGCGCTGCTCATGTCGGAGGCCGAGCAGAAGCTCCACATCGGCACCCACCGCACGCGCGGGCTCGGGGCCGGGGCCGATCCCGAGGTCGGCGAGGAAGCTGCGCTCGAGTCGAAGGACGAGATCAAGGAAGCGCTCAAGGGCGCGGACATGGTCTTCATCACCGCGGGCGAGGGCGGCGGCACCGGAACGGGTGCGGCGCCGGTCATCGCGGAGATCGCCAACGAGGATCTGAAGGCGCTGACGGTCGGCGTCGTCACGCGGCCGTTCAACTTCGAGGGCCGCAAGCGCGCCGAGCAGGCTCAGAACGGAATCGCCAAGCTCCGCGAGAAGGTCGACACGCTGATCATCATCCCGAACGACCGGCTGCTGCAGGTCGTCGAGAAGAGGACATCGGTCGTCGAGGCGTTCCGGATGGCCGACGAGGTCCTCCGCCAGGGCGTGCAGGGCATCACCGACCTCATCACGGTGCCCGGGCTCGTCAACCTCGACTTCGCGGACGTGCGAACGATCATGACCGACGCCGGCTCGGCCCTCATGGGCATCGGCGAGGCGGAGGGCGAGAACCGTGCGGCCGAGGCAGCGCGCGCGGCCGTGTCGTCTCCGCTCCTCGAGGCCTCGGTCGAGGGCGCGACCGGCATCCTGCTCAACATCACGGGCGGATCCGATCTCGGCCTCTTCGAGGTGAACGAGGCCGCCGAGGTCGTGACGGGCGCGGCCGACCTGAACGCGAACGTCATCTTCGGCGCCGTGATCGACGAGGGCATGCACGGGAAGGTGCGCGTCACCGTGATCGCGACGGGTTTCGACCGGGCGCTTCGCCGTGACCGGCGCGAGCGCGAGGACCTCGAGCTCGACCGCGAGCGGGAGCCCGTGAGCGGTGGCTTCGACGTCCCCGCGGACGTGCTCGAAGTGCCGTCCTTCCTGCGCCGCCGATAGCACCTGCCATACGCTCGGCGGTGGATGCGACCGCCCCGCGAACCGTTTCGGATCAAGATGGTCGAGCCCATCCGCTCGACCACGCGCGCCGAGCGTGAGCGCGCGCTCGACGCGGCGGGGTGGAACGTCTTCCAGCTCGCCGCAGCGGACGTCGAGCTCGACCTCCTGACCGACTCGGGCACCGGCGCCATGAGCCAGGCGCAGTGGGCAGCCCTCATCCAGGGGGACGAGTCCTACGCCGGCTCGCGAAGCTTCGACCGCTTCCGCGAAGCGGTGAACGACGTCCTCGGTTTCCCGCTCGTCGTCCCCGCGCATCAGGGCCGCGGAGCCGAGAGCGTCTTCTTCGGCGCGGTGATCGACCCCGGCGAGATCGTCCCGTCCAACGCGCACTTCGACACGACGCGCGCGCACATCGAAGTGAGGGAGGGCATCGCGCTCGACCTGCCCGTCGCCGCTGCCCTCGACCCGGATCTCGATGTCCCGTTCAAGGGCGACATGGACACCGACGCGCTCGCGGACCTGCTTGCCGGTGAGGACGGCGAGCGCGTCTCGATCGTGATGCTGACGCTGACGAACAACGCGGGCGGCGGCCAGCCGGTCTCCATGGCCAACATCCGCGAGGTCGCCCGGCTCGCGCGGGAGCATTCGAAGAAGCTCGTGCTCGACATCGCGCGCTTCGCCGAGAACGCCTGGTTCATCCGCGAGCTCGAGGAGGGGTACGCGAGACACGTCGCTGCCGGACGTCGTCCGCGAAATGCTCTCCGAGGCGGATGGCGTCCTCATGAGCGCGAAGAAGGACGCGATCGCGAACATCGGCGGCTTCGTCGCCATCCGCGAGGACGAGGTCTTCTTCAAGCGGCTCCAGGACCGCGGGATCGTCTTCGAGGGGTTCCCCACCTACGGCGGCCTGGCCGGACGCGACCTCGAGGCGATCGCGGTCGGGCTCAGGGAGGTTCTCGGCGAGGACTACCTCCGCCACCGAATCGAGCAGGTCGCTTACCTCGGCGCGGTGCTCGAGGAGCAGGGTGCCGCGATCCTCAAGCCGGTCGGCGGGCACGCCGTCTATCTCAACGCGGGCCGGATGCTTCCGGAGATTCCAGCGGCCCAGTTCCCCGCCCAGGCGCTCACATGCGCGCTCTACCTCGCCGGCGGCGTGCGCGGGGTCGAGATCGGCTCGGTCATGGCCGGGCGCGACCCGCTGAGCGGGGAGAACCGCGTGCCTCCGCTCGAGCTCGTGCGCCTCGCCGTCCCGCGGCGGGTCTACAGCTCCCGCCAGCTCGAGCAGGCGGGGGACGCGGCTGCCGTGGTGGTCGCGGACCCGGGCTCGGTGCGCGGCCTCGAGATGACCTCCGAGGCGCCCGTGCTGCGCCACTTCACGGCGCGCTTCAGGCCGGTCGGTTAGCGGTAGGATCCGCTCCGGTGCAGACGCTCCGGCGCACGCCTCTGTACGAGCGCCACGCCGCTCTCGGCGCGCGCCTCGTCCCGTTTGCCGGCTGGGAGATGCCGGTGCAGTACACGTCCATCGTGGGCGAGCACCGCGCGGTGCGGACGTCTGCAGGTGTGTTCGACGTCTCGCACATGGGACAGCTGCAGATCTCGGGGGACGGCGCCCACGACTATCTGCAGGCGCGGCTCTCCAACGACCTCGACAAGGCGGGAGACGGCGACGCGCAGTACACGCTGCTCACCAACGACCTGGGCGGGATCGTCGACGACCTCATCGCCTATCGGCGCGGCACCGACGACTACCTCCTCGTCGTGAACGCCTCGAATGTCGAACCCGATCACGCCGCTCTCTCCGAGACCGAGGACGTCTCCGCGGAGTGGGCGCTTCTCGCGGTCCAGGGGCCCGAGGCTCTGCCGCGGCTCGGCATCGATGTGGCGCCGTTCACCTTCCGCGAGGGTGACGTCCTCGGAGTGCGCTGCCTCATCGCCGGCACCGGCTACACCGGGGAGCGCGGCTGTGAGCTCGGCTGCGCGCCCGACGACGCAGTCGCGCTCTGGGACGCGATCCTCGACGCAGGCATCGTCCCCTGCGGCCTCGGCGCGCGCGACACCCTTCGCCTCGAGGTCTGCTACCCGCTGCACGGAAACGACATCTCGCCCGAGCGGACGCCCATCGAAGCCGGCCTCGGCTGGGCCTGTGCACTCGACAAGGAGTTCACCGGCGTCGAGGTGCTGCGCCGTCAAAAGGAGGAGGGCACCCCCGAGAAGCTCGTCGCCTTCGTCATGGACGACAAAGGAATCCCACGGCAGGGCATGGCGATCGAGGAGGGCGGGACGGTCACGTCGGGCTCGCTCTCGCCGATGCTCGACCAGGGCGTCGGGCTCGCGTACGTCGACGCCGCGCGTGCCGCCCCCGAGACGACGATGACCGTCGACCTCCGCGGGAGGCCTCGCGCTGCTCATATCGTGAAGAAGCCGATCTACAAACGGGAGGAGTAATTGGCTGCCGACGAGTCGTATCCGGAAAACCTCAGGTACCACCGCGAGCACGACTGGGCGCGCGTCGACGGCGACACGGCCGTCGTCGGCATCACGTGGTATGCGCAGGACGCCCTCGGCGAGCTCGTCCACTTCGAGCCGCCCGCGGAGGGCGCCTCGGTCGCGGCGGACGAGAGCTACGGCGAGGTCGAGTCCGTCAAGGCGGTCTCCGACCTCATCTCGCCGCTCACCGGCGAGGTGACCGAGGTGAACCAGATGGTGCTGGAGGAGCCGGAGAAGGTGAACGACGACCCGTACGGCGACGGGTGGCTGATCAAGATCCGGCTCAGCGATCCGGGCGAGGCCGACGGGCTCCTCGACGTGGCGGCGTACAGGGCCCTTCTCGAAGAGCAGTAGCGTGCGCTACCTCTCGCTCACGGACTCCGACCAGGAGGCGATGCTCGCCGCAATCGGGGTCTCGTCCATCGACGAGCTCTTCCAGGACATCCCCGAGAGAGTCCGCCTCGACCGGCCGCTCGATCTCGAGCCGGCGCTCTCGGAACCGGAGCTCGTCGCCCATCTCGAAGAGCTTGCGGGGAGGAATGCCCACACCGGCCGGGAGCTCTCGTTCCTCGGCGCGGGGATCTACGACCACTACGTGCCCGCGATCGTGGACGCGATCCTCGCCCGCGGCGAGTTCCTGACCGCGTACACGCCGTACCAGCCGGAGATGAGCCAGGGCGTCCTCCAGGCGATCTTCGAGTACCAGACGGTGATCTGCGAGCTCACCGGTATGGACGTCTCCAACGCCTCGGGGTACGACGGCACGACGGTGGCCGCAGACGCCTGCTACGTCGCGAAGCACACGACCGGCCGGACGAAGGTCGTCCTCGCGGAGGCATTGAACCCGCAGGTCCGGCAGGTCGTGAAGACGTACGCGCCCGGCTTCGGCCTCGAGGTCGTCGAGGTTCCGCACACCGACGGGATCACCGACCCGGACGACGTCCGCAAGGCGGCCGAAGACGCTGCCTGCGTCATCTTCCAGCAGCCGAACTTCTTCGGCTGCCTCGAGCCGGCTCCCGAGCTCGCAGCGGTCGCGAACGAAGCCGAGGCCCTCGCCGTGGCGCACGTCGACCCGGTCTCGCTCGGAGTCCTCGAGGCGCCCGGGCGCTACGGCTGCGCGATTGCGATCGGCGAAGGGCAGGGCGCCGGCAACTACCAGTCGTACGGCGGGCCGCACTATGGGTTCATCGCCACGCGCTCGGACTACATCCGGCGCATGCCGGGCCGCATCGTCGGCGAGACGACCGACACCGCGGGTGAACGCGGCTATGTCCTCACCCTGCAGACCCGCGAGCAGCACATCCGCCGCGAGAAGGCGACCTCCAACATCACCACCAACCAGACACTCCTCGCCCTCGCCGGGTTGGCGCACCTCTCGTGGCTGGGTCCACAGGGACTGCGCGAGCTGGGGGAGACCTGCATGAGCCTCGCGGCGTATGCGAAGGATCGACTCGGGCTTCCACTGGTGTTTCCTGACCGGACAACGTTCAAGGAGTTTGCCGTGCGCGCCGGACGTCCCGCCGAGGAGGCAATCCGCGCTGCGCGGGAGCAAGGCGTCCACCCGGGCTACGCGCTCAAGCGCGACTACTCCGGAATGGAAGACGCGCTGCTCGTCTGCGTGACCGAGAAGCGCTCGCCAGGCGACATCGACCGCCTGGCGGAGGTGCTCGCCGGGTGAAGCTGATCTTCGAGAAGTCGCAGGCCGGCCGCAGGGCCGGCACGCTCCCGAGCTACGACCTCCCGCCGGCGGAGGTGCCCGAGGAGCTCCGCCGTGGCGAGCCGCCGCGCCTTCCCGAGCTCGCCGAGCCGGAGATCGTCCGCCATTTCACCGCTCTGGCCGACCGCACCTTCGGGGTGGACACCGGCTTCTACCCGCTCGGGTCCTGCACGATGAAGCACAACCCACGGGTCAACGAGCGGGTGGTCGCGCTCCCGGGGTTCCGCGACCTCCATCCGCTGCAGGAGGAGGACGGGGCGCAGGGCGCGCTCGAGCTCATGTGGCGCCTGCAGGAGATCCTCGCCGAGGTGTGCGGCCTGCACGCGGTCTCGCTCCAGCCCGCCGCGGGGTCGCAGGGAGAGCTGACCGGGCTCATGCTCATGCGCGCGTACTTCGCCGACCGCGGCGAGGCGGAGCAGCGCAAGTTCGTCATCACCGCCGACACGGCGCACGGGACGAACCCGGCGAGCGTCACGATGGCCGGGTTCGAGCTGAAGAAGGTCGAGACGGACGCGCGCGGCAACCTCGACCTGGACGACCTGCGCGCGAAGGTGAACGAGGAGACCGCCGGCCTGATGCTGACCAACCCCTCGACCCTCGGGCTCTTCGACGAGCACATCGAGGAGGTCGCGGAGATCTTCCACGGCGCGGGCGCGCTCCTCTACTACGACGGGGCGAACCTGAACGCGGTGTGCGGGATCTCGCGGCCGGGCGACATGGGCTTCGACATCGTTCACATCAACCTGCACAAGACGTTCTCGCAGCCGCACGGAGGCGGCGGGCCCGGCGGCGGCCCGGTAGCCGTGCGCGACATCCTGGAGCCGTTCCTGCCGGCGCCGACGGTCATGCAGGACGGGGAGGAGTTCCGGCTCGACTACAACCGGCCGAAGTCGATCGGGAAGGTGCGCGGGTACACAGGGCCGTTCGGCGTCTTCGTCCGCTCATACGCCTTCATCCGCGCCTACGGACCGGAGCTCCGGCGCATGTCCGAGGTCGCGGTCCTGAACGCCAACTACATGCTCAGCCGCCTGAAGAGCACGTACGACCTCCCCTTCGAGCGCCTCTGCATGCACGAGTTCGTTCTCTCGGCGCGGAACCTCAAGCGCGACCACGGGGTGAACGCGCTCGACGTGGCCAAGCGGCTCATGGACTACGGGTTCCACCCGCCGACGATCTACTTCCCGCTGATCGTCCCCGAGGCGCTCATGATCGAGCCGACCGAGACGGAGCCGAAGGAGACGCTCGACGCGTTCTGCGACGCGATGGAGAAGATCGCCGAGGAGGCGGCGAGCGATCCGGAGATGCTGAAGGAGGCGCCGCACCGCCGGCCCGTCCGCCGCCTCGACGAGGTCAAGGCCGCGAAGCGGGCGATCGTCAAGTACGGCTTCGACCAGCACCCCGACCTTCGGGGCGAGCGGGCCGAGGGCGAGACCGTCGAGGCGCAGAAGGGCGCATGACCGAGCGCGTCTGGTCCCGGCAAGACATCGAGGACCGCGTCAACGTGCTCCGCGAGCGCCACGACGGCGAGGCCTTCGCGGGCGCGATCGCGGAGTTCTCCGAGGAGCTCGGGCCCGAGGAACAGGAGGACCTCCGCGAGATTCTCCTCGAGCGCTCGCGCGACCACGCGGCGCGGAACGCCGCGCTCGACCAGCGCCTCGATCAGGGAGGCTGGCTGCGGCGGACGTTCGGGAAGATCGAGGAGGCCGAGCGCAGGCAGCGCGAGCGCTTCGAGCGCCGCCGGCGCTGATGATGGAAGTCCGTTCGCGCGAGGACGCCGAGGCGTTCACGACCCTCGACGGCTCGACGATCCGGGTGCTGCTCGACTCCGCGCTCGGCGGAGCGGCGAACCAGAGCCTGGCCGAGGCGAGCCTCGATCCCGGCCGGTCCACGCAGCGCCACTACCACGCCAGGTCGGAGGAGATCTACGTCTTCCTCGAGGGCGGAGGCGAGATGGAGGTCGAGGGCGATTCGCGCGAGGTCGGCGCCGGCGACGCCGTCCTCATCCCGGCGGGCGCGTGGCACGGGATCATCGCCGGCCCCGAGGGCGCCCGCTTCCTCTGCTGCTGCGCGCCGCCGTACTCGGATGACGACACGTTTTTCGCTTAGCTACCGTTGAGCCCGTGGTCGACCTCCGCTCCGACACGCTGACCCAGCCCACGCCCGAGATGCGGCGGGCGATCGCCGACGCCGAGGTCGGGGACGAGCAGAAGCGCGAGGATCCGACCGTGATCGCGCTCGAGGAGCGCGCGGCGGAGCTCCTCGGCCACGAGGAGGCGGTCTTCCTCCCGACTGCCACGATGGCGAACCAGATCGCGCTCCGCACGCTGACGGAGCCCGGCGACGAGGTGATCGCCGAGGAGATGGCGCACGTCTTTCGCTACGAGCTCGGCGGCCCGGCGGTCCATTCCGGGCTCGTGATGAAGTCGCTCGTGACGCAACACGGGATCTTCACCGCCGAGGACGTTCGCGAGGCGGTCAACCCACCGGGCGACCTGCACACGGCGCCGACCAGGCTCGTCTGCATCGAGAACACCCACAACGGCGGCGGCGGCAGGGTCTGGCCGCTCGCGGCATCTCCAGGAGGTGGTCGCCGAGGCCCGGGCGCACGGGCTCTCGGTGCATCTCGACGGCGCGCGGCTCATGAACGCCGCGGTCGCGAGCGGGACTCCGGCAGCGGAGTACGGGCGCGAGTTCGACACGGTCACGCTCTGCCTCTCCAAAGGGCTCGGCTGCCCGCTCGGAGCGGTCATCGCGGGGTCGCGGGAGCGCATGGCGAAGGCGCGGCGCTACAAGCACCTCTTCGGAGGCGCGATGCGCCAGGCTGGGATCGTGGCGGCCGCCGGCGTCTACGCGCTCGACCACCACGTCGACCGGCTTGCGGAGGACCACGCCAACGCCCGCCGGCTCGCGGAGGGCCTGGCAGAAGCCGGCCTGCCCGTCGAGGTCGACCAGGTCGAGACGAATTTCGTGCAACTCGACGCGGCCCGGCTCGGCCTGAGCGCGGACGAAGCCGTCGCACGGCTCCGCGCGGAGGGCGTTCTGCTCTCGTTTGCCGCCCGGAAGGACGTGCTCCGGGCGCTCACGCACCTCGACATCTCAGCCGACGACGTCGACGAGGCGATCGCCGGGACCGTGCGAGCCTTCAGCGGCTCGCAGCGCCCCGTCGAGCTGGCCGGCGACGCGCCGACGCCGTACTAGAGGGCCGCTTCTTCGCGCCCGAAGAACGAGCTCGAGCCGACGTAGAAGACCGCCACGGCGAGATAGAGAGCGGCGCTCGCCTCGGGGCTCACGAGCGCGACGAGCGTGGCGCCTCCGTACATGAACGGCCCGGGCAGGAAGGCGCGCGAGATCCCGTCCACCTCCTGCGGGTCGGCGTCATGCCTGATCAGGCGGTTGTTCCAGGCCGCGTAGCGCCAGAGCAGGTTGAAGAAGAGCGCGGTGATGGTGAGCGTGATCCCGTAGGCGAGCGCCGCAGCCTCGCCGTTCCCGCCCCAGGCGTAGTCGGCGAGCAGCGTCGTCGGGAACGGGCACGAACGAGATGCACATCAAGAGCCCCAGGTTGATGAAGAGGAAGCGGTGGTCGGTCTCGCCGAGCTGGCGAAACACGGTGTGGTGATTGATCCACATGATCCCGATCGTGAGGAAGCTCGTCGCGTAGGCGAGGTACGACGGCCAGAGGTCGAGCAGCGCCTGGCCGAGATCCCCGTGCTCCTCGATGTGGGGGACGACGATCTCGAGGACGAGCAGCGTGATCGCGATCGCGAAGACGCCGTCCGAGAACGCCTCGAGCCTGCTCTTCTCCACACGGCAAGCCTAGAGAGGGGCCCGGTCGTGAAACCGGGCCCCTCAGATGCGCTTACTCGTACTGGAGTGCGTTCAGGACGTTGAGCCTCGCCGCCCGCCGGGCCGGCGTTCACGACCCTGGACGGCTCGACGATCCGGGTGCTGCTCGACTCCGCGCTCGGCGGTGCGGCGAACCAGAACGTCGCCGAGGCGAGCCTCGACCCCGGCGCGTCCACGCAGCGGCACTACCACGCCAGGTCGAGGAGATCTACGTCTTCCTCGAGGGCGAGGCGAGATGGAGGTCGAAGGCGATTCGCGCGAGGTCGGCGCCGGCAGGGGGTCCTCGTACCGGCGGGCGCGTGGCACAGGATCACCGCCGGCCCGGCGGGCGCCGGTTGCCTGCTGCTGCGCGCCGCCGTACTCGGATAACGACACGTTTTTCGCTTAGCTACCGTTGAGCCCCGTGGTCGACCTCCGCTCCGACACGCTGACCCAGCCCACGCCCGAAATGCGGCGGGCGATCGCCGATGCCGAGGTCGGGGACGAGCAGAAGCGCGAGGATCCGACTGTGATCGCGCTCGAGGAGCGCGCGGCGGAGCTCCTCGGCCACGAGGAGGCGGTCTTCCTCCGACTGCCACGATGGCGAACCAGATCGCGCTCCGCACGCTGACGGAGCCCGGCGACGAGGTGATCGCCGAGGAGATGGCGCACGTCTTTCGCTACGAGCTCGGCGGCCCGGCGGTCCATTCCGGGCTCGTGATGAAGTCGCTCGTGACGCAAAACGGGATCTTCACCGCCGAGGACGTTCGCGAGGCGGTCAACCCACCGGGCGACCTGCACACGGCGCCGACCAGGCTCGTCTGCATCGAGAACACGCACAACGGCGGCGGCGGAGGGTCTGGCCGCTCGGGCATCTCCAGGAGGTGGTCGCCGAGGCCCGGGCGCACGGGCTCTCGGTGCATCTCGACGGCGCGCGGCTCATGAACGCCGCGGTCGCGAGCGGGACTCCGGCAGCGGAGTACGGGCGCGAGTTCGACACGGTCACGCTCTGCCTCTCCAAAGGGCTCGGCTGCCCGCTCGGAGCGGTCATCGCTGGGTCGCGGGAGCGCATGGCGAAGGCGCGGCGCTACAAGCACCTATTCGGAGGCGCGATGCGCCAGGCTGGGATCGTGGCGGCCGCCGGCGTCTATGCGCTCGACCACCACGTCGACAGGCTTGCGGAGGACCACGCCAACGCCCGCCGGCTCGCGGAGGGCCTGGCAGAAGCCGGCCTGCCCGTCGAGGTCGACCAGGTCGAGACGAATTTCGTGCAACTCGACGCGGCCCGGCTCGGCCTGAGCGCGGACGAAGCCGTCGCACGGCTCCGCGCGGAAGGCGTTCTGCTCTCGTTTGCCGCCCGGAAGGACGTGCTCCGGGCGCTCACGCACCTCGACATCTCAGCCAACGACGTCGACGAGGCGATCGCCGGACCGTGCGAGCCTTCAGCGGCTCGCAGCGCCCCGTCGAGCTGGCCGGCGACGCGCCGACGCCGTACTAGAGGGCCGCTTCTTCGCGCCCAAAGAACGAGCTCGAGCCGACGTAGAAGACCGCCACGGCGAGATAGAGAGCGGCGCTCGCCTCGGGGCTCATGAGCGCGACGAGCGTGGCGCCTCCGTACATGAACGGCCCGGGCAGGAAGGCGCGCGAGATCCCGTCCACCTCCTGCGGGTCGGCGTCATGCCTGATCAGGCGGTTGTTCCACGCTGCGTAGCGCCAGAGCAGGGTGAAAAAGAGCGCCGTGATGGTGAGCGTGATCCCGTAGGCGAGCGCCGCAGCCTCGCCGTTCCCGCCCCAGGCGTAGTCGGCGAGCAACGTCGTCGGGAAGGGCACGAACGAGATGCACATCAAGAGCCCCAGGTTGATGAAGAGGAAGCGGTGGTCGGTCTCGCCGAGCTGGCGAAACACGGTGTGGTGATTGATCCACATGATCCCGATCGTGAGGAAGCTCGTCGCATAGGCGAGGTACGACGGCCAGAGGTCGAGCAGCGCCTGGCCGAGATCCCCGTGCTCCTCGATGTGGGGGACGACGAGTCGGAACGAGCAGCGTGATCGCGATCGCGAAGACGCCGTCCGAGAACGCCTCGAGCCTGCTCTTCTCCACACGGCAAGCCTAGAGAGGGGCCCGGTCGTGAAACCGGGCCCCTCAGATGCGCTTATTCGTACTGAAGTGCGTTCAGGACGTTGAGCCTC
>CAVYBK010000008.1:0-20497 GCA_963766725.1 uncultured Actinomycetes bacterium
CTCCGCGCCATGCGGATCGGCCGCTACGACGTCCAGGTGACGAATCTCGACAAGGTCTTCTTCCCCGAGAGCGGGCTCACGAAGGGCGACCTCATCCGCCATTACGTCGACCTGGCCGACTACCTGCTTCCGCACGTCGGGCACCGGCCGATGCAGATGCTCCGCTACCCGCACGGGGTGGACGGCGAGTTCTTCTACCAGAAGCGCGTCCCGAACCCCCACCCGGAATGGCTCGAGACCGTGCGCATCCTCTTCCCTGGAAGCGGGCGCACGGCGGACTTCCCGGTCGTCACGAATGCGGCCGGGCTCGCGTGGATCGCGAACCTCGGGTGCATCGACCTGCACACGTGGCACTGCCGCGTGGACGACGTCGAGCGGCCCGACTACATGCTCATCGACCTCGATCCGAGCGCCGGCAATCCGTGGTCGCACGTGCGCGAGATCGCCGTCGTGGTGAAGGAGCTCATGGACGAGCTGGAGCTCCCGAGCTTTCCGAAGACGTCAGGCGCGACGGGGCTCCACATCCTCTGTCCGATCCGGCCCGAGCTCCGCTTTCCGGAAGTGCGGAGGTTCGCCAAGGCATTCGCGCAGGAGGTCGAGCGGCGGATCGGCGACCAGGACGTGGCGACGACGACGTGGAAGGTGGCAGACCGGCGCGGGGTCTTCGTCGACTACGGGCAGAACTCGCGCGACCGGACGATCGCGTCCGCCTACTCGGTCCGCCCGGTGCCGGACGCCCGCGTCTCGACGCCACTCGCGTGGAAGGAAGTGCCGTCCGTCGAGCCGGAGGCGTTCACGGTTCAGACGACGCCGGCGCGGGTGAAGAAAGTGGGCGACCTCACCGCCGGGATGTGGCGGCGGAAGGTCAGCCTCGCTTCGCGCTTCGACCGGCTCGGTCTAGAAGCGCCGGCACCGTAGGATCGCCCTTCTTCGGCCTCGGCTTCACCTGGGCGACCGTGCACTGCTCGGGATCCTTGTCCGGGCGGAAGCGGAGGAAGCGCGTGCCATGTCGGAAGCGGGCCTTCTGCCACTTGTCGTAGCGCACCTCGACGACGAGCTCCGGCTTCACAGGGCTCCACTCCCCGGTCACCTTCGGGCGCCAGCGGCTCGGCTCGCCGCGAGGCCTCCGTTCCGGCTTGGGGCCGAGCAGCGGCTGGACGCGCTCGAGGATCTCCTCGCGGCGCTTGCCGGCGGCCGACGACGTGCCGACCGGGCGGAGCTTGCCGCCGTCGTAGAGCCCGAGCATCAGACTCGCGATCCCGGAGCCTTTCTCGCTCCAGGTGACGCCGATGACGACGCAGTCTGCGGTCTTCTCCCCCTTGACCTTGACGACGCCGTCGCGCGAGCCCGGGAGGTAGGGGAGCCCCTTGCGCTTGGCGATGACGCCGTCGAACCCCGCCACCTCCAGCCGGTCGAGCCAGCCCTCCGCGACCTTGCGGTCGGTCGTCGCGGGCGAGACCGAGAACGGGAGCTTTTCCACGTGCTTGCGCCGCTTCTCGAGCGGGAGCTCGTGGATCGCCTTGCCGTCCCAGAGGAGGAGGTCGAACGCGACGAAGTCGGCCGGGATCTCGGCCGAGAGCTTGCGCACGCGGCTCTCCGCCGGATGGAGGCGCATCTGCAGCGCGTCGAAGTCGAGCGCTCCGTCGCGCTCGATGACGATCTCGCCGTCGACCGCCGAGTTCGGCTTCAGTTTCTTCCCGAGCGCCTCGAGCTCCGGGAAATAGCGGAGGAGGGGGCGGCCGTTACGGCTCCAGAGATGGAGCTCCCCCGTCACGTTCTCGAGAATCCCTCGGAAACCGTCCCACTTGGGCTCGTACTGCCAGCCGTCCGGCTCGGGCAGCTCGTCGACGAGCTCTGCCTCCATCGGGGGAAAAGGAAGCTTGGGCGAAACCGTAGAAGCCATTGCGCCGTCTAACGCTATCGAGGACATGAAGAGAGTTGCCATCACAGGGGTCGGGGTCGTTTCGCCATTGGGTAACGACGCGCCGTCGACGTGGGAAGCCGCGGTCGCCGGGCGCAGCGGCATCGACAACATCCAGGCCTTCGAGACGACCGGCCTCCCGGTGCAGATCGCCGGTGAGGTGAAGGACTTCGACCCGAGCTCGGTCACCTCGCCGAAGGAGGCGAAGCGGCTCGACCGCAACGTCCTCTTCGCGCTCGGCGCCGCCAAGGAGGCGCTCGGCGACGCAGGCATCAACGGCTACAACCCGGAGCGCGTCGGGGTCGTCGTCGGTTGCTGCATCGGCGGCTTCAACGAGCTCATGCGCCAACACGAGATCCTGCGTGACCGCGGCGCGGACCGCGTCTCGCCGAACTTCCTTCCGAATGTGCTCGTCGACTCGCCGAGCGGCCAGCTCGCGATCGAGCTCGGGATCCGCGGGCCGAACTATGCCGTCGTGTCGGCCTGCGCGACCGGTTCGCATTCGATCGGCGAGGGGGCCGAGCTGATCCGGAACGGCCACGCCGACGCGGTGCTGGCAGGCGGGACCGAGAGCTGCATCCACCCGCTCATCCTCGCCGGCTTCACGAACATGCGCGGCCTCGCCGCGGGGAACGGCGACCCCACCGCGGCGTCGCGCCCCTTCGACGCGAAGCGCGAGGGCTTCGTCATGGCGGAGGGCGCGGGCGTCGTGATGCTCGAGGACCTCGAGTCGGCGCAGAAGCGCGGCGCGCGCGTCTATGCGGAAGTGCTCTCGTACGGCGCCTCCAACGACGCCTACCACATGGCCGCGCCCGATCCGGACTCGGTCGGCGTCGTCGAGATGATGAGGAACGCCCTCGAGCGCGGCGGCGTCAAGCCGGAGGACGTCGACTACATCAACGCGCACGGGACCTCGACGCCGCTCGGCGACCTCGCCGAGACGAAGGCGATCAAGGAGGTCTTCGGCGACCACGCGTACGAGCTCGCGGTCTCCTCGACGAAGTCGGTCATGGGCCACACGTTCGGGGCGGCAGGGGCGATCGAGGCGATCATGTGCACGCTCGCGGTGCACAACGGCGTCATCCCGCCGACGATCAACTACGAGAACCCGGACCCGGCGTGCGACCTCGACTACGTGCCCAACGAGGCGCGCGAGGCGGAAGTACGCGTGGCGCTCTCGAACGCGATGGGTCTCGGCGGCCACAACGGCTGCGTCCTCGTCGGCCGCGTCGACGCCTGAGCGGGATCTAGTCCGACTCGACGACGGCCGGCGCCAGGTCCTCGATGGTGGCGAGGACGGCGTCGGCCGCCGCGAGCGCGTCGTCGTGCGGCGGATACTGAGGGTTGGGGATGGCAATCGTCCGCATGCCCGCGGCCTTCGCGGCGAGGATGCCGTTCTCGGAGTCCTCGACTGCCGCGCAGCGGGTCGGCTCGGCGCCGAGGCGACGAGCGGCTTCGAGGAAGACATCCGGCGAGGGCTTGCCGCGGGCGACCTCCTCCGACGAGACGCTCGCCTGGAAGTAGCGGCCGAGACCTGAGCTCTCGAGGACGAGGTCGATCAGCTCGCGGTTGGACGAGGAGGCGAGCGCGAGGGGCCAGCGCTCGGCAATCCTCTCGACCGCCTGCTCGGCTCCGGCGATGAGCGGCAGCTCGCGCCGATAGCGGTCCTCGAGCCGGCGGACGACTTCCGCGGAGATCTCCTCGGGCTCTTCCGTGAGCCCGACGACGTCGTGCATGTAGCGCGACCACTCCAGGGAGCTCATGCCCATCATGTCTCGCGACGCGTTCTCGTTCCAGCGTCCTCCGCGCTCCTCCGCGAGCTGCCGGCGAACCTCGTCCCAGACGTGCTCGGAGTCGATGAGGATCCCGTCGAGGTCGAAGACGACGGCCTCGATCATGCGTCCATCGAGACATAGCGCTGTCCGAGGTAGACGAGCGGCGGCGCGCTCCGGCCGCGCTCGGCGCCGAGCACCTCGCCGACGAAGAGCGTGTGGTCGCCCGCGTCAATATCGTCGGCGAGGCGGCATTCGAGCCAGCCGAGGGCGTCGTCGATCAGCGGCGCGCCCTCCGCGCCCTCGCGGGTGGCGATGCCGTGCCAGTGTGCGAACGGGGGCACGCCGCGCGCGAAGTGCTGGGCGACCGCCTCCTGGTCTCCCGCCAGCAGGCTGAGCGCGAACCCGCCCGCTTCGCGCAGCAGTTCGTGCATGGCCGCCTGCCGGCTGATCCCGACTCCGACGAGCGGCGGCTCGAGGGAGAGGGAGACGAGCGCGCTGACCGTCAGCCCCAGGCGCTCGCCCGCGGCGTCGACCGTCAGGACCGCGACTCCCGTCGGGAAGCCGCGGAGCAGTGTGCGAAGCTCGTCGCCCGGCTCGGTCAGCGGCGTCGCTCGACGTCGAGCGCGTCGGCGAGGGACTGGTCCATGTCCCTGCTCGTCGGCTCCACAAGGGCGTCCTGGAGCTGGGCGGCGAGGTCGCGGAGACCGTCCAGCACGCGCTGCCGGCGCTCCTCGAGCGACTTCGCCTCGCGGACGAGCGACTCGTGCCGCCGCCGCACGTCTTCCTCGATCTGGTTCGCCATCTCCTGCGCCGCCTCGCGCGTGGCACGGGCCTGCTCCTCGGCGTCGGAGAGGAGCTTGCGCGACTCCTCATCGGCCTCGCGGCGAGCCTGCGTGCCGTAGGAATCGACCGCGGCGCGGATGTCGCGCGCATAGTCGTCTGCCTCCGTACGCATGCGCTCGGCTTCGCGGGTGAGCTCCTCGACCCGCGTGGCCGCATCGGCGTCCGCCTGGCGGAGAACCTCGTCGGCGTGCCGCCGGGCCTCGTCCCTGATCGTCTCGGCCGCTTCCTCGGCGGCGTTCAGAACTGCCGCGACGCGGCTGCCTGTCTCTGCGTGATCGGTGCGGCCGTTCGTGGCTTCCTCGTCTGACGAGCCCTGCCGCTCGACGTCGTAGCCCGCGTCGTCTGACCGTTCCACCGTCAACTCTCCTTCTCTCGACCCCCGGGGCTGGACACTTATTGCATTCCGACACCAGGAATGCAACTTCAAGCATTGAAACGGGCAGAATGGGCCGGTGCCGAATCTCCGTCTCATCGAGGAAGGCGAGGCAACCGGGGCCCTGAAGGCCGAGTACGACGCGGCGATCGCACGGGCTGGCAAGGTCTTCAACATCGTCAAGGCGATGTCGCTGAACCCCGAGACGCTGCGCGCGTCGATGGAGCTCTACCGCGCCGTCATGTTCGGGCGCTCGGAGCTCTCGCGCGCCGAGCGCGAGCTCCTCGCAGTCGTCGTCTCGCGGGCGAACGACTGCCACTACTGAATTCGCGCGCACGCAGACGACCTCCGTGCCGAGGGCGCACCCGACGAGCTGGCCGAGCACGCGATGCACGACTACCGGGTGGCCGACCTGGAGCCACGCGTCCGCTGCCTCTGTGACTTCGCCGTCAAGGTGACGCGCGAGCCCTCCGGGATCACGGTCGCCGACGTCGACGTCCTCCGCGCGGAGGGCTGGAGCGACGCGGCGATCCACGACGCGCTGCAGGTCGTCTCCTACTTCAACTACATCAACCGGATCGCGGACGCGGTGGGCATCGGCGACGAGCCGGAGTGGGCGCCTCACTGAGGAGCGGCAAGAAACGGAGGTCGTTCTCTTCCGTCCGGCGCGGGTTCTAGCCTCCCTGCCGTGGAAGGGGAAAACCTCCGCCGGTCGGTCGCAGAGTTCGTCGGCGCTTTTGCACTGATCTTCGTCGGCGCCGGCTCGGTGATGACAGGCGGTGGCGACCTTCTCGGCGTCGCGGTCGCCCACGGTCTCATCCTCGCGATCATGGTCACCGCTCTCGGGCACATCTCGGGCGGGCATTTCAATCCTGCTGTCACGCTCGGCTTCCTCGTCACCCGGCGGATCAAGCCTCTGCTCGGCCTCTGCTACTGGGCAGCGCAGTTCAGCGGAGCCGTCGCCGCAGCGCTTCTCCTCAAGTGGATCTATCCGGACCAGGTAAGCGACGCGGCGAAGCTCGGCGCACCGACGCTCAACCCCCAGATCTCCCCGAGCGCCGGCTTCGTTCTCGAGGCCGTCCTGACCTTCTTCCTCGTCTGGGTCGTCTTCGCGACAGCGGCCGACCCGCGCGGCGCCTTCACGGTCATTGCCGGCTTCGCCATCGGCCTCACGATCGCCGCGGACATCCTCATCGGCGGCCCGCTCACGGGCGCCGCTATGAACCCGGGCCGCGCCCTCGGGCCGATGCTCGTCCAGAACCAGTGGGCGGACGGGTGGATCTGGTTCATCGGCCCCTTCCTGGGCGGCGCGCTCGCGGCGCTCGCCTACGAGATGCTCTACCTCTCGCCCATCTTGCGCCCGCGGCCGCCCGGAACGCCGGACTCCGGCGTAGACGAGCCGCGCATCCGGGACTCGACGCTCTAGCCCAGCCCCGCGGCGAGCACGGTGATCGCCTGGGCCAGCCCTCCCGGCGTGATCGTGTGCCCGACCGGATCCTCGCGGTAGTCGACGTCGAGGCCGGCCTCCTCGAGCAACGCACGCGCCTGGCGGCCGAACTCCACGCCGATCACCGGGTCGAGCGACCCGTGGGCGATGGACACGGGAAGCCCGGCGCGTGAGCCGAGGTCGAGCTCGAGACCCTCGACAGTGGGGACGAACCCGGAGAAGGCGAGGATCGCGGCTGGCCGCGGCCTTCCCGACCCGAGCCCGAGCGCGTAGGACATCACCGCCCCCTGCGAGAACCCGCCGACCGCCGTGCGGTCCCAGTCGAGCCCGTGCTCGGCGAGGACGCCGTCGATGTGCTCCGAGAGCTCGGCGAATGTCGGCAGGAAGGTGTCACGGTCCGGAAACCCGATCTCGCGCACGATGTACCAGTGGCGTCCTCCGGGCGGGAGCGAGAGCGGCCCGCGCGGGAACACGCCGAGGAGGCGGCGGTCGGGGTCAAGGATGCTGAGGAGTGGCTCGAGGTCGCCGGCGTCAGCGCCGCGACCGTGAATGAGAATGAGCGCGCCGCTCGGACTTCCCGTGCTTGGCGCCCTGACCGTGCTCTCGATCGGACTTCTTGCCGTGGCCATGGCCAGAGCCTAGAGAGTGGTTCGACTTCTGCGGCGGATCCTTCTTCGGCTTCGTCGCGCCGTTGTGCTTGCCGTTGTTGTGCTTGCCGTGATCCTGTCCTGCTGGTCGCCGTCGCCGGAATGACCGACACCCTGGCCGTTTCCGTGGTGCTCGTGGCCCTTGCCGTGGCCGTGATGTCCGTGGTGCGCCTTGTGGTCCTTCGCCGTATGGCTCGGGCCATCGTCGTCGTTGTCGCGATCGGGCGCTTCTCCGACCCCGGGTTGCGGGGTCGCGGAGATCCCGCCGCCGCTACGGACGCTCGGTGGGAGCGATCCCAGGGAAGGTCGCTGGAGTCGCAGGACCTGTCGGGGAAGCCGGCGTGGCCCCGCCGGAAGGCGGCGCCTCGCTCGGGCCTGCCGAGGGCGTCTGCCCCGGGGTGCCCGGCGGCGCGGAGCGGCGGCGACGACGGACGCGACATCGCCGGTTCCGGCCGGCGGAGCGGGGATTGCGGCCTGGTCGCCGGACAGATCGAGAAGCCTCGGCGCAGCCAAGACGAAGCCGACGGCCGCCAATACGGCGAGCACGCCGGTCAATGGTGCGGCTATGCGCGAAAAACGACTCCCCACAAGTGTCCCATCGGCGCGCCAGCGCCTGGCTTGAATCCTAACGGGGGGATTCGGACTTCACGACCGCTCCGCGAGAATTTTCTGCAGCATGAGGGCGTTCGTGGGTGCCTGGGAGACCCATCCATCCCGCTCGGAATGGCCGTTTCCGGCCGCGCGGGAGCGGCCGTTGTTGTTGAACATCACATAGGCCTCCTGGGCGTCCGAGGCGAGCTCGCGCACCCCGGGGACGAGCTGGCGGAGCTCCTCCTCCGAGTAGAGGTAGTCGAAGCGTTCCGCCGCGCTCCGGCCGCGGACGTTCCAGGTTTCCGCGTTGCGGCCGTGCGTGCGCACGTAGACCATCGGGCTCGTGCGGGCGAGGACGGTGGGGACGAGGTTCTTCGCGTCGGTCTTGGGCGCATCCACGACGACGTAGGTCGCGCCGATCTCCTCGAGGAACGAGAAGACCTGCGCGCGGTTCTCCTCCTCGAGCCAGCTCCGGTGGCGGAACTCCACCATCGGGTGGTCGCCGCGAAGCTCCTCCTTCGCCCACGCGATGTAGTCGAAGGAGGCCGGCTTGCACACGATGTACGAGGGGAACTGGAGCAGGATGCCGCCGAGCTTCCCCGCCGAGCGGAGGGGCTCGAGCGCTGCGTGGAAGCGCGCGAAGACCTCCGAGCGCAACTCGCGCGGCGGGCGGTCGACCCGGCCGCGCTCGTCCACGGGCGCCGCGTCGCGGAGCTCGGGCGGGAGGACGTCCGCTTTCACCGGGTGCCGCGTCATCATCCCGAAGGCCTTCACGTGCATGACGAAACCCTCGGGGACCCGCTCGGCCCATTTGGCGACGAGGTCCTCCTCGGGCAGGCGGTAGTAGGTCGAGTTCACCTCGACCGTGTCGAAGTGATCGGCGTAGTAGCGCAGTCGCTCCTCGCCCGAGCGCACGCCCTTCGGATACCAGTACTTGACGAGCGACTCGTCGGCCCAGGAGCAGGTGCCGGTGCGGATGCGTTCTGTCAGACGGCCAACGCTAGCTGCTCCTGTCGGTGAGGCACCTCCCGGCGGGCTGTGCCTCCGCCGCTCCCGATCCCGTGCCGGAGCCGGAGACGCGCGAAGCGCTCGGAGACCCTCTGCTGGTAGGCCTTCGGCGCGTACGCCCGTGAGCCGTAGAGCTCTGCGTAGCGAGGGTAGAGCCATGGATACGTGCGCTTCACCCAGGGCATGAAGTGCTCGCGGATCGACGCGCGGACGTGGAGGACGATGGGGACTGCGTAGTCGACTCCGGCCTCGGCGCACGCCGCGAGCACGGTGTCGAGGTGCTCCTCGGTGTCGGTCAGGCCGGGCAGGATCGGCGCGACGAGGACCCCCGTCCGGATGCCGGCCTCGGAGAAGCGGCCGAGGATCTCGAGGCGCTTCCTGCCGGGAGGAGTCCCGGGCTCGACAACTCGGCGCACGTCCTCGTCGAGGGTGCCTACGCTCATCGCCACCGACACCGGTGCGACCTCGTTCAGCCGCCGGTAGACGTCGAGGTCGCGGACGATCATCGTCGACTTCGTCAGCATCGAGAGCGGGTTGGCGAAGTGGGCAAGGGTCTCGACCACGCCGCGCGTGAGCCGGTAGCGCCCCTCGCAGTGCTGGTACGGGTCCGTGGCCGTGCCCATCGCGACGGCCTCGCCGTCCCAACGCGGGGAGGCCAGCTCGCGCCGCAACACGTCGACGACGTTCGTCTTCACCACGATCTTCGAGGAGAAGTCGTCGCCGATCCCGAGGTCGAGGTACGTGTGGAACGCCCGCGCGAAGCAGTAGTGGCAGCTGTGCGTGCAGCCGCGGTACGGGTTGATCGTCCAGCGGAACGGCACGCGGCTCTCGGCCGGCACCCGGTTGAGCGCGGTCTTGCAGATGTCTTCGAGGTACTGAGGGCGGGCCATGCTCCAGTATAGAACATACGTTCGTACCGACTACCATTCGAGTCAGTTCGACATCGCTGTTTCGTTCGACCATGGACGGAGATACGACTCATATGGACGCTGCAGTGCAGGCCCTGCTCGACCGTGGGGAGGAAAGCGGCTGCATCCAGTATTCCGAGGTCGACGAGGTCGCCCAGACGCTCGACCTCGAGGACGAGCAGGTGCAGGAGGTCTACGAGGAGATCGAGCGCCGCGGCATCGATCTCAAGGACAACTGCGCGCGCGAGTCGGCGCCGGCGGCGACGTACGTCAACGGCGACCTCGCACACGCGACCACGGACGCGCTGCAGCTCTTCATGAACGAGGTCGGCCGCTACCCGCTCCTGACGGCGAAGGAGGAGGTCGAGCTCGCCAAGCGGATCGAGCGCGGCGATCGGGAGGCGAAGGAGCGCATGATCAACTCGAACCTGCGGCTCGTCGTCTCGATCGCCAAGAAGTACCAGGGCCACGGGCTCAGCCTCCTGGACCTGATCCAGGAAGGGATCATCGGGCTCATTCGCGCAGCCGAGAAGTTCGACTGGCGCCGCGGCTACAAGTTCTCGACCTACGCGACCTGGTGGATCCGCCAGGCCGTCCAGCGCGGAGTGGCGAACAAGGCGCGCGAGATTCGGATCCCCGTGCACATCGTCGAGCGCGAGCAGAAGATCGCCCGCGCCGAGCGGGACCTGACTCCGAAGCTCGGACGGCCGCCGACGGATGACGAGGTGGCGAAGACGGCGAAGCTGCCGGTGAAGCAGGTGCGCGAGGTGCGCGAAGCCGCCCGCGCGGTCACGAGCCTCGACCGGCCGCTGTCCGACTCCGAGACGTCGCTCGGCGAGCTCATGGCGGGCGAGGAAGCTGGGCCCGAGGAGGAGGTCACGGTCAGCCTCGACATGGAGGTCCTGCGCCGCGCGGTCTCCAAGCTTCCGGAGCGCGAGCGCGACGTCGTCAAGCTGCGCTACGGCTTGAACGGCGACATCGAGCCCAAGTCTCTCGAGGAGATCGGCCGTCGCCTCGGCATCACGCGCGAGCGGGTGCGCCAGATCGAGTCCGAGGCCCTCGAGCGCCTCGCCGTACAGCGCGAGATCGAAGCCCTCCGCGCCGCCTAGCCCGTCCCGGGCGGCGAGAACGTGATCGTCTCCTCGCGCCCTTCGTGGAAGAGGCGCGTGACCGGCGGCGTCGTCTCGGCGATGAGGCGGCCGCCTCTGATCACCCAGCGGCGCACCGGCTGAAGGCGGAGCACCTCGACGGGCGTCGGCGCGTCGAAGACGACGAGGTGGGCCGGCTTCCCCTCCTCGATCCCGTACTCGTCCTCGACGCCGAGGGTCTTCGCCCCGCGCCAGGTCGCGCAGGCGAGCATCTCGGGGATCTCGTCGAGGCCGCTCATGTACGTGAAATGGAGCGCGAGGTTCGCGGCGTGGATGAGATCTGCTTTCCCCAGCTGGTACCAGGGATCCATGATCACGTCGTTCCCGAGCGAGACGTTGACGCCCGCGCGGAGCAGCTCCTTGAGCTGGGCGAACCCGCGCCGCTTGGGATAGGGGTCGAGCCGTCCCTGGATGAGCGAGTTCGCGTACGGGTTGACCACGATGTTGATCCCGCTGCGGCGAAGGAACCCGTGCAGCTTCGACGAGTAGTAGGGCTCGTAGGAGCCCATCGCGGTGCAATGGCTCGCGGTCACGCGCCCCGTGAGGCCGTGCTTGACCGTGTCGTCGGCCATCACCTCGAGGAAGCGCGAGTTGGGGTCGTCGGTCTCGTCGCAGTGGATGTCGATGCGCCGGCTGTGCTCGCGGGCGAACTCGAAGACCCGGTGCACCTCCAGGAGCCCGAGCTCCGAGGTCGGCTCGTAGTGGGGGATGCCGCCGACACAGTCGACGCCGAGCTCGATCGCGCGCTCGAGGCGCGACTCGTCGGCCTCGTCCGCGAAGATCCCGTCCTGGGGGAAGGCGGTCACCTGGATCGTGACGAGGTCGGCAAGCTCGTCGCGGACGCGGAGGAGGCCGCGCACCATCGCGTCGTTGTCACCCGAGACGTCCGCGTGCGCGCGAATGAAGAGCGTGCCCTGCGCGGCCGACCAGCGGACGATCTCGGTCGCGCGCGCGACGACGTCGTCGACGGTGAGCGACGGCTTCAGCTCACCCCAGACCTGGATCCCCTCGAGAAGCGTGCCCGACTCGTTGTGGCGCGGCTTCCCCGCCGTGAGGCTCGCGTCCAGATGGAGGTGGCAGTCGACGAGCGGCGGCGAAGCGAGCCTGCCCTCGGCGTCGAGCGTTTCCTTCGCGTCCACGTCGAGGTCCGTGCCGATGCGCGTGAAGCGGCCGCCTTCGATCGCGAGGTCGCAGACGCCGTCGCGGCCGGCGAGCCGCGCATTCCGCACGAGGAGGTCGGCCGGCACGGCGGTATCGTAATCGGGTGCGGCTGCGAATCGAAGGCGGGCTCGTCGTCACCATGGACGGCGCCGGGACGGTGCTCGACCCCGGTGTCGTCGAGGTGGAGGACGGCCGGATCGCGCACGTCGGGCCCGAGCCGAGCGGGGAGGACGCCGAGGCGCGCTCGGCCCGCGGGCTCATCGTCGTCCCGGGCTCGTCAACACGCACTGCCACCTGAGCCAGCAGCTCGGGCGCGGGCTGGCCGACGACGTCGACCTCCTCACCTGGCTCCGCGACCGCATCTGGCCCTACGAGGCCGCGCTCGACGAGGAGGACGTCGAGGTGAGCGCGCTCGCCTGCGCCCTCGAGCAGATCCGGAACGGCGTGACCACGATCGCCGATCCCGGCGGGCAGCACGTGGACGGCGCGGGTCGCGGGCTCGAGCGGGCAGGCATCCGGGGCTTCCTCGGCCGGAGCACGATGGACGAGCCCGAGGGCGTGCCCGAGTCGCGGCGCGAGTCCACGGAGGAGACGCTGGCCGTCCAGGACGAGCTCGCCGAGCGCTGGGACGGCGCCGCGGACGGGCGCCTCCGCTTCTCCTACACCCTTCGCACGATCTTCAACTGCTCGGACGAGCTCATCGAGGCGAGCGTCGAGCGGGCGCGGAAGCTCGGCACGCCGCTCCAGATGCACATCGCCGAGATCCCGGCCGAGAACGAGCACACGAAGGCGACGCGCGGCACCACCACCGTGCGGCACCTCGCGAACCTCGGTGCGCTCGGACCGTGGTTCCTCGGCGCCCACGCGGTCTGGCTGGAGGACGAGGAGATCGCGCTCCTCGCCGAGACCGGCGCCGCTGTCTCCCACAACCTCGCCTCCAACCTGCGGGTGCTCGGCCTGCCGCGCGTGGCGGACATGCTGGACGCGGGAGTCCTGGTCGGCCTCGGCACCGACGGTGCGCCGGCGAACAACCGCATGAGCCTGATCGACGAGCTCTGGGCGGCGACGCTTCTCCAGAAGGGGCTGCGGCTCGATCCGACGGTCCTCGACGCGCGGACGGCCTTCGCCATGGCGACGCGCGACGGCGCCCGCGCGCTGGGAATCGGGGACGAGATCGGGTCGCTCGAGCCTGGGAAGGCAGCCGATCTCGTGCTCGTCGATCCGCGGACGGTGAACATGACTCCGGTGCACGACGCGGTGTCCGCGCTCGTCACGGCGATGAAGTCCGAGAACGTGAATTCGGTCATGTGCGCCGGTCGCTGGCTCCTCGACGAGGGCGAGATCACCGTCGTCGACGAGGGCGAGACGCTGGCAGAGGCCCAGGAGCGGGCGGAAGCCGTCGCACGCCGCGCAGAAGTGCGCTCGTAGCGGCTTTTTTCGGGTTGTCACTCGTCCGATTCTGGGCGCACAATCCAGCCAACCGGATTTCCCGGGACACCCCCAGCAGGAGGGCATATACATGTCGATCCTCGAGCAGGAAAAGCGCGAGCTGAGCGAGGCGGTCCGCCTCGACGCGCACGGCATCGAGCCGGTCCCGGTTGAGGACCGGGATTCGACGCCGCTTCAGCAGTTCTGGGTCTGGATGGGCGCGAACCTGGCGCCGATCAACTGGGTGCTCGGCACCCTCGGCCCGATCTTCGGTCTCAGCCTGGTCGAGACGATCCTCGTGGTCGTGATCGGGAACCTCGTCGGCTGCGCCCTCTTCGGGCTCTTCGCCACGATGGGGCACAAGACCGGCGTCAACCAGATGGTGCTCTCGCGGAGCGCCTTCGGTCGCCGCGGCGCCTACATACCGTCCGCGGCACAGCTCCTTCTCACGATGGGCTGGATCGGCGTGAACACCTGGGTCATCCTCGACCTGGTCGTCGGCGAGTCGGGCATCCTCGACAAGCTCGGCTACCACGGCGGGCAGGGGACGCGCTACGTCGTCGGCCTCCTGATCATGCTCGTCCAAGTCGTGATCGCGATCTGGGGCTTCTACCTGATCCGTACGTTCGAGAAGTACACGGTGCCGGTGACTGCCGCGATCATGGTCGCGATGACCGCTCTCGCCTTCACCAAGGTGGACGTGCACTGGGGCGGCTCGCAGGTCGCAGGCGGAGACAAGATCTCGGCCATGGCCGGGCTCATGACGGCGATCGGAATCGGCTGGGGCATCTCCTGGCTGACGATGAGCGCCGACTATCCGCGCTTCGTCAACCCGAAGTACTCGAAGAAGCAGGTGTTCTGGGCGACGTCGCTCGGCATGTTCATCCCGACGGTCTGGCTCGCCATCCTCGGAGCCGCGATCGCGACCGGCGGCCAGGGCACCGACCCGGCCCAGCTCGTCGCGGCCGCGTTCGGGGCCATGGCGATCCCGGTGCTCTTCGTCGTCTTGCACGGGCCGATTGCGACCAACATCCTCAACATCTACTCGTGCTCACTTGCCTTCCTCTCGCTCGGCGTGAAGGTCAAGCGACCGATCGTGGCGGCGGTGGCAGGAGTGGTGGGCACGATCGTGCTGATCGCGTTCGTCGAGTCCGCGAGCTTCGCCTCGTCGTTCGACAAGTGGATCGTCTCGATCGTCGTCTGGATCAGCCCGTGGGCTGGTATCACGATTGTCGAGTACTTCATCGTGAGGCGGCAGGAGATCGACATCGCGGGGCTCTATCTGCCTCCCGAGGAGTCTCCGTACGGCGACGTGAACGTCGCCGCGGTCATCGCGCTGGTGCTCGGCCTCATCGCCGGCTGGGCGTTCGAGTTCGCGCAGCCCGGCTTCATGCAAGGGCCGATCGCGAAGGCGCTGGACAACACCGATCTCTCCTGGCTCGCCGGGATGGTGGTCGGCGGCGGGGTCTACTACGTGCTCGGCGGCGCGCGCATGCGCCAGCCGGTCACGGTACCGACGGCGACCTAGCCCTCGGTTCGACCTCGACCTCAGAGCGGCCCGCTTCGGCGGGCCGCTTCGCTTGGGCGGAGTTCAGACCCCTCTCCGTCCGGCCCGCCGCGGAAGATTTGTGCCGTCGGGGTCGGTAGGCGACGAAAGGAGCATGCATGACGACCACCACTAGGACGCGCCCGGGGCGCGGATGGGTCGGCTTCGCCGCCATCCTGCTCATGGTCGCGGGGACGATGCAGTTCCTCGACGGCCTGTGGGCGATCCGGACGCAGGACACCGCCGTCGACGCCCTCTTCTGGAACAACAACCTCGAGGCATGGGGCTGGCTCTACCTCATCGTCGGCATCGGCCTCGTCGCGACAGGTGTCTTCATCTTCCAGCGGGCGGCCTGGGCCTTCGGAGTCGGCATCTTCGTCGGCTGCATCGGCGCGGTGCTGAACATCTTCTGGATCTTCAGCTATCCGCTCGCGAGCATCCTCATGATCACGCTGAACCTGATCGTGGTGTACGCGCTCACGACGTACGGGGTGGACGACCTGCAGTACTGAGACCGGAGACTGGAGGCGGCTCTCTGGCAGCCGCCTCGAGTCCCGCCGCCGGAAATGCCAGCAGAATTCTGAATTTGGAGACTAGTGCTCGCCGAGGCGGCGAGGGTGGGATTCGAACCCACGAGGCACCTTTCGGCACCTAACGGTTTTCAGACCGAAACGCTGAAGGGGCTCTGGTGACCAGAGCGGTGACGATTGAGGCCCGGACAGCGTCCGGCCCCGCGTGGGCGGAGCCGGACGCTTCCCCCGATGCCGAGCCGCTTACTGGTGGCGCACCTCGCAACTGACGAAGGTGTCGTGACCCGGCCCGCCGAAGCCACGATCGAAACCGCGGCCCCCGTTGAGGTGGTCGTTGCCGCCGTTGCCGAAGAGGCGATCGCCGGCGTCTCCGCCGAGGAGCCGGTCGCGGCCGCTCCCTCCTCGCAGGACATCGCGGCCGTCTCCACCGCGGGCGACGTCTGCACCGCCAGCGCCGAGGAGGAGATCCCTTGCGCCGGCCCCCACCAGCCTGTCGTCACCGCCTCGTCCGCAGATGATGTCGCGGCCTGCCGTGCCGATGAGCGTGTCGTCACCGGACGTGCCGATGACATCGTGGCGCGGGTCGCCTTCGAAGCCAGGGCATTCGACCTCCTGGACCTTTCCGGAAGTGACGTCGAGGCCGAAGAAGCAGCCGTTGGAGCACGAGTCCGGCGGAGTTAATCTTCTCGTTGTTGTCGAAGTCGAGGAGGCCGTTCGTCGGACGTGTTCGGGCTGCACGCGAACCCGCAGGGGTTCGAGTTGCCCGCGTCGTTCGAGAGAACGTCGATCGCTGTCGACGAGCCCGAAGTGGCAATCGTCGCTGTCGATGCGTTCGTTGCCGTTCGAATCGACGCGGCCGTCGCTCGCCGACCAGGCGAAGTCGGAATCGGCGATGTCTGGCGTTGTCTGGATCGCTCAGCGTTGAAGACCGTCGGGAGCGGCCCGTCGCCGACCTGGAAGAAGACCGTTCGTCGACATCGATGGTGACTCCGTCCGGCGTTCCGTCGTAACCGACGAGCGAGCAGTCGTCCGAAGCGTTGATCGATCCCGTCTCCCGCAGTCGCCGTCGTTGGCGGCAGCGCCCCAGGCGTCGCAATCGAGCTTACCGTCAATGATGCTCGTGTCCCCGTAGAAGGCGTTCGCGTCGTCGCTCTCGTTGACTATCGCCGTTGCCGTCCAAGTCGGCGCCTCTGCCGACGATCGTGGGCGAGAAGCCTCCCGTCAAGGGACCCGCGCCTGCCGGTCCCGCCAACAGAAGCGGGATGCAGAGCGCCAGGAGCGATACGAGCACAAGGAACAGCCTCCGCTGAGCCGTTCTCGGACGTGTGTTTGGGCGAACGTTACCCATGACCCCTCTCCTTTCCGGATAGAGCACCGGTGCGGTGCCTCGCTGGATATGGCGCGATCACCGAGCCGGCTTGTACCAACCTGCCGGAAATGGACGAGCTACCCCCCGCGGCTTTCCTCCGGTTCAGCTGCGGTAGCAAACCGGCCTCCTCGATCACGCCACGAAGTGACGGACCGTACAAAGTCTTTCATCAGAAGTCAATTGTTCGGTCGGACGAGCCTTCGTAGCGCTCTCTCGCGTCAGTTTCACGAAGTTCCTGCGCGGGACGCCTTACGACGCCCAACGGTTTCAAGACAAGCCGAGAAGCGTGTCTCTTCATCTCCCCATGGGGTGGAGGGGAGAGCTTCTCGTCTACGTCTCCGGGTTCTGCTCTCTCCTCGCTCTCGTCGCTCGGCATGTTTCTCCTCTCGTGTTCACCATGCGACTAAGAGCGTCTGAGCGAATCGAGTAAGCGCTTCACAAGCGCTGCGAGCTAGATCAGAGCTCTCCTCGCGGAGCTGACCGGCCGACGTCATCGGCCCGTAACTCCACAAGCTGAGACCGGGGCTCGCGCAGGCTAGACCCCCAGTCCGAACCCACAGCCGACCCCGGCCTCGTCTCTCCCGGTCGCAACCCCCAGGCGGAGGCGCCCTGAGAGAGACGCACGTTGTAGCACGCTTATGCTCCCGGCGCTGTTCCATCAGCAGCATTCCTCGCAGCGCAGTTTCATGCGCGCCTGATTCCCACTCGCCGCCCTCCGCGCGGCCAAATCGCCCGCGTGCCAGATACCTAAGCCGCTACCCAATCTCGACGTTGCAAACGGTCGTAGCATTGACAGGTTGGCGGAGTTACGGAGCGGGGCTCGACCCCCTCGCGAACAGCCAGGGCTTCGCCGGCCCTCTCTCTTTCGGTCGGCGGACGAGTCATCGCTGAGCCCCGTTCCGTGGTTACGGGCTAAAGCAGGAGCACGTGATGAAGGAACAGGAAGAGCAGGCTCGGAAGGCGGCGAAGAACCAAGCGCTTTTTCGGGATGTCAACGAACGCATCGAGGAACTGGTCGGGAAGACGTGGCACCCGGAGTTCGTCTGCGAGTGTGCCGACGAGCACTGCATCGAGACACTGGAGCTGTCGCTGCGGGAGTACGAGGAGATTCGAGCCTCGCCTGTCCACTTCCCCGTCAAGGTGGGACACGACTATCCCGAGTTTGAGCGAGTGGTGGCGGTGAGCGACGGCTACGCCGTGGTCGAGAAGATCGGAGCGGCGGCTGAGGTAGCAAAGACGCTCGATCCTCGCTCACAGGTAAACGGCGGCAGCCTGGTTGAAGTCAAGAACGGGCCGAGTTAGTTCGAGCTCGAGCTCGCGTCACTCTGGCCTGGCTCCCTCCGCAACCGATCCGTCTAGGACTTCCGCCCGAGCAGCCGAGCGACGAGGGCCCCTGGGTCTTTAGCTGGCGACGGGCCGCTCGCTAAGCGACAACTGTCTCGCTCCGGCCGCAATCCGCTTGAGCGACACGGGAAGCGACGACTCTCCCGAGTGAATCGGTGATCTCGGGCGTAATCCCCAGTCTTAACTAGAAGCGGCGGCTTGGGCGCCGAGATTGCGACGGCCGACACCACGGCGGCCCGGAGAGATACAGCCCGTTACTCTCAAGGCTGACGAGGTTTATGAAGAACCTGCTATCGCGTGGAGCGTCTGAGCCACGCCGAACGGAGGAGAACGAATGAGTGTTTACGCGGTGACCAACCCCGCAACAGGAGAGCAGGTCAAGACCTTTCCGACGTTCACTGACGACGAGCTCGATTCGGCTATCGCGCTGGCGTACGACACGTATCAGAACTGGCTGCGATCGAGCACGGTCGAGGAGCGCGCCAAGCTGGTGCGCCGGGTCGGGGAGCTGCACAGCGAGCGGCGGGCGCAGCTGGCCGAGATCACCACGCGTGAGATGGGCAAGCCGCTGGAGCAGGCGCTTGGTGAGGTTGACTTCTGCGTCGACATCTACGGCTTCTACGCGGACAACGGGCCCGATCTGATGAAGGATGAGCCGATCGAGCTGCTCGCGGGTGTGGGGTCTGCGACCATTCGCCGCAGCCCGTACGGTGTGATCCTCGGGATCATGCCGTGGAACTTCCCGACCTACCAGGTCGCGCGCTTCGCCGGTCCGAACCTGGTCATCGGTAACGCCGTGTTGCTGAAGCATGCGCCCCAGTGCCCCGAGACGGCAGGGGCGCTGCAGCAGATCTACCTCGACGCCGGCTTCCCCGAGGGCGCCTACGTCAACATCTACGCCACCAACGATCAGATCGCCGAGGTGATCGCCGACCCGCGTGTGCAGGGTGTGTCGGTGACCGGGTCGGAGCGCGCCGGCGCGGCGGTTGCCGAGGTTGCCGGCCGGAATCTGAAGAAGGTCGTGCTGGAGCTGGGCGGCTCCGACCCGTTCATCCTGCTGAGCACGGACGACATGGATGCAACGGTCGAGGCGGCCGTGGCAGCCCGCCTGGACAACGCCGGCCAGTCGTGTAACGCCGCCAAGCGGTTCGTCGTGATCGACGAGCTCTACCAGCCGTTCCTGGAGAAGTTCACGGCCGCCATGACCTCGTCGCCGACGGGCGACCCCACCGCCGACGACTGCCAGATCGGTCCGCTTTCCTCGAGCACCGCGGCCGATCGCCTGCAGGATCAGCTCGACCGGGCGATCAAGGGCGGCGCCAAGGTCGTCGCAGGCGGCGAGCGCGACGGCAATTACTTCTCGCCGATGGTGCTGACCGATGTAACCCCCGACAACGACGCCTACCGTGAGGAACTGTTCGGGCCGGTCGCGGTCGTCTACCGCGTCGGGTCGGAGGAGGAGGCGGTCAAGCTGGCGAACGACACGCCGTTCGGGCTCGGCTCCTATCTGTTCACGACCGATCCCGAGCAGGCCGACCGCGTGGCCAACGAGATCGAAGCCGGCATGGTCTACGTCAACATCGTTGGCGCCGACGGCGCCGAGCTGCCATTCGGCGGCGTCAAGCGTTCCGGCTGGGGGCGCGAGCTCGGCAAGTACGGCGCGGACGAGTTCGTCAACAAGAAGCTGATCCGCGTCGGCTAACCAACGACCGCTCGCGCAACTTCGCCAGCATCTTCCGCTAGCGTGTGTATGGCCCAATACGACATCGCCTGCTACCAGGTCACGTCGAACCACTAGCGGTCTGCGGCCCCCGGCCCGGCTGCGTTTTGGGGGAGACGCGGCCGGGCTTCTCTTTGGAGCGCGTCCTCCGGAGGGTAGTTAGGAGGGTGGAACTAGGGCTTCCGACCGAGCAGCCGAGCGACGACGGCGCGCAGGAGCCGCTGAGGACATGGGCGAGCGGTTCCGAGGGCTAGTGTCCGTCGAGAAACTGACCAGCGTCTACTCGACGTCCCGATGTCCCGCCGTCCTCGCTCATTTCGACCACGGTGAGGGTGGCCGCCGCAAAGAAGCCGTGTTCATCGCAATAGGCGCGGATCTTCTCGCGTGCTTCATCCTCGTCGTACGGGCCGCTGTCTTCGATCGCGTAGGTCTTACGGCTCACGTCGGCCATGCTAGCTCTGAGCCTTCCGGTCCGAGCAGCCGAGCGACGAAGGCGCGGGGGAGCTTGCTCGGCGAGCGTTGGCCGTTATCGAGGGCCGTTGGCGCAGGTGAGTTCTACGTCTCGTTCGCCCCGCCAGCAAGTGTCTCTTTGGGACGTGCACTCCCGCTTGTGGAGAGTGTCCCGATCGCCAGTTGTACGCCACTCAGCGCCAGTTCTGAGCGGTTTCAAGCGGTACGGCCTGAGCGGTCCGGAACCTTCTTGTAAGAAGCCCAAAGCCGCTTAGCGAGGCGGGTTTG
>CAVYBK010000009.1:0-34484 GCA_963766725.1 uncultured Actinomycetes bacterium
CGACGCCCGGACTCGAACCGGGGACCCCTTCATTACGAGTGAAGTGCTCTACCAGCTGAGCTACGTCGGCGGGGCGCCCCCGTGGGGGCGCCCCTAGTGTAGCGGCGGCTTCCGGCCGGGAACCTAGGACGGACGCGTGCCGAGCGTCACCTGGACCGTGTGCTCGGAGCCGTCGCGCGAGTACGTGATCGAGGCGCTGTCGCCGGGCTTCATGGCGCCGATCACGCTCTGGAGCTCCTCGGAGGTGGAGACGGCTTTTCCGTTGACCGCGGTGATGACGTCGCCGCCGGTCGGGAACTCCTGGCCGCCGACGACGGTGGTCGCGTCGGCCGCCTTGAGGCCGGCGTCAGCAGCCGGGCCACCCGAGGTCACCTGCGTGACCTCCACGCCGGCCGGCAGGCCGAGCTGGGAGGACAGGGCATCGGTGATCGTGGCGATGCCGACACCGAGGTATGCGTGCTGGACCTTGCCGGTGGCGATGAGCTGGGAGACCACCGACTGGACGGTGTTCGACGGGACGGCGAAGCCGATGCCGTCGTTCCCGCCGGAGTCGCTCTCGATCTGCGAGTTGATGCCGATCACCTGGCCCTGGAGATCCAGGAGCGGGCCGCCGGAGTTGCCGTGGTTGATCGCGGCATCCGTCTGGATCGCGTCGTTGATGGAGAAGTTGTTCGGCGAGGTGATCGTCCTGTTGAGGGCGCTCACGATTCCGCTCGTGACCGTTTCGTTGAGGCCGAGCGGGCTGCCGATGGCGACGACCTCGTCACCGACCTGGAGGGCGCCCGAATCGCCGAGCTGGAGCGGCGTGAGCTCCGAGCTGGGGGCGTCGACCTTGATCACACCGATGTCGGTGGACGCATCGGTGCCGACGAGCTGGGCGTCGTAGGTCGAGCCGTCCGAGAACTCGACCGAAATCGAGCTCGCGCCGTCGACGACATGGTCGTTCGTGACGATGTGGCCTTCGCCGTCGATCACGAACCCCGACCCGAGAGCCTGGCCCTGAGGCGTGGTCACCTTGATCGTGACAACGCCCTGGTGGACGCGGTCGTAGAGGGCGCTCACGCTGAGCGCCGAGTTCGCGGCGGGCTGAGAGTCGGTCACCGTCACCTGGCGGACGACGGTCTGGGTCGCCGTGCCGGAGGCGACCTCGTAGGCAGCCACGCCGCCACCCGCGCCGAGCACGACGGCTGCGGCGCCGGCGGCGGCGATCTTGAGGCTGCGGGAGGGGAGACGCTTCATTTCTTGGTCCTTTCGGTATCCGTCGCCCTCCATGCGACCAGCGCCCCCTAAGACCAGCCTGAAAGCCGTCTAAGAACTGGCTAAGACTTCGCGCTCTTAGGCTCTTTTCAGACTCGATGCGCACAATGGAGCCGTGAAGATCCTGGTCGTGGACGACGAACGGGCGGTGCGCGAGTCGCTCCGCCGCGCGCTCGAGCTCGAGGGCTACGAGATCGAGCTCGCGGACGACGGGCTCGCCGCGCTCGCCGCGCTCGAAGACGACGAGCCCGACGCGATGATCCTCGACGTCCTCATGCCCGGACTCGACGGGCTCGAGGTCGCACGGCGGGTCCGACGCGAAGGCAGCCGGCTCCCGATCCTCATGCTGACCGCGCGCGTCGAGGTGGACGACCGCGTGGCGGGCCTCGACGCGGGCGCCGACGACTACGTCACGAAGCCCTTCGCGCTCGACGAGCTGCTTGCGCGGGTCCGCGCGCTGCTCCGGCGAACGCACGAGGACGGGACCGACAAGCTCGCCTTCGGCGACCTCGAGCTCGACCCCGGAACCCGCGAGGTGCAACGCGACGGCGAACCGATCGAACTCACGCGCACCGAGTTCTCCCTCCTCGAGCTGTTCATGCGGAACCCGCGCCAGGTTCTCACGCGGTCGGTCATCTTCGAGCGCGTCTGGGGCTACGACTTCGGGTTCGGGTCGAACTCGCTCGACGTCTACATCGGGTATCTGCGCCGCAAGACGGAGTCGGGCGGCAAGCCACGGCTGATCCAGACGGTCCGCGGCGTGGGGTACGCCTTGCGCGAGTCATGAGCTTCCGCGCCCGTCTCGCAATCGCGGCGGCGGCTGCGGTCGCTCTCGCCGTCGTTCTCGCCTCGGTCACGGTCTACGTCGTCGTGCGCAGCGAGCTCCGCGGCACGCTGGACTCGGCGCTTCGCGACCGGGCCGCCCAGGTCCAGCACGAGCCGCTCCGGGCCTTCCAGGCGGGCGATCAGGCCTTCCTCGAGCCCGGCCCGCAGCTCGGCGGGGCTCCCGGCTACTTCCAGGTGGTCAACGCGGACGGCGACACGATTCGCCTTCCCAACGAGACGGTCGAGCTTCCCGTCACCGATGCGGTTCGAGACGTCGCAAGCGGAGACAGGGGCGGCTACCTGTCGGACGCCGATGTCGCCGGCGTGCACGTCCGCGTGATCACGGTGCCATATGCGGAGGGCTTTGCGATCCAGATCGCTCGCCCGCTCACGGAGGTCGACCACTCGCTCTCCCGGATCCGCACGTACCTCCTGATCATCGCGGCAATCGGGGTCGCGCTCGCCGCGGCTCTCGGCCTCGCGGTTGCGCGCACCGCGCTCGCGCCCGTCCGCCGGCTGACCGGCGCGACGGAGAACGTGACGAAGACCGGCGACCTCTCCGAGCGAATCGACGCGAGCGGGACGGACGAGCTCAGTCGCCTCGCCGCGAGCTTCAACACGATGCTCGCCGCCCTCGAGGAGTCGACGCGGGCGCAGCAGCAGCTCGTCGGCGACGCCTCCCATGAGCTGCGCACGCCGCTGACGAGCCTGCGCACGAACGTCGAAGTGCTGGCCGGCGGGCGCGAGCTTCCACCGGAGGAGCGCGAGCGCCTGCTTCGCGACGTGATCGAGCAGCTCGACGAGATGACGACGCTCGTGGCCGAGCTCAGCGAGCTCGCGCGCGGTGAGCTCGAGCCCGGAGAAGCGGAGGACGTGCGGCTCGACCTCCTCGCCGCGGACGCGGTCGAGCGCACGCGGCGAAACCGCCCGGGCGTCCAGTTCACGACCGACTTCGAGGAGTCGTTCGTCCATGGCGTCCCGGCGAGCATCGAGCGCGCGGTGGCCAACCTCCTCGACAACGCCGCCAAGTGGAGCTCGCCCGAGGGAGCGGTCGAGGTCACCGTGAAGGACGGCGAGGTGGTCGTGCGCGACCACGGGCCCGGGATCGACGAGGCCGACCTCCCGTACGTCTTCGACCGCTTCTACCGGGCCAGCTCCGCGCGCGGGATGCCCGGCTCGGGGCTCGGCCTCGCGATTGTGCGGCAGGTCGCGGAGTCGCAGGGCGGCGAAGTGAGGGCCGAGCGCGCCGAGGGCGGCGGCACCCGCATGAGTCTGCGCCTGAACGGCCGACCGGCTTCCTAGGCGCACCGCCGTTGGATGACGCGGCTGCCTAGACTGCAGTACCGAACCAGAGGAGGTCCCGATGCCCTACGAGCTGCCTTCGCTTCCGTACGCCTATGACGCGCTCGAGCCGACGATCGACGCGCAGACGATGGAGATCCACCACTCGAAACACCACGCGACGTACGTGAACAACCTGAACGCGGCGCTCGAGGGCACCGAATGGATGGACCGGTCTCTCGAGGACGTCTTCGCGGCGCTCGACATCATTCCGGAGGACAAGCGGGCCGCCGTCCGTAACAACGGCGGCGGACACGCCAACCACTCGCTCTTCTGGGAGACCATGTCTCCGGACGGCGGCGGGGAGCCGAGCGGCGCCCTCGCCGATGCGATCGCGGACACCTTCGGCTCGGTGGACGAGCTCAAGAAGGCGGTCAACGACGCGGGCGTGAAGCGGTTCGGTTCAGGCTGGACGTGGCTCATCCACGACGGCACCGGCCTCGCGGTCGTGTCGACGCCGAACCAGGACAACCCGATCATGAGCTCGGACACGCCGCTCCTCGGGATCGACGTGTGGGAGCACGCCTACTACCTCTCCTACCAGAACCGCCGGCCCGACTACCTCGAGGCCTGGTGGAACGTCGTCAACTGGGACGCCGTCGCCGGTCGGCTCGACGCTGTGGGCTAGGCGACCTCTCTCAGCGCGCCGGTGGAGCAGTCGTAGACGTAGCCCGTCGCGGTGAAGCTGTCCGGCAGGAGGTCTGAGCTCCGCACGCGCGCGACGCTCTCGCGCACGCTGTCGTCCAGGTCCGGGAACGGCAGGAAGTCGATGCCGGTCGCGTCGGCGCCGGCCTCGTCGGCGAGCTTGGCGTGGATGTCGTCGTTCGTGAACGTGAGCATCCCGCAGCCGGTGTGCGCGATCACGAGCGCCTCCTCGGTCCCGAGCAGCCAGTGCGAGATGATGAGCGAGCGAAGCGCGTCGTCGGAGACGACGCCGCCGGCGTTTCTGATCACGTGTGCGTCGCCCTCGTCGAGCCCGAGGAACTTCGCCGGGTCGAGGCGCGCGTCCATGCAGGTGACGACCGCGAAGCGCCGGCCGGGCGGGGTGGGAAGGTCGCCCTTGTCGAAGCTCTGCGCGTAGCTTCGGTTGGCTTCGAGTACCTCGTCGCGAACCGCCATTGCACTCTCCCTTCGTCCTTGGCGCTTTCCTTTTTGAAGCAAAGCACGCTATACGAAGTAAAGCGATGCGTCCAGCGAAGAAGAGCTAGCCCTTCTTACCGCTCTTCCCGTAGGCGGGCGCGGCGGCGCTCCGGCCGTTCGGCCCCGACTTCACCTGGCCGGGAGGCGCTGCGGGCGCGTTCGAGTTGGCCGCCTGCGGAGGCTTGGAGCGGTGGCCCTTGTTCCCGTGCTTCGGCTTGTCCTTGCCGTTCGCACGCGAATGCGACCCTTTCCAGCCCTTGCCCTTGCCGTTCCCCCCGGCGTGCGAATCCGACCCGAGGTGGACGACCACGGCGGGCGCGAACGTCCGGTCGGCGAGCCTGGTGTGCGGAGCGGCGGGCTTCGGCTTGTCGACCTGCGGCACCGGAGTGGCGTGCAAGGGGAAGTCGTCGCCGCGCTGGATCGTCGCCGCGGTCAACGCCGTTGCCGACGCCGCGACGGCGACGGCCGTGGCGACGCTCGCAGCGACGTTGCCGACGATCAATGTCTTGAGAGAGGTGAGGAGCGCGCCCGTGTTCAGGGAGTGCATGACGCGTCGCCGGGCCTCGACCGGCTTCTCGAGGGAGTTCGCGAGCGAACGGCGCGCACGAAAGATCAGCGTCTCGACAGCCGCCTGGGTGACGCCCAACTTGGCGGCCACTTCCCGGTAGGAGAGGCCCTGCCATTCGCGGAGGAGGATCGCGTTGCGCTGCTGCTCGGGAAGGCCGGCGAGGGCCTCGTCGAGCCCGAAGAGCTCATCGCCCGAAGCCTCCGGAGCGGCGATGGTGTCCTGCACCGCCTGTAGGTCCTGCGGCCGCTCGACGCGCGCGCGGCGATACGAGGAGCGCTGGCGCGTGAGGCAGACGTTGTGCGCGACCTTGAAGAGCCACGCCTGCGCCGCCTCCGGCTCGAACCCGTCCTTGAGACTTCGGCAGGCGTTCAGGTAGGTCGCCTGCACGGCGTCGTCGGCCTCCTCGGGCGAGCCGAGCTGGCGCAGGCAGTACAGGTAGATCCGGCGGTGGTGCTCGTTGAAGAGTTCTTCGGCGAGCTGGGGCGCCGCGCTCATCTTCCAAGTCTGGAAGAGGCCTCAGGCCGGGTCGTCCCCCAAAAGGGTCGGTCAGGCGACCTCGCGGCAGTCGTCGATCAGGATGTCGAAGCTGTCTCCGCCTTCCGGCTCGACCGTGCACGTGTCGGAGAGGACCTGGTAGCCGGTGACGACGCCGCCGCCATGCGGAGTCTCGACGCGACGGCCCACGCGCGGCGCACGGTCGCGGAAGCTCTTGTACGTCGGGTGTTCGAAGGCGAGGCAGCAGCGCAACCGGCCGCAGAGCCCTGTGATGCGGCCGGAGCTCATCGGCAGCTCCTGGTCCTTCGCCATCCGCAGGGTGATCGGCTGCTCGTGCGACGGGAATTTGCGGCAGCAGTGCTGGTCGCCGCAGAGGCCGTGGTCGCCGCAGAGGCGGGCACACTCCCGCGGGCCGACGGAGCGGAGCTCGACGCGCCGGTCTAGGCGCCCGCGGAGCTTCTCCTGCAGCGCGCTCAGGTCCGGCCGGGTCTCCGCCTGGTAGGAGAACACGATCCGCGAGCCGTCGAAGACGAGCTCCGCCGAGACGGGCTTCAGCTCCAGGTCGGAGCCGCGCAGGAGCTCGCGGAAGACCCCCATCGCCTGCTTCGCCTCGACGCGGTTCTTGGCCGCGGTCTCCTCGTCGGCAGGCGTTGCGCGCCGGACGACGCGCTTCAAGGGCTGCGCCGGCCGGGATTCGAGCTCGTAGTTCGGCTGCACCACGCGACCGAGCTCCTGCCCGCGCGACGTGTGGCAGATCACCTTCGTGTTCCAGGCGAGCTCGAGCCCGTTCGGATCGAAGGAGTAGACCTTGCCCCCTGGGGAGAACACAACGCCTACCGCCGTTGCCATGCGGGAAACGCTAGCGCGCCGGAGCCGGAGAGGCGAGCTCGCGTCTGAGCCGCACGAAGAGACCTTCGAGCGCGAGGCCGGTCTGCACCTGGAACTCGAAGGAGCGCCAGGTCTCGCGGACCGCTTCGGCGGCGCGCTCGGCCGCGAGCGAGCGCTCGGAGACACCGTCCTCGGCAAGCTCGGCGAGCCGGTCGGAGTTGACGAGCGCGCCCTCGGCGCCGGCCGCCGCGACGACGAGATCGCGGTACCAGCTGGAGAAAATGTCGAGCGCGTCGAGGATCTCCTCGCGCTCCGCTCCCCGGGCGGCGCGGCGGACCCGCTGCTCGAGCTCGCGCTGGGACTCGTCGCCCGTGGCGGCCGCCTCGGCCTCTGCGCGGGCCTCGGCCGCGCGGGCCTGCGCGAGCTCCCCCACCTTGCCCGATGCCGCCGACGGATCGAAGGCGGGATCCCGGTAGACCGAGCGCGCGAGCTCGATCAAGACCGCTCGCCGCTGCCCGGCCTCCTCGTTCAGCAGCCGGTCGGCGCGGTCGAGCCTCCCACCGGCGAGCCGCGCGAGCGCGTCGAGCTTCTCGCCGCTCGCCCCACGGGTGGAAAGGTAGGCCTTCACCGCCCGCTGGGACAGGCGCTTGAAGGGGACGTGCTGGCAGCGCGAGCGGATCGTGGACGCGAGCGGGCCGAGGTCGTCGGCGAGGAGCACGATCACCGCGTAGTCGGGCGGCTCCTCGAGGTCCTTGAGGAGAGCGTCGGCGGCGTCCTCGTTCATCGTGTGCGCCGCGAAGACGAGGTAGACGCGCCGCGCGGCCTCGAACGGGCGCATGTGCAGGTCGCGGCGAAGGTCGCGCACCGGGTCGATGCGGATCTGGTCGCCGAGCGGCTCGAGGACGTACAGGTCGGGATGCGCTCGGCGAGAGACGCGGTCCGGGTCTCCGAGGAGCGCGCCGGCGAATGCGAGCGCGGCCCGCCGCTTCCCCACCCCGCGCGGCCCGTGGAAGAGGTAGGCATGCGCCGGCCCCTCGGCGAGCGCAGCTCTCAGGAGGCTCTTGGCCTCCTCCTGCTCAGGGAAGGTCTCGAAGGTGTCCATGGATTTCCTCGGCGATCGCGTCCGCCTTCGCCGTTCCGTCGAGCACGACGACACGTTGGGAGAAGATCTCGGCGATCTGGCGATAGGCGCGGTCGACCTCGGCGGCGAACTCGTCTCCCTCGCGCTCGATACGGTCCGGTGAGGTTCCGCGGCGCATCGCCGCCACGTCTCCTGGGACGACGAGGAGGAACGTGCGGTCCGGCAGGAGGCTTCCCGTGACTGCGAGGTTGACCTCGAGCACGCGCTCGACTCCGAGGCCGCGCGCGATGCCCTGGTAGGCCAGGGAGGAGTCGATGTAGCGGTCGCAGACGACATCCGCGCCGCCGGCGAGTGCAGGCCGGATCACCTCGTCGACGAGCTGCGCGCGGGCCGCGCTGAAGAGCGTCGCCTCGGCCCAGGGGGCGAGCCGGCCGCTGTGGAGGAGGAGCTCGCGGATCCGCTCCCCCGCCTCCGTCCCGCCGGGCTCCCGGGTGTCGACGACCTCGCGCCCCTCGGCGCGAAGGCGCTCGGCCAGGAGCCGCGCCTGCGTGCTCTTCCCCGAGCCGTCGACGCCTTCGAAGGTTACGAACATGACGGGACGCCTAGGATAGTGCGCCGTGCGGGCGCTCGTAACAGGCGGAGCTGGCTTCATCGGCTCGCATGTCGTGGACGCGCTCGTCGAGCGCGGCGACGACGTCTGGGTGCTCGACAACCTCGCAAGCGGCCGGCGCGAGAACGTCAGCGAGGGCTCCCGCCTCGTCGAGGCGGACGTCCGCGATGCGGACGCCGTCGCGAGCGCGTTCGCGGAGGCGAAGCCGGAGACGTGCTTCCACCTCGCCGCCCAGGCCGACGTTCGTGTCTCGATCGCCGAGCCGGCGTTCGACGCCGAGGTGAACGTCATCGGCACAATCAACGTCCTCGAGGCGGCGCGGGCGCACGAGGCGAAGGTCGTCTTCTCCTCCACCGGCGGCGCCATCTACGGCGAGTGCGACGGGCCCGCCGACGAGGACTCGCCACGGCTCCCCCTCGCGCCCTACGGGACCTCCAAGCTCGCCGGCGAGGAGTACCTGGGGACATGGAGCCGCCTGTACGGCGCGGGCCACGTCGCTCTTCGCTACGGAAACGTCTACGGGCCGAGGCAGGACCCGCACGGCGAGGCGGGAGTCGTTGCGATCTTCTTCGGGAGGATCGCGAACGGCCAGGAGCTGCACATCTTCGGGGACGGACGGCAGACGCGGGACTACGTCTTCGTCGCGGACGTCGTCGCGGCGACCCTGGCGGCGGCCTCTGGCCCCGAGGGCGTCTACAACGTCGGCACGGGGACCGAGACGTCCGTCCTCGAGCTCGCCGAGGGCTGCAAACGGGCCAGCGGAGTCGACGCCGAGATCGTGTTCGACCCGCCGCGGCTGGGCGAGCTTTCGCGCAGCGTCCTCGATCCGTCGCGGGCCGAAGCCGTGCTCGGCTGGCGCCCTGCGACCTCTCTCGACGCGGGGCTCGAGGCGACCTGGGATTTCGTGCGGGACGCGGAAGGAGAGGGCGAAGCCGGGGCGAACTAGTCGGCCCCATGGATCATCCGGTCGAGTACGAGCCTCTCCAGCCCTGGCGCATCGCCGCCATGGTCGCGACGGGAATCGCCGCGGTCGAGCTCTTCATCCTCCTCCTCATCGGCTTCCTGGTCGGCGCGAAGGCTTTCTCGGACAAGACCGAGACGGCCACGATCGCGGCCATCAAGCGCGAGGTCCCGCAGGCCGCTCAGACCCAGGCCTCGGAGCAGCAGAAACCTGCCGATGCGTCGCAGAAGAAGGAGGCTCCGAAGGTCCTTCCCCGCTGGCGCACCTCGGTCGTGATCCTGAACGGGAACGGCATCCCGGGCGCCGCCGCGGTGAACGCCGACAAGGCGCACTCGCTCCACTACGTCATCACGGCGACCGGAAACGCTCCGAGCACCGGCTTCGCGCGCTCGATGGTCATGTTCCGGCCCGGGCTCAAGACCGCGGCGCAGCGGCTCGCGAAAGACATGGGCGTGAAGGCCGTGACTCCCCTCGACGGGATCACGAAGAGCGACCTTCAGGGCGCCCAGCTCGCGCTGATCATCGGCGGGTAGGCAACCCCACGCGGCTAGGCTAGGAAGGTGGCCGAGCCGCTTCTCACGCGCGCCTGCCGGCGCGAGCTCGTTGAACGGACTCCCGTCTGGTTCATGCGCCAGGCGGGCCGCTCGCTGCCCGAGTACCGCGAGCTCCGCAAGCACCACGACCTCTTCTCGGTCTGCCGCCAGCCCGAGCTTTGCGCCGAGGTGACGCTGCAGCCGGTGCGCGCCCACGACGTCGATGCGGCGGTGATGTTCGCCGACATCATGCTGCCGGTCATCGGCATGGGGGTCGACGTCGAGCTCGTCGAGAACGTCGGGCCCGTGATCGCAAACCCCGTGCGGACGAATGACGACGTCGAGCGGCTCCGCGTGCCCGATCCCCAGGAGGCGGTGCCGTTCATCCTCGAAGCGGTCCGGCTCGTGCGCGCCGAGCTTCCCGCGGAGAAGGCCGTGATCGGCTTCGCGGGCGGGCCGTTCACCGTGGCCGGCTACCTCATCGAGGGCAAGCCGACACGCGAGTTCGTCCAGACCAAGCGGTGCATGTACGCGCAACCGGAGGTGTGGCACGCGCTCATGGACAAGCTCGCCGACACGTTCGTCGCCTACCTGCGCGCGAAGGTGACGGCGGGCGCGGATGTCATCCAGCTCTTCGACTCGTGGGTCGGGACGCTGTCGGCCGAGGACTACGAGGAGTTCGTCGCGCCCTATTCGGCGCGCGTGCTCGCGGCGGTCGACGTGCCGACGATCCACTTCGGCACGGGGACGACGCATCTCCTGCCGGCGATGAGGGAGGCCGGCGGCGATGTCATCGGGCTCGACTGGCGGATCCCGATCGAGCGCGGGTGGGAGATCGTGGGCCCGGACCGCGGAGTCCAGGGAAATCTCGATCCTGCGCTTCTGCTGGGCCCGTTCGAGCGCGTGGCGACCGCGGCGAACCGAATCCTGGACGCCGTCGCCGGCCGCAGGGGGCACATCTTCAACCTCGGGCACGGGGTTCTCCCGGACACGGACCCGGCCGATCTGGCGAGGCTGGTCGAGCTCGTCCACGCCCGAACCTCAGTCGAGATGTGGGCGTGAGGCCGAGCGTGACGATTCATGGGGCCACCCCGGTCCACCACCCGCTTTCGAGCGTACCCCTTCGAAGCGCGCCCATGGTTCGCGGAAAGAGCCGGAAGTGAAAACCGCCGTCGTCCTGATGGCCTACGGGAGCCCGACCCGCCCCGAGGACATCCCCGCCTACTTCGAGGACATCCGCGGCGGGCGGCCCGTGCGCCCCGAAGCCGTCGACCGAGCTCGTCGAGCGCTACCGTCGAATCGGGGGCTCGTCCCCTCTGAACGAGATCACCGAGCGCCAGCGCGCCGCGCTCGAGCACGAACTGGGCGCGCCCGTCTACGTCGGCATGAAGCACTGGACGCCGCGCATCGCAGAGGCCGCCGACCAGGCGCTCAGCGAAGGGGCAGAGCGGATCGTCGGGCTCGTCCTCGCACCGCACTACTCGGGCATCTCGATCGGCGGCTACCGCGACCGCCTCGCCGAGGCCGTCGGCGACCGGGCCGAGCTCGTCATGATCGAGAGCTGGCACGACCACCGGCCCCTCGTCGACATCCTCGCCGACCGGATCCGCGGCACCGACGCCCACGTCGTCTTCACGGCGCACAGCCTCCCTGAGCGCATCCTTGCCGAGGGCGACCCCTACAAGGACCAGCTGCTCGAGACCTCGCGCCTGGTCGCCGAGCGCGCGGGGGTCGGGACCTGGTCGTTCGCCTTCCAGAGCGCGAGCCCGACCGGAGAGCCCTGGCTGGGCCCGGACATCCTCGAGGAGCTCGAACGCCTGCACGCCGACGGCGTCCGGAAGGTCCTCGTCGCACCCGTCGGGTTCGTTTCCGACCACCTGGAGATCCTTTGGGACATCGACGTGGAAGCGAGAGAGAAAGCCGCGGAGCTCGGCCTCGAGCTCGACCGCATCGAATCTCTGAACGACGCGCCGGAGTTCGCGCGCGCACTCGCCGTCCTCGTCGAGCAGGTCTTGAACGAGTCGGCGCGAATCGAGGTTCCGTGAGCACGCGCAGCTGCGGCGACTGGCCGGCCCTGCTGGAGATCTCGCCGGATCTCCACTTCAAGCACTACACGATCGCCGAGGCGCGCCTGCCGGGCGAGGTCCTCGTCAACCTCGCGGACGTCCCGCGCGAGGCGCTCACGCTTTGCGCCGACCTCGACCACAACGTCTACAACAGCGCGCACACCGACCCTCGAGTCGCGGCCGCCTTGCAGGACACCCACTGGTACGAGCTCGACGAGTGGTCGAAGTCGGGGCCCCGGACGTAACATCCGGACATGGGAAAGGGCTACGCCGAGGGACCGGCCGCCGAGGAGCGTTACGAGGCGCTCGAACGTGGTGAGGCGACCGGCCTAGAGCCCGAGGAGATAGACCGGCCCGCCGTCTTCGGCTCGACGCCCGACAACGAGGAGCGGCACTTCATCGGCTGGGCCGACGAGGTCGACCAGGACAAGCTCTTCGAGAGTGGCAAGGCCTGGGGCCTCACCGTCGTCCGCCAGCGGACGATCTAGAGGCGCTCGCACCAGTACACGCCGGTGCGGTAAGGGAGCTCGAAGGTCGAGCGCCCCTTCGTCTCGGGGTGCGTGGCGAGGAGCGTCCGCACCTGGTCGACGACCCGCGCGAATTCCGCCGGTGGCAACGCCGCGATGAAGCTCACCGAGGTCACCCGCGCAACCACGGCCGCGAAGTCGGCCTCGTGCACGAACGAGAAGCGTGCCCGCTGGAGCGTTGTGAAGAGCTTGGTGCGGTCGAACGCGTCCTTCCACGCGCCGCTCGCCACGCGCGGCGCGGCGCCGCGATAGGCCTCCATGATCCCGCCGAGCTTCTCGATCCAGTCGACGGACTCGTCCTTCACGTTCCAGATGAGCCCGAGCCGGCCGCCCGGGCGAAGGACGCGGTGAATCTCGGCGAGCGCCGCATCGCCGTCGAACCAGTGGAAGGCCTGTCCGACGGTGACCGCATCCACCGAGCGGCCCGGGAACGGGATCGCCTCGGCGGTACCCGCGACCGCCTCGACCTCCGGAAGCGACGACGAGAGCGCAGCGCGCATCGCCTCGACCGGCTCGACCGCGACGACGAACGCCCCGGTCGGCACGAGGAGGCGCGTCAGCTTCCCCGTTCCGGCCGCGAGGTCCAGCACCCGCTTGCCGTCCTCCAGCCCGAGCTCCGCCACGAGCCGCTCGATCGCCTCAGGGGGATACGGGGGCCTGCCGATCTCGTACGGCTTGGGCGCGTGCTCGAAGCCCCGCGCCGCCTCGTGGATGGTTCCTGCTCGCGAGCTCACTCGGAGGACAGGCTAGCGGCCCTCCGGGCGAGCACGAGACCGGTGAGGATCTCGCGGACGATCCGGTCGGCCGCGAGCGCCGTAATGTCCGCGGAGCCGACCGCCGTAGGGATCACCTCGACGACATCCGCGCCGACGAGCTCGATGCGCGAGGCGATCTCCCGGCAGGCCCAGAGAAGGTCCCCGGTGGTCATCCCGCCGGGCTCCGGCGTCCCCGTGCCGGGCGCGAACGCTGGGTCGAGGACGTCGATGTCCACGGTGAGGAAGACGGGCCCGGGCCCGAGGCCGGTGAGCGCTTCCTCGACGACCGCCCTGATCCCGCGCTCGCGGACGTCGTGCATGAAGAAGCTCCGGATCCCGCGCTCGCGCTGCCAGGAGAACTCCTTCTCCCCTGGCCAGTAGCCGCGCAGCCCGATCTGCACGTATCGCTGCGGATCGACGAGCCCGGCTTCGACGAGCTTGTACATCGGCGTTCCGTGCGAGAGCTCGACGCCGAAGACCTCGGTCCCGGTGTCCGTGTGCGTGTCGAAGTGGACGAGGCCCACCGGTCCGCCCGCGGCGCAGGCGCGGACATCGGGCTCGGTGATCGAGTGGTCGCCGCCGAGGATCACGGGAATGACGCCCGCGGAGACGACCTGGGCGACGGTCTCCTCGATCGCCTTCTGGGAGGCGACCGCGTCGGCCGGCAGAACGGGCGCGTCGCCGAAGTCGACGACCCGTAGCTCCTCGAGCGCATCGACGCCGGTCTCGAGGTGAGGTCCCGGCGGGCAGCTCGCCGCGCGAATCGCGCGCGGGCCGTACCGCGTGCCCGGCCGGTCGGAGACGAGGTCGTCGGTGGGCGCGCCCACAATGGCGACGTCGGCTCCGGCGAGCTCGGCGGGATCCTCCGTATAGGGCTGTCCTCCATACGTGAGGAGGCCGGCGAAGTCGGGCTTCTCGCCGAAGCGCCGCCAACGTGCAAGGGGGTCGAGCACGGCGCGATTCTCCCAGTTTGCGCGACCACCCGCGCGGGTATCCGCTCCCTTCAAAAGCAATACGAGGGGGTCAGATGGCAGACATCACCACACCGCGGGATCTTTTCCTGCACGAGCTCGGCGACATCCTGTTCGTCGAGCAGAAGCTCACCGAAGAGGTCCTGCCGAAGCTCATCCAGGAGGTTCAGGACGCGGACTTCCGCAAGGGTCTCGAGCGACACCTGGACCAGACGCGAGGCCACATCACGAATCTCGAGCAGATCTTCGACTCGATGGGCGAGCAGCCCGAGACGGAGAAGTGCCTCGGGTTCGAGGGGCTGAAGAAGGAGCACGACGAGATGATTGGCGAGGTCAGCGAGTCGCTGATCGACATCGTCGACACCGGGGCGGCCGCGCGCACCGAGCACTACGAAATCGCTGCCTACAGCGGTCTCATCGAGATGGCCCGTGCGCTCGGTGAGAGCGAGGCTGTCGGCCTGCTCGAGGAGAACCTCAAGGAAGAGCGGGAGGCGCTTCGCGAGGTGGAGGGCGTCGCGAAGAAGCTCCGCGACGAGATGAAAACCACCGCGACCTCGTAAGGCGGCTCATCAGGACGGCGCCGGCCTTTGCTCCGGCGCCGTTCGCGTTTAAACGCACCGACGGCATAGGCTCTGCGGACGTTGCGGCTCGACCATCCCCCTCATTCCGGTCGAGGCCGTCGAGCCCGTCTGGTTCGGCCTCGTGGATCACGTCGAGGACCTCGCCTTCGAGGCGGATGGGACGATCTGGTGCGGCGGCGAGGAAGGGCAGGTGTACCGCGGCCGCCTCGACGGCGCGCCCGAGATCGTCGCGCGCACCCCGGGGCGGACATACGGCTTCGCGCTCGGGCCCGACGGCGCCTGCTACTGCGCCGACGTCGCCGACCCGGGGATCTACCGGATCGACTCCGAAGGAGAGGTCGAGCGCGTCTCGGCGGGAACCGCGGACCGGACCGGCTCTGCTTCCCAACGACCTCGCCTTCCTATCGAGCGGCGAGCTCCTCTTCTCGGATTCGGGGAACTGGGGTGGTGACGACGGCTGCATCTATGCGGTCGGCACGGACGGGTCGACGCGGGTGGTGGACACGACCTGCGCCGCCTACCCGAACGGCCTCTGCGTCTCGCCGGACGGAAGCGAGGTCGCTGTGGTCGAGTCGACGCTCCCGGGCGTCAGCGTTCTCTCGCTCGGCGCCGACGGCTCGTTGTCGGACCGGCGGGTGCTCGTCGAGCTGCCCGGCACCGTGCCGGACGGCCTCCTCTACGACAACGAGGGCCGGCTGCTCATCTCCTTCTGGTCGCCGGACGCGGTCCTGCGATTGGAGGCAGACGGCGAGCTCACGACGGTCGTCAACGACCCGCTCCGCGTCGCCCTCAACCAGCCGACCAACATCGCCTTCGTCCCGGGGACGAACCGCCTCGTCGCGGCCAACATCGGCGACCGCTACCTGTCTGTCTTCGAATACGCCTAGACGCGCTGCTCGAAAGCGATGATGTTGCCGTCGGGATCGCGCGCCCAGGAGGCGCGAAGGTCCCCGATCATGGCGATCCCGTTCTCCGTCTTCAGGTCGGGGAGGTCGTACTCCTCGAAGGCGACTCCGCGTTCGCGAAGGCCGGCGACGACCGACGTCGAGATCCTCGACGCGGAATCCGGCCACCGTACCGCGGCTCTGGCCTGCGGCCACGCTCTCGTAAACGACCAATGACCCGTCGCCCGCCCGGAACTCGGCCTCGCGGTTCTCGGGCAGGTCGTCTCGGCGGATCTGGAGCTCGAGCCCGAGCGTGCCGCCGTAGAACTCCACGGCCCTCTCCACGTCGGACACCGGCACGATCGCCGCGATCTCAGCCTTTCCCAGCATGCGCTCCTCCTTCGGTCATGCGCGCCACACGCGCTCGCCTTCGAATTCTTCCTCCGTCTGCTGGAGCCCGGCGCGCTCGGCGACGATCTCGGAGGCTCGGTGCCCCGGGTGGATATTGGCCCCGATCTCGTCAATGCCCTGCCGCTGCGCCCACTCGACGAGCGCGACCGCGGCCTCCGAGGCATACCCCTTGCCTTGCCACGGGATCCCGATCATCCAGCCGAGGCGGGCCACCTGTCTCTCCCCCGCTGATCGCACCGTCGCCTGCACCGTGCCGAGAGCCTGTGAGTCGAGGCGGCGGCGCACCACCCAGTTCAGCCAATCCTCTCCCTCGCGCGGAGAGCCCGCGGCAAGGAGAACGAAGCGATCGTGGAGCTCGGTGACCGAAGCCAGTCGATCGCCGGTGAACTCGTGCAGGCGATCGTCGTCGAGGACCTCGCAGAGCTCGTCCGCGTCCTCGGCCTGGAGCGGCACGAGCACGAGGCGCTCGGTGGCGATGATCGCCGCCTCTATCGCCGGAGCGCCCACGCGCCCGCCTTGAGCCCCGACTCGATGGCGCCGTCCATGAACCCCGCCCAGCCGTTGGCGAAGTCGCTGCCGGCGATGAGGACGTTGCCCTCCGGCCGCTGCATCTCGGCGTGGTAGTCCGTGTACCAGCCCGGCCGGTGGATCGCCCACGTGCCGCGTGAGAACTCGTCGGCGAGCCAGTCGTGCGCATACGCCGCGATCGCCTCGTAGCCGGGGATGATGTCGTCGAGCTGGCGCTGCACCGCCTCGAGGTCCGACGCGTCGCAGATCTCCTGGTCGTAGCCGAAGCCGATCATGAGCTGCGTCCCGTCGGGGTAGATGATCTCGGTGTCGAGATAGCCGAACGGGTGCCCGCGTTTGATCCCGTTCGTGAAGACCGGCTCGCCGCGCGCGTGGATGAAGATCTTGACGCCGCGCGAGGCCTGGCCGAGGTCGATCGCGGCGCGCTTCGTCTCGGAGAGCGGCGGGTCGAACTCGATCCCGCCGAGTGCGTTCAGCGGAACAGCCACCACGACCTTCCCGGCCTCGATGGTCTCCGCCGCGCGCGTGTGCACCTCGACGCGGCCGTCCCCCTGGGTGACCGAGGCGACCGGCGTTTCCAGAGCGCGTCTCGTACGGCGCCTTCGTCGCGATCGCCTGCACGAGGCTCTGCGTCCCGTCCAGGAAGGTGATGCGGCCCCCTGTCTGCTGCGTGAGCGCGAGGCTGCCGCCCGAGAGCGCGTGCCAGCGAAGCACCGCCACAGCGCCGGCGTCGTCCAAATGCCCGTGCGCAAGCGACTCGAGCTCGGCCCAGAGGACGTCGCGCTCCTCCTCGTCGAGGTCGAGCTCGTCGACGCGCTCCGCGATCGTCTGCCGGTCGAAGCGCGCCAGCTTGTCCGCCGAGAAGAGCGGGTCGTGCGGAAGCGGGAGCGCCTCCTCGACGCCGTCGACGAACTGGTCCCAGCCGCGCTCGGCAATCGCGTCGCGCTCCGTGATCGGCCCCGAGCGGCGCTCGTCGCCCGCGAACCAGCTCGAGATCTGCGCGTCCTCGCCGAGCTCGACGCCGAGCCCGGCCCGCGTGATCTCCGCCCAGACATGCGGCTGGTGCCAGTGGACCCAGCCGCCCCCGAGCTCGACGTCGGTGTCGTTCCAGCGGTGCGTCCAGGTGCGGCCACCCAGCCGGTCGCGCGCCTCGAGGAGGAGCGTGGAGGCCCCGCCCAGGGTCGCCTCGCGGGCGGCCGTGACGCCCGCGAACCCACCGCCGATGACGACGACGTCGTACACGGAAGGCGAATCTACCCGCCCGGGCTTACCGCCGGAAAAAGCCGGGTAGTCAGCGGGCCATGCGGTGGGCGGTGTTGCTCCTCTCGATCGCGCTTCTGATCCCGGCCTGCAACGGGGGCACGGTCGACCAGCATGCGCTCGACAACGACTCGGACGCGATCGACTCGCTCGCCTGCGAGGGTGCGCTGCTCGCCCACCAGGTCGTCGACGGAGCGACCACCGAGCCGTTCACCCGCGTTCACGCCGGCGAGCTCGCGACCCGCGCCTCCAACTTCGAGGACGCGCTCTCCCAGCGGCCCACCACCCCGGGCATCGAGAGCGCCGTCCGCAAGGAAGCCGAGAAGGCAGGGCGCGTCGCGGACCTTCTCCACCAGCTCGAGGCGAACGACGCCGACAGCGCCGCAGATCTCAAGGGGCGGCTGGAGCAGGAAGGCGACTGCGCGTGAAGATCTTCCAGATCGCGCTCGGCATCCTCGCGGCGATCGGCGGCTTCGTCGACATCGGCGACCTCGTCTTCAACGTCTCCGCCGGAGCGACCTTCGGATACGAGCTCCTCTGGGTCGTCGTGATCGGCGTCGTCGGCATCAGCGTGTACTCGGAGATGTGCGGCCGCGTCGCGGCCATCTCGCAGAAGGCCGTCTTCGACGCCGTACGCGAGCGGGTGGGGTTCTCGGCCGGCCTCACGACGCTGATCGCCGCTCAGATCGTGAACCTGATGACGCTCGCAGCCGAGATCGGCGGCCTGGCGATCTGCCTCCGGCTGCTCTCGGGACTTCCGTACCGCTGGCTGATCCTCGTCGCAATCGTCGTCATCGCCCTCGTCGTCTGGACGGTCTCGTTCGACTGGATCGAGCGGATCTTCGGCTACGGGGGCCTCTGCCTCCTCGTCTTCGCGGTCGCGGCGGTCAAGCTGCATCCCGACTGGGGAGCCGTCGCGCACGGCTTCGTCCCGCATATCAACACGAACGACCCCGTCCTCTACCTCTACTTCGCCGTCGGGCTCCTCGGGGCCGCGATGACGCCGTACGAGGTCTACTTCTACTCCTCGGGCGCGATCGAGGAGGGCTGGAAGGCGAAGGATCTCTCGATCAACCGCCTGAATGCCATGATCGGCTACGGGCTCGGCGGCGTGCTCTCCTTCACGCTCATGATCACCGGCGGCGCGCTCTTCCTCGCCGAGGGGATCGAGCCCGAGACACTCGGGACGATCGCCATGGGCGCCCAGGTTCCGCTCGGCACAGCGGGTCTCATCCTCGCCCTCGTCGGCATCCTCTTCGCAGTCGGCGGCGCCTCGATCGACACGCTCTTCGCCGGCGCGTACAACCTCGCGCAGTTCATGGGCTGGGAGTGGGGTCGCTATCGCAGCAATGCGGGCGCGCCGCGCTTCACGCTCACGTGGCTCGTGCTCCTCGTGCTCGCGTTCGGGGTCGTCATGACGGGCGTCGACCCGGTGATGCTGACGGAGTACGCGGTCATCTTCTCCGTGGTCGCCCTGCCGCTCACGTACCTCCCGATCCTGCTCGTGGCGAACGACAAGGCCTACATGGGCACGCATGCGAACGGGCGGCTGGCGAACGTCCTCGGCATCGCCTACTTCGTGATCATCCTTGGAGTGTCGCTCTCCGCGATCCCCCTGATGATCCTCACCAACGTGGGGCAGTCGTGAGCGAAGAGCTCGATCTCGCCCTCGGCATCCTCGACCACCAGCTCCTCGATCGCGACGGGCGCCGCTGCGGCAACGTGGACGACCTCGCCATCGAGGGAGGGCCTGGCGAGGACGCCGAGGTCGTGGCGATCCTCAGCGGCCCGGGTGTGTGGCCGAACAGGGCAGGCCTGCTGGGACGGCTCGCCGGGCGGATCGGAGGCGGTGGACGCGTCCGCGTCCCGTGGTCGGAGGTGGCGGAAGTCGAGTCGCACGTCCTGCTGAAGAAACGGGCAGCCGACTACGGCCTCGGCGCAGGGGACGACCGCCTCCGCCCGTTCATCGAACGCATCCCCGGAGCCAACCGGTGAGGACGCTCTCCTCTCTGTGCGGACGGAAGATCGTCACCGAGAGCGGCGAGGCGCTCGGGCGCTGCCACGACGTGCGCGCCGAGCTCGGCGCGTCGCGGCTCCGCGTCACCGGCCTCGTCCTGGGGCGCAAGGGCCACCTCGAGCACTTCGGGATCGGGGCTCAGGCAAGCGCTTCGTCAGCACGCGTGCGCGATACCGACGTCATCCCGTGGAAGGACGTCGTTCGCTTCGAGGCCGACCGAATCGTGGTGCGCGACTCCGCCGCAGAGGGGTGAGCGGCGAAGGAGTGGCGCAGCGAGTCCTGAATTGAAGCTGCGTGACCCGAAGGGACATCGTCCGCGCCGTGGACAGCTACGCGAGCCTGCTCGTCCTCTTGCTCGCCAACTTCTTCGTGATCGAGCTCGTGACCGACGCGCGCTGGGGCGCGGTCGCGAGCATCCTCCTCGCGGCGGCCGCGCTCATCGTCGCGATCAGCGATCCGGACGCCGGCGAAGGGCTCGAAGACGTGGCACTGGATCCTCATCGCCCTCTGCGTCGCGCTCGCGCCGATCGTCCTCCTCGTCACGTCGTCGTCGGTTCTCGGCGTCGCGTACCTCGTTCCCGTCGGGCTGCTCGCGAGCGCGACCCTCCCGGTGACCCTGAGCCGCATCGCCCACCACAAGCGGGTCACTGCCGAGACGATCCTCGGCGCCACCTGCGCCTACATCCTCTTCGGGCTTCTCTTCGCGTTCGTCTACCTCGCTCTCGGCGAGCTCCGCGACGCGCCGTTCTTCGCCCAGCCCGGGCCGCACGAAGCGTCCGAGTACATCTACTTCAGCTTCGTCGCCCTGACGACGCTCGGCTTCGGCGACCTCTCACCCGCGGTCGGGCTGCCCCAGGCGCTGACGGTCATCGAGGCGCTCCTCGGCAGCGTCTTCCTCGTCACCCTGGTCGCGCGGCTCGTGACGCTCTGGGTGCGCCAGGACGAGCTCGGACACGCGCGCGGCTAGGGCTTGACGATCTCGAAGCGCGGGGACACGGCCGCCCGCGGTAGCCGTCGTCCACGAGTAGGCGGACCTCGTACGTCCCGGGCTGACCGGCCAGGCTCCGCCAAGCGCGGATTCGCCGCGGAGGGTCGTCGAGCCTTGGATCGAGGCGTGCGTGTACTCGTAGAGGGGGTAGTTGCCGTTGCCGCAGAAGCCGGCCGAGCACGTCGCGTGTTCGGGTTGTCTGCGCTCTCCCGGCCGGGAACACGGACATCCAGTCCCACTTCATGCCGGGCGCCTTCGTCCACGAGACCTCGATCGGCTCGCCGACCTTGTAGGCGACTTGTTCGTCGAGACCGTCGTTGTCGCGCCAGGCCGGTAGAGGAAGAACCGTGCTCGTGACCACCTCGCCGCTGCTGTCGATGAGCTCGGCGTCGTATTCGCCCGGATGAAGGTCGGCGGTCGGAAACGAAAGCGTCCCGACGACTGATCCTCCGGTCGATTCGTCGCGTCGGACACCGCGTCGGCGGCGTAAGACCACCGTTTCACCGGGCTTGGCGTGGAAGCGGACGCTCACCTCTCGCCCTGCTCAGACTCCGGGCCTCGGCCGCGACCAGAACTCGGCATGGGGGCGGGCGTCACGCGGAAGGTGGAGACCACCCAGCGGTGATCCGAGGGCCACATCGGAATCGACGGGATGTCGACGTTCTCGTTCCCGGCCTCCCCGACCACGCTGCTCGCGGTCGCCGTCGCCGGCCCCATCGAGAGGACCCAGTCGATGCGGTCGTGCACCTCGATGCTTGGCGCTCTCCGGGCCGACCGGGCGTCCACGTAAAGCCGGGCCGGGCCACGGGGTCCGGATTCACCGACGCGGTACGAGTCCTCGAAGCCCCGCGTCCGCGAGCGCCTTCGAAACCGGCCACTCGACCGGGTACGGCATGTCGTCGCGCGCGGCGTCGGCAGCCTCCGTCCAGTCGAGATACGAGGGCGAGTTGAAGTCGCCGGTGAGGAAGACCGGGATGCCCATCGCCGCGAGCTGCGGAGGCTCTGGACCTGCTCTTCGACGGCCGGCACGCGGAGGCGGTTCTCGAGATCGAGCACCTCGTCGCCGCGTGGCACCGTCGCGCGCCTCGTACGGCCCGTAGGGGTCGGAGGGCAGGTGGACGTTCGCGACGGCCACGACCGCCCCGGCTCCGGCTGGACGAAGACGTAGAGCCCGTCCGCGCCGCGCGGGTCGACGATCGGGAAGCGCGAGATGTACCTGCGTGCGCTCGCTGTAGTTCCAGCCGAGCGCCTCGGCGACCTTGCGGGTGTTCCTCGTCGCCTCCTGCAGGCCGACCACGTCGGCGCCTCGACGCGTTGATCGCGGCCGACGACCGGGGCGAACGTCTCCTGGCACCCGGCCGGATCGGTGCACCAGTCCCGCGTCTGCGAGGACCATCTCGTCGCCGCCGTAGAAGATGTTGAACGTCACGACCTGCGAGGCGTGATCTCGGGCGGCTTCGCGGCTGCTCGTCGCCGCCGCAGCAGCCTGCGGCGAGGCGGCCGCCAGGAGGGGGAGCAGGCCGAACAGCATGGGGCCGCGAATCCTCTCACGCTTGATACCCGCGGCACCACCGGGCAGCGTGACGGCATGGCCACCGCCGACACCTCCGGGATCACGCTCGAGGAGCTGCAGCTCAGCGGGCGCAACCACTCGATCCCGCTCGAGGCCCTGAAGCACGACATCACGCCGATCGGCCTGCACTACCTCCTGATCCACTTCGACATCCCGAAGGTGGACGCGGAGACATGGCAGCTCGAGGTCGGCGGGCTCGTGGAGAAGCCCCTCGCGCTCACCCTGGCGGACGTGAAGGCGCGGCCGGCGCGGACGATGCCGGTGACCCTCGAATGCGCGGGCAACGGACGGGCGCTCATGGAGCCGCGGCCGTTGAGCCAGCCGTGGCTGGAAGGCGCCGTCGGGACGGCCGAGTGGACGGGCACGCCGCTCGCGCCGCTCCTCGAGGAGGCCGGTCTCGCCGCGGAGGCGAAGGAGATCGTCTTCAGCGGGCTCGACCGCGGGATCCAGGGCGACGTCGAGCACGCCTACGAGCGGAGCCTCCCCGTCGCCGAGGCGCAGCGCGACGAGATCCTCCTCGCCTACGAGATCAACGGGCAGCCGCTTCCTCCGCAGCACGGCTTCCCGCTTCGCCTGATCGTCCCCGGCTGGTACGGGATGACGCACGTGAAGTGGCTCAGCTCGATCACCGCCGTGGCCGAGCCGTTCACGGGCTGGCAGCAGGACGTCGCCTACCACGTGCGCGAGTCCGAGGAGGAGCAGGGCGAGCCGGTCACGCGCATCAAGCCGCGCTCGCTGATGGTGCCGCCGGGGATCCCGGAGTTCCTCTCGCGGACGCGCTTCGTCGAGCCGGGCCCGTGCGCGATCGAGGGACGCGCGTGGTCGGGCCAGGCGCCGGTCTCCCGCGTGGAGTTCAGCGACGACGGCGGCGAGACCTGGGCGGACGCGGAGCTCGGCGAGCAGGCGGGCGAGTTCGCCTGGCGCGGGTGGAGCTACGCGTGGGACGCCGCCCCGGGCGAGCACGAGCTCTGCTGCCGCGCGACCGACGAGGCCGGCAACGTCCAGCCGCTCACGCCCGAGTGGAACTGGGACGGCGTCTGCAACAACGCGGTGCAGCGCGTGCAAGTCGTCGTCCGCTCCGCGGACTGATGGACACCCGCGAGGCCGCGGAGCGCTGGCGCGACGTCTGGGCTCGCGGCTGGCGCGAGCACGACGCCGACAGCATCCTCGCCCTCTACGCGCCCTCCGCAACGCAACAGTCGCACCCGTTCCGCGACACGGTCGCTCCGGCCGACTACATCGTCCCGACGCTCGAGGCGGAGGAGTCCGCCGAGTGCCGGTTCGGCGAACCGATCGTGGACGGCGACCGCGCGGCCGTCGAGTGGTCGGCCGAGACCAGGCTCAAGGACGGCGGCACCGAGAAGCTCGCCGGCGTCTCGCTCCTTCGCTTCGACGACGGACGGCCTCGTAGTCGAGCAGCGCGACTTCTGGGCGGCCGGCTAGCGCCCGAAGGAGAGAGCAACCGCCTCGAGGCGCGACTTGGCGCCGAGGGCGCGCAAGAGGTCGGCCACATGGTTGCGCACGGTGTCCCTGCTGATGTTGAGCTCGGCCGCGATCTGCTCGGTCGAATGCCCACGCTGGAGCAGCCGCAGGACCTCGTGCTGTCTCGGCGTAAGCCCAGGGATCTCCTCGGTCGGCGGGTCGTCGGGCACGTCGGCGAACTGACCGAAGACCCCGATGACATGCCCACCGCTCCTGAGAGGGACCGAGCTGATCTCGACGTCGACGCGGCTCCCGTCCGTGTTCAGAAGAGTCGCCGGGGTGTCGGTGACCTCGACGGTGCCGAGGACCTTCTGCGTGAAGAGCTCGCGCGCGAGGCGCGTTTGCTCGCGGGCGACCACGGACGTGTAGTGGCGGCCGCGAACGTCACCGAGGAGGCGTTCGGCCGCGGGGTTCAGCCAGCGCACCACACCCGAGGAGTCGAGGACGTAGCTCGGCACGCTGATCGCCTCCAGCGCGCCCTCGACGTCCGCTCCCATCTCCTCCAGCACCTCGACCAGTCTCCGCCTCGGCGGCGTACGGGTCAAACGTCAGAGGCCGCTGTCGTCCGACTCCTTGGCGAAGACCACCGACATCTGCTCGCCGACATGGAAGGACACCGAGGAAAGGCCGACCTCCGAAGCCCACTCGGCGACCTGGTCGAGGAGCAGCTCCATCCGCCCGTCGGCCGGGTCCATGCCGACGGCGACGAAGTGCGACTCCGTGCGCCCGACGAGGCGCGCTTGCCAGTCCGGGTGGAGCCGCTTGCACAGCTGCAGGCAGAGGGCGAAGTCGGCCACCTCGAACAAAACGGATTCGGGCACCCATTCAGCTTGGCGCGCCACACGCCGCCCGAACTGGTGCATTCGCGTCATTTTTGGTGAGCAGCTCGCCGGTGGGATACTCGCCGCGTGGACGACGCTTTCCCCGAAGTTCGCTACGCGCGCTCCGACGACGTCCACATCGCCTACCAGGTGCTGGGCGAGGGCGACGTCGACCTGGTCTTCGTCATGGGCTGGCTCACGAACCTGGAGACGTACTGGGAGCTGCCGGGCTACCGCCGTTTCATGCAGCGGCTCGCCGGCTTCACCCGGCTGATCCTCTTCGACAAGCGCGGCATGGGCCTCTCGGATCACACCGCCATCGGGACGCTCGAGGAGCGCATGGACGACGTGCGGGCGGTGATGGACGCCGTCGGCTCAGAACGCGCCGTCCTCCTGGGCGTCAGCGAGGGCGCTCCGCTCTCGATGGTCTTCGCGGCGACCCACCCGGAGCGGACCGCCGGGCTGATCTTCGTCGGCGGCGAGGTGAAGGAGATCCTCGAGGACGATTGGCCCTCGGGCAAGAAACGCGCGAGGAGTACGAGGGACACCTCGAGAAGATCCTCTCCGGCGAGATCGCGTGGGGACAGCCAAAGCGCGTCTGGTTCGCGCCGAGCAAGGAGTACGACCCGGCGGTGATGGAGTGGGTCGGGCGCCTCGAACGAACCGCTGCTTCACCCGCGGCGGCAGTGGCGTTCATGCGGCTCGGCAGCGAGCTCGACGTCCGGCACGTCGCGCCGTCGATCCACGTGCCGACGCTCGTCATGCACGTGCCCGGGGACCCTATCGTCCCGTTCGCGCAGGGCCGCTGGCTCGCCGAGCAGATCGAGGGAGCCCGCTTCGTCGAGCTGGCGGGCAAGGACCACGTGCCCTGGTTCGACGTCGCCGATCAGGTCGTCGCGGAGATCCGGGAGTTTCTGACCGGATTTCGCGAAGCTCCCGAACCCGAGCAGATCCTGGCGACCGTGCTCTTCACGGACATCGTCGGCTCGACTGAACGGGCGCAGGAGCTCGGCGACCAACGAGTGGCGCTCATTGCTGGAGCACCACCACACCACGGTGCGCGAGATCCTGGCCCGCTACCGCGGACGGGAGATCGATACGGCCGGCGACGGGTTCCTCGCGTCCTTCGACGGGCCGGCGCGGGGGATCCGCTGCGCCGTCGCGGTGCGCGACGCGCTCGGCTGGACTCGGGATCCCGGTGCGTAGCGGCCTGCACACGGGCGAGGTCGAGGTTGTCGGGGACAAGCTGGCCGGCATCGCGGTGCACATCGGGGCGCGCGTTGCCGCGTTGGCCGGGCCCGGCGAGGTGCTGGTCTCCTCCACCGTGCGCGACCTCGTCGCCGGCTCGGGGATCGAGTTCGAGGACCGCGGCCTGCACGAGCTCAAGGGCCTCGACGAGCCGCGCCGGCTCTTCGCGGTCGTCTAGCTAGTCTGCGTAACCGTTCGTTCATGAGCTGACGAAGGGGGACCGATGACCGATCATCGGACAGGAACACGCGAGGAGTGGCTCGCCGCCCGGCTCGAGCTGCTCGAGGCCGAGAAGGAGTACACCCGCCGCGGAGACGAGCTCGCGAAGCAGCGGCAGGAGCTCCCGTGGGTCCGGGTCGAGAAGGAGTACACCTTCGAGACCGACGAGGGGAGCGCGTCGCTCGCGGATCTCTTCCGCGGCCGCTCCCAGCTCCTCATGTACCACTTCATGTTCGGGCCGGAGTACACGGGCGGGTGCCCGGTGTGCTCGACGATCGCCGACGGCTTCAACGGCTTCGTCGTCCACCTCGAGAACCACGACGTCGGGATGATGGCCGTGTCGCAGGCGCCGCTCGAGGCCCTCCAGGCGTACAAGCGCCGCATGGGCTGGACGTTTCCGTGGGCCTCGTCGTTCGGAAGCGACTTCAACTTCGACTTCCACGTCTCGTTCACGGAGGAGCAACAGCGCGCGAACGAGGTCGAATACAACTATCGCCCGATGGACACGACGCCGATCCTCGAATCGCCCAGCGAAGGGCTGACGGAGATCGCCGCGATGACGGGGACCGACGCCGCGGGCGTACACGCGCCAGGCCCCGGGGATGAGCGCCTTCGCGCTCGAGGAGGGGGTCGTCTACCACACCTACTCCGCATTCCAGCGCGGGGTGGATTCGCTCTGGGGCATGTACCAGTGGCTCGACCGCGCGCCGAAGGGGCGCAACGAGACCAGCTTCTGGATGCGCAGGCGCGACGAGTACGGAAAGGGCTAGCGGCCGCTCCCTCAGCCAGCCTAAGCGCACTCCGCGGCGATCGCCTTCAGCTCCTGCGCCGCCTGGTCCAGCTGGTCTTCGAGGTTGTCACTCGCGTAGAGATCCTGGAGGACGGTAGCCACCGCGCCGAGGCACGCCTCCGCCAAATCCGCTCTCGCGCTCTGGGCATCGGCGCGATCTCTCGCAGTTGCAGTTCTACGCCTTGCTTTTGCGAGCTCGGCGTCGGCTTCGTCGGCGAGCTGCTCCAGCTCCGCCTGGACGTCGGCGAGCTCCTGGCCTTTGGCGCCGAGCTCGTTCGGAGGCGGTCTCGACTTCCGCGCGCACTGACTCGAGCTGCTTCTGGGCTTCTTCCGAGGCGGCGCCCGCTGCTGCCTTCTCCGCCTCGAGCTGCGCCTCGAGGTCCTTCACGAGGGCCTCGAGCTCCGGAACCCGTTCGTTGAGCTCTGCCTCTGCCTGTTCGAGCTCGTCGATCCGGGCAGCCGACGCAGTGCTGGCGCTCTCGTGGCCAGTTTCGAGGACCACGACCCAGATGCCAAGCCCAACGACGGCCGCGCCGAGGACGCACGTGAGCACGATCCACGTCGTCGCCCCACCCCATCGAGACACTCCACACCTCCTGCCTGGAGGTGCGAGTCTAATCCGCTGCTAAGGGCTCTTCAGGCGGACGTACTAGATCTTCTTCGGGATGTTGCCGGCGAGGGTCGCGAACACCTTCATCACCTTGTGACCGCTGTCGGCCGTGAGGCCGAACATGCACGGGCAGCCGCCGTCGATGACGGTGATGCCGCGCTCGCGGCCGTAGCGCGTCGCCGTGTCGGAGACGCTGCCGCCTCCGAACGACCGGTGCATCCAGACCTGCTTGATGCCGAGGTCTGCGCACTCGTGCATCGTCTCGTCCGCGTGCTCGGGGCTCGTGCCGATCACGACGGCCTCGACGCCGCCCGGGATCGCCGTGAGGTTGCCATAGGCCTTGTCCCCTTCCACCTCGGCCGCGTTGGGATTGACCGCGAACACCTCGTAGCCGCGGTCGCGCAGCCGCCGGTAGACGAAGTTCGCCCCGTGGTTCTCGGGCTGCCTCGAGACTCCGGTGACCGCGATCCGCTTGTGGGCGAGGAAGTCCTCCGCCGCGTCCTTGATCGTGAGCATTGCTCCCACCTCCTGTTTGTCTCTACACGGAGGATCGGCGAAGAGGGCCCGCGTGCCATCGGGGATCGCCCCGAAGCGTGCTTCCCGAAACTACGGATGGGCTTACGCTGCCCGGGTGGGGCTTTCGGAAGCGGAGCTCGCCGAGCGCTCGGCCTGCCCGGTCGAGCGGATCGAGGAGCTCGTCGGCCTGGGCATCCTCGTCCCGCACGACGAGGACGGCCCGTTCATCGCGAAGGACGTGCACCGCGTACGTCTCATGAAGGGGTTCGAGGACGCGGGAATCGACCTCGACCTGATCGCCCGCGGCGTGGAGAAGGGCAAGCTCTCCTACGAGAACCTCGGCCTCTACCTGCCCGAGCCCGCGGCGCTCTCTTCGACGGTGGACGAGCTGGCCGCCGAGGTCGGGCGCTCGCCGGAGCTCATCGCCCGTCTCCTGCGGGAGTTCGGCGTCGCCCAGCCGGAGCCCGACGGACGGCTGCGCGAGGACGAGGTCGCCGCCCTGAGGGAGCTGCTCGAGGTCTGGGCGGCCGCCGACGACGACGAGCTCGCGCGCCTGGCCCGCGTCTACGGCCAGAACATCCTCAAGGTCGTCGCGTCGGATCTCGAGCTCGCGGGAGCGACGATCTTCGCCCGCCTCCGGCAGGAGGGCTACACGGACGAGGAGATGCGCGACGTCGCCGGAGAGGTGGGGCTCCGCCTCATGAACCTCGGCGAGCAGCTGATGCTCTGGCTGCGCGGCCGGCACCTCGAGCACGAGATCCTCGCCGTGACCGTGCAGACGACGGAGGACTACCTGCAGGAGCTCGGCCTCGCGCCGAAGCGGACGCCCAGCCCTCCCGCGATCGCCTTTCTCGACCTGACGGGGTACACGGCGCTCACCGAGGAGCGCGGCGACGAGGCGGGCGCAGACCTGGCCGAGCGCCTGGCGACGCTGGTGCACGAGGCGGCCCGGCCGCACGGAGGAAATCCGGTGAAGTGGCTCGGCGACGGCGTCATGTTCCACTTCGAGGACCCGAGCGCGGCCGTCCTGACCGGGCTCGACCTCGTCGAGCAGACGCCGGCCGCGGTCGACGTGCGCGCCCGCGTCGGCATCAACGCCGGCAACGTGATCTTCCGCGACGGCGACTACTTCGGGCGGACGGTGAACGTCGCCTCGCGGATTGCCGACTACGCGCGGCCCGGCGAGGTGCTCGTGAGCGGCGAGGTGAAGGAGCGCTGGGGCGGCGACGGCGTGCGGTTCGAGGAGATCGGGCCGGTGGCGCTGAAGGGCCTGCGGGAGGAGCTCACGCTCTACGCGGCTTCTCGCCACACAGGCTAAGGCGTTTGGTAGACCGGCGTCGCGACGGGGTCGACAATGGTGCATGGCCATGGATGCAGAGAGTCAGCTCGAGCGAGCCCGCGCGGCCTACGCGAGCCGGGCGTGGAGCGACGCCTACGAGGGACTCGCCGCAGCCGACAAGGACCTAGCGCTGGCGGCCGACGACCTCGAGCTGCTCGCGAGGTCGGCCTACATGCTTGGCCTGGACGAGGACTACGTCGACGGGCTCGAGCGGGCACACAGCGCTCATCTGGCCGCGGGCGCCGTCCGGCCCGCCGTTCGCTGCGCCTTCTGGGTGGGCCACAGCATGCTGTTCCGGGGGCAGCTCGGGCCGGCGTTCGGCTGGTTCGCGCGCGGCAACAGGCTGCTGGAGTCGGAGGAGCCCGACTGTGCCGAGCGCGGATACCTCCTCATCCCCGTGGTCCTGGAGCACACGTCCCGAGGCGAGTTCGAGGACGCCCACGCGACCGCAGCCGAGACGGCCGAGATCGGGGAGCGGTTCGGCGACCCAGACCTGGCTGCCATCGGAGTCATGGAGCAGGGCCACGCCCTCGTCCGGTTGGGAAAGGCCGAGGAGGGGCTGCGCCTCGTCGACGAAACCATGGCCGCGGTCAGCGCGGGGCAGCTTTCGCCGATCGTCGCGGGCATCGTCTACTGCAACACGATCGCGTTTTGCCGCGACGTCTACGAAGTTCGTCGCGCCCGCGAGTGGACGGCGGCGCTGACTCGGTGGTGCGAGGAGCAGCCGGAGATGGTCGCGCACAACGGCCTCTGCCTCGTCCATAGGGCCGAGCTGATGACTATCGGGGGTGCCTGGACCGCCGCACTCGAGGAGCTTCGGCAGGTCGGAGAACGCTTCAGGCGAGGCGTTCTCAACCAGCGCGCCCTCGGTCACGCGGCGTACCGCGAAGGCGAGGTCCATCGTCTCCAAGGCGAGTTCCGCGAAGCCGAGACGTTCTACAAGGAGTCGGCCCGCTTCGGCCGCGAGCCGCTACCGGGGCTCGCTCTGCTCCGCCTGGCCCAGGGCAAGGGAGAGACGGCGGCCGCAGCCATTCGCCGAGCCCTGGACGAGACGGTTCTGCCGCTCCGGCGAGCGGCATTGCTCCCCGCCTGGGTGGAGATCGCCCTTGCGCTCGGAGACCTCGAAGCGGCGCGAGCCGCCTGTGGAGAGCTCGATGAGATCGCGGCGCGGCAACGGAGCGAGTTGCTCGCCGCGACGGCCGCGCACGCCAGAGGCGCGCTCGCGCTCGCCGAGGGGGATGCCGGCGGCGCCGTCGCGGCGCTCCGAAGCGCCTGGAGGACGTGGCAGGAGCTCGAGGCGCCCTACGAGGCGGCGCGCTCGCGTGTCCTGCTCGGTCTCGCCTGCGCCGCGCTGGGCGACGACGACACCAAGGCGGTGGAGCTCGAGGCCGCCCGCGACGCGTTCGAGAAGCTCGGCGCCGCACCCGAGATCGCCCGTGTGGATGAGCTCGCAGGCCGCGCTCCGCCGGACGCTCACGGCCTGAGCGCGCGCGAGGTTCAGGTCCTGCGCCTCGTCGCGACCGGCATGAGCAACCGAGACATCGCGACCGAGCTCGTCATCAGCGAGCGCACCGTCGCGCGGCACGTCCAGAACATCTTCGCCAAGCTCCGCCTGTCCTCACGAGCCGCTGCGAGCGTCTTCGCCTCGGAACACGGCCTGCTGTGACCTCACGCGTGGCGTGAATTGACCATTCGCGGTCGGCCGCGCAAGTTGGTCAATGCGCCCGATGCCGCTTGCTCTCCGGCGCCGTACCGTCGTTCGAAAGTCGAACGAACCTAAGGAGGTACGTCATGTTCGTCGTGGTGGAGCACACGATCCTGGACGCCCCAGTGGCGTTCGCACGCGGGCAGAACTTGCTCGAAGGTCGAGGCGCGCCAACGGGTGTGCAGGTGCGCAAGTTCTATCCGAGTACGGATCAATCGGCTGTCATCTGCCTCTGGGAGGCGAACTCCCTCGACGAGATCCGGGAGTACGTCGACGCCACGCTCGGGGACTCGAGCGACAACGTGTACTTCGAGGTCGACGCGGAGCAGGCGCTCGGCCTGCCGGAGCCGGCCGTCGCGAGCGCGTAGCGCCCAGGTGTCCGCCGGAAAGGGGCGTCCCGAACGGGGCGCCCCTTCGGCGCCTCGAAGAGCGGCACGGCCAGGGCCGTTGTGCTCGCCCCTCCTCCGCTCTAGCCTCTGCCCGTGATGATCTGTCCGAGCTGCGGTCACGAAAACCCTGCAGACGCAAAGTTCTGCAGCGAATGCGGCGCGTCGCTGGCCGCTGCGGCTCACGCGACCGAGCAGCGCAAGGTCGTGACCGTTGTCTTCTCGGATGTGACCGGATCGACGGCGCTCGGGGAGCGCCTCGACCCGGAAAGTCTCCGCCGGGTGCTCGCGCGCTATTTCGAGCTCGCGAGCCAGGTCGTCGAACGCCACGGAGGAGTCGTCGAGAAGTTCATCGGCGACGCCGTCATGGCCGTGTTCGGCGTCCCGCAGGTGCACGAGGACGACGCCCTGCGCGCGGTGCGCGCGGCGGCGGAGCTGCGTGAGGCACTCGAGGCGCTGAACGCCGAGCTCGAGCGCGACTACGCGACGAGTCTCTCCGTGCGCATCGGGGTGAACACGGGCGAGGTCGTGACCGGCACCGAGGAACGCCTCGCGACGGGAGACGCGGTCAACGTCGCCGCGCGCCTGGAGCAGGCTGCCCAGCCCGGGGAGATCCTCGTCGGCGCGGACACGGTCGGGCTCGTTCGAGACGCCGTCACGGTCGAGGCTGTCCCTCCGCTCGACGCGAAAGGGAAATCGGAGCCCGTGCCCGCGTACCGTCTGCTCTCGCTGGACACGGAGGCGCCGGCGTTCGTCCGCCGGGGAGACGTCGCCATGGTCGGCCGAGACCGCCAGCTGAAGCTCCTCCGCGACGCCTTCGACAACGTCGCCAGCGAGCGCTCCTGCGATCTCTTCACCGTCCTGGGCCCGGCCGGCGTCGGGAAGTCGCGGCTGGTCTCGGAGTTCCTGACGACGATCGACGGGGCGACGGTCGTGCGCGGCCGGTGTCTCTCCTACGGCGACGGGATCACCTACTGGCCGGTCGTCGAGGTCGTCAAGCAGATCCCGGACGCAAACACCCTCGTCGAGCCCGCCGCCTGGAAGGCGCTCGAGGCCATGCTGGGAGAGGGAGACGGGACGGCGACACCCGACGAGATCGCATGGGCTTTTCGGAAGCTCCTCGAAGCGAAAGCCGCACAGGAACCTCTGCTCTGCATCTTCGACGACATCCAGTGGGGCGAGGAGACCTTCCTCGAGCTGATCGAGCACGTCGCCGATCTCTCGCGCGGCGCTCCCATCCTTCTCCTCTGCATGGCGCGTCCGGAACTCCTGGATCGCCGGCCGGCGTGGGCCGGCGGCAAGCTGAACGCGACGACGGTCTCCCTCGAGCCGCTCTCGGAGGACGAAACGGATGAGCTGATCGCCGGACTGCTCGAGGGCTCCGCTCTCGCGGACGGGCTGCAGACGAGAATCCGCCGCGCGGCCGGCGGCAACCCGCTCTACCTCGAGGAGATGCTCGCGTTCGTCGGCCGGTCGTCGAACGGCGACGAGATCGAGGTTCCGCCGACGATCCAGGCACTGCTGGCCGCACGCCTCGACCAACTCGATCCCTCAGAGCGCCACGTGCTCGAACGCGGCTCGGTCGAGGGCGAGGTCTTCCACCGGGGCGGCGTTGCAGCGCTCGTCCAGGACGAGACGCCTGTCGACGGCCGGCTCGTCGCTCTGGTGCGCAAGGACCTCGTCCGCCCCGAGCACGCGCAGCTGGCCGGCGAGGACGGCTACCGCTTCCGCCACCTCCTGATCCGGGACGCGGCGTACGAAGCGTTGCCCAAGGCGACCCGCGCGGAGCTGCACGAGCGCTTCGCCGCCTGGCTGGAAGCGCGCGGCATGGAGCTGGTCGAGCTCGACGAGATCGTCGGCTACCACCTGGAGCAGGCGTTCAGCTACAGAGGAGAGCTCGGACCGCTGACGGTCAGCGACCGGACTTCGGGCGGCCATGCCGGCGAGCTCCTTGCGCGCGCTGGACGAAAAGCGCTCGAGCGGGGTGACCGGCGAGCGGCTGCCAACCTGCTCGATCGTTCGGTTCAGCTCTTCCCGGAGGAGGCCCCAGAGCGCGTACGCGCGCTCACCGACCTGGGACGCGTCCTCCTCGAGGCAGGTCACGACTACGCGGGCTCGCGCAGTGCGCTCGAACGCGCCCTAGCTGGAGCCGAAGCCCTCGAGCGCGAGGATCTCCTGGTTCGCGCCCGAATCGAGCTCTCGTTCCACGCGATGCTCGTTTCTGACTTCAACCCGGACGAGTACGAAGCACTTTCGCGGCGAGCAATCGAGGTGCTCGAGCGCGTGGGCGACGAGGAGGGTCTCTCCCGGGCGTGGTTCGCGGTCGCCCTCATCGAGTGGGCCGGGGCAATGTGGGATTCGATGCGCGAGCCTCTGTTCCGTTCGATCGAGCACGCCCAGCGCGCCGGCAACAAGAGCATCGAGCGCGACGTGCTCGGCATGGTCCTCGGAACGATCCTCTTCGGAAGCACGCCCGCCGCGGAGGGCATCGCCGAGACACGCGAGATCCGTGAGCAGCATCCGGACAGCCTGGAAATCCAGGCTTGGACGAACCGGGTGATGGGGTCGCTCATCGCATTGCAAGGGGATGAGGACACCGGGCGAGAGCTCCTGGATGAGGCCCGAGCGATGTTCACCGAGCTGGGCCACGACGAGGCACTCGCAGTCCACCCGTTCTCGATGGCGCCGCTCGAGCTCAGGGCGGGCAATCCGGGCGCGGCGGAGCGCGAGCTGCGTGCCGGTCTGGAGATCCTGGAGGGAACGGGGGAGCGGGCGCGCGCCGGACACCTTGCCGCGATGCTCGCCGGCGTCCTTGCCCAGCAGGGTCGACTGGACGAGGCCGACGAGCACCTCGCAGTAGCGCGGGAGACCATTCAGGAGATCGACGTGAGCGGCACCTCCCAGCTGAAGATCTCCACGGCCCGAGTCCTTGCCCATCGCGGTGAGCTCGAGGAGGCGGTTCGCCTCGCTGCGGAGGCAGCTGCGCTCATCGAGAGCACGCAGGAATTGCTCAACATGCCCGAACTGCTCATGTGGCAGGCCGAAGTGCTCGAGCTGGCCGGGCGGCTGGAGGACGCGAAGGCGGCGCTCACCAAGGCCGTCGACGCCGCCGCGCGCAAGGGGTCGGTCGTCGGCGTTGCGTTGGCTACGGAGCGCCTGGCCGCCCTG
>CAVYBK010000010.1:0-153236 GCA_963766725.1 uncultured Actinomycetes bacterium
GGCCCCGAGCTGCCGAGCTCCTTTCCTAGGAGGTGAACATGGCACGGCCGCCCATGCAATCGAGGCGCGTCGGAGACGCCGCAGAAACTCGGTCGGATGCCCTATTGCGCGAACCCGAAGTGGTGCGAAGAATGGCCGTGAGACGCGAGGGTGAGAGGCTAGTGGCTGAACTGGGCGTATTTCGACCTCGCGCAGCAGAGCCATTCCTCCTCGACTTCCCGCTCTCAGGGATGGTTTGAGATGGAGAATTCATCCCTTTACCACCCCATTCACCTTGGAAATAGGCCGGGTGGGCCCAATTTTCCAAGACTTTCGTCCAGTGTCGCAGGTTGTAAGGTTCCTCTTTACCAATCAAAGGTTCGAAAGGCGGCCCTTTCGATGCTTAGACTCGAAAATCGAACTACGGTGCTCGTCGACGAGCACCCGCTTTGGCTCGACACCGTTGCGCAGGTCGTCGCGGACCTCGGAGTCCAGGTCATCGGGAAGGTGACGCGGGCAAGTGAGGCGCTCACCATCGTCACGGAGCATTCCCCGGATCTACTCATCACGGGTATTCGCATGCCTGAAGGAGAGATCGACGGCATCGCGCTCGTGCGTGAGTCCCTGCTGCGCGTTCCTGACATGGAGGCGATCGTCCTCTCGATGTACGACGACGCTGAGCACGTGGAGGCGAGCTTCAACGCCGGCGCATCAGCCTATGTCTTGAAAAGCACGCATCCCGACGACCTCAAGTCGGCGATTCGGCAGGCGTTCGAGCCCTCCGTATACTTCGCCTCGGACGGCCGGTGGAGCGAAAAGCCGCTGAAGAGCGTGGACGAATTCGGCTTGACCCGGCGCGAGCTGGAGATCCTGCAGCTCGTCGCGGAGGGGGATTCCAACGCCCAACTCGCCAAGATGCTGTGGATCACCGAGCAGACGGTGAAGTTCCACCTGTCGAACATCTACCGGAAGCTCGGCGTCTCGAACCGCACCGAGGCGGCCCGCTGGGCCCAGCTGCACGGTCTGCTCGACCGCCAACCGGCGCTGACCGGGGAGCGCTAGCCCGGCCCCTCAGGAGGCGACTGCCGCGGAGGTGCGGTTCGCGAGGACTTGCGTCTGGCCTGCGGAAGCGAGAAGTCGCCGCAAGCCCTCGTCGAGGTCGACCTCGGGCTCCCAGCCGAGCACCTGGCGAGCGCGCGTGATGTCGGGCTGGCGCACCTGCGGGTCGTCGACGGGCAGGGCCTCGAAGACGATCTCGGACTTCGAGCCCGTCACGCGGACGACCGCCTCGGCGAGCTCGAGCAGCGTCATCTCGTGCGGGTTGCCGATGTTGACCGGGAGGTGCTCGCCGCTCGTGGCGAGGAGGTAGAGCCCGCGGATCTCGTCGTCCACGTAGCAGAAGGAGCGGGTCTGCGAGCCGTCGCCGAAGACGGTCAGCGGCTTGTTCTCGAGCGCCTGGCGGACGAAGGTGGGGATCGCGCGCCCGTCGTGGGGGCGCATGCGCGGGCCGTAGGTGTTGAAGATCCGGGCGATCAGGTGTCCACGCCCTGCTGGCGGTGGTAGGCCATCACGAGCGCCTCGGCGTAGCGCTTCGCCTCGTCGTAGACCCCGCGGGGGCCGATCGGGTTCACGTGGCCCCAGTAGGTCTCCGGCTGCGGGTGCACCTGCGGGTCGCCGTAGACCTCGCTCGTCGAGGCGATGAGGAAACGAGCTCGCTTGAACTTCGCCAGGCCGAGCATGTTGTGCGTCCCATAGGAGCCGACCTTGAGCGTGTGCAGAGGCAAGCGCAGGTAGTCGATCGGGCTGGCCGGGCTCGCGAGGTGGAAGACGAAGTCGATGCGCTCATCGATGAAGAAGGGCGCGGTGACGTCGTGGTTGACGAAGAGGAACTCGTCGCTGTTGTGCAGATGTTCGATGTTCTGCAGCGACCCCGTGTCGAGGTTGTCGACGCAGATGACGCGGTGGCCCTTCTCCAAGAGGTAGTCGCAGAGATGCGACCCGAGGAAGCCCGCCCCGCCGGAAACGACCGCAGTAGCCATGCCTTGATGGAACAGCGGGGACGAGGGTGGCACAACCCCCCGTTCGTACGGTTTAGGAACCAGATGAACCTTCGTAAACTGAGATGCCTCTATCCAATGAAAACGGAGGTCGTGCAAGATGAGGAGATTCCTGCTGTTGTTCACGCTGGTCGGCTCGATCGCCGCGGTCGCCGCCGGGGCGAGCGCGGCGGCCACCGTGCGTGGAATCGTCCCCTTTATCGCGTCCGACAACCCAGGGTGCTCAGACCTCCGCGGTGTGAGTTGGAGCCAGTCTGTCAAGTTCAGCCCGCCGGTGAACGGCTCGAGCGCCGGTGGCGTCACCCTCCTCGTCGACGGCAAGATCTTTCAGTGGTACGTCGTGAGAGAGGTCCGCGACCTGAACGTCCGCGCCGTCATCGTCAAGGGCGGCAAGACCTCGAACGTGTACGTCTATCCAGGAGGGGACTTCTCGGACGGCGGGCTCTCGGCGCCGACCAACAAGAACGGAAGCCCCGCAGATCTTGGCTCCGTGACGGTCTGCTTCGACCTCGCCTAGGCCAGGGCAGCCGGGCTTGACCGGCTGAGCACGACGTGAGCTCGAGGATCGGATCCGCCGACCTGGCGGTCGTCGGGGCCGGGATCCTCGGCATCGCCGTGGCCCGCGAAGCGCTGCGCCGCTTTCCGGGTATCGAGGTGGCGGTGCTCGAGAAAGAGGCGAGCGTCGCCGCCCATCAGACGGGCCACAGCAGCGGCGTCATCCATGCCGGCGTCTACTACGCGCCCGGCTCGCTGAAGGCGAAGCTCTGCGTCGAGGGAAGCCGGGCCATGTACGCGTACTGCGACGAGCACGGGATTCCGTACGACCGCTGCGGCAAGGTCGTCGTTGCGACCGACGAAGGAGAGGTCGAGCGCCTGGAGGAGCTCTTCTTCCGCTCGAAGCAGAACGGCGTCCCCGACGTCCGTCTGCTCGACCAGGACGAGCTCGGCGAGGTCGAGCCGTTGGTCCGAGGTATTCGCGCGCTCCACTCGCCGGCAACGGGCATAGTCGACTTTCGCCGCGTCGCGCAGACGATGGCGGAGGAGATCACTGATTGTGGCGCGGAGATCCATACCGGGTGCGCCGTCCGTCGGATTCGCCGGGTCGACGGCGGCTTGATTCGGCTCGACACCCCCGATTCGTTTCTCGAAGCGCGTGCGGTGATCACCTGCGGCGGCGTCTACTCCGACCGGCTGGCGCGGATGACCGGCGGCGCGGAGTCCCCTCGCATCGTGCCGTTCCGGGGTCGGTACTACGCGCTCGTCCCCCAAGCGTCGAACCTCGTCCGCGGGCTCGTCTACCCAGTTCCCGATCCCGCCTTCCCGTTCCTCGGCGTCCACTTCACGAAGCAGATCTCCGGCGAGATGTGGGCCGGTCCCAACGCCGTCCTCGCGCTGGCCCGCGAGGGCTACCGGGCAAGACAGATCGCCCTCCGCGATGTCTGGGACACGGTTTCGTACCGGGGCTTTCGTGTCTTTGCCCGTCGGAACTGGCGCACGGGCTACGACGAGCTGCGCGGCGACGTCTCGCGGCGCGCCTTCGTCGCAGCCCTGCAGCGTCTTGTTCCGGCCGTGCGGGCGGAGCACCTCGCGAAGACGCACAGCGGGATCCGCGCCCAGGCGCTCGACCGTGACGGGTCACTCGTCGACGACTTTCGCTTCGACCACGCCGAGAATGTCGTGCACGTCCGCAACGCTCCGTCCCCGGGAGCCACCTCGAGCCTGGCGATCGCGGGGCACATCGTCGAGACCGCCGAAAACGTCATCCGCGCAGCCTGAGCCGCCGGCTCAGGCTGCGGGGGCTACGTCCATGTACGGAGCCGCTCGCTCAGCGAACTCGAGCCGGTTCCTGCCTCGGCTTCGTCCTTAGGGTCGGGCAGCTGGACGACCGCCGATTCGAGCGGCGGCCCGTATCGCCGGTAGGCGAGCCCGCTTGTCGGAGGCGCGCCGGTAACCACGATGCCCAGTTTCGCGGTCGGCGTTGCTGCGAGTGTACGCTCCAGCTCCTCGAGGATCGTGGAACGCAGGCTCTGCAGCCGGACGACGACCAGGAGGCCCTCGACGTGCGCGGTGAGCGCGACGGCATCGCCGACACGCAGAAGTGGCGCCGCATCGACGAGGATGAAGTCGGCGCGGGACTCGACGTCGCGGAGGACCCGCGCGACGGCCGCCTCGGCTCCGAGCTCGTCGGGATCGTGGAGGGCGTCGCCTGCGGGGAGAATCTCCAGCTTGCCGAGACGACCTCTCCTCTCGTTCGAGTCCAGGATGTTGATCTCCTTGAGCGCATCGTCGAGCTCGGCGTCGTCAAGCGCCAGATCCGTGAGGCCCGGTTTTGCGTCGAGATCGAAAAACTCGTGCAGGCTCGGACTGCGGAGATCGGCGTCGATCAGGACCACGCGGCGCCCGCCGCGGGCGAGGGCGAGCGCGAGATTCGCAGCGGTCGTCGACTTCCCCTCCTCGTCGCCGGCGCTCGTGATCATGATGATCCGCGCGTTGTGGCGGGCGTTGGCAAACGCGAGATTCGCCCGCAGGGTTCGGAACGCTTCCGCTTCCGGGCTCGTCGGGGCGGCGAGCATGACGAGCTTTCCCTCTTTGCCTAAGTTCTTCGGCGGCGGCGGTAACTGACCGAGGATCGGGATTCCGAGCGCATCGCGGACCGTGTTCGCGGAGCGAACGCGCGTGTCGAGCGCCTCGGCGAGGAATGCCGCACCGAAGGCGAGCATGATGCCGAGGACCAATGCGATACCTCCGTTCCGCACCGTGCGCGGCGCGACCTTCTCCGTCTTGTCGGCGTCCCGAACCAGAGTGGCTGACGGATCCGGGGCTGCGATTGTGGACTCAAGCTCTGCCTCGTTCACGACGAGCGTCTTGTACTGAAGCGACTTGGTGTCCCCCGCGGCCTCGAGGTCGCTGATCTTGGTCCTCACCTCGTTCAGGCGCTCGCGGTATCGCGTGACGTCTTGCTCAGCCTTGTACTGGCTGAATGCTCTTGCGTAGGCGGTCGCGAGGGTCATCGCGAGGCTCGGGTTGACGTTCTTGGCCGCGAACGTGAGGAGGTCGCTACCCAGAGCCTGGGTCACCGAAGAGTTCTTCCGAAAGTCTTCGACGGTCATGTCCGTCCCGTCCACTTCGTTCAGCGCCCGCTCCAGAACATCAGGGACCCGCGCAAGGAGCATCTGGGTCTCCGCAAAGCGTGACGGGTCCACAGCCCCTTGCGGGACTCCTCCAATGACTCCCGCGGTCGGCGGCGTGAGCAGCACGTCGGCGGACGACTCGTAGACGGGCTGCTGTCTGAGCGACAGCAGAACCGCAACGATCGGAACGAGCAGGCACGTAGCGATGAAGACCGTCTTGCGCCGCGACAGCACGTGTAGGTATTCGAGCAGGCTTGGCGATTCACCGCCGTTGCCGGATGTGTGACCTCTGGGAGTCGTCATCAGGATTGGGCGCTCAAGGCTTCGACGTCTCCAATGAGCATACGTACCCGTACTCGGATTGGAAGGCGGGCGCCAGATCTACTCGTCACGATGTGACACCCGTTAGAGCGCGGCGCGACTCGCTCGGCAAGACCAGCATCGGTTCTCGGTATGGCTCCGCGGCTCGCCGCCGCTCCTGCACAGTCCTGAGCGCAAGCAGAAGCGCCGCCGGGATCCAGCCGTATCGCGAGAAGAGCACCGGCTCGCTCATCGCGAATACGATGAAAGCGACGACGGCGCTGATGAGCCCCGCCGCCGTCCGCCGTTCGCCCTCAGACAATGATGCTCCTAGCGCAGCCGTCCCAGCGCGCAGGAGGGCGACTATTGCCACCAGGATGCCGATCACGCCGAAGAGTCCCGCCTTGTACCAAGTTCCGATCACGAGGTTGTGGACGTCGTACTCGTAGCTGACCACTCCATAGGGCTTCGTGATGCTCACGAGATCCAGGCCCACGCCGATGAAGGGATCGGCCTCGATCCTCGACAGAGCAACCTTGTAGACGGCTACCCGCGAGTCGAGGGAGCCGCTGCCGGAGGTCGCTGACGTCGCCGTGGACGGTGTCGTAACGCTCGTGATCCGCTCGAGGGGCGTCGGTGCGCCCCGCAGGCCCTGCACCGTGACCACTGCAACGGCAATAGCGACGATTCCGCCGAAGACAATCCACGAGTGCAGCGACATGCGCTGGATCGCCACCCAGACGAAGATTGCCGCACCTGCGGCGAGCAGCGCCCCTACCGAGCCTGAAGAGATGAGCCCGCCGCCGACGAGAAAGACGAGTCCGACGAGCGCCATCCGGTTACGGGCCGAAAGGGACGAGCGGGTCGCAAGCATGACGGCCGGAACGAAGGCGACGGCGCAGATGCCACCGAGATCGTTCGGCTGGTTCGTAAATCCGGTGCTTCGTCCATAAGCGGGATCGGTGTTCGGAATGACATCGCCGGCCACGACTTGAAGGATCCCCGCTGCGCCTGCGAGCGCCGCCGAGACGATCCAGAAGGTAACCGCCCGCTGCACCCGGTCTTGACGGTTGAGCACGGCCGAGCTGAGCCAGAACCAGAAGATGGTCAGGAACAAGAGCCGCGCAACGACGGCCGCCGATTTGACTGGCTCGACCGCACCGAAGGTCGAGAACAGTCCTCCGAGCGAAAAAAGCCCCATACCGATGATCAGGAGTGGCGGGATTCCGACCGGGACAGGCCGGCGGGTGACCATGATCTCCGCTGCGACGAAGCAGAAGCTGATGAGAAAGAGAACGTCCGAGTACGTCACCTGTCCTCCGGCGCGCAGAGTGAGGATGGCGACGGTGAGGACACCGGCATAGAAGAAAACCCTGCCAACCCCAAGACCATTGCCCCCGGACTCCAGCGCCGCTGGTTCGGCGTTGTTCGCATACGTCTGCGTCGCGCGGACGAAAAGAGCTCGCCTCCAGGTCCCGAATGACGCGCGTGCGATTGCGAAGAAGAGAACCGCGCCAATGAGACCGAGCACCATCAGCGAACCAAGCAACGGCAGGCTTACGACCACCACTCCCATGAGAAGGGCGCTGAGGACCGCGAATCCGGACACGAAGGCGGGCGGTCCTAACGTGCGGGGATCATGGCGGAAGCGCCACGCATCGATGCGCGTGAACAGCGTGCTGCCCGAACCGAGGACGAGCACGACGAGCAGAATGAGGCTGACGAGCCAGGAGATCGCAAGCGCGAATGCGACCCCGACGGCACCGTACGCCGGAAGGAGCACTGCGATCGTGGGCACGAGTAGCACCCATGAGGAGATCTCCGCGATGGTCCCGAGCCCGGGGCGGCCCAGACCGTTGACGCCGTCGGTGAGCACTCGGCGGGCACTCATGAAGAGCGTCGCCAGGAGAAGGACGCGCGCGATGGGAGTCGCGCTGTCGAACTCCCCGCCGAAGAAGATCTGGACGAGCCGCCCGGTGACCAGCTCCAGGGCCCCGATAACGAAGGTCGCGAGGGCGACGCCGAGCAGGAAGTAGCGCCAAACCGCGCGCTGACGGTCAGCCGGGTTCGACTGAGAGGCGACCGCCGGATACGCGACCATGCCGACGCTCTGGGCAACCACACGAGGAAGATTCGTAAACGCCTGGGCGACGACGTAATAGCCCAGCGTGATGGGCGCTAGCAAGAGCCCGACCAGGGCTTGGTCGAGACGGAGCGCGTCGATTGGCGAGACCGACCCGACAAGACTCTTGAGGCCAAACTTGAAGAGGTGTGAGAGCGTGGGCGACGGAACCCCCAGGGTCTCCCTCGGCAGACGGCGCAGGGCGACGGCCAGCGCGAGGGTACCCGCGCTGAGGAGAGCCAGTGCCCACATCGCCATTAGGACGACGATGTCCGCGACGCCGAGGATGAATGCGGCCAACACGGCGGCCGTATAGACCAGGCTCGGAAGCACGCGAAAAACGTTGAAGGGGAAGAAGCGTTCCTGCCCCTGAAGGATCGCGAGCCCGTAGTTCTGGGCGAGGATCCCAGGGACCAGGAGCAGCGAGACCAGCGCGGCGACTTTGACTCGCTGCGGATCGCCATGGACGAAGGCGAACATGACGCCGAATTGAACAACCGTGGTTGCGGCCACCTGCACGGCGACCGGGGCGACCAGCGATCCTAAGATGGCTCTCGCGCTGCCTCTGTCCCGGGCGATGAAATACGTCAGTGCGGTTGGCAGGCCGCCGCTGCCGAGCAGTGTGCATACGCTCGAGACGACCACGAGGAGAGCGAAATAGCCCCGGTCGGCGGGGCCAAGGGCCCGGGCGACGAGCACGCCGCTGACAACGAGGAGGGCCTGTCCGGCCCCGGAGGCCAAGAGTGAGCCGCCCAAACGATTCCGGGCGCCCAAGGGCCGCCGCGTTCTGGGCAATGCAATGCGCGCCATCGTTCAGGCGGAGCTGCCCACTACGGCGGGCCGCGCTCGTTGGGCCCAGCAGCTGGGCATGAGTCTCTCCCTCCTCACCGACAACCGCGCAGAAACACTGGCCGGACCCCTCCCGGCCAAATGGTGCATCAAAGATAGAACAGAAGCGGCGCTGACGGGCCGTGCCACCTACGAACTAGCCGATCGTCTGGGTTCCGGAGCGAGATCCGAGGCCTAGAATGGCTCCGGGAGAGGCAACAGCTGCCGGCGCGTTTGAGGACGCCCGTCTGCATGAGCGCCCTTGCGGCGCAAGGAGGCTGAATGGGCGTAGCGGTGATCACCGGATCGAGCGGCCTGATCGGATCTGAGGCCGCGCTTCACTTCGCGGCAATCGGGCTGGATGTCGTCGGCGTCGACAACGACATGCGACAGGTCTTCTTCGGCCCCGAAGCGTCGACGGACTGGAACCGGGCCCGCCTCGAGCGTGAGCTCGGCGCGTCCTACACGCACCGCAGCATCGACGTGCGCGACCGTGATGCCGTCTTCGAGCTCTTCCGCGAGCTCGGCTCGACCGTCGAGCTCGTCATCCATGCGGCGGCCCAGCCCTCGCACGACTGGGCCGCGCGGGAGCCCCTCGTGGACTTCGACATCAACGCGGTCGGCACACTGAACGTGCTCGAGGCGTTTCACCAGTTCTCGCCCGACGCCGTCCTCATTTTCACCTCGACGAACAAGGTCTACGGCGACCGGCCGAACACGCTGCCGCTCATCGAGCTCGAGACCCGCTGGGAGATCGACCCCGGGCACACGTACGTAAACGGGATCCGGGAGGACATGTCCATCGACGCCTCGCTGCACAGCGTCTTCGGAGCGTCCAAGGTCGCCGCGGACATCCTCGTCCAGGAGTTCGGCCGGTACTACGGGCTCCGCACCGCCTGCTTCCGCGGCGGGACGCTCACAGGGCCACACCACTCCGCGGCCGAGCTCCACGGCTTCCTTGCCTACGTCATGCGCTGCACGATGACGGGAACCCCGTACAAGGTATACGGCTACAAGGGGAAACAGGTCCGCGATGCGATTCACAGCCACGACCTGATCCGCGCATTCGACGAGGTCTTCCGAGCCCCACGCGTCGCCGAGGTCTACAACATCGGCGGCGGGCGCTTCAGCAACGCCTCGGTGCTCGAGGCCATCGACGTCGCGCAGGAGATCGTCGGCGAGGAGCTCGAATGGTCGTACGTGGACGAGAACCGCATCGGCGACCACATCTGGTGGATCGGCGACAACGCGCACTTCGAGTCGCACTATCCGAACTGGCGGCTCGAATACGACGTGCGCCACATCCTCGAGGAGATCAGGGACGCGAATGCGGAGCGCTGGCAGCGCAGCGACCGCCGGCCCGTCGGAACGAGCGCGTAGCGCGCCGGACCAGGAGTTTGCGCTGAGACAGCTGCGGGTCCTCGTCAACACCTCCTACTATTGGCCGGAGGAGGCAGGGAGCGCCCCCTATCTGACCGGCCTGGCCGAGCACCTCAGTGCCGTCGGGCACGACGTCGTGGTCGCTACCGGCTTCGCGCACTATCCGGACTGGCGCTCGGGCGCCCGGGGCAAGCTCGCCGCCACCGAGACGCACAACGGCGTCCGGATCGTGCGGCGGTGGCACTACGTTCCGCACACCCAGTCTGCGGCTCAGCGCGCCCTCTACGAGTTGTCGCTGGTCGGCTTCGGAGCGACGACTCTCTTCAGGCGCTGGCGCCCGGACGTGATCGTCGGCACCTGCCCGTCGCTCGCCGGGGGCATGCTCGCGGCAGCCGCGGCGCGCCGCTACCGCGCCCCGTACGGGATCGTCTTCCAGGACCTGATGGGCCGCGCGGCCGCGCAGAGCGGCGTGTCCGGCGGTGCCCGAGTGGCCGAGCTCGTCAAGCGCGGCGAGCTGCGGGTCGCGCGCGGCGCGAAGGCCGTCGGAATCATCGCGAAGACGTTCAGGAGCTATCTCGAGGACGGTGGAGTGAGCCCGGAAGCGATCTGGCACCTGCGGAACTGGACGCATCGAGTGGAGCCCGCCGAGAGCCGGGAACGCACGCGCGAACGCCACGGCTGGGGTGACGACGTCTTCGTCTGCCTCCACGGGGGGAACATGGGCCAGAAACAGGGACTGGACAACCTGCTCGAAACGGCCGCTCTTCTGAACGGGAATGTCCGGATCGCGCTCGTCGGAGACGGGAATGACCGCGATCGCCTCGAGCGGCAGGCCCGGGAGCGCGGTCTCGCGAACGTCGATTTCATCGAGATGCAGGGGCCGGGCCGCTGGGAGGCGATGCTGGCCGCGTCCGACCTCCTGATCGTGAACCAGCGCGCATCGCTCACGGACATGTCGCTGCCGTCGAAGCTCACCTCCTACTTCCCCGCGGGACGGCCCGTTGTGACGGCAGCGTCAACGGAGAGTGAGACGGCAGACGAGATGGACGCGGCCGGCGCCGGCATCGTCGTCCCGCCGGACGACCCGGCGGCGATGCGGGATGCGATCTACGCGCTCAAAGAAGACCCGGCGCGCGCCGGGCGCTGCGCCGAGAGCGCGAGAGCCTACGCCGAGAGCACGCTCTCCAGCACCGCTGCGCTCCGCGAGTACGACCGCTTCATTGGCTTCCTGGCCGGCGAAGCGGGCTAGACGGTCGCGCGCGGCGGCGACGAGCGGTAAGAGCCTCGGCGAGCCGGGCGCTACTTCTGCCAGACGTCGACGTAGTCGACCTCGGTCTCCAGAACGGCGGGCGTGGTCGAATCACAAGCGTTCGACGAATCCCACCCACACGCCTGCGTCGTCAGCGCGAGGTACATCAACTGATCGCCGGAATCGAAGAGCGGCTGCGGTGATCCTTGTTGAACTCCGTCCACGTACCACGTCAAGTCCGTGGCCGTCCACTTCACCGCGAACGTGTGCCATGTCCCGGCCAGTTTCCCGGGCTTCGTGAAAGCGCTCCTCGTGGCATCCTGGGTCCCGCAGAGATCACCCGTATTACGGTGCTCGGTGCCGTAGAACTGCGTCGGCTCGTCGCCCTGATACTCCATGATATCGAGCTCGAAGTTCAGGTCCGACTCCGGACAAGAGGGCCAGTTCGGCCACGTCGCATGAGCCGAGCTGATCAACCAAAACGCCGGCCACGAGCCTTTTGCGTCAGTGAATTTCATCCGCGCCTCGAAGTAGCCGAACTCCCACGCCTTCTTGACTGGATCGCCGAATGAGTACGGGCCCGTCGTGATGGATTGATCGTCGTAGTAGGGCCATGCGTTGCGAATCTTCACCGTCCCGTCGGAGACGGCGATCGCGCCAGGACGAGGGTCGTCCTCCCAAAACTCCTTAGGAGTCCATGTGGAACCAAGCGACGTTCCGTCGAAGTCGTCTCGGAAAGCCTGGCGGTATCCCTGACCCGCGATCGCGGCCGGCTCGCCGAAGGGCGGGGGCGGCGGGGGCGGCGCGTCCGTCTCGTCGCCGTCGGTCGAGCTGGCACATCCGGGGTCGGTGGGAAAGTCGATCTTGCCGTCGCCGTCGTTGTCCTGGCCGTCGGCGCAGGCGGCCGCCGGAGGAGGCGGAGGCGGGTCGTCGAACGCTGTCGTGACGACGAGCTGGGGGTCGCGTGTGCTCTCGCGCGCGCCGAGCCCAACGCGATTGCCCTCTCCGCCCCGGAGGGAGAGGTTGACCGTCCCGTCGGCGCTGATCCACGGCGTGACGTCCCACTCGACCCAGCGTCCGGCCGAGAGCGCGCCCTTGTCGTCGCGCGGAGTTGATGTCCTGCTCGGCCGGTTTTTCCAGTTCGTTGTCTTCTCCGACCACGAATCTGTGATCTCGAACACCGCCGGACCGTTTTTCGTCCCATCGGTGACGTACAGACGGAGCGCCGCGTCCGTCACCGTCCCCGTAAGGCCGGTCACTTTGAAGCGTACGAACGTCTGGTTGAGCGGAATGTCTCCATTCGTCCGGAGACGCTTCGACGTTCCGAACACCGTCTTCGGAGAGGCCGAGTCGACGTAGGTGTCGGCCGACGCGTGGAAGTTGAAGCTTCCGGCCGCGGCCGGAGCCACGCACACGGAGGCGGCAAGCGCGAGGAGTGCTGGGACGAGGGCGGCGGCTCGTGCCATCAACACGCAGCCCATCGGTCTCCTCCACCCATTCCCACAGCCCTGAAACGAGGGATCGCCCGTCAGGCGGACGGCATAGCCGCGTGATTGGTGGCTCCACCAGCCGGCGCGGGCTCTAGCTGGGCGACCTCACCGCCGCCAGACCCTTACCCAGTCGACCTTCGTGCGGAGGCTGTCCGGGGTCGACGCGTCCGGGGTGTCGTCCCAGCCGATCCACATGTCGAAGAGGAGGAACATCGGCTGGTCGGTCGAGGCGAAAGTCGGCGCACGCAACACCTGGTGGCCGTCGAGGTACCAGCGCACCTCCGACGCCGTCCACAACGCTCCGTAGGTGTGGAAGCCGTTCGTGAGATTGCCCCGGACTGTCTTCCAGGCGGGATCATTCGTGCGGTCCGGCACTCCCCACGAGCCGTTCGTGTTCCGGTGCAGCGCCCCGTAGAAGACATGCGGCTGAAGGCCTTGCCCCTCGAAGACGTCCAGTTCGGAGTTCAAGCAGAGGGCGACGGCCAGGCCGTGATTCTCGCAGTAGGGGTTGATCGACGGCAACGCCTGGTTGGTCGCGTTGCGGTACGAGGAGAGCCAGAAGGCGGGCCACGCGCCCTTCCCCTTCGTCCACTTCATGCGCGCCTCGAAGTACCCTCGCTTGAACACCCGCGGCTTAGCCGACTCGCTCGAGAGGGTGATGTCCGGATACCCCTGCGAACGGCGGCTGACGAGGTTGAGCACGCCGTTCCGGACGAAGATGGCCTTGGCAGGAGAGCCCGGGTCGTACCAGGTGCCTTTGCCCCAAGCCGTGCTCCCGAGGGTGTCGAAGTTGTCACGGAACACCCGGTGATAGCCCTTGCCGGCGATCGGCTTAGGCTTGGCGGTCTTGATCACGAGGGCTGGCGCATTTTCCGTTTCCCTTGATAGGAACCCGGTAGCGTCCGCAAACGGTTTGACCCCGAATGTCCCCGCATCTGCCGTGGCGGTGAAAAGAGCGAACCCGGCGACCAGAGGGACCAGGAGGGCGGCCCACCGGCGGTGCAAGCGAGTGCCGAAAAACTCCCTCGGAGTGATCATCCGGCATCGCCTACGGGCGGTGCCCCGAAAGGGAGCAGCGCACCCGGAAAATCGCTCACCGCCGCCAGACCCTTACCCAGTCGACCTTCGTGCGGAGGCTGTCCGGGGTCGACGCGTTCGGGGTGTCGTCCCAGCCGATCCACATGTCGAAGAGGAGGAACATCGGCTGGTCGGTCGAGACGAAAGCGGGCGCGCGCAACACCTGGTGGCCGTCGAAGTACCAGCGCACCTCCGACGCCGTCCAGCGCACTGCATATCTGTGAAAGCCCTTCGTCATATCCGCCCCAACGGACTTCCAGGCCGGGTTGTTCGTGCTGTCGGAGACGCCGTAGTAGCCGTTCGTGTTTCGGTGCAGCGTGCCGTAGAACGTATGCGGCTCTGCGCCCTGCCCTTCGAATACGTCCAGTTCGGAGTTCCAGCAGCGGACTGCAGGCAGCCCGTGGTTCGCGCAGTAGGGGTTGAGGGACGGGAACGCAGGGTTTTTCGCGTGTCGCGTCGAGACGAGCCAGAAGGCGGGCCAGGCGCCGAGGCCCTTCGTCCAGCGCATGCGCGCCTCGAAGTAACCATGCCGAAACGACCGCGATTTGAGCGTCGTCACGGTGATGTCGGGATAACCCTGGTTGCGACGCGAGACGAGGTGGAGGACGCCGCTCTTCGTGTGGATCGCGTGCTGTGGAGGCGGGTCGTCGTACCAGATCTTCCGCGTCCAGACGTGCTTGCGGAAATGGCTGAAGTCATCGTGGAAGGCGAGGTGGTAGCCCTTCCCGGCGATGGGACCGGGCGCCTTCGCCGCTGCCGCCGGGGCGGCAATAGCCGCGAGAGCGAGCGTTGCCGCCAAGAGCTTGAGGGGGGGCCGACTCAAGTCGGCGGCGACTATAGCCCCTGATTCGGACTATTCAGGCCGGTCCACTTGGAAGTTAACGGAATCCTTTTGGAGCTTTAACGAAATTGTTGCCCTGGACTCGCCGGCTTCGAGGGGTGCGCATGCCACCCTTGGTGGGGGTCCAAACCCCGTCCTTTCGGTCAGTCGGCTTTGCCATTTTTCCCTGGTATGTTCGCTCTCTGCGGACTGCTGCGCACACGTCGCGCACAGGGAGAGAGAGGTCGGAACGCGGGAAAAGTGGCCATCCAGGCTGCGCCTTAGCGGTGCGGCCGTTTCGAGCACGGCAAAGGGCGGCGCCTGCCCGGCTTCCGGGGTCGGTGAAAGCGCATGAGCCAGGTCACCGCGCAGCCCGCGGCCGAGGTAGTCGAGCTCGCCAGCGTCCAGCCTGCTCCCCTCCCCTGGGCCGGCCAGCCGCGACGGGCCTGGGGACAGCTCGCCCTCGCGACGGATGCATCGATGCTCGCGTTGGCGGTTCTGTCCGCCGAGGTTTGGGCCCACGTCGCCGCGACCCGGACCGCGTGGGGCTGGGCGGCCGTGCTCCTCTGCACCACGCTCCTTGCCCTCAACCGTAAGCGCCTCCACCGCTCACCCCTTCACCTCCGCGTGATCGACACCCTGGTCGCGGTCGTCCTGGCGACCGCGTTCGCGACCTCGACGACGATCACCCTCCTCGTGCTGGCTGGCGACTCGGACGATCTCGCCGCTCAGACTGTGCGGCTCGCCTTCCTTGCGGCGGCGTTCGTCGGCGCCGGTCGCATCACCCTCACCCTCCGCGAGCGGCGGACGCGCCGTTCGGGCTCGTCCGGCTCCCGCGCCTTGATTGTCGGTGCAGGGCACGTCGGCCGGCGTCTGGCGAAGCGCCTCAACGACTATCCGGAGTTCGGACTGAGGCCGATCGGCTTCCTCGACAAGGAGCCCCTCGAGGCGACGGAGAACGACATCACGCTCTCGGTGCTGGGCGCGAGCTGGGACTTCGACCGCGTCGTGAGGGAGCAGCAGGTGGAGGACGTTGTCTTCACCTTCTCGACGGCGCCGGCGGACGTCTATCTCCGGCTCATGAAGCGCAGCCAGGAGCTCCGCCTGCGCACATCGGTCGTCCCTCGCCTCTACGAGAAGGCGAGCGAGGACACAACCGTGGCCTGCCTCGGCGGCTTGCCCCTCGTCACGAGTCATGCGCGGAACCCGAAGGGGTGGGAGTTCGCGACGAAGTACGCGCTCGACCGGGCGGCCGCCGTCGTCATGCTGGCGCTTCTCGCTCCGCTCTTCGGGATTTTCGCCTTCGCCGTGCTCCTCTCGCTCGGCCGGCCGATCTTCTACCGCCAGGAGCGCATCGGCCTCGACGGCCGTCCCTTCGGAATGCTGAAGTTCCGCTCCATGCGACCGCCCGACCAGGCGGAACCGCGGGTGTCCACGTTTGCCCTGCCCGACGACACCGCACCGGGGGGCGTCGAGGGAGACGACCGGCGCACGCGTGTGGGCATGATCATGCGGGCGCTCTCCGTGGACGAGCTACCGCAACTCGCGAACGTCGCCAGGGGGGACATGAGCCTCGTGGGCCCCCGGCCCGAACGACCTGAGTTCGTCGCGCAGTTCGAGCAGCAGGTTCGCCGCTACGGCGAGCGCCACAGGGTCAAGTCGGGGATCACCGGCTGGGCGCAGGTCCACGGACTCCGCGGCCAGACGTCGATCGCCGACCGGGCCGAGTGGGACAACTACTACATCGAGAACTGGTCGCTCTGGCTCGATCTCAAGATCCTGCTCCTGACGGTTGTCGCGGTCCTCCGCGTCCGGAGCGTCCAGTGATACGGAGGAGCCGGGCCCGGGGGTAGGCTGAGCATCATGCGCTACGAGCCTCTTCAAGGCCGGCGCAGCGCCTGGCGGTGGGGGTGGATCGGGGTAGGCGCTGCGCTCGCCGCCGCCCTCGGCTACATCCTGCAACACCAGCTCGCCTACGTCTCCAGGCCGGCGTGGGTCGGCGAGATCGAGTTCTACGGCCTCTTCGCGGGCTTCGCGTTCCTCGCTCTCGTTGTGGGAGCGGTGATCGCCTGGCCGCCGCGCGGACGGCGACGAGCCTCTCCATGGGGCTGGACGGCACTCTTCGCCGCGTTCGTATCCGCGTTCGGCTATGTCGTGCAGACGATCTTCGACCACGTCACCGTGCCGCCGCTCGTGGCCCGGGACGAGTTCTACGTAGCGTTCATCGGCGTGGGCTCGTTCGCCCTGGTCGCCGGAGGCATCGCGAGCCTCGTGGGAAGGAATCGAAGCGATCTCACGATGAGCTTCGGCTTCATCGCGATCGCCTACGTCCTCATCGCCCAGCTAACGCAGTCCCTGTGGGATTGAGCGCCGTCTTCAACGAGTCGGGCCAGGCCGGCGTGCGGGCGTCGTCGCTCCGGGTCGGAGACCTCGTCGAGGTGCGGAGCGAGGCGGAGATCCTCGGCACCCTCGACGCGGACGGACGGCTCGAGGGCCTGCCGTTCATGCCGGAGATGCTTCCGCACTGCGGCAAGCGCTTCCGTGTCAGCGCGCGCGCCTACAAGGCGTGCGACACGATCGCGTGGAAGCAGCTCCGGCGGATGGAGAACGCCGTCCATCTCGAGGAGCTTCGCTGTGACGGCGCCGCGCACGGCGGCTGCCAGGCCGGCTGCCTCCTCTACTGGAAGGACGCTTGGCTCGAACGGGTCGACGAGGACGCGGGCGATGCGACGGTTACCCCGACGGAGGTCGCCGCTTCTGGCGCGACCAAGGAGACGCTGGTCGCTGCGACCGAACGGGCCGCGGCCGAGGACGGAGAACGGCTCTATGCGTGTCAGGCGACCGAACTTCTCCGCGCGACCACGCGCACGCTCAAGTGGTGGGAGCCGGATCAGTACGTGGAGGACGTCCGCTCGGGGAATGCCAGCGTGCGGAGCGTCGTCCGCGGGCTGCTCGTGGGCTTCTTCAACAAGTTCCAGCAGGCGAACGCACGGGTCCTCCCCCGGCTCTGCCTCGTCCACGACTGCAAGCCGTATCCCTTCGTGCTGGGCACGGCCGCTCAGGGTGCCCCGGACGAGCGCCTGGGCCTTCAGCCCGGCGATCTCGTCGAGGTGAGGAGCAAAGAGGAGATCTTCGCCACCCTGGACGAACGCGACCGCAACCGCGGCCTGCGGTTCGACTCGGAGATGCTCCACTACTGCGGGATGCGCGCGAGAGTCCTCCGCCGCGTCGAGCACATCATCGACGAGGAGACGGGGAGGATGATCCACATCAAGGGCGATTGCATCATCCTCGACGGCGTCGTCTGCACGGGCAGCTACCACCGCTCGTGCCCGCGGCGAATCTTTCCCTATTGGCGGGAGGCCTGGCTCAGGCGAGTGGCCTGACGGGGCCGCAGCTCAGACAGCCGCGCTGATGCGCTCGTCGAGCCAGGTCTCTCCCATGAACTCGGTGTACTGCTCCGCCCGCAGCCGGTCGGCGACCCGGCCGGCCGGCAGCTCGACGTCGTCATAGGTCACGACCTCGTCCTGCCGTACGTCGCGGACGAGGCGGCACCCTTCGACAAGGCCTTCGGGGAGATAGCGCCCGGAGCTCATCTCCTCCGCGTTCGCGGCCTCGCCGTACGTCATGAACATGCCGTACTCGTCCAGCGTCTCGCCGGCCCGAAGGTCGCGCTTGGCGACCGCGCAGACCTCGACCTGGGGGCCGCCGAGTGGCGGCGCCACGTTGTCGTCGAGGAGGACGACGCGTGCGATCGAGTTGGGCGCCTCGAAGTGCGGGAGGTGATACGGGACCCAGAAGGGATAGAGCGGCCCCTCCCCCATTTTGTAGAGATTGAGGTAGTGGCGCTGCTTGGGATCTCGGTGCTCCGCGAGGCAGAAGATCTTCACGAACGCCGGGCCCACCGTGTAGTCGACGATCGAGCCCTGGGCCCTGACCTCCTCGACGTCGTAGAGCGAGGGCAGCTCCAGTGGGGAGCCGTCGAACGGCATGCCCCTGGACATGCCGCGCCGGAGGACCTTGGCGCCTGTGGCGTTGGCCACGATGGTCTGCTCGAAGCTGATCTTGGAGCCATCCGCGAAGGACGTGACCATCGCCGGATTCTGGCCCCACTGCTCGGCGAACCCCCGCTGCGTGTCGGGGTTCCTGTAGGGATCCTGTAGGCCCTTCACGTTGCCCATCACCCTGGGCTCGAGCCCGAGTCCCCGCACCCAGCGGTACAGGTTCATCTGCAGACCGGGCTCGTCTCCGTCGCAGGCCGAGAAGTGGACGCCGGCCCGCCCGGCATAGCGATGGAGGATCGGCCCGATCGTCGCGTCGAGCTCCGCGTTCATCGCGACGAAGTGCTTTCCTTGGGCGAACGCCTCGAGAGCGACCCGCGCGCCGAGCTCCACCGAGCCCGTCACATCCATGATCGCGTCGACGTGCTCCGAGTGGCAGAGAAGCAGGGCGTCCTCGGTCACCGCCGAGCGGCCGGAGCGCACGGCGTCCTCGAATCCGCTCAGGTCGTCGACGACGACGCTGTCCTCGGCGCCCGCGTAGCGGAAGACCTCGACCGCCTTGTCCGGCTTGCGCCCGTAGACCGCCACGACCTCCATTCCCGGCACGCTGTTCCGGATCTGGTTGGCCAGGCCTTGTGCCATGAACCCTGCCCCGAGAAGGCCCACCCTGATGGGCCGGCCGGCCGCTTCCCGGGCGCGCAGCGCGTTGTCGACGATGATCATCGTCAGGCCCTCGCCGGCTCGCGCTCGGGGGCCAGCGCCATCCGGCGGCGGAGCTCGGGCTCGACCTCCGCGAGGAGGGGCCAGGATGCGTCCTTGTCGGACATCTCAGTGACCGGGAGGGGCCAGGTGAGGTCGAGGAGCGGGTCGTCGTGCCGCAGGCCGCCCTCGGCCTCAGGCGTGTAGAACTCGCCGACCTGGTAGCTCGTCTCCGTGTCGTCCTCGAGCACCTGATAGGCATGACCGAAGCGCTCAGGGACGTAGATGGCGCGATGGTTGTCGCCGGTGAGCTCGACCGAGACGTGGCGGAGGTACGTCGGACTCTCAGGTCGCAGGTCGACGATGACGTCGAGCACGGCGCCGCGGGTACAGCGGACGAGCTTCGTCTCGGCGGCCGGCGGATACTGGAAGTGGACGCCGCGGACCGAGCCGCGAAACCGGTTGAAGCCGATGTTCGCCTGCGCGATGACCGGCTTCAACCCGTGCTCGGAAAACTCGTTCTGGCAGAAGGCGCGCGCGAAGAACCCCCGGTTGTCCTCCCGTCGCTCGAGATCGATGACAAAGGCTCCCTTCAGCTCGGTCTCGGTGAAGAGCAAGTACGCTCCTTTCTCTACAGGGTCGTGTTGGACAGGGGCGCCGCGCCGGCGAGGATCGCTGCGTCGCCACTCGCGCGATCCGCCGCCCTCGGACCGGGCGTCAGAACCACCTTGCGGCCGTAGAAGCCCTCGGCGAGCCCAGACGGCGAATTCGATTCCATCCCGCGGATTCGCAGCACCGCGAGGAAGAGATCCTCCGTAAACCAACGCCGCTCCCGCTGCGTCCGGAAGTGCTCGAGGAGCAGCTGAACCTTCCGTTCCGCGACGGCGTCCGTCAGGCCGACGAAGACGTTCGGCGAGCCGAAGTCCCCGTCGTATTTCGGAATCTCGTATTCGAGGACGAGGTGGTTCCGGAAGGTGTTCCAGGTCAGCTCCGCGGCGAGGCGGTGATCCTGGTGGCGGTCGTTCGAGTAGTGCGTGAAGATGAGATCGGGAGCGAATCCTTTCAGGTCCTCGAAGACCTGCTTCACCTCGCCGCCGACGTAGGGAAGGAAGCCGTCGCGGTAGCCGTGGACGACGACCTTGCTGGCGGCCGCTCCTTCGAGAAACGCCTCGGCGCTCCTACGCGCCTCCTCCGCACGCTCCTCGTCGGCGCTCAGGACGACCCACCAGACCTCGACGCTCGGCAGCGACTCGATCAGGGTGAGGAGCGTTCCGCCGCACCCGATCTCGATGTCGTCGGAGTGGCAGCCGATCGCGAGGATCCGGGTCGGCGACGGCAGGTCGCTGAACGTCGTCTTCAGCACGGCTAGGCCGGCTCCGGGGCGAGCAGGTTCTGCTCCTCCGACCAGACTTCCCACGGTCCCCGGCCGGAGGCGGCGAGCGCCTCGAGGTTGTGCTTGTCCTTGAGCGTGTCCATCGGCGCCCAGAAGCCCTCGTACGGATAGCCGAGCAGCTCCTCGCGCTCGATCAGGCGCTCAAACGGCTTCTCGACGAGCTCTTCTCCTTCGTGCAGGTAGTCGAAGATCTCCGGCCGGAAGATGAAGAAGCCCCCGTTGATCCACATGTCGGCGCGGGTCACGTCCTCGATGCCCCGCACGACCTGACCGTCCGCAAGCTGGACGGTGTGGAACGAGTACGTGGTCGGGCGCACGCAGAGGAAGGAGGCGATCTTGTCGTGCTCGTGGAAGTTGGCGAGCATGTCGGGCAGAGGAGCGTCAGTGACCGCGTCGCCGTAGGAGGCGAGGAAGGTCTCCTCGCCGACGAGGTGCTTCTGCACAGCGCGCAGGCGCTGGCCGATGTTGCTATGCATCCCGGTGTTCACGAAGGTGATGCGCCATTCGCCAATGTCGCTCGCGAGCAGCTCGACGTGCTTCTCGCCGCTGCCTGCGCCCGAGAGCACGAAGTCGTTGGCCAGAGCCTCGTTGTAGTTGAGGAAGAAGTCCTTGATCACGTCACCCTTGTGACCCAGGCAGATGATGAAGTCGTCGTGCCCGAAGTGGGCGTAGTACTTCATGATGTGGAGCAGGATCGGCCGGTTGGCTATCGGCACCATCGGCTTCGGGATGCTGGGCGCTGCCTCCTGGATCCGGAGACCGAGCCCACCACAGAAGAGAACGACCTTCATCGGCTCAGGCCAGCTCCGCTGCGTGCTGCCAGCGGAGGCGCGCATCCAGCGCCCCCTCGTCGAGCAGGGCCTTCAGGCGCGCCAGGCGCGTGTAGGAGTCGAAGGAATCCATGGTGAAGCCGACTGTGCGGAAGGCGTCGAACAGCTCGAGCACGCCGTCGCGGGCCGTCCAGACCGGCTTCGCCTCGGGAAGGGTGCGCCCGAGCTTCGCAAAATCGACCCGATAGCTCCGCGGATCGGGTCCCGCTCCTTCGGCGTACTCGATCTCGCAGTCCGGGAACGTGTCGCGAACGATGTCCGCAAGCTCGCTGACCCGATAGTTCTCCTTGTTGGCGCCCACATTGAAGGCCTGGTCGGCGACGAGCGCGTGCGGAGCGACGAGCGCCGAGGCCGCGGCCTTGACGATGTCGCGAACGTGCACGAGCGGACGCCACGGAGTTCCGTCGCTCATGATCAGCACCCGGCCCGTCGTGAACGCCCAGGCGGACAGATTGTTCAGGACGACGTCGAAGCGGAAACGCGGCGAGGCGCCGTAGGCCGTCGCGTTGCGCATGAAGACCGGCGCGAAATCGTCGTCGGCGAGCTCGTGGAGGGCCTCCTCGGCCCGCACCTTCGACTCCGCGTAGGCGGTCAGCGGCCGCAGCGGCGCGTCCTCTTCGATCAGGTCGTCCGTCCCTGAGGCCCCGTACATGCTGCAGGACGAGGCGAACACGAAGCGGCTCACCCCGGCTTCCTTCGCGGCCCGTGCGAGGGCCACGGTGCCGCCGAGGTTGATCTCCCGGGTGAGCTCCGCGTCGAGCTCCCCCAGCGGGTCGTTGGAAAGCGCCGCGAAATGCACGATTCCCTCGAAGCCCTCGAGGGTCTCCGGCGTCACCTCACGCAGGTCCATGCGGAGGGCCGGGATCTCCACCGTGTCGGGGACGAGGTCGCACCCCTCGTAGAAGAACGTGTCGAGGCCCGTGACATCGTGGCCGGCCTCGACCAACATCGGGCCCGCCACCGACCCGATGTAGCCGTGGTGCCCGGTGACGAGGACCTTCATAAGAGCAGTGCCGTTCCGCGCGTCTCTGGTCGCGGCAGGAAAACCTGTTCATGATCGTTTCGCCGTGCGAATGGTTCGCGCTCGGTCAAGAGATGCGCCCCTCCCCTTTGGCCGCAGAGAAACCCTTCGCATCAATATCGAGATAGACACGAATGGTGTCAAGCGAAAGCGCTGCAGCGAACCGAAACCTGGCCGAAAGGACAGCTGCGACTGAAGCCGGGTTCCACTCGCTGGTCAGGATGGGGCCTACAGAGACGACCAGGCGCATCGCAGGCCTCCGCGACTCGCAGTGGATCATCCGCGGTTGGCACGTGGCGTGGTGGGGTCCTCGGGTGGAAAATTACTCGTCCACTTCTTTGGGAATCGTCGCTGTGCACGGTCAGCGGGAGGCCGCCGGGATTCCTCCGGTCGGCTAACGGCCTCGGCGGTGCTCCAACGCGATCTCCGCGGCACGCAGGAATGCCTGGGCGACTCGCTCGACCGAACATCGGCGAATCGTCTCGGCGGAGTGGCGCAGCGAAAGCTGACGCTGTTCCTGAGACCATGACGCCAGGTCGCGCATTGCCGCTCCAAACGCCTCGACGGAGCCCGCCGGGACGACGTAGCCATTCACGCCTGACTCGACGAGATCATCGGCCGACCCCACCTGATCCGTAACAATCACAGGCAACCCGTTGGCGAGACCCTCGTGGACGACCAACCCCCACGGCTCGTAGAGCGAAGGCAACACAAGCGCGTCAACGTCGGCGTAAACCGCAGGGAGGTTCTTCCCCTCGACGTAACCGAGCATCCGGATACGCGGATCCGCTTTAGCGGCGTCGTTCAGCGCGCCCTGGAGCGGTCCGTCTCCGACAATCCAAAGCTCGCCGCCGCGGAAGCGCTCGAACGCATTCAATAGGACGTCCAAACCTTTGCTCTCGATTAGGCGGCCAACGAAGAGGAAACGAGTCTCGGAGCCGGCGCGCGGCCAGGTTCGGGCGGGCGGGCGATCTGGCGCCATGGCAGAAATCGGCGCGATAACGATCCGATTCCGATCGACGCCCATCGTGACAAGGTCGTTCAGATGCCGTGTCCCATACGCGAGGCAGGCGTCTGCCGTCCGCATGTAGTGACGCACCCAAGGATTTGCGATCCTTCTGGGCCACGTCGGCTTCTCGCGGGTGAAGCTACCCCACCAGGGCACGACCGCCCAGTCCCAGCGCGCACGTGCCATCAGTGCGGCGATGTCGGCCGGCGACGACCAGATTCCTCCCCCGGCCGCCACGACAACGTCTGGCGAAAACTTGACGAGTGGCCGCAGCGGCCGCTTCGGTAGATAGACGTAGGTGTCGAACCGAGTCCGAAAGCCCGACCCAATCGCGAATCGCGCGAAGTCCAACGTCCACGAGTCGAGCAAGACGTGCTCGAAATTGAAATCACGTTCGGCCGCCCAGCGCCGGTCCCGCTCCATCGTCGTCTCGGAGACCACCAGGAGCTCGCATTCGTCGCTTCGCGCGATCTGCTCGAACAGAGGCTTCGTGTACGGGGCGACCATGTTGACGACCACGGCCAGTCGCAACGGCCTGCGGGAGGGTGTTCCGGCAACCGCTGCTGTTCGCTCGTCGCGGGCGCTCGTCACCGTGACGGCCGAGGCGCCGCTCCCGCCTCGTCCCTTAGCGAGCCCGTGACGGCCCTCGGGCTCACGCCCTGCACCCGCTTGACGGTACGCCGCGTGAGTCTGAACGTCATCGGCACGGCTCCCAGCGGTCTTGGGGAAAAGAGAAACCTGTACCCGATGCGCCATGGCGATGCGGGCTCCGCGGAGAAAGCCGTCCGCGCCCCGCTCGACGGAGACCTTCGCAACGAGCTCCTGGGAGCGATCGCCTGCCCGCTCCCTGTGTGCAGCCGACCAAGACGCGAGGTCACGCATTGCGGAGGCGAGCGCATCGGCCGACCCGGCCGGTACGACGTAACCATTGACACCTCCCTCGACGAGGTCGTCGGCGGCGGCAACCTGGTTCGACGCGATCACGGGCAATCCGTTGCCGAGGCCTTCGTGCACGACGAGCCCCCATGGCTCGTAGAGGGAGGGAACGACGAGCGCATCGACCTGCGCGTAAAGCGCGGGAAGATCCTTGCCGTCGACGTGGCCGAGGAGCCGGATGCGACCTCCCTGCGACGCCGCAGCGGCTGCGGTCTGGCGAAGAGGCCCGTCACCGGCAATCCACAGCTCGCCCCCCGGGAAACGGGCGAATGCCTGCAGCAGGACCTCCAGGCCCTTCCGCTCGATCAGCCGCCCGACGAAGAGGAACCGTGTCTCGGCCGCACTCCGCGGCCACGTGCGCTCCGGCATCCGGTCGGGAACGAGCGCGGTAATCGGCGCCACGGCGACGCGATCCTCGTCGACCCCCATCGCCACGAGGTCGCGCACATGCCGGGAGCCGTACGCCAGGCAGGCGTCCGCGGTGCGCATGAAGCGACGCACCCAGGGGTTGGCCACCCGCCTCGGCCAGGTCGGCTGCTGCCGGTCAAAGCTGCCCCACCAGGGCACGAACGCCCAGCCTCGCCGCTGGCGCGCCGCGAGGGCGGCGATGTTGGCCGGGGACGACCAGATGCCGCTCCCGCCCGCAACGACGACGTCCGGCCGGAACTCCGCGAGCGGCCCGAGCGGTCGCTTCGGTACGTAGAGATAGGTGTCGAAGCGCGTGCGGAAGCCGGATCCCGCAGCGAGCCACGCGAGGTCGAGCGTCCAGGAATCGAGGAGCACGTGGTCGAAGGGGAGATTGCGCTCGGGCTCCCACCGCCGGTCACGCTCCATCGTCGTCTCGGAGACCACCAGGAGCTCGCATTCGTCGCTTCGCGCGATCCGCTCGAAGAGGGGCTTCGTGTACGGGGCAACCATGTTGACGATCACAGCGAGACGCAACGGCCTTCCCGATGGCAGACCCGGTGCCACCGCCCGCCCTTCCGCGTTCGTCGCCGTCACGTTCGCGGACCGACCGCGGCGCGGCCCTCGTCCCCGAGCCACCCGCGCAGGGCCTTCGGGCTCATTCGCTGAGCCCTCTTGACGACGCGGCGCTTGCGAAGCGTCTCGCGTGTGAGTCGGAGCGTCATCGGCACAGCGGCCAGCGATCTCGGGGCGAAGACGAGCCGGTGGGCGACGACCATGAGCTCGCGGGCCAGGATGAACGGGAAGTCGCGCGCGAGGTTGGAAACGTCCTCGTTCTTCATGAGCATGAGCCACTGATTCTTCATGGCGTTGATTTGCACGAGCGTCGACTTCTCGCGCTCGTTCTGGTGGAACGTCTTGACGGCTGAGAGATACCCCGTCGAGCCGAGGCCGCGAGTCGTCCGCGCGTGGTACGCGAGCGCGCTGGGCACGTACCAGCACTCCCAGCCGGCGAGCCGAAGCCGCCAGGAGACGTCGTGGTCTTCCTTGTGCGCGTAGAAGTTCTCGTCAAGGTACTCGTCCTCGAACCGGATGGTCTCGAGCGCGGATCTCCTCGCGACCATCGCCGCCCCGTCGACCGCGAACACCTCGAGCTCCTCGTCGAAGCGGCCGTCGTCCCGCTCGCCCTCGCCGCGCGTCGTGAACCGGCGCTGACGGTTGAGGGCCAGCCCGGCGGTGTCGATGAGGTCGGTTCGGCGGTCGGCGGCGAGCTCATAGCGCAGGACCTTCCCGATCGCGGCCCCGGCGGCCTGCCGCCGCGAGAAGAACGCGACCATCTCCGAGAGATACTCCGAGGTCGGAAAGAGATCGGCGTTGCAGAACATGACGAACTCGCCCGAGGTCTCTCGGATCCCACGGTTGATTGCGCAGGCGAATCCCGCCTCGAAGCCCATGTCGAGGATCCTGACCCGCTCGTCCCGCGCAAGATCTCCGATGGCCACGGCCACGTCCTGTGCCGGGTCGTTGTTGAGCACGACGATCTCGAGGGTTCCGGGCTCGGTAGCGAGGAAGGTGGGCAGCGAGCGGCGGAGGAGCGAGGCATCCTCGTGCGTTGGGATGAGGACGCTGAGGCGCGTGGCCGACTCGTTCGCTTTGTGCCCCAGGTCGTCCCCCCTTTCCGGCGCGGCCGCCCGCGCTCCCAGGCCCACTATCGGAACGGAGCCAGGCTCTGTCAACCGGCCGGGAGGCTCGAAGAAACGGTTCCAGTCGACGCCTTTTCCTACCCGTTCGGTCAGGTCAGGGCTTAGGCGGATCCAGTACTTCTCCGGGAACCAGCCGCCGATCGCCGTCGCCACGGCCCCGCTCCGACGCTGAAGGAACTCGCTCCCGGACGGCCCCTTGCGAAGGAGCGGCCACCGCCCGACCAATCGGGGGTGGCCGCAAATTGCGCCACGAGGACGCGCGAGAATGATCGTGGAGTCACGAGCCGATGGCATCCCTCAAACGAGGGAACGGACGGGCCGTCCCGCTTGGTCTCCGGGACCGCCCGCCCAATACCCATGCTCGGGTGTGGGAGACTTGGGCCCGAGCCTGATGGCGGCTGCGGCCAACCGACCACCGGGCGCGAGCGTACTGCCGCAGGGCTTTCATTACCACTAGCCCCCCGAACAGTTTCGGCTCAGCAAGACCGGCGTCTCGCGCCAGAAACCCCACGCTTCGCGCAGGGCATCGCACATTTCGCCCATGGTCACGCAGGTGCGGGAGGCATCGATGATCGCCGGCATGAGGAACTTGGCCAGTAGCGAGCCGACTGCTCTGAATCTGGCAGCGCTAAACGGTCAGGAGACGATGTTCGGCGGCGCTCGCCGATTGCGTCCTCGGCCCAGTCCTCGACGAGGGAGATGAGCCGCTCTTCCCGTCCGACCGCGGTCTGCGGCACCTCGACGTAGACCTGGTGCACCGTCGCCTCGACGTCCGAGTCGACCTCGTAGCGCCGCTCCGCGACGATCTCGACGGATCCGAGCTCGTCGAGAAGCGACTGGGCGAGCCGGTAGATCTCCGCCTCGGTGGCCTCGCGCCCGGAGTAGACGCCGAAGTTGACGACGAGCCGCCTGCCGGCGCGCCCTTGGCCTCTGAAGACGAGCGTGGAATCGGTCATGTACCGGTCATACCCTCTCGTGGCTCCCATCTGAACATCCGAAGTGCGAGCACGACGCCGACCGCGCCCCAGAGAGCGACGACCCCGATGGCCCCGAGCGACTCCCGAAGGGCGTCCTCCTCGAGGAACACGTGCCGCATCAGCTCGAGGAGATATGTGAGCGGAAGGACGTCGGCGATTGCCCGCAGGAAGGCGGGCATGGACTCCGTGGACCAGAACACTCCCGAGATGAAGACCATCGGCAGGTAGATCGCGTTCACGATCGCCGAGGAGCCCTCGGCGCTCTTCACGAGCCCGGTCAGGGCGAGGCCGAGCGCGGCGAAGGCCACCGTGCCGAGGAGAAGCGTGAAGACGAACGTGCCCGGCGACTGCGGGAGGTCGGCGTCGATCAGAAAGCGCCCGATCAGGAGCTGGATGATGGCCTCGAGCCCGATGACGAGGAGCGTCGAGCCGATGACCGCGCTCATGTAGATCCGCGGCGGGAGCGGTGTGCCGCGCACCCGTTTCAGGACGCCCGACTCCCGGCGGACGACGAGCTGGATCGCGAGCCCCGCGAACGCCGTCGAGACGATCCCATAGCCGAGGAGCCCTGCCAGGAGGTACGTGCCCGCGTTGACGCCGCCGATGGTGTCGCGGTCGCCGTAGATCGACCCCAGCAGCACGAGGAAGATGATCGGGAGGAGGAACGTGAAGAACGCGGCCTCGCGGCTCCGCCAGAAGATCCTCTGCTGCGCGGCGAGCTCGTGGAAGAAGAGTCTCATCCGACCTCGGCCTCCTCCCGCGTCAGCTCCAGATACAGGTCCTCGAGCGAGCGGCGGCGCACCTCGATGCCCTCGAGCTCGAAGCCCTCGGCGAGCGCCTGCCCGGTCAGCTCGTGGAGGACTCGCGTCGGCTCGTCGGTTGCGATGACGAGCTCCTCGCCGTCACGGCGGTAGCGGATCTCGACGCCGGTCGCGCCCGAGAGCAGCTCCCGGGGCGAGCCGGTGGCGACGATGCGGCCGTCGCGGAGGATGGCGAGGCGGTCGGCGAGGGTCTGCGCCTCCTCCATGTAGTGCGTGGTCAGGAGGATGCTCTTGCCGAGCGCCCGCAGGTCGCGGATGGTCTCCCAGGCCTGGCGGCGCGCGGCCGGGTCGAAGCCGGTCGTCGGCTCGTCGAGGAAGATGAGCTCCGGATCGCCGACGAGCGCAAGCGCAAGGTCGAGGCGGCGCAGCTGTCCGCCCGAGAGCGTGCGCACGCGCGCTTCGCGCTTCTCGCCGAGACCGACGAGCTCGATCACCTCGCCCACGTCTCGCGCCCGCTCGTAGTAGCCGGCGAAGAGCTCGAGGATCTCCCTGACGGAGAGGAGGGGATAGACGGCCGAAGACTGGAGGACGATGCCGATGCGCGCCCGAAAGTCGCTGCCTGCGCGGGCCGGATCGGTCCCGAGCACCTGCACGCGTGCCCTCGTCCCGGTCCCGGTAGCCCTCGAGGATCTCGACGGTGGTCGTCTTGCCGGCGCCGTTCGGCCCGAGGAGGGCGAACACCTCGCCCGCCTCGACGCGGAAGCCGACCCCGTGCAGGACCTCGCGCGCGCCGTAGGACTTCTTCAGGCCGGAGACCTCGATCGCGCTCACGCGGCCAGAATACTGACCACTTCACGGCGGGCCGCGCCTACACTGCGGCCATGAAGGCCCTTGCCGCCGGAGCCTGCGTTCTCGCCCTCGCCGCCGTGGCGGGGAATGCCTCGGCCGCCTTTCAGTCCTCGGTGAGCCGAATTCCGCCGGATGTGCGCGAGCGCGTCGTCGGCTCGTCCTGGCGGCCGGGCTGCCCGGTTCCGCTCCGGAGGCTTCGACTCGTCCGCGTCTCGATCCACAAGTTCGACGGCTCGAGGCGGCAGGGGCGGCTGATCATCCACCGGACGCAGGCGCACAAGATCGTCCGGGTGATGCACAAGCTGTGGCGCGCCGACTATCCGATCCGGCGCATGCGCCTCGTCGACGCCTACGGCGCGGACGACGACCGCTCGATGAAGGCCGACAACACCTCCGCCTTCAACTGCCGCTTCGTCGCAGGCACGAGCGACTGGTCGATGCACGCCTACGGGAAGGCGATCGACCTGAACCCGGTCGAGAACCCCTACGTCTCGGGAACCCACGTCTCGCCCGAGAAGGGCACGAAGTACGCCGACCGCTGCTGCCACAGGGCGATCGTCCACGCCGGCGACAAGGTCGTGCGCGCGTTCGCGTCCGTCGGCTGGGGTTGGGGCGGCTCCTGGTCGGGCGGGACCAAGGACTACCAGCACTTCTCGACGACGGGGGGTTAACCGGCGCCGAGCTGGTCGAGGAGCCAGGCGCGCGCGTCGGCCTTGGCCTGCTCGTTCAGCTCGTGCTCCGCGTCGTACGTCTCGAGCTTCTTCGGGTCGCTCGTCGCCGCGAATGCCTCCTGGGTGTCCTCCGGGCTCGGCCGCGTGTCCAGCTCCCCGGCCTGCAGGAAGACGACGCTCGGCGCCGCGTGCGGGAGGTAGTTGACTGCGTCGATCGACTGCATGGCCTCCTCGTAGGCGGCGAGGTCGCCCTCGATGCCCTGGTCCTCGGCGAGCTGCCGCATGTCGCTCGAAAGGCGCGGCACGAGCGACATGAGGACGAAGGAGTGCACGCGCCGTTCGACCGCCGAGAGGACCCCGCCCAGTGAGCCGCCCCAGCTGAAGCCCACGTAGCCGAGCCGGCTCGGGTCGACGTCCGGCCGCGAGACGAGCAGGTCGATGCCGCGCCGCATCTCCTTCACCTCCTGCACGATCCCGTCCTTGTCCGAGGGCTCGAAGACGACGACGTCCTCGATGGGCGGCCGGGCGTAGGGCGGGTTGGGGAGAAGCGAGACCACTCCGGCCTTCGCCAGCTCGATCGCCTCGGTGTAGAAGGTGTACTTGGCGCCGGGTGCGCCCGGCATGAACTCGACCGCGGGGTAGGGCCCGTCGCCCTGCGGGGTGATGAGGAAGGCGTCGATCCGTCCTTCGGGGCCCGCGTAGGTGATGTCGTGCACGACGGCGCCGTCCTTCACCTCCGACTTCACCTCCTGCACGTCGAGCGGCGCCGCGGCGTCGTAGTCGAACTGGCTCAGGAGGTCTGCGTCGACGGTCGCGGGGGAGGTCGAGACGGCTCCCCGCTCGCCTCCGCTGCTCCCGCCGCAGGCCGCGGCGAGGATGGTCAGCCCCAACAGGATCGGAAGCGCCCGCCTCACTGCGGGATAGGACGACCCCGCGCGCGGTTGGTTTGCCCTGGTTTACTTCCGCCGTGGCGCGCGGCCTCGTCATCGTCGACATCCAGAAGGACTACTTCCCGGGCGGCGCCCACCCGCTCGAGGGGCCCGAGGCCGCAGCGGCGTCAGCCGCGCGGCTTCTGGCGGACTTCCGGGCGGCCGGCGACCCCGTCTTCCACGTCCGTCACATCTGGGACGAGGAGGAGGCGACCTTCATGCGGCCCGGGACCGACGGCGTCGAGATCCACGAGAGCGTCGCGCCGCAGGACGGCGAAACCGTCATCTCGAAGGAGCATCCGAACAGCTTCCGCGACACCGTGCTCGAGGACGAGCTCCGCAAGGCCGGTGTGGACGAGCTCGTCGTCTGCGGGATGATGACCAGCATGTGCGTGGACGCGACCGTCCGCGCCGCCGTCGACCTCGGCTTCGACACGACGGTCGCCCACGACGCGTGCGCCACCTGCGAGCTCGACTTCGGCGGTGTTCCGATTCCCGCCGCCTCCGTGCACGCGGCCTTCCTCGCGGCGCTCGCGGACGGTTACGCGGCGGTCGTCTCGACCGACGAGATCGCGGGCTGAACCCAGGCTTCGACCGTCTGCTCGCGCCCTCGTAGGTCGAGCGTGCGCTGCTCGAGCCCCGAGGTGTCGAGCTCGGCAGCCGCCGCCGCCGCGTCGCTGATGACGATCTCGCCCGCCTTCGCCATCGAGGTCAGCCGGGCGGCGGTGTTCACCGTGTCGCCGAGGGCGGTGAAGTCGAGCGCGTCGCCCTCGCCGATGTAGCCGACGTAGGAGAGGCCCGTGTGGACGCCGATCGCCGACCGGGACCCACGGCTCGCCGTCGCCGTGCCCGGTCTCCAAGAGAAGCTCGCGCGCGGCCTTCACCGCGCGGGCAGCGTGATCCTCGCCGGCAAAGCCTGGGATGAAGAGGGCGACCGCCTCGTCGCCGACGAACTTGTCCACGATCCCGTCCCAGCGGTCGACGACCCGCGCGGCGGTGCCCCAGAAGCGGGTCAAGAGCTGCCCGAACTCACCGGGCGGCAGCTGCTCGGCGAGCCCGGTCGACCCCCGGATGTCGGCGAACATCGCGGAGATCTCGACCTCGGCGCCGCCGGGATGCTTGTGCGCAGACTTGATGCACCACGTGCAGAGCCTGCGGTTCAGCGGCGAAGGCTTGCCGCCGAACACGCGGATGAGGAAGTTGCCCGGCTTTCCGAACGGCGCGTAACAGAGCTTGCAGCGGGGCTCCGACGGGATCTTCTTCCAGAGCGACTGGGCCGTCCGGAGCCCACGCACCTCGCCCATCAGGATCTGCCGCCATTCCTCGCTCGAGACAGGGTCGCTCATCGCGGATCGAGGATACTCCGCCCATTCGACCGATGGACGTGCCGCCCATTCACACCACGCGGCTGGAACTCGTGTCGATGGCGCCCGAGTTCATGGCGGCCGTACTCGCCGGCCGTCTCGCGGAAGCGCAGAAGCTACTCGGCGCCGAGCTTCCGGCGGAGCCGGTCGACGAGGCCGTAGAGCGCTTCCTGGCTCGCAGGATCGGTCAGCTGCGGGAAGAGCCCGAGGTCCAGCGGTGGCTCGCGCGCGCCATCGTCCGGAAGGAGGGAGGCCGTTCGATGATCGGGAACATCGGCTTCCACGGGCAGCCCGGCGTCAACGCGGCAGGCAGCGAGCGGGCGCTCGAGATCGGCTACGGGATCCAGCCCGAGCACCGGAGGCAGGGCTATGCGACCGAGGCGGTGGAAGGACTGATCGGGTGGGCCCGGACGGAGGGCATCGACCATTTCGTCGCGTCCGTCTCTCCCGACAACGAGCCGTCGCTCGCGATCATTCGTAAGCTGGGCTTCGTGCGCACGGGCCAGCACATCGATCCGGAGGACGGTCTCGAGCACGTGTTCGAGCTCGTGGACTGAGCAATGCCGACCTTTCGCTACGTACTCGCGGACGTCTTCACGGACACGCCGCTCGAGGGCAACGGCCTCGCCGTCTTCACCGACGCGCGGGAGCTCCCCGAAGAGACCCTGCAGCCGCTCGCCCGCGAGCTGAACCTCTCCGAGACGGTCTACGTCTACCCGGCCGAGGCGGGCGGCCACGCGCGGATCCGCATCTTCACGCCGATGGACGAGCTGCCCTTCGCCGGCCATCCAGTCCTCGGGACCGCCTTCGTGCTCGCCGCGCCGCTCCAGCTTCCGGAGATCGTGCTCGAGACCGGCAAGGGCCCCATTCCGGTGCGGCTCGAGCGCGAGGAGGACCGGATCAGCTTCGGCTGGATGAGCGCAGCCGATTCCGACGGTCGAGCCGTTCGCGGCCGCCGACGAGCTTCTGGCTGCCGTCGGCGTCGAGAGCTCCGAGCTCCCCGTCGAGGTCTACGACAACGGCGCGCGCCACGTCTACGTCGCGCTCCCGAGCGTCGACGCCGTCGAGGCGCTCGAGCCGGACCTCCAGGCCTTGAAGCGCCTGCAGGGGATCGTCGGGACGAACTGCTTCGCGGGCGAAGGCGACCGCTGGAAGACGCGGATGTTCGCTCCGGCGGACGGCGTTCCCGAGGATCCGGCCACCGGCTCGGCCGCCGGCCCGCTCGCCTGCCACCTCGCCCGGCACGGGCGGATCTCCTTTGGCGAGGAGATCGTCATCTCGCAGGGGGCCGAGATCCGGCGCCCGAGCACGCTGCACGCCCGGGTCACGGGCTCGGCGGAGAAGATCGAGGGCGTGGACGTCGGCGGCTCGGCGGTCATCGTCGCCCGCGGCGAGTTCAAGCTCGGCTAGGCCCAGGCGATGTCGCGGATCTCGGGCAGCTCGACCGCGACCGCGCGCCAGAAGACGCCGCCGTCCCGCGACACGTAGACGCGGTTCCGGGCCGCGTAGAGGACGTCGTCCGGGCTCTCGCCGAGCGCGACGGCCGCGCCCGCGGACAGCCCGGCGCCGCGCTCGCTCCACGTGCTGCCGCTGTCGTGGGAGACCATGAGCGGCGGACGTGCGGTCCAGGAGGAGGACGATGGTCGAGCCGACGGCGTCGATGTCCAGCGCCTGGCCGGCGGCCCAGGGCGGCGTGAGGTCGAGCGGCCGTGTCCGTTCCACCGCGGCTCCTTCGTCGCGCTCGAGGAGCTCGTCGCCGGCAGCGTCATCACCGATCTCGACCGCGTAGACGCCGTCGTCGCAGCCGATCTCCGCCCTCATGCTGCGAGCAGCGCGCGCACGACCTCGCCCGCCAGCCGGGCCGCCGAGCGCGGGCTGTGACGCTGGCGCCGGTAGGTGAGGTAGGCGGCCATGAACTTGTCGCCGGACCCGGTCGGGTCGCGCGCCTCGACCGGTCTCGCCGGCACGTGCTCCGCCAGCCCGTCGGAGAAGACGACCGCGCCGCGGCTCCCCAGGGTGACGACCACCTCCGGCACGCCGAGCGACGCAAGCGACCGGTCGGCGAGCTCGAGCCCGAGCGCATCCGCTTCGTGCTCGGAGAGCTTGAGGATGTCCACGTGGCGCAGCACCTCGGGGTCGTAGTCGGCGTCGACCCGCACCTCGCCCTTCTCGGCCGGGCGGACGAGGCCCTGCCCCTCGTAGGAGAGGACGCGGCCGCGGTGGAGGAGCGCCAGCGTCTCGGCCGGGAAGTCGGCGCGCGTCAGGGCCCCCGCGTGCAGCCAGTCGGCCGGCCTGAGCGCGGCGTCGAGCCAGCTGTGCACGTCCTCGGGCGTCCACGGCTCGCCGAGCTCCTCGATCTCCATCGTCCGGTGGTCGCCGTCGTTCTCGATCCGGAAGGTGATCGTGTGCTCCGCCGGGCGTGAGTAGACCGGAATGCCGAGCGCGTGCAGGCCCCGGCCGCTGTCTTCGGGCGCGATCTTCGTCGCGATCAGCGACGGCTGGCCGAGCAGGCGCAGGGCCTTGGCCGCGTAGAACGGCGCGCCGCCCAGGCGAGGGAGGCCGCCGTCAACGCGATCCAGCGAGACGAGCCCGACGACGCCGAGTTGGCGCATGCGCGTACCGTAAGCCCGCGACGAGGGCGAAGGCGAGGGCGAACGAGGGGAGTGAGGCGCCGCCCGTGAAGTCGCCCGCCCCGGGAACGCGCCCGACCGCGTCCACCCACCAGGCGGGGCCGGTCGGCTGGATCCACTGGTAGAGCGCCACACCGGCGAGCCAGGCGGCGATCCCGCTCCAGCGGATTCGCACGGACTCGCGCGGGCCGTAGAGGAAGTCGGCGGCGAGGACGCCGAACAGCGGGACGAAGAGCGATCCCAGCATGAAGAGGAAACTCTGATACCGGCCGAGGTCGACGATGAGCGCGCCGCCGATCGCGAGACCGCCGATCCCGAGGACGAGGAGGCGCTGAGGGGCCTCGGGCACGAGGTTCTGCATCGAGACCGCTGCCGAATAGACGTTGGCGAAGGGCTCGTCCGTCTCGTCGACGGTGAGGGCGACGAGCGCGAGCGCGCTCGCGATTCCTCCCGCTGCGACCGAGGTGAGGAGGGCGGTCGTGTCGCTCGTTCCGCGCGAGAGGAAGAGAAGCGCGCCGAGACCGTACAGCCAGACGAGCGGGACGAAGTAGCCGATCGCGGTTCCCCAGAAGGCGTGGCGTGGCCGGCGAGCGAAGCGCGTGTAGTCGGCCGCGAGCGGAAGCCACGACGCCGCCATGGCCACGGTGAGGTCGACGCCTTGCCAGAACGTGAGGCCGCCCGCCGCGTCGGCGTTCCAGAGATCGCCGGTGCTCGCACCGTCCAGCGCCCACCACGTGAGGTAGCCGACGGACGCGGCCACCGCCCAGACCGCGAACCGCCGGACGTACTTGCGGACGAAGGCGATCGGGCCGGCGAGCGCGAGCGCAAGCGTGATCGCCCCGAAGACGAGGACCCAGACCCAGCGCTCGCGGAAGCCGAAGACGCGGTCAGCGAGGGCGTTCGCCGCGGCCGCGATGACGATCAGCTCGAAGGTCGCCCAGCCCAGGTTCTGCACGACGTTGAGCACCGTCGGCGCGTACGAGCCGCGCTGCCCGAGCGGCTGCCGCATGAGCACCATCCCCGGGAGGCGGCGCTCGGCGCCGATGTAGCCCGCGAAGCCGAGGAGGGCGCAGCCGAGGGCGGCGCCGACCACGATCGCGAGCAGTCCCCGCTGGAGGCCCAGGCCGGCGAGGTACGTGCCGGCGACCAGGACGAGCAGGCTGATGCCGAGGTTCCCCCAGAGCAGGGTGAGGTCGCCGAGGGAGAGCGTGCGCAGCCGGTCGGGAACCGGTGTGACGCCCCAAGTTCGCTCGTTCTTCATGCGCTCCCTTCGCTGGCATTACCCAGATCAGGTTCTCGGGTCAGGGCGTTTGGCCCACTCTCAGCCGCCGTGCGGCTCCCCGGTCGGTACGCGGGCGAGTCTACCCGGCCACGATCGTCTCGATGCCGTCCGCGGCCCGCGCCAGCGACTCGTCGTCGAAGAGGTACGCCACGGCGTTCTCGACCTCGTGTGCCGGCCCGTCGAGGGAGTCGGAGCCGCCCGCTCCGTTCAGCGCGTAGCGGATCGGGATCTCATGCGTGACGACCAGCACGGTGTCGTGCGGCAGCTTCAGCAGGCGGCGGAAGGCCTGCGCGTACCGAAGCGCCGCGTCGTCCAGGCTCTCCCCGCCCGGAAAGGGAACCTCGCGCGCGTGCGAGTGCTTCCAGGCGCGATAGGCGTCGAGCGTCTCGCCCTCGAGGTCGCCGACGTCGATGTCGTCGAGCAGCGGCTCCTCCACGAGGGGGACGTGGCGCCCGGCGAGCGCGATCTCTGCGGTCTCCCTCGTCCGGGAGAAGCGCGTGTGGAAACAGAGGTCGAAGCCGATGTTCGCGACCTCCACGCCGAGCTTGTGCGCCTGTGACCGCCCTTCCTCGGTGAGCGGCACGTCCACCGACGGGTCGCCGTTGATCCGCCGCTCGAGGTTGAGCACCGACTCACCGTGCCGGGCGAAGACGAAGAGCCTCACGCCCGGAGGCTAAATGACGAACGCTTCCTCGCGAGGCTCGCCCTGCGTCGAACCGAGCGGCCGAGAAGGCGGAGAGGTCGAGCGTCGGCTTGGCGCCGATCACCCGCTCGGCGAGGTGCTCGCCGATCGCCGGGCTCTGCTGGAAGCCGTGGCCGGAGAAGCCGGTCGCGTAGAGGAAGCGCGACGGCTCGGTCGCCTCCCCGACGATCGCGTTGTGATCCGGGCTCATCTCGTAGTAGCCCCACCACGATGACTGGATCGGGAGCTCCTCGAGCATCGGCAGCCGGCGGGTCCCCTGCGTGGCGACGCCCTCGATCGTCGGCTCGCGGCCGCCGAAGACCAGGCCGGGGCCCTCGCGGTGGAAGTAGAAGCCGGTCGAGAAGTCGACGGTGAGCGGGACGACGTCAGGCAGCCCCGGGGCCTCGGGCGTGTAGTGCATCCACCGCACCTCGCCCTCGACGGGGAGGTTCATGCCGACGAGGGCGGCCACGTCCTTGGACCAGACACCCGCGGTGCAGACGACCGTGTCGGTCTTGATGCGTCCCTCGGTCGTGTCGACGCCGAGAATCTTGTTGCCGAGGACGGGGATACGCGTCACGTCGACGCCCTGCTTGATTCGCACGCCCTTCTCCGCAGCCGCCGCCGCGTAGCCCCGGACGACTGCCTCCGGCGTGGCGAAGCCGTCGCGGGGGCAGTAGGTCGCGCCGCGCAGGCCCTCGGTGCTCAACTGCGGGACGAGCTCGAGCACCTCGTCCAGGGTCAGCTCGGTCGAGAGCACGCCGAGCGAGCCCTGCAGGCGGACGGCCTCGCGGAAGCGGCCCACGTCGTCGTCCGAGTCGAGCAGGAAGAGGTAGCCCGTCTCGCGGAAGTCGATGCCCGTTCCGATCTTCTCCTCGAAGTTGCGGAACTCGAGCAGCGAGATGAGCGCGATGCGGATGTTGATCTCGTCGGCGAACTGCGCCCGGATGCCGCCCGCGGACTTGCTCGTCGACCCGCTCCCGAGGGTCTCCCGCTCGCAGAGCACGACGTCCGTGACGCCGAGCTGCGCGAGGTGGTACGCCGTGCTCGTGCCCATGGCGCCGCCGCCGACGATCACGACCTGAGCCGAGTCTCCTGGCACGGACAGATTCTTCCTCGTTGACGGGACGGTGCGGGCAGGCAAGAGTCACGCCATGGAGGGACGCGTCGCCATCGTCACCGGCGCCGGACGCGGCATCGGCCGCGCAACGGCGCTCGCGCTGGCCTCCCGAGGCGCCCGCGTGCTCGGCGTCTCCCGCACCGAGGACGAGCTCGCGTCCCTTGCCGAGGAGGCTCCGATCGAGGTCCTCGCGGAGTCGGTCGCGACGGAGGAGGGCTGCGAACGCATCGTCGCCGAGGCGCGCAGCCGGCTCGGCCCCGTCGAGATCCTCGTTCTCAACGCGGGGATCGGCTCGGGCCACGAGCGCGAGATCTGGGCGCAGGAGACCGATGTCTGGCGCGAGTCGATGGCGGTGAACCTCGACGGCCCGTTCTTCCTCTCCCGCGCTGTCTCCGCGGACATGAAGGAAGGAGGCTGGGGGCGCATCGTCATGGTCAGCTCCACCTCCGGCGAGATCGGGTCGCCGAGGACGTCCGCCTACACGGCCTCGAAGCACGGGCTCATGGGGCTCATGCGCTCGGCCGCGCAGGACCTCGGGCCCTCACGGCGCGACCTGCAACGCCGTGCTGCCGGGCTGGGTGCGGACGGAGATGGCCGAGCGCTCCGCGCGGATCGAGGCCGAGCGGCGAGGCGTGACCGTCGAGGAGGTGTGGGCGGAGCGGGCCGCTGCCTATCCCGGGAACCGCGTCGTGACGCCCGAAGAGGTGGCGGAGGTGATCGCCTTCCTCGCGAGCGACGCGGCGAGCGGGGTGAACGGCGAAGGCGTCACCGTCGCGCTCGGCGGCCTGTGGTGAAATCCCACGGCTTAGGATGAGCCCGTGAGCAAGGTCGCCTCAGAGCCGTTCGGACTGTCCGACGAGCAGCGCGAGATCCAGGCGCTCTGCCGTGAGTTCGCGCAGCGCGAGATCCGCCCGATCTCCCAGGCCGTCGACGAGGCGGACACCGAGATGCCGTGGGAGGTCTGGTACAAGGCCGCCGAGGTCGGGATCACGTCGTTCATGCTCCCGGAGGAGTACGGAGGCGGCGGCATGACCGACTGCCTCACCGGCTGCATCGTCCAGGAGGAGCTCTGCTGGGGTTGCTCCGGGATCGGCAACCTCGTCACCTCGGGCGGCTTCTTCGCCGAGCCGGTGCTCGCGCTCGGCAGCGACGAGCAGAAGCGCCGCTGGATCGAGCCGCTGACGGGCGAAAAGCCCGTGCTGACAGCGCTCGCCACGACCGAGCCGGGCGCCGGCTCGGACGCCGCCTCGATCCAGACCACCGCGACGAAGTCGGGCGAGGGCTATGTCCTCCGCGGGCAGAAGAGCTGGATCTCGAACGGCGGCATCGCGGACTTCTACGTCGTCTTCGCGACCGTCGCCCCCGGCACACGCTCGAAGGGAGTGACGGCGTTCGTCGTCGAGAAGGGCGACCAGGGAGTGAGCTTCGGCGCGCCGATGAAGAAGATGGGCCAGCGCGCGATCCTCAACGCGGAGATGTTCCTCGAGGACGCCGAGTTGCCCGCCGATCGGCGCCTCGGCGACGAGGGACGGGGCTTCTACGGGCTCATGCACACGTTCGACCGCTCGCGCGTGACTCTGGGCGCGGCGGCGACGGGCCTCGCGCGTGCGGCGCTCGAATACGCGGTCGAGTACTCGAAGTCCCGCGAGCAGTTCGGGAAGCCGATCGCCGAGCACCAGGCCGTCGCCTTCCGGCTCGCCGACATGGCGACGCGCGTCGACGCATCGCGGCTCCTCGTCTGGCGAGCCGCACGCAAGGTGGACGCTGGCGAGCCGGCCTCGCTCGAGGCGGCGATGGCGAAGCTCTTCGCCTCCGAGACGGCGATGTGGTGCACCTGGGCGGCGGTGCAGACGCTGGGCGGCTGGGGCTACTCGCGCGAGTACCCGGTCGAGAAGTGGATGCGGGACGCCAAGCTCGAGGAGATCGAGGAAGGCACGTCCGACATCCAGCGCCTCATCATCTCGCGACGCCTCCTCGAGTCTTGAGCCGGGACCTCCGGGCGCTGTTCAATCCGCGCTCCGTCGCGATTCTCGGGGCTTCCAACGACCCTGCGAAGTGGGGCAACCGCCTCGCGCTGGGCGCCCTCCGGGGTGAGGGAAGCCGCGCGGTCTACCTCGTGAACCGAAACGGCGGCGAGATCCTCGAGCGGCAGGCCTACCCCACGCTGGCAGACCTGCCCGAGGCGCCGGAGCTCGTCGTGCTCTCGGTTCCCGCCGACGGGTTCGAGGACGCCGTCGACGCATCGCTCGCCGCGGGCGCGAAGGCGCTCGTCGGGATCACCACCGGGCTCGGGGAGACAGGCGACGAAGGCCGGGCCCGGGAGGCCGCGATCGTCGAGCGCGTTCGGGCGGCGGGCGCCGTCCTCCTCGGGCCGAACTGTCTCGGGATCTTCGACTCCGCGACGAGCCTCGACCTCGGCTGGAGCGAGCTCCAGGGCGGCTCCATCGGCCTCGTCTCGCAGAGCGGCAATCTCGCGCTCGAGCTCGCCCTGCTCGCCGAGGACTACGGGCTCGGCTTCTCGCGCTTCGCGTCGCTCGGGAACCAGGCCGACCTCGAGGCGGGCGAGCTCGTCCGCAGCCTGATCGACCACGAGCCGACCCGCGTCATCGCCCTCTACTGCGAGGACTTCCGCGACGGACGGGCCTTCGCGCGCGCCGCGCAGGAAGCGGTCGAGGCCGGGAAGCCCGTCGTGCTCCTCACCGTCGGAGGCGGAGAGGTCAGCGCCCAGGCGGCGAGGTCGCACACAGGCGCGCTGGTCAGCAGCGCCACGGCAGTCGAAGCCGCCTGCCGCGCCGCGGGGATGCAGCGCGTGCGCTCGCCGCGCGAGCTCGTCGATCTCGCGCAGGCAGAGCTCGCGCGGGTCAAGCCGCGCGGGCGACGGGTCGTCGTCGTGGGCGACGGGGGCGGGCACGGGATCGTCGCCTCCGACGTCGCCTCCGCCGAGGGCCTCGAGCTTCCAGCGCTCTCGGACGACCTGCAGGGGCGAATCGCCCCGCACCTTCCCGATGCGGCGCCCACGCGCAACCCCGTCGACTTCGCGGGTGCCGGCGAGCAGTTCCTCACGATCTTCGAGGAGGTGACGAGGCTCATCCTCGAGTCCGGCGAGGTGGACGCGGCCCTCGTGACGGGCTATTTCGGCGGCTACAGCGAGTTCTCGGACGAGTTCCAGGCAGAGGAGACCGAGGTCGCGCTCGGAATGGCCCGCGCCGCAGCTGAGAGCGGCCGCGCGCTCGTCGTCCAGTCGATGTATCCGCGCTCGCCCTCGCTCGTCGCCCTGCGGGAGGCCGGCGTGCCCGTCTACCGCGAGATCGAGGCCGCGGCCTGGGCTCTCGCGCGGCTCGCGGACCAGGCGGAGCAGCCCCCACGTGGGGTTCCCGAGCTTCCGCAGCCGGTGGACGGGCCACGGCCCGACGGTTACTGGGAGTCACGGGAGCTTCTGGCATCCGCGGGCATCGAGTTTCCGTCCGCCCGGCGAGTGGCGGACTTCGACGAGGCACGTGCGGCTGCGGCCGAGCTCGGTTATCCGGTCGTCGTCAAGGCGCTCGGGCTCTTGCACAAGTCGGACGCCGGCGGCGTCGCGCTCGGCATCGAGGACGAGCAGGCTCTCGAAGAATCGTTGGCAAAAATGGCAACATTGTCTGCCGAAGGGTACTCCGTCGAACGGATGGCGCCGGTGGGCGACGGCGTCGAGCTCATCGCCGGCTCAATCCAGGATGCGCGCTTCGGCCCGGTCGTCCTCGTCGGCCTCGGCGGCGTCTACGCGGAGTTGCTGGACGACACCGCGGTGGCGCTCGCTCCCGTCGACGCCTCACAGGCCGAGGAGCTCATCCGCTCGCTCCGCGGCTCGGCGATCCTGGCCGGCGCGCGGGGCACGACCGCCCGTGGACGTGGCGGCGGCGGCCGAGGCGGTAGCCGCGCTCTCGCGCCTCGCGGCGTCCCGTCCCGACCTCGGCGAGATCGAGATCAACCCGCTGCTCGTGACCCCCGACGGAGCGCTTGCCCTCGATGCCCGCGCTCTGAGCGGGGAGAATGGCGCCGATGCTCGCTGAGGGAACCTTCGAAGGGAAGGTCGCGCTCGTCACCGGCGGAGGCAGCGGCCTCGGCCGCGCCTTCGCGCTCGAGTTCGCGCGCCTCGGGGCCGGCGTCGTCGTCGCAGGCCGGCGGCCGGAGCCTTTGGACGAGACCGTCGGCTTGATCGAGGGCCAGGGCGGGAAGGCGCTGGGGCAGCCGACCGACGTTCGCGACCCCGAGCAGGTGGACGCCCTCGTCGCCGCGGCGGTAGACCGTTTCGGACGGGTCGACGTCCTCGTGAACAACGCCGCGGGCAACTTCGTCGTCAAGGCGGAGGAGCTGTCGCCGAACGGCTGGCGCGCGGTGGTCGCGATCGTCCTCGACGGCGGCTTTCTCTGCTCGCGCGCGGCGGGGCGGCAGATGATCGAACAGGGCGACGGCGGCGCGATCCTCAGCGTGATCGCGAGCTATGCCTGGACGGGCGGCCCGGGCACGATCCACTCGGCCGCGGCGAAGGCCGGCATCGTCGCCATGACCCGGACGCTCGCGGTCGAGTGGGCTCCGCACCGGATCCGCGCGAACTGCATCTGCCCCGGGCCGACCGACACCGAAGGCGCCGGCCAGGCGCTCTGGCCGACGGAGGAGGACCGGAAGCGGGTGGCCGCGACGGTTCCGGCGGGCCGGCTCGCCACGCCGGAGGAAGTCGCGTGGTGGGCGACGGCTCTCTGCTCGCCGTACGCCGACTACATCACCGGCGAGACGCTCACGATCGACGGCGGGCACTGGCTCGAGCAGGACTCCTACATGCCCGCGCTCGGCAAGACGCCGCGCTAGGGCTCAGCCGGCGGCGGCCGGTTCCGGATCCGGCTCTTCGCCCTTGAGCGAAGGCGCGTCGCCGATCCCGGAGGGAAGGACGCGCAGCGCGTCGGCCGGGAGGTGGAGCTGCACCGGAGTCCCCTGCTCGTACGGGATCCCCGCGCCCGTGTTCTGCACCAGGGCCTGAAGGGACTCTCCGGTGGCCGCGCGCACGATCACCTGGATCGCGGAGCCGACGTAGACGACGCGCTCGACCATTCCCGGGATTCGGTTCGGCCCGGACTCCGAGCCGTGCTCCTCGAGGCCGATGCGCTCCGGCCGGATGACGATCTTCGCCTCGCCGGTGACGTCGAGGTCGGTTCCGCGCGTCTCGAGCTCGTAGCCGTCGACTGCGACCTTGCACGCGCTCGTCGAGGTGCTGACGATTCGCGCGGCCATGAGGTTCGAGACGCCGAGGAAGTCTGCGACGAAGAGCGTCTCGGGATCCTCGTAGACGTCGCGGGGGTTGCCGACCTGCTCGACCTTGCCGCCGTTCATGACGGCCAGCCGGTCGGACATCGTCAGCGCCTCCTCCTGGTCGTGCGTGACGTAGAGGAACGTGATGCCGACCTCCTGCTGCAGCGCCTTGAGCTCGATCTGCAGTGTCTTGCGAAGCTTTGCGTCGAGTGCGCCGAGCGGCTCGTCGAGCAGCAGCACTGCGGGGTTGAGGATCAACGCGCGGGCGAGCGCAACGCGCTGCTGCTGGCCGCCCGAGAGCTGCGAGGACTTCCGCCGCTCGTACCCGGTGAGCTGCACGAGCTCGAGCGCCTTGCCGACGCGGTCGCGGATCTCCGCCTTCGGCCGCTTCGCGCGCTTCAACCCGAAGGCGATGTTGTCGTAGACGTTCAGGTGCGGGAAGAGCGCGTAGTTCTGAAAGACGGTGTTCACGTTGCGCTGGTGCGGCGGCGTGTAGGCGACGTCGGTTCCGTCGAGCACGATCTGGCCCGAGGTCGGCCGCTCGAAGCCCGCGATCATCCGGAGGGTCGTCGTCTTCCCGCAGCCCGAGGGACCGAGGAGGGAGAAGAACTCCCCACCCGGCACGTGCAGGTCGATGGCGTCCACCGCGCGCACGTCGGCGAACTCCTTCGTCAGCTTGCTCAGTTCGATCTCTCCGCGCGCCATGGCTTCCGAAGCTACCTCAGAGCCTGAAGGCCGTGCCGAAGTCTTCCGCCGCGGTTCCCAGCTTTGCTCTCGCCGCGGGTGAACGCCCGCCAGGTGAGGAAGCCGAGCGTGACGATGAGCAGGGTGATCACCATCATGATCGTGGCGATGGCGTTCACCGACGGGAGAGGGGCGGCCCTGGTCGCGCTGTAGATCCTGATCGGGACGGTGTCGGTGCCGCCGCCGCTCGAGAGCCACTGGCTGATGACGAAGTCGTCGGCGGAGATGGCGAACACGACGGCCGCGGCGGCGACGATCGCCGGAGTCAAGAGCGGCAGCAGGACTCGGGTCAGCGCCACGAATGGGGACGCCCCGAGATCGGCGGCGGCTTCCTCGTACTGGCGGCCGATCGAGAAGAGGCGTCCGCGGACGATGACGACGACGAACGAGATCGAGAAGGTGATGTGGCCGAGAATCTGGGCGACCGTCCCCGTGTGGATGAAGGTGAAGAGCTCGCTGAAGACGAGGAGCAGCGAAACGCCCATGACGATCTCCGGCGTCACGAGCGGGAAGAGCATGATGAAGTTCGACGCCCCAGACCCTCGTCCGTGCCAGCGGGCGAGGCCGAGCGCGAGGAGCACGCCGATCGGGACGGCGATGAGGACGTCCGCGCCCGCGAGCTTGAAGGTCTGCACGAGCGCGTGCCGGAGCGTCGGGTCGTGCCAGACGGAGTCGACCGGGTCGCCCCAGTACCAGCGGGTCGAGAACGAGTCCCACACCGTCCGCGAGCGCGTCGCGTTGAACGAGAACTGCACCGCGATCAGGACCGGGACGATCGACCAGAGGATGTAGGCCCAGGTGATGAGGACGAGGAAGCGGGGCTTCCCCCACGGGTTCCGCAGCCACCCGCGCAGTCGCGCCGTCGTCGAGAAGCCCGCCGTAGGCCTCTGTTCGGCGACGGTCGTCAAACCGCTCCCACCGCCCCGACATCGCGCTGGGCGCGGTGGATGCTCCAGATGTAGTAGGCCATGAGGAAGGTGAGGAAGACGGCGAGGATGATCGTCAGCGCCGCTCCGAGCGTGGGCTGCGGGCCGCCGTGGAAGTAGAGGTCGATCTGGTTGCCGATCATCGACGTCTTCGGTGACATCGAGACGATGTTCGGGGTGTAGTAGTCGCCGAACATCGGCAGCGTGATGAGAACTGCGCCGCCGAGGATGCCCGTCTTCGAAAGCGGCAGGGTCACTGTTCGGAACGCCGACCAGGGGCTCGCGCCGAGGTCACGGGCCGCTTCGACGTGGCTACGCTCGATGCGGTCGAGCGAGGCGAAGAGCGGCAGGATCAGGTACGGGATGTACCCGTAGACGAGGGCGAAAATGACCGTCGACGAGCTCCCGCCGAGCCAGTCGCGCGGCTGGCTGAGCACGTGGGTGAACATGAGGAAGCGGTTGATGTAGCCGTCGGCCTGCAGGAGGTTCACCCAGGCGAGCATCCGCATCATGTAGCTGATCCAGAGGGGCAGGATGATGAGGATCAGGATCAGGCCCTTCCAGCGGCCGGCATGCCGGGCCGTGTAGTAGGCCACCGGATAGCCGATGAGCAGGCAGAGCGCGAGCGAGAGCACGACGTAGACGATCGTCCGGATCCCGACGTCGAACCAGATGCCGCCCGGGCGCGAGCCTTTGCAGGGCCTCCTGGAGCCAGCCGACGTTCCATTCGAGCGGGTTCCAGATCGGGACCGGCTGGAAGAGGATCGGGTCGACCGTGCCGAGCGACACCGCGAGAACGGCGTAGAACGGCACGACGAAGAGGACGATCAGCCACAGGACGCCCGGAAGCGAGAGGCTGGGCCAGAGCCAGCGGCGATACACGGTGCTGCTAGCCGCCGCCTCCGGCCAGGAAGTCGGAGTATCCGTCCTCCCAGAGCTGCTGGCCCGTGGCGGTCAGGGTCATCTCCTGCGATGAGTCCGGCCCGAAGTCGTCCTTGGTGAGGACGCTGTTCGCGAGGTTCTCCGGCACGACGCCGTCCTTGACGAGCGACTCGGGGTCGATCTCGTTGAGGGGCGGTTGGTAGCCGTTGAAGTTGACGAAGTTCGAGTAGGCGACGCCGTTGTCGAGCAGGTAGTTGAGGAAGAGGTGCGAGAGCACCGGCTTCTTCGTCGTCGCGCAGATGGAGAAGCAGTCGTTCTGGACCGGCACCTTGCCCTTGTCGGCCTTCCAGTACGCGAGCGCCGTGGCGGGCGTACCCTTCGGCAGGTAGTAGATGTAGCCGGCGATCATGTCGCCCGACCAGGCCTGGTTCAGCCAGCTCGTGCCTTCGGGGACCGACTGGTACTGGATGTCGCCGACCTTGATGTTGCAGATGTCGTAGAGCTCCTTCAGGTCCGCGACGGCCTGGTCGATCAGCGCCGGGTCCTCGGTGTTGATGTCGAGGTGACCCTTGCGGAGGAGCGCCATGGCGATCGTCTCGCGCGGCTCACTGAGCAGCGCGGTCTTGCCCTTGTACGCCTCCGCCTGCCAGAAGATGTCCCACGGCTGCTCCATCGAGGGGATGTCCTCGGTGACGTGGTCGGTCCGCCACGCGATGCCCGTCGCGTAGAGCGTGTACGGCACGGTGTAGTGCGAGCCACCGTCGTAGAAGGGGTCGACGAGCTCCGGCCAGATGTTCTTCTGCAGGTTCGGGATGTAGTCGAGGTTGAGCGGCTTGATCAGCTTGCCGGCGACCGCCGATGGTCGAGGTTGTCGGGCGTCATCTCCATGACGTCCGGCTGCACGGCGCCGGAGGCGAGGCGCTTGATTCCGGACGTGATGTTGTCGAAGGCGGTGTACTGGACGTCGACCCCGTACTTCTCGCCGAACTCCTTGAGGAGCTTCTTGTAGAGGTAGTCCGGATAGTTGAAGACCGTGAAGGTGCCGCCCGTCTCGGGCTCGAGCCCCGACTCGATCGGGTCCTCCCAGAGCGGGAGCGTGACGCGCTTGTCGGGCCGCGCGAGCGGAAGCCCGCCCGGGCCGAGGAGCTCGCCGGTCGTGCTCGTCTCCTGGGCAACGGTCGTCGAGCTCGAGCATGCGGCGAGGAGGCTCCCCGCTCCCGATATCGCGAAGCCGGTTCCGGCGGCGCGCGCGAGGAAGTCGCGCCTGCTCAGGTAGCCGGGCCGTTCCTTCGGGTGGTGCGTCATCGAGTCCCCTCCTGAGTTCGGTGGCCGCGGGGGTGGCGCACTGTCTCACGGGAAGTGTGCGCCTTTCAAGTGAGACGCGCGCCGATCAGCTGAGATAGCTGTAGATCAGGCGCTGGAAATGCTGGATCAGGTGCTCGCTCGTCGGCAGGAGCCGGCCGTGCTCGACCATGCCCGACTCGAGGCCGGCGTGCACCGACTCGACGAGGCTGTTGTCCTCGGCTCCCACCTGCTCGTTGAAGGCGATCATCTCCTCGACCGTCTTCTGCGGCACGTCCTCCGAGAAGAAGTAGTCGTACGTGCCGAGCGTGCGCCGCTCGTCGATCGGGAACCAGGCGCCGGCGTTCATGTTCGGCGGGCCCGGGATGATGTCGACGGTGAAGTTCGGGAAGACGAAGACCGACGTGCTGCGATCGATCTCGCCGGTCGCGTCGTAGGGCGCGGCCTTCTTGCCTTCGAGCACGGAGCTGCGCACCGGGCCTTTCTGGGTCGAGACGTAGCCGGAGGAGGCGAGCGCGTACTCGTCCGGGTCGACATTGATCACGGACGAGAAGCCGGGATGCGCGACCGGGCAGTGGTAGCACTCGAGGTAGTTCTCGACCGCGATCTTCCAGTTGGCCTCGATGACGTACTCGCCGCGGTGGTGGAACTTGAGGCTGTCCAGGTCGATGCCCGTCTCGGCGACCGTCTCGGGCAGGACGCCGAGCGTCTCTTCGAGCGAATCCGCCTCGAGGTCGACGTTCACGAAGATGAACGGCCCCCATGTGCCCACCTGGACGGGGAAGAGCGAGTAGTTGTCGGCGTCGAACCCGGGCTCGCGCTCGGAGCGCGGCGCCTTGAGGAGGCAGCCGTCGAGCCCGTACGTCCAGGCGTGGTAGGGGCACTGCAGCGTCTCGCGGTGCCCGGAGCCCTGCATGACGACGTGGCCGCGATGGCGGCAGACGTTGACGAAGCCCTTGAGCTCGCCCTCCTTGTCCCGGACGAGGACGACCGGGATGGTCCCGGCCTTGGTTGCGAAGTAGTCGCCGGGCTCGCTCACCTCGGCCGTCACACAGGCGTACTGCCACGTGTGCTTGAAGATCCGCTCCCGCTCGAGCGCGAGGATGGCGCTGTCCGAATACCAGCCCGCGGGCAGCGTGTAGCCGGCCTCCAGTCGCTCGCGGATCTCGCTGAACATCCCTCTCAGCATAACCCGCCGCCCTGGCGGCTCAGGTTTCCAGCGGTTCCCAGTCGGGCTCGAACGGCTTGCCCGCCACGCCGCCGATCATGAGGACGAGCGTCGGCGTCTCCAGCGCGGTTCCGGCTCTTTGCACGTCGGGCTCGAGGAAGAGCAGCTCCCCGGCGCCGAGCTCGACCTCCTCGCCGTTGCAGGTGAAGCGGACGCGTCCCTGGACGACCGCGTAGAGCTCCTGCTGACCGCCGAAGGTGACCTCCTCGTGCGGGACGACGACCTCCTCGCCGGCGTCCCCATGGCACGCGTTCACCCCGAAGGCCTCGATGCCGAAGTGCTCGCGCACCGAGTGCCAGCGGGCCCCGTAGCCCGCGTCGTCGGTCCACTCCTGCCAGTAGTCGGGGCCGCCGGCGAGCCCGGCCGGAGGGATCTCCGCGATCCGCGCGGTCCGCCAGCGCTCAGTCAACGTAAGGCTCCACGCCGCGTTTCAGGAGGCCGCGGGCGAGGATGAGGCGCTGGATCTCGCTCGTCCCCTCCCAGATCCGGTCGACGCGGACCTCGCGCCAGAAGCGGGCGACCGGGTTCTCGGTCATGTAGCCGCGGCCGCCGAGGATCTGGAGCGAGCGGTCGACGATGCGCCCGGCCGCCTCGGAGGCGAAGAGCTTCGCCGCGGCCACCTTCCCGTGGACGACCTTGCGGTCCTCGTAGGCGTCGAACGCGTGGGCCGCGTGGTAGGTGAGGAGCCGCGCGGCCAGGAGGTCGGCGAGGGAGTCGGCGAGCTGGAAGGAGACCCCCTCGTGCTCGGCGATCGGCTTCCCGAAGGCGACGCGCTCGAGCGCCCAGTCGCGCGCGATGCCGAGCGCGCGCTCCGAGGCCCCGCAGCAGCGCGCCGCGATGAACAGGCGCTCGACGAGGAACCACTCCTTCGCACCCTCGTTGCCGCCCGCGGGCACCCGGTTCTCGTCCGGCACGCGGCAATCGCGGAGGACGACCTCGGGATGGTGGTCCAGGTAGGGGTCGTGCAGGAAGCCCGGGACGCGCGTGAGCTCGAGGCCGGGAGTGCCGGGCTCGACGATGAAGAGCGTCTGCTCGCCGTCGACGACCGCGAGGACGATGTAGAAGCCGGGGTCGCCCTCGCTCGTCACGAACCACTTCTCGCCGTTCAGCACCCACTCGTCTCCGTCGCGCACGGCCGTCGCGGCGACGGCGCTCACGTCGGAGCCGGCGCCGGGCTCGGTGACCGCCCAGGCCTCGCGGTACTCGCCGCGCAGGATCGGGACGACCCAGCGGTCGCGCTGCTCGGGCGTGAGGATCTCCCAGAGCTCGGCCGGGCCGCGGTCGACCACGGCGAAGCCGAGACCGTTCGTCGCCTTGCCGGATTCCTCCTCGAGCGCCACCTGGCCGAGCATGCTGAGGCCGGCGCCTCCGGCCTCCTCGGGCATGTTCAGCATCGAGAAGCCGGCGGCGCGCGCCTTCTTGCGCACCTCGTCGACGGCGGTGAAGTCGATCTCGCCCGCGGCGGCGATCTTCTCCTCCAGCGGGAAGACCTCGTCGGCGACGAAGCGGCCGACGCGCTCCTTCAGCTCGGCGATGTCGGGGGGAAGCTCGGGGACGACCATGGTGCGTGATCTTGACGTGTCGGAGGGGGTCGGGGTAAACCAGGGTCGGTGACGAGCGTCCGAATCGCGTGTGCGCAGATCGCTCCGGCGGTGGGCGACGCCGAGGGGAACCGGCGGCGTGCGCGCGAGGCTCTGAGGGAGGCGATCGGCGCGGGAGCGCAGGATCGTCCTCCTGCCCGAGCTCGTCACGTCCGGCTATGTCTTCGAGTCGGCGGAGGAGGCGCGAGCGCTGGCCCAGCCCGTGGACGGCCCGGCGCTTTCGGACTGGGCGGAGGAGGCGGCGCGCGCCGAAGCGGTGGTCGTCGGCGGCTTCGCGGAGCTCGGCGCGGACGGCGCCGTCTACAACTCCGCCGCGGTCGTTCGGGCCTGCCGGGCTGCTCGCCGTCTACCGGAAGACGCACCTCTGGGACCGCGAGAAGCTCTGCTTCGAGCCGGGCGCGCGAGCCGGCGCCCGTCGTCGAGACGCCGTTCGGCCGGATCGGCGTGGCGGTCTGCTACGACCTCTACTTCCCGGAGCTCACGCGCGGGCTCGCGCTCGCCGGCGCCGACCTGATCGCCGTCCCGGCGAACCTCCCGCTCTTCCCGCGCCCGGAGGGCGAGCGGCCGGTGGAGATCGCGCTCGCCCAGGCGACGGCGCACGTGAGCAAGGTCTGGGTCGCGGTCTGCGACCGCACGGGACCGGAGCGCGGCGTCGAGTGGACGGGTGCGAGCTGCATCGTCGACCCGGACGGCTGGCTCGCCGCCGGCCCCGTGGACGGCTACGGCGAAGGGATTCTCTACGCGGACTGCGACCTCGCTGTGGCGCGGGAGAAGGCGTGGGGCGAGCGGAACGACGTGCGCGGAGACCTGCGTCCCGAGCTCTACTCGACCGCTCGGCCTGCGAGCGACCCCTCGAGAATCGCCTCCTCGAGCGAGCGCGGCGAGAGCCGGTCTCCCGCCTCCAGCGCTCCCTGAACCTCGAGGTCGCGCACGGGCACGCGCCCGAGTGCCAGCACGAGCGCGTCTGCCTCCATGACCGCCTCGAGCTCGGGGGCGAAGATGTTCGTGAAGCGGGCGCGGCCGCCGTCCCACGCAGCGAGCTCGAGGTGGTGCCAGACCTCGATTCCGGCCCGGTAGAGGCGCGCGGCATAGAGGTTGCGCTGGTAGGCGTGCAGGGTCTCGCCGAAGGCGGCCGATCCGACGGCGAGCGCGACCTCGTAGCCGCTCGCCGCCAGGAGCTCGGACGCGTCGAGCCCCGAGGCGTCTCCGCCCCAGTCGGCGACCACGACCCGTCTCCCGTCGGGACGGCTGCCGCGCAGAACGTCCCACGCGGTCGAGAATCCCTCCGAGAGGGGAAGGTCGGGGACGTACGGCCGGGCGCCGGTGGCCAGGATGACGGCGTCGGCATCCGGCGGCTCCTCCACGTGCTCGCCGAGGCGCACGTCGACGCCTTCGAGCAGACGTTCGTAGTTCCGTAGGAGAGACGTCGCCAGCTCGGCGTGGCCGGGAGCGGCGCCGGCGAGCTCGACCTGTCCGCCCAGGCGGATCCTCGACTCGTAGAGGACGACGTCGTGGCCTGCCGCATGCGCCTCCGCCGCGGCCGCCATCCCGGCGGGACCACCGCCCACGACGGCGACTCGCTGCCGCCTCGCGGCGCGAACCGGCGTCCACGCCAGCTCGCGTCCGGTCCGTGGGTTCTGAGCGCACGCGATCGGGATCGCTGCGTGGTAGTGCGCGATGCAGGTGTTGCAGCCGATGCAGCGGAGGACGTCGTCCGGCGTCGCCCGTCGCGAGCCTTGCGCGGCAGGTCGGGGTCGGTGATGAGCGCACGCGTCATCCCGACTGCGTCGGCGACCCCGTCCGCGATGAGCCGGTCGGCCGCAGCGGGGTCGACGATGCGCGAGGTCGCGATCAGAGGAGGCCCGACCCGGAACGGCGCCGCGAACCCGGCGATGGCGCTCTCCTCGACCGGCGGCGGCGGGACGATTCCCGTCGAGCCGCGATAGGTGGACGAGTCGCCGAGGGCGATCGAGAGGTAGTCCACGAGGCCGGCGAGCTCGGGTGCGACGGCCACGGCGGCCTCGGAGTCGGCCGAGAGCCGGACGCCGAGCGCGAGCTCCGGTGCCGCGTTCCGCACGGCCTCCACGACGGCGACGAGCAGCTGCGGCCCCGCCGCCCACTCGTCCTCGCGGAGGTTGAGGCCAGGCGTGAAGAACTGCGCGAAGAGGTAGCCGTGCGCGGCCGAGAGCTCGATCCCGTCGAGCCCACCCTCGGCGGCCAGCTCGGCCGAGCGGGCGTACCCGGCGACGATCTCGTCGATCTCGGCCGAGGTGAGCGCCCGGGGCTCGACGTGGAAGCGCTGGCTCGGGACCGCCGACGGCGCGACTGCTGCCGGCCTGGGCGGCGAGGCGATCAGCTCGCGGCCGCCGTGGAAGAGCTGGACGAAGAGACGCGTCCCGTGCGGGCGGACGGCCGCGGCCACGCGGCGGTAGCCGGCGACGATCTCGGGCTGGTAGCCGGCAAGGGTGTGGGCGGTCAGCCGTCCCGACTCGTGGACGGCGGTCGCCTCGAGGACGATCATCCCCGTCCCGCCTGCCGCGCGCGCCTCGTGGTAGGCGACGAACTCGTCCGTCGGCAGGTGATCGTGGACGAGCGTGGTCTGGTGCGCGGTCGAGACGATCCGGTTCGGCAGCTCGACAGGACCGAGCCGCAGTGGGCTCAGGAGATGGTCAAGCACCGCCGAGCTCGCGCTCGAGGGCGGCCCGCTCCGCGTCGCTGAGCGGACGGGAGCGGCCTGTCTCGGTGTCGCGCGCCACGAGGACGGCCTCCGCCTCGGCGGCGAGCTCGCCGCCGACCGTGACGATCTCCTCCCGTGTCGTCACGCTCGACGTGCCGATCCGCGTCAGCCAGAGCCGCGCCACGATCGCGTCGTCGTCCTGCGTCAGCTCGCGCCGGAAGTCGATCGCCACGCGCGCCGTCACATAGCCCCAGGCGTCGCCGGAGTCTCCGAGCGCCCGCTCGAGCCACTCGTCCCGCACCTCTTCGAGGTAGGTGAGGTAGACCGCGTTGTTCACGTGGCCGTAGGCGTCCTGGTCGCGCCAGCGGATCTCGATCTGCTTCTCGTGCACGTTGCCTCCCGAGTGGAGAGGATGGTATGAGCGCGCGATGGCCGATCACAACCGCGTCCGACCCCTCCTCTTCCCGCGGTCCGTTGCCGTCGTGGGTGCCTCGCCGCGGCACGGGCGGATCGTCGAGGAGGTCGTGCGGTCGGGAATCCCCGCCTGGGGAGTGCATCCGACGAGGGACGAGGTGCTCGGCCTTCGCTGTTTCCCCAGCGTCGCCGACCTTCCGGAGCAGCCGGAGCTCGCCGCCCTCCTCGTCGGGCACGAACGCGTCGAGGAGGCCTTCGGGGAGGCGCTCGCAGCGGGAGTACGCGCCTTCTTCCTCCCCGGCCTCGGGAACGAGGCCGGTGCCGCGGGGCCGGAGGTCGCCGCGCGGATCGCGGAGCGCGCCCGCGCGGAGGACGCTCTGCTGCTCGGGCCGAACTGCATGGGAGTCGCCGCGCCCGAGGAGGTCTCGCTCTGGATCGGGACCGTGCCGGACACCTTCCGCGCCGGGCGCGTGTCCGTGGTCTCGCAGTCTGGGTCGATCGCCGAGGCGCTTCTCGGGATCGGCCCGCGGGTCGGCTTTCGCTCGGTCGTCTCGTCCGGCGGCGAGGCGGTCACGGACGCCGCCGACATCCTCGGTTTCTTCGCCAAGGACGAGGGGACCGGCGCGATCGGGCTCTTCCTGGAGACGGTGCGCCGGCCGGCCGAGTTCGTGTCGGCGCTCGAGCGCTGCGCCGAGGCGGGGAAGCCGGTCGTCTGCCTGAAGGTCGGCCGCTCGCAGGCGGCCGCGCGCGCCGCGCTCGCGCACACCGGCGCGGTGGTCGGCTCGGAGCGCGCGTTCTCGGCGCTTCTGCGCCGGCACGGCGCGGTCGAGGTGGACGACTTCACGGCGCTCGTCGAGACTCTCGAGGTTCTCGGCCGCGCGCGACGTCCCCGCGGAAAGCGCATCGCGGCGATCTCCGAGTCCGGCGGTGAAGGCGCGCTTCTGGCGGATCAGGGAGAGGCAGCCGGGATTCCTTTCGAGCCCCTTCCGGACTCGGTCGCCTCCGAGCTCACCGCCCGGTTCCCCAACTACCGCGCGCCCGGGAACCCGCTCGACGCCTGGGCGATCGACGAGGCGGAGGCCGTCTTCCCGGGGTCGATCGAGGTCCTCGTCGGCTCCGGCGCCTTCGACATCGTCATCGCGCAGGCGGACCAGTCGCAGTTTCGCGGCGCTGAGGAGCACGAGTGGTGCTTCATGATCGTGAAGGCGCTGGCGGAGGCGACCGTCGGCACGGACACCTTCCCTGCGGTCACGACGGTCTCGGCGGTCGACCCCCGGCCGGAGGTGGCCGAGTACGCGCTCGAGCACGACGTCGCCCTCCTGCGGGGACCGCGCGACGCCATGCGTGCGCTCGCGGCCGCGGCAAGCCTTCGGCCCGCTTCCGGACAGCCCGAGCCCAGAGCGCCGGTCGAGCTGGCCGACTTGCTCCAGGAAGGCCCGCTGCCGGAGTTCGAGTCGGCGCTCGTGCTGGAGCGCTACGGCGTGCCGCTCGCGCCGCGCCGCAGGGCGGCGTCTCCGGAGGAGGCGGCCGAGGCCGCAGCCGAGCTCGGCTTCCCCGTGGTCGTGAAGGTCGACGGGCCCGCGCACAAGGCGGCGCAGAACGGAGTCGTGCTCGGCCTCGGAGATGAAGACGGAGTCCGCGGCGCGACCCAGCGCCTCGGCGGGCGCGTACTCGTCGCGAGCCAGGCCGAGGGCGGCGCGGAGGCCTTCTGCGGGATGACGCGCGACCCCGACTTCGGCCCCGTCCTCGCGGTCGGCCTCGGAGGCCGTGCCGTCGAGTCGCTTTCTCTCGCCGCGGTCTCCCTCGCCCCCCTCGGCGAGGAGGACGCTCGGCAGCTCGTGGCCGAGGCGCCCGGGCTCGAAACGAGCCCCGCTGCGCAAGAGGCCCTCGCGGCCACGCTCGTCGCCCTCGGCCGCCTCGCCGTCGACCACCCTCGGATAGCCGCGGTCGACGTGAACCCTTTGATCCTGAGCGCGGACGGCGCGGTTGCCGTCGATGCCCTTGTAGTCGTAGAAGGAGTGCCCCATCCAGCGATAGTCAGTGCATTTCTGCGGCGCCCGGAACCGCGATGCCGCGTCCTCGGTCGCGTCAATATGGCCCATTGACACTTCCTGCGTCCTCGCCTCCCGGCCCCGTGCACTCGCCAGAAACGCGAGACCATCACTGGAAGGAGCACTCATGAGCGATGTGGTCCTGTACGAACGGCGCGGCCCGGCGGCCTGGGTGACGCTGAACCGCCCGAGCAAGCTGAACGCGATCAGCGGCGAGGTCGTCCGGCGCCTACGGGAGTCGTGGCGCGAGGCGGCCGAGGACGAAGACGTGAAGGTGGTCGTCCTCACCGGAGCCGGGCGGGCCTTCTCGGCCGGGTACGACATCGCCGAGGAGGTCGAGCAGCAGATCGAGAGCGCCGAGCGCTGGCACGAGGTGCTCGCGGAGGACGTAGACCTGACCATGGAGCTCTGGTCGCTCCCGAAGCCGACGATCGCCGCGGTCAGGGGCTGGTGCCTGGCCGGCGCCTGCGAGCTCGCGATGGCGTGCGACCTCGTGGTCGCCGCCGACGATGCGCAGTTCGGCGAGCCGGAGATCCGCTACGGGTCGGGGCCCGTCACGCTTCTCATGCCCTTCGTGCTGGGGCAGAAGAAGACGAACGAGCTGCTCTTCACCGGCGATGCGATCTCCGCGACCGAGGCCGAGCGGCTCGGGCTCGTCAACGCGGTCGTCGCTCCGGATGCGCTCGAGGACGCGGTCAACGCGCTCGTCGCCAAGATCGCCCCGACGCCGCTGCCCGTCCTCCGGCTGACGAAGCTCGCGCTCGTCCGCGCGCAGGAGGCGATGGGGCTCCGCACGGCAGTCGCTGCCAACCTCGACATCTCCGCGATGCTCAACGCCGCCGACACGCCCGAGCAGCAGGAGTTCGACCGGATCGCTGCCGAGCAGGGCCTCAAGGCGGCGCTTGCGTGGCGGGACTCCCGCTACGGCGAGGGGCTCGCATGAGGGTTCTCGTCGGAGATCCCTACTACTTGCTCGAGGAGGTCGCGGAGATCGTCGGCGACCTCGCCGAGGTCGAGCTGGCCGACGCGCCGTGGGAGGGAGAAGACGTCGTCGCGCTACTCGTCAGCCCGGACCAGCCCGTCGGCGTGGCCGAGCTCGACCGGTTGCCCGCACTCCGCATCGTCGCGACGTGCTCGGTCGGCTACGACAACATCGATACGGCCGCCGCCGCCGATCGCGGCATCTGGGTCTGCAACGTCCCCGACTACTGCGTCGAGGAGATGGCGGACAGCTCGCTGGCGCTCCTCCTCGCGCTCACGCGAGGCGTCGTCGCCCTCGACCGGAGCGTGCGCGAAGGCAAGTGGGACCACGCCGTCGCCGGGCCGCTGCGGACGAACCGCGGAACGAGGCTCGGGGTCATCGGCTTCGGGCGCATCGGCCGCGCGCTTGCCACGCGGGCTCTCGCGCTGGGCTTCGAGGTCTGCGCGGTCGACCCGCATCTCCCGGACGAGGCGATCTCCGGCTACGGCGTGCATCCGCTGAGCCTCGACGAGGCGCTCTCGAGCTGCGAGGTCTTCTCGCTCCACTCGCTGCTCACGGACGAGACGCGCGGGATGATCGGCGCCGACGAGATCGCGAAGATGCCGCGGGGCGCGCTGCTCGTCGACACGGCGCGCGCTGCCCTCGTCGATTTCGACGCCGTGCTCGCTGCGCTCGACTCGGGCCACCTCGCGGGCGCGGCCTTCGACGTCCTGCCCGTGGAGCCGCCGAGCGCCGAGGCGCCCGCACCGGAGCGGCCGACGCTCATCGTCAATCCGCACGCGGCCTGGTACAGCCCTGCGACCGAGCGCGAGGCGTATCGGAGGCCGGCGGTCTCCGTCCGCGAAGCGCTCGAAGGCCTGCGACCGACGGACGCGCTGGCGCCATGAGCGATTTCCGCTCGCCTCTCGCTCCGGATGCGAACGCCGGCAAGGTCGCGCTCGTCACCGGAGGCGGCACCGGAATCGGCCGCGCAACGGCCATGGAGCTGGCCAGGACCGGTGCGAAGGTCGTCGTCTGCGGCCGCCGGGCGGAGCCCTTGGAGGCCGTCCAGGCCGAGCTCGGAGAAGACTGCCTCGCCGTTCCCACCGACGTGCGCGAGCCGGAGCAGGTCGCCGCACTCGTGGACCAGGCACTCGAGCGTTTCGGGCGGATCGACGTCCTCGTGAACAACGCGGGCGGGCAATTCCTCGCGCCGGCGGAGGAGATCTCGCTGAAGGGCTGGCGCGCCGTTCACCGGCTCGCCGTCGACGCCGTCTGGGATCTCACGCGCACGGTGGCCGAGCGCTCGATGATCCCGAACAAGGACGGCGTGGTCGTCTTCATCGGCTTCAGCCCGCGGCGCGGCATGGCCGAGATGGCGCATGCGGCCGCGGCGCGGGCGGCGATCGAGAACCTGGCGGGGAGCCTCGCGCTCGAATGGAGCGAGCACGGAATCCGCACAGTGTGCGTCGCGCTCGGCAACATCGCCACGGAGGGGCTCGACGGCTACGGGCCCGAGCGCGTGGCGGAGTGGGAGCGCGAGGTTCCGCTCGGCCGGCTCGGGACTCCCGAGGAGGCGGCCGCGCTCATCGCCTTCCTCGCCTCGCCGGGCGGTGGCTACGTGACGGGGACGACCGTCGTCATGGACGGCGGTCTCGACGTGTGAATTCGTCGACTGCTCTGGTCGCGTCGTCGGTCTGCGCCAATGCGGCGTAGCCAAGGCGCTCGATCAGCATCGCCGCTTCCCGCGAAGCCTCGGGGATGAGGTCGGCGGCGCGCTTGATCGTCTCGACGGCGAGCGGCGGCAGGGCGGCGAGCTCCGCCGCGCACTCGAGAGCGCGTTCGAGCGCCTTCCCTTCCGGAACGACCTCCGTGACGACGCCGACGGCGAGCGCCTCAGCCGCGTCGAACCGCCGGCGCAGAAGCATCAGCTCCTTCGCCTTTCCGGGCCCGAGCAGGCGGACGAGCCGGTAAGCGCCTCCAGAGCTGGGCAGGATGCCGAGCTCGACCTCGGGCAGTCCGAACGCGGCGGTCTCGTCGGCGATGCGGAAGTCGGTTGCAAGCGCCAGCTCGAGCCCGCCGCCGAGACACCAGCCGTGGATGGCCGCGATCGTCGGCATGGGAAGCGCGGCGATCCGTTCGTAGACGTCGCCGGTGCCCGCGTAGTAAGCGGCGATGGAGGCCGCGTCCGCCTCGGCGAACTCGTTGATGTCGGCGCCGGCGGAGAACGCCTTCCCGGCTCCCGTGATCACGACGCAGCGACTGCCGCGGACGTCTTCTCCGCCGAGCGCGTCGAGAAGCTCGCGCTCCATGGCACCGGAGAGCGCGTTCAGCTTCTCCTCGCGCTGCAAGGTGACGACGCAGACGTGTTCCTCGCGGCGGATGTCGACGAGGCTCACCCTCGCACCCCCTCCCGGACGGCTGCCAACTCGGCAGCGAAGCGCTCCATCAGCGGCGGCGGCCCCACCGTTACGCGGATCCAGCCGTCGAGCCCGAACTCGCTCCCCGGTCTGACGAGGAACCCGCGGACGACGAGCTCGCCGGCGAGCGCCGTGTCGTCTCCGCCGACCTCGACGAGCAGGAAGTTCGCCTCGGACGGGAGCGATTCCATCCCCGCGTCGGCCACGAGCCGCGCGAGCAGGGCCCGCGCCTCGGCCGACTGGCGGCGGCGCTCCTCGATCTGCTCAGGGTGCGCGAGACAGGCGCGTCCCGCGGCGAGGGCGGCGCGGTTCACGTTGAACGGCTCCTGCACGACGTCGAGGAACGGCGCCAGCTCGGGGTGCGCGACCGCGTAGCCGAGGCGGAGCCCGGCGAGGCCGAAGATCTTCGAGAAGGTGCGAAGGAGCACGACGGGCCGGCCGGCCAGCACGTCGGGCTCCCTGTCGACGCGTCGTTCGGGGTCGGCGTACTCGCGGTAGGCCTCGTCCACCACCGCGACTGCGCCGTCGGGGAGGGCGGTGAGGAACTCGGCCCACTCGCCGGCCTCGACGAGCGATCCCGTCGGGTTGTTCGGGTCGCAGACCCAGACGAGCTTGGCGCCTTCGCTCCGCGCCGCGTCGGCGAGGGCGGGAAGGTCGAGGCGGAAGTCACGGTTGGGGACGCGGACGACGCGCGCGCCCGCGCCCGCGGACACCTGCGCGTAGAGGCCGTAGGTCGGCTGTGGCACGACGACGGCGTCTCCCTCCCGGATGAACGTGTGCGCGACGGCCGCGATCAGCGCCTGGATCCCGTGGGCGGGGACGATCGTCTCGGGCGGAAGCTCGAGCCAGCCCGCCACGGCCTCGCGCAGGTCGCTGTAGGCCTGCTCCGGGTACATCCAGGCGTTCTGCGAGCTCGTCCTTGACCGCATCGAGGGCTCCGGGAAGCGGCCCGAACAGGTCCTCGTTCCAGTTCAGCTTCGCGATCTCGTCGAGGCCGTGCTCGCGCCGAAGCTCGGACAGGCTGGGGCCCGGGCGGTAGGGCTCGAGCCCGACGAGCGACGGGCGCACGAGGCTGCTCCAGTCGGTCATCGTCAGGGGGTCGAGGTCCACATCTCGAGGCGGGCGGGCAGGTGGACCACCGCGGGCCCGCCCGAGGCGAGGGCCCGGCGGAGCGCGTCCCCGAGCGCATCCGGGGTCGTCGACTCGACCGGGACGCCGAAGGAGCGCGCGAGCTCGGGGAAGTCCGGCTGCTCCAGGTCGACCGCGAAGGTCTCGCCGTAGGCGTCGCGCTGGTACTCCCGCAGGATCCCGTAGCCGCCGTCGTCGACGAGCAAGAGCGTGGTCGGCAGGCCGTACTGGCGCGCCGTCGCGAGCTCCTGGACGCCGTAGAGGAAGCCTCCGTCCCCGGCGACGGCGAGCGTCGGCTGCCCGAGCGCGACCGCGGCCCCGAGCGCCGCGGGCCAGGCGTAGCCGAGCGTGCCCGAGCCGAGCGGGTAGAGGAACCGGCGCGGGCTGAGAACCGGGAAGTGCGCGCCGGCCCAGTACGCCAGGATGGTCATGTCCCAGCCGGCTGCGGCGTCCCGGGGGAGCGCGCCGCGTACGGATTCGAGCAGGCCGCGCTCGAGCTCTCGCCCCTGCTCGTCGAGCCCGGACGCAATGCGCTCGCGGACGGTGCGGGCGCGCTCCTCCGCGCGGCCGTCGGGCTCCCGTTTCGGCAGGCGCTCGTGCAGAGCCGCGAGCGTCGCCCGCGCGTCGCCGACGAGACCGAGGGCGGGGAAGGTGGCGCCGATCCGCTCCTCGTTCGCGTCGATCTGGACGAGCTGGCCGCCGAACTGAAGCGCGTACTGCTGCGTCGTCTCGGCGCCGAGCTCCGAGCCGAGCGACGAGCACCGCGTCCGCGCCCTCGACGAGCTCCCGGAACGCCGCCTCGTCGCAGGCCGAGCCGGCGGAAAGCTCGTGATCCTCGGGGAAGGCGCCCTTGCCCATGTACGACGTCACGACCGGAGCGCGCAACGTCTCGGCAACGGCGCGCAGCTCCTCCCAGGCTCCCGAGCGAAGAACGCCGCTCCCGGCCCAGACCAGCGGCCTCTCGGCGCCCGCGAGCACGCGCGCCGCCTCGTCGAGTCGAGACGAGTCCGGCACGACCGGCGCGGGCGGGCTTCCGTCGAGACCGTTGACCCGCAGATCGGTCTCGCCCGTGAGCACGTCCACCGGGATCTCCAGGAAGACCGGGCCGCTCGGCGGTGTCTGCGCCCGTTGCCAGGCCTCAGCGAGAAGCTCGGGAACGTCCTCGGCGCTTCGTGCCCGGGCCGACCACTTCACGATGGGCTCGAACGACGCGCGCTGGTCGCGCAGCTCGTGGAGGTACCCGCGGCCGCGGCCGATCAGGTCGCGTGGGATCTGGCTCGCGACCGCGACGAGCGGGACGTGCGCGCTCGAGGCCTCCATGAGGCCGGTCAGGGAGTTCAGCGCTCCGGGGCCGGTGGAGAGGAGCAGGGCCGCCGGCTTGCCGCCTGCGCGCGCGTAGCCGTCGGCGGCGAAGGCGGCGTTCAGCTCGGTGCGGAAGCCGACGTAGCGGACCGAGCTTCCGCGTAGCGCCTCCCAGATTCCGAGCGCGTGGACCCCGGGCAGGCCGAAGACCGTCTCGGCGCCGAGGGCCTCGAGGGCGTCCACGACGACGTGGCCGCCGATGCGCGTGCGGACGGCTTCGCTCACCGCGCGATCCTATCCCGCCGCATGAGAGGATCCGGCCGGTGACGACCCGGACCGAGTTTCCGCGCCCGCTCCGGGAGATCGAACACACCTGGCTGACCCTGTCCGACGGCTGCCGCCTGGCGGCCCGCATCTGGCTGCCGGAGGATGCCGAAGCAGATCCGGTCCCCGCGATCCTCGAGTTCCTCCCGTACCGCAAGGTGGACGGGACGGCGATTCGCGACGCGCGCCGGCAGCCGTACGTCGCGGGCTTCGGCTACGCGACGGTGCGGGTCGACATGCGCGGCACCGGCGAGTCCGACGGCCTCATCACGGACGAGTACACGGAGCAGGAGCACGCGGACTGCCTCGAGGTGATGGCCTGGCTTCGCGAACAGCCGTGGTGCGACGGCAACCTCGGCATGTGGGGGATCTCGTGGGGCGGGTTCAACGCCCTCCAGCTCGCCGCGCTCCGCCCTCCCGGGCTCAAGGCGATCATGACGCTGATGTCGACAGACGACCGCTACGCCGACGACGTCCATTACCGCGGGGGATGCGTCGAGGCGCTCGACATGCTCCACTGGGCCTCCTCGATGCTGGTCTGGAACGCGCGCCCGCCCGATCCTCGGCTCTACGGCGACGGGTGGCACGAGACCTGGCTCGAACGGCTCGAAGGTGCGAATAACTGGATTGAGCCCTGGCTCGGGCACCAGCGGCGCGACGCCTACTGGAAGCACGGCTCGGTCTGCGAGGACTACTCCGCGATCGACGTCCCCGTCTACGCGGTCGGCGGCTGGGTCGACGGCTACACGAACGCGGTGCCGCGGATGCTTGAAGGGCTCTCCGTTCCCCGCAAGGGCCTCATCGGCCCGTGGGCGCACGCGTTCCCCGACGACGCGCTTCCCGGGCCGAGCATCGGCTTCCTCCAGGAGTGCGTGCGCTGGTGGGACCACTGGCTGAAGGGCATCGACACGGGGATCATGGATGAGCCGATGCTCCGCGCCTGGATGCAGGACTCGGCGCCGCCGCGGACGTCCTACGAGGTGCGGGAGGGGCGGTGGGTGGCCGAGCCGGAGTGGCCGTCGGCGAACATCGGCACAGAGACGCTGGAGCTCGGCGGAGGTCCGCGCTCCATCCTCGGCGTGCAGACGTGCGGAGTCGAGGCGGGCGTGTGGTGCGCAGAGGGTGGGTCGGCCGACCTGGCCGGAGACCAGCGCGTCGAGGACGCCGTCTCGCTCACGTGGGACTTCGAGCCGCTCGCGGAGCCGGTCGAGATCCTCGGGCACCCGCAGGCCGTCCTGGAGCTCGAGGCCGATCGGCCGCAGGCGCTCGTCTCGGTCCGGCTCTGCGACGTGGCACCGGACGGCTCATCGCTCCTCGTCACGCGGGGAGTCCTGAACCTGACACACCGCGAGAGCCACGAGGAGCCCGAGCCGCTCGAGCCCGGGCGGCGCTACGAGATCACGGTGCCGCTCGACGTCATCGCCCACTCGTTCGCCGCCGGCCACCGCCTGCGCGTCGCCGTGTCGCCGACCTACTGGCCCTGGGCGTGGCCCTCGCCGGAGCCTGTGACACTGACCGTGCACGCCGGGCGGCTGGAGCTTCCCGTGCGGGAGCCGCGGGCGGAGGACGAGGAGCTACGGCCCTTCGAGGAGCCCGAGCACTCCGCGCCGCTCGCGATCCAGGAGGTGGAGGGCGACCCCGGCGGCCGCTTTCTCCGCAAGGAGCACGCGACGGGACGCGTCGAGCAGATATTCGACTGGGCGCTCGGCGGGTCGCTGCGCTTCCTCGACATCGACCTCGACTCCGGGGACACGAGCCACTGCGTCTACTCGATCGTCGAAGGCGATCCCCTGTCGGCCGAGGTGCGGTTCCATGCCGCCTCCGATATGGGCCGCGGCGACTGGCAGACGCGCGCCGAAGTCACGAGCTCCATGACCTGCGACGCGGAGGCCTTCCACGTCGAGAGCACGCTGGACGTCCACGAGAACGGCGAGGTCATCTTCACGCGCTCCTGGTCGTTCGACTTCCCTCGCGACCAGGTCTAGCGGAAGTCGCTTCGGTAGTAGCTCTCCCCTGAGAGGTTCGCGCGCAGGGCCTGGCCGTCGACGACGGCGTCGAAGCGGAGCCGCTCCGGCGACCACTCCTCCTCACCGACGCGGAACTCGGCCTCGCCGAGCGGGGTGAGCGGCTTGTCGTCTCCCCAGGCCATCTGAGCCGTGAGCCCGCTCTCGCGCTGCTCGACGCGAAAGCCCGGCATCCACGGGTTGTAGCTCCGGTAGCGACCGTAGAGCGCGGCATACTCCTCGAGGCTCGGGCGCGGAAGGGCTGTCGGGAGGCCACGGCTCGGGGTCACCCGGAGGCTCCGGGTCCGCGCCTCGGTGGAGGTCGAGCACGAACCGCGCGACGACCTCCGTCGCGTTGTGCTCGTCCGGCCCGTTCATGAGCGCTGCCGACTGCAAAGCCGGAGTCGAGGTCGCCGAGCATCGAAGAGGCGAAGCCGGGCATCGACCCCCCGTGCCCGAACAGGCTTCCCTTCCGCTCGAGTCCGTAGCCGTAGCTCCACCCGTGGCCGGAGTCGAGTAGCGGGCCCGAGGTGAGTGTTCTCCGCCGGCCCGCCAAGGAGATGACGCGGCGAAAGCCGCCAGATCGCCGGCGTTCGAGGCGAGGCAGCCGTCGGCCGTCCCCGTCTCGAGCCACGGCCGCGGGGAACAGCGGGTCGTCCGGCGACGGCGTGCGGTCGTCGTGCAGCCGGTCGTAGCCGACGGCCATCCGGTCGCGGATGTCCACCGTGATCTCCGGCACCGTGTGCTCGAGGCCGATCGGCTCCAGGATGCGGGCGCGCAGGAGCTCGGGATACGGCACCCCGGCTGCGGTCTCGAGCGCGTAGCCGAGGGTGCGATAGCCCACGTTCGAGTAGTAGTGGCGCTCGCCAGGCGCGAATCCTGTCTGCGTGTCGCGGAGCGCCCAGACGTCGAAGCGCGAGTCGGCGGTCATCTCGGTTCCCCGAATGAGCCCGGCGGAGTGCAAGAGCAGATGCTCGATCGCGATCGGGGCGAACTCCGAGCGCACCTCGAACCAGGGCAGATAGTCGGTGACCGGCGCGTCCAGGTCGAGCAGGCCTTCGTCGGCGAGCTGGAGCGTGATGACCGCCGTGAACGTCTTCCCGATCGAGCCGAGCTCGAAGAGCGTGTCCTCTTCGATCGGCCGCTTCCGCAGCTCGGCCCACCCGACTTCGCGAGAAGCGCGTACTCGCCCTCGCGGTTCGTCACCGCCACCGCCATTCCGGGAAGCCCGCGGCGCTTGAGGAAGTCGCCGAGCCAGGCAAGCTGGTCGTCGCTGGAGAACGGCATGTTCGGTGGACTATCGTCTTCCTTGTGATCGACTGCGACATCCACCCGCAGGTCGGGGACGTCGAGGAGTTCCTCGGCTATGTCGATCCGGCCCAGCGCGAGTGGTTCCGCGGCCAGGGCCCGTCGCTCGGGATACCCGGCTACTCCTGGGTGCACCCGTCGTCCTGGTTCCGGGCCGACATCGAGCAGAACGGACACCCGCCGGCGTCCAACGTGGACATGGTGCGCCGCGAGCTCCTCGATCCGAGCGGCACCGAGATCGGGATCCTGAACGGGGACGACGCGGTGCTCGTCTCGCTCATGCCGAGCCCCTACCGCGCGGCCGAGCTCGCCCGGGCCCACAACGAGTGGCTCCGCGAGCGGTGGCTCGCCGAGGAGCCGCGCCTCCGCGCGTCGATCCTCTGCCCGGCCCAGGACCCGCAGGCGGCCGCGGCCGAGATCCGGCGCATGGCCGAGGACGAACGCTTCGTCCAGGTGCTTCTCTGCGGGGGCGCCGACCGGCCCTACGGAGAGCCGCGCTACCTTCCGATCTTCGAGGCCGCCGCCGAGTGCGGGCTTCCCGTCGCCATCCATTCCGGCGGCGAGGGAATGGGGATCGCCGCGCCTCCCGGCGGCGCGGGCCCGGTCACTTTCTACATCGAATGGCACACCCTCGGATCGGCCTGCAGCATCATGTCCCACCTCGTCTCGCTTGTCTGCCATGGCACCTTCGAGCGCCTGCCGAGCCTGAAGGTGCTCCTGATCGAGGGCGGAATCGCCTGGCTCCCCGGGATCCTGTGGCGGCTGGACACGAACTGGCGCGCCCTTCGAAGCGAGACCCCGTGGCTCGAGCGCAAGCCGAGCGAGGTCGCCCGCGAGCACGTCCGCTTCTCGACGCAGCCGCTCGAGCACACCGACGGCCGCGACGAGACGCTCTTCGAGATGCTCGAGGCGGCCGGTGCTCCCGACAACCTCTGCTTCGCGTCCGACTATCCGCACTGGGACTTCGACGACCCCGGCTTCATGCTCAAGCGGCTGCCCGAGGCTTGGCGGGACAAGGTCTTGCACGAAAACGCCGTCGAGCTCTACGGCGAGCGGCTCGGCCTGGCACGGGCGTGAGCGCCTGGCAGGACGTCGGCTCGGTCGCCGATCTCGAGCGCGACGGCCATGTGATCGCCCGCGTCGACGGGCGCGAGATCGGGGTTCTCGCGGTCGGCGGACAACTGCGCGGAGTTCGAAATCGCTGCCCGCACCACGGCGGACCCCTCTGCCTCGGGACTGTCCGCGAGCGCGTCGCGGGCGAGCCGGGCCGCTATGAGCTCGGCGGCCAGAGTGTCCTGCGCTGTCCCTGGCATGGGTGGGAGTTCGACCCGGCCACCGGGCGCTGCCTCGACGACGACTCCATTCGCGTCGCCGTCTATCCGGCTAAGGCGGAAGGCGGCCGCGTGCTCGTTGACATATGAGGTGATGGCGGGTACCTTGTAGTGCATGGTAGCATCGCAAGATGCTCTGCTCGCTCAGATGCGACGCGGGACGCTGCAGTACTGCGTCCTCTCGCTGCTCGCTGACGAGGAGCGCTACGGGTTCGACCTCGTGCGCGGCCTCGCCGAGATGGACGGCATGGTCACGAGCGAGGGCACGATCTACCCGTTGCTGTCACGGCTGCGGAGGGACGGGCTCGTGGAGTCGAACTGGCAGGAGTCCCCGAGCGGGCCGCCGCGGCGCTACTACCGGCTGACGGAGCGGGGGCGCTCGGCCCTCGACGGTTTCAGGCTCGAATGGCGGCGCTTTCGCGACGCCGTCGATCACTTCGTAGAGAGGACGGAATCGAAATGAGCACTTCGGCTGACAAGTTGGTCGAGGACTACCTCGATCGCCTCGAGCGCGAGCTGGCCGACTTCCCCTCGGCGCGCCGGCGCGAGCTCGTCCAGGAGATCTCCGAGCACATCGCCGAGGCGCGAGCGGGGCTCGAGTCCGAGAACGAAGCCGAGATCCGCAACCTGCTCGACCGCATGGGCGATCCGGCCGACATCGCGGCCGAGGCGCGCGGTCACGACCCGTGGAGACGGCTCCCGCTGCAGCGCCTGTCGAGCGCCGCTCCGGAGCTCTCGACGTCGCCGCGCTCATCCTCCTCCTGATCGGAGGCGCTCGTCATCCCCGTGATCGGCTGGCTCGTGGGCGTCGTCCTGCTCTGGATCTCGTCGGCGTGGACGGCTCGGCAGAAGCTGCTCGGCACACTGGTGGTGCCCGGGGGCCTGGCGCTTCCCGCGGGTCTCCTCCTCGTCGCCGGGTCGGAGTCGTCGTGCTATCAGTCGCCGATTCCAGCAGCGCGAGACCACATGATCTGCTCGAGCGGCGGCAACTCGGGCCAGATCGTCGGGTCGATCGTCGTCGCGCTCCTCACCGCCGCCTCGATTGCGACGATCGTCTATCTCGGCCGGCGCATGGGCCGAAACGCGGAAGTCGCGACCGCCTAGCTCAGCACGTCGTGCACGGGCTCGCCCTCCGAGAGGGTGAGCAGGACGCGTGCGTCGCCGACCGGCCCGGCGCCGGGGTCGAAGATGTCGCGGTCGAGGACGACGAGGTCGGCAAGCTTTCCCTCCTCGATCGTGCCCGTCTCGTCCTCGAGGAAGTTGACGTAGGCCGAGCCGTGGGTCTGGGCGGCCAACGCCGTCGCGAGGTCGAGGCGCTCGTCGGGGAGCATGGGCTCACGGTCTCGCTCGGGATGCGGGACCCGCGTGACAGCCACCTCGACGATCGGAAGCGGGTTCGCCGTCGAGACGGTCCAGTCGCTTCCGAAGGCGAGCAGCGCCCCGGCGCGGACGAGGCTCCCGAACGGGTAGTGGTAGGCGGCGCGCTCGCCGATGAACGGAAGGGTGAGATCGTCGACATAGGGGCTGTACGCAGCCCAGTACGGCTGTGCGTTCGCGACGACGCCGAGCTCGGCGAACCGCGGCTGGTCGTCGGGATGGATCAACTGGATGTGCGCGAGGTGGTGGCGCGCGTCGCGCCGGCCGTTCGCCTGCTGAGCCGCCTCGATCGCGTCGAGCGACTCGCGAACCGCGCGGTCGCCGATCGTGTGCAGGTGCACCTGGAAGCCGTGCGAGTCGAGCAGGACGAGCATGCGCCGGAGCTCCTCGGCCTCGTGCATCGACATCCCGCGGTTGTCCGTGCCCTCGTACGGCTCGAGGAGCGAGCCCGTGAAGTTCTCGAGCACGCCGTCCTGGAAGATCTTCACCCCACGGATCCGGAGACGCCCGAGCGATCCCCGTTCCCGCATCTCGAGGAGATCGTCGATCTGCTCCTCGCCGCGTGAGCGATCCCAAAGGAGGTTGCCCTCGCGCGCATGGTCAGCTGTCCGCGGCCGGCCACGGCGAGGTAGGCGGCGAGCGTCTCGGGCTCGACGACGGCGTCCTGCCATGCGGTGATGCCGAGCGCGTGCAGCTCGGCCTGGGCGTTCAGGAGCGCCTGCTCCTGCTCGTCCGCGCTCGGCGGCGGAACCAGCGTGCTGACGAGCCACATCGCGCCCTCGTGGAGCGCGCCCGACGGCTCGCCGGCGGCGTTGCGCTCGATGCGGCCGTCCGCAGGATCGGGGGTGTCCGCCGTGATCCCTGCGAGCTCGAGGGCGCGGCTGTTCACCCACGCCGTGTGGCCGTCTCGATTCTCGAGGTAGACCGGGCGGTCGGGCAGGACGGCGTCGAGGCGCTCTTTGTCCGGGTTCCCGCCGGAGAAGAAGTCCATCGACCAGCCGTCGCCGGAGATCCACTCCCGGTCCGGATTCGCGATCGCGTAGCGCGCGATCTCCTCGAGGCAGTCCTCTGCCGAGCCCGTCTCGTGCAGGTTGCAGACGATGGCGAGCATCCCGCCGGCGAAGGGATGCAGGTGCGCGTCCTGGAAGCCCGGGAGGACCGTGCGGCCCTCGAGCTCGACGACGCGCGCCGCGGAGAGATCGCCGAGCTCGGCCGAGGAGCCGACCGCAGCGATGCGGCCGCCGCGCACCGCGACCGCCTCGGCGTCTCCGCCCGAAACGGTGTGCACGCGCCCGCCTCGAAGCAGCAGATCGACGGCGTTAGGGTCCATCGGAGTGGCGATCTTCTCACCAGCGGACGCGCGCCGCGCGGTCGAGCACGGTTTCGACGACGCGGTCGGCTTCCTCGCCGACCTCGTCCGCGTCCGCAGCCTCCTCGGCGCGGAGGAGCCGGCGCAGCAGCTCGTCGAGGAACGGCTTCGGGACCTCGGCTTTGCCGTCGAGTCGGTGGTGCCGGATCCCGAACGGCTGGCCGAGCGGCCGGACAGCGGCATCCCGCTCATGTCCTACGAAGGCCGGCGCTCCCTCGTCGGGACGATCGGAGAGGACAGCGGCCGCTCGCTCGTCCTCAACGGACACGTGGATGTCGTCAGCGCCGAGCCGCTCGACCGCTGGACGAAGGAGCCGTTCGGCGCCGAGGTCGCGGATGGGCGCATGTACGGCCGCGGCTCCTGCGACATGAAGGGCGGGGTCGCCGCGATGCTCCTCGGCGTCGAGGCCGCGCTCGCCGCGGGGCCGCTTCCCGGGCGCCTCGTCTACCAGAGCGTGATCGAGGAGGAGTGCGGCGGAAACGGTGCCCTTGCGGCCGTCCTCGCCGGACCACCGGCCGACGCGGCCCTGATCGCAGAGCCGACGAACGGCGGCATGGACCTCGTTGCCGTCGGCGTCATCTGGGCGCGCATCACTCTGGAGGCCGACTCCCGCCACGCCTCGAATGCCGACCGCGGCTCGAACCCGATCGAGGCCGCCTACCCCGTCATCCAGGCGCTGCACGGGCTCGAGGCGGAGCTCAACGCGGACCCCGAGCCGGAGGTCGCGGAGCTCGAGCAGCCGTACCTCCTGAACGTGGGCGCCCTGCACGCCGGCGACTGGCCATCGATGACTCCGGGACGCTCGACCCTCGACGTGCGCCTCGGCTTCCCGATCCGCATGGAGCCGGCGGAGGCACAGGAGCGGCTGGCCGAGGCGGTGCGCGCCGCCGACCCGGCGGCCCAGGTTGAGTTCCGCGGCTTTCGCGCCCGTGGCTACTCCTTCGACCCGGAGAGCCCGTTCGTCCGTTTGCTCGGCGACTGCCATGAGGAAGTGCGCGGCGGCCGGCCCCGCCCGGACCCCTCGCGCGCGACGACCGATCTTCGTTTCTTCGAGGGCCAGGCGGTCTGCTACGGGCCGACCGGCGAGAACCTGCACGGAGTGGACGAATGGGTCGACCTCGAGTCGGTCGCCGACGTGGCGACCGTGATCGCGCTCCTGATCAGGCGCTGGGGAGAGCCCTAGACCCGGATGCAGGCGGCGAGGTGCTCTGGATCCCGGCTCGCCGCCGGCCGCCGGAGCTCGGGATCAACGGTCTTGCACTCCGCGATCGCCATCGGGCAGCGGGGGTTGAAACGGCAGCCGGCCGGGATGTGGATCGAGTTCGGCGTCTCCCCGCGGAGGATCTGAGGAGTCCCGCGGTCGCGCGGGTCGCGCTTCGGCACGACTGAGAGGAGGGCGCGCGTGTAGGGGTGCTGTGGGTTCTCGATCACCTCGCGCGTCGGGCCTTCCTCGACGATCCGGCCGAGGTACATGACGGCGATCCGGTCGGCGTAATGGGCGGCCGTGGAGAGGTCGTGCGTGATCATCAGCACCGCGAGGCCGTTGTCCCGCAGCTCGTCGAGGATCGAGAGGATCCCCGCGCGCACCGAGACGTCGAGCATCGAGACAGGCTCGTCGGCGACGAGGAGCTCGGGGTGGAGGACGAGGCTCGCCGCGATCGCGACGCGCTGGCGCTGGCCGCCCGAGAGCTCGTGCGGATAGCGGTCGATGTAGAGCTCCGGCGGCGTGAGGCCCGCGAGCTCGAGCGCGCGCTTGACCTCCTCGCGCCGCTCCTCCTTCGAGCCGATGCCGTGCACCTGGAGCGGCTCCTCGATCGTCGCGCCGACGCGGAAGCGCGGGTCGAGCGACTCGTACGGGTCCTGGTACACGATCTGCATCCGGCGGCGGAGAGGCCGGAGATCCTTGGACGAGAGCCCCGTGATCTCCTGACCGTCGAAGCGGATCGAGCCGCGGCTCGTCTCGATCAGGCGCAGAACCGACTGCGCCGTGGACGTCTTCCCGCAGCCCGACTCTCCGACGAGCGCGAGCATCTCGCCGCGGTTGAGAGCGAAGGAGACGCCGTCGACCGCATGCACCTCGAGCTTCGGCTCGCGCTTCGCCGCGCCGACCAGCCCCCGCCCGACCGGGTAGCTGGCGACCAGGTCCTCGACCTCGAGCAGCGGCTTGGAGCCGTTCGTGCTCATGCCGTCGCCGGCTCCCGGACGTGATCGTTCAGGTGGCAGGCCGCTACATGTCGCTCGCCCACCTTCTTGAGGAGCGGCGTCTCGGTCGCGCACGGTGCGAACGCGCTGTCGCAGCGAGGCTGGAAGGGGCAGCCGACGATCGGCTTGTCGAGGCGCGGAGGCGCGCCGGGAATCGACGCGACGCGCTCGCCGCCTGCGCGGAGATCGGGCGTGGCCGCGAAGAGGAGGCGCGTGTACGGGTGCTTCGGAGTGTGGAAGAGAGCGTCGATGGAGGCCGACTCGGCGACCTCGCCCGCGTACATGACCGCGGCGCGGTCGCAGACCTGGGCGACGACGGGGAGGTCGTGGGTGACGAGGATGAGCGCGAGATTGAAGTCGGACGCGAGCGAGACGAGCAGCTCGAGGATCTGCGCCTGCACCATCACGTCGAGCGCGGTGGTCGGCTCGTCCGCGAGGAGGATCTTCGGCTCGCAGGCGAGTGCCATGGCAATCGCCGCTCGCTGCCTCATCCCGCCCGAGAACTCGTGCGGGAAGCGATCCGCCCTGTCCTTGGGGATGCCCACGCGCTCGAGCAGCTCCTCCGTCTGCCGGCGGGCGACCTTGCCCTCCGCCACGCCGTGCAGGTGCATCGGCTCCTCGATCTGCGAGCCGACCGTCTGCACCGGGTTGAACGCGTTCATCGCCCCCTGGAAGACCATCGCGATGTCGTTCCAGCGGTGCGGGCTCACCGTCTCCTCCCCCCGGGCGAGGATGTTCTCCCCGTCGAGACGCACCTCTCCCGCGACCGTCGCGTTCGGGGGCAGGAGGCCCATGATCGAGAGCATCGCGGTGGTCTTGCCGCAGCCGGACTCGCCGACGAGGCCGAAGCGCTCGCCCGCCTCGAGCTCGAAGCTCACCCCTCGCACCGCGTGGAGCTCGCCGCCGCCCGGAAGCTCGAACCAGACGTTCAGGTCCTCGAGTGCGAGGAGCGGCGTCGTCATTCGGCGTCGAGCTTCCCGCGCAGGGGCCTGACCTTGAAGCGGCGCACCGACAGGTGGCCGACGCGGAGGCGCGGGTTGAGCGCGTCCTCGAGCGATTGCCCGAAGAGCGTCGCGCCGAGCACGACGAGCGTCACGCAGAGGCCCGGTGGGATGATCGCCCACCAGGCGTTGTTGAGGATCGCGTCGTCGTTGAAGGCGTTCTCGATCAGCCGGCCCCAGGAGATGACGCTCGGGTCGCCGAGCCCGAGGAAGGTGATGAACGTCTCCGCGAAGATCGCGTACGCGACGAGGAGCACGGTGTTCGCGACGAGGAGCGGAGCGACCTGCGGAAGGATGTGCTTGAAGATCAGGCGCCCGTTGCCCGCGCCGAGCGCGCGCGCCCGTTTCACGTAGACGCGCTCGCGGACGCTCAGCACCTGCGCGCGGATGAGCCGCGCCGTCGTCGTCCAGTAGATGATCCCGATGATGATGATGATGTTCGTCAGGCTGCGGCCGAAGAGGGCCGCGGCGACGATCATGAGCGGGATGTCCGGGAATGACGAGGAAGTAATCCGTCGTGCGCATCAGCACGACGTCCGTCTTCCCCCCGTAGAAGCCGGCGAGGACGCCGACCGTCCCGCCGATGAACGCCGACACGAGCGCGGCGCAGAAGCCCACGAGGAGCGAGACGCGGGTTCCGGCGATCAGGAGCTCGACCATGTTCGCGCCGCCGCCGTCGAGGCCGAGCGGGTAGGAGGCGCTCGGCGGTTCGAAGATCGGCCCGACCTTCTCCTTCGGGTCGCCGGTGACGAGGATCGGCTAGAGCAGCGCGACGAGGACGAAAAACGCGATGATGGCGAGCCCCGCGATCGCGGTCGGCTCGCGGAGCGCGACGTGCCGGATCGACCCGGGCCGCCTCGCCGCGGCGACGTCGACGCCCTCGGTGGCGGCAGCGGCCCCGCCCTGGATGGAGGCGCTCATCCGGACACCCTCGGGTCGAGCTTGAAGTAGAGGAGGTCGGCCAGGAGGTTGGCTCCGATCACCGACAGCGTCAGTAACAGGAAGGCGCCCTGCAGGATCGGGTAGTCACGCTGGTCGATCGCCTCGACCACCTCGAGGCCGATGCCCGGATAGGAGAAGACGTACTCGATCGTGATCGACCCGCCGATGATGAAGCCGAGCGAGAGGGCGACGAGCGTGACGATGGGGAGCAAGGCGTTCCGCAGGCCGTGCGTGCGCACGGTCCTCCAGTTCGAGAGCCCCTTCGCGCGGGCGGTGAGGACGTAGTCCTCCCCCAGCGTCTCGAGCATCGCCGAGCGCACGACGAGCGCGTACTCGCCGTAGAGGACGAGGCCCGAGCGTGAGCGCGGGGAGGATCATGTGGCGGATGCCGGTCGACGAAGACGTCCCACCACGACGCGTCCCCGAGGATCCCGAGCGTCGGATCCTTGATCCCCGCCGTCGGCAGGCCGAACCACCCCGCGACGAAGAGCACCATCAGGAGCCCGAGCCACTGCGGCGGCATCGAGTAGAACGCGAGCCCGCTCCAGAGGCCGCCCTTGTCGGCCCAGGTGCCGCGTCTCCATGCGCAGACGACGCCTACGAGTACGCCGAAGACGATCGAGAAGACCGTCCCGAGCGCGACCATCGCCATGGTGTTCTTCAGCGGCGGCCAGAGCTCATGGGTGACCGGCTGCTCCGACCGCAGCGACTTCCCCATGTTCCCGTGGGCGAGGTCCTCGAGGTAGAGCTGGTACTGCTCCCACTTGGACTTGTCGAGCCCCAGCTGCTCGCGCTGGTACTCCTTGAACTGCCTGCGTGCACTGGCGGCAGCGCAGTGCCGAGACCGCGTCGCCCGAGAGGGTGCGGAAGAGGACGAAGTTGAGCGTGATCGCGACGAAGACCGTCAGCGCCGCGAAGAGCATGCGCTTGCCGACGTAGTCGAAGCCCCTCATCCGTCCTCTTTCGCTTCGCTTCCTCCTATCCGACCTTGAACGGCCGCGTCCAGTACATCTTCGCGTACGCGTTCAGGTGCGGGTCCATGCCGTCCCATGCCGTCGTGTGCGCGTCGATGTACTGCTCCTCGACGAGCTGGGTGTAGACCCAGTTGTCGTAGATCATCTGCTCCATCTGCTGGACGATCGACGCGCGCTCGTTCTCGTCGACGGTCGTGCCCTGCTTCTCGTAGAGCGCGTCGTAGTCGGGGTTGTCCCAGCCGGTGTCGCTCCAGGAGCACCACTGGCCCTTCGTGACGACGGAGAGCATGAAGTCCGGGTCGACGTAGCCGACCCAGTCCCACATGGCGATGTCCCAGCCGGTGTAGCCCGAGTTGGTCGCCGGGTCGCAGTGGTCGGTGGTCTCGATCTCGTAGGCCGCGGTCGAGTCGCCGCCGATCTTCAGGGTCACGTCGACCCCTGCCTCCGCGAACCCCTCCTTGACGATGTCGAAGGCCCGCGGGCCGTTGAAGTCGAGGGAGGTGGGCTGCATGATCTCGTACTGCATCTTGTGTGCCGGCTGCGCGTACTTGCCGGTCGTCGCGGGTGCGATCCGGGTGCCGTCCGGCCCGCGCTTGTAGCCGAGCTGGTCGAGCATCGCGTTGCCGGCGGCGCAGTCGTGCTCGAGGGGCCCGAGGTCCTTGTTCTCGTAGAGCGAGATCTTGCCGGGCAGGCTCTCGACCTTGTCCGCGTAGCCGTTGAAGACGACCTCGATGATCTTGTCGCGGTCGACGCACATCGAGAGGGCCTTCTTCACCTCCGGATCGAGGAGCTCTCGGTTCTCGTCCTTGTACGGGTTCGAGTTCCACGTGATGTTCGTCGTCTCCGCGCCCGGGATCTGCTGGACGACGATGTTCGAGTCCTTCTTGAGGACGTCGACCGCGTTGAACGGCACCTGGTCGACCCAGTCGACCTGGCCCGACTTCATGTCCGCGATCATCGAGTCCGCGTTCGTGTAGTAGGTCAGCGCGACCGCCTGGACGTGCGGCTTGTCGGCCCAGTAGTTCGCGTCCGGGATGAAGACGGTCGTCCCCTTCTTCTCGTATTGCTTCAGGGTGAACGCGCCGCCCGTGACCATCGTCGAGAGGTCGTTCTCGGGCGCGTAGGTCTTCAGCCCCTTCCCGTCGCCGACGGCGAACTTGCTCCAGACGTGCTCGGGGACGACGAAGAACTGCTCGAGTTGGGCAAGCACGTTCCCGACCGGCGTCTTGTAGTGGAGGACGACCGTCGTCGGGTCGGGCGCCTCAGCGCTCTTCAGGTGTGCGAGCGCGGGAGCCATGACAGCCGTCGGGCCGCTCGCGTACTTGGCCGTCGTGTTCGCCGTCCAGGCGACGTCCTCGGCGGTCAGGGGCTGCCCGTCCGACCACTTCGTCCCGGACTTGAGATGGAACGTCCAGTCCTTCCCGTCGGCCGAGGTGTCCCAGGAGTCGGCGAGGTCGCCGACGATGACGTACTCCCCGTCCTCGAAGTCGTACTGGACGAGCTGGGGGTAGAGCATGATGAAGGCGTTGAAGGACTGCGACTCGATGTAATGGAACGGGTTGAACGAGTCGATGTAGTTGATCGTCCCGACTCGCAGGATGCCGCCCTCGGTGACGGCGCCGGTCTCGGAGCCGCCCGAGCCGGTGGCGTTTCCGCCAGAGCCTCCACAAGCGGCCAGCGCCAGCGCCGCGATCACCGCGGCGACGATCGCGATCGTCCTTCTCATGCCGTCCTCCCTTTCTCCCTCGGCGTTGCGAGGGACTTCCCGCGCTCGATCAGCGCGGGCTCGTCGATCGTGAGTGTGCGGGCATCGGCGTCGAGCGTCGCGGGGACGCCGAGGGGGAGCGTCGCAAGGTTCTTTCCGTGGCCCAAGGGCAGCTTGTATAGCACGGGGACCCCGAGCGGCTCCAGCCTTTGCTCCAGGACGTCCTCCAGGGACTTGGTCCTTGGCCATTCGGGCCTATCCTCGCGCCACTCGCACTTCTCCATCTCGCCTACTACGACTCCGAGGACCCGGTCGAGTTTGCCGGCATGGGCGAGCTGGACGAGAGCCCCGTCGATGTACCAGGGCGGCGCGTCCACGTCCTCGAAGAAGAAGATGGCGCCGTCGAGGTCGATCTCCCAGGGCGTTCCCATGGTCTGCATGAGGAGCCAGAGGCAGCCGCCTGCAAGCGGCGCCGAGGCCTTGCCGCCAACGATGGCGCGCACGTAGGGGTCGTCCGGGTCGCGCGGGACCTCGCCCGCGCCGCCGCCCGCGCAGAACCTCGAGGAAGCGCGCTCGGGTGAACGCCGTCGCCTCCTTGTCGCCCACGCCCGCGACACCGGGGCCGTAGAACGTGGCGAGACCCGTGCGCTGCCGGATCGCGACGTGAAGGGCGGTGATGTCGGAATAGCCGATGAACGGCTTCGGGTTCGCGGCGATGACGTCGAAGTCGAGGAAGGGAATCGCCTGCGCCGACCCGTAGCCGCCCTGCATGCAGTGGACGACGTCGACCTCGGGGTCGGCGAAGAGGGCGTTCAGGTCGTCGGCGCGCTGCTCGGGCGGGCCCGCGACGAAGTCGTCCCGTCCGTCGACCCCCGGCGCCAGCTTGACGCGGTACCCCTGCGCTTCCCACCACTCGACTCCGCGGAGAAGATCGGAGCGGTTCTCCCACGGGCTCGCGGGCGCGGCGACGCCGATGGTCCCGCCGTCGGGAAGGGTGCTGGCGAGGAGATGGGCCGCTTCCAGGACGTGAATCTACCGCCCTCTCGCCGCCGGTCGCGCGACAACCGACTCTGGCTCTACGCGCAGTTCCCCGGCCAGAGCCTTCGTTCGCTCGGCGATCTCGTCGCGGATGCGGCGCACCTCGTCGGGCGGGAGCCCCGCCGGGTCTTCGAGCTCCCAGTCGACGTAGCGCTTGCCGGGTATGTACGGGCAGGCGTCTCCACAGCCCATCGTCACGATCACGTCGGCCCACTCGGCGTCCGCCTGATCGAGCTCGTGAGGCACCCGGCTCTCGAGGTCGATACCGAGCTCGCGCATGGCTGCGACGACCTCGGGATGCACGTGCTCCGCCGGTGCCGTGCCGGCGGAGCGAGCCTCGTGGCGCCCCTCCGCGGCCGCGGTGAACAGCGCCTCTGCCATCTGCGAACGGCCGGCGTTCTGGACGCAGACGAAGAGGACGCGCGCGGTCGCGAGCTCCATCAGACGACCGTCTCGCTGCGCCGCTCGAGGAGCAGGACGTCGCGCCACTCCCCGTCCAGTTTGCCGAGCCGCTTGTGTGTCCCGACGGTCTCGAAGCCGGCTCGCTCGTGCAGGCGGATACTGCCCTCGTTCTCGGGGAACATGCCGGCTTGAATCGTCCAGATGCCGCCGGCTTCGGTCGAGGCGATCAGAGCTTCGAGCAGGCGCCGGCCGACGCCCTGTCCGCGGGAGCTCTCGGCGACGTAGACGCTGTTTTCGACAACTCCCTGGTAGCAGCAGCGACCGGAGACGGGGCTCACGGCGGCCCAGCCGACGACCTCGCCGTCCCGAAGCGCGACGAAGCGATGCTCGGCGAGATGGGACGAGTCCCACGCCTCCCAGGCCGGCACCTCGGTCTCGAAGGTCGCGTTCCTGGTCGCGATGCCCTCCGCGTACACGCGGGCGACGCCGGGCCAGTGCTCGGCCCGGAGAGCCTCGATCATGGTCGGCGGCGAACCGACCGCCATCAGCAGCAGCCGGCGCGCGCTGCCGGTTGAACGACCGGCAGGCCCTTCGCCGCGGGGTCCGTCGTCTTCACGGCTCTGATGATCGCACCGTGAATGCCGTCGGCGACCTCGTGCGTGAACTCGACCGAGACGTCCTCGAAACCCACCGCCTCGAGGCCGACCTCGTACTCGGACTTCGAAAGCGCGCCCGCGATGCAGCCGACGTAGGAGCCGCGCTCCGCCTGCTCTTCCTCCGTGAGCCGGTCCTCGGCGACGATGTCGGAGATTCCGAGCCGGCCGCCCGGCTTGAGCACCCGGGAGATCTCGAGCAGGACCTCCGCCTTGTCGGTCGAGAGGTTGATCACACAGTTGGAGATGACGACGTCGACCGAGTCGGCGGGCAGCGGGATCTGCTCGATCAGGCCCTTGAGGAAGACGGCGTTCCGGATCCCGGCGTCGGCGGCGTTCTTGCGCGCCAGCGCGAGCATCTCGTCGGTCATGTCGAGCCCGTATGCGAGGCCGGTCGGCCCGACGCGCTTGGCCGACAGGATGACGTCGATTCCTCCGCCGGAACCCAGGTCGAGGACGGTCTCGCCCTCCCTGAGCTCGGCGACCGCCGTCGGGTTGCCGCATCCGAGCGAGGCGAGGGCGGCAGCGTCCGGAAGCTCGCCGCGCTGCTCGAGGGTGTAGAGCGACGTGCCGAAGTCCTCGCTCGCATCGCCCTCGCAGCAGGCGCCGCTTCCGCAGCCGCACCCGGATCCTTCGGCCACGGCAACTGCGGCCTCCGCGTACTTGCGCCTTACTTCGTCGCGCAAGGAGTCGGACGTGGTCATCGAAGCGCCTCCTCTCGGTCGCGCGCCAGGTCGACGAGCCCGGCGAGGCGCGTGCCCGCCTCGGGCGTGAGCGAGAAGTACGCCCACTTGCCACGCTGCTCGCGGTCGAGCAGGCCGGCGTCCACCAGTCGCTTCAGGTGATGGGAAACGGTCGGCTGCGAAAGACCGAGCGGCTCGATCAGGTGACACGCGCAGACCGGGTCGTCGCTCGTCGCGACGAAATTGACGATGCGAACGCGGGCGGGGTCGGCAAGCGCCGCGAAGAGCGCAGCGCTCGCCTCCGCCTCTTCGTCGGAGAGCGTCCGCGCCCCAAGTGGGGCGCAACAGTCGATCAGAGGCAATTCACGCATCGACAGGCGTCAATATATCGATCAACGTCGATATGTCAAGGTCGGCCAAGCCAACACCGCTTAACGTCTGCTTAACCCCCCGCAACCAGGGCTTCACAGGGCCGTGGCTATAACCGACGCATGGAATCTGGGTGGGCGAAGGCAGGCGCGCTCGTCGCAGCCGCTCTGCTCGGCGGCGCGGTCGCGGTTGGCATCGGCCAGACGGTCAACGGCGGCTCGACGACGACGGTGATCCGCGAGGTGCAGGGCGGGACGCCCGAGCCCGCCGCGTTCCCGTCGAGCGGCGGCAAGAAGATTTCGGACATCTACGAGGCCGCGAAGCACGGCGTCGTCCAGGTGACCTCGACGTCGGTCGTCACCAACGACTTCTTCGGAGCGCAGGAACAGCAGGCCCAGGGCTCCGGCTTCGTCATCGACAAGGACGGCCACGTGGTCACGAACTACCACGTCGTCGAGGGCGCGAAGAAGGTTCAGGTCAGCTTCTCCGACGAGGAGAAGAAGGACGCGACGGTCGTCGGCACCGATCCCTCGACCGACATCGCGGTCCTGAAGATCCAGGGCGCGTGGTCGCGCTCGTTCACGCCGCTCACTCTCGGGAGCTCGAGCGCCGTCGAGGTCGGGGACGCCGTCGTCGCCATCGGCAATCCCTTCGGGCTCGAGCGGACGGTCACCGCCGGCATCGTCAGCGCGCTGCAGCGGCGGATCCAGGCGCCGAACGGCTTCCAGATCGACCAGGCCATCCAGACCGACGCGGCCATCAACCACGGCAACTCCGGCGGTCCGCTTCTGAACGCGAACGGCGACGTGATCGGCGTGAACGCCCAGATCGAGAGCGAGTCCGGCGGCAACGTCGGCATCGGCTTCGCCATCCCGATCGACACCGTCAAGGACGTCGCAAGCCAGCTCATCAAGGACGGCAAGGTCGAGCACGCCTACCTCGGGGTCGACATCGCGTCCATCACTTCGGACCTCGCCGACAACTTCCGCGTGCCCGTCGACAAGGGTGTCCTCGTCCAGCATGTTCGCGAGGGCAGCCCGGCCGCGGACGCCGGCCTCAAGGGCGGCACCATGCAGGTCGTCCTCGCCGGCACGACGTACTGGCTCGGCGGCGACGTGATCACGAAGGCAGACGGGCAGCCGCTGGAAACCAGTGACCAGCTGGCGTCCGTAGTGACTTCGAAACAGCCTGGCGATTCCCTCGACCTCGAGGTGCATCGTGGACAGGAGACTTTGAACGTGACAGTCGAGCTTGGGCGCCAACCGAGCACCCCAGTCGGATAACGGCGCCCTTGGCCCCTTACCCCAAGGGGCAACGCTTCCGGAAGCCGCATCGCCAGCTTGGCTCTCGGAAGTACCGGTCGGAGGCCCGCCCGCCTGCCCGGGCCTCCGACCTTTTATTTGAGTCCCGACCGGGGTAAGCGCTTGAGCCGGTCGCGCGTCCTGCCGCGCGCCATGCTGCGTCCTCAGTCGCACCCGTATCCTCCGGATACGAGCGCTCCCTGCGTCCTTGCCTGGCACACGCCAGCCCACGCGACCGGCGAAGGCTCACCCCGGCCGGAACTCAAGTTCTCCAAGGCTAACTCTGCCATGATTCCCCACGCGTTCGGCCAATCCGAGCCTTTCACGGTCGGGATCGAGGAGGAGCTTTTCTGCCTCGACGGCGAGACGCTCGCGCCGCAGCCGTTTCCGCGCGAGGCACTCGACGGCGCGCGGCTGAAGGAGGAGCTCTTCGCCTCAGTCGTCGAGCTGAACACCGGCGTCCACCGGACGGTTGCGGAGGCGGTCGAGGAGCTGGCGTCGCTGCGCGCTCGCGCGAAGGAGGCGGCGGGAGAGGCCGGCTTCGTTCTCGCCGCGGCGGGCACCTGGCCGACCGCGATACCGGAGGAGCAGCCGGTCGGCGAGAGCCCGGCGTACCGAAAATTCGTCCACTATGCGGGTCCGTCCGCCCGGCGGCAGTACGTCTCCGGCCTCCACGTGCACGTGGGCATGGAGAGCCCCGAGGCATGCATGGCGGCGCTCGAGGCCGTCCTGCCCTGGCTGCCGCTGGTGCTCGCACTCTCCGCCAATTCGCCGTACGTCGCGGGTGAGGACACGGAGCTGCGCTCGGCGCGCGCCGAGATCCTCGCGCTCCTGCCGCGCAGTGCCGCGCCGCCGGTGTTCGGCGGCTACGAGGACTGGGAGCGGTTCGTCGAGCGCCTCGTCGCGCTCGGCCTCGCCGACGAGATCACCCGGGTCTGGTGGGACGCGCGTCCGCATCCTCGCTTCGGCACGCTCGAGATCCGGGTCGCCGACCAGCCGACACGACTCGAGACGACGGGGGCGCTCGCGGTGCTCCTGCAGGCGATGGTCTCCCGGCTCGAGGATGACGGGCCGGCCAACCGCGGTCTCTACGCGCAGAACCGCTGGGCCGCCCTCCGCTTCGGGCACGAGGCGGAGCTCGTCCATCCCGACGGATCGAGGCTCGTGTCGGTGCCCGAGCTCCTGGCCGAGCTGGCCGAGCGCGTCGGCTCACAGAAGCCCGGCGTGCCCGACCAGGCTCGAGAGCAGCTCGAGGTCGGCCGCGCTGACGGGCTCGAGTCCGTGTGCCGCCGCCTCGTCGAGCTCACGTAGGATCGAGGCGTGGCGGTGCAGACCGACACCATCCAGGTCGCCGGCGTGCGCTGCGAGCGTTGCGTCATGCGGCTCGGCGCCTCCCTCGAGGGCCTCGACGGTCTCGAGGCCGCGAACGCGAATCTGATGGGTCAGGTGACCCTCGCCTGGGACGACGAGCGGCTCGCCAGGAAGGACATTCTCGAGGCGCTCGCGCGCGGCGGCTTCACCCCGGTCGGCACCCCGGAATAGCGGGGATTTTGCATTCGTTGAACTGTTACTGTCCGGGCCGATGAGCGAAGTCCAGCCCGAGACCGATGCACGCGGCATCGCGGAGGAAGCGCGTGCACGCGTGCGGTTCGAAGAGGAGGTTCTGGGTTTGGCGGATCAGGTCTATCGCGTCGCTCGGCGACTCGTGTCGACGCGCGAAGAGGCCGAGGACCTCGTCCAGGAGACCTACGCGCGCGCTTTTCGCAGCTGGCGCTCCTACACGCCGGGCACGAACCTCCGCGCCTGGCTCTTCCGGATCCTCACGAACCTGAACATCGACCGCGGCCGCCGCGAGCAGCGCTCGCCGTCGACGCAGCCCCTCGAGGAAGGCGACTACTTCCTCTACAACCGGCTCGAAGCGGACTCGGGCTCCGACGACGAGGCGCGGATCGTCGAGCGCCTCTCCCAGGACGAGATCGTCCAGGCCCTGGCCGAGGTGCCGCACGACTTCCGGGACGTCATCGTCCTCGTTGACATCGGCGACTTCACGTACCAGGACGCGGCGCAGATCCTCGACATCCCGATCGGGACGGTCATGTCCCGCCTGCACCGCGGAAGAAGGATCCTCAAGAAGGAGCTCGCAGAAGCTAGTGTGGGAGACAGCGGCTGATGGTCTACATGGGTCCCGATCCATGCGCGAAGTGCGAGGAGATGCTCCAGCCATTCCTCGACCGCGAGCTCTCCGAGGACGAGTACACGATCGCCGAGGCGCATCTCGACGAGTGCGGCTACTGCCGCAAGCGCTACACGTTCGAGGAGACGCTCAGGCGCTACGTGCGCCAGGCGGTGGTCGAGGAGATGCCGCCGGAGCTCAAGCAGAAGCTCGCGGCGCTCAGAACGCCTCTTTAGCCGCCGACTATCACCACTAGGCGGTTGGGGTTGTCGCCCCCGGGCAGGGCTGCGGTGCCGATGCCGAGCTCGTGGCCGAGCCGTGCGGCGATCTCCTGTCCGCCCGGCGGGTAGTAGACGAGCGTCTTCCGGTAGTCGTCGCGCTTTGCGTTCCCGACCTTGCCGATCTGGTACGCGAGGCCGGCGACCCGGTTCGCCATGCTCGCGGCGGCGTTGCCCGCGCCGGTGCCGTTGTAGACGTCGACCTGGATCTCCCACGGCTCGGGGAGGGCCGCCGTCGGGTCGGCCGGGGTCTGGCTCGCGGCGGCCGGAGTCGCGGCCGCCGAGCTCTCCGAGCCGAGCTCCGGGCGGAAGCCGAACCAGACGAGCGCACCGACGGCTGCGAGGAATGCGCAGATCGCCATCGACCTACGGAGCGACCAGGGGTCGACGAGCCGGCTCGTGACCGGGAGGCCGGCGATCTGCCGAGCCTCGCGCTCGGAGATGCCGAGCGCGGTTGCGTAGACGAGCGCGGCGGCGAGGGCGTCGGCGTTCGAGCCGAACCTGTACATGCAGTTCTCTTCGAGCGACTTGACCTGGTCGACCGCCATCCGCGCGCGTGCAGCGGCCTCCTCGACGGTGAGGCGTCGGCGAAGGCGGGCGGCTCCAAGGGGAGAAACGGCCATGGGCTCAGAGTTCGGCGAAAACCGCGTGCAACCCTCTCTCCATCGGCATTCCGCGGGCGTGCTTGAGGGCTAGCAGGAGTCGCCCTCGCGCCCGTAGGCGGAGAGCGTGTACACGGGCTGCGCCAGACCGGCGACCATGCCTGCGGTGCCGAGGATGAGGCACCGATCCGCCGTGGAGAACGTCACGCGGTACGAGCGCTCCGTGGTCGTTCCCGCGGCGCCGGCGAGCGAACGCTCGACCTCGGCGGACCAGTCCGGGCGGAGCCGGCTCAGGAAGTAGTTCACGATCTCGAGCTGGTCGGTGCCCTCTGGCGGCGCGTAGGCGGCCGTCGTGACGACGCCCTTCGGCACCGGCAAGGCGGCCTCCGCGCCGGCGAAGGTCTCACTGTTTCGGCCGACCTCCTTCGAGCTCGGGTAGACGCCCACCTCGGCGAGGACCTGTTCGTTCTCGTCCACCGCGCCGGAGTCGAGCCCGGTCGTGACCGCGTAGACGATTCCGGCACCGAAGAGGAGGACGGCGACGGCAGGGATGACGATCGCGGGGCGCAGAAGCCGCCTCATGCCAGGTCCTCCGGCGAGTCGACGTCTCCGGGCGAGCCGAGGTCGTCGCAGGGGACGAGGGTCGCCGGGAGGGCGCGCATGCCTTCGTCCGGGACGGACGCCCACGCGCTTCGGCCGAGCACGACCGGATGGCCCCGGTTCCCGCCGTAGCTCGCAGCGACGACGTCGCCCTCCTCCGCTCGCCATGCGTCCACGACGCGCTCGACCGCCGCGGGAGCCAGGTTCGGGCCGTCCGCCAGGCAGACGACGGCAGCCTCCGTGTCCCAGGAGAGCGCCGCGAGCCCACAGCGGAGGGACGCTCCCGGGCCGCGCTCCCACTCCGGGCACGCGACGAGCCGCGCGGCGCCGGGATCGAGCTCATGGGCGCCCGAGACGACGACGATCTCGTCCAGCGAGGCCTCGCCGAGCCGCGCCAGCACGCGGGGCAGGAGCAGGCGCTGCTTCGGCTCGCCGAACCGGCTCGCAGCGCCGGCGGCCAGGACGACTGCCGCGATCACTCGGCGCTGGTTGTGACCGCGAGGATGTCTGCGAGGTGCACGAGGCGGAAGGTGTAGCGGCTCGCCACAAGCCGCTCCTGCTCGTCCTCGATGTCCGGCAGCATCGCCCAGAGCTCCTGCGCGCTCGCGATCAGCTCGGCGATCCGCTCGCGCTCCTCGACGAAGCCGTCGCGCTCGGCGCAGGTGTTCAAAGCGAGCCCGAGGACGCCGATCGTGTCGCGCTGCCGCGTCCAGAGGAGCGGCGTCGCCATCGCGAGGTAGTGGTGGATCCGCGCGAAGGTGATCGTCTGCTCGATGTTCCTCCGGCCCTTTGGCGGCGTACGTGGGGCCGGCGGCTTGCCGTCCGCGATGCCGGCGGCCGAGCGCCCGAGCAGGTCGCGGACCTGATCCTCGGAAAGGCCGGCGAGCTGCGCCGTGCGAAGCGCGATGAAGAGCGAGCCCGGCTGTTGGCCGTACGGGTGGTCGGATGCGTAGAGGACCTGCTCCGGCGAGATGCGGTGGAACATGTCGAGCAGGTCGAGCGGGCTCCAGACCGAGGTGTCGAAGAACACGCCCGGGTGGCCGGCGAACTCCTCCGACAGGCGCGCGAGGTCGGCGATCCCGGCGTGGGCGACGATCAGCTGGGCGGCGGGATACGTGTCCACGAGCCGGCGCAGGTGCTCGGCAATCGGCGGCAGGCCGCGGCCGCCGTGGATGAGGATCGGGACGCGCCGCTCGGCCGCGAGCGAGAAGACGGGTGCAAGCCGTTCGTCGTCGAGGCGAAACGCCTGCGCGCGCGGATGCAGCTTGATCCCGCGTGCTCCCGCGTCGAGTGCGCGGGTTGCCTCCTCGACGGGCTGCTCGGCGAGATCGAGCCGTGCGAACGGGACGAGCACGCCGTTCGAGGCCCTCGCGGATTCCAGCGTGCGGTCGTTCGCGGCCCGGAAGGCCGGCTCGCGGTCGGGCTCGTCGAGGCAGAACGCGAACGCGCGCGAGACGCCGTCCTTCGCGAGGAAAGCAAGTAGGTCGTCCAGGGTGGAGACGAAGCCGTCGATGTCGGTGCCGACGTGCACGTGGGCGTCGAAGATCTCGGCGTCCTTCGGACGCAGCGCGGCGACCTCGTCGTCGTAGACGGCGACGAGCTTCCGTGCTCGTTCCAAAGCGTCCTGCACCGCTTTTGGAATCTACCCCAGCTAGGCTTTGAAGACCGTGCCTGACCTGCTCATCTACGGCGACACGATTCGCTCCCCGGAGCTCCGCCACGAGGTTCCCGTGCCCGTTCCGGACGCGTTCATCTACGCGGAGAAGGACGGCGCCCGCTACGTCTTCGTGGGCTCGCTCGAGATCCCCCGGATCGAAGGACTGAACGGGATCGTCACCGTTCCGCTCGAGGATCTCGGGATCGACGAGCTCTACTGCGCGCGGCCTCCCCTGGTACGAGGCCGAGCGCGAGCTGGTTCTGCGCGCGTGCCGAAAGATCGGCGTGGAGGAGCGCGGTGACGCCGCGGGGCTTCCCGCTCGACGCAGGCCGACCACCTGCGCGCCAATGGGATCGCCCTCAAGCCGCACGGGGAGCTTTTCGACGAGCGGCGGCGCGTGAAGAACGAGGCCGAGCTCGCCGGGATCCGCCGCGCGCAGGCCGCCGCGCAGAACGCGATGGGGAAGATCCGCGACCGGCTCCGCGAGGGCGACGTGACCTGCGAGGACCTGCAGGCGATCGCGCTTCGCTCCTTCAGCGAGGACGGTGTGATCGCCCCGGACATGGTCATCGTCTCGCACGGGGAGCAGACGGCGATCGGCCACGAGCCCGGACACGGCCCGATCTCGGAGGGCGAGGCGGTCATCGCCGACCTGTATCCGCAGGATCCGGTCTCCGGCTGCTACGCCGACATGACGCGGACGTTCTGCATGGGCGAGCCGCCCGAGGAGCTCGTCCGCTACCACGCTCTCGTCAAGGAGGCGCTCGACCGTGTCCGCGAGGCCGTCCGCCCCGGGGTCACGGGCAAGGAGCTACACCGGATGACGTGCGATCTCTTCGACGAGCACGGCTTCCCGACGCAGCTGACAAAGGATCCCGACAAGCCGCTCGAGGACGGGTTCTTCCACAGCCTCGGCCACGGCGTCGGGCTCGAGGTGCACGAGCATCCGAGCCTCGGACGCACTGGGCACCGAGCTCGTCGCCGGCGATGTGCTCGCCGTCGAGCCGGGCCTCTACCGCAAGGGCTTCGGCGGCTGCCGGCTCGAGGACCTCGTGCTCGTCACCGACGACGGCGGCGAGGTCCTGACGGACTTCGACTACGAGCTCGCTGTCTAGGCGCTGAGCGCGAGCAGCTTCTCGAAGCGGTCGGGGTCGTCGAACGGGCCGATCGCCGCGAAGTTCAGGCGCTCCTCGCGGATGATGTCCTGCGCGACGCGCTGGATGTCCTCGAGCGTGACCGCGTCGAGGGCGGCCAGCACCTCGTCCGGCTCGCGGAGCTTGCCCTCGAGCACCTCGTTCCGGAGACCGAACATGATCATCCCCTTCGGGTCCTCGAGCGAGAGGACGAGGCGACCCTTGGAGAAGTTTCGAGCCTTCTCGAGCTCGTCGGCCTCGACCGGCTCGGCCGCGATGCGTCCGAACTCCTTCACGACGGTGGTGACCGCGTCGTCGATCCGCTTGATGTCCACTCCGCCCTGGGCGTAGAGCGTGCCCGTATCCGTGTAGGCCATGTTGTGGCCGTAGATGTAGTAGGCGAGCCCGCGCCGCTCGCGCACCTCCGTGAAGAGGCGGGAGGACATGCCGCCGCCGAGCACCGTGGCTAGCAGGCCGAGCGCGTAGCGGTCCGGGTGGTCGAGCGGGTAGCTGTGCACGCCGATCCGGATGTGCGCCTGGTCGGATTGCTTCGTGTGCAGCTTCACCTGCGGCGCCTCCTGCGACCACGTCGCGGGCTCGGGCTGCCCGGTCTCACCGTCGGGCACGTCGCCGAGGAGCTCCTGCAGCCGCTCGTTCAGATCGTCGCCCAGGTTGCCGGCCACGCCCGCGACCATGCGCGGCGCGCGGTACCAGCGATCGAGGTAGTCGAAGAAGGTGTCCCGCTCGGCCGCGCGCACGGTCTCCTTGCGGCCGATGATGTCCCAGCCCAGAGGAGTGTCCTTGTAAAGGAGCTCGTCGTAGACCCCGTCGACGTAGTCACGCGGGGTGTCGTAGTACATGTTCATCTCCTCGACGATCACGCCCTTCTCGCGTTCGATCTCCTCGGGATCGAACTTCGAGTGGCGGAGCATGTCGACGAGGACGTCGAGCGCCGTGTCGCGGTGTTCCGCCGCGCACTTCACGTAGTAGCCCGTGTACTCCTTGCCGGTAAAGGCGTTGAACTCGCCGCCGATCGAGTCGATCTCGCCGGCGATCTCGCGCGCCGTCGGCCGTTTCTCGGTCCCCTTGAAGAACATGTGCTCGGCGAAGTGGGCGATCCCGTTCGTCTCCTTCGTCTCGTAGCGGGAGCCCGCGGCGAGCATGACGAAGCAGGCGACGGACTTCGCCTGCGGCATCGGGGCTGTCACGACCCGAAGGCCGTTGGGAAGGAGGGTCTTCTCGAAGGCGTTCACGTGGCCGCAGCGCTCCTTGATTCGTAGTTGTCGATCCGTTCCCGCCACTCGGGCGGGATGGACATCGTCTGGTCGGCGTCGTAGTCGAAGGCGACGAGGGTCGTCTCCGCCTCCGCGACGAGGCGCCCGTCCTGGGCGCGGATCTCGTGCTCGAGATCGAAGCTCTTCGTGCCGACGCGCGTCGTCCGCGCGCCGATCTCGAGGGTGTCACCGAGATTCGCCCGCGAGCGGAAGTCGATCTTCACGCTCGCCACGATCATCAACAGGCCTTCGAGCGACTCGATCCCGATGACGTCGCGCGCGTAGCCGATGCGCGCGTTCTCGATGTAGGTGAGGTAGACCCCGTTGTTCACGTGGCCGAACGCGTCGAGGTCGCGAAAAGCGACCTCCTGCGCGAAGACGTAGCGGTACCCGTCCATGCGCGCATGGTAGCTTCGCCCCTCACCATGGCCGGAGAGCTCACACGCGCGGCGATCCAAGCCCAGCCCGAATGGATTCGGCGGGTGCCCGAACGCGTCGGCGACCGGCGGTTCCCCGCGGGCCGTGTCGTCTTCACGGGGTGCGGCACGTCTTTCCATGCGGCGCAGACCGGCGGGGAGGCGTATCAGGCACTCGAAGCGGTGTTGGCTCCGCCGCAGGCCGACCTCCTGGTCGCGCTCAGCCACGAGGGCGAGACCAAGCTCACGCTCGAGGCGGCGCAGGCCTTCGACGGGCCCGTGTGGCTGATCACGGGGACGGAGAAGGGGCCGATCGCCGACCTCGCCGAGGAGGTGATCGTCGCCACGCCCGAGATCGAGGAGTCCTACTGCCACACGGCCAGCTATACGGCGGCGGTGGCTGCGCTCGCGGCGCTTCACGGGGAAGACGTCCGCTGGCTCCGCCAGGCCGTGGACAACGTGCTCTCGGACCCCTTCGAGGGCGGGGACTGGGACCGCGTAATCGTGGTCGGCGCCGGCCGCGACTGGCCGACGGCGCAAGAGGCGGTGCTGAAGCTCCGCGAGGGGGCCTACATCGCGGCCGAGGCGCACGAGACCGAGCAGATCCTCCACGGCCATTTCGCCGCCATCGACGAAAAGGTGCGCGTCTTCGTCCTCGAGGGCGAGGGCCGCGCGGCCGAGCGCGCAGCCGACGTGGTGAAGGCGCTCGGTGAGATCGGCGCCGAGACCACGCTCGTGCCGACGACGCATCCGGTGGTGGACATCGTCCGCTTCCAGCTGCTCACCGTGGAGCTGGCCGAGCGCCGCGGGGTCAACCCGGACAAGATCCGCTGGGACGACCCGCGCTGGGACGCCGCGCGCCAGTCGTACTCGTAGGAGGATTCCGCGACCAGGCTCTACGAGGAGCATGCCGACCTCTATGACGTCGCCTTCGATTGGGATGTCGGCGAGGAAGTCGACTGGCTGACAGGTCGTCTGGGCCGATCGTGCAAACGCGTGCTGGAGCCCGGCTGCGGTTCGGGCCGCTACCTGGAGGCGTTGGCCCGTCGCGGTCTGGAGGTCGTCGGCATCGACAGCTCCCCGGTCATGACCGAGCTCGCGAGGAGGCGCCTGGCGAAGTCATCGCTTCCCGGGGAAGCAGTCCTCGACGACATGACGGACTTCGATCTCCGCCGCAGCTTCGACGGCGCCGTCTGCGCGGTAGGGACGATTCAGCTCCTCACCCGAGAAGAACTCGGTCGTCATCTTTCGTGCATGGCCCGGCATCTGGCCGAGGACTCCCGCTACATGGTCCAGCTCGCGCTGTACGACCCGAGCGGCCGCCAAGACCTTCCGTCGTCGAGCTGGGAGGAGTCTCGAGGAGAGCTTTCGCTCCGGGTCGACTGGACGACCGAGGAGGTCGATCTGGCGGCGGGGCGCGCCCTCCAACGCTCGCGGATCGAGATCCTCGCCGGCCCGCGCCAAGGGCAGGTAGTGGTCGAGGACCATGAGATGACTGCCTGGACGCCGGAGACCTGGGGAGCGGCTATCGCCGCCTCGCCATTCGCCATCGACAGGGTCTTCGACGGTGCGGAGGAGCCGCCCGTGCCCGTGGAGGAGCACGCGACGGGCGGGCTGATCTGGCATGAGTTGAGGCGCGGGGTTATTGAACGATGAGGCCGCCGTTCTCGGCGGCGCCCTGGAGGAACGTGAGCCAGTCTCCCCAGAGCTTCGGGATCGTCGAGAGTCTTCGGCTCCGGCGAGGCCTTCGCGAGCGCGAGGTCGATCTGGCCCGGCGGGATGCGCGCGTCGGGCATGATCGCGTCGGCGGAGAGCCAGCCGCCCATGCCCTGCTCCTCCATCTCGGCGCGAGCGCGTCGTGCTCTCGCGGGCCGAGGAAGACATGCCCCGTCATCCCGTCGTTCCGAGCCCAGTAAAGGCGAAGCACTAGGCGAGCTCCGCGAGCGCCGAGAGGAGCCGGTCGACCTCCTCGGCGGTGTTGTAGTGCACGATCCCGACCCGGAGGCAGCCGTCCGTGAGGCCGAGCCGCTCCATGATCTCGAGCGCGTAGTAGTTGCCCGGCCAGGCGGCGATGTCGCGCCGCGCGAGCTCGTCGGCGAGCTCCTCGGGGGCCCGCGACGGATGCGTGAGCGCGAAGGTCGGCGTGCGGCCTTCCATGGAACGGAATCCCGTGCAGCCGGTACGCCTCCGGGAGGCCGTCGAGGAACCGCTGCCCGAGCTCGCGCTCCCAGGCGACGATCGCGTCCCAGCCGATGGACTCGATGTAGTCGACCGCGGCGGTGCAGCCGGCGAGGAGCTCGTGGGCGAGCGTGCCGGTCTCGAAGCGGTGGCCGACGGGCTCGTCCGCGCTCGGGCGCACCTTGTACGGGCGCCAGCGCTCGAGCACCTCGCGCTTGCCGAAGAAGAGCCCGAGGTGTGGGCCGAAGAACTTGTACGGCGAGCAGATGAGGACGTCGACGCCCGCCGCCGCCACATCGATCGGACCGTGCGGCGCGTAGTGGACGGCGTCGACCCAGGCGAGCGCGCCTGCCTCGTGCGCGAGGTCGGCGACCCGCCGCACGTCCGTGATCGAGCCGACGGCGTTCGAGGCCCACGGAAACGCGACGACTTTCGTCTGCTCCGAGATCTGCGCCTCGAGATCGTCGTAGTCGAGAGTGCAGTCCTCCTCGCGCAGGTCGGCATAGCGCACGACGAGGTCGAGGTCGTCGGCGAGCTCGAGCCAGGGGGAGACGTTCGCGTCGTGGTCGAGGCGCGTGACGACGATCTCGTCGCCGGGAGCGAGCTCGCGGCCCAGGGCCCGCGTGAGCGCGAAGTTGAGCGTCGTCATGTTCTGGCCGAAGCCGACCTCCGAGGGTGAGGCTCCGAGAAAGCGCGCCGCCGTGTCGTGCGCGGCGTCCACGACCTGGTCGCTGCGCAGGCTCGTCTCGAACGGCCCGCCCAGGTTCGCATTCGCCTCGCGCAGATACGACGCCACGGCCTCGATCACGGAGTCCGGAGTCTGCGTCCCGCCGGGCCCGTCGAAGAACGCGGTCTTCCTCTGCAGCGCAGCGAAGCGCGCCCGAACGGCTGCGACGTCGAAGGCGACGGTGCTCATCGCACCGCCTCGCCGTTGACGCGCCACTCGTAGGTCGGCGTTGCGGTCAGCGAGGCGCCGATGAAGCAGCCGTACTCCGCCGAGTCGAGGAGCTTCGCGAGCTCCTCGCCGTCCAGCGCCGGCTCCAGCTCCACGTCAAGCGCGACACGGGTCTCGACGAACGCGTAGCGCCCGTCCGAGTCGCGGCGCGTGACGACGCCGTCCGCGTCCGCCGTTCCGGACGCCCCGACGTTTGCCCGCTTCGCGTAGTACTCGAGGCTGGAAAGGCTGCAACGCGCGAGCGCCGCGAGCAGCAGGTGCTCGGCGGTCCAGTCGGGCTCGGCGTGAGCCGGGGTCCCGCTGCGCTCGCTGACGGAGTAGTCGAGCCGTTTCGGGGTCGTCACGCGTCCGGCCAGCGCGTGATCACGACCTTCTTCTCGGTGTAGAACTCGATGCCGTCGCGCCCGTGGGCGTGCAGGTCGCCGAAGAACGACTCCTTCCACCCTGTGAACGGGAAGAAGGACATCGGCGCGGCGACTCCGATGTTCACGCCGATCATCCCGGCCTGCGCGTCGTGGCGGAACTTGCGCATTGCGCCGCCCGAGGTCGTGAAGATCGAGGCCGCGTTGCCCTTCGTCGAGGCGTTCATGATCTCGAGCGCGTGGTCGAGGTCGCGCGCGCGGACGAGCGTGAGGACCGGCCCGAAGATCTCCTCCGTGGCGATCTCCGAGCCCGGATCGGTCTCGATGATGGTCGGGCCGAGGAAGTGGCCGTCGTCGAGGCCCTTGCCGCGCCCGTCGAGGACGAGCTCGCCGCCCTCTGCGAGGCCGCGGTCGATGAACTCGCCGATGCGCTCGCGCGCGGCTGCCGAGATGACGGGGCCGACCTCGGTCTCGGGATCGATGCCCTCACCGACGATCATGGCGTCGCCCTTCTCGACGAGGCGCTTCTTCAGCGGCTCGTAGGCGTCGCCGACCGCGACGCAGACCGAGTTCGCCAGGCACCGCTGGCCGGCTGCGTGGAAGGCCGAGGAGAGGACGCCGTCCACGGCCGACTCCATCTCCGCGTCGGGCATGACGACGACGTGGTTCTTCGCGCCGCCGAGCGCCTGGACACGCTTACCGTGCTTGGCCGCCGTCGCGTAAACGTGGTGCGCGACCGGGGTCGAGCCGACGAACGAGACGCCGTTGATCCCCGGGTGCTCGAGGATCCCGTTGACCGTGTCCTTGCCGCCGTTCAGGAGGTTGACCACGCCGGCCGGGATCTCGCACTGGTCGAGCAGCTCGAAGAGCAGCTCGGAGGCGAGGGGGTCCTGCTCCGACGGCTTGAGGATGAACGTGTCTCCACAGGCGATCGCGAACGGGAGGAACCAGAGCGGCACCATGAAGGGGAAGTTGAACGGCGTGATGGCCGCGAAGACGCCGATGGGCTGGCGGATCATGTCGGAGTCGATCCCGCGGGAGACGTCCTCCAGGTTCGAGCCCTGCATGAGCGACGGGATCCCGGTGGCCACTTCGACGCACTCGATCCCGCGCCGGACCTCGCCCGCCGCGTCCTTGATCGCCTTGCCGTTGTCGCGGGAGACGATCTCGGCGAGCTCGTCCCTGCGCTCCTCGAGGGCGTTCTTCAGCCGGAAGCAGGCGCGGGCGCGCTCGACCGGCGAGGTCGCGCGCCATGCGGGGAACGCCTGCCGCGCCGCTTCGACCGCCCGGTCGAGGTCGGCCCGGCTCGACATGGGTAGCTGCGCCAGCGTCTCGCCGCTGGCCGGGTTCGTCACGTCGAGGCTCTCGCTCGCCTCCGCGTCGACCCAGCCTCCGCCGATGTAGTTCTTGATCGTCCTGACAGCCGTCTCGGCCTGCGCCATTTTCTTCCTCCCTTTGTCCTTGGTCGTAGAGTAACGCCGTGGCCGAGTCGGCGGTCCCGGACGTCCTGGCTCCCGGCCTGCACTGCATCTTCTGCGGGATCAACCCAGGATTTCGCTCGGCGGCCGCCGCGGCGCACTTTGCGAACCCGCGCAACGACTTCTGGCGGCTCCTCGCCGACGCGGACCTCACGCCACGGGTCCTCGTACCTGAGGAGCAGTGGGAGATGCTCGGCCTCGGCTACGGCCTCACGAATGCCGCCTACCGCACGACGAAGGGGAGCGGCGACCTGCGCCGCGGCGACTTCGCCGGCTCCGGCGAGCGGTTCGAGCGCCTAGCGAAGGAGCTCGGGCCGCAGGTGATCGCGTTCGTGGGCAAGTCGGCCTACGAGGGCGTCTTCCGCGAGCGGCCCGAGCACGGGCTGCAGGAGCGCCGCCTGGGAGAGACGCGGCTGTTCGTCCTCCCCTCGACCTCGCCGGCCAACGCGGCCGTGCCCTACGAGGAGAGGCTCCGCTGGTTTCGCGCCCTTCGCGCCGAGCTCGGGGCACTAGGCACATCCGGGCGAGAGGCGTATCTTGGGTGCCGTCCCGTTCACGCCGCAGAGGGGGTTGGCATGACCCGCCTACGAACGTTCGCAGCATTTGTCGTGGTTGGAATGACGACAGGACTGATCTGGACGGGGGTGGCGGCTCGCGGCCCCTGGTCCCTGTGCGGACGTGATGGAGCTCGCCACGGTTGCAACCGGAGACATCGGAGAAGGATGGACCGTCGTCTCGGGCACGGACCCGCAGTCCTTCGACGCCGAGGTCCTCGGAGTCATGCCCGACCTGATCGGACCCGGGCGCGACGTGATCATCGTCGAGATCTCGGGCCCGACGGTCGACGCGGGCGGCGGTGTCTGGGCTGGAATGTCCGGTTCGCCCGTCTACATCGACCACGGCGGCGGGCCGGAGCTCGCCGGTGCGCTCGCGTACGGCTTCTCGTTCGGGGCGACCAACATCGCGGGCCTCACGCCCGCCGAGGACATGCTGCACGTGAACGGGCTCTCGGTCTCCTCGCGCGCTGCGTCGCGGGTCCCGGCGCGCATCAAGCTTCCGCGCTCGGTCGTTCGCAAAGTGGCGGCGAAGATCGGCGCGGCGCTTCCGACCGTGGGTGGTGACCTCGTCCGCCTCAAGCTGCCGATGAGCATCTCCGGCGTTGCCCCTGAGCGGTACGCGGCGATGCGGAAGCTGCCCTCCCTGAAGAAGTACCGGCCGATGATGCGGTTCACGCACGGTGCGGCTGCGCACTCCGCCAGCCTCTCCGGAGTCGTGGACGACCTCGTCCCCGGCGGGAACTTCGCCGCCGCCCTCTCCTACGGCGACCTCACCTCGGCAGGTGTCGGGACGACGACCTACGTCTGCGACGGGCAGGCGCTCGCCTTCGGGCACCCGATGCTCTTCTCCGGGCGGACGTCGCTCGGCGCCGGCTCGGCGGACGCGATCGCGATCGTGGACGACGCGCTCGGCCCCTACAAGCTCGCCAACGTCACGAGCCCCGTCGGCACGCTCGACCAGGACCGCCTCGCGGGCATCCGCGCGGTGGACGGTGAGCCCCCGTCGATCCCGATCACGACCGCGATCACGTCGCTCGACAGCGACAACTCGCACGTCGGCACAACGGACGTCGTCTTCACCGAGGGGTATCCCGACTTCGCCTTCTCCCACATCTTCTCCAGCATCGACTCCGTGTTCGACAAGATCGGTGACGGCTCGGCGTCCTACAGCTGGACGATCGAAGGCAAGCGCGAGGACGGGACCCCGTGGGAGCTCCACAAGACGAACATGTACGTCTCGGAGTTCGACCTCTCGTTCGAATCGGCGTTCGAGATCTACGGCGAGCTGCTCGCCATCGCGAACTATCCGAACGAGGACATCGAGCTCACGAACACGGAGGCGACGATCGACCTCGAGGAGACCGTCCGCGACTACCACATCGAGAGGCTTCTCTGGTGCCACGGCGGTACGTGCGAAAAGGTCAGATCGCTGAAGGCCTTCCCGGGTGACACGCTCAAGTTCCGGGCGATCCTGAAGCCGTCGGACGGCTCGGCGAACCAGAAGGTCACCTTCCAGTTCAGGATCCCGAACAGCGCGAAGAACGGCGCGGCGGTGACCGTCGGCGGAGGCTCGGGCTGCAACCCGTTCTTCGGCGGGTGCGGCCGGACGCCGGACACGTTCGACGACCTGCTCGCGAGCTTCGAGGGGCAGCCGAACAACGTGCTCGTCGCCCAGCTCCTCACGGGCCGGAAGGGGACCGTCAGTGCCAGCCAGAACGAGCCCTTCACCCAGGCGATCACGGGCTTCGCCCAGGTCTCGATCGTCTTCCCGGGTCAGTGCTGCCCGCCGTTCGCAGGCGGAGGCGAGGAAGGCGGGTTCTTCTTCTTCAAGAACGCTAGCTAGCCGCCTACGGGCGGCTGGCTAGCCGCGCCAGCGGTTCGTGATCGGGATCCGCCGGTCGCGGCCGAACGCCTTCGGGCGGAGCTTCACGCCCGGAGGCGCCTGGCGGCGCTTGTACTCGGCGCGATCGATCAGCGCGACGGCGCGCTCGACGACGCCCGGGTCGAACCCGTCGGTAGCGAGCTCCTCTCGAGACGAGTCCAGCTCGACGTAGGCCTCGAGCACCCGGTCGAGCTCGGAGTAGGGCGGCAGCGAGTCCTCGTCACGTTGATCGGGGCGGAGCTCCGCGCTCGGAGCCCGGTCGATGACGCTCTGGGGGATGATCTCCCGGCCGGCGCGCTCGTTCAGGTGCTCGGCCAGGCGGAACACGTCCGTCTTGTAGACGTCCTTCAGAAGCGCGAACCCGCCGGCCATGTCCCCGTAGAGCGTCGCGTAGCCGACCGAGAGCTCGCTCTTGTTCCCGGTGGCGAGGGCGAGCCAGCCGAACTTGTTCGAGAGCGCCATCACGAGGAGGCCGCGGACGCGGGCCTGGACGTTCTCCTCGGCCACTCCGGCCTCGGTGCCCTCGAACGCGGGTGCGAGGGCCGCGCTGACGGACCCGACGATCGGCTCGATTGGAATCTCGATGTAGTCCGCGCCGATCGACTCGGCGACCCGCTTCGCGTCCGTCTGCGTCTCGTCCGAGCTGTAGCGCGACGGCATCGAGACGCAGTGCACGCGCTCGGGGCCGAGCGTCTCTGCGGCGAGGGCGGCGGTGAGCGCCGAGTCGATTCCGCCGGAGATCCCGAGGACGACATCGTGGAAGCCGTTCTTCGCCACGTAGTCGCCGAGGCCGAGCTCGAGGGCGCGCCGCATCTGCTCGAGCTCGTCGAGGGTGGGGGCGAGCACGGGCTCCACGGTCCCGCTCGCCGCGCGCTCGGGCACGTCGACGACCGGCGGATTCGGGAGCTCCCGGCGCGCGCGTGCGAGCGCGCGGCGCCGTGCGTCGCGGAGACGGCGGCTGACCGCGGTGGTCGCGTCCACGTCCACGACGAGGAGCGCCTCCTCGAACGCGGGCCCTCGGGCGACGATCTGCCCCTCCTCGTCGAGGACGAGGCTGTGCCCGTCGAAGATGAGCTCGTCCTGGGCGCCGACGGCGTTCACGAACACGATCCAGCAGGAGTTGTCCCTCGCCCGCGTCGCGAGCATGTCCTCGCGCTCGGCGCCCTTGCCGAGGTGGAACGGCGAGGCCGAGATGTTGGCGACGATGTGCGCGCCGGCGAGGGCGAGGTCGGTGGCCGGCGGGCCGGGCTGCCAGATGTCCTCGCAGACCGTCGGCCCGACCAGCGTCTCGCCGCAGCGCAGGAGGACGAGCTCGCGCCCCGCCTGGAAGTAGCGGTCCTCGTCGAAGACGCCGTAGTTCGGAAGGAACTGCTTGTGGTAGATCGCCTTGACCTCGCCGTCCACGCAGACAGCGCACGCGTTGAAGAGGTCTCGGTCGAGATGCGGCGTTCCGACGAGTGCGGCGATCCCCTTCGTCTCCGCCGCGATCGCCTCGAGCGACTCGGCCGCCGCGCGCAGGAAGCCCGGCCGCAGAAGCAGGTCCTCGGGCGGATAGCCGGTCACGGCCAGCTCGGGGAAGAGGACGAGCTCGGCGCCGGCCTCCCGGGCTTCGCCGAGCCGCTCGACGATGCGCGCGCGGTTGCCGTCGAGGTCGCCGACGACCGTGTTCATCTGCGCGAGCGCAAGTCTCACGCCTCGGATTCTACCGGTTTGCGTCTAAGAGACGAAAACTAGTCGCGACGCTTTTCGAGAAACTTCTTGAGGCCGAGGAAGGGAAGGATCCACGTCGCGAGGAGCGCGCCAGCCAGACGATCAACGTCGCGGCGATCCACGTCCCGACCCCGTCGATCGTGAAGCCGTCGAGAATGAGCGCCGCAACGAGAAGCCCGACCCGGTGGCGACGATCGCCACGGCGGTGCGGACGAGGAAGCGGATCATGCGTCGGAGCGTACAGCGGCTGCAGGCCGGAGAGCCTCGAGCGCGAGGCCGACATCCTCCTCGTCGTTGTAGAGATGGAACGCGAAGCGGATCGAGCCGGACCGCGCCGAGCACGCCACCCCTGCGCGCTTCAGGCGCTCGACGGCCGCCTCCGCGTCCTCGACCGGGACGCGGAGGATCGGCGACGCGGGCTCGGCCAGGCCCAGCTCGGCCGCGAACGCGCGCGCGAGGGCGAGGTTGTGCTCGCCGATCGCCTCGGGGCCGAGCCGTCGCGATCAGCTCGAGGCTCGCGCGGGCTCCCGGGGCCGAGAACCAGGGGATCGAGACGTCGAGCCGGTGCGCGTCCGACGCGAGCTCGGGCGCGCCGTAGTAGTCCTCGAAGGGATCGGAGCGCGACTTCCAGCCCGCGAGCCACGGCGTGATCTCGGGCAGCCGCTCCGGCCGCACATAGAAGAAACAGAGGCCCCGCGGCGAGAGCAGCCACTTGTAGGAGTGGGCGACGAGGTAGTCGACGCCCTCGAGGCTCACGGGAATCGAGCCGACGGCCTGCGTCCCGTCCAGGAAGAGGCGCGTCCCGGCGGCCTTGATCGCCGCGAGGTCGGGCATGCGCCCGTCCGACGACTGCACGAGGCTGACTGCGACGAGCGCCGTGCGCTCGTCGATCCCTTCCGCAAGCCGTTCGAGAGGAAGCGTCCGCAGCTCGACGCCGCGCTCGGCCAGCGGCCGCCACGGGAAGAGCACGGAGTCGAAGTCGCGCTCGTAGAGGACGATGTTGGCGCCGGCCTCCGCCGGCAGGCTCGCTGCGACGATGCCCGCAGCGACGGACGCGGCGGCGACGTACGCGATGTCCTCCGGCTGCGCTCCGACGATCTGCGCGAAGAGCTCGCGGCACGCCTCCCCGTCCTGCTCCCAGTCGAGCCACGAACCGCGCCCTTGCCAGCTCGCGAGCGTCTGCTCGACGGCTGCGACCGTGGCGCGCGGCGGCAGCCCGTACGTGGCCGTGTCCAGGTAGCCGCGGGTCGGCGAGCCTTCGTATTCAGACGGCGCGAGCAATGTCCTCGAGAGACTCCGGGTTCTCGACGGAGGAAAGGTCACCGGGATCCTTCCCCAAAGCCTTGGCGCGTACCGCCCGGCGCACGATCTTCGCGCTGCGCGTCTTCGGGAGGGCCGAGACGAACACGACGCGGTCGGGCTTGAATGCCCGCCCCAGCTCCGCCGCGGCCTGCTCGGCGACCTCGGCTGCGAGCTCGTCCGAGGCTTCCTGTCCGCGCGCGAGGACGCAGAAGACCCAGGCAACCTCGCCCTTCACCTCGTGCGGGACGCCGACGGCGGCGGCCTCGGCGACGGCAGGGTGGGAGACCACGGCGGACTCGATCTCGGCCGGGCCGATGCGCTTGCCCGCGATGTTGAGCGTGTCGTCGGAGCGGCCGTGCAGGAACCAGTAGCCGTCCTCGTCCACCGACGCCCAGTCGCCGTGCACCCAGATCCCGGGAAGCCGGCGCCAGTAGGCGTCGAGGTAGCGCTCGGGGTCGCGCCAGAAGCCCCGTGTCATCCCCGGGAACGGCTTCCTGCAGACGAGTTCCCCGACCTCGCCGCTCTCCACGAGCGAGTTGCCTTCCTGGTCGACGACGTCCATGTCCATCCCGAGCGCGGGGCCGCCGAGCGAGCACGCTTTGATCGGGATCGCCGGCGTGGGCGAGAGAAAGCACGCGCCGATCTCGGTCCCGCCCGAGCAGTTGATGATCGGGCAGCGGCCGCCGCCGACTCGCTCGGAGAGCCAGTCGTACGGATCCGGGTTCCACGGCTCGCCGGTCGTGACGATGACGCGCAGGGAGGAGAGGTCGGCCTCCGGGTCGCCGTGCTGCATGAGAGCGCGAATCAGCGTGGGAGAGCAGCCGAGGATGCTCACGGCCTCGGCCTCGATCGTGCGCCAGAGCCGGTCGGCCGGGAAATCGGGAGCGCCTTCGGCGAAGACCAGCTTCGCTCCCATCGCGCCGCCGCCGACGACGGTCCACGGGCCCATGATCCAGCCCATGTCCGTGGCGAAGTGGATGACGTCGTCGGGGTGTGCGTCGGCCTGGTAGGCGAGCTCGCGGCCGATGGAGACGAGGAAGCCGCCCTGGACGTGCAGCACTCCCTTCGGCTTCCCGGTCGTGCCCGAGGTGTAGGTGAGGAGGTACGGGTGCTCGGAGTCGACCTCGAGCGGGGCGAGCTCGCCCGGGCCGAGCTCGACGCCTCCCCACGACCGGTCGTCGCGGTTCCAGGTGACGACGTGCTCGACGGACGGGGCCTCCCGCGCCGCCTCGTCCACCGTGGCCCGCATGTCGAGCCGCTTGCCGCGCCGCAGCGACCAGTCGGCGGTGATGACGACCTTCGCCTCCGAGTCCTGCAGCCGCTCTCGCACCGCGGGCCCCGCGAAGCCCGAGAAGACGGGCACCTGTACTGCTCCGACATGTGCGCAGGCGTGCGAGGCGACGGCGACCTCGGGGCACATGGGCATGTAGATCGCGACGCGGTCACCGGGCTGGACGCCGAGCGCGACGAGCCCCTCCGCGAGGCGGGTGACCTGGGAGGAAAGCTCGGCGAAGGTGTACTGCCAGCGCGCGCCGTCCTCTCCGAGCCCGACGGCCGCGACGCGGCTCGGATCGCGCTCGGCCCAGCGATGGACGCAGTTCCAGGCGATCGAGAGCTTCGAGCCGACGAACCACGTCGCCCATTCCGGCCCGCGCGAGAGGTCCATGACCTGGTTCCAGGGCGTCGAGAAGTCGAGCCCCATGTCCTCGATCGCCGCGGGCCAGAACCACTCGGGATCCTCCTGCGAGCGGCGAACCAGCTCCCAGTAGTCCTCGAATCCGTGCCGGCCCATGAGCCGCGAGACGTTGGCGCGGGAGAGCGTGCGCGCGTCGGGGCGCCAGGCGACGTCAGCCATGCGCGACCAGTGTACGAGCCCCCTGCGGCTACTGCTAGCTTAGTTCGCACTAACTTTGAAGGAGGCGCGATGAAGGCGAAGATCTTCGACCCGGAGAACAGGAAGTGGTGGACGCTGGGGGCGGTCGCATTCGGCCTGTTCATGATCATGCTCGACAACACGATCGTGAACGTGGCGCTGCCGTCGATCCAGAGTGACCTGAACATCGGCATCTCCGAGCTCGAATGGGTCTTCAACGGCTACGCGCTCACCTTCGGCGTCCTCATGCTCACGGGCGGCAAGCTCGCCGACATGTTGGGGCGGCGGCGGATCTTCATCGTCGGGCTCGTCGATCTTCACGGTCGCCTCGCTCTTCTGCGGCCTCGCGACGAGCGCCGGCTGGCTGATCGGCGCCCGCGTCGTCCAGGGCGCCGGGCTCCGCGCTCATGAACCCTGCGACGCTCTCGATCATCACCGCCACATTCCCGCCCCGGCAGCGCGGGATGGCGATCGGGATCTGGGCCGGCGTATCGGCCATGGCCCTTGCGATCGGGCCCCTCGTCGGGCGGGCTCATCACCCAGCACTTGGCTGGAGCTGGATCTTCTTCATCAACGTTCCGATCGGGATCCTCGCGATCATCGTCACCCGCCTCGTCGTCGACGAGTCCCGCGACACGTCCGGAGAGCCAGCGGCTCGACCTTCCCGGGCTTCTGACGCTCGGGGATCGCGCCTCTTCGCGCTCACCTACGGCCTGATCGAGGCGAACACCTACGGCTGGACGATCCTCGCGCATCCTCGGCGCTCTTCGCCGTGGCCGTCGATCGCGTTCGCCGCGTTCATCCTGCTCGAGATGCACCAGCGCGCGCCGATGCTCGACCTCAGCCTGTTCAAGAACGGCACCTTCGCCGGCGCGAACACCGTGATGCTGCTCGTCGGCCTCGCGATGTTCGGCGTCTTCTTCTACAACTCGCTCTTCATCCAGAACGTCCTCGGCTGCTCGGCCGTCCAGACGGGCGCGTCGTTCCTGCCGATGACCGTCCTCATCATCCTCGTCGCACCGATCGCCGGGAAGTACTCGGACCGCGTCGGCTCGCGTTGGCTCGTGGGCGGCGGGATGGTCCTCCTCTCGATCTCGCTTCTCAGTCTTCTCGCGGCTCGACGAGACCTCGAACTTCTGGGATGTCCTCCCGGGGCTCCTCATCGGCGGCTTCGGCATGGCGATCGTGATGACGCCGATCACCGCTGCCGCCATGGGCTCCGTGCCGGTGGACAAGGCGGGCGTCGGCTCGGCGGTCCTGAACAGCATGCGCCAGGTCGGCGGCTCGCTCGGAATCGCCGTCATGGGCGCGATCATCGCCGCCTACGCGACCGGCGTGCCGGGGACGCCCGAGGCCGTCGAAGGCTTCGTCACCGGTTACCAGCACGCGCTCCAGGTGGCCGCGGCCATCGCCCTCGTCGGCGCGATCCTCTCCGTCGCCACGGTTCGGAAGTACCGGCACGAGTCGAAGAACCGATTCTCGAAGGCGCGTGAGCACCATCCGCCTGCCCGCCGAGGAGCGGCGCGCGTCGCTCCTCGACGCGGCCTGTCGCCTGTTTGCCGGCCGGAGCTACCACGGCACGACGACGGCCGACCTCGCCCGCGCCGCAGGCGTGACCGAGCCGGTTCTCTACCGGCACTTTCCGTCGAAGCGCGCGCTCTATCTCGCGTGCATGGACTGGAGCTGGGAGGAGGTGAAGGCGCTCTGGGCCGACCGGCTCGCCGCAGAGCCCGATCCAGGGCTCTGGCTTTCCGCGATCGGGCGGGCGTTCGTCGAGTCGGAGGCCGAGCGGCCGCGCAGCTCGCCGCTCTGGGTGCAGGCTCTTGCCGAGTCCTCCGTCGATCCCGAGATCGCCGCGTACATGCGGGCGCACATGCACGAGGTGCACGAATACGTGGCCGACGTCATTCGGCGCGCTCAGGAGGCCGGCGGGGTGCCGCCCGAGCGAAATCCGGACGCCGAAGCGTGGATCTTCATCGCCCTCGGGCTCCTCACCATGGCCGACGAGGTCGTCGGCGCGCTCCTGCAGGACACCTGGCCCGCGATCCGGGAAAGCAGGATCGCCTGGCTTCGCGGCCCGCTTCAGGCCTCAGGACCCGCCCGTTAGAGGGATAGACGAAGCAGCCCGGAGGGGCGACGCTTCGTCCATGTTTTTGCGTCCATCCAGGCGACAACCCGGAAGCTCCGGCTCTGCGGCCCAGCCGATGCCTCCGGGTTGGTGTCGCCGGGAATCTGGCGCGCCTCCCGCACCCCTCTGCCTGGCGTCCGGCAGGAATGCGAGGTAGTCGGACTATAGCCAAGCCGAACCAGAAGTCAAGTAGCCTTGTGAAGTAAATTTTTCCCCGTATAGTTCACCTTAAATGCACGATCAACTCACCGCCGTCCACACCGCCTCCGCCGCCCGCACCTCGATGGGCGAGCGCGTCCGCCAGCTGCGCATTGCGCGCGGGCTGACGCAGACGGAGCTCGCCGGCGAGCGCTTCTCGAAGGAGTACGTCAGCCAGATCGAGCGCGGGAAGACGCGCCCGACGGGCGAGACCGTCGACTGGCTCGCGAGCAGGCTCGGCGTCGACCCCTCGTTCCTCGAGACCGGGGTCTCCTCGAGTGAACGGGAGCGCGTGGAGAGCGTCGTCGCCCGCGCGGAGGCAGCGCTCGAGTCCAATTCCTACGACGAGGTCGTCGCCGAGATCGACAAGCTCGGCGTTGCGCTCACCACCGTCGCGGTTCCGTCGCTCGAGTTCCGCTCTCTCCTCGCAGAGAGCTGGGCGCGGATGTCGCTCGGCGACGTTCGCGCGGCCATCGGCCTCCTCGACCGCGCGCGGCAGCTCACGGAGTCGCCCACGTTCAGCGACGTCGACCGGGCCGAGGTGCTCTACCGCATCGGTGTCTGCCGCTACAAGCTTTCGTCGATCGCCACCGCAGTCGCGCTCTTCAGCGAGGCACTCGATCTCTCCGAGCGCTCCGGCCTCCCGGCCGATCGGCTGCGCTCGAACGCTTTCGGTTGGCGCTCGCGCTGCTACCGGCGCCAGCGCGACTGGGAAGCGGCGCGCGAGGACGTCGAGCGCGCGCTCGAGCTCGCCGAGAGCCTGAACGACCGGCGCACCGTCGCCCACCACTATTTCCAGGCATCGCTCATCGCCGAGCGCACCGGGCACTGGGTGCTCGCCCGCTCGTACGCGGAGCGCGCCAAGGCGCAGTACGAGGAGCTCGCCGACCAGTCGAACGTCGGCAAGCTCCTGAACAACCTCGGCGGACTCAATTTCCAGCTCGGGAAGCCCCAGGAGGCGATCAAGCACCTGAAGGACGCCTACCGGGTTCTCCTCGAGGTCGGCGACAACACCGACGCCGGCCACGTCGTCTCGTCCCTCGCGCAGGTTCACCTGCGCACGGGCGAGCCGAAGCTCGCGGAGGAGCAGGCGCGGCATGCTCTCGACCTACTGGGCGGCCGTGTCGACCACCTCGATGAGATCGGCAACGCCCAGCTCGTCCTCGGCCGGGCCCTCCTCGACCAGGAGCGGCTCGACGAGGCAGACACAATGTTCAAGGAGGCGGAGGGCAGCTTCGAACAGCTTTCTTCCGCGAGCCACCGTGCGGCAGCCTGGATCGCTCAGGGCGATTTGGCCGTGCGGCGCGGCGAGGACCTCGACGCGGCGCATCTGTACCGGCGCGCCGCCGAGGCGCTCCAGGACTTCCGGTTCTAGCGAAAGGAGGTGAATCGCGTGACGGCACGTCAAGTTCAGCTTCTCGTTCTTCTCGTGATGGTGGCTGCCTTCCTGGGCAAGGGCCACTGGGTCGGGTTCTTCGACGGGCATTAGGCGGAGGAAGGATGCGCGAGTTCCGCGTCGAAGTTTTGCGGCGCGCGAGCCGAGAATTCTTCTTCGACATGGAACCGCGTCCTTCCCTTCGCCCACTCGCACCGTTGATCGGAACCCTCGCCGGGCTCTGGCTCGGCGCAGCGGCCATGATCGCGGCGCAGCTCCTCTAGAGCGGGGATGACACAGCCGGACCCGGGGTTACCGTCGGCTAGGCGTCGACCTGTAGTGCGGCCCGCATCAGCTCGCGCAGGCTGACGACGCCCACGGTCCTGCCGGCGGCGACTACAGGCAGATGCCTGAAGCCGTTGTCGAGCATCGTCCTGATCGCCTCGTCCGCGGAGTCGCTCTCCGAGGCGGTGATCGGGTCTGCGGTCATCCATTCGCGTACGCGCGCCTCGCTCGTGTGCACGCGGCCCGCGACTGCCTTCAGGAGGTCGCGCTCGGTGAGGATCCCGATCAGGCGGCCGGAATCGAGGACGATGGCCGACCCGACGCCCTGCTCGGCCATCCGCTCGGCGGCCTCCCCCAGTGTGTCCTCGGGGGCCACTGCGACGATCTCACCCGTCATCACATCCCCGATGCTCCCCATGTACCGAGAATAGCCGAGGCCGCGACGAGGGTGTAGGATCGCTTCAACAATTGAAGTGATCGGGAGGTAGCAATGGCAGAGAACGGATACGCGAAGCCCGTCCTCGTCACGAGCGACTGGGTCGCAGAGCATGCGGGCGACGACAACATCGTCGTCGCGGAGGTCGACGAGAACCCCGACCTCTACGAAGAGGGCCACATCCCGGGTGCCGTCAAGCTGCACTGGCGCGAGGACCTGCAGGATCCCGTCGAGCGCGACGTCGTCGACCGAGAGACCTTCGAGCAGCTCCTCGGCGGCCTCGGGATCGGGAACGACACCACCGTCGTCGTTTACGGGGACAAGAACAACTGGTTCGCCGCTTACGCCTACTGGTACCTGAAGGTCTACGGCCACGGAGATGTCCGGATCCTCGACGGCGGCCGCCAGAAGTGGATCGACGAAGGCCGAGAGTTGACGACCGATGTGCCGTCCCCGACGGGCAAGGGCTACTCCGCGCAGGATCGGGACGAGTCCATCCGCGCCTACCGCGACCAGGTCCGCGAGTGGCTCGGCGCCGACGACCGCGGGCTCGTCGACGTCCGTTCGCCGGGCGAGTACGCGGGCGAGCTGATCGCCCCGCCCGGCTACGAGCAGGAGGGCGCCCAGCGCGCAGGACACATCCCCTCCGCCGTCTCCATCCCGTGGGCGAGCGCCGTCCGCGACGACGGCACCTTCAAGTCGGCCGACGAGCTCCGCGAGCTCTACGGCGGCCAGGGCATCACCTCCGAGAAGGAAGTGACCGCCTACTGCCGCATCGGCGAGCGCAGCGCACACACGTGGTTCGTCCTCAGCGAGCTGCTCGGCTTCGAGCGGGTGCGAAACTACGACGGCTCATGGACCGAATGGGGCAACTTGGTGGACGTACCGATAGAGAAAGGCCCGTAAGCGGCTTCGTAGTCCAGACGACCGACTACCACACCGCCGGCGAGCCGTTTCGCATCGTCACCGGCGGTGTGGCGCCGCTCGAGGGCGCCACGATCCTCGACAAGCGCCGCTTTGCGCTCGAGCGGCTCGACGACGTGCGCAAGCTGCTCGTCCACGAGCCGCGCGGGCACGCGGACATGTACGGCTGCTTCGTCACGGAGCCGAACGACGAGGGCGCCGACCTCGGCGTCGTCTTCTTCCACAACGCGGGCTATTCCACTGCCTGCGGGCACGGCACGATCGCGCTGGTGACCTGGGCGCTCGAGAGCGGCTTGATCGCGGCTGTCGAGCCGGAGACCTCAGTCGTCGTGGACGTGCCGTCTGGGCGGCTCGAGACCATCGCCTCGGTGCGCGAGGGGCGCGTCGAGCGAGTCGGCTTCACGAACGTGCCCTCCTACGTGGAGGCACGAGCGCTCGAGGCCGCGGGCCTCGTCCGTCGACGTCGCCTTCGGGGGTGCCTTCTACGCGTCCGTCGAGTCGCCCCTTCCCGTGCGGAAGGAATCCCTGCCGCGCCTGATCGAGCTCGGCCGCGAGATCAAACGTGAGCTCGAGGCCGGGCAGGAGTTCGTCCATCCGCTCGAGCCGGAGCTCCGCGACATCTACGGCGTCATCTTCTTCGAGCGGATCGACCAGGGCTCGCCGCTCCGCCAGCGGAACGTCACCGTTTTCGCCGACGGCGAGGTCGACCGCTCGCCCTGCGGAAGCGGGACGTCGGCACGTCTCGCCCTTCTCGATGCGGGCGGGGAGCTCCCGCGCGGCGACGAGCTGGCGCACGAGAGCATCGTCGGGACGGTCTTCTCGGCGCGAGTCGTCGGCGACGCCGAGGTGTCCGGTCGCTCCGCGGTGGTCACCGAGGTCGAGGGCAGCGCGCACCGGACGGGCGAGCACGAGTTCGTGCTCGACGAGCGCGACGAGCTCGGGACGGGCTTCCTGCTGCGCTAGCCGCGCAGGAGCGGGCGCGTCAGGCAGGTCGGCCCGCCGTCGCCCTTGCGGGAGATCTCGTCCCCCTTGTAGGTGCGCACGTCCACGCCGGCCGCCTCCATGCGCCGCCGCGTCTCGTCGTTGCCTTCGAGCGCGAGGGCGACTCGCGGGCCGAGGGCGAGCACGTTCGGGCCCATCGACTCGAACTCCTCGTCCGGCACTTCCACGAACTCGATCCCGCGCTCGCGCAGGAGCTCGACGAGCCGCACAGGCATGAGCGGGAGGTAGACGACAGCCAGGTCGACGTCGAGCGGCGAGAGGAAGGACATGAGGTGGAGCACCTCGCCGGCACCGTGATAGTGGGGCAGGTCGAAGCCGATCACCTCCACGTCCGGGAGGAGCTCTTGGAGACTCTGGATGCCGGCGTCGTTCGTCCGGTAGCCACGGCCGACGAGCAGCGTGCGCTCGTCGAGCCAGACGGTGTCTCCGCCCTCGACGGTCGCGGGGAAGCGCAGCTGGCCGGCCAGGGGCACGCCGGCCTCCATGAAGTCGACGCCCATCTCCTCCGGTTCGCGGCGGCGCCCTTCCTTGCCGGGCATGAGGAGCACGGCGCCCGAATCGGCGACGAGCGCGGGGTCGTAGGCGTAGATGGCGTCCGGATTCGAGCTGCCGCCGGTCTGGCCGAGTACGACCTCCGCGCCTGCCTCCTCGAGGAGCGCGCGAAACGCCTCGTGCTCGGCCTCCAGCCCGGCCGGATCGGGCTCCGCTCTCCAGCCGTAAGCACGCCAGGCCGCCCAGGCGCCCGTGGCCGGCGGCTTGACGAGCACGCGCTCGAGCCGTCCGGTCATGCTCTGACACCCAAACGTGCGGGGGGTAACCTCCACCGCGTGGAGACTACTGCGCGACTCGCGGGTCTCGAAGCCGGAGGAGGCTGCGCGGCCAAGTACGCGGCCGGGCGTCTGGAGGAGCTCCTCGCGGGCTTCGCGCCCGCCGATTCGGAGAACCTGCTCGTCGGGCTCTCGCCGGCGGACGACGCGGCCGTCTACCGGCTCGACGACGAGCGCGCGCTCATCTTCACGACGGACTTCTTCCCGCCGATGGTCGACGACCCCGCGGTCTTCGGAGCCGTCGCGGCGGTCAATGCACTGAACGACGTGTTCGCGATGGGAGGGAAGCCGCTCCTCGCGCTCTCCGTGGCCGCGTTTCCGGAGGAGCTCCCGATCGAATCGGTGCGGGCGGTCTTCGACGCGGCGGCGGCCAAAGTAGAAGAGGCCGGCGCCCTGCTCGCGGGCGGCCACACGATTCGCGACGACGAGCCGAAGTACGGCCTCGCCGTCGTCGGCACGGTGCATCCGGAGGCGATCTGGCGGAAGAACGGCGCCCGGCCCGGCGACGTCCTGTGCCTGACGAAGCCGCTCGGCACGGGACTCGTCCTCACGGGCGTGCGGAAGAAGGTCCTGGGGGAGGAGGAGCTGCAGGCGGCCGCCGCGACGATGATGGAGCTGAACGACCGCGCCGCCGAGGCCGTGCGTCCCTTCGAGCCGTCGGCGGTCACCGACGTGACCGGCTTCGGCCTCTTCGGCCATGCGCACGAGATGGCCGAGCGAAGCGGCGTGTGCATCGTCCTCGACCCCGCCTCGTTCCCGGCTCTCCCCGGGGCGCTGGCCGTCGCGCGCCGCGGCCTTCGCACCGGAGGCGACCTGCGGAACCGGGAGTTCGTCGCCGGCGCGGCCCGGATCGAGGGCCTCCCCGAGGAGCTGGGCACGCTCGGTTTCGACCCGCAGACGGCCGGCGGCCTCCTGATCTCGCTTCCGGCCGAGAAGGGCGCCGTGCTCGAGGCAGCCTTTGCGGACGCCGGGCTCCCGCTCGCCCGCATCGGGCAGGTCGTCGAGGGAACCGGCCTGGCCCTGGCCTGATGGAAGCCGACACGACGCAGGTCGCCCGGGCGCGCTTCGCCATCTCCGCGGAGACCTTCGCCCTGCTTTCCTACGTCGCGCTCGCCGCGCTCTTCCTCATCGTGGTCTCGGGCGCGACGGTGCGCCTCACCGGCTCAGGGCTCGGTTGTGACAACTGGCCGCGCTGCGGCTCGTCCTTCCTCCCGGAGAAGAACTTCCACGCGCTCGTCGAGTACGGCAATCGCGGAGTCGGATTCGTCGTCGGTCTCGTCACCCTTGTGGCGGCGATCGGCGCGACCCGCGTCGAGCGGCTTCCGCGCTGGCTTCTCTGGGCCGCGTGGGCGCTACCGGTGACCGTCCTTCTCCAGGGCGTCCTCGGCGGGATCACCGTGCTCGTGGAGCTCCATCCGCTGATCGTCATGGCCCATTTCCTCCTCTCCCTGCTCGCGCTCGGTGTGGCGGTCGTCGTCGCCCTCGGCGCGCACGACTTCGTGCGCGGGGTCGTCAAGCATCCGCCGCTCGCGGCCAACTGGCTCGCCGTCGTCCTCGTGCCGAGCGCGCTCGCCCTCATCGTCACGGGGACTCTCGTCACGGCCGCCGGCCCGCACTCGGGCGGCGAGAAGATCAAGCGCTACGGGCTCCTCCCGGACGCGCTCCACCTTCACGTGGGCGCAACGGGGATCTTCTCAATCGCCTTCGTCGGCATCGTCGCCTCGCTTCTCTGGCACCGGACGGAGGCGCGCGCCGATCTCATGTTCGCCGTGGGCGTTCTCGTGCTCCTGCTCGTGCAGATGACGATCGGGGACATCCAGTGGCGCGAGCACCTGCCCTGGCCCCTCGTGCTCGTGCACGTGACGTTCGCGACCGCGGTGTGGGTGGGTGTCGTCGGGCTCGCCGCCAGGCTTTTGCTCAGATCGCGGCCGGTACTGCCGTAGACTCCGTAGATCGGTAGCCATCTCCGCATCGAGCGGCGCCCGACCCTTCGCCGCGCCGTGCTCGTGGGGGCTTTTCGGGGGTGGAACGACGGCGCGCAGGGCGCCTCGCTCGCGACGAGCTTCCTCGCCCAGGCGTGGGAGGCGCGGCGCTTCGCGAACATCGACCCCGAGGAGTTCTACGACTTCCAGGCCACGCGTCCGCACGTCGCGCTCGAGGACGGGATCACGCGTCGGATCGACTGGCCCGACACGGTCTTCTACCACGCTCCCATTCCGGGAGCCGACCGCGATGCCGTGCTCATGCTCGGCATCGAGCCCAACCTCCGGTGGCGCACCTTTTGCGACGAGATCGTGGAGCTCGCAGGGGACCTCGACGTGGAGCTCGTCGTCACCCTCGGAGCGCTCCTCGCCGACGTGCCGCACACGCGCCCGGCACCCGTCACGGGCTCGGCCAGCGATCAGAAGCTCGTCGAGGAGCTCGGCCTCGCCGCCTCGCGCTACGAGGGGCCGACGGGGATCGTCGGCATCCTCCACGACTCCTGCCGGAGCGCCGACCTCCCATCCGCGAGCCTCTGGGCGGCGGTTCCCCACTACGCCTCGCTCGCCGCGAGCCCGCGGGCCGCACTCGCGCTCTGCGAGCGGCTGGCAGGCCTCCTCGGCACGGAGTTCGACCTCGGAGACCTCGAGCGCGCCTCGGCGGCCTACGAGCAGCAGGTCAGCGAGGCTGTCTCGGCCGACGAAGAGACCGAGGCCTACGTCCAGGAGCTCGAGGCGCGGCGCGATGCGCTTGGGGACGAGCTCGACGTTCCCTCAGGAGACTCGCTCGCCGCGGAGCTGACGCGTTTCCTGCGCGAGCACGAGGCTCGCCGCGCCGAGGAAGACGAAGAAGAGGACGGGGCCTAGTCGGTCGGGACGGCCGCGGCGGCCGGCTCGGCGCTGGGCTTGGGCTTCTCGGCCTTCTTCTTCTCGGGCTTCCTCTCGGCGCCCTTTGCATTCGGCGCCTTGTCCTTCTCCGCCCTCTGCTGCTGCGCCTTCTGCTGCTCTGCCTTCTGCTTCCGCTTGCGCCGGCGACGCCGAGACTTGCCGGAATGCTGCTTCGGGGCCGGCAGGTTGTCCGCCAGCGCGTTCGCGACCTCCTGAATCGTCCCGAGCCGCTCGCGCATACGGTCGACGAGCTGCTGCGCGGTGGGCGTGTAGGCCTCCGCGGACGCGAGCAGCGCGACGGCCACGTGGATCGGCTGCTCGAGCGCGACGTTGACGAGCCGAGCCGCGTTCTCCTCGTGCCGGTGCCCGCGTGAGTTCGTCAGGGCGCCGAGGAGGCGCTTCGCCTCCGGCAGGTCCGAGCCGGCGCGCCGGTCCTGGAGCTTGCGCGTGGCGCGGGCGAGCCGCCAGGTCCAGCGGGAGAGGATCTCCTCCGGCGCGTCCACCTTCCCCTCGCCGATCGCCCGCAGCAGGATGCGGACGCCCTGCACGCGGTCCTTCTCCCACGTCGGCGCCGAAGTGATCATCGTGACGAGGTCGTCGAAACTCGCGCGGTCGACGGTCACGGCGACCCGGTCGCCGAGGGCCGAGAGGCGCAGCCGCCGGTTCGGGTTCTCGGCGGCGCAGCTCATCAGGAAGGCCTCGCGGCACTCGCGGGACGCCTTGGCGAGCTTCTCGGCGAAATGCTGGCGCTCTTCGAAGCGGAGCTGGCGGCCGGCGATCCGCGCCCAGAGGAGCTGCTCGTCGTCCGCGAGCCTGCTGGGGTCCACGCGCTCCCACTCCCGTGTGATCACCGCGACGCGGCGGCGCACGTCCGGCGTGACCGGGACGAGCCACGGAGCCGGAGAGAGCTTGCGGCGGGCGCGCCGCTGGACACGCCTGCGCGGTGCCGGGGTCACCCGTGCGCCCGGCCGGTAGAAGTCGGAGTCGAGCAGGGAGTGGAGGGTGATCGTGCGCTCGTTGTGGGTCGCCGCGTCCGGCACGAAGTCGACGACGACGCCGGCCTCCTTGCGCGGATGCATCCGCATGATCCGGCCGATGCGCTGCTGGTAGACGCGACGGCTCGCGGTCGGCGCGAGATGCATGCAGACCGTCGCGCGGGGTGAGTTCCAGCCCTCTGCGAGCAGCATTGCGTTGATCAGGATGTTGATCTCTCCGCGCTCGTAGGCGGCGAGTGTCTCGGCCAGCTTGAGCGGCGGCGTCTTGCCGCTCACGGCCTCCGCCTTCAGGCCCGCGGCGCGGAACTCGCGCGCGAGGTTGTAGGCGTGCTCGACGCCGGCGGCGTAGACGATTCCCGGCGTCTCGCCGAAGCGGTCGCGGTAGAGGCTCGCAGCGGCCTGGTTGATCACCGAGTGGTCGAGGACGCGGGCCAGGATGTCCTGGTCGTAGTCGCCGCCGACGATCGGCACCGACGCGACGGCCGCGGCGGGCGGCACGCGCAGGCAGCGGAGCGGGGCGATGAGGCCGCGGCGGGCGGCATCCGCGAGTGGAAGATCGTCCACCGAGGCGGGGAAGACGTCCGACACCTGCTTCGCGATCAGCTGCTCGGTTGCCGTCATGCCGATGTAGATCGGGTCGGCGAAGCGGCGGATCGCTGAGCTGGTCTTCTCGCCGAGAGCCGTGTGCGCCTCGTCGCAGATGACGAGCTGGTAGGCGCCCTTCGAGATCGAGTCGACGTGGCGTGCAAACCACGCGTACGTCTGGATCGTGATCGGGTTGCCGTGGAGCGGCTCTTGCCCGTCCTCGATCGCCGGGCGAAGCCGGTCCGCGTAGCCCTCGGTGGTCAGGTCGCGCGTGAACTGCTGAACGAGAAGCCGGCGGTGGGTGAGGATGAGGACTCCCATCGTGCGCGCCGCCTCGACGAACCCGGACGCGGCGATCGTCTTGCCGGATGCCGTCGGATGGCGGAAGCGGAAGCGGCGCACGGCGCCTGGGTCGTCCTGCTTGTCGAGCTCGCCCTCTTCGTCCTCCAGATCGTCGTTTTCGGCCTCCTCGTCGTCCTCGGTCTCCTCGACCGCATGGCCGTTCCCGTTCCCGTTTCCGTTCTCGGCCTCCTCCTCGTGACGCGCGATCAGCTCGGTGAGCATCCCGGCGAGCGCGTCGATCTGGTGCCGGCGGAGCTCCGTGCCGGACGCAAGGCGGGGCGGATGGTCGGTCAGCTCGCGCTCGAGACCGAGCATGAGCGCATAGCGGATCTTCCAGGAGGGCGAGGGCGTGCGCCGGCCCGCTTCAATCTCGGCGAGGGCGTCGTCGAGGGCGCGACGTCGCGCGCGGCCCTCCGCAAGCGCCTCGGCTGCGTCTTCGTCGGGCCTGAGGAAGGGCTCGCCCGCCCACGCTTCCGCGCGACGGGCTGCGGCGGCCAAGCCGTCCGCTTCCACCCCAGGAAGGGTCCGTTGGTCTATTGCTTCGTGCATAGGGTGCAGCGCGAGGTGCGCTGCAAGATGAAACGAGGATGCCGGCGCGTCAATGTGCGCGCGGCTAGTGGAAATATACCCTAGTTCGGCGTCTGCAGGCCTAGGACGGCGTTGCCTCTGCCACTGCCTTCTGCATGCCCACAGCCTTCTTCATCAGCGCGTAAGCCTCTTCCTTGCGCCCTTCCGACTCGGCGATGTCGGCTAGGTGCGAGTAGACGTCGACGAGGAAACGGTTCGGGTTGCGCGGCTCGAGGAGCTCGGCGGCGAGCTCGTAGAGCTCCCGCGCCCGGCCGCGGTCGCCGAGGTCGTCGAAGACTCCCGCGAGGACGGAGTAGCTCCGCGCAGCGTCCTCGGGATGCGCGTCCGCGATCAGCCCGGAGATCTGCATCGCGAGCGCAGCCGCCTCTTCGCTTCGTCCGAGCCGGGCGAGCGCTCGCGCTTCCTCGAGGCGGTACTGCGCCCGTTCCAGGCCGTTGGCGCTCGCCTCCAGGAGTGGCCAGCCCTCTTCGAGCAGGTCGAGGGCCTCCTGCGCGTTTCCCCGGTCGAGCTCGAGGTGAGCCAGCAGCTGATGTGCCCGCGCCGTGCGATAGGTGTCCTCCGTCAGGCGGAGGATCTCGAGCGCGCTGCGGGCGAATCGCGCCGCAGTGACGGGGTCACCGCGCTCAGCGTGGAGCCGGGACTGCGACCAGTAGAGCTGTGCGCGGACACTCGGGCTCTCGAGGCCGCTGCCGAGCGCGAGCGCGGAGCCGAGGAGCTCCTCGGCTCGACCGAGGTTCCCGCTGTCGATCAACGCGTGCGCGAGAAGCACGGAGAACTGGATCGTCTGGAAGGAATCGTCCTGTCGGGCCGCGGATTCGCGGTAGCGCTCGAAGACGCCGATCGCGGATTCGAGCTCTCCGACCATCGCGTATGAGCGCCCGAGGCTGTCGGCGAGGTCCGGATGGCCCGTCTCGTCCTTGCCGAAAGCGGACAGCGCCTCCTCGAAGAGGGGAATCGCCGCCCGGGGCTCGCCGCGGCGGAACGCGACCTGACCCAATCCTGCGAGACCTTCGGCGCGGAGAGCCGGCGGCGTACCCTCGAGAAACGACGAGTAGAGGCGCTCGGCCTCGTCGAGCTCGTTCAGGCGGAGCGCAACCTCGGCCTCGACGAGAACTCCGCCTCGGTCCCCTCGCACGTCGGAGCCCGTCGCCAGGTAGTCCTCGGAAACGCCGAGCCGGCGCCCGAGCTCGCGCAGCAGCTGGAGGGAGGGGATGCGGTCGCCCGACTCGATGCGCGAGATGTACGCGGGCGAGCAGCCCGGGAAGGAGAGCTGGCGCTGGCTGAGGCCTGCCTTCTCGCGGGCGACCTTCAGTCGCTCGCCTACAGCGGCGGGGCTGTCGACGTGGGTTGACTTTTGTCTTGGCATCCGGGACCTGTTATAACCTCACGTTGTCAAATTCCTGGGGCCCAGGAGCTGTCAATCGTTCGAGAAAGGACGGCTCCATGCGACTCAAGCTGATGGCGCTTTGCGCTGGGCTTGGGACACTTGCGGCTCTGGTCGCTGGTACTCCCTGGTGGTAGATCGCCCATAGTGTGATGTTTCGCCGCGGTGGCGGGGAGTTCGCTTCCCGCCACCTTTCTTCCTCTATTACGGCGTCTTTTGTCGACATTTCAACCCTCGAACGAGGACGCTTGTCCGCACGTCCGGCATTCTCACTCTTTCCCTCGATCCCGACAAGGGCCGAAGTGGACGTTAGCCGCCGCTTAACGAAGGGGAGCCCCGACTGCGGCGGCGGGGCTCCCGGAGCGTCAACGGCTATGACAATTGTCGGTGGCAATCTCCTTGTCGCCTTCACCCGAAAAGGGGAACCTCGGCCGTTGCGGAGCTAGGCTCCGCGCGTGGCCTGGGAGGAGCACGCCGAGCGGGAGGAAGCGCGCTACGCCGACGCTCTCGCCCGCATGCCCGACGAGCCGGATCCAAGACAGAAGCAGCTCGTCCGCGCCGCGATGGCCGCCGGAGGGGCCGGGCTCGCCCGGCTCATGCAGGGCCGAGCCGCTGAGGCGGCGGGTTGGTTCGCGCGCTCGGCGGAGCGCTACCGGGAGAGCTGGCCCGACGCGCCCCCGGCAAGCTGGGGAAGGCTCATCGGCGCGCTCAAGTCGCGGATCCTCGCCGAGGACTGGGAGGGCGCCGAGGCGGATGCCCGCTGGGCGCTCGAACAGGATCCCGCCGCGGGCGACTCGCCGATCGGCGCCTACGCCGCGGCGCTCGCCCGGCTCGTCCTGGGGGAGGACCGGCAGGCAGCGGAGCTCGCCGAGATCCTCCGGGCCGCGGACGAGGATGCGTTCCCGGCTCCGGTCGCGGAAGCCATTGCGGGCCTGGCGGCCGGGGACGCGGGAGCCTACGCGGCCGGTTGCGCGGCGGTGCTCGCTTCTTTCGAGGCCCGGGAGGCGTATCTCGAGGACATCCCGGTCGCGGACACGGTCATCGTGCTCGAGGCGCTCGCCGAGCGCCGCGGGTTGGCGACGCGCGCAGCCGTCGCCGCTGTTGCCCAGCTAGCTGGGTTCGATGTCGACGGAGATGATCGTGTCGGGCTTGAGGAAGCGCCCGTTCACGAAGGGCCAGTCGTCCGGGTCGGTCGTGCCGAGCTGCTTCGTGAGCGCCTTGGCGTAGCCCTTCGCCTCGCCGATGTCGGCGCAATCGGAGACCGTGAGGCGCTCGCCGCTCGTCAGCCGGACGGAGACGGTGAAGCCCGATCCGTTCAGGGCCGCGGGCGCCGGCTCCTCGGGCGCGGTCTCGGCGGGGACCGGGTCGGCGACGGGAGCGGCGGGCTCCGGAGGGAGGAGGTCGTCCTCGAGATCGTGGGGCGCCTGGCCGTTCGTCTCCGGGAGGGACTGGGGCGCGACCGGCTCGGTGGCGAGGGGCGCGACCGGCTCGGGTGTGGACGGCGCTTCGTAGGCCGGCGCCGGCGGCTCGAACTCCGTGGCCGGAGCGGGCGCATCGAACGTCGCGGCGGGCTCGAGCACGGGCTCCGGCTCGGGCTCGGGGTCGGGCTCCGCTTCGACTGCGGGCGCGGCGTCGTCTACAGGCGCTGCCTCCTCGTACGCGGGCTCCGGCTCGCCTCCTCGAAGACGGGCTCCGGCTCGGGCGCCTCGAAAGTGGGCTCCGGCACGGGCGCCTCGAAGACCAGCTCGGGATCGGGCTCTGCTTCCGGGTCCGGTTCCTGTTCGGGCTGAGGCTCGGGTTCGTAGGCCGGAAGCGAAGGCTCCTCGGCCGCGGGCGGAACGCTGGTGTCGACACGCAGCGGGGTCGCGTCGAGCTCGGGTTCGGGCTCAGGCTCGGGCGTGACGTCGATCGCAGGCTCGGGGGCGGGGGCTACGGCGCGAAGAGTTCCGGAATACGCCTCGCCGATCACCTCGTTGAGCTCGGTCCGACCCGCGACGACGAAGCGCACGTCCTGGCCGAGGGCCTCGCGGATGTTCCGGTTGAGGACGTCGTTCGTCGGGTCGGCGACCGCGACGAGCGGGAGGCCCTCCTCGAAGCGGATCGGCAGCGCGCTGAAGAGCCGCGCCTGATCCTCGCTCAGGAGCCTCGTCGCCTCGGGATCGATCGGCTCAGTGCGCAGGTTGACGAACGGAAGCCCCTTCTGGCCGGCCAGGAGACGCGTGAGGTCCTCTTCCTGCAAAAGGCCGCGCTCGATGAGGATCTCGCCGAGCCTCCGACCCGTCTTCACGCCCTCTTCGAGGGCGTTTTCGATCGTTTCCGCGGGCAGGAGTCCAGCGCGGAAGATCAGGGTTCCAAGGGGGGCGTCAGGACGTTCTCGCAACGGAGTGCTCATAGGCCGCAGTTCACTTGTTGGGCGAGGGTTTCCGCCCTGTTCCGACTATCGGTGAGCGATGGGGCCGAGGTATCACCCCTTCGGGGGGTTGATTGCCGTTCAGCCCGGATTCCGTCTAAGATTTCGATGCGTCTAAACTGCGATTTCTGATGACCGAGATACGAGAGCCGAAAATCGCGGAACGACGCCCCTCGACGGACGGCATCGAGGTCGGCGACGTCCTCCCGGGGGAGGCAGCGACGCTGCGCGCCGCACAGGCCTCGCTGGCGGGCGAGCGCAAGGGAATGCGCGGCCTCTGGCCCTTCCTGGGGCCAGCCTTCATCGCCGCGGTCGCCTACATCGACCCGGGCAACTTCGCCACGAACATTGCCGGCGGGGCGAAGTACGGCTACCTGCTCTGCTGGGTGGTCGTCTCCGCGAACTTGATGGCGATGCTGGTGCAGACGCTCTCGGCGAAGCTGGGGATCGCGACCGGCCGCAACCTGCCGGAGACCTGCCGCGACAACTTTCGCCGGCCGGTGTCGTTCGGGCTCTGGCTCCAGGCGGAGGCGATCGCCATGGCCACCGATCTGGCCGAGGTCCTCGGCGCCGCGCTCGGCCTCAATCTTCTGTTCGGCATGCCGCTCTTCCCCGCCGGGCTGCTGGCCGGCGCGGGTGCCTTCGCGATCCTGGCCCTCCAGCGCTACGGGTTCCGCCGGCTCGAGGCGGTGATCGCAGCGCTCGTCGGCGTGATCGTCGTCGCCTTCGCCTTCGAGGTCTTCCTCGCGAAGCCGAGCCCTGCGGAAACCGTCAAGCACATCTTCGTGCCGGGGTTCGAGGGCACCGAGTCGGTCCTCATCGCGGCGGGGATTCTGGGCGCAACGGTCATGCCGCACGTCGTCTACCTCCATTCGGCCCTGACCCAGAACCGCGTTGTCGGCCGAGACGAGGCGGAGAAGGAGCGCATTCAGCGGTTCGAGCGGATCGACGTCATCATCGCCATGACGATCGCCGGCTTCGTCAACCTGTCGATGCTCACGATCGCTGCAGCGGTCTTCTTCGGGCTCGGGATCGAGTCGATCGAGGACGCATACTCGAGCTTCGAGACGGAGCTCGGGGGCGGAGCGGCCGCCCTCTTCGGCATCGCCCTGCTCGCGTCCGGCTTCTCCTCATCGTCGATCGGGACGATGTCCGGCCAGGTCGTCATGCAGGGCTTCATCCAGCGTCAGATCCCCCTCTTCCTCAGGCGTGCGATCACTCTCCTGCCTGCACTCATTGTCCTGGCGATCGGCGTCGACCCGAGCCGGGCGCTCGTCATCAGCCAGGTCGTCCTTTCGTTCGGAATTCCGTTCGCGCTCGTGCCGCTCGTGATCTTCACGAGCCGCCGCGACCTCATGGGCTCGCTCGTGAACACGCGGCTGACGAACGTCGCCGCGTGGGCGATCGCGGCGGTCATCATCTGCCTGAACGTGTTTCTGCTGTACGAGACGTTCCTCGGCGGTTGAGCCTCGCGCTCTGCGACGAGTTCGAGGGCGGCTTCGGCTGGACCGAGCCCGGTTTCCTCGAGCGGACGTCGCATGCGCTCGAGGTTCGCGGAGCGGTGCTCGTCTTCGACCCGGTCGACATGCCCGGGATCGACGAGCGGATTCGCGCTCTCGGCGAGCCCGAGGCGGTCGTCCAGCTTCTCGACCGGCACGAGCGGGATTCGGCGGCCGTCGCGGCTCGGCTCGGCGTTCCGCATCTACGGATGGAGCTGGACGCTCATGGCGGGGCCGGCCGGCTCGTCCGCATCGTCTGGAACCGCGTCTGGAAGGAGGTCGCCTTCTGGGAGCCCGAGCGGCGCGTGCTGGTCGTGGCGGACGCCCTCGGAGCCGTCGGCTATTTCACGGCGCCCGGCGAGGCCATCGGCGTCCACCCGCTCCTTCGCCTCCGCCCGCCGCGCGATCTCGGGGAGCTCGAGCCGGAACACATCCTGTGCGGGCACGGGGCCGGCGTCCACGGGCCGGCCGCGGCTGTGGCGCTGCGTGAGGCTCTCGCGACGTCGCGGCGGCGCCTTCCCCGCGCGCTCGCGAGCGGCCTGCGCCGAAGGAAGAGCTAGCCGGCGAGCTTCGCGAGCGTCTTCGACGCCAGCCGGTCGAGCGCCTCGACCGACTGCTCGAGGTGCTCCGGCTTCGTGTCCTCGAGCTTCGTGTGCGAGAGGCCGCGGAGGCTCTGGACGAAGAGCATCACGGTGGGGATTCCCGCGCGCGAGACCTCGGCCGCGTCGTGGAGCGGGCCGCTCGGGAGCTGGTGCGACGTGCCGGCGACCTCGCGCACGGCCTCGTCGGCGAGCTCGATCAGCTCGGCGTCGAAGAGGATCGGCTCGATGCTCCAGACCTTCTCCCACTCGACCTCGACGTCTTCCTCGGCGGCGAAGCGCTCGCTCGCCTCCCTGGCCTCGCCGAGCATCGCAGCGAGCTTGGTCGCGTCCAGGTGCCGCTGGTCGAGGAGAACGGTGCAGGTCTCGACGACCGAGGTGACGATCCCGGGCCGCGTCACGCAGCTCCCCATCGTGCAGACGGCGCCTTCGCCCGTCCGCTTGGCGATCTCGCGGATCTCCAGCGCGAGCTTCGCCGCCCCGGCGAGAGCGTCGCGGCGCTTGTCCATCGGCGTCGAGCCCGCGTGCGCGGCCTGCCCGCGGAAGGTGATCTCGTGCCGCTCCACTCCGAAAGTGCCGAGGACGACGCCGAGCGGCAGGTCCATCGACTCGAGCACCGGCCCTTGCTCGATGTGGAGCTCGAGGTAGGCGGCGGCGTTTTCCAGCTGGCCGCGCGCGTTCACGGCCGCGTCGAGGTCGACTCCCTGGCGCGCGAGCGCGTCGGGAAGCGGGTTGCCGTCCGCGTCGCGGCGGACCCTGAGCTCGTCCTGGTCGGACATCGATCCCGCGGCCGCGCTGGACCCGAAGAGGCTCCGGCCGAAGCGCGCTCCCTCCTCGTCCGCCCAGTTGACCAGGCGGACCGTGAAGGGCGGCTGTCCCTCGTCCGCGATCCTGCGCAGCACCTCGAGGCCCGCGACGACGTTGAGCGCCCCGTCGAGCCAGCCGCCGTTCGGAACGGAGTCGATGTGCCCGCCGATCAGGAGCGCGCGGTCGGATGCGCCTTCGAGGGTGAACCACTGGTTCCCGGCCTCGTCGGTCTCCTCCTCGACGCCGAGCGGCTCGAGCTTTCCGGAGAGCCATTCGCGCGCGCGGACCCAGGTGTCCGTCCACGCGACGCGCTGGGCGCCTTCCTCGTCGCCGGTGAGCTCTCGAAGCTCGTTCAGCTCGTCGACGGTGCGGCTGGGGTCGAGCGGCACGGCGGGCAACTCTATAAGCTCCAAGGCCTGATGGGACGCGGATCTCGGCCTCTAAAGCGGTGGCGAAACGACCGCCAGCGCAAGAAGAAGGAGCGTGACCGCCGGCGCGCGGCGGAGAAGAAGGCGAAGTGACCGGGCTCGTCACGGCGGTGCACCTCTACGTCACCGACCTCGACCAGTCGATCGACTTCTACTCGCGGCTGCTCGGCTACGGGCCCGCGGCAGCGTACGACGAGGGTGAGAACGCGCACAGCGCCTTTTTCGTCCTCGAGCAGCAGACGTTCCTGGTGCTGACGTGGGATCCCGATCGCGGCCGTGAGGTGGGCGGGGCGGTCCGGCTGGAGCTCGCCGCGGACGAGATCGAAGGCGAGGTGGAGCGGCTCGAGACTCACGGGATCGCCGGCAGGGTGACGAGGACGCGCTTCGGCACCGAGGTCTACGACCTCGCCGACCCGGACGGCCACCTGGTGCGGATCGGGCCGGCCTGGACGCTGCACGCCATCGAAGGCGCTGTCTAGCGGTCTTCTCCTGATAAACCCGCGGTCGGGGGACCAGAGCCCGTCCGCGGAGGAGCTCGCCGCTCGGGCGCGAGAGCGTGGGCTGGACGTCCATCTCCTCACGCAGGAGGACGATGCCGCGACTCTGGCCCGTGAAGCGACGGGCCCGGTCGGCATGGCCGGAGGGGACGGGTCGCTCGCGCCGGTCGCCGGCGTCGTCGCGGAGGAGGACAGGGCCTTCGTGTGCATCCCTTTCGGGACGCGGAACCATTTCGCGCGCGACCTCGGCCTCGACGTCGAGGACCCCATCGCCGCCCTCGCGGCCTTCGACGGCGAAGAGCGCCGCGTCGACATCGGCCGCGCGGGTGAGCACTGGTTCGTGAACAACGTCTCCCTCGGCCTCTACGCAAGCTTCGTCCACGACCCGGCGAAGAAGACGAGGAACCGACTCGTCGCGCTCGCCCGCATGCTTCCGGCGGCGCTCGGCCGCAGCCGCACGCCGCTCGATCTCTCGCTCGAGGCCGAGGGCCGGCGCGAACATCGCTCCGCTCTCGTCGTGCTCGTGGCGAACAACGGCTATGCGATGCAGAGCATGGCCGATCTCGGCAGACGCGAACATCTGGACGAGGGCCGTCTTCACGCTTACGTCATCGAGGCGGTCAGCCGGCGCGCGTTGCTCGGGCTCTTCGGTCGCGTGGTCGCCGGCAGCCTCGAGCGGGCGGAGGGATGGAGCGAGTGGGAGGCCGAGCGGTTTCGGCTCGAGGCCTCCCGCGACCATCTGCATGCCGCGGTCGACGGCGAGCCCGTGATCCTCCCGGCGCCGCTCGACTTCGAGGTCAGGCCGCGCGGTCTGCGGGTGCTGCTTCCGCCCCCGGCGGCGTGACCGGCACCTGAGAGCGCCCCGCCGAGAGGGCCCACTGAACCAGCCACCAGGCGCCGAGCGCGAAGGCGAAGCCGGCGAGGATGTCCGCCACGTAGTGCTCGCCGGTGTAGACGATGGCGAAGCAGACGCCCACGGTCAGGACCAGCTGCGTCCAGAAGAGCCAGCGCGGCAGGTGGTACTTGCGGATGACGAGCAGGCCGATCATGGGCCAGGCGGCGTGCAGCGACGGCACCGCCGCGACGACGTTGTAGAGGCCGGCGTCCCCCTTGGCCTTCGCGAGCTCGTCGAGCCCGAGGTCGGTGAGCGCGTTCTTGAGGACGGGGTCGACCGGGGGGATGAGGCCGTGTTCGGCCGCGAGCCACGGAGGCGCCGTCGGGGCGAGCAGGAAGGCGATCTCGGCGAGGAAGGAGACCATGACGATCCCGTAGAGGAGCTCGTTGAACCCGCGGCCCGGCCAGCGCAGCCAGATCAGGCACGCGAGGGCGACCGGGGCGACGAAGTGGGAGAGGTACATGAGCAGCGAGAAGATCTCGAGCGGCCCGGTCTCGCCGTGGTAGAGGTGCGACTGGAGCCACGTCGTCGGGAGGTGGCCGAAGCCGAGCACGCGGTCGGCGTCGATCTGGGGCGTGTAGTGGACCTGCAGGCCGAGATCGGGCACGGCCTTCGCCACGAGGCCGTAGCAGATGAAGGCGAGAAAGACGGGCAGCCAATCCCGCACGAAGCGCCCGCCGCGGTTCGAGTAGAGCGCGAAGGCCAGCACCGCGAGAAGGAGCGCCCCGGGCGAGAGCATCCCGCCCCGGTCGATCGAGCGGAACGAGGCGAGCAGCGCGAAGACGAGGGTGACCACGGCGAGGCCTCGACGGAGGCGCGCCGCTCCCGGCTGCTGCGCGGCTCCCCCCGAGTCGAGGAAGAGCGCCAGCCGGTCGAGAGGGCGGAGGACGATGCGCAGGCGGTTCATGCCGTCTGCCTCCGCTTCTCCATGTGGGCCTGGCCGAGTGCGAGGAGCCGGCCGAGGATCCACCAGGCGACGAGCGCGTAGAGGACCCCCGCCATCACGTCGACGGCGTAGTGCTCGCCGGCGTAGACGACCGCGAACGCGACGCCCAGCGCCTGCAGCGCCTGCGCGCCGAAGAGCCAGTGCGGGAGGCCGTGCTTGCGGATGACGAGCAGGCCGATGACCGGCCAGGCCGCGTGGAGCGACGGCACTGCCGCGACGAGGTTGTAGGAGCCCGCCGCGTCCTTCCGGTCTGCGACCGAGCCGAGGCCGAGGTCGTAGAGCCCCTGTCTGATCACGTGGTCGACGTGCGGGATGTAGCCCATGTCCCCGGCCATCCACGGGGGCGCCGTCGGCGCGAGGAAGAACGTGATCTCGCCGAGGAGCGAGACGAGCAGGATCCCGAAGAGGAGGTCGCCGAACCCGCGGCCCGGCCAGTAGAGCCAGATGAGCGAGGCGAGGAGGCCGGGGACGACGAAGTGCGAGAGGTACATGAGGATCGAGAAGACCTCGAGCGGGCCCGTCCCGTGGTGCAGGTGCTGCTGCAGCCAGATCGTCGGCAGATGGCCGAAGAAGAGGAACCGCTCGGCGTCGATCTGGGGCGTGAAGTGCACGTCGACGCCGATGTCCGGCAGCGCGTTCGCCCCGGCCGCGTAGCCGAGGAAGCAGACGAGCACGAGCCCCCAGTCGCGTACGCTCCGGCCGCCCCATTCGCGCCAGATCGCGACACAGACGCCCATCATCAGAATCGCGACGGGCGAGACGCCGTTGCCCGAGACCGTGCCTTCGAGCAGGAGCAGGCCCGCGTAAACGAAGAGCAGGCCGGCGACCGCCCGCCGGAGGACGGCCTGCGGCGAGCTTTCGAGCGGCGAGACGAAGGCGGCGACTGCGCGTCTCACGGGTGTCGAATCGGCCGCGGGCGCCCGGCGCTTGAGAGCTACTGGAGGGTCAGCTTGTCGCCGGCGGACACGCCGAGGCGCTTCGCCTCGCCGGCCGCCATCTCGACGACGCCCTTCGCGCCCTTGCAGGCCGCGGTGCGCCAGGGCGCCACGTCATGCGAGACCTTGAGGACGTTCAGGTCCCGGTCGACCCACACGGTGTCGATCGGAAAGCGCATGAAGAACGTGTGGATGGACGCGGCAGGGCGAAGGAGAAGTCCTTCGCCCTGCTCGAGCCCTCGGCGCCCAAGGAGTCCCTTGAGCCGTGTGAGCGGCGTCTCCGCCAGAAGACACCGCTCACACACCGGGCTTCCGTCCTGTCGAAGCAGGACGGCGCCCATCAGTACCCGACGTGAATGTGGTCGTAGTGGTCGGCCAGTGCGAACGACGGGCCGCCCATCCCGAGCAGGGAGATGACCTGCTTGGGCCGGAGCTCCACCGGGAGGAGGAGGATGTTGCGAACCGCCTTCTCCGTCACGCCACCGGGCTGCTGGTTGCCGTAGATCGACACGCCGCCGAGTGCGGAGATGTCAACGGCCTCACCATAGATGTGGGCCGAGACGACACCCGGGCGGGCGTAGAGCCCGTGGCCGGTGAGCAGGCACGAGACCGTCACCTGGCCGTGCGCCTCCGCGAGATAGCGAAGGAGCGCGAGGATGCGGACGTCTTCGCGGCCGGCCGCGATGTCGCTGCGACCGCCGGCGTAGATGTCGATCCTCCGGTCGGAGAGCACGCGGTCCCGCAGCGCGGCCTTGGAGGCGACCAGCCCGCGGACGAGCGTCCGGAGGCCGACTGCGCGGTTGTAGTTCCGAAGTGCGATCGTCCGGTCCGCGAAGCTCGTGCGGCCCTCGAGGGCGAGCACGGCCTGCCACGCGTTTTGCGACGCATGCAGGCGGCGGAGGTGCGAGGCGAGGCTTCGGAGCTTCGCCTTCGTGGCCGGCACGGACCCGCGATGGCCTTGGGCGCGCACGACGCCGAGCACGAGGGCCCAGTCGACGTGCTGGCTCCGCGAGACCGACGCGAGGTTCCGCGCGAAGCGGGGTTCCAGGCGCCGGGCCGGCGGAGTCGGGTCGGGAAGCGTGCGATGCAGCCAGAACGTGCCGAAGGAGCTCGCGTTCTCGGCGTCGACGGCGGCATCGTGCGCCGCGTCGACGTCGACCGGCGAGTCGGCGGCCTGGCTCTGAGACTGATCGTCTCCGGCGTGGCTCTCAGAGCCGGGGCCGGCAGCCGGGCTGTCGGGCTCCTCGGCGGACTGATCGCCGCCACCGGAGCCGTTGTCGCCGCCGGAGGCATTGCCGCCACCGGCCGAAGAACCGTCCTCGTCGCCCGACGCGGGAGCTGCGCCGTCGTCCGAGGGCTGGTCAGCGGAGTCACCCTGGTCGTCAGGCTGGTCGGCCGGCTGGCCGTCGTCCGAGCCACCGGCTGTGCCGTCGTCGGCCGGAGCCGGATCGTCGGCGGGAGGATCCTCGGCGGCCGGTGCTTCCGGAGCCGGATCCTCGGCGGCCGGGTCTTCGGCGACCGGGGGATCTGTGGCCTCCGACTCTTCCGTGGACGTGGTGGCCGACTCGGCTGCGGGGGTGCAGTCGTCGACGAGGCACGCGGCCTGGTCGCCTGCGCCGGCCGTGAAGGCCGCGCCCGAGAAGAAGAGGGTTGCGAATGCGAGGCTCGTCGCGAGGCGGCGCTTCGAGAAGCCGCTCCGCTTGCGCGTCGCCTCGGTGGTCTCCGTCTCTTCGACGGCACCGGGCTTCGCATCGTTCCTGCCGAGAGCCCAAAGGGCCCAGGCGGCGAAAGTGAAGAGTACGAGGCGGATCAGATCCCGCCAAGAGTTGCTTTGTGGCATTGCCTTTGCTCCCGTTGTCGGGCGCCGAGGCCGCCACTTCGGCGCGAATCACTTTCAGACGTCATCCGTTGCCGCAGTACGGACTCATTGAGCGAAGCGGCGATCGAGGTGCGGGTCATCCCCCTTCCGGGGCAAAGGCCGCCGGTCGAGGTCGAATCCCTACGGAGGGGGATTCTCCCGCTCCGAACTAGCGACGATGCTCCGTCCAGTTTGTGGAGCCAAACGGCGGAGCGGTCACGCCAAAGCGAAGCGGAGGTTTCATCGTCGTGACCATAAGCGTGCGCCCGATTGTCGAGGCCCACATGCAGCAAGAAGTTCCACTCTCGCACTCCACATTTTGCAGTTGTGTGCGCATCGAATGCGTGCCCGGGATGACGAAGGGAGGTGACCTCGCAAAATGACCTACCTCACCGAGCTGTTCGCCGCCATTCGCAGGCGGGAAGAGGGTCAGACGATGGCCGAGTACGGCGTGATTCTCGCCGTCATCACGGTTCTCATCATCGGCGCTCTCCTGTTCCTGTCCTCCGGCATCGAGAGAAACATCATGTCGGTGGTCAGCGTCCTCTAATCGTTTGAGGAATCGGCGAGGGGCGGGCACTCGCGAGAAATGGGCGCCCGCCCCTCGTCATGCAAAGCAGGACTGAAGAAATCACGTAACGCGACCGAAAGAAGAGCCAATTCCAGTGTTCACCAAGTTTCGGAGAAAGCGACAGCAGGGCCAGACGATGGTGGAGTTCACCCTCGTATTTCCCGTGCTCGCGATCCTGCTCTTCGGTGTCATCCAGTTCGGCATCGCGTTCAACAACTACCTCGCCCTCACCGATGCCGTGCGCGCAGGCTCGCGCCAGGCTTCGGTGGCGCGGTACCTGCCCGACACGCAGCGCCAGTCCAAGGTCGAGTCGAAGGTTCGCGCGTCGGCCAACAACCTGAACCAGTCGAAGCTCAAGGTCTTCGTCACCCCTACCTCCAACTGGGATCCGGGCTCTGACGTGACCGTCAAGGCGACCTATCCCTACTCGATCAGCTTGCTCGGAGTCGTCGTGAAGTCCGGGACGCTCCAGAGCCAGAACACGGAGCGTGTGGAATGACCAGGCACAAGCAGAGCCGCGGCCAGGCATACGTCATCACGATCCTCTTTCTCGCCGTCCTTCTGGCGATGGCCGCAGCGGTGCTCGACATCGGTTCCTGGTACCGCGCCGACCGCAGCCTGCAGGCGACCGTCGACGCGGCCGCGCTCGCAGGCGCGCAGGCGCTTCCCGACGGCACGGCGACCGCCTCGACGCTCGCAAGCCAGTACGCCGCGAAGAACGGCGGCGGGACGATGAACATCACCTTCGAGTCGCAGGTCTTCCCGGACGACACGATCACCGTGAGCGGGTCGCGTCCGGCGCCCGGCTTCTTCTCGAAGATGCTCGGCATCAAGTCCGTGACCGTGCACGCGACCGCTTCGGCGCGCGCCGGCTACCCGACGCAGGCGCAAGTGGGTCGTCCCGATCGTCGTGGACGAGAAGCATCCGAAGCTCCAGTGCAACCCGAATCCGTGCTCCGGCCCGACCCAGCTCGTCTACCAGCACTTCAAGGAGAACGGCTCGCCGAACGGCGCGGGCAACTTCGGCTTCATCAACCTCACCGGTGGACACGTCGGGCACAAGCGACCTCGGCGACCTGATCACGAACGGCTGGGACCAGTACATGGGCCTCGGCGACTACGACGCGATCACGGGAAACATGTTCAGCTCGTCGCACATCGGCGACAACCTGGCTGACCGGATCGGCGACGTTCTGCTCTTCCCGATCTACCGCAAGCTGACCGGAGCGGGAACGGGCGCGAAGTACCAGATCGTCGGCTGGGCGGGCTTCCGGCTCAGCGGACTCGACCTCCACGGCTCGAACGAGATTCTCCTCGGCGAGTTCGTGAGTGTCACGTGGGACGGCATTCAAGCCGAAAAGGCTAGTGACGCGCCGCCCGATTTCGGCGTCACGAACGTTTCGCTCGTGGAATAGACCCAAATTCGAACTGAGAAAGACGTGGTGCAATGACTTATCGCCTTCGTAACATCGCGATCGCCGTGGCGCTTGCCGTGCTCGCGGCGATGATGACCAGCTTCTATGTGAAGCAGCAGAAGCAGGACATCCAGCAGGGTCAGGTACTGACCACTGTCTGGGTGGCCAAAGCAGACTTTCCTGCCGGAACGGCCGGTGACGACATCTCGGCCCAGCTCGCGAGCACGCAGGTCGCGAAGTCCTCGGTCACCCCGGGCGCGATCGTGCAGCCGGAGGATCTGGCGGGCAAGGTCACGTCGGAGCCGATCTACGCCGGCGAGCAGGTCTCGCTCCTGCGCTTCGCCACCGAAGGCGAGCAGGGCATCCGGGCTCAGCTGACCGGCAACCTCCGCGCGTTCCAGCTGCCCGGCGACGCCAACCAGCTGCTCTCGGGCACGCTGGAGACGGGCGACCACGTCGACGTGGTCGGCGCGTGGGAGGTAAAGAGCGCGGACAGCCAGAACGTCTCCCGCATCGTCCTCCGCGACATCCTGGTGCTCCAGGCGCCGGAGGTCGAGGATCCGAGCGGCCGCGTCACGAGCCGCACGGGCGACCAGTCGATCGTGCTCGCAGTCACCGACGCGCAGGCCGAGAAGCTCTTCTGGATCTTCACGACCGGCGACTGGTCTCTGAGCCTCAGGCCGACGACCGACGCTGCCGATAGCCCGGAAGGGTTCGAATGGTCGGGCACCGTCCTCGCCGACGGGATGACCAGGGCCCAGCTTCGCAAGCTTCTCGTCGATCCGTTCCAGACTGAAAGGACGCCCCAGCCATGAGCCTCGAGACTCCTGTCACGACGCGCGAGAAGGTTCGCGTCTTCGTCACGGGCAGCTGCGACGGTCTCGCCGAGCTCCGCGAAGCTCTCGGCCGCCACTCGGAAGTCGAGATGGTCGGCTGGAGCGAAGGGGTGACGGAGTCCGCCGCCACGCTGACCGGTGGCCACCTCCAAGTCGTGCTCCACGGCACGCGCAACTCCGGCTTGCCGGAGGACGAGCTCGCGGCGATCCGCGAGCACACGCAGTCGCCTGTGATCCTGCTCGCTTCCGGCGAGGCATCCGCCCTGCTGGAGCAGGCGCTCGAGGCTGACGTGTCCGACGTCCTCCTCCTGCCGCAGATGACCGAGAACGTCGTCTTCTCGATCCGCAAGGCCAGCCACTCCGGCCGCAGGACAGTCGGCGCTGGAAGCCACGCGCCTCGGCGCGGCAGGATCGTGACCGTGTTCTCGCCCAAGGGCGGAACCGGCAAGACGGTCACGGCGACGAATCTCGCGTGTACGTTCGCGAAGTACGAGGGCAAGAACACCCTCCTCCTCGACCTCGACCTCCAGTTCGGCGACGCAGCGATCATGCTGGGTCTCGAGCCGGAGAAGACGATCTACGACCTGGTCGTCGCGCCGGGCGAGCTCGATTCCGAGAAGCTCGCCGGGTATACGACGCACCATCCGTCGGGGCTCGACATCCTGCCGGCGCCGCTGCGCCCGGAGGACGCCGAGCTCGTCACCGAGGCCAAGCTCGCCCGCCTGCTCGAGGTTGCGCGGGAGTCGTACGACGTGATCGTCGTCGACACCTCGCCGTTCTTCCACGGGCCGATGCTCGCGACGCTCGACCGCACCGACGAGCTCCTGCTCGTCTGCGGGCTCGACGTCCCGACCCTGAAGAACGTCCGCCTCAGCCTGCAGACGCTCGAGCTGCTCGCATTCCCGCAGAACCGGATTCGCGTCGTCCTGAACCGCGCGAACTCGAAGGTCGGGATGAAGCCGGGCGAGGTCGAAGGCGCCCTCGAGGTCAAGGTTCGCTTCGAGCTCCCGAGCGACGGCAAGGTCCCCCTCGCCGTCAACCGGGGCACCCCGCTCGTCCTCGCCGACGACAAGGCCGACTTCTCGCGCGCGATGCGTGAGATGGCGAAGGGCCTGTCGCCGGTCGAGACGGTCAAGGTGCAGAAGCGACGGCTCTTCAGCCGGGCATAGCCATGGGACTCCACGATCGCCTCAAGGGCGGCAACGGAAACGGCACGGGCTCGAGCCTCGCCGAGACCACGGCCGCCCGCACGGAGCCTCTGGCCGCCGCCGCACCGCAGGAGCGCGGTGTCGCCGACCCGTACGCGGAGCTCAAGACCCGCGTCCATCACGCCTGCATCGCCAAGCTCGGCCCCGAGCTCTTCACGGCCGAGTCGACGGGCGACCTCTCCGAGCGCGTCCTTCGGGCCGTCACGGAGCAGCTCGCCCTCGACCGGACGCCGCTGACGCGCGATGAGCGTCGCCAGCTCGTCCGGGAGATCACCGACGACATCCTCGGCTACGGCCCGCTCGAGCCGTTCCTCCGCGACGACTCCGTGACCGAGATCATGGTCAACGGCGGCGAGCGGATCTACATCGAGCGCGCCGGCAAGATCGAGCTCTCCGACTCGACCTTCGTCGACGACGCGCACCTCCTGCGCATCATCGACAAGATCGTGTCCCAGGTCGGCCGCCGCGTGGACGAGGCGTCGCCGATGGTGGACGCGCGCCTGCCGGACGGCAGCCGCGTGAACGCCATCATCCCGCCGCTTGCGCTGCGGGGCCCGACGCTCACCATCCGGAAGTTCTCCCGCGACCCGTACACGATGGACGACCTCATCAACTTCGGCTCGCTCACGGCAAAGTCGGCGCACTTCCTGGCCGCCTGCGTCCAGGGCAAGCTGAACGTGCTGGTCTCCGGAGGTACCGGTACCGGTAAGACGACGACCCTGAACGCGCTCTCCGCCTACATCCCCGGCGACGAGCGCATCATCACGATCGAGGACGCGGCCGAGCTCCAGCTCCAGCAGGACCACGTGATCACGCTCGAGGCCCGCCCGCCCAACATCGAGGGCCAGGGCGAGGTCAAGATCCGCGAGCTCGTCCGCAACGCCCTGCGCATGCGCCCCGACCGGATCATCGTCGGCGAGGTCCGCGGCCCCGAGACCCTGGACATGCTCCAGGCGATGAACACGGGCCACGAGGGCTCGCTCACCACGATCCACGCCAACTCGCCGCGCGACGCGCTGGCCCGTCTCGAGACTCTCGTCCTGACGGCCGGCGTCGAGCTCCCGCTCCGCGCGATCCGCGAGCAGGTGGCGAGCGCATTCGACCTGCTCATCCAGATCACCCGTCTCGTGGACGGCTCGCGCCGGATCAGCCACGTGACCGAGGTGCTGCGGATGGAGTCGGACGTGATCACGCTGCAGGACATCTTCCTCGCGAAGCCTCCCGATGAGGAGAGCGCCGCAGCCCAGATCAGCCGCCTGCTCTCGCCGCTCAGCTGCACCGGGCTCAAGCCTCACTTCCTCGACAAGCTGGCCGCCAACGGGGTCACCCTGCCGGCGACGTTCTTCCAGCAGGAAGACCCGAACTTCAAGCCCAGCTTCACCGCGGCGAGCTTCGGCGGGTTCCAGTGAGACGAGCGCTTCTCGCAATCGCCGCCGTCCTGATCCTCGCCCCGGCCGCTTACGCGGCTGGGGAGGTGAAGGCCGTCGACACGAGCGAGTTCCCGCGCATCAGCGTGACGGTGCTCGCGCCGTCGACGACGTCGCAGGCCCCCGGCTTGACGCAGAACGGCGCGCCCGTGGCCGGGCTGACGGCGACCAACATCGGCGCCTCGAAGAGCGTCGTGATCGCCATCGACCGCTCGCGGTCGATGGCGGGCCAGGCGCTCGACCAGGCCACGGCCGCAGCGCGCGCGTTCGTCGCGGCCAAGCCGCCGGCCGACCGAGTGTCCGTCCTCGCGTTCGGGTCGACCGCGTTCTCGCTGACGGGCTTCTCGACGTCCACGACCGACGCCGAATCGGCGCTGCGGACGATCACGCCCGACACGGTAGCGTGGCACCGCGCTCTACGACGCCGTCGTCAACGGCTCCCATCTGCTGGGTGGCGAGACGATGCCCGCCCGCGTGCTCATCCTCCTCACCGACGGGGCCAACGAGTCTCCCACGGGCGCGACGCTGGACGATGCGATCCAGGCCGCGCAGGATGCAGGCGTCGCCGTGTACGCGATCGGCATCGAGGGCAACCAGTTCTCCCCCGACGCTTTGCAGCAGATCGCGTCAGACACCAACGGGCAGTACTACACAGCCGCGTCGCCGCAGGTCCTCGCCGAGGTCTACAACTCGATCGCGCAGGATCTCCGCCGGACGTGGCAGATGGAGTACATGTCGAACGCCCGCCCCGGCGACGAGCTCGAGCTGGCCGTCGAGTTCCCCGGCGGCGACGAGGTCACCCAGACCGTGACGGCCCCCGGCCAGGCGCCCCCGGCGCCCGCCAAGCCGTCGCCCGTCCTTCCGTCGTTCTTCTATACGAGCGACTGGGGCCTGCCGGTGCTCGCCGGCGTTGTCGGCCTCCTCGCCCTCCTCGCCGTGGCGTTCGCGCTCGCAGCGCCGAAGGGCACCTGGCTGAAGGGCCGCCTGGAGCCGCACGTCGCGAGCCACAAGCGCCAGGTCGTCAAGCGCGAGCGTGAGAGCCGCAAGATGGCGTTCTTCATGCCGCTCTTCAAAGCGACCGAGAGCGTCTTCGGCAAGTTCCGCCAGTGGAAGAAGCTCGACCAGATCCTTCAGCGCGCCGACCTGCCGCTGAAGACCGCCGAGTTCGCGTACATCATGCTGGCCGCCGGCCTCGTCGGCGGATTCGTGGCGGCGCTCTTCGAGCCGCCCGTGTGGGCGATCGCGCTCGCCTTCGTCGGCGGCGTCTCCGTCCCCTACCTCGTCGTGCTGCACAAGGCCAAGAAGCGCCTGAACGCCTTCGAGGAGCAGCTGCCGGACATCCTCGTGACGATGGCAGCCTCCCTCAAGGCCGGGCACAGCTTCCGCCAGGGCATGCAGAGCGTTGTCGACGAGGGCGTCGATCCCGCGCATCGCGAGTTCAAGCGCGTTCTCACCGAGGCCCGCCTAGGCCGCCCGATGGACGACGCGCTGACCGAGATGGCCGTTCGCATCGGCTCGAAGAACTTCGAGTTCGTCATGAGCGCCGTCACCATCCAGCGCCAGGTCGGCGGGTCTCTCGCCGGGCTCTTCGACATGGTCGCCGACACGGTGCGCCAGCGGCAGCAGTTCCGTCGCAAGATCAAGGGCCTCACCGCGATGGGACGCATGTCCGCCTACGTCCTCATCGGCCTGCCCTTCGTGGTCGGCACGGCGATCTACGCCATCAACCGCCAATACATGGAGCCGCTTCTCTACACCTCGACCGGCCACAAGCTCATCCTCCTCATCTTCGTGATGATGGGCATCGGCTCGGCGGTGCTGAAGAAGATCGTCTCGTTCAAAGGCTAGGAGCCATGATCTTCGTCCTTTTCTTCGCAATCGCAGCTCTCGGCGCCGCCGTCTACCTGATCGGCGAGGCGGCCACCCTGCCCGCCCGCGAGCGTCATGGCTCGATCCGCCGCGCCGCCAACTACGGCAAGTCGCGCCGTCCGTCCAGCGGCCGGCCCGAGGAGTCGTTCGGCGCCCGCGTCGTCGATCCGATGAAGCTGAGCCTCGCCCACGGCGTCCTCAAGGTCAACCCGCGGATGACGGTGGAGGCGGTCAGCGCCCGCCTCATGGGCGCCGGCCTCGGGCGCGTCATCTCGCCGACCACGTTTCTCGCCTCGAAGGCCGCGGCCGCGATCGGCGGCGTCGTCGGCGGTCTCATCGTCGGCGGCATGGTGGGCGGAGCGTTCCCGATCCTCCTCGCGGTCGTCTTCGCGCTCCTCGGCTTCATGCTCCCGGACGTCGTCGTGTCCTTCAAGGCACGCGCCCGGCGCGACGAGATCAGGGCCGCGATGCCGGACGCGCTCGACCTCCTCGCGGTCAGTGTGGAGGCCGGTCTCGGCTTCGACGCCGCGATCCAGAAGCTGACGGAGCACATGGAGGGGCCGCTCATCGAGGAGTTCGGGCTCGCTCTCGGCGAGATGCGGATCGGAGAGACGCGCGCGAAGGCGCTCCTGAAGATGGTCGACCGCGTCGAGGCGTCCGAGCTCGCATCGTTCGTCCGCGCGATCATCCAGGCCGACCAGCTCGGTATCTCCCTGGGCCGCATCCTCCGCGTCCAGGCGACCGACACGAGGAACAAGCGTCAGGCCGCCGCCGAGGAGAAGGCGATGAAGGCGCCGATCAAGATGCTCTTCCCGACCGCGCTCTTCATCTTCCCGGCGATGTTCATCATCATCCTCGGGCCGGCCTTCCTGAACTTCAGAGGAATCTTCTTCTAGCCGATGTCAGCTGCGGAAGACATGGCTGAGCACGCGCACACGAGCGACACCGAGACCGGGTTCGGCACCGGCCTGCGGGCGAAGCTCGGTCGCGCTGACGGGGAGGCCGAGTCCCAGGCTCCGCCGCCGCCCGGGGACGAGGGCTTCGCGCCCCCGCTTCCCGCCGCGAACGGCGTGCCCGATGCCGACGTCGAGGCGCTCCGCGGAGAGCTGGCCGCCGCGCTGGCCAGGGAACGCGACCTCCAGGCCGCGGTAGTCGACCTCGAAACGACCGCCCGCTCGCGCACGACCGACTTCCAGGTGGACACGAGCGGCCGCTCCGCCGAGCTCGACGAGCGGGCCGCGAGGCTCGCCGCCGCCGAGACAGAGCTCGAGGAGCGCGAGCGGCGCGTCAACGAGCAGCTGACGATGGTGCGCACCGAGAAGGAGCGCCTCTCCGAGCTCGAGAACCGCGTCGTCGCCCAGGACACGCTCTCGACCGAGCGCGAGGTTCAGGTCGAGGCGCGCATGCGCGAGCTGAAGGACGCGACCAAGGAGTTCGAGCGCCGCGAGGCGCAGTTCCAGAAGCAGGCCTCCAGCTTTGCCGCGCAGGAGACGAAGGTCACCCGCCGCGAGGCGGCGATCGACGCCCGCGAGGCCGAGGCCAAGGCGCGCCAGGAGGCGCGCGAGAAGGCGCTAGCCCAGCGCGAGGCGGCCGTCCGCGAGCAGGAGAAGGCGACGGGCTCGGCCGAGCAGAACGTCGCGCACCGCGAGCGCGAGCTGCAGAAGCAGCTCGCCGCGCTGACCGCGCGCCAGGAGGTCATCGAGGAGCGGGAATCGGAGGTGCTCGCCAAGCAGGAGCGCCTGCGCGGCGACGCCCAGCGCCTCGAGGCAGAGCTTTCAGGCCAGGGCCAGGCGACCGAGGATGCCGTCGCCCGGCTGAAGGAGTTCGAGACCCGCGAGCTCGAGCTCGCCGCCCGCGAGGCCGATCTCGGCCGGCGCGAGGCGCATCTTGGCCGCGTCGAGACCGAAGGTGTCCGCGGACGCGACCTCGACGAGTACGAGGAGCGCCTCAAGGAGCGAGAACGCGAGCTGGCCGAGCAGGATGCCGAGCTCTCGAACTCGGAGCAGCTCACCGACTCTGCGAAGAAGCGCCTCGAGCGCAAGGAGAAGCGTCTCGCCGAGATGGAGGAGACGATCCGCGACCGGATGCGCGAGCTCGACGACCGCGAGATGAGCGTCGAGCAGCGCGAGGCGAGCGTCGAGGCGGACACCGAGATCCGCGAGGACAAGCTCGAGCGGCGCGAGTCCGAGCTGGCGGACCTGGAGGAGAAGCTCGCCAACAAGGAGAGCGAGCTCGCCACGTACGTCCAGCAGATCCAGAGCCAGCTGAAGGACCGGGAGTCGACCTGGTGGAACAAGGTCACCGGCGACCCCGATTCCGAAGAAGCGGCCTAGGTCGCGGCGCCCTCCCGTAGCGACTCCCGCCAGCGTTCGAGTGCGGCCCAGCACGCGACCGTGTCGCCCGACACCTGCGCTCCGATCTCCGACGGGGATGCTGCCCAGTGCAGCTCCGCGACCTTCGTCTCGTCGGGCACCGGCTCGGCTCCCGAGCGAAGCCGCGCGTGGTAGACGACGAGGGCCGAGCCCGAATCGTCGTTGAGGCAGAGCGCGACCGGCCGGAAGCCCTCGAGGTCGTCCTCGCGGAACGCGACTTCCTCGGCGGCGTCGGCGAGCACTGCGGTCCGGGGCTCCTCGCGAGGCATCAAGCCTCCTGACGCGGACGCGGTCCAGAGGAGCGGATCACGCCCGATCGACGCTGCGCGGAGCTGGAAGAGGACGACGCCTTCCTCCCGCTCGACGAAGAGCTGGACGCCCAGGGCGAACCCGAGCTTGTAGGCAAGCGTCGGCTCCTCGAAGACGACCATTGCCTCCGCGTATCGGCCCGACCGGCGGAGCACCGCGCCGTCGGGCGAGACGCCGTGGCAGAAGGCGATCGGCCCGTCGAAGCGACCCGGCGAGCGGGACAACAGCCGCTCCGCGTTTCGGATCGAGCTCGCCAGAGCCGGCGTGTTCGGGAGCGCGAACGGAAACGGCCGGAACCGCGGCTCGTCTTCGAGGAGGACGATCGCGCGCACATTCATAGTGTGCTCATCGCCCAGGACGCCTAGCCGGCACGGGCGGCGGCGAGCGCGGCCGATTTGAGGCGCCCGATCCCGGCCGGGCCGTCCCACATGATCGCGACCCGATGGTCGCTCGTCAGAAAGAGCGTCGTCGGCAGCTCGCGGACGCCGAGCTTCGCCGCGATATGCCCGTCCTCGTCGGCGATCGTCGGCAGGCTGAGGTCGTTGGCGGTGAGGAACGCGCGCGCCGCCTCGGCATCCTCCTGTGTGTCCACTGCGAGGACGGCCACCCTGTTGTTCGCTGCGACGAAGCGGCGCAGCGGCTCGGCCTGCTTCGGGCAGGCCGCGCACCACGACGCCCAGACGGTCACGACCACCGGTTTGCCTTCGAGCTTGCCCAGGCCGACGACCGCGCCGGTCGTGACGTCGGCGCCGCTGAAGCGCACCTCGGGGCCGCTGAGCGGCTGGCTCGCGTCTGTCGCCGCGGTCTCGGCGGAGCGGGAGTCGTCGCCTCCGACGAGCATGACCGCAGCCGCAGCGGCGGCCACGCCTGCGAGCAGAGCGGCGAGCACGATGACGATCACGCGGGCAGAAGGCACGGCCTTAGGCTAGCCCGCCCGTTTTGGCCGGTGCACTCGCAGGGAAGAACGCGCCTCTATGCCACGACTGCGCCGCAGCGACTGCTCGGGGCCCGGAATCCTCCGCCGGGGGCGAGGCCGCGGGTTCGAGTACCTGGACGAGGACGGCGAGCGGATCGAGGACGAGGAGGTCCTCGAGCGCATCCGCGAGCTCGTCATCCCGCCGGCGTGGAAGGACGTCTGGATCTGTCCGTATCCGTTCGGGCACATCCAGGCGGTCGGAACCGACGCGGCCGGCAGGCGGCAGTACCTCTACCACGAGCAATGGCGAGCCCGGCGCGACCAGGAGAAGTTCGACGAGATGCTGCGGTTTGCGCGCGCGCTGCCGCGTATCCGCCAGACGGCGGAGAAGGACCTTGCCCGGCGGGGGCTCCCGCGGGAGCGCGTGCTCGCGTGCTCGGTGCGACTCCTCGACCGCGGCTTCTTCCGCGTCGGCACCGAGGACTACGCGGAGCAGAACCGCACGTACGGCGTCGCAACGATGCAGAAACGCCACGTCACCCTGGGGCCGAACGGGCTCCTGGTCTTCGACTACGTGGCCAAGAGCGGCAAGAAGCGCGTCCAGTCGGTGGTCGACCCGAAGGTGTACGCGGTCGTGAAGAAGCTGAAGGAACGGCGCGGCGGCCGCGAGCTCCTCGCCTTCAAGGACGGCCGCTCCTGGGTGGACGTGCGCTCAGACCACATCAACGAGTACATCAAGGAGATCGCCGACGAGGATTTCTCCGCCAAGGACTTCCGCACCTGGCACGGGACCGTGCTCGCCGCGGTCGGCCTTGCAGTCTCCGGCCATGCCGCCGGGTCGAAGACCGCCCGGGAGCGGGCGATCGCGCGCGCGGTCAAGGAGGTCGCGTACTACCTGGGCAACACGCCGGCGGTGTGCCGCGCCTCGTACATCGACCCGCGCATCTTCGACCGCTTCCGCGACGGGATCACGATCGGCGGCGCCCTCGAGCGCCTGGGCGACGTCGACCTGGGGGAGCCGGCCACGCAGGGGACGGTGGAGGAGGCCGTCCTCGACCTCCTCGAGGAATCGGTCGGCGGCGCTCGAGAAGGTTGCGTAGCCTGAGCCGCCTGGTGGCGGCGGCTTTCGCCGGGCAAAGCCCGGCTTCAACGCTTCGCGTCTAATCGACTCACTTCCCGCGCTCGCAGTCCCTCGCCGTACCACTCGTACTGTCTCGGGCCGCTCGCTTGCCTCCTTTGCGAGCGTCGCCCCAGGGCTGCTCAGAAACGTCCTGGCCCGAGGCCAGACTGCTCCCCGTGACCGAGAGCTGTCTCCGCTGCGGCGCCGCGATGGAATGGCGCCACCAGACCTGGCAGTGTCCGCGCTGCCGCTTCAAGATCGGCTGCTGTGAGGGTGACGCCGGCTGCCGGGTCGAGCCCTCTGCGCCGGTCGCCCGGGCCGGCATGACTCAGGTTCGTGAACCGCAGCCACGCGGCTGAGCTCGACCGGGTCCCCGCGCCCGCGCTCGTCATCGTGGCCGTCCTGTCGGTGCAGCTGGGCGCGGCGGTAGCCAAGTCGCTCTTCGACGACCTGACGCCGACCGGCGTCGTCGCACTACGGCTCGTCTTTGGCGGGCTCGTCCTCGGCCTGCTCTTTCGCCCGCGGATCCGGAACCGGCCGCGGGCCGAGCTTCGGCTCGCCGTGGCGTTCGGCCTCGTGCTCGTCTCGATGAACCTCTGCTTCTTCCAGGCGCTCGACCGCATCCCGCTCGGGATCGCCGTGACGCTCGAGTTCATCGGGCCGCTCGGCGTCGCGCTCATCGGCTCGCGGCGCTCGAGTGACTTCCTCTGGGTCGCCATGGCCGCCTCCGGGATCGCGCTCCTGGCACCTGGGATCGGCGAAGGGCTCGATGCGGCCGGCGTCGCGTTCGCCCTCGCTGCCGGCGTCCTCTGGGGCGCCTACATCCTGCTGGGCGTCCGGGTGGGGAAGGCCTTCGCTGGTCCGACGGGTCTCGTGCTCGCCATGGGAGTCGGAGCGTGCGTGGCTCTCCCGCTCGGGGTCGCGAGCGCCGGCTCGTCGCTGCTGGAGCCCGCGCTCTTGGCGGCGGGGTTCGGCGTGGCGGTGCTCTCGTCGGCGATCCCGTGGTCGCTCGAGCTCGAGGCGCTCCGCCGCCTGCCCACGCAGGTGTTCGGCGTGCTCATGAGCCTCGAGCCCGCGATCGGCGCTCTCGTCGGCTTCGTCGTCCTCGGCGAGCGGCTCGGGATCCGGGCGGTGACGGCGATCGCGCTCGTGGTCGCCGCCAGCGCAGGTGCGGCGCGCGGGGCGCGGACGGCACCCGCGCCTCCCGACGTCTAGGACGCCGGTGATAGGCTCGCCGAAATGGCCGTGAGCACTGAAACCATGCAGGTTTTCGAGCCTGCGACCGAGCAGGTTCTCGCCGAGCTCCCGCGCGCAGGAGTCGAAGAGGCGGACGAGGCAATCGCGCGTGCGAAGGCCGCCTTCCCGGCCTGGAGGGACGTCGCACCCGGCGACCGGGCCAAGCTGCTTCGGCGCCTCGCGCGCGCGGTCGAGGGCAAGGTCGAGGAGCTTGCGCAGCTCGAAGCGCGAAACGTCGGCAAGCCGATCTCCGACGCGCGGGGCGAAGTGGGGAGCGTCGTCGACGTCTTCGACTACTACGCGGGCGCGCCCGAGCGGCTGCTCGGCTCTCAGATCCCAGTCTCAGGCGGCGTCGACGTCACCTTCCGCGAGCCGCTCGGCGTCGTCGGGCTCATCACGCCGTGGAACTTCCCGCTCCCGATTGCGAGCTGGAAGGTGGGTCCGGCCCTCGCGGCAGGGAACACGATCGTCCTCAAGCCGGCGGAGCTCACTCCGCTCACCGCGATCGAGCTCGGGAAGCTGGCGCTCGAGGCGGGAATCCCGGAGGGCGTGCTGAACGTCGTCAACGGCCCCGGCCGGACCGTGGGCGAGCGGATCGTCGAGCACTCGGACGTGGCGAAGGTCGCGTTCACGGGCTCGACGGAGATCGGCCGCCGCGTCGGGGAGAGGGCTTCCCAGTCGATCAAGCGCGTGACCCTCGAGCTCGGCGGCAAGTCCGCCAACGTGGTCTTCGCGGACGCCGACCTCGAGAAGGCGGCCGCCTCGGCGCCGCTCGCGGTCTTCGGGAACGCGGGCCAGGATTGCTGCGCGCGCTCCCGGATCCTCGTCGAGCGCTCAGCGGTCGAGCCGTTCCTCGAGGCGCTCGAGCGCGAGGTGAAGGCGCTGCGCGTCGGCGACCCGCTCGACGACACGACGCAGATGGGACCGCTCATCTCCGCCGACCACCGCGAGAAGGTCGCCTCCTACGTGGACGACGGCGCGCCGGTCGCCTTCCGCGGCTCGGCGCCCGACGGGCCGGGCTACTGGTTCCCGCCGACCGTTCTCTCGCCGGTCTCGAACGACGACCGCGCTGCGCGCGAGGAGATCTTCGGGCCGGTCGTCGCCGTCATCCCGTTCGAGGACGAGGCCGACGCGATCCGCATCGCGAACGACACGGTCTACGGGCTCTCCGGCTCGATCTGGACGCGTGACGGGGCCCGCGCGCTCCGGGTTGCCCGGGCGCTCGAGACCGGCAACATCTCGGTCAACTCGAACAGCTCTGTGCGCGTGACGACTCCGTTCGGCGGTTTCAAGCAGTCGGGAATCGGGCGCGAGCTCGGCCCCTTCGCGCTGGAGCACTACACCGAGCTCAAGAACGTCTTCATCTCTACTGTGTAGCCATGGGTCGAATCGTCGTATCGCAGTTCGTGACCTTGGACGGGGTCATGGAGGACCCCGGCGGCTCCGAGGGCATGGAGCGCGGAGGGTGGGCTTTCCAGTTCAACCGCGGCGAGGACGGAGACAAGTTCAAGCTGGACGAGGTGATGGAGAGCACGGCGCTTCTCCTCGGCCGGAAGACCTACGAGGGCTTCGCGGCGGCGTGGCCGAGCCGCGAGGGCGATTTCGCGGACAAGTTCAACACGATGCCGAAGTACGTCGTCTCCTCGACGCTCTCCGATCCCGAGTGGTCGAACTCGACGGTGATCGGCACGGATGACCTCGCGAAGCTGAAGGACGACGAGGACGGGGTCATCCTCGTCAACGGGAGCCGTCGCCTCGTGGACGAGCTCGTCGAACAGGGCCTCGTGGACGAGTTTCGGCTGATGGTCTTCCCGGTCGTCCTCGGTAAGGGCAAGCAGCTCTTCGGAGACACGAGCGCGACGAAGGCGCTCGAGCTCGTCGAGTCGCGGCCGGTCGGCGCGGAAGGCGTTCTCGTCCTCGTCTACCGGCCCAAGTGACGATCACTCCGGCCCCGCCGGCGCGCCACCTGCTGCGGGCGAAGGACCTGATGGACGCCCGCTACCGCGAGCCCCTCGACGTGCCTGCCCTGGCCCGTGCAGCCCGCCTTTCGCCGGCGCACTTCAGCCGGGAGTTCCGCCGCGCGTTCGGCCAGACACCGCACCAGTACCTCCTCAACCGCCGTCTCGAGCGGGCCGCCGAGCTCCTCAGGAACACGGACCGCTCCGTCGCAGACATCTGCTTCACGGTCGGGCTCAAGAGCGTCGGCTCCTTCACGACGAGCTTCGGCCGCGCCTTCGGCGCCTCTCCGACCACCTACCGCGCGGCCTTCCCGCCGGCATCCAGCCAGGCGCAGGTACCGACCTGCGTCCTCCTTGCGTGGACGCGGCCCACGACAGCAGTTTTGGAGAAGACAGCCTCGTAGTCGCTGGATAGCTTGGCCGCAGTTGATCCAACGACTCACATGGAGGTAGGAACGATGCTCAAGAGCCTTACGACCGTGAACGTCTGGGTCCAGGACCAGGACGAGGCGCTCGCCTTCTACACGGAGAAGCTCGGACTCGAGCTTCGCAACGACACGACCCTGCCGGAGATGGGCAACTTCCGGTGGCTCACGGTGGGGGTGCCCGGGCAGAAGGACGTGGCGATCGTGCTCATGGCCGTGCCCGGCCCGCCGGTGTTCGACGAGGAGACCTCCTCGAAGCTCAAGGACCTGGTTGCGAAGGGCGCCGCCGGCGGTCTCTTCTTCGCCACCGACGACATCGACGGGACGTACAGCGAGCTCAAGGGCCGGGGCGTCGAGTTCTCGCAGGAGCCGACCGACCAGCCGTACGGGCGCGACGCCGGTTTCCGCGACCCGTCCGGGAATCAGATGCGGCTGGCCCAGCTCAGCGACTAGCCGTGCACCGCGTCATCCCCGACGGAGAAATCGCACGGAGCCCTCGCGGGACGCTGACCTTCGAGGGAGAGGGGTACGGCTCGGGCGTGTCCTTCTTCCTCGTCTACAACCAGCCCGGCGAGGGCCCCGACCTGCACCGCCATCCGTACTCCGAGACCTGGATCGTGCGGAGCGGGCGAGCGCTTCTGACGATGGACGGCCACGCGTTCGAGGCCGGCCCCGGCGACATCGCCGTGGTCGGCCCGAACACCCCGCATATGTTCAAGAACGTGGGCAAGGAGCGGCTCGACATCGTCTGCATCCACGCCTCGCCGAAGATGATCCAGGAGGAGCTCGCCTAGCCGGCCGTCACGGGCTCGAAGCCCAGGAGGCGGTCGAGCGCTAGGGTTGTCGATCTGTGTCGCCATCGAACGGGCGGCTTCGAGCGCGCCGGGCTCGCCGAGGCGTGCTCGGTAGACGGTGGCGTGCAGGAGGGGCTCGCGGATACCTCGTCGCGCGGCGATCCGCTCGAGCTCGTTGATCCAGCCGACCGCACCCTTTGCCCCGTTGTCGACAGCCACCGCGCAGAGGGCGTCGAGGCCGTAGACCTCGATCCAGAGGTAGGTGTCCGGCAGTCGACGGCAGAGCTTCGGCGCGTCGACGAGGAGGTCGAGTGCATGCGTGATGTCTCCGCGCGCCGCAGCGACCAGGCCCAGCCCCCGGATCCCGACGCTCTCCCAGCACGCGTCCCCGACCTGACACCCCAGGGCAAAGGCGTGCTCGAAGCGCGCCTCGGCGGTGTCGAGGTCGCCAAGCGCAATGTCCAGCTCACCGCGGAATGCCTCCGGCCAGGGGACGAAGGCGGTCATCCCACGCGCCTCGGCCTCCGCCAGGGCCCGGTCGAGGAGGTGAAGCGCGTCCTCGATCTCCCCGCGCAGGAGGTGGTAGCGGCCGAGCAGCGTGAGCGCCTGTCCGAGCGGCTGGCCGGTTCCGAGCTGCAGCGCGCGCTCCACACCCGAGCGCAGCGACTCGCCGGCCGCAGCGTGGTCGCCGAGGTCGTGGCGCGAGGCTCCGCGGATCACGTCGACCCACGCCAGCTCCTCCTCCCGGCCCGCGGCCAGGTCGGTCGTGCGCTGCAGCGAGTCTTCCGCGCGCTCGTACTGCGCGCGCAGGAACTGGACCCAGCTGATCTCGCGCCAGCCCGTTGCCGCGATGTCGTCCCGGCCGGCCGCCTCGGCGAGCGTCGTGCCTTCGTGGAGGGCCGCCGCGCCTTCCTCATCCGTTCCGCGCGCGGAGTGCACAAGGGCGCCGCCGAGAGACACAAGTGCCTCGGCGAGGAGCTCGCGATCGCCGACATCGCGAGCGGCTGCGACTGCCTCGCGCATCCGCTGGACGCCGGTTTCGACCGCCCCCGCCCCGAGGGCCGCCTCGCCTGCCTCGAGGATGGCAAGGACGGCGGCTCTCCCTGAGACCCGCTTGCCGGCAGGGGACGTGTACTCGGCGACGGCGGCGCTCAGCGCGGGTGTCGGGTCGAGGCCCGAGCTCTCGGCGGAAGAGCTCCGTGCACGAGGCGACGTGGCGGGCCGCCGCCTCGTGGTCGCCGCTCGCGCGGAGGCAGCGCACGAGGAGGACGTGGGCGTTCTCGTCGTAGGGGTTCAGCCGGACGAGCTCGGACGCACGCCGGGCTGCGGAGTCCGTCTCGCCCCGCCCTAGGTGCGCAAGTGCGGCCTGGTGGAGGACCGCGCTCGTCATGCCGGCGATGTGCCGGCGCTCGTTCTCGAGCCAGAGCTCGAAGCCGGGGCTCGAACGGAAGGCGAGGCCGTCCAGAAGCTCGTGGCCGAGACCGGGGAGAGCGACGGCCTCCATCCAGGAGCCGCGCTCGAGCACGTCGAGGTCGACGAACGTCCCGGGTTGCAGTCTCAGTTGGAGCGGGTCTCCGCCGAGCTCCGCGTCGTCGCCCAGCCGGCTGCGGAGAGCGGAAAGCGTCCACCGGAGCGTTCCCAGCGGGTCGTCCGCCTCGGGGAAGAGGAGGCTTGCGAGGCGCTCGCGCGACGGAGGGAGCCGCGAGCGCAGGAGGTAGGCGAGCAGGCCCCACGATTTGTGGCCCCGTGGGGGCTCCACGGGAGCGCCATCCCGTTCGATTCTGGGCGAGCCCAGAAGGTGGATGCTCAGGCTCATCGGCCGCTTTTTCTCGTCACACGCGTGGTCACACGCCTCACTGTGACGCTCCTCCGTCGTGGAGTTCAAACACAAGCGAACGGAAAGGAGAGAACATGCGCCTGACGAACCAGAGTCTCGCTGCTCGCCGCTCTCGTGAGCGCTCTGGCGCTTGCGGCCGCGGCGCAGGCGACGAACTTCGCGGCTTGGGGAGGGGCCCAGAAGATCGACGAGATCGCGGGCAATAACTCCGAGCTGAACACGCCGTTCCAGGACGGCTGTCCGATTCAGTCCCCGGACGGGCTCAGCCTGTACATCGCCTCGAACCGGCCCGGCGGACAGTCGGCCTGCTCGACATCTGGGTCTCCCGCCGGGACAGCACGGGCGAACCGTGGGGTGCGCCCGAGAATCTCGGTGAGCCGGTCAACTCGGCCGCCGACGACTTCTGTCCGACCCCGGTCAGGGGCGGCGGGCTCTTCTTCGTGAGCCGGGAGGCGCTGCCGGGAAGCTGCGGGCTGGGAGACATCTACTTCACCCGCTACAATCCGGCTCACGGGCTGGACGGAGCCCCGCAACCTCGGCTGCGCTCCGGGCGGGCCGAACACCGCGCTCGACGAGCAGGGCCCGTCGTACGTGGAGAACGACGACGACGCGTTCCTGTTCTTCTCGTCGAGCTCTGCGGTGGTTCCGGGCGACATCTACGTGAGCCAGAAGGCTCTCGCGGCTGGAACTTCGGCGGATCCGTTCCTGTAGCCGGCTTGAACGACGCAGCGGCGAACGACATCCAGCCGAACGTCCGCAAGGACGGGCTCGAGGTCGTCTTCTCGTCGAACCGCGCCGGCGGGCTCGGCGCCCAGGACATCTGGGTCTCGACGCGCGACGACTTCGACGCGCCGTGGTCGGCGCCGGTCAACCTGGGAGGTGCGGTCAACACCGCCGCCGCCGAGACGCGGCCCTCCCTGTCCAAGAATGCACGCCAGCTTCTCTTCGGGCGCGCACCCGGCCCGGAGGGCATCGGGGACATCTACGTCAGCACCCGCACCGCACAAAACGGGCGCTGATTCTCGGTGCTCGGCGGCCGGGCTCGCACAGGGCCCGGCCGCTGGGTGCCTGATCGGTTAGCCCGCCGGGGTCTCTTCGAAGACCCCGGTCCGGTGAGCGAGGACGACCGCCTGCACGCGGTCGCGGAGGCCGAGCTTCTGAAGGATGTGCGTGACGTGCGTCTTCACGGTCGTCTCGCTGATGTGGAGCTTGTCGCCGATCTCGCCGTTCGACATTCCTTCGGCCATCAACCGGAAGACATCGCGCTCGCGCTCGCTGAGCTCGTCGAGCTCCTTCGGCGGCGCGGGGCGTGGGTGCCGGGCGAACTGCTTGATCACCTTCTTCGTGACCGTGGGAGAGAGCAGTGCGTCTCCGGCCGCCACCGTGCGGATCGCGGCGAGGAGCTGCTCGGGCGAATCGTCCTTGAGGACGAAGCCGCTCGCCCCGGCGCTCAGCGCCTCGTAGACGTACTCGTCGAGGTCGAACGTCGTGAGGATCAGGATCCGCGCGCCGTTGTCCTCCGCGAGGATGCGCCGGGTCGCCTGCGAGCCCGTCGAGCTCGGGCATGCGGATGTCCATGAGGATGACGTCGGGGTTGAAGCGCGCGGTCTTCTCCACGGCCTCGCGCCCGTTGCTCGCTTCGGCGACGACCTCGATGTCCTGCTCGTCGGCGAGGAGCATGCGGAACCCGGCCCGCACCATCGACTGGTCGTCCGCGACGAGCACGCGAATGGTCATGGCCGGTCCCCGCTCAGCGGAAGGCGCGTGCTGAGGACGAAGCCGCCCCCGTTCGCCGCGCCCGCACTCATCTCACCGCCGTAGATCTTGACACGCTCCCGGACGCCGACGAGCCCGTGGCCGAGCCCGTCGCGTGGTCGAGCTACCGACACCGTTGTCGCGTACCTCGATCTGGAGCTCGTCGAGCGCATAGCGGACGGTCACGTCGTCGCGGTGGCGCGTGCGCGTGCTTGAGCGCGTTGGTCAGGCCCTCCTGCACGATGCGGTAGGCGGAGAGGTCGACCCCGCGCGGAAGCGGGAAGGGCTCTCCGTCGACGTGGAGCTCGACGGGCAGGCCCGCGCGCGTGACCTCGTCGAGCGAGCGAGTCGAGACCGTCGAGGCCTGGCTGCGGCACGAACGAGACCTCGTCTTGGTCGTCGGCGCATCGCCGCCGAGAAGGCGGCGCATCTCGGCGAGCGCCGTTCGCCCCGCGCGCTCGACGCTCGCTTAGCGCCTCGCGGTCGCTCTGCGAGCTCGTCGGGCAGCTTGTGCCTGACGGCGCCGACCTGGAGGACCATCACGCTGACCGCGTGGGCGACGATGTCGTGGAGCTCGCGAGCGATCCGCGCCCGCTCCTCGGCCACGGCGAGGCGTGCCGCCGCCTCCCGTTCCCGCTCGGCCCGCATGGCACGTGTCTCCGCCGCCTCGGCCTGCTCCGATCGCGGCGCGCAGAGCGAAGCCTACGGCCCAGGTGATTCCGAACTCGACGGGAATCAGGATGAGCTCTGCGGTCGCGTGGCCGGGGATGTTGTAGACAACCGCCGTAATGCCTGCGAGGACGATCACCAAGCCGGTCCATGCCTGCCTGGCGTCGCGCAGATTCCCGAGCAGGGCGGCGGACGCCAACCCGACGAGGAACAGGCTCTCGATCGACGGGATCAGGAGCGCCGTCGACAAAGGACAGCGCCGCCGCGAGGATCCAGTAGGCAGCCGGAGCGCCGAAGGGAAACCACCGGCGGGTGAAGAGCGGCAGCAGCAGGAGCGCCAATGCGGGTACGGCGAACCACCTGCTCGAGCTCGGCGCACCCGGCGGGAGGATCAGCTCGATGACGGCCGCGACGCCTATAGCACCGAACAGGAGCTCGAACCAGTACTCGCGCGCGAACCGGCTGGCTCTGTCCCGGTTCATGCGCTGAACGTATCTCACGGCCTGCTGGGCCGCCTCCTACTTGAGTAGGAGTCCGAATCGTCGTCCGGGTCGAGCGCGAATCCGGCTTCGCGACGACGACCCGGCGTCGCAGCCCTTCTACCGTCGGGTCGCGGAATTTCGACGCAGGCAAGGAGGGATGCCATGTCCACCTACAAGTCCAACAACCTCGCTGCACGGATGGGGCGCTGGAGCGCCAATCACTGGAAGACGGCCACGTTCGGTTGGCTCGCGTTCGTCCTCGTGGTCTTCGCTCTCGGCGGGATGGCCGGGACGAAGTCGATCGACCAGAACGAGCCGGGGCCCGGCGAGTCGGGCCGGATGGAGAAGATCCTCGACGAGGGCTTCAAGCAGCCCGTAGGGGAAAGCGTCTTCATCGAGAACACGTCAGTCGCGGTCGACGACGCTGCGTTCACGGCGGTGATCCAAGACGTCGTCCGCCGGCTCGAGACACTCGACGAGGTGCAGAACGTCCAGTCGCCGCTCGATTCGGAGAATGCGGATCAGATCGCGGCCGGCGGGCACGCCGCGCTCGTCGAGTTCGAGATCCGTGGCGATCCCGACGACGCCGTCGACAACATCGGTCCGATCCTCGACCGCGTCGACGTCGCGCAACAGATCCACCCCGCGTACTTCATCGGCGAGTTCGGCAACGCAAGCGCCGAGGACGCCGTCGTGACGGCGTACGGCGATGATCTCGGAAAGGCGGGCGAGCTCTCGCTCCCGATCACCTTGCTGATCCTCGTGATCGCGTTCGGGTCGCTCATTGCGGCGGGCATTCCGCTGCTCCTCGCGCTCACCGCGGTCTTCGGCACGTTCGGGCTGGTCGCGCTGTCCAGTCACGTCGTTCCGATGGCCAATGAGGCGTCCGCACTCGTGCTCCTCATCGGGCTGGCAGTAGGCGTCGACTACTCGATGTTCTACTTGAAGCGGGCACGCGAGGAACGCGCCGCAGGGCGCAGCGTGCACGCGGCGGTCGAAGCCGCCGCCGCCACATCCGGCCGCTCGGTGCTCGTATCGGGCCTGACCGTGATGACGGCGATGGCCGGCATGTTCCTGACCGGCGACAAGATCTTCGCGTCGCTCGCGATCGCGACGATCACGGTGGTCGCAATGGCCGTGCTCGGCTCGCTCACCGTCCTGCCCGCACTCCTGTGCAGGCTCGGCGACAAGGTCGACCGGCTGCGCGTCCCGTTCATCGGCCGGAGGCGCGGGAACGGCCAGGGCCGCTTCTGGGCCCGCATCGTCGACCGCGTCATGCGGCGGCCGGTGCTCTGGGCCGCCCTGTCCGCCGGGCTGCTGATCGCACTGGCGATCCCCGCGGCCCAGCTTCGGCTGCAGACAGGTGGCCCGGATTCGTTCCCCCAGTCACTGCCCGCGATACAGACCTACAACCACATGCAGGCGGCCTTCCCGGGCACGGCCCTGCCGGCGAACGTCGTGGTCGAGGCGCCTGACGTCAACTCACCCCAGGTGCAGGCGGCGATCCAGGAGCTCCGTGAGCGTGCTGTCGCCACGGGCCGCGCGCACGAGCCGATCACCGTGGACGTGAACCGGGACGGGACGGTGGCCAACATCACTATCCCGATCGACGGCAAGGGCACCGACGCGGGCTCCGAGGCCTCTCTCGCCGCGTTGCGTGACGTCGTTCCCGAGACCGTGGGCGCGCTGCCCGACACGGAAGCGGGCGTCACCGGGCTCACAGCCGCGTGGATCGACTCCAAGAACGAGGTCAAGTCGCAGCTTCCGGCCGTCTTCGCGTTCGTGCTTCTGTTCGCGTTCGTCCTCATGCTGTTCGCCTTCCGCTCGCTCGTGGTCGCGGCAAAGGCGATCGTGCTCAACCTCCTGTCGGTGGCCGCGGCATACGGCGTCCTCGTGCTCGTGTTCCAGCACGGCGTGGGCAAGGGATTCCTCGGGTTCAGCTCGACCGCCGGGATCGACCCGGTGATTCCGCTGCTCCTGTTCGTGATCCTGTTCGGCCTCTCGATGGATTACCACGTGTTCATCCTCAGCCGCATCCGCGAGGCGTACAACCGCGGGATGGGAAGCGACGAGGCGATCGCGTACGGGATCCGCACCACCGCAGGTGTGGTGACCAGCGCCGCGATCGTGATGGTGTTCGTCTTCGCCGTTTTCGCGACGCTCTCGATGATGTTCTTCAAGCAGTTCGGCGTCGGGCTCGCGGTCGCCGTCCTGCTCGACGCGACCATCGTCCGGGCCGTGCTCCTGCCCGCTTCGATGAAGCTGCTCGGCGACCGGAACTGGTATCTGCCGAGCTGGCTCGAATGGCTCCCGCATCTCGACGAGTCGGAGTCTGAGATCGCGCCCGAGTCGAAGCCGACGCCCGTCTCCGCCTAGACCGGTGTCAGCCCCCGGGTCTTCGGGCCCGGGGGCTGACCCTGAAAGGAACCCCGCCATGACCGGCCTCACACGCACACGAATCGTCGCTCTCGTCCTCATCGGGCTGGTGCTTCTCGGCCTTGCCTACGTGAAGATCGCAACGGCGGAGGAGACGGTGTCTGTCCCGAAAGGCGCGCTCGCCGGCGACCTGCTCCTCGATCCGTGTACCTACTCCACCGAAAACGGGAGCTATGCAGCGGACTGCGGGACGCTCGTCGTGCCCGGAGAACCGGGCCGATCCGCATTCCAGGCTCATCGCGCTTCCGGTGACGCGCATCCGGTCCCTCTCGGATCACCCGGCCGAGCCGGTCTTCTGGCTCAAGGGCGGCCCCGGTCTCACAAACATGCAGCTCCCCTGGGCAAATCGGTTCGCCGAGGACCGCGATGTCGTCCTCGTTGGCTATCGCGGAGTTGACGGCTCCTCGGTGCTCGACTGTCCGGAGGTCGAGTCCGCTGTCAAGCACTCGACGGACATCCTCAGCAAGAAATTCTTCGACTCGTATGCCGCCGGCTTCCGGGCTTGCGCAACTCGACTTACGGACGAGGGCGTCGACCTCGCCGGCTACACGCTTCCGCAACGCGTGGACGATTTCGAAGCGGTGCGGAAAGCCCTCGGCTATGGCCGCATCGACCTGCTCAGCGAGAGCGTCGGAACGCGGACGGCGATGATCTACGCCTGGCGCTACCCGGAGAGCATCCATCGCTCGGTGATGATGAGCGTGAACCCGCCCGGCCACTTCCTCTGGGATCCGAAGACGACGAACGAGCTGATCGGGCGCTACTCGGACTACTGCTCGAAAGACGCGAGCTGCAGCAAGCGGACCGACGATCTCGCTGCCTTGATGGGACGGACGCGATGTGCCCGATCACTGGTTCTTCCTCCCGGTCAAGGGCTCCAGCGTCCCTGTCGCCTCCTACTTCGGGCTGATGGAGACCACATCAGAGAGCGCGCCGCTCAACGGGCCGATGACGCTGAGCTCGTGGCTCTCCGCTGCGGACGATGATGCGAGCGGGTTCTGGTTCCAGTCGCTGCTGGGCGACCTCGCCTTCCCCGCGTTGGGCGTTTGGGGCGACTACGCCGCTGTCGCGGCGATCGACGCTCGAGCGAGTAGGACGTACTTCTCTTCCGGCGAGCAAGGGGACACTTCGAACCTCGGGTACGCGGCCACCGCGTTCATCTGGGGTGGCGGCCAACTCGCCGACGCTTGGCCCGCCGCGCCCGATGACGACGAGTACGCCGTGGTGCGGCCGTCGAATGTCGAAACCCTCCTCATCAGCGGGGAGCTCGACTTCGCGACGCCGCCGCAGGCCGCGACCGAAGAGCTCCTTCCCACGCTCCCGAACGGCCACCAGGTCGTGCTGCCGGGGTTCGGGCACTCGACCAGCATCTGGACGGAGCAGCGGGCAGCCGGCACCAGGTTGATCAACACCTTCCTGTCCACCGGTCGGGTCGACGACTCCCTCTACAAACCGCAGCCGGTCGACTTCACGCCCGAGGTGACCCAGACGGCACTCGGTAAGGGCATCGCCGGGGCGATGATCGGTCTCGCAGCCCTGACCGTCCTCTCGATCCTCTGGATGGCTGTCCGCCGCAAGCCTCGCTTCGGCCGCAAGACGAGCCCGATTCTGCGGTCGCTCTACGCGATCGTCCTTGGTCTTGGCGGGTGGTTCGCGGGCGTCCTGCTCGTGATCACGACGATGCCCGGCACCCCGCTCGACGACCCGTGGCTCGCGACGATCTCGGTCGGCTTGCCGATCGGCCTCGGCGTCTACTACGCGTGGCTGGATCGCGGCTGGCCGGCGCGGACGAAGCTGATGGGCTTCGTGGCCGGTGTCGGCGGAGCGTTGCTCGGCGCCTGGCTCGGCTTCCATGCAGCGACGGACCTCCTCGCCCTCGTCACGTCGATCTTGGGCGCAATCGCGGTGAGCAACCTGGCGCTCATCCTCCTGAACGTCGTCCGGGAGGGCCGCGCCCGGCAGCCGGTTCCTGCCTACAAGGAGGCGCCGGGCGGGGGTGCGCTGGCGGCGGGAGGACTCTCCGTCGGGAGCTCCTCGGGCCGGTAGCGCTTCCACGTCACTCCGGCGAGAAGCCCGATCACGAGCGTGGGCACGATCGTCAGGAAGCGGTAGACGAGAACGGCGGCGACGACCTCCACCTGGTCGCCGCCGAAGCCCACGAGCGCGGTCGTGAGGCCGAGCTCCACGACGCCGAGCCCGCCCGGCGTGATCGGGATCGAGCCGAGCAGGCGGACGAGCGACCAGGCGGCGAAGGCCTCCACCGCGCTCACCTCGCTCGCCGGAGACGTCGAGCACGCGAAGCGACGTGAGCAGCACGAGGAAGACCGTGAAGTGGCCTGCGAGCGTGGCGAGCGTGAGCACGTGCCACCGGCGCTTGAGGAGAGCGTTCGTCCGGTCCCGGAAGCGGACGAACGACTCGCCGTCCCACCCGACTGGCTTTCTCCGGATCAGACGCTTGGCCCACGACACGATCCGCGCCGCGAGGTCGCCGATGCGCCGGGCGAGCCTCGGAGTGCTGAGCGCAGCGGCGAATGCCGCGATCACGACGAGGAAGATCGCCAGACCGAGGAAGGCGACCGTGTCGAGCGCCGTGTGGGCGTCCCCGGTGAAAGTGAGCAGCACGAGCGCGAGGGTCGGGAAGGCCAGCATGGAGAGCTGGTTCCAGACGCCCGTCAGCGCGACGGCGAGCCCGACGGCCGCGCTGACGAAGCCCCAGGCGCGCAGCATCGCGAACGAGAGCGCCATCCCGACCGCGACGCCGCCGGGAGCGACGTACGTCGAGGCGGTCGAGGCCTGGGTGACGACGAACGCCTGCCGGAAGCGGAGGCCCGGCAGCGCCGCCATCCAGGGCGGCGCGAACGTCACCAGGTTGAGGATCGTCGCTCCGACGAGGAGCGCGATGTCCTTCCACGACAGCCCCTTGACGACTCCCCACACGTCGCGGTAGTCGGCGATCTTCGGGAGGATGAACACGAACGTCGCGACGACGACCGCGATTGCCACGCCCACGCCGAGCGCGTGCCGCCATGTGAACCGCCTGCGTTTGGCGGTGGTCTGCGGTTCGTCTGTGCCCTCGGCGGTCATCTCAGGTCCGCAGATTGTGCGCGATCGGGAACAATCCTTCGCGGATCTCTGTCTGAAGAGACATGGCCGGCCGGCTCTCCTTGTTGCTCGCCGCTCTCGCCCTGGCGGGTTGCGATCTCGGCGACGGGCCTCCCGAGCGGCACGTCGCGACGCCGAGCGGAGAGGCGACCACCGCGCCCGCGCCGACTCTGGCGCAGCCGCGCCCATCGCGCACCGAGCTCGTCGTTCAGGCGATCCGCTCGTGCGAGGTGAAGCGCATCGTCTTCCTGCACAGCGGCAAAATATGGATCACCTACCGAGGCGGGAACACGGTTCACACCAGGAGACTCGACACAGAGGAGATCGAGCGCGCTGCCTGGGAGCATGCAGATCCCTGCAACATCCTCATCGGCATCGAGTGAACGAGGCGGGAGCGACGGGACTCGAACCCGCGACCTCCGGCGTGACAGGCCGGCGTTCTAACCAGCTGAACTACGCCCCCGCGCGCGAGGCATTGTATCGGCGCCTCAGATCTTCGATGGGCGGTGACGGGATCGAACCGCCGACCTCCTGCTTGTAAGGCAGGCGCTCTCCCAGCTGAGCTAACCGCCCAGGTGCCCCCAGCGGGATTCGAACCCGCGCTACAGCCTTGAAAGGGCTGTGACCTGGGCCGCTAGTCGATGGGGGCCCGGCTAGCCAAGAATAGCGGCGGCGCCCCGATACTCTTCGTCAGGCGGGCCGGTAGCTCAGTTGGTAGAGCAGGGGACTTTTAATCCCAAGGTCGCAGGTTCGATCCCTGCCCGGCCCATTCACAGCCGCCTGGTTGAGCGGAACCGGCATGGTTGCGTGGCTCAGGTGTCCCATAGGTGCCGGGAATGATCGTGGCGTGCCTACCTCCGTGCCTACCTCGGCTTTCGGCACGAACCCGATCACTCGCTAGGCCGTTGAGGGAAGGAGTCGCGGCCGCCCGGCGTTGCAAACAACATGAGTGACTGGAACCAAGCGATCATCGACGAGTTCCGCGCCAACACTGGGCGCGTCGGCGGCTCCTTCGAGGGACGGACTCTCTTGCTGCTTCACCACCGCGGAGCAAAGACTGGCATCGAGCGGGTGAACCCGCTCGCCTACCAGCGGCTCAACGACGACTCCGTAGCCGTGTTTGCCTCGAAGGGCGGCGATCCGAAGAACCCTGATTGGTATTACAACCTTGTGGCGAACCCTGACGCCGAAGTCGAGATCGGCACCGATCGCTTTCCGGTGCGCGCCCGCGTGGCGGAGGGCGACGAGCGCGACCGCATCTTCGAGAAGCAGAAAGCCGACTGGGACGGGTTTGCCGAATACGAGGAGAAGCTCGAGGGGATCCGTGTGATTCCGGTTGTCGTCCTCGAGGCGGTTTAGGCGCGCCGCTGTCATTCACGGGCAAGTCCCGGCATCCCGCACAAATCCGCTCTCGGCCGCTTCCGAGCTCCAGTTCGTTTCGCTGGCGGAGGCCCTCCGCGAGAGCCTGGCGGTGCTCGCCCTCCTCGCGGGATCCCGGCGAACCGCCTGGCCGCTGCCGCCCTCGCTGAGCTCCTCAGCCGCCGGCGATCGTGCGAGCGGATCACCGAGGCGCTTGTCCGCTGGTCGCGGGCGGCTTAGTGCCCGCGCTAGTGACCTGACTAGGGGAAGCGCTCCTGGCGGTACCTCTCCTTGTCCTCTTCAC
>CAVYBK010000011.1:0-136046 GCA_963766725.1 uncultured Actinomycetes bacterium
CGCCTCCTGGAACCAGGCGAGCTGGGCGAGCGCCTCCTGGGCGAACGCGAGCTGGGCGTCGGCTTCGTGGAACTCGGCCAGCTGGGCGAACGCCTCCTGGGCGCAGGCGAGCTGGGCGTCGGCTTCCTGGAACGCGGCCAGCTGGGCAGCCGCTTCCTGGGCCGCGGCGTCCTGGAACGCGGCCAGCTGGGCAGCCGCTTCCTGGGCCGCGTAGGGCGGGATCGACGCGCCTCAGGGCGCTGATCCCCCGAAGGAGTGAAATTTCGGAGCCTCTCCCCAAAAGGGGGAGGCTCCTCTCTTTGCGAGGCCTTAGCTTGCGGTCTGGCGTTCAAACCTCACTCGGCCTTGTGGCCTTGGTGGGGGAGGGAAAGGGACAGGGAGAACATTTGATGCGGCTCGATCGCGGCACGAACGGAGATCTTCGGCAGAGCGCCCTCTGGGGCAAGCCCTCCAAGGGCGAGACGCGTTCGAGCGCGCTCTGGGGCAAGCCCGGACGCGGTTTCGTCTCGCTGATCGTCGTCGTGCTGGCGCTGACGGCCTCCACGGCTGCGAGCGCATCGTCCAGGTACGCGTACACGACGCCCGGCCTGCTCACGTCCGCGAAGGCGAACCCCTCGCAGACGTTCAACGTCATCATTCAGGGCGACGCCGACAAGACCACCGGCGCCATCGCCTCGGTCGTCAAGAACGAGCTCAAGAGCGGCGAGGCCGGCCGTGCGAAGGGCATCAAGCGCCAGTTCGCCTCGGTGAACGGCGTCGCCGCGAACCTGACCGGCGTCCAGATCCTCCACCTGGCCTCGAAGAACGGCATCGCCGCGATCACGACGGACTCGCCGGTGCAGCTTGCCGGCAGCTTCTCGAACAAGCAGCGCTGGCCCTTCGTCTCCGGCGTCCAGAAGTTCTGGGCGAACGGGACCTCGGCCGCAACGCCGACGATCGCCGTCGTCGACTCCGGCATCGACGCATCGCGCCCCGACTTCGGCGGCCGCGTCGTCGCCCAGGTGAACTTGACCTCGCTGGCGGGCAACTCCGCCGGCGACGGCCGCGGCCACGGCACCTTCGTGGCCGGGATCGCGGCGGGCTCGGGCGACGGCTACGCCGGCGCGGCGCCCGCCTCGAAGCTGGTCTCGATCGACGTCATGGACGACCAGGGCATGGCGATGACGCGCGACGTCATCGCAGCGGCCGACTGGATCCTTCAGAACAAGGACAAGTACGGCATCCGCGTCGCCAACTTCTCGCTCCACTCGTCCCAGGCGAACAGCTTCATGTACGACCCGCTGGACAAGGCGGTCGAGCGGCTCTGGCTCTCGGGTGTCGTCGTCGTGGCGGCCGCGGGCAACTACGGCGTCGAGGGTCAGCCGAGCGGCGTGCCGTTCGCGCCGGGCAGCGATCCGTTCGTGATCACCGTCGGTGCGGACGACATCGACGGCTCCGTCTCGACGAACGACGACTACACCGCACCGTGGTCGGCCTACGGATACACGCTCGACGGGTTCGCCAAGCCCGACATCGCGGCTCCGGGCCGGTACATGGTCGGCCCTGTGCCCGCCGCTTCGACCCTCGTCACGGAGAAGCCGACGAGCGTCGTCGCCCCCGGCTACATCCAGCTCTCCGGTACCTCGTTCGCGGCTCCGGTCGTCGCCGGCGCCGCCGCCCAGATCCTCTCGGCGCATCCCACGTGGACGCCCGACCAGGTCAAGGGCGCGCTGATGGTGACGGCGCGGCCGGCCGGCGATTCGGCTCCGCTCTCGGCAGGCGTCGGCGTGGTCGACGTCGCGAAGGCAGTCGCGCTCTCCAGCGCCCCGAACCCGAACGCGGCACTGAACAAGTTCGTCACCACCGACGTCTCCGGCGGCAAGGCCTTCGACGCGGCCAGCTGGGCCAGCACGGCCTCCGCCAACGCGTCCTGGGCGAGCGCCTCCTGGTCGGATGCTTCCTGGGCTTCCGCGTCCTGGAACCAGGCCAGCTGGGCGAGCGCCTCCTGGGCCTCCGCCTCCTGGGCCTCGGCCTCCTGGGCGAGCGACTCGCAGTCGGCCGCCTCGTGGGCGAGCGCGTCTTGGGCATCCGCCTCCTGGTCGGACAACGCCGAGGTCGAGGCGCCGTCCGAGGAGGGCGAGTACCTGAGCGACGCCGAGCTCGCGGAGTTCGCAGCCGATCTCGGGATCGTCGATCCTGGCGCCGAAAGCGGCGATCCGGCCGATACGACCCCTCCGCCGCTTCCGTGACGCTCGGGCGCTGAAGCCAGAGGCCGGCTCAAGGTCGGGACTCACCCTTTCGGGGGAATTTGAAAACGGGGTCAGGGCGTCCCTCGAACGGGGGACGCTCCCCCTTTCTGCAGGTCGTACCTTGCAGCTATGGCTCTGCGGCCCCGCGCGTACGCGTGGAACGGAGCGTCCTTCGGCGCATGGCGTCCCCTGGAGTGAAATAGATGAGCGCAGTCTCGAGCGAATTTGGCGCAACCGAGCGCCGTAGCGGGCCCGAACCGCCCGAGGAATCGCTCTCGCGCCAGGCCAAGCTCTACCTCTTCACAGTCGCCGCGGTCGCCGTCGTCGTCGCCCTCGTCCCGCTCTCGCATTTGAAGCCCGGCTCGCACGGCTGGCCGACGTTCCTCGTCCTCGCCTCATGTGCCGCGATCGCGCAGCTGTTCGTGGTGCGGACGCCTCGCGATCAGTCGTACCACACGACGATCGTCTTCCTGATCCCGGCGGCCATGCTCCTCCCGCCGGAGCTCGTTGCCCTGATGGGCGTCGTCCAGCACATCCCCGAGTGGCTGAAGGTTCGCTACCCCTGGTACATCCAGGGCTTCAACATCGCCAACTACACGCTGAACGGCTTGGCGGCGTGGGTGGCGGTGCAGATCGTGGAGAGCTGGAACCTGAACCCGGACGTGACGTTCGCGCTCGCAGGGCTCGCAGCTTCCGTCGTCTTCGTCACGCTGAACCACGTCCTGCTCGCGACCATGCTCCATTTCGCGCGCGGCCACACGCTGCGAGAGACCGGTCTCTTCTCCACAGAGAGCCTCTCGACCGACTTCGTGCTCGCAGCGCTCGGCGTCGCGTTCGCGGCCATCTGGACGTGGAACCCATGGCTCCTTCCGACCGCCGTCGCCCCGCTCCTCCTGATCCACCGCTCGCTGAGCGTCCCCGCCCTCCAGGAGGAGGCGCGCGTCGATCCGAAGACCGGCCTCTTCAACGCCCGCTACTTCGCCGCCGAGCTGCGCGAGGAGTTGGCGCGCGCGGGCCGGATGGACCGGCCGATGTCGATCATCATGGCCGACCTCGACCTTCTCAGGGACATCAACAACTCCTACGGCCACCTCGCCGGCGACGCCGTCCTCAAGGGGATCGCAGAGGTCTTCCGCAAGCAGCTGCGGCATTACGACGTTCCCGCCCGGTTCGGTGGGGAGGAGTTCGCCATCCTCCTGCCCGAGACCCCGCCGGAGCAAGCGCTCGAGATCGCCGAGCGCATCCGGCGGGCGGTTGCCGACCGGCGCTTCGAGGTCGAGACGTCGAGCGAGCCGATCCGCGCCACGATCTCCCTCGGCGTCGCGGGCTTCCCAAAGGACGGGACCGACCCGAACGAGCTCATCCACCAGGCCGACCTCGCCGTCTACCGCGCCAAGCTCCAGGGCCGAAACCGCGTCCAGGGAGCGAGCTCCGAGCCGCTGCTCCTCTCGCCCACGGAGCGCCCGGCCAGGCTCGCGGCCGTACCTGAGGACGGGGAGTACGCATCGGTCGTCTCCCGCGCCATGCCCGAGCAGCGCGCCAGCGAGCGCCGCGAGCAGGCGCAGCCGCGCCCGCACACACCAGGACGCCCGCACTTCCTCGCACTCTCGCCGCCCGTCGCCGCGCTCGTCGCCCTCGTCTCGATCGCCGGGATCGGGGCCGGAATCGCAGGAGCCCTCTTCGGGACGAACGACGACCTCATCGGCCTGATCGCGATCATCATCCTCGTCGGCGGGGGGCAGGCGCTCTCCCTCGAGATGGAGGCAGGCTCGATCTCCGTGAGCGCCGTCGGCGCCCTCGCGGGCGCAGCGCTCTTCGGGCCGCGGGCAGCCTTGCCGCTCGCCGTCGCCACCGTTGCAGTGGAGTGGAGCTCACGTCGCGACGCCTGGTACTACGTCTGCTTCAACATCGGCGCACTCAGCCTCGCCTCACTCGCCGCGGCCGCGGTCTTCAGCATCGGCTCGAGCGACACGCCCACGGGCGAGCTCGTCATCGCCGCGGCCGGCCTGGTCGCCGGCGGTGCGTACTTCGTGGTCAACACGGGGCTCCTCTCGGGCGCGATGGCGCTCGAAGGGCATGACAAGTGGAGGGGCGTCTGGAACGAGCGCTTCTCGTGGCTCTTGCCGCACTACGTCGCCTTCGGCGCAGTCGGCGGGGCGATCGCTCTCGCGTACTCGGCCATCGGACTCTACGGCCTCGCCGTCTTCGTCCTCCCGCTCTTCCTCATGCGCAAGACGATGGCCACCTACCTCGGGCACACCGAGAAGTCGACGAAGAAGCTCCGGAAGGCCGCAGAGACCATCCGGCAGCAGAACGTCTCGCTCGAGCAGGCGAACCGGCTCCTCAAAGAGCGCTCCACCGCCGCGATGGAGAGCCTCTCGGCCACGGTGGACGCGCGAGATGCCTACACGGCCGGCCATTCGCGCCGCGTCCAGCAGCTCGCCCTCGCCATCGGACGAGAGCTGGGGCTTTCGCAGGCCGAGCTCGACCTTCTCGGGCACGCGGCGCTCTTCCACGACATCGGGAAGCTCGCCATCCCGGACTCGATCCTCCTGAAGCCCGCGAGCCTCACCACCGACGAGTGGGCGCTGATGCAGCGCCACGCGGACGAGGGCGCGCGCATCATCGACCGCCTCGGCTTCCTCCAGGACGCGGTCCCGGCGATTCGCCACCACCACGAGCGCTTCGACGGCACCGGCTATCCGGACGGCATCGCCGGCGAGGAGATTCCCCTCGGCGCGCGCATCATCCACGTCGCCGACGCGCTCGACTCGATGCTCACGACCCGCATCTACCGCGCGGCACGCCCGGCCGACGAGGCTCTCGAAGAGCTCCGGCGCGGGTCCGGCAGCCAGTTCTGTCCGCGCTGCGTCTCGGCGCTCGAGCGCCTGCTCCAGACCGAGGAGTCCGGCGAGACCCGGCCGCCCTCGAAGCTCATCGCCACCGCCTGAGCCTCTTGCGGGCCGTCTAGCCTGCTCTATCCTTTGCAGCGACCGCCATGGCCCGGTCGCAGCGCTACACCGACGAGATGCTCCTCGACGAGCTCCGTGGCTGTGCAAAACGGCTCGGACGCTCGCCGACGATGCGCGAGTTCTCGCTCGACGCCCGGGCGAAGCCGCATCCGCAGACCATCGTGGCGCGCTTCGGCAGCTGGAACGGGGCGAAGAGGCGCGCCGGGCTCGTCGCGCGGCGGTTCGCCACTCGCGAGGAGCTCCTGCTTCAGCTCCGGGAGCTCGGCGCCGAGCTGGGGAGGACCCCGACGGGCGCCGATCTCGAGCGGAGGCGGCGTTCGCTGCCGTCGAAGTCGCTCTACTGGCAGACGTTCGGCTCGTTCCGCTCCGCGCTCCGCGCGGCCGGCTTCGACGTTCCCAGGGCGAAGGAGCGCTCCGAGCGCGCGGTGGAGGAAGGCGTTCGCCTCGCGACGAGGCTCCGCCGGTTGCCGACCTTCGAAGACTGGGCACGGGAACGGACTCTGAACCCTCGGCTCCCGAGCGAATGGCAGGTCTACCGGCTCTTCGGCGGGCGCGCGGGCGCCTGGGCTGCCTTCCTCGCGAAGGTGGAGCGGCGGCTCGCTAGCGGGCAGCCGCGCGAGCCGCGGCGGGCGCGGCCAGCGAAGCCAGGAGCGCGAGGCAGGAGCGGTGCTCCTCGGGCGCGCGCACGGCGGGGAGGGGCTTCTCGCTGAAGGCCATGTCGGGCTGGAAGGACTCGGTCCGAACGACCTGGCCGCCACTCACGGAGAGAAGCGTGCCCTCGGAGACCTCGCGGCTGACGAGCGAGACGCCCGCATAGCTCTCGACGAGCTCGAGCGCGGCCTTCGTGGACGCGAAGAAGAGCGCGTGGCGCCCCTCGCCGATCCAGAGCGGCCTGCCCATCCCGCGGGCGAGGTACACGACGTCGGGCTCGCGCTCGTCCATCCAGGCGCTCGCCATCGAGCCGTACAGTTTGTCCAGGGCCCGCGCCGAGCTCCGTTCGAGCTCCATGAGCGCGAAGATCGCCTCGGAATCGACGGTCATCTTCGGCGCTGCGCGCTCGAAGCCGTACTCCGCGAAGATCTCCTCGTCGTTGCGAATGATCCCGTTGTGGATCCCGATGACCGACCCGTGACGGATCGGATGGTTGTTGGCCTCGAGGCTGGGATGGCCCTTCGTGTAGTCGCGGACGTGGACGAGGGCCTGTCTCGCGTGTCCCGGCACCCGGATCGAGTCGAGGAGCCGGCTCGCGCCCGAGCGCTGCTTGTGGATCGCGAGCGCGACATCGGGCCCGCGGTAGCAGTAGCCGGCGGCGTCGGATCCCCGTTCGGAGATCGCGGCCATGAGAATCTGGGTAGCGAGGGTGGGGTCGACCCGACTCGAGTCGCTGAGGCTATATCCGGCGATCCCACACAAGACGAATGACCACTATAGCCATCGGCCCGGCCCGCTCCGAGCACCATCCCTCTTATCGGTAACGCGCCTCAAGGCGCCATTGATTCAGGCCGATAGACGCCTCGTGGGACAGCGCCCAGTCTCCAAGCTGCCGCGACCCGAGCCGGAGCCCGAAGCTCTCGAAACCGATGAGCCGAAGCTCGAGCTCGTCGCGGACCCGGCTGCACTCGACGCTCCGGTCGACGACGACGAGCAGGAAGAGGCCCGCGAAAAGCTCCTTCCCGGGCCGACGCAGGATCCGCTCAAGCTCTACGTCCGCCAGATCGGCGACGGCCCGCTTCTGACCGCCCAGGAGGAGCGCGAGCTCGCCCGCCGCAAGGACGAGGGCGACGAGGAGGCCAAGAAGAAGCTCATCGAGTCGAACCTGCGCCTCGTCATGTCGATCACGCGGAACTACGTGAACTCGGGCGTCCCACTGCTCGACCTGATCCAGGAGGGCAACCTCGGCCTCATCAGGGCGGTGGAGAAGTTCGACTACAAGATGGGCTACAAGCTCTCGACGTACGCGACGTGGTGGATCCGCCAGGCCGTCACACGCGCGATCGCCGACCAGGGGCGGACGATTCGCCTGCCCGTCCACGTCGTCGACCAGGTTCGGCGCGTCATGCGCGCCCGCCGCGTCCTCACCCAGAAGCTGAACCGCGACCCGCTCCCGCACGAGATCGCCAAGGAGAGCGGCTTCGACGTCAAGCGCGTCAACGAGCTCCTCGACCTCGTCGAGGACCCCGTCAGCCTCGAGACGCCCGTCGGCGACGGCGACTCCATGTACGGCGACATGCTCGAGGACGTCAACGCCGAGCAGCCGGAGCTCGTCCTCGCCGAGCTTCTGCGCGGGGTCGAGCTCCAGATCGCGCTGGAGAAGCTCTCCGACCGCATGCGACACGTGCTCGAGCTCCGCTTCGGCCTCGTCGGCGAAACGCCGAAGACCCTCGAGGAAGTCGGCACCGAGCTCGGCGTCACGCGCGAGCGCGTCCGCCAGCTCGAGTCCCGCGCGCTTCGCGAGCTCCAGGCCGCGGCGCCGGACCTTCGCTTCTATCTCCGCGCCGAGTAATCACGGCGGCGGGTAGCGTCCCGGGCATGTTCTGGGACGTCCATTCCCACGTGGTCCCGTCCGGTGACGACGGCGCGAAGAGCCTGGAGGAGGGGATCGCTCTTTGCCGGACCGCGAGCGAGCGCGGCACGAGCGTCCTCTTCGCCACGCCGCACGTCTGGCCGAGCCTGACGCTCACCGAGGACCGGGAGCAACGGGTGCGCGAGGCTCACGCCGAGCTCGCCGGGGAGGCATCGTCCTTCGGTCTCGACCTCCGGCTCGGCTTCGAGCTCACCCCGGCGGCCCCGCTCCTCGACGACGACGTGGAGCGGTATCGGCTCGGCGACCTCCCGGCTGTCCTCATGGAACTCCCTTTCCAGGGCTCTCTGCGGCTCGCTGAGGCCCTTGGAGAGCGGATCCAGGGCTCGGGATTGGTGCCCGTGATCGCGCATCCTGAGCGCTCTGAGGCCGTCGTCGGCGATCCTGGCCTCGCGGCGGGTCTCCGGGAGCGGGGCTGGCTCCTGCAGATGAACGCGACGAGCGTCCTCGGCTACCACGGTGCGGCCATCGAGCTGACCGCGTGGGGTCTCCTCGAGGAGGGCGCCGTCGACCTCTTCGGCTCGGACGGGCACCGGACGGCGCGGCCCGCGACGCTCGACGACGCCTACCGGCTCGTGGAGGCGCGCATGGGGGAGGGGGCCCGAAGGCTCTTCGACGGAAGCGCGCTCGCCGGGCTAGCGGCTGGCGACGGCGTCGATCTCGCGCAGGGACGCTAGCCGCGAGAGCGACTCGATCTCGATCTGTCGCACGCGCTCGCGCGTGATGCCGAGCCGGCGGCCGATGTGCTCCAGTGTGTGCGGCTCCTCGCCGCCGAGCCCGTAGCGGAGCTCGAGGACACGGCGGTCGCGCTCGGGCAGCGAGTCGAGAGCGCGGTCGAGCGCTTCCTTCTGCAGGCGTCGCTCGGTCTCTTCCTCGGGAAGCGGGTCCTCGCCGGCGACGAGGTCGCCGAAGACCGCGTCCTCTTGCTCGCCGATCGGCTGGTCGAGGCTCGTCGAGGCACGGGCGGCCGCCCGGACCTCGATCGCCTGCTGGAGCGGCAGGCCGGCTTCGTGCGCGATCTCCTCGAGCGTCGGCTCGCGGGCGAGCTGCGTCCAGAGGTGCCGCTCGGCCCGGTGCATCTTCTGCATGCGCTCGACGACGTGGACGGGCACGCGTATCGTCCGCGCCTTGTCGGCGATCGCGCGGGCGACGGCCTGGCGGATCCACCAGGTCGCGTACGTCGAGAACTTGAGGCCCCGCTGCCACTCGAACTTCTCGACGGCGCGGATCAGGCCGAACATCCCTTCCTGGATGAGGTCGAGGAAGGGGAGGCCCTGGTTGCGGTAGTTCTTCGCGATCGAGACGACCAGGCGCAGGTTGCACTCGATCATCCGCCGCTTCGCCTCCATGTCGCCGCGCTCGATGCGCTTGGAGAGCTCGACCTCGTCGGCGGCGGTCAGAAGCGGATGGCGCCCGATCTCCCGCAGGAAGAGCTGCAGGGCATCGGTCGTCGTCTCGAGGACCTCGGAGGCCCGGGGCGGAGCCGTTGGCTCCCGCGGCGGCTCCTTGACGACCTCGACCACCTCGATGTTGCGCTCCTCGAGCTCGCGGTGCACCAGCTCGACGTCCGAAGCCTCCATCTCAAGGGTGTCGAGCACCTCCGAGATATCGGTTGACTCGAGGAAGCCGGCAGCTTCGCCGCGCTCCAGGAGGTGCTGGACCTCCTCGTTGTGAAGAGCGTTGGTTTCGTCGGCCATTCAGTCGAATACGCCCGGACTTCGACCTGTCAGTCGCATCCGGACGCGCTGCCGCCTAACCCTACCAACCTCTATTCGAAAGTAAACATCCGGCGAAGGTAACCGCCTGGTGGTAATTCGCAAAATCCGCTCTATTGTGCGACTGAAGCTCGCCTTTTGCGGCGAAATCGAGGGGAGCCGGGATGACTTTCGCAGATGAAAGCGCAACCTGGACGAGCGCGGGCGCGCTCGGCTTGGCCGTGCTCCTCCTCGCGCTCGGGATCTTCCTCTTCTGGCGCTGGCGGCGCGCTGCCGCACGCGAGATCGCCGCGGTGCAGGAATCGACCGCGCGGACCGAGCGCCTGGTCGGAGAGATCCGCGCGGCGCTCGCCGACGCGCAGGAGGAAGGCCGGCGCGCCGCTCTTCTCGGCGAGCTCGGGAGCACGCTCGACCTCGATGCAGCCCTGCGGAGGGCCCTAGACGCCGTCAGCGACCTCAGCGGCGCCGACGCGGCGCTGATCGTCCTCCGCCAGGAGGAGGGCGAGCCGATCACCGCTGTCTTCGGACTCTCCGAAGACGAGTCCTCGCGCGAGCTCATCGGCCTTCCGCCTGATGGAGGCAGGGCGCGGGCGGTCAGGCTCAGCTACCTCTACACGGCCGAGGAGGCGGCGAACGACGAGTTCCGCCTGAGCGGTGGCCTAGCAGTTCCGCTCCTCGGCGAGAGCGAGGAGCGCATCGGCACGCTGGCGATCTTCTGGCGCCGCGTCGAGCGGACACTCTCCGACTCCGAGCTCGAGCAGTTCGAGGAGCTCTCGCGGGTCTTCGGGCCGGCACTCGAGAATGCGCGGCTCTTCTCCGAGGCCCGCCGGCTCGCGGACACCGATCACCTCACGGGCCTCCACAACGCGCGCTATTTCGAGGAGCGCCTGCGGCGGGAGATCGCGCGGGCACGGCGTTACGACCGGCGACTCGGGCTCCTCGTCTTCGACCTGGAGCAGGGGGGAGGCGCCGACCTCGTCGCCGCAGGGGAGCGGATCCGCACCGCCGTCCGCGCGACGGACATCGCAAGCCATGTCGGCCAGGGCCGTTTCGCGATCATCCTCCCGGAGGCCGCGGAGGCGGATGCCGAGCGCCTGCACCGCCGCGTCCAGTTCGCGCTCGGCGGCCGGGTCGATTCCGGCGCGGACGGTGTCCGGGTCCATGCAGGGCTCGTGGAACTACGCGCCGAGGACGACGCGAACGTCTTCCGCGAGCGGGCCGAGGCCGCCCTCGAGCGGGCGAAGCAGGCCGCAGCCGACCGCCTATCGGCCGCGCAGTAGCTCGACGGCCGCTTCGCGCGTGGGCACGCGGAGCTTCTTGAGGATCGAGGAGACGTGGGTCCGCACGGTCACCTCGGCGATAAAGAGCCTCGAGGCGATCTCCGCCGTCGAGAGCCCTTCGCTCAGGAGGTCGAGGATCTCCCACTCCCGCTGGCGGAGCTGGACGCCCGGGCGCTCCGCGAGCAGAAGCTTGCGCCGGCGACCACGCTCCCGGAACTCCTCGATCAGCTTGGTGACGAGGGCGCGTGGGAGGGGCGCCTCCCCGGCGAGTACGCCACGAAGATCGGCGGGGAGCTGCCGGCGGTCGATGTCCTTGAGGAGATACCCCGCGGCCCCTGCCCGCAGCGCGTCGAAGAGGTCGGCGTCGTCGCGGGAGACGGTGAGCATGACGATCGCAGTCTCCGGCAGGCGCTCGGAGATCGCCCCCGCCGCCGCGATCCCGCCGCCCGGCATGTTGATGTCGAGGAGGCAGACCGCCGGCCGCTCCTCGAGCGCCAGCTCGACTGCGGCATCCGCGCTCGCCGCCTCGCCGCAGACCTCGAAGCCGTCCTCCTCGAGCACGGCACGGATTCCGGCGCGCGTCGGCGCGTGGTCGTCGGCGATGACGATCCGGATCCGCTCGCTCATGGCAGGCGCACCTCGATGCGCGTGCCCTCGCCCGCGTCGGAGGAAAGCTTGAAGCGGCCGCCGAGCGCCTCAGTGCGCTCGCGCATGCTCACGAGGCCGAAGCCGCCGACGCGCGTATGCCTGGTATCGAAGCCGGAGCCGTCATCAGCGATGCGGAGGAGGGTGCCGTTCCCGTTCGAGAGCTCCACGGAGACGTTCTCGGCTCCGCCGTGCCTGCCCGCGTTCGTGATCGCCTCGCGGACGATGCGGATGAGCGCCTCGCGCTCGTCGGGTGAGACCTGGGCACCCCTGCCGACTTCGATCCGAAGCTGGACGCCGACCCGCCCGGCAACCTCTTCGGCGGCCTGGACGAGGGCGACCTCGAGCGGCTCGTCGACGGGCCTCGTCAGCGCGGCGATCGCGCGCCTGGACTCGTCGAGCGCGCGCTCGGCCGCAGCGGCGAGGGACCCGCTCGACTCGGCCACGATGTACGCGAGCTCCTGGGCGACGCCGTCGTGCAGTTCGCGCGCGATCCGGCGCCGCTCCTCGAGAATGGCCATGGACGCGAGCCGGCGCCAGTAGCTACCGATTTCCCGCGCGGCGCCGGCCAGCAGGAGGAGACAGAAGCCGAGGCGGAGGAAGTCCCCTGTGAAGACCCAGTCGGAGTAGAGCGACGGGAAAAGGAAGTAGTTGAAGCGCGCGAACGCAGAGAGGGCGGCTCCGGCTGCGAACCAGCGCATGAGCTCGTCGTTGTCGCGCTCGCCGCGTTGGATGAAGCCGAGCGCCGCGGCGATGAAGAGGAGGACGCCGACGATCTGGGTGCCGAGCAGAAAATGGTGGCCGAGAAGGATCGGCCGGTGCGCCGCGTCCGGCGCGAGCGCGAGCGGGATGTCCGGGTCGACTCCGTTTGCGAAGAGGCCGACGACCGACGCTGTCGCGATCAGTCCTCCGATGCAACAGAGCGCGGCGATCACGGTCGCGCGGCGAGGCGAGGAGACGCGCGTCGCAGGCGCGAAGGCCGCAAGAGCCAGAGTCAAGGCTCCGAGAACGGCGCCACCCACGGAGGCCCACACGCTGAAGTTGCGCGCTCCCTCGGCCGGAACGGTGTGCGGGACCGCCGAGAAGACGAGGCTCGTGGAGGCGATCAAAACGAGCGCGGACGCGAGCATGAGGTCGTCGAGGCGCTTGCGCTCCCGGAAACGCCCGTAGACGAGGTACGCGACCAGGAAGGAGATGAGCGCCGTCGCCGTCTCGAGGGCGATGTGGAGCTGCGGGCTCGAGTAGGCGAGCGTGAAGCCCGGGACGAGGCTCGTCGCCGCCGTCAGCGCGGCCGCGGCCCCGGCGAAGCACAAGGTGAAGAGCCGAAAGCGCATTCCAAGGAGGGAAATCGGCACTCCGAGCCCTTCCGCTTAGCGTTTACGAAGATCAACGCAAGAGCGGCGCGGAAAGCCCGATACTGAGAGGGACGAGACGACGGAGCCGGGGCAGGCTCAACGGCACTAGGGCGTGACCGAACTCCTCCTTACAGCCCCGGCTCCTTCGTTGTATCTCGCTGCGATCTGTTCTAGGGCAGCTGGCAGATCTGCTTGTACGTGATCCACGTGCCTCCAGCGGCCTGGCACTCCTTCTTCGCCTTGCCCGTCGGAGTTCCGTAGAAGGCACCCGCTGCCATGCTCGGCACGAGCAGAAGCAGGGTTGCTACCGCAAAAGCTGCCGCAATCATCTTTCTCATCGCACTCTCCCGTAGGTCGTGAGCCCGCTGGCTCGGTCCCGGATCCCCTCCCAAGGCGACCCGTACGACAGGGGATATACCACGTTTGGAAAGTGTAAAACAGCCTTCCGGCTAGGCGGCACCTAGCCTCACGGTGCGGCAGCGACACCGATTCACGATAACCGGCGTTATGTCAAGTCGACGATCGGCAGGCCCAGGTAGTCGGCCGCCTCGATGACGATCCCATCCCCCAGCTCGAGCTGATGGACGTCTTCCACGGCAAGAAGCGCCTCTGCGCGGTCGAAGAGCGTGACGTTCGGCCAGAGCGCCTCGATGGTCGACCACCAGCGAAGCCCGACGGCCTGCGGATGACGGGCGTGGATCTCGCCGGCGCCTACCTGGGTGACGGAACGGTCGTTCGTGGCTACCTGGGACGGGCGCAGCCCCTCCCCCACGAGAACCGCCGGATCGTCGAGGTCGACGAGCTCGCCGCCCTCGTCGAAGTCGATCGCCGCGAGCGCGAGCGGCAGGCCGCGCCGGATGAGATCGGGCGCCTCGAGGGACGTGCCGGCCAGCCGCTGGAGCTGCTCCGCGACCGCGGAGACCGGTTCCACCGAGACGTACAGACAGCCGTAGAGCTCGGGGTTGTCGTGGCGCCCGTTGCCCTGGAGCATGCGCGGGAACCAGAGCGGCCCGCCCCGTGCGCCTGGCGATGCGGCCTTGTCCCACGCAAGGCAGCGGAACAGAATCACGCGTAGGAGTCCGCTTGCTCCTGACGGATGGCCGCGAGCAGCTCCTCGGGCCGCCCCTGGCGGACGACGTCGATCGGACGCCGGTGGCGCAGGAGGGGATTGAGGCCGAAGAGCCACTTCTCTGCCGTCTCGGGCTCGTAGAGGCGCAGGAGCGAGGACATGACGAGCTCGAGCAGGTCGAGCCGCTCCGCGTTGTCCGAATCGATCCCCTGTCCGCGCCGCCAGCGGCTGACCTGAGCCGGGCTGACGCCGAGCGCGGCGGCGAGTTTTCGCTGCGAATGGAAGTCCTTGCTCAGGGCCTCCACCTTGAGGGCTGTGGCAACGGGCATGGCCGTAGCGTAGCGCAACAGAAAGTGTTGCGTCAACGGATTTTACTTCTTGCGGCCAACACGCACATTCAATTAGCGTGCCGGGGTTCATGCTTCTGGAGCCTGTTGACCCGAACGAAAGATTCCGTAGCCGGCGTCGACAAGCCCGGAGGCGACGTGCGATACGAAGGACCGGCGCCCTTGCAGTCGTAGCGCTCGCCGCGGCCGGGACGACCCTCGGCGCACGCTTCCTCACCGAGCGCGACGCGCACGTGGCCGGAGCAGGCGGCGGGCAGACGCCGACGACACAGGCGGCGCCGGCGCAGCCGAAGCCCCAGCCGCGGCCGTATCCGGCCGAGATTCGCGGTGTGCACGTGACGATGGCGCTCGCCTCCGTCCCGGGCAAGATCGACGAGTACCTCTCGCTGACGAAGAACGGGCTGAACACCCTCGAGCTCGACGTGAAGGACGAGAACGGCGAGGTCGGGTTCCGTAAGCCGAAGGTGGCGCTGGCGCGCGAGGTCGACGCAGCAAAGGACTACTACGACCCGGTCGAGGTCGCGCAAAAGGCGCACGCGGCCGGCGTCTACCTCATCGGCCGCATCGTCTGCTTCGAGGATCCGACGCTGACCCAGGGCGCGCCGGGCTACGCGATCAGGACGACCTCCGGAGGCGTCTGGACAACCGTCGCCGGGCTTGGCTGGGCGAATCCGTACGACAAGCGCGTCTGGGACTACAACGTCCAGCTCGGCATCGCGGCGGCGAAGGCCGGCTTCGACGAGATCCAGTTCGACTACGTCCGCTTCCCCACCGACGGCGACCTCTCGGCCGCGGTCTTCCCCCGAAAGACGAAGGAGTCGAAGACGGCCGTGATCACGAGCTTCGCCAAGTACGCCGGTGAACGGCTCAAGCCGCTCGGCGTGCGGGTCTCCGCGGACGTGTTCGGCCTGAGCGCGACCCGGAACATGGGCATCGGGCAGCGGCCGAAGCAGCTCGGCCAATACCTCGACACGATCTACCCGATGGTCTATCCCTCCCACTTCGGGCCCGGGGAGTACAACCTGCCCGACCCGAACGCGCAGCCCGGCCGCACGGTCGGCCTCGCGCTCCGCGACTTCGACCGGCAGCTGACGGGCCTCGACACGCGGCTCGTCCCCTGGCTCCAGGACTTCTCGCTCGGGCGCACGTACAGGCTGGCGGACGTCCAGGACCAGATCGAGGCCGCGCGGGACGCGGGCGCGGAGGGATACCTGCTCTGGAACGCCGCCGGCCTCTACACGCGCGGCGCCCTCGCCGACCGGTAGGCCGGGCCCCCCTCCGCCGTGCTCGCAGTCGTCCTCGCGCTGCTCTCCGCAGCGCTCTTCGGCGCCATGACCGTCGCGCTTCGGTACGGCTTTCGGGAGGGACGGGCGCCCGACGCCGAGCTCGGAGCCTTCGTCTGCACTGCCGCGGCCGCGCTCATCGCCGCCGTCGCGGCCGCGGTCGACCGGGAAGGCACGCAGCTCACCCTCCGCGACGCGGCGTTTTTCGCCCTCGCAGGGCTGATCGCTCCGGGCGCCTCGCAGCTCTTCTTCACGCGTGCGGTGCGCGACGCGGGCCCCTCGCGCACGTCCGTCGTCGTCGGGACCGCCCCGCTCTTCGCCGCGGCGATGGCAATCGTCTTTCTCGACGAGCCGATCGAGGCGCCGCTCGTGATCGGCGGGCTCCTCGTCGTCGGCGCAGGGCTCCTCCTCGTCAGCGAGCCCGCGAGGCCCGAGCACGTGCGCCTGAGCGGGATCGCGATCGCCTTCGCCGCCACGCTCCTCTTCACGAGCCGCGACAACCTCGTCCGCTGGTATTCCGGCGAGACCTCGAGCGGGTCGGTGAAGGGTGCGGCGGTCGCCATGGCGGCCGGTGCGCTCGGGACGCTTGTCTTCCTCGCCGCAACGCGCGGCCGACGACTCGGGGCGGACGCCAGCCGGATCGCATGGAGGCCGTTCGCGGTCGCAGGAGTCTTCTTCGGCCTCTCCTACGTCTGCCTCTTCGCCGCCTACTACCGGGCCCGTGTCACGGTGGTCTCCCCCCTCGTCGCGACCGAGTCCCTCTGGGGCGTGACGCTCTCCGTGCTCCTCTTCAAGCGCACGGAAGTGGTCGGAGCGCGGCTCGCGGGCGCCGCGATCCTCGTCGTCGCCGGCGGCGCCCTGATCTCCGTTTTCCGCTAGGCTAGCCGCCTTCCACAGACCTGCACACAGGGCCACTCCGAGGCAGTGGAAAATGTGGAAAAGTGAACTTTCCGCAAATTGCGGATTTTCGTTTTCTAGACCACTTGCGCGGCACCTGGTGACCCCCTAGATTGCCGCTTGCACCGAGCAGGGAGCACAAGTAGGTCGAAGCCCCACCGGGCGGCAGTACGCGGAAGCGGAAGGTCGGTCGGTGAGGTGGACGAAAGTGCCACCCGCTCGGTGAATTTTTTTGGTCCGGCCCGGGCGGCGGGTGAGCCCGCAGGTTAAAGTTTCCGCCCGATGCATCTCCGCTTCCCAGCCTTCAGCCCCGGCTTCACGGCTTTCGTCTGGGGTCTCGTCCTCGGGGGTTACATCATCGTCGGGATGCTGGCGATCGGGATCTCCCAGGGGACGGCGCTCGTGACCGGGATCCTCTCCGGCTTCCTCATCTTCTTCTACGTCCGCCTGCGCGGCGCAGACCAGCTGAATCCCTAGGCCAGCTAGAGCGCCAGGACGAGAGCGCGGGACTGGCGCTGCACGAGTGCACGGCACAGGAGTCCGGCCAGATGGCCTCCCAGCTCCTCCTCGAGGCGCGCGCGAGCGGTTCCGCCTTCGGCCCGGACCAGCCGCTCGACGGCGGCACAGTGCGCGAGGAGGCGGGGAGCTCCGCGGGCATCGCCCGTGGGTCCCGGGGCGGCGATCTCCATGCCGCCTGCATCGGTGCTTCGCGCCGATCCGGAAATCCCTGGCGTGAGTGAACAGTCTCCGAACCGACGAGGGGCGCCGGGTTGGCGGCGCCCCTTTGAGTCGGATGCGATCCCGTGCTACGGCGTGTCGCGCCTCTCGGGATCGCTGATCTCCACCCGCTCGGGCCGCGAGTCGCCGGCGGCGACCATCGTGCGGTCGCCGTCCGTCGTGGTCGCGGTCGTACCTGCGGGGGCGACGACCTCGCGGTCGTCGTAGTCGTGGACGTCCTCGTCCGGGATCACTCGCTCTTCCTCGACGACGTCACGCGTGCGCGGCCCCGTCGTGTCGAACGTGAACGCGAACACGATGCCGAGGCCCATGGCGAGGGCGGCCGGAAGAGTGCCGAGACCGTTCACGAAGCCCGTGATGCCGAGATCGGAGCTCCAGCCGGAGATCCTCCCCTGCTGCCAGCCGCCGTCGGGCTGCGTGGCGAGAAGGATCCAGCCGACCACGATCGCGGTCGGGATGAAGGCGAGCAGGAAGACGCCGGGGCTCATGACCGGAAGGCCCCACTTCGTCCAGCCGCCGAAGAGCTGCGAGAGCCCGAGCGCGAGCCCTGCGGCTGCGATCAGCCCCATTGCCGCCCAGAAGCCGTTCGTGCTCGTGAGGTCGAAAGTCTGCGCGAGCCAGATGAGCAGGCCGGCAGCCGCGACCCCCGCGAGCGTGAAGAGAGCGCGCACGAGGGGTGGGCTCCCCCACCCGCGCACGTCGGCCTCCTCTCGGCGAACCTCCGTGGCGGCGACATCCTCGTCGCTCCGTCTACGGAAAAGTGCCACTTTCGTCACCTCGTCTCCGTCGGGTTCCAGGGGAGAATTCCCCTTGGAGCAGCGTCTGTAACCGCGGTTCGGTTACGCGGCGAGGTCGCGGCGGCGCGCGTCGAAGCGCCCCGAGTCGAGCTCGAGACGGAACGCCTCGAGCGTCGTCTCACGGTCGCCCGAGAAAATATGCTCGACGACGTCCACCTTCCGGTCGTTGTAGAAGGGCACGTCAACGTGGCGGTGTGTGACGAGATTGACCGACGTGCGCGAGCAGGAAGGGCACTCGACGGCGAGGCCGATGCGGTCCTCCCCGGCCCCGAGCGCGCGGAAGGAGGACGGAAAGACGGGCCGGGCTCGCTCCTCCGGGTAGCAGAAGAAGCTCCAAGGCCACTCCCCCACCCTGATCTGCGTCGCGGCGAGCTCGAGGAGGTCGGAGGCGGCGGACTCGAGCTTCGACGTCATCAGGTTCACGAACGACACGTCTCCGCCTGCGAGCGGCGCCCAGTCGAGGTCGTCGTGCGCGACGAGGCCCTCGTGCTCGTCCCCGCAGTCGCACGAGAAGGTGATCTTGTAGACCGCGGGATGGGCCGCGCCGGGCAGCCGGTCGATGATCCTGAACGCCGAGAGCGGCAGGCGGACCTCGCCCCTGACGGGGCACGCGAAGGTGTAGAGCCCGGTCAGCCCGTCGTACATCTCGGGATTATTTATCGGCAGGTCCGACGGAAAGCGTCAGACCTCGTACGGATCAGTACTTGATCAGCGAGCACACGTCGTAGCCGTCGAGCTTCTCGCGCCCGTGTAGGAACTCGAGCTCGATGACGAATGCGAGGCCGACGACCTCTCCGCCGAGCTGCTCGACGAGGTCGACCTTCGCCTTCGCCGTCCCGCCCGTCGCGAGAAGATCGTCGTGGATGAGGACTCGCGCGCCGCTCGTGATCGCGTCCGCATGCAGCTCGAGCGCGTCGAAGCCGTACTCGAGTGCGTACTTCGCGCTCACCGTCCGCCAGGGGAGCTTCCCCGGCTTGCGCGCGGCCACAAACCCGCAGTCGAGTCGATAGGCGAGCGCGGCTCCGAGGATGAAGCCGCGGGCCTCGGCGCCGAGGATGAGGTCGGGCTTCCGCGGCTCGGCAAACTCGGCGAGCTGCTCGACGGTCTCGTGCAGCGCCTCCGGGTCGGCGAGGAGCGGCATGATGTCCTTGAAGACGATTCCCCGCTTGGGGAAGTCCGGGATGTCCCGGATCTTCGACTTCAGGTCGACCGGCACGGCTAGGCGCTACCGCACGAGCGAGCGGACAGCCCGCCAGAACAGAAGCTGCGAGAGCTCCTGTGAGAGCGCCGCGAGCGTCTGGAGGTCTTCGAGGCCGGCCCGGTGGCGGTCGGGGTTGTGCGAACGGAGCTTCGGCGCCACGATCTGCTCGAGCTTCGCGGCCTCCTGCTCGGCTCCGGTCTTGAACGGGCGTAGGTTCCGCGGCTCGACGCCGTAGCGCGCGAGCTGGAGGCACGCGGTCACGACTTCCACGTCCCGCTCGGGATACCGCCGCTCACCGCCGTCCGCGAAGGGATCGAGCAACCCGTAGTCCTCCAGGTCGCGGACGAATGCGGGCGTGGCGCCCGTCCGTTCGCAGAGCGCGTCGAAGTCGAGGTCCTCCTCGGGCTCGCCGAGACCCATGCGCGCCCTGGGCTTGCGCCTCGGCGCAGCGAGCTCCTGGCGGATAACGCGGAGCGGCAGAAACTCGTCGCGCTGCAGGCGAAGGATCGTCTCGAGCCGGTCGACGTCGTCCTCCGTGAAGAGCCTGTAGCCGCCCCGAGTGCGCCGCGGCGTGAGGAGCCCCTGGTCCTCCAGGTAGCGGATCTTGGAGATGGAGATGTCGGGGAACTCGTCCTGGAGCCGCCGGCAGACCGCGCCGATCGTGAGAGGCCGCTCGCGCGGCCCGTCGGGCTCGACTCGGGAGACGACGGTGGCCATCAGTGCCCCTTCAGGTGATCGGCCCCCGCCGTCGACGCGCGAAAACCGCCGCGGCCAAGGACGAAAGGAGCGTGTGTATCGGGAATACACACGCGACCGAGGACGTGGCCAGGCCTTGCAGCCTCGACGGTGATGGTTCGATTGCGTGGAGGGCCTAGGATCGGAATTGCCGATCTGGACCTCGTCCCCGTCTTCGAGCTTCGCGCTCTCGACCCTGCGGCGGTTGACGTAGGTGCCGTTCAGGCTCTCCTCGTCGTCGATGTAGTAGCCGTCGTCCCGGTGCACGAGCACCGCGTGCCGGCGGGACACGGTCACGTCGTCGAGGAAGACCTCGTTTTCGGGCCCGCGACCGATGCCGAGTCGCTCGGACTCGACCGCGTAGGTCTCGCCCGAGCGGCCGCCGCCCGAGCGGACGACGAGTGCGGGACCTTCGATGCGCAGGTCGGCGAGAGAGAGCGAGTCATCCTCGGTCATCTCCTCGGGCGTGAACGTCATCGTCGTGTGCGCACCCGGCTCGTCGTGCGGGAGCAGCGCGCCGCACTTGGAACAGTAATTGGAGGCCTCAGGATTCTGAAAGCCGCACTCGGGACAGTGGACGTGACTCACGGCGTCCTATTCGGCCGGCGGGGACGCCTTCGTGGCGAGGATCTCCGCCAGCTTGTCGACGTCGATGTCGTGGAGCGGGCTCTTGCCCTCCCCCACGTCCTTCTTCAGGCGCGCCTGCAGCTCCGCACGCAGGATGTCGATCTTGCCGTGCAGGATGCGGCGGCGGTACGAGACCTCGCGCTCCTCGTCCATGAGGTCGCGGATCAGATCGCGCAACTCCTGGTCGGACAGGGAATCGAGGTCAGGAAGGGCTTCCACGAGGCAACTCCGATCGGCGAGGAAACGAGGGCCCAGGAAGTATGGCAAGAGCCCGCCAATCCTTCAACCTGGACTTGAGGGTTATGCCACCTCGACCTCGTCCTCGGTGCCGGCGACGATCTCCTCCACGAGCTTCAGAAACTCTTCCTCGAGCGTTGCGGCCTCCTCTGGCGTCTTCCCTTCCGCGTAGACGTGCACCAGCGGCTCGTCCGGGTCGGGCAGCACCTGCGCCCAGCCGCGGTCATCGAAGACCTTGATCCCGTCGAGGGTGTCCACCTTCTTCCCCTTCATGCGCTCGGTGAGGATGCGCATGACGGCGCCCTTGCGGGCCCACGGGCAACGCACCTGCCGGTGGACGACAGTGGACTGCGGCAGGCCGGAGACGAGCTCAGAGAGCGGGCGGTCGACCGGAGCGAGGAGCTGGAGCAGGTTGCAAAGGCTCGCGACGCCGTCGTAGGCGGGCAGGAACTCCGGGAAGACGAAGCCACCGCCGATCGAGCCCGCGAAGACCACGCCGTTGTCGGCGGACGCGCGCGTGAGCGCCGAGAGCGAGGCGGGCGTTCTGGTCACCTCCAGCTTCGATCCCTTGACGAGCGGCTCGGCCAGGCTCGTGACGGTGATCGGGAGCGCGAGCGTCCCGCTCTTCCCGTCTGAGGCGAGCAGGCTGAGGAAGAGGAGAAGCTCCTGCTCGACTGGAACCTCGTGCGCCTGCTCGTCGACGAGGTAGATCCGTTCGCCCGAGCGGTCGAAGACGACGCCGAAGTCGGCTCCGACTGCCGAGACGAGGCGTTTCGCATGGCCGAGCGCCTCGCGGACGCCGTCGGTCGACTCGGCGGCCTGCTCGCCGCCGTAGGGATGCGCGGCGATCGTCTCGACGCCGAGCGGGCCGAGCACGACCGGGAGGACGATCGAGGCCGCCGAGTGCGCGTAGTCGACGACGATTCTGAATCCACGAGCCTTGATCCCCTCGACGTCGAGCGTCCGCAGAAGGTCGTCCGCGTAGGTCTCCGCCGCGCGCGTGGGCGTGGAGATCTGTGCCACCTCGTCGTACGCGGCTCGGCGGAACTCCTGCCGCTGGAAGTGCTTCTCGATCTCCTTGAGGAACTCTGGCGTCGCCTGGATCCCCGGCGGCTCGAAGAATTGGATCTGCATGATCTCGGGGTCGAGGGTGCTCGGACGCACGTGCACGCCCGCGCCGAGGCCCTCGCTCTTCAGGAAGTGGCGGTTGACCGCGGCTGGCATGACGTGGAGATCGGCGACCTCGACGCCGGTGGACGTGATCCCGGAGACGACAGCGCGCTTCAGCAGCCGGCTCGCGGGAGCGCCGTCGCGGCTCGTCACCACCCTGACGCCGCGCTTCAGGGCCGTCCCGAGCGCGATCCCGACGCGGAGCGCCGTTTCCGGGGTCAGGTCGACGTTCACGAGGCCCGAGACCGCGTCGCGGCCGAAGAGGCGCGATGCAAGCCTCGACTCCCAGATCAGGTTGCGGTCGACGAGGGCGCCGGCCTCGACCTCCTTGAACGGGTAGATCCGGACGCCCGGCATGACGACGCTCTGCTCGCCGATCGTGCAGCTGTCGCCGACCGCGACGCCCTCGTGCAGGCGGGCGTGCGGCCTGATGTCGCAGGACTTCCCGACGATCGCGCCCTCCACGAGCGCGCTGCGGCCGAGGTAGGTCGAGGAGTCGACGACGGAGCGCGTCGTGCGCGCGTGCTCGCGGAGCGTCACGCTCGGCGAGAGGACCGAGTACGGGCCGACCGACGCCTGCGGAGCGATGCGGCAGTAGTTGCCGATGAACGCCGGGCCCTCGACGGACTCGAGGTCGGCGAGCTCCACGCCCTCCCCCACCCACACGTTGCCGCGGAGCTTGATCCCCGCGACGTTCAGCGCGACCTTCTCGTCGAGCGCGTCGAAGTTCGCCTGCCTGAACTGGTCGAGGTTGCCGATGTCCTGCCAGTAGCCGCCGGCGATGTAGCCGTAGAGCGGGCGCCCCATCTCGAGGAGGAGCGGGAAGAGCTCCTTCGAGAAGTCGAACGGCCGGCCCTCGGGCACATGGCGCAGCACCTCGGGGTCGAGCACGTAGATGCCGGTATTGATCGTGTCCGTGAAGACCTGGCCCCAGGACGGCTTCTCGAGGAAGCGCTCGATGCGGCCGTCCTCGTCGGTGACGACGATCCCGAACTCGAGCGGGTTGTCGACGCTCTTCAGGCCGATCGTGACGAGCGCCTCCTTCTCCTGGTGGAAGCGGACGAGCGCGCCGAGGTCGATATCGCAGAGCGCGTCCCCGGAGATGACGAGGAAGGGCTCGTCGAGCGCGCCCTCGGCGAGCTTGACCGAGCCGGCCGTGCCCATCGGGGACTCCTCGACGGAATAGCGGATCAGAGACGCCGTGGCTCTCCCCCGCGCCGAAGTAGCCGCGGATCGCCTGCGGCATGAACGCGAGCGTGACGACGATGTCGTCGAAGCCGTGCTCCTTGAGGAGCTCGACGATGTGCTCCATGCACGGCTTGCCGACGATCGGGACCATCGGCTTCGGCTGATTCGAGGTGAGCGGGCGCAGGCGCGTGCCTTCGCCGCCCGCCATCACGACCGCCTTCACTTCCTCACCGCCTTCCAGACCGCCACGCCGTAGAGGATGCCCGCGAGCGACGCCAGAGCAACACCGCTCCAGAAGAGCCACAGGGGCCAATCCGTGCCGGCTTCGGTGACGAGGATGAACGCGATCGACGCGTAGAGGATCCAGGTGGCCGCCTTGCCGAGGAAGCTGACGGAGAAGTCGTAGCCCCGCCGAAGCGCGAATGGCGTACCGAGGACGAGGAGCCCGTCGCGGATGACGATCAGGACGAGGGCCGGCCAGGGCAGCCGGTCGTACGCGAAGAGCAGGATGACCGCGATGTCGATCATCAGCCGGTCGGCGAGGGGATCGGCGAACTTCCCGAACTCGGACTCGACCTCCCAGCGGCGCGCAAGCCAGCCGTCGACCTGGTCCGTGATCCCGGCTATGCCGAAGACGATCCCTGCCGGCCAGCTCGCATCTCCGCCTGCATCCACGACGAGGACGACGAAGATCGGGACGAGCACCAGGCGAAGGATGGTGAGCGCGTTCGGCAGCTGCGCGAGGGGCGCGGGCACGGCTCGTGTCGCCATGGTGGGGCCATGGTAGCCGCCTGCCGATGTGCAGGGATTTTGCCCTCGAGCCGCAGTCGAGACGCCACGGAGACACCACGAGGGCAGCACGGTAGGCCTCCTCCGACACCTCTTCCGGCGAAATAAGGACGTGCGTGTAGACGTCGAGCGAGGTCGAGATCTGCCGCTGCCCGACCCGGTCTCCGATCTCACGCGCCGGGATCCCCTGCCCCGTGCCAGAGCGAAGCGCAGGCAATCTCGAATCTCCCTTTACGCGCCTGAAAATACCCGCCGAATCGGTTGCCACTCACCAGACGCGGGAGACTCGGCGCTTGCCGGGGGTATTGCAGGACGGGCGGGCGAGGGCTACGCTCAAAGAGCGGCGCTCGGTGAGCCGCAGCGAGCGTCGTTGGGTTGCGAGCTCGGTACACCCTCAAAGCCGTAGCCCACCTCTCCCAGAGGCGGCGGTCTAACTGCCAGCGGCCCGCACTATGGGCCGTCGCCTCTCCGTTCACCAGACGCGCGAGACCCGGCGTTGCTTGCCGCGGTTCGTGAGCGCGGCTCCAGCTTTCCGCCGACCGACGAGGCGCGGGCGCGATGCTGGAAGCGGGCTTCGGGGGCCATGACCTTGAGCTGTTGCACCACAACCGCTAAACCGCGGGCACACGTCCGCTCCGCTGCTGCGAAACTGTGCCCATGGGCGAAGAGCGTGAGCGGTCGGCCGATCCTGGCGGGCCGTCGAGCGAGGGGGCGCCCCCGGGCGACCCCGACTACCACCTGCACACGGAGCTCGCCGAGGAGACGAAGCGGCTCGCCACGCATCCGCGCGAGGAGGCGCATCGCCTCGCGGAGGAACTCCGCGAGGGCGAGACGGAGACGACGCCGCTGATCGCGCTGAGCGGGCTGGTGCTGGGGCTCGGCCTCCTCCTGGCCATCGTGATCGCGCTCGTCTTCCTCATCGCCCGCCTCGCGTCGTAGCGGCGCGGCGCTAGGCGAGTTAAGCGTCCGGAGTCTGTTCAAGAGCGGGACACAGTGACGCTCGAGTTGGCTGACTGCGTGGGTGTGGCCCCCTCGAGGCACCAGAAACATGCTGCTTGTGTGCAGGGACTTGTCGGGGCGTCGGAGGCCGATGGCTCTGGCTCGCACTTCTCCCCCCGGCCTCTCTCTCACGAGGCAGTCAGGGTGAAAGAGAGCGAGGAGGGGAGCAAGGAAGAGCGGGTCGGTTCGGCCGCAGCTCCCTCGACCGGCTGGCCCCACCCCAGGTAAGGCCACCGGCTGAGGCTCCCTCGTCCTCGCGTCTCACCGGCATTCTTCTCTTGGTTTCGGCGACACGCAATAGGACATTCGGCCGAGGCTCTGCGCGGAGCCGAAGAGTGCGCCTCGCCCATCGTTGAGCCGCACGGCAGGGAGGACGCCGGCGCGGATCTTTCGCGGACGGATAAGCGACTTTTGCGAAAATACCTCTCGGGGTAGCGGGACGTCCCAAGTCTGCGAAGCGGTCGCTATCCTGCCAGCGTCTCGTTTGGGGGTCGCGGTGCGCGAGTTCGTCTCCAAGGTCATCGAGGGCCTGCTCAATCGGTTTAGCGAACGACGCACGTCGGCACGCCGCTTTTGGGGTGCGAACGAGGGCGTCGCCTTGGTGCTCGTGTGCGGCCTCTTTCTTGGTCTCGGCATCCTCGCCGCCGTTGCGGTCGCACAGAGCGATGGTGGGAGCGTCTACCTCGCCCAATCGAACGCAGGCCTCGCGACGTCCTCCTTGCCCGCCCACGCTGGCACAGAGGTGGTCACACAGACCGTCAAGCTCAAAGGAAAGACAGTGCGCGTCCTGCGGCGTCGTGCCGCAGGGCGCGGTGCCGTGGTCAGAACCGTTGCGCGGCCTTCCGACACAATCCTTCGGACGCAGACCGTCACAATGCAAGAAGTCGCGACTGTGACGGATGTTCAAGAGGTAACGGTCACGGTTCCGCCGGAGACGGTGACCGTGTTCGAGACAGTCACCTGTAAGCCGAAAGACTGCTAATCGTTGGCGGAGCGGTCTGGACGGGGTAGACGACGACGCCCTGCCGTCGATTGGTAGCGCGGCTAGTTCGAGACACCACCGAGACACCACGGCTACGGGATTTGGCGACCTGTGCGGCAAGGGCGACATGCCGATTTGCAGGGATTCCGCATGAACGCTGGACGTCCCTACATGGTGGGGCAATGGTAGCCTCGCGCGGATGTCCGACCGGCATCCGCTGCCCGGATTCGTCACGGCGCACAGCCATGCGTTCCAACGCGCGATGCGGGGCCGCGCGCAGGGAGACGACTTCTGGGCCTGGCGCGAGGCGATGCTCGAGGTGGCCGAGGAGCTGAACCCCGGCGGGGTCCGCTCGGCCTACGAGGACACCTACCGGGAGATGCGGGCCGCGGGCTACACGGCCGTCGGCGAGTTCCACTACGTCGGACTTCCCGAGGCGAAGGCGGCCGTCGAAGCTGCTGCCGCGGCCGGAATCGAGCTCGTCCTTCTTCTCTCCGCCTACGCGCGCGGCGGCCTCGCACGCTTCAGGCAGCCCTCGGTCGCCGCCTACCTCGAGCAGGTGGAGGAGCTGCGGGACTCGGGCGCCCGTGTCGGCGTCGCCCCCCACTCCGTCCGGGCCTGCCCGGCCGACTGGCTCGCGGCGATCGGCGCCTATGCGGAGCGCGAGAGCCTCGTGCTCCACGTCCACGCGGACGAGCAGCCGAAGGAGATCGAGGAGTGCCTGGCAGAGCACGGAGTGAGGCCGATCGAGCTCCTCGCCCAGACCGGCTGCCTCGGCCCACGGACGACGATCGTGCACGGGACGCACGCCGACGAGACCGAGCTCTCGCTCCTCGCCGAGTCGGGCGCCCGCATCTGCGTCTGCCCGCTCACAGAGGCGAATCTGGGCGACGGCTTCCTCCCCGTCGCCCGCGTCCGCGAGCACGGGATCCCGCTCTGCATCGGCTCGGACTCGAACGTGCGGCTGGATCCGCTCGAGGAGCTGCGGGAGCTCGAGGGAATCGCACGTCGTCAAGAGCTCCGCCGCAATGTCGTTCCCGTGCCGGAGCTCCTCGCGATCGGCTCGGCCGAGGGGGCGAGAGGCGATCGGCCTCGAGGAGTGGCCCGAAGTCGAGGCGGATCTCGCCCACCCGTCTCTGGCGGGCGTGGCAGGGGAAGAGGTCGAGGCCGCGCTCGTCTTCGGCTCCGGCGCGGACGTCTTCGCCTAGGCGGGCTTCGGGAGCGGCTCGATGGCCGCCAGGGCGCGCTGGATCTCGTCCTCGGGCAGGGCGAAGTCCTCGAGCCGGCCGGCCAGGTAGTCGTCGTAGGCGGCCATATCGAAGTGCCCGTGGCCCGAGAGGTTGAAGAGGATCGTCCGCTCCACCCCTTCGTCATCCGCCGCCAGCGCGCTCAGGACGGCGCCGTGAATCGCGTGCGCCGACTCCGGCGCCGGGATGATCCCCTCGCTGCCGGCAAAGGTGACCGCTGAAGCGAACACGTCGTTCTGCGAATACGCATCGGCGCGCACGAGGCCGTCGAGGACGAGCTGGGAGATGAGCGGCGCGACTCCGTGGTAGCGGAGCCCGCCCGCGTGGATTCCGGCCGGGACGAAGTCGTGGCCGAGGGTGTGCATGGGGACGAGCGGCGTGAGCTGGCCCGTGTCCCCGAAGTCGTAGGCGAAGGGCCCGCGCGTGAGCGTCGGACAGGCGGCCGGCTCGCAGGCGAGGACGTCGATCTCCTTGCCGCCGATCTTCTCCCGGATGAAGGGAAATGCGAGGCCGGCGAAGTTCGAGCCGCCGCCGACGCACCCGATCACGACATCGGGGAACGCGCCCGCGAGCTCCATCTGGGCCAGCGCCTCCTGGCCGATGACCGTCTGGTGCAGGAGGACGTGGTTGAGCACGCTTCCGAGCGCGTAGGCCGTGTCCTCTCGCCCCGCAGCGTCCTCGACCGCTTCGGAGATGGCGATGCCCAGGCTCCCGGGGGAGTCGGGGTCAGCCTCGAGAATCGTGCGGCCTGCCTGGGTCTCCTCCGACGGGCTCGCGACGACGCTCGCGCCCCAGGTCTCCATCATCGAGCGCCGGTACGGCTTCTGGTGGTACGAGACCTTGACCATGTAGACCTTGCACTCGAGGCCCAGGAGCCTGCAGGCGAGCGCCAGGGCGCTTCCCCACTGCCCCGCCCCGGTCTCGGTGGCCAGCCGCTCGCGGCCTTCCTGCTTCGAGTAGTACGCCTGCGCGACGGCCGTGTTCGGCTTGTGGCTCCCCGCCGGTGAGACGCCCTCGTACTTGTAGAAGATCCGCGACTTCGTCCCGAGCGCCTGCTCGAGGCGATGGGCGCGGAAGAGGGGCGTCGGGCGCCAGAGGCGGAGGATCTCCCGCACGGGCTCGGGAATCGGGATCTCGGGAGCCTCGGAGACCTCCTGGAGAATGAGCTCCATCGGGAAGAGCGGCGCGAGGTCTTCCGGGCCGACGGGCTGCCCCGTTCCCGGGTGCAGAACCGGCTGCGGCCGGTTCGGCATGTCGGCCGCGATGTTGTACCAGCGCTCGGGGAGCGCGGACTCCGGTAGGAGCACCTTCGTCTCCCTCATAGCGGGCGAGGATAGTCCCGTTCTGGGGCGAAAGAAAGCTGTCCATGGCTTTCAGAGCAGGCATTGCGCTGCTCGCGCTCGTCGGGCTGCTCGCGCTTGTCTCCGATGCGCGTGCCGGCCGGACCGCCAACGTCGCTGCCCTTCAGGTCGGGCTGCAAGCGCGCGGGCTCTACGGAGGCACGATCGACGGGATCATGGGCCCGGGGACGCGGCGCGGCGTGCGCGCGTTGCAGCGCCGCGCCGGAATCTCCGTCGACGGGGTCGCGGGGCCGCAGACCAGGCGGGCGCTCGGCCGCTACGCGAGACATCGCCTCGGCGACCGGATGGTGCACAGCGGGAACCACGGCTGGGACGTCGCCGCGCTCCAGTTCAAGCTCGCCTGGCACGGTTTTCCCTCCGGGACCTTCGACGGCGTCCTCGGCCCGCACATGGATGAGGCACTGCGCCGTTTTCAGCGGTGGGCCGGGCTCGGCGCCGACGGGCTCGCGGGCCCAGCGACCATTCGTGCGCTCCGCCGCGGACGGGCCCATGTCCCCTACCGGCTCCTCCGCCCGGTGAGAGCGCCGGTCGGCGACCGCTTCGGCCCGCGCGGGAACCGCTTTCACCCCGGCCTCGACCTCCCCGCGCCCTACGGAGCCCGCGTGCGCGCATCGAAACGAGGCCGCGTCGTCAAGGCGGGTTGGAACAGCGGCGGCTACGGCTACCTCATCGTCATTCGCCACCGCCGCCACGTGCGCACCATGTACGCGCACCTGTCACGGATCGGCGTCCACCGCGGCGAGCGAGTCTTCGCAGGTGAGCGAATTGGCCGCGTCGGTGCCTCTGGAGAGGCGACCGGCCCGCACCTGCATTTCGAGGTCCGCCGCCGGGGGGCGGCGGTGGACCCGCTACCCGCCCTCCGCTAGCTCCTGCGAACGCTTCATCGCCGCCTGGATGGCGTTCAGGAACGCCGCCCGGACGCCGGCCTGCTCGAGCTCCCGGATCGCGGCGATCGTCGTCCCGCCAGGGGACGTGACCATCTCGCGGAGCTCGACCGGGTGCATGTGCTCGTCGCGGAGAAGCTTCGCCGTCCCGAGCATGGTCTGGACGACGAGCTCGGTGGAGACCTCGCGCGAGAGACCGAGGAGGATCCCCGCCTCGATCATCGACTCCGCCAGAAGCGCGAAATACGCGGGCCCGGAGCCCGAGACCGCCGTGATCGCGTCCATGTAGCCCTCGTCCACCCGCACGGAGCGGCCGACGGAGCCGAGCACGTCCTCGGCCGTTTTCAGATGCTCCTCGGCCGCGTGCGTGCCCGCCGCGATGCCCGCCATGCCCTCGTGCACGGTCACAGGCGCGTTGGGCATCGCGCGGACGACCGGCACGCCGTCGCCGAGGCGGCCCTCGATGAGGCTCGTCGGGATCGCGGCGGCGATCGTGATCACGGTCTGGTCCTTCGTGAGCCTGCTCCCCACATCAGCCAGGAGCGACTCGATGTCCTGCGGCTTCACGGCGATGACGACGATGCCGGCGCCCGCGGCGGCGTCGACGTTCGAGAGCGTTGTCTCGATACCGTGCTGCTCGGAGAGGTCGGCGAGCCGCTCCGCGTGGCGCGCCGTCGCCGCGATTTCCGAAGGTTTGCGCCAGCCCGAGGAGAGGAGGCCCGCGATGAGGGCCTCGCCGGCCTTTCCGGCTCCGAGGACGGCGATCTTCCGGCTCGCCATGGGTGAACGCTATCCCAGCTGGTGGTCGAGGTTCACGGCCGCGCTGATGAGCGCGAGGTGGGTGAAGGCCTGCGGGAAAGTTCCCGAGCTGCTCTCCCGTGGGCCCGATCTCCTCCGAGAAGAGCCCCAGATGGTTCGCGTACGTGAGCATCTTCTCGAAGGCGAGCCGCGCCTCCTCGAGCCGACCCGCGCGCGCGAGCGCCTCGACGTACCAGAACGAGCAGATCGAGAACGTGCCCTCCTCCCCTTCGATCCCGTCGGGCGCGGCCCGCGCGTTGTAGCGGTACACGAGGCTGTCGGAGACGAGCTCCTTCGTGATCGCATCGAGGGTCGAGAGCCAGCGCGGATCGGTCGGCGCGATGAACTTCACGAGCGGCATGAGGAGGAGCGACGCGTCGAGGACGTCGGTGTCGAAGTGCTGGACGAAGGCCTGGCGCTTCTCGTTCCAGCCCTTGCTCATGATCTGGTGGTAGATGGCATCGCGGGCAGTGCGCCACGTGTCGAGGTCGGCGGGGAGTCCGCGGTGCTGGGCGATTCGAATCGCGCGCTCGAGCGCAACCCAGCACATCAGGCGGGAGTACGTGAAGTCGTGCCGGCCGCCGCGCACCTCCCAGATCCCCTCGTCGGGCTGGTCCCAGTTCTCGCAGAGCCAGTCGGTCAACGCCGAGAGCTCCACCCAGCCGGCGTGCGCGATCGGGCGGCCGTACTTGTTGAAGAGGTAGACGGAGTCCATCAGCTCGCCGTAGATGTCGAGCTGGAGCTGGTCGTAGGCGCCGTTCCCGATGCGTACCGGCTTCGAGCCGCGGTAGCCCTCGAAGTGGTCGAGCGTTTCCTCGGTCAGCTCGCTCCGCCCGTCGATCCCGTACATGATCTGGAGCGGGCCCGACACCGCGTCGGTGTGTGCGACGACCCGGTCGCGGAGCCAGTCCGTGAACGCCTCCGCCTCGTCGGTGAACCCGAGGCGAAGCAAGGCGTAGAGCGAGAACGCCGCATCCCGGATCCACGTGTAGCGGTAGTCCCAGTTGCGGCCGCCCCCGATCACCTCGGGGAGGCTCGTCGTGGGCGCGGCGACGATCGCGCCGGTCGGGCTGTAGGTCAGGAGCTTCAGGGTGAGCGCCGAGCGGTTGACCATCTCGCGCCAGCGGCCCTTGTACTGCGAGCGCGAGAGCCAGCTCCGCCAGAACGCGATCGTCTGCTCGTAGGCCGCGCGCGTCTCCGCCTCCGAGTACTCGCGCGGCACGTAGTCGGGCTCGACTCGCTCGAGAACGAAGGTGACCGAGGAGCCCGCGCGCACGGTGAACTCACAGTGGATGCCGGTCTCGTCGCACGCCACGGGCGTCGTGGCCTGGAGCGCGAGGCAGAGGTTCGGCGAGCGGAACACGACACCGTGCTCGTACTGCTCGATCTCGTGCTTGTCGCGGCCGTAGTTGAAGCGCGGCTGCATCTCGACCCGGAAGCGCATCTCGCCGCGGACACCCTCGACGCGGCGGATGAGCCGATGGCGATGGATGTCCTCCTTCGACTCCGCGATCGGCATGAAGCCCTGGATCTCCCCCACGCCCTCCTCGGTGAGGAAGCGGGTGATGAGCACGTTCGTATCGGGGAAATAGAGCTGCTTCGGCGTCCAGTCCTCCGCCACGGGGGCGATGCGGTAGTGGCCGCCCTTCTCCTTGTCGAGGATCGAGGCGAAGACGCTCGGCGAATCGAACGACGGGCAGCAGTACCAGTCGATGTTCCCGTCGGTGCCGATCAGCGCGACCGTGTGCAGGTCGCCCATGATCCCGTGCTCGGCGATCGGCAGGTATCCGGGCATGCGCTATTCAGCGCCCAGCCGACACCGCACGTCAAGTGGGAAGCTCAGCCGCCGTGCGCGATGAGCGGCAGAGCGGCCATCAGAATCGCAGTCGCGAAGGCCGCGAGGCCCACTGCAAGGAAGCGAACGCTCATACCAAGCCAAAGGAAAGGCCGAAACCGGCGGCAGGCCTCCCCCCGAAAGGGGGGTTTGTTCATGAGTGGGCCGGTTCGATACTGATTTCATGGGGCTTAGTGAGGGGCTTCGACATTCACTCGAGTCGTACCTGAAGAAGAGTGCCGCAGATCTCGATGAGCGCGGCGCCGAGATCACGTTCCGTGAGAACGAGGTCGAGTTCGAGATCAAGCGGCTCGAAACGCTCGAGACCGAGCTCAGCGAACGGACCGCCCGTGTCGAGGAGCTCCGGCCGCAGCAGGAACGGGCCGACGAGGCTCTTCGCCGCGCTCTCGGCACCCTCGAAGAGCGCGCCCTGGCCCTGGCCGAGAAGGCCGGTGAGCTACGCGAGCGCACGACCAAGATCGTCGAGGCCGAGGCGGAGCTCACGGAACGCGAGCGCCTCGCCTCTTACCGCCGCGACCGGCTTCGCTCCGAGCAGAAGCTCCTCGCCGAGCGCGAGCGGGAAATCGTCGAAGCCGACGGCGACCTCCTCAGTGCAGAGACGGCGACGCAGGCCACTCGCTGGATCGAGCACCGCGAGAAGCGGCTGAACGACAACGAGACGCTCATCCAGGAGCGGATCGAGGACGTCGGACGGCGCGAGAAGGAGCTCGAATCCCGCGAGGTACGCATCAACGTCGACCTGCAGGTGCGCCAGGACGAGCTCGACCGGCGCGAGCGCGAGCTGGCCGAGCTCGAGGAGAAGCTCGCCCGCAAGGAGCGCGAGCTCCGCGTCTACGTCGCGCAGATCCAGGGCGGCCTCCCCGTTCCGACGCTCGTCCGTCCAGAGGCCTAGCGCGTTCCTCGCCACCGGGCCGGCCAAATGGAAGGAGGCCGGTGCCCGGTAGAAGACCTTCGGCGAGCACCGGCCTCCGACCTAGGGAGAGGTGGGCTGCGGACCCACGACCGGGAGAGGCGGCTCTTGTGACCGCCGCGCCGAACCTAGAGCATCCGTCGTACGACACGCCAGAGGCGGTTTGCGGAAATTGCGGGAAAAGGCGCGCAAACTTCCACAAAGCTCACAGGCGTCCACAGGGGTGTGGAAAATCTCGGAGGGAAGAAACCGGAGCGCGCGGCCGTCTCGAGAGCATGCTCAGACTCGCCGTGGCTCTCGTCCTTCTCGTCGCCCTCGTCGGCGCGACCGCGGATCTTGCACGCGGCCGCAGGCCGGTTCTCTTCGCCTAGCTAGAACCCACCGCCAGCGCCGCCGCCGCCGAACGGGTTCGACGGCACCTTGCTCTGCTGGCGCGAGCGCTCGGAGTCTTGCTCGGCCAGGCGCGCTTCTTCGGCCGCGCGAAGCCTGCTCTCCTCCTCTTCGCGCAGCTCCTCGTCGGTCAGCTTCCGGCGGCGAAACCACTTCGAGATGTTCATGCGCCGCAGGATACGTGAGAGCATGGCCGGGCTCCCATGGCCGACCAGCCGCAGATCACTGCGGGCGCGTACCTGCGCCTCGTCGCCCTCGGCGCCGTGGTGGGCATTCCGGCTGCGCTGGCGGCAGCGCTCTTCCTCGCCCTCGTCCACGACATCGAGCAGCTGGCTCTGGCACGACCTTCCCGAAGCGCTCGGTCATTCGGGTCCGCCCTGGTACCTGGTCATCGGGCTGCCCGCAGTCGGCGGCGTGATCGTCGCACTCGTCCGGCTGCTTCTGCCCGGGGACGGAGGCCACCGCCCGCTCGACGGGCTCGCGATGGGAGCCACGCCGCTGGCCTACGGCCCAGGCATCGCCCTCGCGGGCCTCGGCACGCTGTCGTTCGGCGCTGTGCTGGGCCCTGAGGGGCCGCTCATCGCGCTCGGATCCGTCGTGGGGATGTCGATGACCCTCTTCTACCGCGCGAACCAGCGTGAGCAGACGGTGCTTGCGACGGCCGGGTCGTTCTCCGCGATCTCCGCGCTCTTCGGCGGCCCGCTCGTCGGCGGCCTGCTCATGGTGGAGGGCGGGCTGGCCATGGGCACGGCCCTCTTGCCCGTGATCCTGCCGGGGTTCGTCGCGTCCGCGGTCGGCTACCTCATCTTCATCGGGCTCGGCGACTGGGGCGGCCTCGAGGCACAGGGCCTCGTCGTCCCCAATCTGCCCCCGTACAACGGGACGCATCTTGCCGACCTGCTCGTCGCCATCGCGGTGGGGATCCTCGGCGCTCTCGTCGTCGTCGCGGCCCGCCGCCTCGCCGGCCCCCTCGACGCCCGCGCACGCCGGCGAGCCGACCTCCCCATCGTCCTGGTCGGCGGAGGGCTCGCGGTCGGCCTGCTCGCCCAGACCGCCGACTGGCTCGGCGCGGATTCGCAGGACGTGCTCTTCTCGGGCCAGGCGTCCGTTCCCGCACCTCGTGGCATCGGACTCGACGAAGATCGTCCTCATCCTCTTCGTCGCGAAGGCGATCGCGTATGCCGTCAGCCTCGGGTGCGGCTTTCGCGGCGGCCCCGTCTTCCCCGCAATCTTCCTGGGGATCGCACTGGCGACGTTCACGAGCGTGTGGTTCGACGTCTCCCCCACCCTCGCCGTCGCAGTGGGAGCTGCGGCGGGAACGGCAGCCGTCACCCGGCTCCTCGTCACGTCGTCCCTCTTCGCCACGCTGCTCGTGGGGCCGCAGGGGACGGACGCCGTGCCCGCCGCCGTGCTCGCAGCCTGCGCGGCCTGGCTCGTGATTCAGGCGGTCGACCGACGCAAGGCGGCATCGGCGACCCTCGACGTCGTCAGCTGAGCCGGCGCTCGAGACCGTCGATCGAGGCTCGGATCTCGCCGAGGGTCTCGATCAGACGCTGAAGGTCCTGTATTTCCTGCGCGCGCTCCTCCTCGTGCCGCTTGTCCTGCGAGCGTTGGATGACCGCGCTCGTCACACCCGCTGTGAGGAACGAGATGAACGAGACCCCGAGCACCATCTCGATCCCGCCGATGACCTTCCCCGTGGTACTGGCCGGGACGACGTCTCCGTAGCCGACGGTCGTCACGGTCTGGAGCGCCCACCAGACGGCCTGGCCGAAGGACGGGAAGCTGTCCTCGTCGAGGAAGCGGATGGCGACAGCTCCCGCGAAGGCAAGCCCGACGAACGTCGTCGCCAGGGCAAGCGTGATCGAGCGCGCATTGGCGATCTTCCTGATACGCCGCTCGATGAGCGCGGGGCTTTCGGTGCGGTGTTTGGGCGAGCCTTGGGTCATCCGGGGCACAATTCGACGGTCAGGCCCCGTCCCCTGGCTGGCGGAAGGCGTTTCTCGCGGTTCGAGAAAGGCCCTCTTGGCAGGGCCTTTCCTTCGATCGGGGCGCCGAGATTTGAACTCGGGACCTCTAGTCCCCCAGACTAGCGCGCTAACCAGGCTGCGCCACGCCCCGTGCCCGGCAACGATAGCGGATGCCCCACGTATCCTCGTGAGCACGGACGCATCGCCCCACCCCACTCCAGGCCTCGACGACCCCGGGGCCGTTTCGACGCTGGGCACGCTGCTCGTCGCGGCCGGCTACACCGCCGACGGCCTGAAGGAGCGGCTCGGCGTCGACGGCGAGCTCCACGCTCGCGCCTCCGACATCCCCGTTCTCCTTCAGCGTGTCTCCGACGGGAAGCCGGTCGACACCCTGATCAGGCTCTTCTTCCTCGGAGACCAGGTGTCGTGGCAGGACTCCGCGGCGGCGCTTCCCGGGCTCGACCCGGACCGGCTCGTGGCGGCAGGCGTCCTCGAAGCTCCGGGCGACGACGTGCGCGCGACCGTGCGCCTGGTTCCCCACAAGGACGTCCTCGTCGCGTACGAGCCCGGCGCCGAGCCGCCGGAGGGATCCCACCTCCTCGCGAACATGACGGTCCGCATGCACTTCGTCTCGGCGCTCCAGGCCGAGGCCGCGACGGGAATGCACGCACTCCTCGCCGCACGGCACACGGACCGTGCAGTCGCGGTCGAGGCGGACGCGCGGGCGTTGACGCTGATCCGGCTCGGCGCACTGCTGAACGCGCTCGACAACCTCGAGGCCGTCGAGGGAGAGGATCTCGAGCCGATCGCCGGCCACTCCTACGGCCTGATCGTCGCCGGCCCGCCGCGCGTCCTCTCGCCGGACGAGGACGATCGCGCCGACACCCGTTGCCGCGAGCTCGTCAAGGAAGTCGCATCGCACCTGAGCGAAGGCGGGTTCGCCCACGTCCTCGTCACGTGGGTGCTCGGCACGGGCGAAGACTGGTGGGTGCCGCTCGAGCAATGGGTGGCCGGGACGGGGTGCGACGCTCTCCTTCTCCTGGAGGGGGAGGACGACCCGGCCGGATACGCCGCTGCGCACGCCGACCCGGGCTCACTCGCCCGCTGGACCGGGTTCCTTCGAGATCTCGCTGCGGACAGGGTCGCCTCGGGTGCGATCGTCCTGCGACGGCGCTCCCGCGGGACGAACTGGGCGCGGCACGAAGTCATCCCGGAGACCGAGATCGGCCCGGCCGGCGACCAGATCGTGCGCACGTTCGTCAACCATGACCTCCTCGCCTCGCTCCCGACCGAGGACCAGCTCCTCGACGAGGTTCTCGCCGTCGTCGAGCCGCAACGCATCGAGCAGATCTGGCGCCACAAGGACGAGGGCCTCGAGCTCGAGAGCGCCCGTGTTCGCCTCGAATGGGGCCTCGGGTTCAGCGTCGGCGTCGACGCGTACACGATCGAGCTTCTCGCTCGCGTAGACGGGCGCAGACGGCTGCGCGACCTGTTCACCGAGATCGCCCGCGAGTCCCAGCTCGAGGAGGACTCGGTCGCGCGCGCCGGGCTTCCGGCCGTGCGGCGACTGCTCGAGCTCGGCTTCCTGGCTCGAGCGAGCTAGGCGTTCAGGCGCTTGTACAAACGGTCGACGAGCTCGGGCATGCGCTCGAGCCGGTCGGTGATGACGCGGATGCGGTACTCGCGGAAGTGCTCCGGCTCGACGCGGAGGGCCTTCGCGAGCGTGGCGATGACGTCGTTGGACGGCACGGGTCGGTTCCCGTGCACGAGGTGGTTCAGGTACCCGGCGGAGAGGCCCGTCTTCTCGGCGAGGCCGCGGTAGGTCGTCGCCCGCTCGGCCATCAGGGCCTGGATCGTCTCGCCGAAGGGCTCTTCACTGAACCGCCGCTTACGCGCCATCGAGCAATCCTCCCACACGAGCGGGAATTTCTCCGACCGGAGCGCGCTCTTCGGCCCGGCCCTCGCGCACGAGAAGATCGACCTGCCCGTCTTCGAGGGTCTTCTTGCCCACGGTGAGGCGAACCGGGCAGCCGATCAGGTCGGCATCGGCGAACTTCTCTCCGGGGCGCTCGTCGCGGTCGTCGAGCAGGACAGAGCGTCCTGCCTCTTCGAGAGCGGCCACGATCCCGTCGGCCGTTTCCATCGCCTCCGCCCCCGCCGCGCCGATCGCCACGACGTGGACGTCGTACGGAGCGACGGAGGCGGGCCAGGAGATCCCGTACTCGTCGTTGTGCTGCTCGACTATCGCGGCCATGACCCGACCAGGCCCGATGCCGTAGCTGCCGCCGAGCAGCGGCTTCTCCTGACCGTCCTCGTCGAGGAACGTCGCGCCGAGCGGCGCGGAGTAGAAGCTGCCGAAATTGAAGATGTGACCGACCTCGATCGAGGTCTGGAAGATGAGCGCGCCCCCGCACAACCGGCAGCGGTCGCCTTCGCGCGGCTCGCGCAGATCGGCGAATCTCGGCTCGTAGTCGCGGCCCGCCTCGACGCCGCGCAGGTGCCGCCCGTCGTGGTTTGCGCCGGCGACGAACTGCCCTTCGCGGAGCGTCTCGTCGGCGATCACCTCGCCCGAGAAGCCGACGGGGCCGAGCGACCCGCCGCCCGCGCCGAACGCCGCTCTGATCTCGTCGTCCGTCGCCGGACGCGATGCGCCGGGCAGCGCGTCGTAGAGCTTCGTCTCGCTGAGCCGGTCGTCGCCGCGGACGAGCGCGAGCACGAGGGTGCCGTCCGGCTTGACCACCGGCATCGCCTTCGAGGTCGCCGACGGGTCGATCCCGAGGAGCTCGGCCAGCCCCTCGATCGTCGTCACTCCGGGCGTCTCGATCTCCTCTGGCGCGCCGAGCGGATCGGGCAGGACGGCGGCGCTCGGAACCGCCTCCGCCACCTCGAGGTCGCCCGCGTAGTCGCCGTTCTCACACCGGACGAGCGTGTTCTCACCCGAGCCGGACGGCGCCAGGAAGTCGATGCTGAACTTGCCGCCCATGATCCCGCTCTCCGCCTGGACGTCGTACGTCTCCAGCGCGCAGCGGGCGAAGATCTTCTTGTACGCGTCGCGGTTGGCCTCGAAGCTCGCGCGCACGCCCTCCTCGTCACGGTCGAACGAGTAGGCGTCCTTCATGATGAACTCGCGGACCCGCAGGAGTCCTCCGCGCGGACGCGGCTCGTCGCGATCCTTCGTCTGGAAGTGGTACCAGAGCTGCGGCAGATCGCGGTAGCTCTGGAGCTCGCGCGCGTGGAACGTGACCGTCTCCTCGTGGGTCAGCGGCAGGATGAAGTCTCGACCGGTCCGATCCTTCACACGGAAGATCTCCGGAATCGCCAGACGGCCCGTTGTCTCCCAGAGCTCGGCGGGAGTGAGGACGGGCATCAGCATCTCCTGGCCGCCGATCGCGTCCATCTCCTCGCGGATGATCTGCTCGATCTTCCGGTGGACGCGCCAGCCGAGCGGTGTGAACGACCAGAGGCCCGCCGAGACCTGGCGGATGAAGCCTCCGCGGACGAGCAGCTTGTGGCTCACCGCTTCGGCATCGCCCGGATCCTCCCGGAGGGTCGGGATGAAGAGCTGGGAGGCTCGCATCGCCTCTGCTATGACGGGCGCTGGGCCGCTTCGGCCATGAGGAGTGCGGCGGGCTTCGCCAGCTTGAGCCGCTTCGGTCGCTCCATGCCGCCGGCGATCCACGTGTCGATCTCGTGGAAGAGCTCGTCGACGAGGATGTCGGAGGAGACCTTCTTCAGCACGCGCCCGTGGGCGTAGATGAAGCCGGTGTCGCGGCCGCCGGCGATCCCGAAGTCGGCGTCCCCGGCCTCCCCCGGCCCGTTCACCGCGCAGCCCATGACGGCGACCTCGAACGCCTGCGGGTAGCTCTTCAGGCGCTCCTCGACGGCCTCGGCGAGGTTCCAGACGCCGACGTTGTCGCGGCCGCACGACGGGCAGGCGATCATCACGGGCCCGCGCTCGCGCAGGCCGAGCGCCTTCAGGATCTCCCAGGCGACCTTGACCTCTTCCACGGGGTCGGCGGTCAGGGAGATCCGGATCGTGTCGCCGATGCCGTCCATGAGAAGCGAGCCCACGCCGATCGCGCTCTTGATCGAGCCGGTGGAGATTGGGCCGGCCTCCGTCACGCCCAGGTGGAGCGGGTAGGGGACGCGCTCCGAGAGCATCCGGTAGGCGCGGATCATCGTCGGCACCGAGCTCGACTTCACCGAGATCTTGAAGTCGTAGTAGTCCATGGACTCGAGCAGGCGCACCTGTTCGAGCGCCTCCTCGACGAGGGCGTCGGCCGTGTCCCGCTGCGCCAGCTCGAGGAGGTGCTTCGGGAGCGATCCCGAGTTCGCGCCGATGCGCATCGGGATCCCCTTTGCCTTGGCGGCCTCGACGACGCTCGCGACCTTGTCCGGCCCGCCGATGTTCCCCGGGTTGATCCGCACCGCGGCCACGCCCGCGTCGATCGCCCTGAGGGCGAGCGAGGCGTTGAAGTGGATGTCGGCGATGATCGGCACCGGGCTCAGGTAGACGAGCTTCGAGAGTGCGTCGGCGTCCTCGGACTTCGGCACTGCGACGCGCACGATCTCGCAGCCCGCGGAGGCGAGGTCGGCGATCTGCGCCATCGTGGCATCGACGTCGTACGTCTTCGTCAGGGTCATCGACTGCACGACGACGGGCGCGCCGCCGCCGATCGCGACGCCGCCGACATGGATCTGGCGTTCGCTCGCCATCGGGGAAAGTCTAACGGCCTTCCTAGCCGCCTCTGATGCGGTTCACGTCGTTCGTGAGCCCGATGAAGAAGAGGAAAAGGACGATGAGGATGCCGATCGCAGAAGCGCGTTCGTAGGCAGCACGCGGGATCGCGCGGCCGCGGACTCCCTCCGCGAGCGAGAAGGCGATGTGCCCGCCGTCGAGCGGCAGGAGCGGCAGGAGATTGAGGAGGGCGAGCGAGAGCGAGATGAGCGCCAGGATGCCGAGGTACTCGCGGAAGCCGGCCTCGAGGGTCTCGCTCGATGCCTGGACGATGCCGACCGGGCTCGCGACCTCCTTTCGGCCCTCTCCGGTGACGATCCGCCCGAGCGAGGAGCCGATCGCGCTCGTCGCCTCCCAGGTCCTTTCGCCTGCGAGCTTGAGCGCGTCCCACGGGCCGTAGCTCTCATAGATGACGCCGAGGGTGAAGCCGAGCCGGTAGGCGCCCTCGATCAGGCGCGGGCGAGCCTGCACGGTGACCTCCTTGCCGCCGCGCTCGACGGTGACGCTGACCGGCTCGCCGTTGCTCGCGCGGATCTTCTCCGAGATCTGATCGCCCTCGACCGGCTGGCCGTTGATCGCGACGATGGTGTCGCCCGCGCGGACGATCTCCGCAGCAGGCGTACCCGAATCGACCGTGGCGATCGTCCGGTCGACCTTGGACGGGACGCCGAGCATGAAGACGACCGCCAGGAGGACGATGGCGAAGACGAGGTTCGTGAGCGGGCCTGCGGCAATGACGGTGACCCGCTTCCAGACGGGCGCCCGCCAGTAGGCGTCGTCGGCGACTGCATCGTCCGTGTCCGTAAGGCCGCGCTCGGCCGACTTGCGCGCAGGATCGCTCAAGTCCGAGCGCTCAACCGCGGCGCGGAGGTCACCGAGCCCTGTGCGCGCGTCCTGGAGCCTCTCCTCGTCGAGCGCAGTCGCCACCGGCTCGAGATGCGCCGCGAGCCACGGCGCCTCGTCGATCGCCGGGCCGAACTGGCCCTCGAGGTCGGCGCCCGCCGGCTTGTGCATCCCCGGGATCTTCACGTAGCCGCCGAGCGGGATCGCGCCGATCCCGTACTCGATCCCTTTCCGCTGCCACTTCACGATCGCGGGCGGGAAGAAGATGTAGAAGCGCCTGGGCCGCATCTTCACGGCGAGCGCGGTGAAGAAGTGGCCCGCCTCGTGAATGAGGATGAGGAAGGCGAGGCCCCCGATGGCGACGAAGATGTTCATCGACCCCTAGTGAACCAACTCACGGGTGAGCGCCGCCGCAGTCTTCCGCGCCTCGGCGTCCATGGCGACGAGCTCGTCGAGGTCGTGTGCCGCGGCGGTGTCGGTCGCGTTCAGCGTTCCCTCGACGACCTCTGCGATCCCGAGGAAGGGCAGGCGCCCGTCCAGGAACGCGGCGACGGCGACCTCGTTGGCGGCGTTCAGGACGCACGGAGCGGTGCGCCCGGCCTCACCGGCCGCCCGCGCCAGCGCGAGGCACGGGAACGCCTCCTCGTCCGGGGCGGTGAACTCGAGGATCAGCCCCGCGGCCAGGTCGAGCGGCTCGATCGGGGTCTCCGCGCGGTCCGGGAACGTAAGCGCGTACGAGATCGGCACCCGCATGTCCGGGTAGCCGAGGTGGGCGAGCGCCGCGCCGTCGCGCAGCCGGACCAGAGCATGGACGACCGACGTCGGGTGCACGACGACCTCGATCCGCTGATAAGGAAGGTCGAAGAGGAAGTGCGCCTCGATGAGCTCGAGGCCCTTGTTCATGAGCGTCGCCGAGTCGACGGTGATCTTCGGGCCCATGTTCCAGGTCGGGTGCGCGAGCGCCTCGCCCGCGCTGACTCCCGAAAGGTCGAGGCGGTTGCGACCACGGAAGGGCCCTCCGGACGCGGTCAGGACGAGGGAGTGAACCGTCTCGAGCTCGCGTCCTTCAAGTAGCTGGAAGGCGGCGGAGTGCTCCGAGTCGACAGGCAGGATCCGCCCTCCCCCCTTCTTCCATGCGGCCGTCGCGAGCTCACCGCCGGCGACGAGGCTCTCCTTGTTGGCGAGCGCGAGGTCGACTCCGTGCTCGAGTGCCCAGAACGTTGCCGGCAGCCCTGCGAAGCCGACGACCGCGTTGAGGACGACATCCGGCTCCGCGCGGTCGAGGAGCTCTGTCAGGTCGCCGCCGACCTGAGTCAGCGGGGCAAGGCCCTCGATGTCCTGGGCTCCGGACGCGGCGGCCACGAGCTCGAGCTCGGGATGGGCGCCGATGATCTCGAGCGCCTGCGTGCCGATCGACCCTGTCGCTCCGAGGAGCGCGACGCGCTTCATGCCGAAGAGTCTAGGACTGCCCCAGGGCGAGGATGGTGAAGTAGGCCGCCGGCGCCGCAAAAAGCAGCGAGTCGACCCGGTCGAGGACGCCGCCGTGCCCGAGCAGGAGGCGGCCGGTGTCCTTCGTCCCGAGGTCGCGTTTCACGAGCGACTCGAAGAGGTCGCCCAGGGTCGCTGAGGCCACGATCACCGCCCCGAGCGCAAGCGCGCGCCACGTATCGTCGAAGACCGCTTCCTTGTACAGCGCAACGAACGTCGTGAGGACGCCGGCGACCGCGCCCACGACGAAGCCCTCCCACGTCTTCCCCGGCGAGACGACCGGCGACATCTTGTGCCGGCCGGCGATCCGCCCGCCGACGTAGGCGAACGTGTCCGTGACGAAGACCGTGAGCAGGAGCGTGATCAGCGCGAGGCGCCCGTAGGTGTCGAGCTCGCGGACGAGGAGCAGGTGGCCGAGTCCGAGGCCGATCCAGGCCGCGCCGAAGACCGTCGTTGCGATCGCCACGGTCGTCGACTGCCGCGTCTCGGACACGGCGGCGAAGACGAAGCTGAGGACGAACGTGAGCAGGAAGCCCGCGAGCATCCAGGCCGGGCCGGAGACCTCGGCCCCGAAGAACGCCGCGAGCGCACCGCCGTAACCGGCGAGAACGAGCGGACGCAGCGGTCTCGCCAGCCGGTAGAACTCGTGCAGGGCGATCAGGCCTCCCAGCGCGACGAGCGCGAAGAGAAACCAGCCCCCGAGATACGCGCTGCCGAGGACGATCGGGAGGCCGGCCGCCACGATGGCGAGCCGCGAGATCAGGGGGCTCATCGTCCGCCGAAGCGCCGGCGCCGCCCCGCGTACTCGGCGAGGGCTTGCCGGAGGTGCCGCTCGCCGAAGTCGGGCCAGAGCGTGTCCACGAACACGAGCTCCGTGTAGGCGAGCTGCCAGAGGAGGAAGTTGGAGACCCGCAGCTCCCCCGAGGTGCGGATCAGAAGGTCGGGCTCGGGCATCTCGGGCGCATAGAGCCGCGAGCCGATGGCGTTCTCGTCGATGTCGCGCGGGTCGACCCCCTCCTCGACGAGCCTCCGCGTCGCCTCGACGATCTCGGCGCGGCCGCCGTAGTCGAACGCGATCCAGAGCTGGAGCCGCTCGTTGTGCGCGGTCTCCTCCTCCAGGCGGGCCATTCGCCTCTGGAGCTCGGGGTTGGCGCGGTCCCGGCGGCCGATGAAGCGCGTCGCCACGCCCTGCTTGGCAAGGTCGGGGAGCTCGCGCTCGATCGTCTCGACGAAGATCTCCATGAGCGCGTCCACCTCCTCGGGCGGGCGCGACCAGTTCTCCGTCGAGAACGCGAAGACGCAGACGGACTCCACCCCCAGGTCGATCGCCGCCTCGACGGTGCGCCGGAGCGCCTTCGTGCCGGCCCGGTGCCCGGCGGCGACGGGCAGCTTGCGTCTCCTCGCCCAGCGCCCGTTGCCGTCCATGATGATCGCTATCGAGCCCGCAACATCAGGGAGTTCTTGCTCGGGTCCCGCCTTTGCGGTCCCAAGGGTTCGCAGCTTCGTGATGAGGTTCATGCTCGTCACGGAGTCGGCTCCGCAGGAGACGACTCCGATTACACCTCCATGATCTCGGCCTCTTTGCGCTTCAAGAGGTCCTCGATCTTCGCGACGTGCTCGTCGGTCAGCTTCTGGACGCGGTCCTCGGCCCGCCGCTCCTCGTCGTCGCCGACGTCGCCGTTCTTCACGAGCTCCTTGAGGTCGTGCATGACGTCGCGGCGGACGTTTCGCACCGCGACCCGGCCCTCTTCGGCGAGGTGCTTGACGACCTTCACGAGCTCCTTGCGCCTCTCCTCCGTCAGCTGCGGGATCGGCAGGCGGACGATCTTGCCGTCGTTCGACGGCGTGAGGCCGAGGTCGGACTCGAGAATCGCGCGCTCGATCGCCTTGATCGAGCCGGGGTCGTACGGCTGCACCGTGATCATGCGCGGCTCGGGGACGTTGATCGTCGCGAGCTGCTGGAGCGGCGTCGGCGTCCCGTAGTAGTCGACCTGGATGCGATCGAGGAGCGCCGCGGACGCGCGGCCGGTCCTGACGGTGTTGAACTCGTGCGCAGCGGCCTCGACCGACTTGTCCATCCGTCGGGTCGCGTCGCTCACGAAGTCGTCGATCATTCCTCCTCCTCCCTTGCCGTGGAGATAATCGTGCCGATTCGCTCGCCGCGCACGACACGCCCGATGTTGCGCTCGTCGTCGAGGCCGAAGACGTAGATCGGCAGGCTGTTGTCCATGCAGAGCGAGAGCGCGGTCGAGTCCATTACCTTGAGCCCGCGCTCGAGCGCCTCGCGGTGCGTGAGCTCGGGCAGGAACGTTGCGTCCGGGTTCTCGTCCGGATCGCCGTCGTAGACCCCGTCGACGCCGTTCTTGCCCATGAGGATCGCCTCGGCGCCGATCTCCAGTGCGCGAAGCGCCGCAGCGGTGTCCGTCGTGAAAAACGGGTTGCCCGTGCCGCCCGCGAAGATGACCACGCGCTCCTTCTCCAGGTGCCGGATGGCGCGGCGGCGCAGGTACGGCTCGGCCACCTGGCTCGCGGTGATCGCGGAGAGCACGCGGGTGTGGACGCCGAGCTGCTCGAGCGCGTCCTGGACGGCGAGGCAGTTGAGGAGGGTTGCGAGCATTCCCGCGTAGTCGGCGGTCGCCCGGTCCATCCCCTCGGCCGCCACCTCCATGCCGCGGTAGATGTTTCCCGCACCGAGCACGATCGCCGTCTCGACCCCGAGCCCGTGGACGTCCTGGATCTGGCGCGCGATCGCCTCGACTCGCACGCGGTCGATCCCGTACTCCTGGCTTCCGAGCAGCGCCTCGCCCGAGAGCTTGAGCAGGACGCGCTGGAAGGCTGCCGCGCCCTCGTCGGGCGCCGCGACCTCGCTCTCGACCTCTGCGCTCACCCGGCGAGGGCGTAGCGCACGAAGTCGCGCACCTCGGCCCCGTGCTCCGCGAGTGCCTGGCCTACGGTCTGGTCTGGGTTGTGGATCCAGGGCTGGTCCGTGAGGACGCTGTCCGCGAAGAAGCCCTTCGCCAGCCGCCCCTCGATCATCTTCGCCTTGACGTCGTCCGGCTTGCCCTCGAGGTCGGGAAGCTTCTCGAGAATGTCGCGCTCGGCCGCGATCTCGTCGTCGGGAACCTCATCCCGGGTCACGAAGCGCGGGTTCGCGAAGGCGATGTGCATGGCGACGAGCCGCGCGAGGTCGGACGAGCCCTGCGCCCGCACGAGGACGCCGATCTTCTGGGCCGGCGGGTGGACGTAGGAGGCGAGCACCTCGTTGTCGTGAGCCTCGAAGCGCGAGGCGCCGACGACTTCGATGTTCTCGCCAATCCTCGCGACGAGGTCGACGCGCTCGGTCTCGAGCTCGGAGATCGCGTCCGGGCCCTCCTTCTCGACGGCGTCGATGACCTTCTCGGCGAAGCCGAGGAACTCGTCGTTCTTGGACACCGGCTCCGTCTCGGAGCCGACCGCGACGATGGCGCCGTGCGTGTTCTCGATCCGGGCGATGACGCGGCCCTCGGTCACCTGGCGGCCGGCACGTTTCGCCGCTGCCGATAGGCCCTTCTCGCGCAGGAGCTGGGCAGCCTTCTCGAGGTCACCCTCTGTCTCCACGAGCGCGCGCTTCGCGTCCATCATGGGAGCACCTGTCATGTCGCGGAGCTCCTTGACCTGGGAGGCGGAGATCTCCGTCATTCGGCCGGCACCTCCTCCGCCACCGGCTCGGCGGCGGCTGCCTCGGTTGCTGCTGCCTCGGCCGCCGGTTCGGCAGGCGCTGCCTCGGCAGCCGGCTCCTGAGCCTTCTCCTCGGGCTGGCCGTTCGTCGGCGCGGTCATCTCGGCGGGGGTCACCTTCTGCTTGCCGGCCTCGATCCCGTTCGCAATCGCGCGGATGATGAGGCTGCACGAGCGGATGGCGTCGTCGTTTCCGGGGATCACGTAGTCGGCGTCGTCGGGGTCGCAGTTCGTGTCCACGAGCGCGACGACGGGAAGGTTCAGCCGGCGCGCCTCGCGGATCGCCAGCTGCTCCTTCTTCAGGTCGACCACGAAGATCGCGTCGGGAAGGCGCTTCATGTCGTCCACGCCTCCGAGGTTCGTCTCCAGCTTCTCGAGCTCGGCGGTCATGGTCATGCGCTCCTTGGCCGGCAGGAGCTCGAGCTGGCCCTCGTCGCGCAAGCGACGAAGCTCCTGCATGCGATCGAGCCGCTCGGAGATCGTCCTCCAGTTCGTCAGAAGCCCGCCGAGCCAGCGATGGTTCACGTACGGCATGCCGACGCGCTCCGCCTCCTCGGCGATGGAGTCCTGAGACTGCTTCTTCGTGCCGACGAAGAGGACGGAGCCTCCGCGCTCGGCGACGTTGCGCACGAAGGAGTGCGCCTGCTCGACCAGGTCGAGCGTCTGCTGGAGATCGATGATGTAGATGCCGCCTCGCTCCGTGAAGATGTAGCGGCGCATCTTGGGGTTCCAGCGCCGCGTCTGGTGGCCGAAATGCACTCCGGCCTCCAGGAGCTCGCGCATGCTGACGACGGACAAGCTGATCCTCCTCGGTTGAATTTCGCTACTGCCGGCGGAATCGGATGGAACCGGGTCGCCCCGGCACCGCCACCCGAGCGCATCCGCCGGGTCGGGTGACAAAAACCGCTGCATTCTAGCCGAAGCGACCTTTAGCCTGAGCGGGGTGACTGGGGTCGTGAGGACATCCGCATGGGACCTCGCGGTCGAGAGCGTCGAGGAGGCGCTCGCGGACGGCGTCGTCCCCTCGCTCGAGCGCCTTGGCCGGCTCGGACAGCTCGGGACGCTCCCCTCCTTCGTCGCGAGCCTGGACGGCGACGAGGATCCCGGCGAACTGGCGGAGGACCATGCCCGCGAGCGGGAGAGCCTCGGCCTGGCGCCCGGGGAGGTCGCGGGGGAGCTCCTCGTCCTCGGCCGCGTCCTCGACCGCCACGGCGAGAGCGAGGCGCGTCGCGCCCTCGACCGCTGCGTGGTCGCCTACGTCGAGCGCGTCACCGGCGAGCTGGCCGAGCGCGCGCGGCGGGATCCGCTCACCGGCGTCCTCAACCACCGGGCTTTCCATGCGCGACTGCTTGCCGAGGCTGCGCGGGCGCGGCGCTACCGGAACCGCATCGCACTCCTTCTCTTCGACCTCGACAGCTTCAAGGAGACGAACGACCGCGAGGGCCACCAGGAGGGCGACCGACTGCTCCGCGCATTCGCCTCGGCGCTCGCCGGAACGGCCCGCGAGACGGACTCGGTCGGCCGCCTGGGCGGCGACGAGTTCGCCGCGCTTCTGATCGAGGCGGGGCCGGAGACCGCGGGCTCCTTCCTCACCCGCCTGCACGAACGCCTTCCGGAGGAGATCTCCGCGAGCGCGGGCGCTGCCTTCCTCCCGACCGACGCAACGGAGCCCGAGAGCCTCATCGAAGTCGCCGACCGGCGGCTCTACGAGGACAAGCGGGCTTCTTCCAGGGCCGCCTGAAGGTCGGCCGGAAGCGGCGACTCGGCCTCCACCGGCTCGCCGGTGAACGGATGCGGGAAGGCGAGGCGGGCCGCATGGAGGAACTGGCGCGCGAGGCCGAGGTCGCCCTCGACGCCGTAGACCGGGTCACCCGCCACGGGCAAGTCGATCGCGGCCAGATGCACGCGGATCTGGTGCGTCCTCCCCGTCTCGAGGGCCGCCCGGAGGAGGGCGTGCCGGCGCATCGTCTCGACCACTTCGAAGTTCGTGACGGCGTCGCGCGGGGTGTCGGTATCCAAGGAGACCCGCGTCGGGTCGTGCCGGTCACGGCCGATCGGCGCCTCGATGCGACCCCGCTTCGAGCGCGGCCGGCCGCGCACGAGGGTCAGGTACTCGCGCACGAGCTTTCGCCGCCGCAAGAGCTGCTGTAGGCGGCGATGCGCTTCGTCGGAGCGGGCGACGACCAGAAGCCCGGACGTGTCGCGGTCGAGGCGGTGGACGATCCCCGGCCGCTCGGCTTCCTCCCCGCCCGCGACCGCGTGCCCGAGGAGCCCGTGGACGAGCGTGCCGCTCGCGTGGCCTCGAGATGGGTGGACCGCGATCCCGGCAGGTTTGTCGACGACCAGCAGGTGCTCGTCCTCGAAGGCGATGCGCAGATCGAGCTGCTCCGGCTCGAGCGTCGACGGCCTGCTCTCCGGGACGCTCACCGAGACCACGTCGCCCGCCGCCAGGCGGTGGCTCTTCGGCTCCGGCGAGCCGTTGACCTTCACCCGGCGCTGGGAGAGCAGGCGCTCGGCCGCCGCCCGCGAGCCGACCTCCGCGAGGCCGGAGAGGAAGCGGTCCAGGCGTTCGCCCACGGCCTCCAGCGGAACCTCGACTTCGATCTCAGCCAAGCGTCTTCGGAGCGGTTCGCCCCGAAGGAGTGCGCCTGATTCGCGGCTGCCGCTCCGCCGCGACGAGCGCGAGGAGGAGAGCCGCGACGCCCACGACGATGAACGTGTCGGCGAGGTTGAACGCCGGCCAGAAGCGGAGGTCGAGGAAGTCCGTCACATGACCGATCCGGAGCCGGTCGACCAGGTTGCCCATGCTCCCGCCGATCAGGAGCCCGAGCGCGACCGGAAGGATCGGATGGCGGGCGCCCGACTTCGCGAAGTAGAAGAGCATCCAGATGACCGCGCCGGCCGTCAGGAAGGTGACGGCAGAGGCCCAGCTCGAGAAGAGGCCGAATGCGATCCCCGGGTTGTTCACGTGCCGGATCCAGAACGGCCCGACGACGTGGACGGACTCGCCGAGGCCCAGCTGCGTGACGACGATCTGTTTCGTCAGCTGATCGGCTGCGAGCGCCGAGAGCGCGACCGCGGCGAGGCCAAGCCAGTGGAACGGACTAGCCGTCAGCGAGCGCTCGACCATGGAGATCGGAACGCGCCCGTCCGTGGCCGAACCGACGCGAACGTCGATCAGCCGCGGTGACGGGTTGACTAACCCCTCTCTTCGAGGCGCTTGCAGTCGATACACCTATTCGCGTACGGGATCGCGTCGAGTCGGTCCTCGGCGATCGGTTTGCCGCAGCGCCCGCATGTCCCAAAAGTCCCGCTTTCGATCCGACCCAGCGCCTCGTCGATCGCGGTCAGCACGTGCCCGGAGTTCTCCTCGAGCGTGTAGTCGATCTCGCGATTGAGGGTGGCCGTCGCCGAGTCGGCGAGATGGTTGTCGTCATAGGTCTCCTCCTCGGTCTCTTCCTCCAGCGAGCCTTCCACGTGGAGGTGCTGGATCGAGGCCGAAACGAGCTCGCGCTCATGTAGCAGGAGGTCCCGATAGCGGTCTGTATTCATGCGTGAGCCATTCCCCGCGCCACTTGGCTGAGTATAACGAGGTGCTCTGCGGCCGAACTCAGGCAGCCTGATGGCCGGCCCGGCGTTCCTCGGTGTCGCTCTCGAGGCGGTCGAGCGCGGCGAGCAGGAAGGCGCGATAGTCGGCCCGGACGCCGGTCTCGACCTCCTGCAGGCGGCGGATCTCGGTGCGGATCCGCTCCCTCTCGCTCTCGGCGCCGCTGGCGATGTCGCGCGCGGCCGAGCGGGCTTCCGCGACGATCACGTCTGCCTCGCGGCGGGCCTGCGTACGCATGTCATCGGCCATCCGCTCGGCCGATAGCAGCGTGTTGCGAAGCGCCTGCTCGAGCTCCTTCTGGCGGGCGAGCTCGCTCTCGAGCTCCTCGAGCTCGTCGCGCAGGTCGGCGCGCTCGCGCCAGACGTGCTCGAAGCTCGCGGCCACGTCGGCAAGAAGCTCGTCGACGGCGGTGCGGTCGTAGCCGAGGGGCCGCCGGCCGAGGTCGACGTGACGGATTTCGACAGGGGTCAAGGACATACCGGCTCCGACCTTCGCCGGAGACGGGTGTTTCCCTCCCTAGTTCGCCGCGCCGATGGCGATGAGGACGACGCGGTACACGACCGTCAGCATGAGGATCGCGACGATCGGCGAGAGGTCGAGCCCCAGCCCCGCCACGGAGAGCTGCGGGAGCATCCTCCTGAACAGGCGGAGGTATGGGTCGACGACGTCGTACAGGAAGCGCTGCACCCGGTTCAGCCAGACGTTGTAGGGCAGCGGGACCCAGGACGTCAGGATGTAGGCGATGATGCAGAGCAGGTAGACGTAGTACAGAACGGTGACGAAGTTCTGTGCGGTGCTCACTATGTCCGCCAGCAGCATGGACGGAAACCTAGCGCCACTGCCGGTCGAAATCGCGGCGGAGGCGAAGATTTCGGCCGATCTAAGACTGGTTGTAGAAGCCGCGGTCGATGAGGCGCGCACGCTCTTCCGCGGAGACCTCGACGTTCCGCGGCGTGAGCAGGAAGACCTTGTCCGCGACGCGCTGCATCGAGCCGTTGAGCGCGTACGTCAGCCCGCTCGAGAAGTCGATCAGCCGCTTCGAGAGCTCCGCATCGGTCCCCTGCAGGTTGACGATCACCGGCACCGACTCCTTGAACTTGTCCGCGATCGACTGCGCATCGTTGAAGCTTCTCGGCACGACGAGATGCACGCGGACGGACGCGGAGGCGACGGCCTCGAGCGGCCGGCGTCCCGGCGCCTGCCGGATGACGGCCGTGTTCGTCACGGACGCGTCCGGCTCGGACCAGTCCTCGAACTCCTCGCGGCGCTGCCTGCGCGGCGAGAGCCGGCGCACGTTCGCGCTGTCGCTTCGGTCGTACGTCCGCTCGAGCTCCTCCTCGGCGGCGTACGCCTCCTCGTCCCAGTACTCGTCCTCTTCGACGATGCCGAAATAGACGAGGGCACGGCTCCAGACCTGTCCTACACCCATGACGGGGGCAAATCTTAGCGTCCGAACAGCACGGAACCCACCCGAACGAGCGTCGCGCCCTCCTCGGCGGCCACGCGGTAGTCCTGCGAGGTGCCCATCGAGAGCTCCGGAAGGGTGTGCTCCCGGGCCAGCTCGCGCAGCTCGCGGAAGTACGGGCGGGACGCCTCGGGGTCATCCGCAAGCGGCGGCATCGTCATGAGCCCGCGAACCTCGACTCCCAGGCCGCGCGCTTCCTCCAGGAACGCGCCCAGCTCCGCGCGCGGCACCCCGGATTTCGTCTCCTCCCCGGACAGGTTGACCTCGACCAGCGCGGGGGTTGTCAGGCGCTTGGCTGCGGAAAGAGAGTCCAGGGAGTGGACGAGCTCGCAGAGCGCGGAGACGTCGCGCGCCTTCCGGGACTGCAGGTGCCCGATGAAGTGCCAGCGGAAGCTCTCCCCGAAACGCGCGTGCTTCGCCTCGAGGTCCTGGAGGCGGTTCTCCCCGACCACGGGGACGCCGGCCTCCGCGAGCGCCTCCATTTCCTCCGCGGAGACGTACTTCGTCGCCACGACAACGCTGACGCCCTCGCCCACCTCGTCCTGGATCCGCGCGTAATTGGCGCGGATCTCGTCAGCGGATATAGGCAATGACGCCTTGCCGCCCCGTGCGGCCTCGGTCGCGGCGGTGCGAGAAGAAGAGCTCGGGCTCGCAGCTCGTGCAGCGGCCGGTGCGCTCGACGGTCTCGATCCCGGCCGCTCGCAGGCCACGCTCGATCGCCTCGGCGAGATCGAGATTTGACCCCTGCATGACGTCGTCGCCGAAGCGCGCGCGGAACGGCTCGGCGACCTCCTCCCCCACCTCGTAGCAGCAGGGGCCGATTCCCGGCCCGACCGCGGCTGCCGACGGGCCGGCCACCGCAGCGACGCCGTTCTCGAGGATGCCGTCCACGAGCCCGCGCCAGCCGACGTGCAGGACGACGAGGCGCGGAGTCCCGTTCCGGCGGGCGAGGACGACGGGGAAGCAGTCCGCCGTGAGGAGGCCGAGGGCACGCCTCGGCTTCTCCGTCCAGAGCCCGTCTCCCTGCTCGAAGTCGGTGCCGGGCGTGACGACACCGCGGCCGTCCGCCTCGAAGACGCGCGCCCCGTGGACCTGCCAGGCCATCGTCGCGGTCTCCGGGTCGGCGCCGACGGCTTTGCCCAGAATGCGCCGGTTCTCGACGACTCTGCCCGGCTCGTCGTCCGTGAGGATGCCGAGGTTCAGAGACTCGAAATCGCCCTCGCTCACGCCTCCCTGGCGTGTCGAGAAGGCGGCGAAGTACCCGTCGCCGAGGTCAGGCTCGAAGAGCTTCACGCGTGCTCCGCCGGAGTGGCGATGAGCGCCTTCGCCGCCTCGATCTCTGACTCCCGGCCGTCGAGCTCCCCGTTCACCTTCCGGCGCAGGAGCTCGTCGAGGATCGCGCCGACGCGCGGCGATTCCTGCAGGCCGAGCTCGGCGAGGTCGTCGCCGGAGATCTCGAGGCCGACCTGGCGGAAGTCGCCGAAGTAGCGCTCGAGCCGTGAGCGCGCGGACTCGCCGGCGAGCGCGTAGGCGAACAGGGCTCCGTCGGGGTCGTGTGGCTCGACGATCGCGCGCACGCCGGCGGGCTCCTCCGTTTCGGTCAGGAGCTCGGGGAGCCTCGGGCCGACGGCAACCGCGTCCGCGATCCGGTCCGCGTCCCGCCGCCGGAGCTTCAGGCGCTCGAACCACTCGTAGAGCTCGTCCGGCGGAAGCCGGCGCGCGAGCACGGCGAGCCGAAGCCTCCACGCCGGCGTCGCCGGGACGAGCTCCGCCCGCGCGCGGTCGATCTCCCCGATGAGCCGCACCGACTCCTCGTCCGCGGCGAGGTGAGGATGGATCGCGCGGTCGATCCCGAGCTCGGCGAGCCGGCGCACCGAGTCGTCCACGCGCTCCTCGGAAAGAAGAGCCTGCAGCTCGTCGCGGAGGCGCGACGAAGAGAGCTCCCCGACGAGGTTCATCTCCACGCACGCCCTCGCGAGGGCCAGCGTGTGGGCGTCCATCGCCAGGCCGTAGCGGTTCTCGTAGCGGATCGCGCGGAAGATCCGCGTCGGGTCGTCGATGAAGGACAGGTTGTGCAGCACGCGGACGACGCCGTTCTCCAGGTCCTGGAGCCCGCCGAAGTGGTCGACGAGCCGGCCGAAGTCCTCGCCCCGGAGGGACGCCGCCATCGCGTTGATCGTGAAGTCGCGGCGGTAGAGGTCCTGCCGGATCGAAGCCTGCTCGACGGTCGGGAGCGCACCGGGGCTGTCGTAGAACTCCGTCCGCGCGGTGGCGACGTCCACGCGGCCTCCGTCGTGGACGACGATGGCCGTGCCGAACCGGTCGTGCGGGACGACGCGGCCGCCCAGCGCCTCGGCGAGAGCCTCGCCGAACGCGATGCCGTCGCCCTCGACCGCGATGTCGACGTCGAAGTTGGGCTCGTCCATGAGGACGTCGCGCACGGCGCCGCCGACGAGGTAGACGCCTTCGTAATGCTCGCTCACCGCCTGCACCGCCTCGAAGACCGGCCGCAGGTGCTCGAGCGCGTCGAGCTTGTCCGCGATCACGACGGCCTCGCCCGCGGCCTCCTCCCCGTGCGGCTCCTCGAGCGCGCGGAGGACATCGGAGCGCGTCACGACTCCCACGGCCTCGCCGTCGCGGAGGACGGGCACGCGGCCGCTCGTGGCTCCGGAGACGAGCCGCATGACCTCGGCGAGCGGCGTGTCCTCGCCGCAGGTGACGACGATCCGAGCCCATCACGCTCTTCACCGGCGCGTGCGAGAGCCCGTGGCCGATCGCCTTGTCGAGGTCCTCACGCGTGACCACGCCGACCAGCCGGTCGGGCTCGCCGACGAGCATCCCGCTCTGGCGGTGGCGCTGGCACAGGACCATCGCGTGCGCGACGGTGTCGTCCACGGAGACGAAGCGGGCCGGCCGCGACATGATCTCGCCCGCGGTCAGGCCGCGGCGCACCGCGTTCGGGAGCGCCTCGAGCACGGCGGCGCGCGCGTCCTCGAGGGAGCCCCGGTAGGTCGCGGACGCCGCCTGCGAATGGCCGCCGCCTCCCAGGGCCGCCGCGATCGCCGAGGCATCGAGCTCGGCCACCCGCGTCCGGACCACGCAGAAGACCCTGCCGTCCATCTCGACGAGGCAGACGAGCGCGCGGCAGTCGGTGAGGTCGACGATCTTGTGCGCGAGGTTGGAGACGCCCTCGACGTACTCCGGCCACCGGAGCCCGGCCACGAGCACCTCGTAGCCGCCCGCCTCGTGCGGCTCGAGGCCCGCGACGAGCGCGTCGAGGAGCGCGCGCTCGCGCTCGGCGAGCGGCGTGTGCAGGTACTGCGCCACCATCTCCTGGCTCGCGCCGTGCCGCATGCACCAGGCCAGGGCCTCCGCGTCGCGGACCGTCGTCCCTGCATAGCCGAGGGAGCCCGTGTCCTCGTGGATGCCGAGGGCGAAGGCAGTCGCCTCGATCGGGCTCACCTCGACCTCGCGCTCCGCCAGGATCGCGACCATGGTCGTCGTCAGAGCTCCGTCCTCGGAGCGGATCGTGTTCTCGGGCCGCACCCAGTCGAGCTCCTCGCCCGCATGGTGGTCGAAGAGGACGACCTCGACCTCGGGGCTTCGCGCAGCGGTCTCGAACTCGCCGAGGCGCTCGGGATGCGACGTCTCGACGACGATCAGGCGCTCGACCTCTTCAGGGTCGACCCGCCCCGGCTCCGCCACGTCCAGCTCCTCCGCGTGCAGGCGGTAGAAGTCGCGCACGTTGCGGTTGAGCGATCCGGAGAGCGCGATGACGGCATCCGGGTAGAGCCGCCGCGCGGCCAGCATGGCCGCGAACGCGTCGAAATCGGTGTTCGCGTGGGTGACGATGACCTGCACGCAGCAAAGGTTAGACCGGCGTCCAGCGAATCCCGTCCTTTCCGGTGATGTGACCCTGGACGGCAGAGATGAGCATGGCTTGCAAAGCACGATTCACTGCCTCCGGGGATCTATGGATTCGCGCCGAAAGACGTACCAAAAACTCGCGTTTTGTCCTCGCCGGCCTCGCGGTCGCTCTCGTCACGGTGGCGCCGGCTGCGGGTGCGCCGAACGCGCCGCAGGCTCGAGGGCCCTGGGGACGGTGCAGACCGTTTCCTTCCTCCCCGTCTTCTCGTGGGACCCGGTGAGCGGGGCCGACAAGTACAACTTCGTCCTCGCGGCCGACGCAGCTCTTCAACTCGCCTGTGTACCGCTCCTGGGCACGAAGAACACGCGTGCAACTCCCGACACGACCGTGCCGAACGGAACGTATTGGTGGCGCGTACAGGCGGTCGACGCGAACGGCAACACGTCGCCCTGGTCTGCGCCGCGCTCGATCGAAAAGCTCTGGGCTGACTCCCCGACGCTCACTTCGCCCGACGACGGACGCGGTCATCGCTTTCCCGGACGAGCCGCTGGTTCTCCGCTGGGATCCGGTCCCGGGCGCCGCCAAGTACAGCGTCGAGATCGCGAATGATCTCGGCCTCAGCTCGCTCGTGACATCCGGCGGCAACCCGGTCGTTATCCAGGCGACGAACCTGGCACCGGCACTGCTTCTCCCCTCGAACACGTACTACTGGGCGGTCACTCCTCTCGACGCGAAGGGCAACCCCGGCGCGCGATCCGAGATCCGTTCATTCACCTGGGACTGGCCATCGACGACCACGCCGTCAAGTGACCGACCTCGCCGCGGAAACCGAGCTCTACGATCCCGAAGTTCACGCTGGGACCCCGTTTCCGGTGCGGCGCGCTACGAAGTCGAGGTCAATTCCTCGTCCGACTTCGCCTCCGGATCGAAGGTCTGCTGCACCGACAAGCCGATCGCAACGAGACTGTCGCCGCGCGAGGTCTTCGTCAACAACAGGTACTACTGGCGCGTTCGCGCGATCAACGCGCGCGAACGATGCCGGCGTCTGGAACGAAGGCCCTTCATTCGACAAGACGTTCGACAACTACCCCGTCTTGAGCGAATCCGCGATCAAGAACCTGCGCATGCGGGACCGCTCCGATCCGGGAGACGACCAGAGTGGGGATCCCGGCTACCAGACCGACCTCCCGATCGTCACCTGGGATCCCGTGCCGGGAGCGTCGAGCTACCAGGTCCAGGTGGTCCCGTACGACGGCGCACTGCCGGAACCTTGCATCTGGACCGCTCCTTCGCTCTCGCGCTGGCTCGTGAAGACGGCCTCTACCTCATGGACGCCGCTGGCCGCCGGCAACCTGACGAACCCGCCGTTCCCTTCCAACAGCAAGGGCGTGTCGAAGGACGCTCCGACGCTCAATCCCGGCAGCGCCTGGTGCGTTCGCGTCCAGGCGCGCAGCGGGCGGCTGACTCTTTCGAGCCCGATCTGGGGCGACTGGACATATCTCGACGACGGCACCGGGGCCTCGTTCACGTTCACCGACTACCCGAGCGGCGGGCCTGCTCCCCCGACTGCAACGCCGAACTACCTCGGCTCGGACGACTATGTGCTGCCGATTCGCGGCGAGACCACCGGCTCCAACCCGCTCTTCATCTGGAACCCGATCGACGGCAAGCAGTCGTACTGGGTGATCGTCGCCAAGGATCCAGTCCTTCTCGACAATCGACGACTACGTGCTCACCCGCATCCCCGCATACGCGGTCCGGACTCGGAGCTCGCCGCGCACCTACCCGGACGAGACGACGTCGTACTACTGGGTCGTCCTTCCCGCGACCGGGACGACTGGCGGCGGAGCCCCGGCAACGTACTGCTCGGGGCGGCTACGCCGACTTCCTCAAGCAATCGGTGCCGCCGCGCTCCTCGTTGCCCCCGACGACGACGCGACGTTCTCGCTCCAGCCGACCTTCCAGCTGGGCGCCCACGCTTGGCGCGAAGCACTACCACCTGCAGGTCGCGACCGAGCCCACGTTCGCCTCAGCCGGCTGGACGACGTGACGACGGCCGTCGACCGAATTCACCGCCCTGAAGACGTATCCGGCCGCCAAGACCCTGTACTGGCGCGTGCAGGCACTCAGGACGAGAACAACACCGGCCTCACGTGGTCGGAGACCGAGGACGTTCGAGATCGACCTCGCGAAGCCACGCTCGACCCCGCGACGCCCGACGCTCGGGCGATGCGAGCCTGCCTGTCCTCCGCTGGTTCCCCGTTCCCGGCGCCGTCTCCTACAGCCTTCGGATCCACGAGCCCAACGACACCACGCCGAGCACCTACTCCGGCTATCCCGTCCACGGCGGCTTCCTTCTAGAAGATCACCGGCACGGGAATCTTCACCTGGGAGATCCGGGCCGACTTCCCGAAGCGCACCGGCGGTACGACCCCCGGCCCCTGGTCCGATCCCGCCGACTTACACGCACACGATCAAGGAGCCGACGAACCCGGTGTCGAGCGCGGGCGCGAACCGCCTCGTCATGAGCTGGGACGCGAAGACGGGCACGAAGCAGTACCGCGTCCAGATCTCGAAGCGCGAGGACTTCAACCCCGTCCATCGAGACGAAGACGACCGACAATCCCGACTACGCGCCCCTGCTCACCTCGTCGTACTACAGCGCGGGCGGCGACTTCTACTGGCGCGTCGCCGCGATCGACGGCGACGGGAACGTGGGCACCTACGCCAACAACCCGGCGCACGTTCACACTCCCCGCGATTTCGGGCGGCGGAACCGGGCCGAAGCACTTCAAGGTCACCTTCACGGGCCGTCTCGTCAAGAACCGCGACACGAGACATCGCCGTCAAGGTCCGCGACTGCCACGACTCTGAACGCCCTCCAGGGCGCCCTCGTGCGCGCCTACGGCGCCGGCGTGTCGCTGACCCAGAAGACCACGAACTCGAGCGGCGTCGCCAAGTTCCGCCTCAAGCCGACGCAGCTCAAGAAGGTCACGTTCCGGGTGAGCAAGCTCACGCTACGCGACGGTCTACATCGACCGCCGCGTGTATCGCCCCTAGGGCCTAGCCCCCGGCGGCGATAACTTCGATCTCGACGAGCGCGCCGGAAGGCAGCGCTGCGACCTGGAACGTTGCGCGCGCCGGCGGCTCCTCGCCCATGTGGCGGCCGTAGACCTCGTTCATCGCCTGGAAGTCGCCGAGGTCGACCAGGAAGATCGTCGCCTTGACGACGTTCTCGAGGCTCGTCCCGGCCGCCTCGAGGATCGCGGACAGGTTCTTCATCACCTGCTCGGTCTGCTCGGAGATCCCGCCTTCGACCATGTTGCCGCCCGGGTCGACCCCGAGCTGGCCGGAGACGAACACGAAGCCTCCGTTGGCGATTCCCTGCGAGTACGGGGCGCCCTGGAAGGGAGCCGGGGCCTGGTCGGTGCGAATCACGCGCTTCGTCACGAGATCTCCGTTCGCTCGATGTGAGCCCCTACGGCGCGCAGCCGTTCGTCGATCCTCTCGTAGCCGCGGTCGATCTGCCCGATGTTCCCGATCGTCGAGGTGCCCTCGGCGCAGAGGCTTGCGATCAGCATCGCCATCCCCGCGCGGATGTCCGGGCTCTCCATGCGCTCGCCGTAGAGGCGCGCCGGCCCGTTGACCACGGCACGGTGCGGGTCGCAGAGGATGATCCGCGCGCCCATGTTCACGAGCTTGTCGACGAAGAACAGGCGGTTCTCGAACATCTTCTCGAAGATGAGCACGGTGCCCGCGGCCTGCGTCGCGACCGCGAGCGCGATCGACGTGAGGTCGGCCGGGAACGCCGGCCACGGCCCGTCCTCGATCTTCGGGATCTGAGAGCCGATGTCGTCATGGATCTCGAGGTGCTGGTTGCCGGGGACGCGCACCGACGACCCTTCGACCTCCCAGCTGACGCCGAGGCGCTCGAACGCCGGCCAGATGGCGACGAGATCCTCGGCGACGACGTCCTCGATGACGACCTCGCCCTCGGTCACCGCCGCGAGCCCGATGAAGCTCGCGACCTCGATGTGGTCCGGGCAGATGCGCCATTCGCCGCCGCGCAGCGCCTCGACCCCGCGGATGCGGAGGACGTTCGAGCCGATCCCGTCGATCTCGGCGCCGAGGGTGACCAGGAACCGGCAGAGGTCCTGGACGTGGGGCTCGCTCGCCGCGTTGCCGATCACCGTCTCGCCCGGCGCGAGCACCGCGGCCATGACGACGTTCTCCGTTCCCGTCACGGAGGCCTCGTCGAGGAAGACCTGGGCTCCCTTCAGGCCGTCGGTGCGCATGCGGTAGACCTTCTCGGCGCTGATGTCGGCGCCGAGCACCGTGAGCGCGTGGATGTGCGTGTCGAGCCGGCGGCGCCCGATGACGTCGCCGCCCGGAGGCGGGACGACGGCCTGCCCGTGGCGGGCGAGCAGCGGGCCCGCGAAGAGGATGGACGCGCGGATGCGGCTGCAGAGCTCCTCGTCGAGCTCGAACTTCGAGATGCCGGCGGCGGTGATGCGAACCTCGCCGCCTCCGACGCGCTGGACGTCGGCGCCGAGATCGGCGGCCAGGTCGAGCATCGTCTCGACGTCCGTGATCGCCGGGACGTTCGTCAGCGTGACGGGCTCGTCGGTGAGCAGGCAGGCGGCCACGATCGGCAGGGCCGCGTTCTTGTTTCCGGCCGCGCGGATCGACCCCGAGAGCGGCCGCGCGCCCTCGATGACGAAGGCCTCCATCAGGGCATCGGTTACGACTGTTTGCTGCATTTGACGGTAGTCCTGTCCTCGGACGGCGGCGCGAGCGGCGGAGGGTATCCTACTTCGCTTCCATGGAGGTCACCCGCGAGCGAGCGTGGCAAACCCTCACGCAGTACACGAAGTCCGAGGCGCTGCGACGGCACGCGCTCGCCGTCGAGGCGGCGGTCGGCTGGTACGCCCGCGAGTTCGACGAGGACGAGGAATTCTGGCGCGCGACCGCGCTCCTCCACGACTTCGACTACGAGATCCATCCCACTCTCGACAAGCACCCGCAGGACGGCGCTCCGATCCTCCGCGAGGAGGGCTATCCAGAGGAGCTCATCGAGGCCGTCCTCTCGCACGCGGAGCACCTGAACATGGAGCGGGACACGAAGCTCAAGAAGACGCTCTTCGCCTGCGACGAGCTCGCCGGCTTCGTCCACGCCTGCGGGCTGGTCAGGCCCGACGGGATCGAGACCCTCGAGCCGAAGTCGGTGCGGAAGAAGCTGAAGCAGCCGTCCTTCGCAGCCGGCGTCCACCGCGACGAGGTCTACAGCGGCGCCGAGGAGCTGGGCCTCGAGCTCGACGACCACATCCGAAACGTGGTCGCGGGGATGCGCCCGATCGCAGCGGAGCTCGGCCTGCGCACGTCCGAGGCCGCATAGCCGGGATCCTCGGGAGCGACGAGGACGCCTTCGGGCTCTTGCTCCTCGACCACCTCGAAGGACGGGCCGGAGAGCCGGAGCTCGAGCGCGACGACGGCCACATCGGGCCGGCCATGGGCGCCGAGTGGTTCTTCGCCGAACACGATGAGTGGGTCGAGGCGGAGCGGGCCGCGTTCGAGCTCGTCCGCGGGCGGGTGCTCGACATCGGCGCGGGCGCGGGGCGTCACAGCCTGGAGGCGCAGCGACGAGGGCTCGAGGCGGTCGCGATCGACATCTCGCCCGGTGCAGTCGAGGTCTGCCGCCGGCGGGGCGTCCGCGACGCGCGGCTGCTCTCCTTGGATGAGGTCGGCGAGCGCCTCGGGGATCTTCGACACCGTCCTCCTGCTCTGCGGCAATCTCGGCCTGGCGGGCGGCGCGGACGAGACATCTGCCCTGCTGGAAAGGCTCCACAGGCTCACGGCTCCTGACGCACGGATCGTGTTCGACTCCGTCGACCCCCACGTGGACAACGACGAGGCCGACCTCGCCTACCTCGCGCGGAACCGCGAGCGCGGGCGCATGCCCGGCCAGATGACGATCCGGATCCGCTACGGCGGCCTCGCGACACCCTGGTACGACCTCCTCTGCGTGGCCCCCGGAGAGCTGGAGGAGCTCGCCGCCCCTACCGGCTGGCGGCTCGCGTGGCGCCAGGATGCGGAGCCGCCCGACTGGTACGGAGCTGCTCGAGAAGTCCTAGAGCGCGCCGACGAGGCGCTCGAGGTCGTCGTGATTCGTCCAGAACCCGCACGACGCCCGCAGCCAGCCGAGTCCAGGCAGGTCGCGGATCACGACTCCCGCGTCGGCGAGCCGCTCGACGACCTCCTTCGAGTCGCCCGCGGCTTTCCACGTCACGAGCGTGGCCTGGCCGGGCTCGGTCACGACCTCGCATCCCAATCCTTCGAGCATGTGCATGAGGTGCGCGGCCATGTCGGCGGCGTGCGTGTACCTCTCCTCCCCCGCCTCCTCCGCGAAGGCGAGCGATTCCAGGAGGCCGACCCCCGAGGCGGCGGCGATCCAGCCGGGGTCGAAGCGCGCCGCTCCCGCCTTGGGGTCGTACGTGTAGTCATCGCCGAACTCCCATGACCCGTAGCTCGGCATCGCCATGCGCAGCTCCTCGACGCGCTCGGGACGGACGAAGAGCGCTCCGGTGACGTCCGGGCCGAGGAGCCATTTCTGCGCGGAGACGGTGTAGAAGTCGCAGCCCAGGTCGGCAACGGCGACCGGCATCGCGCCGGCCGCCTGGGCTCCGTCGACGAGCAGGGGAATTCCTCGTCCGACGAGGCTTTCGACTGGCATCACGGCGCCCGTGAGCCACGAGACGTGCGAGAGCGCGATCAGCTTCGTCCGCTCCGTCACCGCGGCGTCGAGCGTGCCGGCGAGCTCCGCGACAGGCAGGTCGCGTACCGGCACGATCTTCAGATCCGCTCCCGAGGCAACGAGCCCGCCGAAGAGGCCCGGGTGCTCTGAGTCGGTGGTGACGACCTCGTCGCCCGGGCCGATGCCGAGGCCGTTCAGGACGACGTTGCACCCCTCCGTCGTCGAGTTCGTGAGCGCGATGGCCTCCGCCGGCGCCCCGAGGAAGCGGGCGAGCGCCGCACGGACCTCGTCGCGACGGGCGAGCATCGCCTCGAAGTACCCCTGACTGGAGCGACCCTGCTCGAGGTCGCGGGCGAGCGTGGCCCCCATCGCCTCCACGGTCCGGCGCGGGAGCGGCCCGTTCGTGCCCGCGTTGAGATAGGCGAGCCGGTCGAGGACGGGGAGACCTGCGCGGACGGCGTCTAGGTCCACGCGACCTCCGCCTCGACGGGCGCATGGTCTGAGAGGAGCCCGCCGTTCACACGCCTCCGTTCAGGAGGCCACGCGCTCGGCGTGCGCGCGAACTCGAAACCGCGGACGAGGATCTGGTCGATCCCTTCGATCGGCGGCGAGAAATCCTGGATTGCGTAGGCGGGCACGTTGAAGTCGCCGCACAGGATGCACCGTTCGGCGTCCGCGACGAAATCCGCGGCGAGCCCGGCCTCGACGCGCGCAACGTCGGAGTTGTTCGTCGCGTGCAGGTTGGCGATGGTCAGCGTCTTTCCCTCGAGCTCCACGTCCACCGCCTGGCACACGCGCCGCTGGCGCCCTCCCCGGAGCCACTCGAGGCGCTTGACCTCTGGGTTCAGGACGAGGGTTCGGTCGTCACGAACCTCGAACCGGGGGCCGAGAAGCGTCGCGTTGGCCTGGCCGGCCGCCGTGAATCTGACGCGAACCGGATCGAGGTCCGTGATGAAGCGCGCGACCGGCCCGAGGAAGCCGGGCACCGTGACCGACCAGACCGCTCGCATCCCGCTCCAGCGCTCGAGCCAGCCGAGGGCCCAGAGCGGGACCTCCTGCAGCGCGACGACGTCGGGCGCGTCGAGGCTGGCGAGCCGCACCATGCGCTCCAGGTACGTCCGGCCGGTCTTCGGATACGTGCGCCCGTGATAGAGGTTCCACGTGCGAATGACGAGTCCCACGGCCGACGCAGCATAGGGAACCCGTGCGCGGGCGTTTCGTGGATCTCGTCGAGCGGCAGATCGCGCTCTTCGCAGCCGAGAACGAAGGCCTCATCCGCGACACGGAGGCTGCCCTCGCCGCCTACAACCGCGCGCCGCGGGACGAGGCAGAGGAGCGCTACGGCGACTACCTCGATCTGGTCGAGACCGGCACCGACGCGCTCGTCGAGCTGCGCGACAACTTTGCGGCCACCCTCGACGAAGACTCCTACGAGGAGTACCACGAGGTCTTCAACCGCACCGTCCGCAAGCGCTTGCCACGGTTCGGGCTGGAGCTGGACTAGCTCAGAGTCTCGCCGCGGGCGAGGAGCTCGACGTACTCGGCGATGCGCTTCGCCCGCGTCTCGGGTCGCTTCGCATCCGTGATGCGGTAGAGGAACGAGTAGCGCTTCGTCGAGCCGAGGCTTGCGAAGAACTCCGCCGCGGCCGGCTCGGCGTCGAGGGCCACCTGGAAGTCGTCCGGCACGGTCGCGGTGCTCGGCGAGTCGTACGCGTCGTCCCAGCGGCCGTCCTCTTTCGCTCTCTCGATCTCACGGAGACCGGCTGCGCGCATGCGGCCCTCCGCGATCAGCCTCTCGGCCTTCTCGCGATTGATCCTCGACCACTTGCTGCGCGGACGACGCGGCGTGAAGCGCTGGAGGTAGTGGTGGTCGTCGAAGCGCTTTGCCTGGCCGTCGATCCAGCCGTGCGAGAGCGCGATCTCGACCGCCTCGGCGTAGACGACGGACTCGATCCCCGAATCCTTCTTCGCGAACTTCAGCCAGATGCCGTCGGACTCCTCGCCGTGCTCGTCAATCCAGGCCTCCAGCTCGACCGGAGTGGCGAAGAAGAGGACAGGCTGCTCGGCTTTCGCCACGCCTCAGCGCCGGGCGCGGAAGAACCCTTGCGGGGCGAGGCCGGCCACCGTCTTCGTGACCGGGTCGACGCTCTTGCCCCGGTCCTCGCGGCCCTCCTTGTGGCGCACGGCCTGGCGGACGACGAGCCCGCCGACGAAGCGGATCGGCTCGGGCGGGAACTTTCCGCACACCCCGCAGTTGACGGGGGATCCGGCCCACTCGTCGTCGCGTCGAAGCGCGCTCGAAGCGAGCATCTTCGCGATCGTGAGCGACGGTGCGACCCCGTTTCCGGAGTAGCCCGTTCCGTAGACGATGTGGGCGCGCGCGGGCAGCGCCCCGACGATCGGGAACCCATCCGTCGTGCGGTCGATCGGACCTCCCCACGCATGCGTGACCGGCACGCCTTTCGCCGCGGGCACGAGCTTCACGAGCTCCTCCTCCAGCTCGCGAGTCTGACGCCCGTTGTAGTCGAAGTTCGAGTTGACGCGGCCGCCGAAGGCAAGGCGCCCGCCGCCGCGGCCAAAGGCGACGCGTCCGTCCTTCGTCGGGCGGTAGTAGTGGACGAGCAGGCGGCAGTCCGAGATCGCCTCGCCCCCGGTCCAGCCGCTTTCCTTCAGCTTCTCCGCCATCGGCGCCGTCGCGACCATGTCGCTGGAGACCGCGACGATCGCCCGCGCGAGCTCGGGGATCTTCGTCGCCCAGGCGTTCAGGGCGAGCACGACGGCGTCGGCCCGGATGTAGCCGGACGGCGTGCGCACGACTCCCTCCTCCCGGTCGAGCTCGACCATCGGCGTTCGCTCGAAGATGCGGACGCCTTTCTCGACGGCGACCCTTCGGAGCCCACGCGCCAGGAGGGCGGGCTGCACGATCGCCGCGGTCTTCTCGTAGGCCGCTCCGAGGTGGATGGGAGAGCCAGTGCGCTCCTGCACCTCCTCCGCGCTCAGGATTTCGTAGGGATGAGCGCCGTGTGCGGCGGCCGTCTCCACGCTCGACTCCCAGGCGCCGACCTGCACCGGCGAGGTCGCTGTCCAGAGCCAGCCGCCCTGGTGAAAGTGCGCATCGACACCCTCGCGCTCGCAGAACGCCCCGATCTCTCTGACCGCATCCTCGGACGCCTTGGCGAGGCGAACGGCCTCCTCTTCCCCCGCGCGCTTGATCAGCGTCTGGATCTTCGACCACCAGGTGAGCGCAAAGCCGCCGTTCCGTCCCGACGGGCCGCCGCCGCAGATGTCCTGCTCGATCACGACGACGTCCGCGTCCGGCTCGAGCTCCTTGATGCGAAGGGCGGTCCAGAGCCCCGTGTAGCCGCCGCCGACGATGCAGACGTCGGCCCTCCTGGCCTCGAGGAGCTCCTGCGACTCGACGCCGTCCTCGGCGTGCAGGGCCTCCTGGAGCCAGAGTGAGCGGGGACCCGCCATGCGCCAAAACCCTACCGGTGGCCAAAGTGGTGAGCCTCCGGAAGAGCGGAGCGCACCTCGGCTTCGCCGGCGGCCTGGCGGGCGAGCGGCGCGAGGGTGACGAGCTCGTCCACGATCAGGTTCCGGTTCCGCTCGAAGCGCTCGAAGCGGCCGCGAGCGAGGAGGAGCGGCTCGCCGCGAACGAGCGGCCGGAACCGCTCGTACACCTCCGGCGGGATGACGAGGTTCATCTGCCCGTGCTCGTCCTCGAGGAGCATGAAGACGACGCCGTTCGCGGTCGCCGGGCGCTGGCGGGCGACGACGAGGCCCGCGATCGCAACGCGGCTCCTGTGCTCGAGGTGCTCGAAGTCGGCGCTCGTCGCCACCTCCGCGGGCAGATGCGGGCGCAGGAGCTCGAGCGGGTGGACGCCGATCGACATGCTCGTCGTCCGGTAGTCGGCCAGCATGCGCTCCCAGGAGGTCTGTTCCGGGAGCTCGGGAATCTCCGAGGTCGGGCCGAGCGGCAGTGTGAGCTGGCGCTCGTCGCCGCCCGTGCCGACCGAGACCGAGCGCGGCGCAAGACCGAGCCGCCAGAGAAGCTGGCGCCGCGGCCAGCCGAAGACATCGCAGGCCCCCGAGGCGACGAGCGCCTCGAGCCCTGGCCGGTCGAGTGGGGCACGCTGCGCGAGCTGGACGACGTTCGTGAAATCACCGTTCTCCTCCCGCTCGGCCACGAACGCCTTCGCGGGCTGCTCCCCGAGGCCCTTGATGTAGCCGAGCCCGATTCGCACTGCATTGCCTTCGATGCGGCAGGAGGCGACGCTCAGGTTCACGTCGGGCGCCAGCACCTCGACCTCGCGGCGCTGCGCGTCCCGCACGAGGCTCGCCGGCGGATAGAAGCCCATCGGCTGGGCGTTCAGGAGCGCGCAGAGGAACTCGCCGGGGTAGTAGTGGCGAAGCCACGCGGACTGGTAGGCGAGGAGGGCGAAGGCGGCCGCGTGCGACTTGGGGAAGCCGAACGCTGCGAAGCCGTTGATCTTCGAGAAGACGAGCTCCGTGGTCTCCTCGGGCACGCCGTTTCTCGCCGCTCCCGCGAAGAAGCGCTCGCGGTGGGCCTCGATCGCGTCCTGGCTCCTCTTCCGGCTCATCGCCCGGCGCAGCCCCTCGGCCTCCCCCACGCTGAACCCCGCGAGCGCCATCGCGACCTCGAGCACCTGCTCCTGGAAGATGATCGCGCCGAGCGTCTCCTCGAGGCACTCGGCGAGGAGCGGATGGTCGTGCGGGATGACGTAGCTCGGGTCCTCGCGCCGGCGCTGCCTCCGCTCGACATAGGGGTGCACGGCCTTTCCCTGGATCGGGCCCGGCCGGACGAGCGCCACCTGCACGGTGAGGTCGTCGAGGTTCTCCGGCCGCGTGCGCAGGAGGCTCTGCATCTGCGCGCGGCTCTCGATCTGGAAGAGGCCGACGGTGTCGGCGTCCTGGATCTCGCGGTACACCGCGGGGTCGTCGAGCGGGATGCGGGAGAGATCGATGCGCTCCCCGCGCAGGCGGACGATCTGGTCGACGCACTCCTCGACCGCCGAGAGCATCCCGAGCCCGAGCAGGTCGATCTTCAGGAAGCCGGCGTCGGCGCAGGAGTCCTTGTCCCACTGGCAGAGCCTCCTGCCTTCCATCGCGGCGTGCTCGACCGGGACGAGCTCGACGAGCGGGCGGCTCGAGATGACCATGCCGCCCGGGTGCTGGGAGAGGTGCCTCGGGAGCCCGCCGATCTCCGCGCAGAGCTCCCCGAACGCGCGCCAGCGCGGCGAGGCGAGCTTGGTCTCTGCGCCGGGGAGCTTCTCCATCTCCTCGGCGACCCGACGCGGGCTCCCTTCGGTGATGCGCGCGAGCCGCTCGAGCTCAGACTGCGGCAGGCCGAGCGCCTTGCCGACGTCGCGGATCGCGCCCCGCGAGCGGTAGGTCGCGAAACTCGCCACGAGCGCCGAGTGCTCGTGGCCGTAGCGCTCGATCACGGCGACGATGAGCTTCTCGCGGATGTCGCGCGGGAAGTCGAGGTCGATGTCCGGGACGGAGACGAGCTCGCGGTTCAGGAAGCGGCCGAGCGCGAGCCCTGCCGAGACCGGGTCCACGTGCGAGAGCCCGGTCAGGTAGCAGACGATCGAGCCGACCGAGCTTCCCCGGCCGCGGCCGGGCGGCAGGAGATGGCGCGGCGAGCCGGGCCCCCGCACCTCGTAGGCGACCTCGCGCGCGAGCTCGAGCACCTCCCAGTGGAGGAGGAAGAAGCCGGACAGCCCGAGCTCCGCGATGAGGGCGAGCTCCTCGCGAAGCCGGGCTGACGCCCGGGTGCGCAGGCCGGCGGGCGCGTTGCGGTAGCGCTCCTCGAAGGCGCGCCCGCAGACTTGCGCCAGCTGCACGTCCGCAGGGTCGGCGCCGTCGGAGAAGTCGGGGTAGCGATAGCCGAGCTCGTGCGTCAGGTCGAACTCGAGCCGCTCGGCGAGCTCGACCGTCGCCCGGACGGCATCGCGGTCCTCGGGGAAGCGGGCGGCCGCCTCTGCGGGCGGGGTGAGGACGAACTGATCGTTTCCGCGCCGCTCGGCCTCGCAGCCTTCGAGCGCGACGTTGTGCTTCACGGCGACGAGCACGTCCTGCAGGCGCGCGCGCCGCGGATGATGGGCATGCACGTCTCCCGTGGCGATCGTGCGGACCTCGAGTGCCCCCGCGAGGTCGCGAAGCGCCGCGTTTCTGCGCGCGTCGCCGCGCGCGTATGGGCGCTGGAGCTCGACGTAGAAGCGATCGCGTCCGAAGGCCTCTGCGAGGCGGGCGGCAGTGTTCGGGCTCTTGACGCCGAGCCCCTGGCGCGCACAGCCGGAGAGGCAGACGAGCCCCTCGTTCAGCTCGGCCAGGAGATCCGGCTCGAGGCCGGGGTTGAGGCGCTCGCGACCGTGCGCGGCGGTCAGCAGGCGGCAGAGGTTCGCGTAGCCGCGCGGGGTCTCGACCAGGAGCGTCAGGTGCGATCCGTCTGCGAGGGTGGCCTCGGCGCCCGTAATGGCGTGGACGCCGACAGCGCGCGCCGCGTAGGCGAACTCGAGCGAGCCGTAGATGCCGTCGTGGTCGGTGAGCGCGAGCGCGGGATAGCCGAGCTCGGCGGCGCGGACCGCGAGCTCTTCGGGCAGCGATGCGCCGTCGAGGAAGCTGTAGGCGGAGTGCGCGTGCAGCTCGATGTATTCCGCCCCGCTCACGCGCGCCTTTCGACCCTTTCCACGTCACACTCGCGCGCTTTCCCGCAATAGGATCGAAGTGGAGGGAGGCCCGCGGCGGCCCCGGAAATCTTCAGGCTTTCTGGCGAAACCAACCTCCCCCCTCCTCGTCTTCGAAGACCGCGACGTTCTCGCCAGTCGCGAGAACGAGGTCGAAGTAGCGCCGCCGCACGGGCGCGTCGGTCCACCAGCGGTCGACCACCCGCCACTCCTCGCGCACCTGGAAGACGCCCACCTGCCCGACCGCAGCCGGCAACCCATCCTCGACCGTGACGTGCACGGGTCGAGGCTCGTTCAGTCGTCGCGCGGCACGAGAATCGCCCTGGCCTCGGGAATCCGCGACCATGGCGCTACCTCCACGACCGTGCAGACCGCCTCCATCCCCATCGCGGCCCGCACCTGGCGGAGCCCTTCGCGGAGACGGCCTCGCAGTCGACTGCCGCGCGGGCGGACGAGCTCGGCCTGAGTCCCGACGGACTCGGTCAGCTCCCCCAGCTCGAGCCGTAGCTCGACCGCCGGCGCAGGCAGTTCTTTGAGCTTCGGCGCCAGCGACTGGCGCAGGCGCTCGGATTCAGCTGTCGGCTCTCGCAGCGTCGCCGTCCGCCGCCACGAGCCGCCGCCGACCAGGCGGGCGGACACGGCGAGGCGCCGCGGCAGTCGCCCGCCCCGCTCCTCGCGGGCGAGCAGCCGGTCGAGAAGAGCCGAGAAGGCAAGCTCGAGCGTGACCTCGTTGGCGACCGGCTCGGGGAACTCGAGGGCTTCGGCGATCTCGGCGGCCGGGCGCCTCGCTGCCACGCGATTGTCGTCCTCGCCGCCCAGAAGCCGCCGGGCCTCTGCCGCCTCGCGGCCCATCCGGTCGCGGACGGCTGCGCTCGGCAGACGGGAGAGCTGGCCCAGCTGCTTGATGCCGAGCTCGGCAAGCTCCTCGCGCCTTTCCGGGCTGAGCGGTAGGAGATGCAGCGGGAGCGGCTCGAGAAAGAGCTCCGCCTCCGCGTCGTCGACCACGATCGCGCGGCCCGCCGGGGCCACGCTCGCCGCCGCGAGGGCAGCGAAGCGCCGGCCGGCGACGCCGATGCGCGGCTGCCAGTACGGGCCGATCGCATCGAGAGCTCTGCGCAGGACGGCGCTGATGCCGCCCGCCATGCGCTCGACCCCTTCGGTCTCGAAATATGCACAGCCCGGCTCGACCGGCTCGACGGCGAGACCGGCTTCCTCGAGCCGCCGCAGGATCCGCTCCCACTCCTCCTCGGCTGCAGCGGGATCCTGCTCGGCGAGAACGAGCTCGGGACAATTGGCGAGCGCCTCCGAAAGACGCATCCCCGGGCGCACGCCCGCCTCCTCGGCGGCGGCGGAGCATGCCCCTAAGAGCGGCCGGCTGCCGGGAGGTGGGGCGAGCGCAACAGGGCCGCGCATGAGCTCCGGCCGGGAGCGCAGAGCAGCGCGGAGGGAAAACGCTTGGATGTTCAGACAGGCGATCATGGGAACGTATGTTCTACACGAACACACGTTCTCCTGTCAACCGCTTCTACTCTTTATCGATGTTCGTCGAGCGACTCGCCGGAGGATCTCTGGGATCGTCCGATGACGACTTCGTGGTCGTCGAATGGACGGCCGAAGTCGGGACGCACTGGATCGCGCCGCTCCACATCCACCACGCTGACGACGAGGCCTGGTACGTGCTCGAGGGCACGCTCGGCTTCAGGCTTGGTGACGACGAGATCGAGGCGCAGGCCGGCTCGGCGGTCCTGGCACGGCGCGAGACGCCACACACCTACTGGAACGCCGGCGACATCCCGGCCCGTTACCTGCTCGTGCTGACGCCGAACATCGCGCGTCTGCTCGAGGAGATCCACGAGCCAGGCGCGGACATCCTGGCTATCTTCGCCCGTTACGACTCGGAGATCGTGACCTAGGCGGCCGGACAGGAGTCGTCGGTGCCGGCGACTCCCGGGAACCGTCCGAGGAGCTCGGAGAGCTCGTCGATCTCTCCGTCGGCGAAGTGCTCCTCGAAGAGCTGGCGGATCGAGCCGACGTGCCCGCACGAGGCGACCTCGAGCTTTGCCGCACCCGCGTCCGTGAGCTCGGCGTAGACCACCCGCAGGTCGCTCGGGCACGTGGTTCTCGTCACCAGCCCGGCATCTTCGAGACCCTCGAGGAGCCGCGTGATCCCCGAAGGGGTCAGCGCGAGACGCCGCGAGAGGTCGACGCGCTTGAGCCTGCGCCCCTCTATCCGCGAAAGCACGTAGAGGGCCTCGTAGCCGTTGACCGACAGGCCATGCTCGGCCTGGAGCTCCGCGTTCAGCAGCCTGGTGGCAGCCGCATGCGCGCGTAGAAGCCTCGTCCACGCGCGGACCGCGGGCGGAATATCGCTTGAAACCTGCTGTTCTTGGAATACTTGCGCTGTCAACTTGTTCTCGCTATAGTTGCTTGTGTCTTCAATAATACACGACTCAAGCAAAGGAGAGAAGACGACATGATTACGAGTCAGACCAAGGTTCCGGCGGGCATTTGGAACCTCGATCCAGTCCATTCGGCTGTCGGCTTCGAGGTCGACTACCTCGCCGGCACATTCCGCGGTCAGTTCCGCGACGTGCAGGTTGAGCTCGACACCGCTGACTCCGGCGCCCGTATCGAGGGCAGCGCGGAGGTCGCAAGCGTGGACGTGAAGGACGAGAACCTCGCCGCGCACCTGCAGTCGCCCGACTTCTTCGACGCCGAGCGCTTCCCCACGCTCCGGTTCGTCGCAGAGGACGTCGATCTCGACAGCGAGTCGGTCGTCGTCCCGGGCGAGATCACGATCAAGGGCGTCACGAAGTCCGTCGAGGTGACCGGCACCCTGTCGGAGCCGATGGCGGACGCGTACGGGAACGAGCGCCTCGGACTGAAGCTCTCCGCCCGCGTCGACCGGACCGACTTCGGCGTCGACTGGAACACCCCCCTCCCCACCGGGGATCCCGCGCTCGCGAACGACGTGACGATCGTCGCCGAGCTGCAGCTGGTGAAGGCGGCCTGACGACGATGACGAAGGTCCTCGCAATCTCGGGCAGCCTCCGGAGCGACTCGTACAACTCGAAGCTCCTCCGGAACGCAGCCGAGCTCTTCGGCGACGACGTCGAAGTCGAGATCCTGGGCGGGCTGAAGGACGTCCCTCCCTATGACGAGGACGACGACCATGACGGCGCCCCGGAGGCCGTGGCCGCTTTGCGCGCGGCCTTCGCGGGCGCCGACGCCGTCTTCATCTCCACGCCGGAGTACAACAGCTCCGTCCCGGGCCACCTGAAGAACGCGCTCGACTGGGTCTCGCGGCCTCTGGCCACGAACCCGCTTCGCAACAAGCCGGCAGCCGTCGTCGGCGCCTCGACGGGCGCCTTCGGGGCCGTCTGGGCCCAGGCCGAGCTGCGCAAGGTTCTGGCCGCGATCGGCGCCCGCGTCGTCGATGGCGAGGTGGCCGTGGGCCACTCGCCAACGCGATTCGACGACGACGGTACGCTGGTGGACGCAGACCTGCGCGAGCAGCTCGGCGAGGTCGTCGACGCGCTCGTCTCCGCGGTGGCCGAGCGGCATCAGCTCGTACGCACCGCGGCGTGACCCGAGGAAAGAAAGGAACGACATGAAGCTCGAAGGCATCCACCACGTGACGGCGATCACCGCCGACGCCCCCGGAAACGTCGACTTCTACGCGCGCGTCCTCGGGCTGCGGCTCGTGAAGAAGACCGTCAACCAGGACGACCCCACCGTCTACCACCTCTTCTACGCCGACGAGGAAGGCTCGGCCGGCGCGGACATCACATTCTTCGAGTATCCGGGCGCACGCCGCGGCCGCGCTGGGGCCGGCATGGTGCACCGCGTCGTCTTCCGCGTTGCGGACAGCGCCGCGCTCGACTTCTGGGCCGACCGGCTGGTCGCCGAAGGAACCGAGGCTCGGCGCGAGGGTGATTCGCTCCTGTTCGAGGACCCGGAGGGCCTCGGGCTCGAGCTCCGCGCCGTCGACTCACCCGACAAGCCGCTCGTCGCGGTCAGCCCGGACATCCCGGCCGAGGTGGCCATCCAGGGCTTCGACGAGGTGCGCGCCTTTACGCGCGACCCCGAGCGGAGCAAGGGCTTCCTCGAGGACGTCCTCGGGTTCGAGGCACGGGACGACGACGGCTGGGAGGTTCGCGGCGAGAAGCGCGGCGGCCAGTACGTCTACGACTCCGCCGAGAGCCTCGGCACTCCCGGTGCGGGCACCGTCCACCACGTCGCGTTCGCGTCCCTCATGGACGACCACGAGGCGTGGCAGCAGCGGGTCGCCGAGGCGGGCGCCCACCCCACGCCCGTGATCGACCGCTTCTACTTCCGCTCCATCTACTTCCGCGAGCCGAGCGGCGTGCTCTTCGAGATCGCCACGATCGGCCCCGGCTTCGACTCCGACGAGCCGAAGGAGACGCTGGGCGAGGCGCTTTCGCTTCCGCCCGCGTTCGAGCACCTGCGCGAGCAGATCGAGCCACGCCTGACGCCGATCTCCAACCCGCGCAAGCCCGCAGAGGTCTCCGGATGACCCAGGTCGAGACCGAGACCGCGAGGCTGGCCCCGGAGACCCGTCTCGGCGCAGTCGAGCTGACGGTCACCGACCTCGACCGGTCCGTGCCGTTCTACGAGGAGGCGATCGGGCTGCGCACGCACCGGCGTGAGGAAGGCCGTGCTGCGCTCGGCGCCGGCGGCGAGGATCTGCTCGTCCTCGTCGAGGACCCGAATGCCCGTCCGGCCGGACGCCACGCGGGCCTCTACCACTTCGCGCTCCTGTACCCGTCGCGCGAGGAGCTTGCGCGCGCGGCCGCGCGCCTGGCTCGCACGCGCACCCCTATCCAGGGCGCCTCGGACCACGGCATCTCGGAGGCGATCTACCTCCCGGATCCCGACGGGAACGGCATCGAGCTCGCCGCCGACCGGCCGAAGGAGCAGTGGCCGGACCTCACGGTGATGAGCGGCGGGCCGGACCCGCTCGACCTGAACGCGCTTCTCGAGTCCGTCGCCGACGAGGAGCCGCAGGAATCGGTCGCTCCCGATGCCGTCATTGGACACGTCCACCTGCACGTGGGCGACCTCGACGCCGCGACCCGCTTTTACGTGGACATCGTCGGCTTCGACGTCATGACCCACCTCCCGAGCGCGGTCTTCGTGGCCGCCGGCGGCTATCACCACCACGTCGGCTTCAACACGTGGCGGGGGCCCGGCGTGCCGCCTGCCCCCGACGGGACGGTCGGGCTGCGTCACTTCACCGTCGTCTTGCGCGACGAGGACGAGGTCGACGCGCTCCGCGAACGCGCGCGGGCTGCAGGCGTGGACGTCGAGGACACCGCCGACGGCCCGCTCCTGCGGGATCCCGCGGGGAACGTGCTCCTCTTCCGGACCGCCTAGGCGACGAGCCGCGCGGCGGTTCCGCGCATGCCGTCGAAGCGAGGGACGACCGCGCTGACGCTCTCGCGTGCGCACCAGACCAGGTCTTCCTCGGCGACGGTCTCCCCGACCCTTCGGACGGTGCGAAACGCCTCCTCGGCAGTCGCGTAGGACGCTGCCAGCTCGAGGGCCCGCTCGGCCGCCTCGGTCGCCTCGCCCCCGAGGAGCGCGGCGATCCGGCCGGCGCAGTAGGCGTCGTCTTCGCTCGGGCCGCCGCGGAGCCCGGCACAGACGACTTCCACGTCCTCGTCCCGCTCGCGCGCCGCAGCCGCGACGGCGTCCAGGTTCAGCATGCTCCCGACGAGGACGAGGTCGCAGTTCGCCGCCGCGCCGACCACGGCGCGGGTTCCGTTCGTGGTCGTGATAACGACCTCTTCGGCCTGCGGCGAGAGGTACTCGAGCGGAGAGTTCCCGAAGTCGAAGCCGGGCAGCGGATCGCCGCCGCGCTCTCCGCCGAGGACCGCGTCGCCGAGCTCTTCCTTGAGCGCCCGCGCCTCCTCGACCTCGGCGCAGCAGTAAACCGTGCGGTAGCCGGCGTCGAGAGCCTGGACGATCGTGGACGTCGCACGCAGCACGTCGACCACGATCCCGGTGGGAACGCGGGCCGCCTCCACTGGTGTAAAGGCGACGTGGACGCGCATCGGGCGGACGTTACCGGGTAGCCGCGCGGCTACGATGACGCCGATGGCCGCGCCCGAGCAGACGCAGACGATGGTCTGCTACCGGCACCCGTCGAACGAGACCGCCATCACGTGCTCGAACTGCGGGCGGCCGATCTGCACCGAGTGCATGGTCTTCGCGTCCGTCGGGATCAAGTGCCCCGAGTGCGCGGGGAGCCCGACCGGAGCGAAGAAAGCGGCGGTGCGCGCGCAATCGTTCGCCGTCACGAGCACGGACTTCCTGGTCACGAAGACCCTGATCGGGATCAACGTCCTCGTCTTCCTCGCACAGGTCGTGCAGTCCGGAAGCTTCACGCAGCCCTTCAGCGAGATCTTCTTTCGCGGGGCGCTCGCCGCTCCCCCGGTCGCGCAGGGAGAGTGGTACCGGCTCGTCACGTGCGCCTTCCTGCACGGAAGCGTGCTGCACATCTTCTTCAACATGCTCATGCTCTGGTGGTTCGGCCGGGCGCTCGAGGACCTGCTCGGCCGCGCGCGCTTCCTCGCCATCTACTTCGTCTCGATCCTGGCGGGATCGGCCGGCGCGCTCCTCGTCACACCCGACAAGCTCACCGTGGGCGCCTCGGGAGCCGTGTTCGGGATCCTGGGCGCAGGCCTGATCCTCGAGCGGAACAACATCAACGTCTTCGGCGGGCAGGCCCTGATCGTGGTCATCCTGAACCTGGCGCTCAGCTTCACGCTGAACAGCGTCTCGATCGGCGGCCACGTCGGCGGGCTCGTCGGCGGCGCCCTCTGCATCCTCGTTCTCTCCGGCTTCGGGCGCGGCCATGCGGTGTACGGCCGCTTCAACATCGCCGCCGCGGCCGGACTCGTAGCGATCGCCGCCGGCAGCGTTCTCATCGCCTACTTCCAGGTCCGCGGCTACGCCTGACATCGAGCTCCGCACTCTTCGGGACGGAGGCCAGACCGCGCTCGAGATCGCCGAGTACGCGGCCGGCTTCCTGGCCGCCGCCGAGAAGTCCCTCGACCTCGCCCTCTACGACTTCGACCTCGAGCAGGAGACGGCGAAGCTGGTCGCGACGGCGCTGCTCGAGGCGCAGAGCCGCGGCGTCGAGGTCCGGCTCGCCTTCAACGTCGACCACGACAAGCCGATCCCCGAGCCTCCTCCGCCCGACGCCGACCCGAGCCTGCTCGACGACCTCGCGGTCCCCACGAAGCGGATCCTCGGCGTCCCCGACCTCATGCACCACAAGTACGTGGTCAGGGACGGCTCCGACGTCTGGACGGGATCGACGAACTGGAGCGACGACTCCTGGAGCCGGGAGGAGAACGTCATCGTGGTCGTCCACTCGGATGAGCTCGCCGCGCGCTACACCGAGGACTTCGAGCAGCTCTGGGAGACGGAGAGCGTCGAGAAGTCAGGCTTCGTGGAGCCGAACCCCATCCGCGTCGGCGACGCGAAGGTGCGCGCCTGGTTCTCGCCGGGGCACGGCGAGGCGCTCGCGACCCGGATTGCACACAGGATCGCCAAGGCGAAACGGCGCATTCGGATCTGCTCGCCCGTGATGACGTCCGGCCCGGTCCTCGGCGCCCTCGCCGAAGCTGTCTCGGACGGCAAATGCGATGTGGCGGGCGTCGTCGACGCCACCCAGATGAAGGGCGTCTTCCACCAGTGGGAGCTGAACGGGAACTCGGAGTGGAAGATGCCCGCGATCAGACGCATCTTCGCGAACGGGCGCTTCACCGGGAAGAACTCGATGCCCTACGGCCAGGGGGATGTCCACGACTTCATGCACGCCAAGGTCGTGGTCGCCGACGACTACCTCTTCACGGGGAGCTACAACCTCTCCCATTCGGGCGAGCAGAACGCCGAAAACGTCCTCGAGGTCGAGAACCCTGCGCTGGCCGACCAGCTCGCGGCGTTCGTGGACGAGATCCACGCGCTCTACCCGGCCGCCCCAATTCCCTAATAGACCCTTTACACGTGGCTCAAACGAGGGAAAAGAAATCCTTTCTTAGGGCCGATAAACGAGAAGCATGCGAAAGCTTCTCGTTGTCGCGGCCCTTGCAGCGCTCCTGGTTCCAGCCGAAGCGGGCGCCTCCGTCCTGCTCGGGCGTCGAAGGCTCGAAGTCGCGCTTCCGCGAGCCAGACGAACCAGGCCACGGACGTGAACCTCGACTTCATCGGGTGGGGCGTCCACAAGCAGACGTACCTGGACAACACGCTGGACGCCGCCAAGCCGATCCCGGTCACTCTCGTTCGGGACCGCGAACAAGTACGGGAACGAGGCGATCACGCCCAGCCGGGATCGCAAAGCGGCAAGGGCGACCGGGTGCTGATCGACATCGCCCAGGCGCTCGACCGCTTCGGCAGCTTCGCGTACGTGCGGCCCTACGCCGAGATGAACGGCCATTGGAACTCCTACTGCGCGTACAACTCGAACGGGTCATATCGCGGAGCCGCGCACTCGACGAAGAACTTCCGCAAGGCCTTCCGGCGCACGTACCTGATCGTGCACGGCGGCTCGGTCGCCGACATCAACGCCAAGCTCGTCGACGTCCGGCATGCCGAAGCTCGACCGCACGAACGCCCTCCCCGTGAACGACGTCAAGGTGATCTGGAACCCGCAGGGATTCGGCAGCCCCGACCTCAAGGCCAACAGCGCCGACTCGTACTACCCCGGCGACAAGTACGTGGACGTCGTCGCCAACGACCTTTACGACTTCGGGCGCGGCGTGGAATGGGAGGCGAACCTCGACCTCTACCGCGGCCACCCCGGCAAGCCGTACGCGATCGGCGAATGGGGCCTCGGCCCAGGGATCGACCACCCGGACTTCGTCCAGAAGATGGCCAACTTCGTCTCCAACCACCCGCGGGTCGAGACGATCATCTACTACCGCAGCCAGAGCGGCTCGACGTTCGACCTCAGCTACAAGCCGAGAGTCACGCGCGCCTACAAGCGCTACATCCTGCCGCTGGCTAACTAGCCGCCTGGACGGCGGGGCTGACGGCTGACTCGGCGAGCGCCGCCTGCGCGGCCGCAAGGCGCGCGAGCGGGACGCGGTACGGCGAGCACGAGACGTAGTCGAGCCCGAGCCGGTGGCAGAACGCGACCGATGCCGGGTCGCCGCCGTGCTCTCCGCAGATGCCCATCTTCAGGTCGGGCTTCACGGAGCGAGCGCGCTCGACGGCGAGCTCCATGAGCTCCCCCACCCCGCTCTGGTCGAGGGTCTCGAACGGGTTCTGGCGCAGAATGCCGTCGTCGAGGTAGTGCGTGAGGAACTTCCCCTCCGCGTCGTCGCGGGAGAAGCCCAGCGTCGTCTGCGTGAGGTCGTTCGTCCCGAAGCTGAAGAAGTCGGCGTGCTCGGCGATCTCGTCGGCGCGGATGCATGCGCGCGGGAGCTCGATCATCGTGCCGCAGAGGTAGGCGCCCTCGCCCTCCTCTTCCGCGGTTCGCACCGTGAGCTCGCGCAGGCGCCGCAGCTCCTCGGCGAAGCCGACGAGCGGATGCATGATCTCGACGAGCGGGGCGTCCCCCGTTCGCCGTTCCACGGCGGCCGCCGCGCGGATGATCGCCCGCACCTGCATCTCGTAGATCTCGGGGAAGAGAAGGCCGAGGCGGCAGCCGCGCGTCCCGAGCATCGGGTTCGCCTCACGGAGAGCGCGGATGCGCCTCGCCATCTCAGGCGACTCCGCCTCCTCGAGCGACGGCAGGAACTCGTGCAGCGGCGGGTCGAGAAGCCTGATCGTCACCGGGAGCCCGGCCATCGCTTCGAAGATGCCCTCGAAGTCCTCCTGCTGAAGAGGCAGGAGCTTGGCCAGCGCATCGCGCCGCTCGTCCTCTCCCGAGGCCATGATCATCTCCCGGACGAGCGGAAGCCGGTCTTCGATCATGAACATGTGCTCGGTGCGGCAGAGCCCGATGCCCTGGGCGCCGAACTCGCGCGCCTTGGCGGCGTCCGCAGGCGTGTCGGCGTTGGCGCGCACCTTGAGCCGACGGATGTCGTCGGCCCAGTCGAGCAAGAGCTCGAAGTTCTGGTTGATCTGCGGTGGCACGAGGTCGACCGGGCCGAGGATGACCTCCCCCGTTCCGCCGTCGATCGTGATCACGTCCCCCTCTGCGAGGTTGTGGGGGCCCAGCCGCGCCTTCCGCTCGTCGTGGTTGATGGAGAGCCCGTCGCAGGCCGTCACGCACGGCTTCCCCATCCCGCGCGCGACGACAGCGGCGTGCGAGGTGAGGCCGCCTACCGCGGTCAGAATCCCCTTCGCCTCGACCATGCCGTGGAAGTCGTCGGGGCTCGTCTCCTGCCGCACGAGGATGACCGACTCTCCGGCCCGGCCTCGCTCCTCGGCCGTGTCGGCATCGAAGACGATCGCCCCCGTCGCGGCTCCGGGTGACGCATTGAGACCGCGGGCGACGACCTCGTAGTCGGCCTTCGGGTCGATCATCGGATGGAGGAGCTGGTCGAGCTGGGCGGGATCGAGCCGTCCGAGCGCCTCCTCCCTGCTGATGAGCCCTTCCTCGACGAGGTCGACGGCGACCTTCACCATCGACGTCGCATGGCGCTTCGCCGGCCGCGTCTGCAGAAGGAACAGCCTGCCGTCCTCGATCGTGAACTCGATGTCCTGCGCGTCTCGGTAGTGCTGCTCGAGCCGGCGCATGGTGTCGAGAAGCTCCTCGAAGACGTCGGGGAAGCTGTCGCCGAGCTCTTCGAGCGGCTGCGGCGTGCGGACGCCGGCGACGACGTCTTCGCCTTGCGCGTTGGCGAGAAACTCGCCGTAGAGCCCCTGCTCGCCGGTGGCCGGGTCCCGCGTGAAGGCGACGCCCGTGCCCGATTCTTCGCCCTTGTTTCCGAACACCATCTGGACGACGTTGACCGCAGTGCCGAGGTCGTCCGAGATCCCGTTCGCCCTCCGGTACGCCCGCGCCCTCGGGAGGTCCCAGGAGTCGAAGACCGCGCGGATCGCGGCGGCGAGCTGGTCGCGCGCGTCCTGCGGAAAGTCCTCGCCGGCGTCCTGGCGGTAGATCTGCTTGAAGCGCCCGGCCAACTCCTCGAGCCGCGCGGCGTCGAGCTCGCCGTCGTGCGCCGCGCCGGCGCCCTCGCGCGCCGCCGCAAGCGCCTCCTCGAAGCGGTGCGCGTCGACTCCGGCGACGACGTCGCCGTACATCTGGATCAGCCGCCGGTATGCGTCGTAGGCGAAACGCGGGTTCTCGGTCGTGCGCGCGAGCCCCACGACGGCCTCGTCGTTCAGCCCGAGATTGAGGATCGTGTCCATCATCCCGGGCATGGAGACCGCAGCTCCGGAGCGCACCGAGACGAGCAGCGGGTCGCTCGGATCGCCGAACCGCTTGCCCGTCGTCCCCTCGAGCCGGGCCATGTGCTCCGCGACCTCCTCCTCCAGGCCCGCGGGAACCTGCCTGCCGGCCCCCATGTACGCGACGCAGGCCGCGGTCGTGACCGTGAAGCCGGCCGGGACGGGAATTCCGATCGCCGTCATCTCGGCGAGGCCGATCCCCTTGCCGCCGAGCAGCTCGCGGCCGAGCTCCGTTCCTTCTGAGAAGTCGAAGACGTAGCGGTCGTCCATCCCGGTCAGGATTATCGCGGCTCTTTTCGCCATCTTGACGGGCCCAAAGCGGACAGCGACACTGACGCGATGCGCCGCATCCCCCTCATGCTTGCCCTGCTCGCCCTTCTGGTCATGCTTTCCGTGGCCGGAGGCGGGTTCTTCGACGGCCACCTCTAGGCGATCTCGAACGAGGGAACCGCCCGCCGATTACCCCATTCGGTCATGGCGTCTACCCCCGTTGTGCACCATGGTCCCCGTACGGGTTCGATTAGACGTGGGGCGCCGCAGTCTACGTCTCGGCCCGAGAAGAGGCGGCTCGGCACCACGGCCGCCTCTGTTATTTAAGAGCTAGGCGGTCTTCTCAAGGTTTCGCCGCTCCGCCAGCCACGAGATGAGCCGGATCCCCATCCAGACCGGCGTCAGGAGCACGTAGAAGACGAAGAGGCCGAGCGCGAGCAGAAACATCCAGAACGGCCAGTAGTAGATCGGGATCTTCGGCTTCGCGCTCATGCCCGCGCCTTCGCCTTCCCCTCGAGACGCCGCTGCTCGACGAGCCTGATGATGCGCCGCGCGGTCTCCTCGATCGCGAGGTTGGAGACCTCGATGACGGGACAGCCGAGCCGCCGGTGGATCTGTTCGGCGCGCTCGAGCTCCTCGTAGATCTCGGAGAGGTCGGCATAGCGCCTTTTGGCGCCGCGGAGCCCGCGCGCGCGCTCGCCGCGGATCGCCGCGAGGCTCTCCGCGTCGATCGTCAGGCCGACGATGGTGCGCGGATCGATCTCCTCGAGCTCGCGCGGTGGTTCGACTCCGGGGACGATCGGCACGTTCGCGGTCTTGTACCCCAGATAGCCGAGGTAGATGGAGAGCGGAGTCTTCGAGCTCCGCGACACGCCCACGAGGACGATGTCGGCGTCCTTCAAGCCGCCCGGGCCGACGCCGTCGTCGAACCGCACGGCGAACTCGATCGCCTCGATGCGCTTGAAGTAGCTCGAGTCGAGGACGGGCTGGCCTCCCGGAGTCATCGTCGCCGGCTGGCCCGAGACCCGCGCCACGGCGTCGATCGGGTGGCCGAGGAGATCGCAGTAATGGAGCCGGTAGCGCCGGCACAGCGTGCGCATCGCATCCCGGAACTCGTTGTCGACGAGCGTGTACATGAGGACCGCGCGCCGCCCGCGCGCCCGTGCCGCCGCTAGCTGCACGTCGTCCACGCTCGTCATCCTCGGGTGGCGGACGATCTCGAACTCCTCGTCCGGGAACTGCCGCTCGACCGCCTCGGCGAACCTGGCCGCCGTCTCCCCCGTCGAGTCGGAGATGACGTGGATCTCGAGAGGCTCGCTCACCGCGGGATCTGCGCGAGGTCTCCGAGCGCGCCGACAGCGTCGCGCACGTCGAGCAGGAGGCGGAGCCGGTTGGCACGCACTTGCGCGTCGTCGGCCATCACGAGCACCTCGTCGAAGAAGCGATCGACGGGAGCGCGAAGCTCTGCTGCGGCGGCGAGCGCGTCGTCATACTCGCGCGCCTCGAGAGCAGCGGCGATCTTCGGCGAGGCTCCCGCGACTGCATCGATGAGCGCGAGCTCGGCGTCGTCGGTGGCCAGCCTGGGATCGAGCTCGGCGGCTGCCCCGTCGGACTTCCCCGCCAGCCGGTTCGCGCGGTCGTAGGCGACGTAGGCCTGCTCGAACTCCTCGGTGTCGGCGGCAGCTGCAAGAGCCTCCGCGAGGCGGGCGATTGCACCGAGCTCCGTGACGCCGCTCGCCCGCGCGGCGCGTACGAACTCGACAGGGGCGTCGAGCATCCCCTCCAGCCGTTCCTCGACGAACTCGGCGACATCGCTCGCGTCCTCTTTCAGCTCTGCCCCCTGGTCGACGAGCAGCTGGTGCGCGCGCACCGAGAGCGCGGCCACCTCGAGCTCGAGGTTGCCTTCCAGCGCGAGCCGGCAAAGCCCGATCGCAGCACGCCGAAGCCCATACGGGTCACGCGACCCGGTCGGCCGCTGTCCGAGCGCAAAGGCAACGGTGAGGCTGTCGACCTTGTCGGCGGCGGCAAGCACGCGGCCGGTCTCCGTCTCGGGCAGCGGACCGCCCGCCGAGTCGGGCAGGTATTGCTCGTCGATTGCTGCGCAGACCGCCTCCGGGAAGCCGGCGAGGCGTGCGTACTCGGCGCCGATGTGGCCCTCCAGATCCGGAAACTCGCGGACGAGCTCGGCCGCCTGATCGGCCTTGGCGAGCCGTGCAGCCTCACGGGAGGCATCGCCGCCGCCCAGTGCTTCGACGAGAACTTGCAGCCGCGCGACCTTGTCCCCGTAGGAGCCGGCCCCGGCGACGAACGTGATGCGCGTCGCCTCCTCGGCGAGCCGTTCGATGCCCTTTGCGACATCGCGCTCGAACGTGAAAGAGGCGTCTTCGAGGCGTCCCTCGAGGACGCCCTCGTTTCCGGCGACGACGGTCTCCGGGTCGCCGCCGTTGGCCACGAACGCGAAGCGGTTGCCCTCGAGCGGGAAGTAGCGCTGGTGCGACTCCATCGCCGTCTCGACCACGCGGCGCGGAAGCGAGAGGAAGCGCTCGTCGAAGGCCCCTTCGAGGACGGTCGGCCACTCGGCCAGGTGGACGACCTCCGCCAGCACCTTCGGGTTCGGCTCGGCGAGTCCCAGCTTCTCGAGGCCTTGCGCGATGGTGTTCAGCCGCACGTTCGGGTCCGGCTCGACGTCTACGGCACGCAGCGCCTCGAGGTACTCGCCCGCGCTCGGGATCGGGACTTCGCCGTGCGTGAAGCGGTGGCCGAAGGACGAGCCGCCGAAGCCCTCCACCGTCCGGTCGTCGAGCTTCGCGCAGAGCCAGCGCACGGGGCGTGCAAAGCGGAGGCCGGAGTCGTCCCAGCGCATCGACTTCGAGAACGCGAGCCCACGGACGATCTCGTTCAGCCGCTCGGGCAGCACGTCGAGGAGCGGCCGGCCGGGCACGAGCACGCCCAAGAAACCGTCGCGGACCTCGAGGTCGTCCAGGCCTACGCCCTGCTTCTTCGCAAAGCCCTCGGCGGCTTTCTCCCGCAGCTGCTCGGGCGGCCCCTTGACCCACTCGTCCGGCTCCCGCTCGGGGAGATCGTCCACGAGGAGCACGAGCCGGCGAGGGCCGACGAGCACGCTGCCTTCTCCCAGCTTCGCCAGGTCGGAGCGCAGCTGCGCCTCCGCCTCCGCGCAGGCCGAGGCGGGCAGCTCCTCGCACCCGATCTCAAACAGCAGGCTGGGCAATCTTCTCCACGTAGAGCTGGGCGACCTTGCGCGCGAGAGTGCGAACCCGGCCGATGTACGCGGCGCGCTCCGTCACCGAGATGGCGCCGCGCGCGTCCAGCAGGTTGAAGGTGTGGGAGCACTTGAGCACCTGGTCATAGGCGGGCAGCGGAAGCTCGCGGTCGAGCAGCATGCGGCACTCGGTCTCGTGCTCTTCGAACCGGCTCGTGAGGATGTCGACGGGCGCGACCTCGAAGTTGTAGACCGACCACTCGCGCTCGCTCTCGCGATACACGTCGCCCCACCGAACCCCGGGCGCCCATTCCAGCTCGAGCGCTGACCGCTTGCCCTGCAGGAACATCGCCAGCCGCTCCAGTCCGTAGGTGATCTCCGCAGGCACGAGCTCGACCTCCAGCCCGCCCACCTGCTGGAAGTACGTGAACTGGGTCACCTCCATGCCGTCGCACCAGACTTCCCAGCCGAGGCCCCAGGCACCGAGCGTCGGCTGCTCCCAATCGTCCTCGACGAGGCGCACGTCGTGCTTCTTCGTGTCGATGCCGAGCGCCTCGAGCGAGGCGAAGTACAGGTCGAGTACGTCCTCGGGCGCCGGCTTCAGGAGCACCTGGTACTGGAAGTAGTGCTGGAAGCGGAACGGGTTCTCCCCGTAGCGCCCGTCCGTCGGGCGGATCACCGGCTCGACATAGGCCGTCTTCCACTCGTCAGGGCCAAGCGAGCGGAGAAACGTGGCCGGATTCATCGTCCCCGCGGCCAACTCGGTGTGGTACGGCTGCATGAGGACGCACCCGTAGTCGGCCCAGTACCGCTCGAGGGAGGCGATCATCTCCTGGTAGTTCGGCGGGCTCATGACCTCACGCCCTCTGCGCGAGCGTCCTCAGGCGGAAGCCGCCGTGGTACTCGTACGAGGACTCGATCATGCTCAGGCATTCGCGCAGTCCGCGCGCGGTCATGGCGGGAGCGGCCGCCTCCGCCAACGGGCGCTCGAGGAAGCCGCGGACCGCTTCGAAGCCGTCCGCGGACACGGCGAGCGAGCCCGAGCCGCACTCCGCGCACACGCCTCCTCCCGCCTGTGCCGAGAAGCCGACGAGCGGCTTCTCCTTCCCGCACGCGGCGCACCCGGCGAGGTGCGGGAGGTAGCCCGAGAGCCAGAGCAGCTTCAGCTGGAACGAGAGGACGAGCGGGTCGAGCGCGGGTTGGGCGGGCAGCGCGGCCTCGACGTCGTCGAGGAGGTCGAGGAAACGAGTCAGCGCATTGAAGGCGGGCGCATTCGCGTCCTGCTCGACAAAGAGGCGGAGCATCGCCTCGAGGCCGATGTGACCCACCGCCATGCGATAGCCGTCGATGCGCCCGCGCTCGTGGGAGCGCAGAAGGTCCGCGCCGCGCACCGTGTAGAGCTCCCCCCTCCCCTCGTGCAGCATGAGCTCGACGTGGCTGAAGGGCTCGAGCCGCGCCCCGAAGCGCGATTTCGTCTTGCGCACACCCTTCGCGATCGCACCCACCCGGCCACGCTCGAGGGTGTAGAGGTGGAGGACACAATCCGCCTCGGAAAAGCGGATCGAGCGCAGGACGACGGCCTCCGTCTTGAAGGTTCCAGGCACGCGCCCACTCTAGCCGCCGTCCCGGTGGAATCCCGTGGTTTCCGGGTACGTTGAAAGGGAGGATGACGCGAATCCGGATGTACTCGACGACCTGGTGCGGCTACTGCATTCGCGCGAAGGCGCTCCTCGACCGCCGCGGCCTCGAGTATGAGGAGATCGTCATGGACGACGACCCAGCCTTCCGGCAAAAGCTGCTCGAGATGACGGGCCGCTGGACCGTCCCGCAGATCTTCATCGACGAGGTGCCGATCGGCGGCTATACCGAGCTCTGGTGCCTCGACCGGGACGGCCGCCTCGACGAGCTCGCGGCCTAGGGGCTCAGCCGCTCCGCCAGGTACCTGATCCCGAGCGGGTAGCGGTACTCGATCGCCATGTGCGTGGCGTCGAAGAGCTCGAAATAGACGTCGGTGACGCCGATTCCCTCGAGCGCGCGACGGAATGCCTCGGCGCCGAGGTCGAGGAACCACTCGTCCTTCTTGCCGGCGTCGATGTAGATCGCCTTGAGCGACCGGAGCGCGTCCGCGTGCTTCGCGACCATCCGCACCGGATCCCAGGCGAGCCAGCGCTCCCAGACCTCGGGGACGAGCTCTGACGTCGCGGGGTCGAACGGCAGCCGCACCGTCCCGTCCTCGTCGGCCGAGTAGCAGGCCGCCATGCACCACTGGTTGAGGAGCACGTGGTCGGAGTCCTTCGAGAAGGCCGGCCGCGAGCGGAAGTCCTCCCAGAAGCGCTCGTAGGAGCCGTCGTACTCGTCACGCAGAGCTCTCGCCGTCTGCGGCATCTCGGGCAGATAGCACGCCTCGAAGAGCGCGTCGCCGGCGTGCGTGGCGAGGCCGCCGAAGACATCCGGGCGGAGCATCGGCGTGACCATCGCCCCGTAGCCGCCGGAGGACTTCCCGGCGATCCCGCGGTGCTCGGATGCGGGCAGGGTGCGGTAGCGCTCGTCCACCCAGGGGACGACCTCGTCGCAGAGATAGGTGTGATACTGGCCCGTTCCCGGCGAATCGAGGAACTGACTGCCGCCGAGCGACGTCCAGCAGTCGGCGTAGACGAGGATCGCGGCGGGCGCATCTCCGCCGGCGAAGAGGTCGTCGGCGAGCTCGGGGAAGTTCTTGCGGAAGGGGGCACGGTTTCTCCACATGTCGAGCTGGCCCGTCAGCCCCTGGATCACGTAGATGGACGGATATCGCCGCTCGGCGTCGTCGTAGCCCGGCGGAAGATAGATGCGAAGCGGGCGCACGCTCGGGTCGCCGAGGGGATTCCCCTCGAGAGCCTTGCTCTCGATCTCCGCTTCCTCGAAGCGGCCGTGCGGCTCGAACGACCAGGGCTTCACGGCCGCGATCCTAGCCGGGGTCGAGCTCCTGGCACTGCGGGCAGTACCACGTACCCCTGCCGGCGACGCGCGTCTTCTCGATCGGAGCGCCGCATCGCGGGCACGGCTCGCCCGCGCGGCCGTAGACCTTGAACTCGTCCTGCATCCGGCCACGGCGCCCTTCGGGATCGCGATAGTCCCGCAGCGTCGCGCCCTGGCGTGCGATCCCCATCTCGAGCGCCGCCCGGATCGCCTTGCGCAGCCGAGCGATCTCGTCTCCGTCGAGGGAGCCTGCGGGACGCAGAGGGTGGATCCGCGCGCGCCAGAGGGCCTCGTCCGCGTAGATGTTCCCGACGCCGGCCGCCGCACGCTGGTCGAGGAGGGCGGCCTTGATGGGCGCGCGGCGGCCCGCGAGCGATTCCGTCAGGGCGCGGGTCGTGAAGCCGCGCTCGAGCGGCTCGCCGCCGAGGCGCCTCGCTGCGAAATAGTCCTCGAGCTCGCCCGGCTCGAGCAGCGCCCACGTTCCGAACCGGCGCACGTCGCGATAGGCGACGTCCGAGCCGTCGTCTAACCTGACAACGGCGCGTCGGTACGGGTCGGCGGCGAGGCCGCCCTGCGCCGGGTGCTCGACGTTCCCCGTCATTCGGAGATGAACAAGGAGGTGCCGCCCGCTCTCGAACTCGAAAACCAAATACTTTCCTCGCCGGCCAACCTCGGAGATGCGCTCCCCTTCGAGCGCTTGGGCGATGGCCTCCGGCGGCTCAGGCCGTGTGAGCCGTGGGTCGACGATCTCGACGCGTTCGAGCGTCCGTCCCTCGAGGCGCGGCGCCAGCCGTGAACGGATCGTCTCCACCTCGGGAAGCTCAGGCATCTCGCCGCCCCGTCAGGCGATGACGTCGAGCACGATCGGCACGTCCTGCGGCGGCTCCGGGCCGATGCGGTAGGCGGCCGCGACCTCGGCTGCCCCGGCCTCGGCGGATTCGTCGGTGCGAGCGTGCACCTCGGCGATGACATCGCCGGCCGCGGTCTCCTGTCCGCGCTTCGCGAGACAGAGGATTCCCACGGCGTGGTCGATGTCGTCCTCCTTGCGCAGCCTGCCGGCGCCGAGGCCGAGGGCTGCCTGCCCGATCGCGGTCGTCGCGATGCCCTGGACATATCCCGCCGACGGAGCCGTGACCTGTGTGACCACGGGCGCTTGCGGAAGAGCGTCGAGAGACGGGTCGCCGCCCTGCGCCCGAATCCACCGCTCGTAGACCTCGAGCGCGCTTCCGTCTGCGATCGCAGGACCACCGCCATCGCACGTCCTCGTGGGCGTCCACGCCGAGATCGGAGAGTGCAAGGAGGTGCGCTGCCGCGCCGCGGACGAGCTCGACGAGATCCGGCGGGCCCTCGCCCTGCAGAAGTTGCCACTGCCTCGCGGATCTCGAGGGCGTTCCCAACGGCCTGCCCGAGCGGCTGGTCCATGTCGGTCAGCTCGCAGACGACCTCCCGGCCGGCGCGGACACCGAGCTCCCGCATTGCCTCCGCCAGCTCGCGAGCCGAGTCGAGGTCCTTCATGAAGGCGCCGTCGCCGACCTTGACGTCGAGCACGATCGCGTCGGCGCCGCCTGCGATCTTCTTCGACATGATGCTGGACGCGATCAGCGGGATGATGTCCACGGTCGCGGTCACGTCACGGAGCGCGTAGAGGCGCTTGTCCGCCGGGACGAGCTCACCGGTCTGGCCGATGATCGCCATGCCGATCTCCCGGACCTGGGCGAGGAACGTCTCGATGTCCAGCTCGACGTTGAAGCCCGGGATCGCCTCGAGCTTGTCGAGGGTGCCTCCGGTGTGCCCGAGGCCCCGCCCGCTCATCTTCGCGAAGGGCACCCCGCAGGCCGCGACGACGGGGCCCAGTGCGATGGACGTCTTGTCCCCCACCCCGCCCGTCGAATGCTTGTCCACGACCTTGCGCCCGAGGGACGAGAGGTCGACGGTCTCGCCGCTCTGCACCATCGCGTCGGTGAGCGCGTGCGTCTCGGCGTGGCTGAGCCCCTTGAAGTAGATGGCCATGCAGAACGCGGCCATCTGGTAGTCGGGGATCTCGTCGCGCGCGTAGGCGAGGACGAGCCCGGAGATCTCCGTGTCCGTCAGCTCTCCGCCGTCGCGCTTCTTCTGAATCAGCTCCGCGGGACGCAGAGCTCCCGCTGCGCGCGGCGGCGCGTTCACTGCTCGACGATCGGCGTGCCCGGGATGCCGCGCGACGGCGCCTTCCCGCCCAGCCAGGCGTTCACCGTCGCGCCGACGTCCGCGAACTCGCCCTCGTGAATCGCGCCGCCGGCGTTTTGCCCCTCGACGTAGGCGAGCAGCAACGCATGCTCGCGAGAGTGGTCGGTCGAGGGAGTCGTGGGGTCGCACCCGTGGTCGGAGGTGAGGATGAAGAGGTCCTGCGGGCGCAGCGCGTCGAGAAGATCCGGGATCCGCCGGTCGAAGTCCTGCAGGCAGCGGTGGAAGTTGACCGGGTCGTTGCGATGGCCCCAGAGCATGTCCGTCTCGACGAGGTTCACGAAGATGAGCCCCTCGTCCAACTCGCGGAGGAGCGCCTCGGTCTTCGTGATGCCGTCGTTGTTCGACTTCGTGGTCTCCGAGTGGTCGATGTCGACTCCGGCGAAGATGTCGTGGATCTTGCCCACGCCGTAGACTTCCTTGCCCGCCTCGCGGACAAGCGTGAGGTAGTTCGGCTGCCGCGGCCTGAGCGACCAGTCGTGGCGGTTCGGCGTTCGCGTGTAGTTGTCAGGCTCTCCGACGAACGGGCGGGCGATCACGCGCCCGACGGCGTTCTTCCCGGTCAGGATCTCGCGGGCGATCCCGCAGGCGGCGTAGAGCTCGTCGAGCGGGATCGTCTCCTCGTGCGCGGCGATCTGAAAGACGGAGTCGGCGGACGTGTAGACGATCCACTTGCCGGTCCGCTGGTGTTCTTCGCCGAGCTCTTCGATGATGTCCGTCCCCGAGGCGGCCTTGTTGCCGAGCACCCCGCGCCCCGTCCGGTGGGCGAACTCCTCGATCACCTCGAACGGAAATCCGTGTGGAAAGGTCGGCATCGGCTCGGGCGTGACGATCCCCATGAGCTCCCAGTGGCCCGTGGTCGTGTCCTTCCCCTTCGAGCGCTCGAACAGCCGGCCCGCGACGGCCGGAGCGTGCGGCTGCGGCGGGCAGCCGGCCAGCTCCTCGATGTTTCCGAGGCCGAGTTGCTCGAGGTTGGGGAGGTCGAGGCCGCCGACCGCTTCTGCGACGTTGGCGAGGGTGTTCGATCCCTCGTCGCCGTAGTCGGCCGCGTCCGGCAGCTCGCCCGCACCAACCGCGTCCAGCACGATCACGCAGGCGCGCGGCATCGGGCTATTCTACTTCCGACATGGAAACCGTCCTCGGGCTTTTCGGCATGGCGCTTTGGATCGTCGCCGTCATCGCGCTCGCCGCGGGAATGACGTATGCGGTCGTGAGGCTCACGCCCGAACGGGAAGACAAGAAGCCGGAGACGACCGAGACGTAGCTCGTATCCGCCGAGGCACTAGACGGCCTCGAGCGGAAGGACCTCGTCGAGCGGCGAGTAATCGAGGCCGTGCGCGTCCGCGACCGCCTCGTAGGTGAGCTTCCCCTCGAAGACGTTGACGCCGCGCCCGAGCGGGCGGCTACGGGCGATGGCCTCGCGCACGCCGAGGTCGGCAATCTGCTCGACGTAGGGCAGCGTCACGTTCGTGAGCCCCGCGGTGGACGTGATCGGAACCGCGCCGGGCATGTTCGAGACGCAGTAGTGGACGATGCCGTCGACGATGTACACGGGATCTGAATGCGTGGTCGGATGCGAGGTCTCGAAGCAGCCGCCCTGGTCGATGGCGACGTCGACGAGCGCGGCGCCCGGCTTCAGCGCCGGCAGCATCTCGCGCGTGATGAGCTTCGGCGCCCGCGCGCCGGGGATGAGCACGGCGCCGATGACGAGGTCGGCGTTCTCGACCGCCTCGTCGATCGCGAGCTGGTTCGACATCGCGAGCGTGATGCGCCCGTCGAGCATCATCTCGAGGTCGCGCATCCGCTGGACCGACTTGTCCAGGACCCACACGTCGGCCTGCATGCCTACGGCGATGAGAGCGGCGTTGTAGCCGACGATCCCACCGCCGAGGACGACAACCTTGGCCGGCGGCACCCCCGGTAGGCCGCCCAGGAGGATCCCGCGGCCGCCCTGAGCCTTTTCGAGCGCCCAGGCGCCCATCTGCGTCGCCAGCCGGCCGGCCACCTCGCTCATCGGCGCGAGCAGCGGCAGCTGGCGGTCGTCGGTCTCGACGGTCTCGTACGCGATGCAGATCGCGCCGCTGTCCAGGAGCGCGCGCGTGAGCGCCTCGTCGGCGGCGAGGTGGAGGTACGTGAAGAGGATGAGGCCTTCTCGCAACCGGTCGAACTCGGCCGCGAGCGGCTCCTTCACCTTGAGGACGAGGTCGCAGCTCCCCCAGACGTCGTCCACCGACGCGATGCGCGCGCCGACGGCCTCGTAGGCGGCGTCGGGGAGCGCGCTGCCTTCACCCGCGCCCTGCTCGACGACGACGTCATGGCCCTTCTGCGCCAGCTCCCGAGCGCCCGCGGGTGTGAGAGCGACGCGGTGCTCGTCCGGCTTGATTTCCTTGGCGACGCCGATCCTCATGGGTTGCGAAGGCTATCTCACCCCACGTGGCCGGAGGCAACCCGCCCGGCGGCGTAGGCAGCGGCAAAGAACCACGGATCCTCATCCGCTCCGCGGCCCATGTGGAAGAGCGGCAAGCCTGCGCAAGCGTCCTCCCAGCCGGTCACGTCGACGGCGGTGACGCGCTCGAGACCGTCCGGCGTCTCCAGCCCTTCGGGCCAGCCGATCTCGACGTCGCCGGCGAGCGCGAGGACGGCCTGCGTGTGATGCGAAAGACCGCGGTGACGCTCGCGCGGGTCTCCTTCCGAATAGCGGACCGCGAGGACCGGTGTCCCGCCGAGCGCCCGGGCCGTGAGCACTGCCTCCGCTACTGAAAGCCCGCCGTGCCCCCATGGGCTCGCGGTCCCCACGATGCCGGGCCCGATCGAGCAGAGAACGGCATCGAACCCCTGCTCGGCTGCCCAGACGAAGGCCGCGGCGGTCGAGACGCACGCGACGTCGCCCTCGATGCAGGCCCCGACGGCAACAGTGGTCTCGACGAGCCCGCGCCCACGGAGCGCGCGAACCGTGTCCGAGAGGGAGACCGGCAGCGCGCCTCCGGGAACCTGGACGTACGCGACCCTCCGCCCTTCGCCGAGCCCGGCGGCGGCCGGGGCGACCTGGCTGTGCAGTGAGCAGCAGACGACCGGCAGGCCTCCCAACGACTCGAGCCGCACGCCGTCCTCCTCCGCGTGCCGAACGGCGTACTGGAGCGGCGTGTACGGGAGCTTCATCACGTGTGCGCCGGGCTCCCCTTCCAGGTCGAGGCCTCGCGTGAGGTTCGCGTAGAGGACGTCGAAGCCGCCGGACCCGAGCCCGAGCTCGACCGCCTGGGCGTTCACGAGCACGTCGTCCCCGAGCGCCACCGGCCCGGTCACCCCCGGATAGGCCACGCAGGGCCGGCCGTCGACCTCCAGCCGCACGAGCCCCTCGTGCCGCTCCGTCACCGCGGTGACGGAGCCGCGGCGGAGGCTAAGCACCGCGGGCGGCCTCGACGAGCTCGAGCGTGACGTTGAGCATCGTCTCGAGGTCGGCGACGGCGATGTGCTCGGCCGGGGTGTGCACCTGCATCATCCCGTTGGCGAGGTTGACGCAGGGAACGCCGCGCGCGTTGAACACGTTTGCGTCGGCTCCGCCGCCGACGTCGATCGGCCGCGCCTCGAGGCCGGCGCGCTGGACAGCCTGCGTCGCGAGCGCAAACACTGGGTCGTCCGGCCTGAAGCGGTAGCCGGCGTACGTCTCCGAGATTCGCGTTTCGACCTCGCACTCCGTGACCGCAGCGGCGAACGTGAACGCGTCGAGCATCTCCTGGACGAGGTCGGCAAGCTTGCCTTCGTCACGCGAGCGGGCTTCGGCCGCGAGCTCGCAGCGGTCGGGCACGACGTTCCTCCCCGTGCCGCCCTCGATGAGGCCCACGTTGGCGGTCGTCTCCTCGTCGATCCGGCCGAGCCTGAGGTCGGCGATGGCGCGCGCGGCGGCGGCGATGGCCGAGCGGCCCTCCTCCGGCGCGAGCCCCGCGTGCGCGCAGCGGCCCTTGAAGACGACGTCGATGGTCTTCCCGTACGGCGCCGAGCGGACGATCCCGCCCACGGGGCCGCTGCAGTCGTAGACGAAGCCGAGCTTGGACTGCAGGCGCGTATGGTCGAAGTCCTTGGCTCCCTGGAGGCCGACCTCCTCCTTCACGGTGAAGAGAAGCTCGACGCCCGCGTGCGGCCGCCCTTCGGAGAGGAGCAGGCGGGCTGCTTCGAGAAGCACCGCCACGGTCGCCTTGTTGTCGGCGCCGAGGATCGTTCCGCCTTCGTTCCGGACGAAGCCGTCCTCGCCGACGACCGGCCGGATCTCCCCCACAGGCGGAACCGTGTCCATGTGCGCGCAGAGGAAGATCGAGCCGCCGCCGTTCCGCTCCGCCGGCTCGAGCCGCGCGAGGAGGTTGCCCGCGTCGTCGTCCTCAACCGCCAGCCCGAGGTCGGCGAGGTAGGAGCGGACGACCGCCGCCACGGCCTCCTCCTCCCCCGAGGGGCTCGGAATGGCGGCGAGCTCGACGAACAGGTCGAGGACGCCCGAGGCCCAGGTTGCACCCATGGGCGCGATTCTAGGAGTGCGAGGCTGCCTGGCCGACGCCGGTGCGCGCGCGAGCGCGCTCGACGGCGGCGCCGACGAAGTCACGGAAGAGCGGCGCGGGCCGCGTCGGGCGCGACTTGAACTCGGGGTGGTACTGGCTCGCGACGAACCAGGGGTGGTCGGGGAGCTCGATCATCTCGACGAGGCGGCCCTCCTGGAACGTCCCCGACACGACGAGGCCCGCCTCGACGAACTTCGGCCGGAAGGCGTTGTTCACCTCGTAGCGGTGGCGATGGCGCTCGTGGATGACGGTCTCGCCGTAGGCCGCGTGGGCGCGCGTCCCCTCCTCCACGTCGACGGCGTCGGCGCCGAGGCGCATGGTGCCGCCGAGATCCTCGATCTCCTTCTGCTCGGGCAGGAGGTCGATGACCGGGTAGGGCGTCTCCGGGTCCATCTCGGTCGAGTTGGCGCCGTCGAGCCCGACGACGTTCCGGGCGAACTCGGAGATGGCGACGTGCATGCCGAGACAGATGCCGAGATACGGAATGTCGCGCTCGCGCGCGATGCGGCAGGCGGTGATCTTCCCCTCCCACCCGCGCGAGCCGAATCCGCCCGGCACGAGGACGCCGTCGGCGCGCTCGAGCTCCCGCGCTGCCTCTTCGACGCTCATGCCCTCGGCGTCCACCCACCTCACGTTGACGTTCGTCCCGTGGTAGATGCCCGCGTGCTTCAGCGCCTCGTGGACGGAGAGGTACGCGTCCTGGAGCTTCACGTACTTGCCGACGAGGGCGATCTCCACATCGCCGTCGCGCTCGGCTATGCGGCCGGCGAGGTCTCCCCACTCCCCCAGGTCGACGGGCTCGTCGGGCAGGCCGAGCTTCGCGCATGCGAGCGTGTCCAGGCCCTCGTCGCGAAGCGCCTGCGGGACGAGGTAGACGTCGCTCACGTCCTCGTTGGCGATGACAGCCTCGGGGTCGACGTCTGCGAAGAGGGCGATCTTGTCGCGGATGTCGCGCGAGAGCGGCTCGTGCGAGCGGCAGACGACGATGTCGGGATGGATACCGATGCGGCGCAGCTCGTTGACCGAGTGCTGCGTCGGCTTGGTCTTCAGCTCGCCGGCCGTCTCGATGAACGGGACGAAGGTGACATGCAGGTAGAGAACGTTCTCCGGGCCGACTTCGCGCCGGAACTGGCGAATCGCCTCGAGGAACGGGAGCGACTCGATGTCGCCGACGGTGCCGCCGATCTCGGAGATGACGACGTCGGTGTCGGATGCGGCCGCCACGCGGCGCACGCGGTCCTTGATCTCGTTCGTGATGTGCGGGATCACCTGCACCGTCGAGCCGAGGTACTCGCCCTTCCGCTCGCGGCGGATGACCGAATTCCAGATCGAGCCCGAGGTGTGGTTTGCGTTCCGGGAGAGGTTCTCGTCGATGAAGCGCTCGTAGTGGCCGATGTCGAGATCGGTCTCGGCCCCGTCCTCTGTGACGAAGACCTCGCCGTGCTGGAAGGGGCTCATCGTCCCCGGGTCGACGTTGATGTACGGGTCGAACTTCTGAACCTGCACGCGCAGGCCGCGCGCCTTCAACAGGCGGCCCAGCGAGGCGGCGGTGATGCCCTTGCCGAGGGACGAGACAACGCCGCCCGTCACGAACACGTACTTCGTCGGGCGGGCGCGCATCAGTGTCCCTTCCGGTAGTGCTGCCCCGCTTCGCGGTCGCGAGCGCCAAGCGCGGCAAGAACGCAGGGAGCCCCGGTAACCGTCATTACCGGGGCGACCGAGGACGCCGCAGCGCGTAGTGCGATCGCGGGCGGGAAGCAGGCGTGGACTGCCGGCTGGGGCACTAAATCCTCCCCATGCGGTCGAGCTCGGCGAAAGACCGGGCGTGCGCTCGATCAACTCGCCGAGCGAGCGGCGCTCACCGGCTACGTTGAGAGCGACGACCCCAGCCACAGCTGCCCAACGACCCCATCCGCGGATTCGGTCCACGGACTTGAAGCCTAGCAGGGCCCCAAGCGCATTCGATCCCGCGTCCCCCAGCATCACTCTCTCGCGGAGATCGTAGGGAAGGAGGAGGACGGCCAGGCCGAGCGGCGCGTCCAGGGCGAATGCGGCTCCGATGTAGGCCTTGAGCGCCCGGCCCGGCTTCGTGTCGAGCTGGTTCAGAAGGTTCGCGCTGCCCGCGACGAGGAGGGCGCCGGAGAGGCTTCGGGTGCGCAGGAGCGCGACGAGCGGGATGCCGACCAGCTTGAGAACGCCGGTCGTCCCTCCCGCCGCGAGGTGCGCGCGGATACCGCGCTCCTCCCCGCTCCAAACGTCGTCAGCGAGGCCGATCGCGGCGACGGCGGCGACGGCCGGGTCAGGTCGAACGCCTGCGAGCCAACCGACGAGCGGCAGGCGCTTGCCCCGGTGGTTCACGGCGAGCGGGCCGGCGGCGAGAAGTGCGTCGAGTAGCTGGCGGCCGCGGTGCGCGAAGCCGGCGGCGTCACGGCCGGTCGCGCGGTGGTCGAGGTCGAGGTCGACCTCCTCCACGCTCAGCCCGGCTCGGAGCGCGTCGATCGTCATCCGCACCTCGCAGCCGAACCCGGGTGCGAGTGGGAAGCACGCGGCGCGGGCCCGCTCGCTCAGGCGACGCTGTCCGGAGAGCGGCTCGCGGGCCTTGAAGCCCGTCCGCAGGTGGATGAGCTCCCGCGCGACGCGCTTGGCAATGCCGAATCCGCCGCCCACGCGATGCGTGAACGCGGCCACGCGGAGGTCGGCGTCTCCCTCGGCAAGGGGCGTCAGCGACCCCCGTAGGTCGGCATCGCAGAGGAGGAGCGGGCCCGGCGCGGCCACGCGCTCGCCCGCGCTCAGCGCCTCGCCTTTCCCTCGCTCCTCGAGGCGGAGGACGACCGCGCCCGCCTCCTCCGCCGCCGAGGCGGTGCCGTCCGTGGAGGCTCCGTCGACGACGAGGATCTCTGCGTCGCCGAGCTCGGCCCGCAGGGCCCTGACCGTCTCGCCGATTCGCTCCGCCTCATTGCGGGCCGCAATGAGGACGGTGAGCTCAACCACTCGGAACCGGAACCGACTCGATCGGAGGAGCGACGCCGTCGGTCGAAGAAGCCTTGACCCCGTAGTTGCCGGTGGCGCCGCCGGCGAGGAGCAGGGCGAGCGCAACGTGACCGGGCAAAGTCTCGACGTCGTCCACGCTCGACACGCCCTGCGTACGGTAGAGCTCGATCGCCGACGAATCCGCGGTCGTCGTCTCGACGCCGACGACCGGCACACCGGATTGCTGTAACCCGCTGATGAGGCCGTCGACCAGGGTCTCCGTCGGCCTCGATTGCGCTTCCTGCTCGGAGGTCGCATCCTCGGGGGGCGCCCAGGAGCGGACGACGACGACGCCGTCGAGCGCAGGCGTCGTTGCGCCGGAACGCTCCTCCACGAGCATGCTCGAGAGCGAGCTCCACGTCGGAGTCCCTTCGCCGTCGACGAGCTCCTGCCCGAGTGTGACGCCGAGATTCCCGAAGTCGTCGCCGCTCTCGGCGTACTCGGCGAGCGTCTGATCGCTCTTCAGCGCGGAATCGAGCTCCCCCGCATCCACTGGGGTGTCGACCGCGATGAGCCGCACCGGACTGCCGGCGCCGGCGTCGGCGAGCGTGCGCAAGATCGACGAGCGGACGGTCCCGTCCACGGGCCCGGCGAAGAGCACGCCGATGTTCTTGCCGTCGAGTCGTTCCTCCATGAGCGCCGGGTAGCTGATCTCGAGCAGATCCTCGGCCGCCTTGTTTCGCTTCTCGACGATGTCCGCCCGTCCATTGGCCTGCTGGAGCTGCTCGCTGAGCTGGTCGATCCGGTCGTGCGCGAACCGGTTGTCGGCCGCCGAGAGCTTCCCGGAGATCGCGACGCCGAGCAGGATGCCCACCGCGAGCGCGATGAATACGGCCGCGAGCGAGGCCAGGTGATAGCGAAGGTCGAACATCTCAAAGGCCGGAAGCAGTGTCGCAGAGGTCGTGCAGCCGGGCGACGGCCTTCGTCGGAAGCGAGCGCACTCCCTCGGCGTACATGCGCCAGAACGGACCCGACACCCAGGCGGTGGCGGTGGTGTGCCGCCCTTCGTCCTCGAGCCGGATGCCCATGTCGAGCTTCTGCTTCAGGTCGTGCCAGGCGAGCTCGCTTGCCGGGCTGACGCGGCGGATGACGATGAGGCCGGCGCCGTGCGGCTTTCGCATCAGTCCGGGCCGGAGCGCGCGGACGACCGTCCAGCGCGCGTTTTCCTCCAGGCCGCGCCGGTCCGGCTCGACGCCGGTGTAGCCGGGCCACCAGTCCGGAAGGTGGAACGGCTCCGAGACGAGCGCCCATGCGTCCTCCCGGGGAACGGGGAGGACGAGGGATGCCTCCTTCCTCACAGCCCGAGGATCGACTGCACCCGCTGCGCGAGAAGCTCGATGAAGCGCTGGAGATCGGAGGAGACGGCCACGGCGGCGGCGAGCGCGCCGAGCCCTCCGAGGACGAAGAGGAACATCGGGCCCAGGCCGGCGCGGCCGCGGAAGAGGCTCGACACGCCGCGCGCGTCGATGAGCTTGTCCCCGACCTTGAGGCGCGTGAAGAAGGTCGACGACATCCCCTCCCGGTTCCGTTCGAGGAATTCGAGCAGGTTGAAGTGGGTGCCGACCGCGACGATCAGCTCCGCGCCCTTCTCGTGGGCGAGGAGGATGGCCACGTCCTCGCTGATCCCGGGCGAAGGCAGCACTGCCGACGGAAGCCCGAGCCGGTCGATGCGCTCGCGCCCGGGCGCGCGCCCGTCGGTGTAGGCATGGACGATGAGCTCCGCGCCGCTCTGGAGGGCGCGGTCGGAGACCGAGTCCATGTCGCCCACGATCACGTGCGGCTTGTAGCCGGCCTGGATGAGCGCGTCAGCGCCGCCGTCCACGCCCACGAGAACCGGCCTGAAGTCCCGGATGTAGGGCTTGACGATCCGCAGGTCGCGCTTCATCCCGGGGCCACGGGCGACGACGAGCGCGTGGCGGTCGCGGAAGCGAGTCTGCACCTCTGGGAGCCGCACGCCCTCGGAGAGGAGCTTCGCCTCGTCGCGGAGGTAGCGGAGCGTGTTCTCGGCGAAGTTCTCGAGCGCCTCGGTGACGCGGCCGCGCTGCTCCGCGAGCTCGGTCTCGAGCTCGAACTCGGTGAGCATGTGGCCGGCCGCGAGCCGGGAGCCGTTGCGGAACAGGCTCGAGCCGCGGACGACCAGAGACTCGCCGTCGCGCACCTCCTCGAAGAGGTCGGACTCGCCGTTCACGTCGATGAGCCGCACGCCGCCGCGGACGAGCTCGAGCGGGCCGGCGTTCGGGAAGCGGCCGCTCATGGACGGCGAGACGTTGAGGACGACGCGCACGTTCGTGGCCAGGAGCTCCTCCGCGGACACCCGGTCGAGGTCGCGGTGGTCGATGATCGCGATGTCGTCCGGCCCGAGGCGCCGCACGAGTCGCTTCGTCCTCTTGTCCAGGCGGGCGGTCCCCGTGAACTCCACGAAACTCACTGCCGTACCGCCTCGATGAACTCCGCTCCGCCGAGCATTCTCTCCACCTCTTCCCTTCGTGCGGATTCTGCCAAGCGTTCGATGCGCGTGTGGGTGGGGTCGCCGGGCACTTTTTCGACACGGAAGTGGGTTTCCGCGGCGCTCGCGATCTGCGGAAGGTGCGTGATCGTGAGCACCTGGGCGCGTTCGGCAAGGCGTCCGAGCGCCTCCGCGACGGCGTGCGCCGTGCGACCGCCGATGCCCGCGTCGATCTCGTCGAAGACGATCGTCGGCTCGCCGGCGCCCGCGTGGGCGACCGCGCGAAGCGCGAGGGCGACCCGGGAGAGCTCGCCGCCCGAGGCCGTCTCGGCGACGGGCGCGAGAGGCAGGCCCGGGTTCGGCCTGATGAGGAACGCGACGGCGTCGCGCCCGCTTGCCCCGTGCTCGCGCTCCGAGACCTCGGCCTCGAACTCCCCGTCCCCCATGCCGAGCCCCTGAAGCTCGGCCGCAACGGCGTCGCCGAACGCCTTCGCCGAGGCGCGGCGCGACTCCGACAGTCGGCCCGCGAGGTCCGCCGCGCGGCGCTCGGTATCCGTGAGCGCCTCCTCCGCGGCGGCAAGCGGATCCACTCCCGCCTCGTGCGCGGCGAGCTCAGCCCGCGCGGCCTCGGCCCGGCTCAGGAGCTCCTCGTAGCTGGCGGCGCCGAAGCGACGGCGTGCGTCCGCGATGCGCTCGAGCTCGCCCTCGACCTCCTCGAGCCGCCCCGGCTCCGCCTCGAGGGACGAGAGGAAGCCGCGGAGCGAGGAGGTCACCTCCTTGAGCCGCTCCTCTATGTCCCCGAGGTTGACGTACTCGGCCTGGAGCTCGGGAGCGAGGTTCGTCACCGGCATGAGGGCGTTCGCCGCCTTGGCGAGCTGGTCCACCGCACCCGTCTCGCTCTGTTCGGAGGAGAGCGCCTCTGTCGCATCGGTGGCGGCCTCGGCCAGCTCGGTGACGTGGCGGAGCCGCTCGCGTTCCGAGCGAAGGGCGTCCTCCGTGCCCGGCACGAAGCCCTCGGTCCGCTCGATGAGCTGCCGCAGCTCCTCGAGCCGCTCGGCGCGCCCCGCTTCCGCGCTCGCGAGCTCGTCCCGATGCCGGCGGGCGGCCGCGAGCTCCCGCCAGGCGCGTGCGTGGTCGGCACGCAGACGGAGCTGCTCCTCGCCGACGAACGCGTCGAGGACGTCGAGCTGGAACGACGGCCGCGCGAGGCGCCGCTGCTCGAACTGGCCCGACATCGCGAGCAGCCGCTCCACGAGCGACGCAAGGTCCTCCCGCGGGACTGCGCGGCCCCAGGCGTAGGCTCGGGTGCGGCCGTCGGCGAAGACCCGCCGCGCCGCGACGAGTCCGGTCTCTTCCTCCGGCCGGAGCTCGGCGAGGGTGGCGAGCTCCTCGTCCTCGAGGATCCCGTCCGGGAGATCGAAGTCCGCCTCGACGTACGCCTCGCTCGCGCCCGGCCCGAGGTAGCCGGCGTCCCCGGGCGCGCCGAGGAGGAGCCCGATCGCCTGGGCGAGGATCGTCTTGCCGGCCCCGGTCTCCCCGGTGACCGCGTTCAGGCGCGGCCCGAAGCCCAGGTCGGCCTCGCGGATGAGGACGAAGTTCTCGATGCGCAGGCTGCGGAGCACTGGGTTTAGGGGAACACCGAGTGGTAGCGGGTGAAGAAGCTGACCTCGCGGAGAACCGCGAGTGACGCCGTCTCCTCCCCGATCGACACGGTGATTCCGGCGCCCGGCGCGAGGTCGCCGACGGACTTCCCGTCCACGAGGACGGTCACGTGTTGGGCGGCGGAACGGTTCGTCACGTTGAGGTCGTGCCCGCGCGGCAGGACGAGCGGGCGGGCGTGAAGGGAGTGCGGCGCCACGAACGTGATCGCCATTGCCTCGAGCCCCCACATCATCACGGGCCCGCCGTTCGAGAGGTTGTAGGCCGTTGAGCCCGAGGGCGTGCAGCAGATGAGCCCGTCGCAGGGCTGCGAGCCGAGCTCCTCGCCGCCCACCTCCCAGCCGAGCTCGACCATGCGGCCCGGCTCCGCGCTCGTGACGACCACGTCGTTGACCGCGACCTGCGGCCCGTCGGCGAGGCTCGCGGCGAGCGTGCAGAGCTCGACCGTCTTGTACTCGCCCGTGAAGACGCGGCGAAGCGCCTCCTCGAGCTGGTGGCCCTCGGCGCTCGTGAGAAAGCCCATGCGGCCGAAGTTCACGCCGAAGACGGGGGTCGCGGCCCCGAGCGTGGCCCTGAGGGCTCGAAGCATCGTCCCGTCGCCACCGAGCGCGACGACCAGGTCGGGCGAGCCCTCGCCGAGGGAGGTGAGCTCGACTCCCGCCTCGGCCGCGAGCTCTCGGACGCGGCTCTCCGCATCCCCGATCCGCTCCGGGCGGCCGTGGGTGAAGAGCGCGGCGCAGGTGACCTTGTCGGGCACGCTAGGCGGCGCGGAGGTAGAGGAAGAACTCACGGTTTCCCTTCGGGCCGGGCAGGCCCGAGTCGGCGGCGCCCTCCACCCGGGCTCCCCAATCGGCCGCCTGCGCGGCGATCTCGTCGACGACGCGCTTGTGGACCTCGGGGTCGCGGACGACGCCGCCCTTGCCGACCTCCTCTCGCCCCGCCTCGAACTGCGGCTTGACGAGAACGAGGGCCCGCCAGCCCGGCGCCGTGCAGCCGAGCGCCGGCGGTAAGGCCTTCGAGAGCGAGATGAAGGAGACGTCGCAGGTGACGAGGGTCGGCCTGAAGGGCAGCTCCCCGCAATCCAGGTTGCGCACGTTCATGCGCTCCATGACCGTGACGCGTGGGTCATCGCGGAGCTTCGGGTGGAGCTGGCCGTAGCCGACGTCGAGCGCGCAGACGCGCGCAGCGCCCGCCTGGAGAAGGCAGTCGGTGAAGCCGCCGGTCGAGGCTCCGACGTCCAGGCAGTCTTCTCCCTCGACGTCGACGACGAAGGTCGCGAGCGCATTGGCGAGCTTTTCGCCGCCGCGAGAGACGAAGCGGGGGCCGGACTCGACCTCGATCTCCGTCGTCTCGTCCACCTGCTCGCCCGCCTTTGCGTGGCCGGGCACCTTTCCGGCGAGGACGAGCGCCTGCGCCTGCGAGCGCGTCTCGGCGAGCCCGCGCTCGACCATGAGGACATCGAGCCGCTTCTTGGTCACGTGGGCAGCGTAACGCCTGCCCTGCGCCGCAATCGTCACGTGTTCACGGTGCGCCGGTCGCGGAATTGTCCCTACGAGCTCGGCCAGGACGGCCGTGTCCGCCGGCAGCTCGGCCAGGCGCTCGTTCACCCGCGCCCGCGCCGCGTCTGCCAGCTCCCGCGCGCGCTCGAGCCCGTGCAGCGAGACGTACGTGACCTTGCCGGCGGCCTCGTCCTTCCCGGGCGTCTTGCCGAGCTCGGAGGCCGTGCCCGTGGCGTCGAGGATGTCGTCGACGATCTGGAAGAGCAGGCCGAGCTCCTCCCCGAAGGCCGCCCACGGCTCTCGCTCGTCGGGCGGGAGGCCCGCGACCGCGACCGCGCACGTGACCGACGCTCGCAGCAGCCTGCCGGTCTTCAGCTCGTGCAGGTGGACGAGCCCGTCGGCGTCGAGGTCACCGTCGGTCGTCACGTCCACGTACTGGCCTCCGATCATCCCGAGGGTCGCGGAGGCGAGCTCCCGAGCCGGCGCGGGGCTCTCGTAGCCGAGCACGAGGCGGAAGGCCTCGGTCAGGAGCGCGTCCCCCGCGAGGATGGCGACGCCTTCGCCGAAGCGCACATGGGAGCTCGGCTGGCCGCGCCGAAGGTCGTCGTCGTCCAGCGCGGGCAGGTCGTCGTGGACGAGACTGAACGTGTGCACGAGCTCGAGCGCGCAGGCGGCGGGCAGCACCGCGCCAGGGTCTTGCCCGAGCGCCTCGCCGGTCGCCAGGCAGAGAACCGGCCGAATCCGCTTCCCGCCGCCGAGGAGCGAGTAGCGGAGCGCTTCCTCCAGCTCGCCGAGCTCGTCGGCGAGCGGCAGGCGGGTCAGCTCGACGTCGACGAGCTCACGGAGCTCGTCGGGTGACCTCACGCGGGGCCCTCCCGGCGGGCGAGGTCGATCTCGGCCTGGATCTCCTTGGCCAGCTCGGCCAGGCTCTGCAGGACGTCGACCGCGCGCTCGGGGTCGCCTTCGGTCGCCTCGAGCTGTGTGTGGGCTCTCTCCAGCCGATCGAGCAGCTCCTGCAGCCGGGCGACCGACTCGGGTTCCTGCGTGCTCACCGTTTCGCCTCCTTTGCGACCTTGCCGAGGATTCCGTTCACGAGCTTGGCAGCGTCCTCCGACGAATAGCGTCGCGCAAGGCGAACCGCCTCGTCGATCGACACCTCGAGCGGCACCTCGTCCCGGTCGAGCTCGTAGAGCGCGATGCGAAGGATGTTGCGCTCGAGCGCGCCGAGCCGCTCGGGCGGCCAGGCGCTCGACGCCTCCCCGATTGTCGCGTCGAGCTCCTGCGTCTCGGCGGCGACGCCCTCCGCCAGCTCCTGCGTGTACGGGTCGAGCTCACCTTCGTAGAGGGATGCGAGCGGCTGTCCGGTCACGTCCCACTGGTAGAGCACGAAGAGGGCCGCGCGCCGGGCGGCGCGGCGTCCGGTCGTCATGCCGCTCCTCCCCGAAGTGACTCGAGCGACGGAGCCGCGTCGGCGAGGAAGGACGTCGTGTAGTCGCCGCTCCCGAACTCCTCGCTGGAGACGATGTCGAGCGCGAGGTCGCGCGTCGTCGGGACGCCTTCGAGCTCGAGCTCGGAGAGCGCGCGCCGGCCGCGGGCGATCGCGACCTCGCGGTCCTCGCCCCAGACGATCACCTTCGCGATCAGGGAGTCGTAGAAGGGCGGGATCGCATAGCCCTCCTCCACATGTGTGTCCACGCGCACTCCCGGGCCGAGCGGCGGCCGGAAACGGGATACGCGGCCCGGCGCCGGCCGGAAGTCCTCGGCCGGGTCCTCGGCGTTGATCCGAAACTCGATCGCATGGCCTCGCAGGTCCGCGCGACCCTCGCGGGGAAGGCCTTCCCCGGCCGCGACAGCGAGCTGGGCGTGAGCGAGGTCGATGCCGGTGACGAGCTCGGTCACGGGATGCTCGACCTGGAGCCGCGTGTTCATCTCGATGAAGTAGAAGCGGCCGTCGGCGTCGAGGAGAAACTCGATCGTGCCCGCGCCCCGGTAGTGGAGGGCTTCGCAGGCCCGATGGGCGGCTCCTTCCATCTCGGAGCGGATCTCGGGCGTGACGGCCGGCGAGGGCGACTCCTCGACGAGCTTCTGGTGCCGGCGCTGAATCGAGCAGTCGCGCTCGCCGAGCGTGAGGACGGCTCCCTCCCCGTCCCCGAGCACCTGGATCTCCACATGACGCGCGCCGACGACGGCCTTCTCGACGTAGAGAGAGCCGTCGCCGAAGGCCGACTGTGCCTCGGAGGACGCCGTGCGGTAGGCCGCATCGAGGTCGTCGGCGGACTCGACGAGGCGCATGCCGCGCCCGCCGCCTCCCGCCGAGGCCTTGAGCAGCACCGGAAAGCCCACCTCGGCAGCCACCTCCCGCGCCTGGTCGAGGTCGACGGCCCCGTCCGAGCCCGGGACAAGGGGCACGCCCGCCTCGGCCATGGCCTCTTTGGCCGCGATCTTGTCGCCCATCGTCTCGATGGTCTCCGCCCGCGGCCCGATGAAGACGAGGTCGTTGTCCTCGCACGCGAGCGCGAAGGCAGCATTCTCGGCGAGGAAGCCCCAGCCCGGATGGACGGCGTCGCACTCGGTCGTGGTTGCGGCGGCGACGAGGGACGGGATGCGCAGATAGCTGTCGGCCGGGAGCGGTGGCCCGATGTGAACCGCACGCTCGGCGAGGCGGACGTGGAGGCTCTCGCGGTCGGCGGTCGAGTACACGGCGACGGTCTCGACGCCGAGCTCGCGACAGGCGCGGATGATGCGGACCGCGACCTCGCCGCGGTTGGCGATCAGGACCCGCTCGAACACGAACCCTCTCGGCTCGAACTCGGCTCGTTTCGCGCGCCACGCGCGCGTCTTTCAGCGATACGCTCGAAGCGGAGGGAGGCTCGCGGCGGCCCCGGGGGTTCCTCGGCTCGAAACGACACTAGAGGGCGTCGAGCGGACGGCCGTTCAGCGGCTCGAGCTCGAAGAGGAGCTGCCCGTACTCGACCGCCTGGGCGTTCTCGACGCACACGCTGCGCACGACCGCCTCGACGTCCGCCTTGACCTCGTTCATGAGCTTCATCGCCTCGAGGATGCAGAGCGTCTGGCCCGGCGCGACCGGATCGCCCTCCTCGACGAACGGCTCGGCCCCCGGCTCCGGCGCGCGGTAGAACGTCCCCACCATCGGCGACTCGACCCTGATCGTCCCGTCCGCGGGCGGGCCGACCGGCGCTTCGACGTCGCCTGCGGGCTGGGCAACCGTGCCCGCGACCCCGACGGCCGGCACCGCCGCCGCCTCGTCGCTGCTGCGCACGGTCACGCGCGTCTCGCCCTCCTCGATCGTGACTTCCCCGATCCCGGACTCCTGCACGATCCGAATCAGCTCGCGGATCCGCTCCGCTTCGCCCTGCTCGAGCCCGGCCCGAGCCAGGCTCTCGGCATCCGCGCCGCGGCTCCGGATCGAGCGCAGAAGCGGCTCGGCCTCCTCTCCGAAGAGCGCGAGCAAGAGCAGCTCCTCGTCGCTCGACGCAAGCCCGTCGGCCGCGTCGCGGACGTCGTCCAGCTCGACGGGCGTCTCCTCGCGGCGCGCGCCTTCGCCGATCAGCTTCACCGCCCGCCGCACGGTCGGGTCGATCTCCGCCGGCGGCGAGCCAAAACGCCCTTCGATGAGATCGCGGAGCTCGTCCACGACGATCTGCCAGCGCTGCGCCGAGAGCACGTGGAGAACGGCCTGCGACCCGAGAATCTGGCCGATCGGCGAAGCGAGCGGCGGCCACCCGCACTCGCGCCGCAGCTCGGCGAGCTCGTCCAGGACCTCGTCGAGCCGATCGGAGAAGCCGTGAGCGCGGAGGTTCGCGTCCAGCTCGGCCACGAGCCCCGCCGGCAGGCTGTGCTCTGCGGCCCGCACGGCCACGCGCGGCGAGAGCGGCGGTACCGGAACATCGCCGAGCGCGTCGTCCACGAGCTCCGAACCGCGCCAGAGAGTTTCGAGATCGACGCCCGAGTCCACGCCGAGACCCGCAAGCGATTGCGTCAGCGACTCCGCCGAGACGCGGTGAAGCGAAAGCGCAATCGGATAGAGCGCACACGCGATCACCCCTGCGCCCGCCCGGGCCGCCTCGAGCGACGACGCCAGCGCCGCGCCGCCAGCTCCCTGGCAGTGCAGACCGACGGGCACCCGGCTCGCCTCGCCGACGCGCTCGACGAGCTCGCGTGCCCTGGCAGGATCGAGGGACCCCGACGGGTCGTGGATGAGGACGCGAGAGGCGCCGAGCTCCCCGAGGTGATTGGCCCGCTCGAGCAGGACGTCCGTGTCGCCCCCCAGGCCCGGGCTGTACACGAGCCCGACAGCAAGCTCTTTCCCCGCTGCGCGGATCGCCTCTGCCGCCTCCTGGAGATTCGCAAGGTCGTTCAGCGGGTCGTGGATCCGGAAGATGTCGATGCCGCTCTCGGCCGCGCTGGCCACGAAGCTGGAGACGAGATCTCGGGAGAGCGGACGGGAGCCGACGAGCAGCCGCCCTCGCAGCGCCATGCCGAGCGGCGTCGAGCAGCGCGAGCGGATGGCGCGGATCCGCTCCCAGGGGCTCTCCACTCCCCGGCGCACCGCAGAGTCGAAGCAGCCTCCGCCCGACACCTCGAGGTACGCGAAGCCGGCCTTGTCGAGGATCTCCGCGAGCTCGAGGACCCGCGAGGACTGCATCCGCTGCGCGAGAGGCTCCTGCGAGAGGAGCCGGATGCTGGTGTCGACGAGGGCGGGCACGGCTAGGCCCGTGAGATGTAGCGCGCCTCGCGCGTGTCGACCTTGATGCGGTCGCCGACGTTGACGAAGAGCGGCACCTGGACGACCGCGCCCGTCTCGAGGGTGGCGGGCTTGGTCACGTTGGAGACCGTGTCGCCTTTCACCCCGGGCTCGGTCTCGACGACCGCGAGCTCGACGGAGGCGGGCAGGTCGACGGCGGACGGGCGGCCGTTGACGAGGAGAAGCATGACTTCGCTGGACGGCTGCATGTACGGAAGCTGGCTCTCGAGATCCGTGTGCGGAAGCGAGATCTGCTCGTAGTTCCCCGTGTCCATGAACACGACCTCGTCGCCCGCGTCGTAGAGGTACTGGACGCTCTTGGTCTCCGTGCGGACGCGCGGCATCTTCTCGCCGGCGCGGAACGTGCGCTCCACGACCGAGCCCGAGTCGAGGTTCTTGAGCTTCGTGCGCACGAATGCGCCGCCCTTTCCGGGCTTGACGTGCTGGAACTCGACGATGCGCCAGACGTGCCCGTCGAGCTCGACGTGCATGCCGTTCTTGAACTGGTTGGTCGAGACCGTTTCGGCCAAAGCGGAGCCAGTTTAGTTGAGGGTCACCAGTTCCTTGGTGAAGCCGCTCAGCACCTCGGCGCCGTCTTCCGTCACGACGACGAGGTCCTCGATGCGCACGCCGCCGCGGCCGGCGAGGTAGACCCCCGGCTCGACGGTGACGACGTTGCCGGCGACGAGCGGCCCCGCCGCGGTCTGGCGGAGCACGGGGAGCTCGTGGACCTCGAGGCCGACGCCGTGGCCGAGCCCGTGGAGCACGTCGTGGCCCGCAGCCTCGATCTCCATGCGGGCGATCGCGTCGAGCCCGCGGGAGTCGGCACCGGCGCGGACCTCGGCGAGCGCGGCTCCCTGGGCGCTCGCGCAGACCGAGTACGCCTCGCGCAGCGCTTCGGGAAGCTCGCCGGTCGCGAACGTGCGCGTGCAGTCGGAGCAGTAGCCGTCAACCTTCGCGCCGAGGTCGACGACGACGGTTTCGCCGGCGCCGAGCTCGCGATCGCCGGGATGGTGATGCGGCAGCGCGGCATTCGGGCCCGAGCCGACGATGGGCTCGAAGGAGATGTCGTCGGCGCCCTCCTCGTGGATGGCGCGCACGATCCACCAGGCGACATCGGCCTCCGTCCTGCCGACGACGCTCTCCCCGGCGAGGCGCGCGAGGACCGCGTCGACGACCTGCGCGGCTCGTCGGATCGCGTCGAGCTCGGCGGGCTCCTTGACCGCGCGCAGCATCACCGGCACGGCCGCGATCGGGACGAGCTCGACTCCCGTCGAGAGCAGGTCGGCGTGGCGCGCGACCGTGACGTGGTCGGACTCGAAGGCGACCGGCGCGTCCGCGAGCCGCCCGAGCTCCGTCGCGACCCCGGGTAGGAAGTCGCGCTCGACGATCTGGATCTCGACCCCCTCGACCGCCCGGCCGGCTTCCGCGTAGCGCCCGTCGGTCATCAGCACGACCTCCTCGTATTTCACGAGCACAAACGCATTCGAGCTCTCGAATCCGGTGAGGTAGCGGACGTTCACCGGGTTGGAGACGAGGAACGATGCGATCTCGAGCCGCTCCATCTCGGCGCGCAGGCGCTCGACCCGGCCGTTCACGACTTGGCCTTTCCCTTGTGCGCGAGAAACACAAGGGCTTCCTGATACCCGTCGGGGCCCTTGCCGATCACACGGTGGTCGACGACGTCTTCGATCACGGAGAAGCGGCGCCATTCCTCCCGCGCGCGGATGTCCGAAAGGTGTACCTCGACGACCGGGACGGTGAAGAGCTCGAGGGCATCCCGGATCGCGTAGCTGTAGTGCGTCCACGCGCCCGGGTTGACGATCACGCCGTCGGCCCAGCCCCGCGCCTCGTGGCAGGTGTCGATGAAATCCCCCTCGTGGTTCGTCTGCACGCAGCGCACCGAGCAGCCGAGCTCCTTTGCCCACTGGTAGATCCGGGTCTCGAGCTCGGAGTACGCCATCCCGCCGTAGAGCGCCGGATCGCGCTCTGCGAGCGCGTTCAAATTGGCCCCGTTCAGGACGACGACCTGCACCGGCCGAGTCTACTTCCGGATCAGCGCTTCGAGCGCCTCGCGCGCGGCGGCGTCGGGAAGGGTCGTCACAACCGGCTTTCCGGGCGCCTCGAGGAGGACGAAGACGCCCTCGCCCTTCTTGTCGCGCTTGAGCGAGGCCCACGCCGCATCCGGGTCGGCGGCGACGGGCTCAGGGCGCAAGATCTCCTCGACCACACCGGTATCGAGGCCGGAAAGGCGTAGCGCCGCGAGGAGGCCGAGGGCGACCGCATCGCCGTGGGAGACCGTGTAGCCGGAGCCGGTTTCGAGCGCGTGCGCGAACGTGTGGCCGAGATTCAGGATCGTCCGCCGGCCCTCGAGCTCGAACGGATCGGAGAGGACGACGCCCGCCTTGAATGCGGCGCACGCGTGGATCATCTCTTCCTCTTCGAGCTTCCAGACCTCTCGGCCGGCCAGGAGGCCTGTCTTCACCACCTCGGCCATGCCCGCGCGCCGCTCCGCGTCAGGAAGCGTAGCCAGGAAGCGGGTGTCGATGAATACGACCTGCGGAAAGTGGAAGACGCCCGCAAGGTTCTTTCCCTCTCCGGTGTTGATGCCGGTCTTCCCGCCGATCGCCGCATCGACCATACCGGTGAGCGTCGTCGGAATCGCGGTCCATTTCACGCCGCGTTTGTACGTTGCCGCCGCGAAGCCGGCGACATCGGTGGTCGACCCACCCCCGCACGCGATGAGCATGCCGTCGCGGTCGAGCTCCAGCTCTCGCCAGATCCTCTCGACGACGGCCAACGACTTCGCCTCCTCCCCCGGGGGCACCGTAAGGACACGATCGCGGCCTTCAAGCGGGTGCAGACCCAGCACCCGTTCGTCGACGACGACGTACGACTCCGGTGCCAAAATCGCTGTCCCGACGAAGATGCGGAGCGCGGCAAGGGCGACGCTCTCCGCGTCGTCCGCCGGCGCATCCATTGCCTCGGTGTAGACCGGCCTTCGCGCGGCGAATAGCTCCCGAAAGTCCTCTTCCCTCCGGGCGAGCGGCCGGTTCGAGCCCTTGACGCGCTCCCACGCCTCGTCCACGTCGACGTCGAGGAGAACCGTGTACGCATGGGCGCGGAGTCGTTCCCGCGTCTTCTCGGAGAGCACCGCCCCGCCGCCGAGCGCAATCACCGAAGGCGGCCCCGCGAGGGCTTCGGCGACGATCTGCTCCTCGAGCCGCCGGAACTCGGGCTCTCCGCGCTCGAAGAGCTCCGGGATGGGCCCGTGGAGCCGCTCGATCTCGGCATCCGTGTCCACGAACGGGCGGGCCGTGCGCTCGGCGACCTCGCGCCCGATCGTCGACTTCCCCGCCCCCATGAAGCCGATGAGGGCGAGGTGCTTCCCTAACGCTCCTACCTCGGAGACCAGGGGATCCGCTCCACGTACGCACGCCACGCGGCGACGAAGTCCCCGACCGAGTCGCCGCCGAACTTCTCCCGCGCCGCCCGCGCGATCTCGAAAGCGACGCAGGCCTCGGCGACGACCGCGAGCGCCTCCACCGCGGCGACGTCGGAGCGCTCGACGAGCGCCTGTGCCGGATCGCCGGTCTCGAGGTCCGCCGAGCGGAGCGGCCGCATCAACGTGGGCAGCGGCTTCATCGCCGCGCGCACGACGATCTCCTCGCCGTTGGACACGCCCGCCTCCAGCCCGCCGGCGTGATTCGTCTCACGCCGGTAGCCGCCTTCGTCGCGCAGGATCTCGTCGTGGGCCTCGGAGCCCCGCAGGCCCGCCAGGGCGAAGCCGTCGCCGATCTCGACGCCCTTGACGGCCTGGGTGCCCATGAGCGTCCAGGCGAGCCGGGCGTCCAGGCGGTCTTCCTTCGTCGCGTAGGAGCCGAGGCCCGGCGGAACCCCCTTTGCCCGCACCTCGACGATCCCACCGACGGTGTCGCGGTCTGCCCGCGCCGCGTCGATACGGCTCTCGAGGTCGTCGCCCACGGACGTCCCGGAGACCTCGATGCCGATCTCGCCGACGAGCGCCTTCGCCACGGCGCCGCCCGCGACGATCGCAGCGGTATGCCGCGCGCTCGCGCGTTCGAGGGCGTTGCGCGCATCGGAAAGCTCGTACTTCATGACGCCCGCGAGGTCGGCGTGGCCCGGGCGCGGCAGCGTCACGGGCTCCTTGCCCTTCCCGGCCGCGTCGCCTTCGGGCGGCCACGGGCTCATCCCCCACTCCCAGTTCGCGTGATCGCGATTGCGGACGAGGAACGCGAGCGGCGTCCCGAGGGTGCGGCCGTGCCGGAGGCCGGCGAGAACCTCGACGCGTGTCCGTCTCGATCTGCTGCCTCGGGCTGCGCCCGTAGCCCTGCTGGCGACGGTGGAGGTCCGCCTCGATCGAGGCGCGGTCGAGCTCGAGGCCCGCGGGCAGGCCCGTGACGATGCCCACGAGCGCGGGGCCGTGAGACTCGCCGGCTGTCGTCAGCGTGAGCGCCACGCCGCAAAGCCTATGGCTCAGGCTTCGAGGAGGCGATCCCGGTTCGCGAGGGCGACGGTGCGCCACCGCGGGCGCTCTCCACGTTCAGCGCGAGAGCGCGGCGCGCATGACCGGGACCGGCGCCTGGATGCCCGTCCAGCGCTCGAACGATGCCGCCCCCTGGCCGAGCAGGACCTCGAGGCCGTCGACGACCCGTGTGCATCCGGCTTTGCGTGCGGCGGCGACCAGGGCAGTATCCGATCCATCCTGCCTGTACGCGAGGTCGACGACCTGCTGCCCGGGCGAGAGCTCGACCAACGCCTCGTCCCGGATCGGCGTCGCGTTGACGATGAGGGTTACCTCTCGACCCGACGGGGGCCAGTCGCTCTCGGCCGAGATTTCGCTTTCGGAGAAGAGTGTGCGAAGGCGAACGGCGAGCGCGTGCGCCCGTTCGGCGTCCCGCGCCGCGACGGTGATCGACTCCGCGCCGGCATCTCCGAGGGACGTGGCCACCGCCTGCGCTCCCCCGCCCGCGCCGAGGACGAGCACACGGGCTCCCTCGGCTTCGACGAGGCCTACGACCGCCGGGCCGTCCGTGCTCGACCCGAGCACGCGTCCGTCGCGGACGACGAGTGTGTTCACCGACCCGGCGCGGGCAGCCACGTCGTCGAGCTCGTCGCAGTAGCCGACGACGGCGGTCTTGTGCGGAATGGTCACGTTCGCGCCCGCGAAGCCAAGCGCCTCCAAGCCGGCCACGGCCTCCTCGAGCCGCTCCCGCTGCACGGGCAACGGCACGTACGCCCAGTCGAGCGCGACCGCGGCGAAGGCGGCGTTCTGCATGAGCGGTGACAGCGAGTGGTCGACCGGGTCGCCGATCAGACCCACGAGCCGTGTGGCGCCGCCGATGGTCAACCGCAGTCGAGTCCGCCGCGCGGGTAGTTGTTGAACTCGTCGAGGCTGGCCGTGAAGAAGTGGCTCTTGCAGTCTGCCTTGCGGACGAAGTACAGGTAGTCGACCTTCGCCGGGTGCGCGGCCGCCTGCATCGAGGCAAGCCCCGGGTTGCCGATCGGGGTCGGCGGGATTCCCGGGCAGCAGCGAGTGTTGTACGGCGAGGGGGTCTCCAGCTGGCTCTGCAAGATCGCCTGCGTCGGCGGGATGTTCAAGCCGTAGCGGATCGTGGCGTCGATGCCGAGCGGCATATCCAGGTGGAGCCGGTTGTAGATCACCGCAGCGACGAGTGGCCGCTCCTTCGGCACCTGCACCTCCTTCTCGATCATGGAGGCGATGGTGAGGACGTCGTACTCGGTCAGGTTCTTCGACTTCGCGTACTTGAGGTCGATCTGGCTCCAGTTGCGGTCGAAAGCCTCGAGCTGGTCGCCGACGAGCTCCTTCGACGTCGTGTCCTCGGTGAAGTCGTAGGTCGCGGGGAAGAGGAAGCCCTCGAGATTCGGCACGTTCTTCGGGAAGCCGGCCGGCGGATCCGTCGTCTTCGTGACCCGCAGGTACTCCTGCTCGGAGAGGTTCGGCGTGATCTGGCGCTTGTCCTCGGCGATCTTGTTCACGGCGGTGATGCGGTCGGCCATCTCGACGCGGGTGAAGCCCTCCGGGAAGACGATGCGCAGGACGGGCTTGGGCGGCGGGCCTGTCGTCGTGTCCTGCGTAGCGGGGCCCGAGCTCGCGCCGCTGTTTCGGCCGACCACCGCAAACACGATCGCGGCGAGCACGCCGATCCCGAGGATCAGCCCGCCGAGAGCCGCGAGCGCGCGTGTCGTGGAGGACGCTTGCCGGTGGCGTCTTATCTCGGGAGGGCGCTCTTCCATTCCAGGTAGTTCGAAAGCAGGTGGGCCGCCGCGACGGCATCCGGAGCGAGCCTCGGACGGCTGCGCCTCGGCGAGCTTGGTCGTGAACCGCTCGTCGAAGCTCTCTATCGGCACTCCGGTCACCGCCCTGAGAGCGGACACGAATGCCTCGGTCTCCTCGGCCTGCGCTCCCCGCTCGCCGCGCAACGTCACGGGCAGGCCGACGACGATCTGCTCGACCCCTTCGCGCTCGGCCAGCTCGGCGAGATGCTTCAGGCCGGCGGGGGCCGACGCGTTCTCGACGACCTCGAGGGGCCTCGCCAGGGTCCCGGTCGGATCCGATACGGCGACACCGGTCCGCGCCGAGCCGTAGTCGAGGGCGAGCACCTTCACAGGCGGGCGATTCTAGTTGGAGAGCGCGGCGATCAGCGCCTTCTCCGCCTGGGCCAGCGCGTCTGCGAGCTTTTCGGGGTCGCGGCCGCCCGCGCGCGCCATTGTCGGCCGGCCGCCTCCCCCGCCGCCCATGAGCGCGGCGGCCTCGCGGATGAGCGCGACGGCGTCCAATCCGCGCTCCTCGAGCGAGCGGTCGAGGTTGACGACGAGGTGCACGCGTCCGTCTTCGCGCGCTCCGAGCACGACGGCCGCCGGCGCATGCTGCTGTTTCAGCCGGTCGGAGAGCTCGAGCATGTCGTCCGGGGTCGACTCGCCGAGCTCCATGACGATCACCTCCACCCCGCCGGCCTGGTTTCGCCTCTCCGCGAGGACCTCGGGACCCCCGCTCGTCTCCGGCTTGCGCTTTGCCTCCTTGCGCGCCTGCCCGAGCTCCGACCGCAGGGCGGCGGCCTCCTCCGCCTGCGCGCGAAGGTACGCGAAGGCCTCGCCGGAGGTCACGGCTTCGATGCGCCGCACGCCCGAGCCGACGGACCCTTCGGAGATGATCGCGAACGGCCCGATCTCCGCGGTCGAGCGCACGTGGGTGCCGCCGCAGAGCTCGCGCGAGAAGCCGGGGACTTCGACCACGCGGACGACCTCGCCGTACTTCTCCCCGAAGAGCATCATCGCACCGAGCTTCCGCGCCTCCTCGATCGGCGTCAGGAACGTGTGCACCGGGAGGTTCTCGAACACGCGCTCGTTGACGATCTCCTCCACGCGCTCGCGCTCCTCCGCGCTCATCGCCTGCGGGTGGGTGAAATCGAAGCGCAGCTTGTCTGGGCGCACTGCCGAGCCGGCCTGGCGAACGTGGTCGCCGAGGACCTCCTGAAGCGCCTTGTGCAGGAGGTGTGTCGCCGTGTGGTTGGCCATCGTCGGGAAGCGCACCTTCCAGGGGACGCACGCCTTGACCCGTTCGCCCGCGGAGAACCCATCTCCCCGGAAGACGAGCGCCTGGTCCTCGCCGAAGCGGAACGCGGCCGCGAGCTCGGCGCGCTTCCCGTCGGCCTCGATCCAGCCCTGGTCGCTCACCTGCCCGCCCCCGTCGGGATAGAAGGGGGATTCCCGCAGCTTTGCGAGGAAGGTACCGTCGCCGAGGTCCTCGAGGGCGCCGATCTGCGTAAGCACCTCGGTCTTCTCCCAGCCGAGGAACTCGGTCTCGAAGCCGGCCTCGCGCGCGAAGTCCCCAGCTCGCTGCAGCTCGCTCTTCTCCCCTCCCGCACGCGAGATCTCGCGGTGCTCCTCCATGAGCCGCTTGAACCCGTCCTCGTCGACCGCGTGCCCGCGCTCGCGCGCGAGCTCCTCGGTCAGCTCGATCGGGAAGCCGTACGTCGCCGTGAGCGTGAATGCATCCTCGGCCGAGATGTCTCCCTTGGCCGCGACCTCGTCGAAGAGCTTCATCCCGCGCGCAAGCGTCTCCGAGAACCGCTCTTCCTCCGCGCGAAGCGCTTCGCGGATCGGGTCCCGGTTCGCCTCGAGCTCCGGATACCACTGGCCCATCTGCTCGACGACGACGTCAGAAAGTCGCCACAGGTCTTCGAGCCCGATCTTCCGCGCCTGCTGGACCGCGCGGCGGATGATGCGCCGGAGGACGTAGCCGCGGCCCTCGTTCGAGGGCACGACGCCGTCGGCTACGAGGCAGGTCATCCCGCGCCCGTGGTCGGCGAGCACGCGGTGCGCCTTCGTCGCCACCTCGTCCGCGTCCCAGGCGACGCCGCTCTCCTTCTCGATCCAGGCCATGATCGCCTGGTAGCCGTCAGTCTCGTAGACCGACCGGGAGGGCACTTCCTGCACGATCGCGGCCAGCCGCTCGAGGCCCATGCCCGTGTCGACGTTCTGCTGCGGAAGCGGCGTCAGCGTCCCGTCGGGCTTGAGCTCGTACTCCATGAAGACGAGGTTCCAGAACTCGAGGAAACGGTCGCAGCGCGGACACGCGGGCGCGCAGCCGGGATCGCCGCACCCGTACTCCTCGCCCCAGTCGAAGTAGATCTCCGAGTCGGGCCCGCACGGCCCCGGCCCGCCGACCGACCAGAAGTTCTCGCTGCTCGGGAGGGCGACGATCCGCTCACGCGGGATGCCGACCTCCAGCCAGTGGCCGACGGCGACCTCGTCCTCGCCGAGGCCGAGCTGCGGATCGCCGGCGTGCACGGTCGCCCACACGCGCTCCCAGTCGAGCTTCAGGTGGTCCTGGATGAACTCGGTCGCGAGCTCGATCGCGCCCTGCTTGAAGTACTGGCCGAACGAGAAGTTGCCGAGCATCTCGAAGAAGGTGAGGTGATGGCCGTCGAGCCCGACCTCGTCGATGTCGGGCGTGCGGAAGCACTTCTGCGCCGTGGTCGTGAGCGGCGCGGGCGGCTCCTCGCGGCCGAGGAAGTACGGCATCTGCGGCTGCATCCCCGCGGACGTGAGCAGCGTCGACGTGTCCTCAGGGCGAGGGACGAGCGGCCACGAGGGCAGCCGTCTGTGGCCCTTGGACTCGAAGAAGGAGAGGAAGCCCTCCCGAAGCTCCGCGGAGGTGCGCATGCGCTCGATTCTACGCGGGACTACCGGCGGCTCTGGGAGGCGCGCCGAGGCTCTTCCTCGGTCACGATCTCGTCGCGCATCTTCTCGAGCGAGCGGCGAATGAGGCGTGAGACGTGCATCTGCGAGATTCCGACCTGCTGGGCGATCTGCGACTGGGTCAGGCCCTCGAAGAAGCGCAGGTGGAGGATCCGCCGCTCGCGCTCGTCGAGCTTGGCGAGGCCGGGCGCCAGAACGGCGCGGTCCTCGCTCACCTCGTACTCGTGCTCGATGGTTCCCAGGGACTCGAGCGGGTCGAGGTCGGAGTCGTCGTCCCCCCCGCTGGGCGCGGAGAGGGAGAGCGTGGCGTAGGCCTGCCCGCTCTCCAGCGCCTCGAGCACGTCTTCCTCCTCGACGCCGGCAGCCTTCGCGAGCTCGGGGATCGTCGGCGAACGCTCGAGCTGCACGGTCAGCTCCTCGAGGAGATGCGAGAGCCGCACGTTCAGCTCCTGCAGGCCGCGCGGCACGCGGATCGACCAGCCCTTGTCGCGGAAGTGCCGCTTGATCTCGCCGATGATGTTCGGCGTCGCGTACGTCGTCAGCTCGACGCCGCGGTCGATGTCGAAGCGGTCGATCGCCTTGATGAGGCCGATGCAGCCGACCTGGACCAGATCCTCGAGCTGCTCGCCGCGATAGGAATAACGGCGAGCCAGAGAGCGGACAAGCGGTAGGTACTGCTCGATCAGCTGCTCGCGCGCCTGGGTGTCGCCGCCTTCGTGATACCTGCGCAGCAGCTCCTTGTCTTTCTTTTCCTCAGGCATTTGTCCCCGCCGGTTTGATCCCGCGGACGCGCTTCGAAAGGCGAAGCCAGTCGCCGTCCTCGCGCGCCTCCACCCCCGCGTCCTCGACGAGGGTACCGAGAAGGCGCCCGAGCCCAAGGTCCCCGTCCGACGACTGCTCGAGGTCGGCGCGGACCGCTTCGCCGTTCAGCGGCCCGATGGCCATGGCGATCGCCTCGTCGGTGACCTCGAGCTCGACGCGGATCTCGGCCGCTGTCGAATACGCGTCGCCTTCGAGGACGGTGACGAGGGCAAGCTGCAGGTCTTCGAGAGCCTCGTAGGAAAGGTTGTGCCGCGCGGCGAGGCCGCCCACGACGAGACGCGCGACCCCGTGGAAGGGGCGTTCGTTCGGGATGCGGAGCTCGATCGCCTGCGTCACGGTCCCTCAGCGCCGTGCTCGAGCTCGTCGGCGATCTCCTGTTCGCGCCGTGCAGCGGCCTTGCGGGCGGCGTCCTTCGCCTGCCGCGGGTCGTGTGAGACCCGGAAGGCGGCGATGCCGTGGGCAACGCCCTCGAAAAGGCCCGAAAGCTTCTGCACCGGCCGTGTGATGGCGATCGAGACCGCCCGCACGGCCGTGTCGACGTGATCCGCGGCGTCGACGGCACTGTCGGTGACGAGATCTACCTTGTCCAGCTGAGCATTCACGCGGTCGACGGTTCCTCCGGCCTTGTTGATCACAGGGAGAACTTCTTTTTCCAGCCCTTGGATGAACGAAGTAAGGCGCCGAACGGTTCCGCTCAGATTGAGAAGGACGAGCCCGAGCCCGAGACCGACGACGACGAGGAACACGCTGAGCGCGATCCAGACGATGTCGAGGGTACTCAGGTCGGCGAGAGGCAAGGGCAAGATGTTAGTTCACCGCGACGCGGAGATGAGACCCGCGCCGACGATTGCGTCCTCCTCGTAGAGCACAGCCGCCTGCCCGACCGCGACCCCGTAGGCGGGCTCGTCGAGGGTGAGCCGAAAGCCGCGCGCGAGCGGCGAGACCGTCGCCGCGGTGGCCGGAGACCGATAGCGGAGCTTCGCCTCCACCCGCTCGGCCGGCACGAAGAGCCTTCCGGTGCCGGAGCTCACCTCGCGCCGGGCGAGCGACTCGCGCGAGCCGACGAAGACGGCGTTCGCGCGCGGATCTGTTCTGAGCGCATAGACGGGCTCTCCGGTGGCGACGCCGAGGCCGCGCCGCTGGCCGGGCGTGAAGCGCCAGAAGCCGTCGTGGCGCCCGAGCTCCCTGCCCTCGGCGTCGAGCACGGGCCCCTCGCGGCTCTCGAGCCCGTGGCGTGACAGGAAGTCGCGGTAGTCGCCGCCGGCGAGGAAGCAGGCCTCCTGGCTCTCCGGCCGCGTCGCGGCAGCGAGCCCGGCAGCGCGCGCCTCGGCGCGCGTCTCGGCCTTCCCCTGCTCGCCGAGCGGGAACCAGAGGCGGGGCAGCACGCGCGGGTCCACGCGGGCGAGCATGTACGACTGGTCCTTGTCAGGATCCGCTCCGCGGGCGAGGAGGAGGCGGCCGCGGTGCTCGGCGATACGGGCGTAATGGCCCGTGGCGAGCCGGGAGGCGCCGATTCGCTTCGCGAAGGCGAGCAGCGCGCCGAAGCGGAAGCCGCCGTTGCAGCGCACGCACGGGTTCGGCGTCTCGCCGCGCGCGTAGCCGCGAACGAACGGGTCGACGACAGCCCTGCGGAAGGGCTCGCGGAGATCGAGCGTGATGTGCGGGAAGCCGAGCGCCTGACACGCCTCGCGCGCCGCGACCACCGACGCCGGCGAGCAACACACGCGCTCGGAGTCCTTCCCGGCCGGATCGGTCCAGAGGCGAAGCGTCACGCCGACCGGCTCGTGACCGGCATCGCGCACGCGAAGGAGCGCAACGGCGCTGTCGACGCCACCGCTCATCGCGACGGCGACGCGCCCTTCGTCGGGAGCCGCGCTAACGACTGGACCGAGCGCGTCGTGAAGCGCGTCCGCGGCGAGACGCTCGCCGGGAACGGACGCAGCATCGAGAAGCGTGCGCCCCTCGACCTCGCGGAGAAGCTCCGCCAACCCCGGCCCCTCTCCGGCTGCATGCTCGATCCGCTGTCCGGCCACGGTCAGCCGCACCCAGGCGAGATCTTCGTCCCGGGCGGCGTTTCCGACGAGCTCGCGCGTCGCGGTCATACCGGAATGGTGCCGTAACCGCCCGGCGGGGCCCGCCGCTACTGTGAGCCAGGGTGAGAAATCCGCTCGATCGCCTGACCAGCCGCGTCCCGGAGCCGTGGAGGAGCATCCTCGACTGGACGTTCTCGATCGTCGTCGCGGTGGTCGTCGTCCTCGCAGTGAAAGTCGAGGTTGCCAATCCGTACCGGGTCCCGTCCGCCTCGATGGAACCGACGCTCCACTGCGCGCGGCCCGCGGACGGGTGCCTCGCCGCTCACTCGGACCGCGTCGTCGCCAACCGCTTCATCTACCGCTTTCGCGACCCGAAGCGCGGCGAGATCGTCGTCTTCGACGCACCCGCGAAGACGATTCAGGCTTGCGCCGAGGGCGGAACGTTCGTGAAACGAATCGTCGGCCTGCCGGGGGAGGTCGTCTCGGAGCGAAACGGCGTCGTCTACATCGATGGGCGGCGGCTGGACGAGCCCTACGTCGCCCATCGCGACCACCGGACGCAGCAGTGGCCTCGAATCCCGCAGGGCCACTACTTCATGATGGGCGACAACCGCAGCCGCTCCTGCGACTCGCGCGACTGGGGCACCGTCCCGCGCGAGAACCTCGTCGGCCCGGTGTTCCTCACCTACTGGCCGCTCGGCCGGCTCGGCAACCCGTAGGGCGCCTAGCCCGCGAAACGCCAGCGGATCCGGTCGCCGCTCGAAACCCGAAGGTCGCGGGCGAGCGCCTTGGTGAGCGCAAAATCGCGGCCCGTCGCCACCGGTCCCTCGGCGACGACCTCAGCGCGCATGGTCCGCCCGTTCGCCGACACGACCAGCTTCACGCCGCAGGGTAGAACCGGATGAACGATGCCCCGCACATCGGGCCCTTGCTTGCCTTCGCATACACCTACCACCTTCGCCGGCGCAATCCATATGTCGGCCTCCTCCCAGCTCGCGGCGCTCACCGGCGGAGGGCTCCCGACTGCCGTCGGCGCAGGGCTCGGGCGACCGAGCACGAGCACGAGCAGCGCAGCGAGAAGCGCCGCCCCCGCCAGCGCGGCTTGGCGCTGGAGGACGGCCGAGCTCATCGACTCGGCTGGCGCTCGAGCAGCCCGCCGAACGACTCACGCACGAGAGAGTCGAACTCGGTCGGAAGCACGCCGTCCGCGTTCGCGAACTGGCGGAGGTGCACGAAGAGAAACGCCCATTCGTCGCGCCGCTCCGGATGCCCCGGGGCCTCGGCTCGCGCGAGGCGCTCGAGATCCCAGATGTTCCACTGGCGCGGCACATAGCTCCGCTGCGGCAGCTGCACGACCTGCGTCTCGGCGGCCGGAGGAACAGGGGCGGAAGTCGGCGCTTCCGGAGGCGGCGTGGGAACCGCGCGCAGACGCCGGCGCCGTCCCCAGCGGGACTGCTGTGCCGCGATAGCGGCCGCCGCCACCTCAGGCTCTGCCTCCGGCTCCGGTGCGGGCTCGGGAGCGGACGGCGCCTCGGCGACGATCGGCGGCTGCTCTGGCTCTGGCTCTGGTTCTGGCTCTGGCTCTGGCTCTGGTTCGGGTTCGGGGAGGGGCTCAGGCTCCACCGCCTCCGCCTCCGGCTCCGGCTCGGGCTCCGGGGGCGGGGCCGGCTGGACGATCGTCTGCTCGACCGGCGGCGCCTCGGGCAGAGGCTCCGGCTCTGGCTCTGCGGGAAGCACGGGAGGGGCCACCGACGCGGCGCCCGCTTCGACGACGGCAACTGGGCCGCGGGCCGAGCGCCACGCCAGGTACTCGATCGTCGCGGCGATCAGCCAGGCGAGCGCCACGAGCGGCAATGCGATTGCGAGCCGAAGGTCGGCAAGCCAGACCGCCACCGCGACGAGCGCGATGAAGATCATGAGCGCGACAAGGCGCAGAGTCGAGACGATCGGCGGCACGCTTCGGTGCCGAAAAGCCTACGTGCTCGGCGGCTTGTCGTCCTGCCGCTCGTCGTCCGCGGCCTCAGCCGCGGCGGAGGGGCTTCCCGGAGACTCCGGCGCCTCGGTGTCTTCCTCGGCGCGCCTCGGCTCGGGCTCGCTCGGCTCCGGGATCTCGACCGGTGCGCTTGCGGTAACCCCGCTCGGCTTCGGCACGGAGGATTGCGCGGCGCGAACGATTGCGTCGACGGCCTCCTGGATCGCCGCCTCGCCGTGACCGGCTGCGGACAGGAGCTGCTCGGCGCCCATGCGCGCGCGCTGGACGATGACGTCGGCCTGCGCGCGGGCCCATTCGAGGGTCTGCTCGACCTCGGCGCGGGCGGAGTTCGTCAGCTCGGTCGCCTGGTGGCGTGACTGCTCGAGAAGCCGGTTGCCACGCGTCTCGGCGTCCTGGAGCTCCGAGCTCGAGTCGCGGTTGGCCTTCGTGAGGATCTCGCGCGCCTCGTTGCGGGCGGCGTTCATGATCTCGCCCCGCTGGCGCTCGGTCTCCTGCCGGATGCGCGCGATCTCGGCCTCGCGCTGCTGCAGCTCCATCTGCGACTCGCGGATCTCCTGCTCGGCCTTGCCGACCTGCTTGGCGGCGGCCTCCTGTGCGTCGCGCTCGATCGTGTCCGCGAACTCGGCCGCCGAGCGAATGAGGTGCAGCGCGTCCATCCGGACCGCGTGGCCCGACGGCTCGGTGATCGCGCTGCGCGGCGCGGCCTGCAGAACTCGCAGCTGCGCCTGGAGCGCGGTCACATGCCTGCGGAACGCGTCGAAGGCCTCACCCACCTTCTCCCGTTCGAAGCCCTCGCCCGAACGCGGCAAATCCTCCAGCCGCGGCAGCGGCGTAAGGGCGTTCCCTCCAGCGCGACTTGGATCTTGACTCGACATCTGCTTACGCCTCCACTCCCCCGTTTGCACCACGGGTTTCGCCAGAAAGTATGACTAGCTCATCGGCCGGTCGGACCGCTTTCTTGACCGACTCCGGGCCGAAGCTGAATTCCGAGCTCCCGCAGCTGTTCCTCCTCCACCTCGGACGGCGCGCCGCTCATCGGGTCGACCCCTGCCTGGTTCTTCGGAAACGCGATCACGTCCCGGAGATTCGGCTCCCTCGCGAGCACCATCATCATCCGGTCGATCCCGAACGCGATCCCGCCGTGCGGCGGCGCGCCCATGGCCAGCGCGTCGAGGAGGAAGCCGAACTTCGTCCGCTGCTCCTCGGGCGAGAGCTTGAGGAGCGAGAAGACACGCGCCTGGATGTCGGCCTCGTGGATCCTGAACGAGCCGCCGCCCAGCTCTTGACCGTTGCCGACGAGGTCGTAGGCGTGGGCCAGCGCGTTCGCGGGGTCCGTGTCGAAGGTCTCCTCGCAGCCGGGCGCCGGCCGCGTGAAGGGATGGTGGACGGCCGCCCAGCGATCGTCCTCCTCGGACCACTCGAACATCGGGAAGTCGGTGACCCAGACCCAGTTCCAGGCCTCCTCGTCGATCAGCCCGAGTTCGCGGCCGAGGTGGAGCCGCAGCGCACCGAGGACGCGCGAGACCATGGCCGGCTCGTCGGCGGCGAAGAGAACGCTGTAGCCCGGATCGCAGCGGAAGTGCGCGAGCTCCTCCTCAGAGAGGAACTTGGCGATCGGCGAGCGGACCTCGCCCTCTTCGTCCCACACGAGGTACGCGAGCCCCTTGGCGCCCCACTCCTTGGCGACCTCCTCGAGACGCTCGAGCTCGGCGCGCGAGAAGGCCTGCGGGACGCGGATAAAGCGCACACACGGCGCGCCGCCGAAGACGCCGAACTGCGAATCGCGCGTGATCTCGGTCGCGTCCTCGAGCTCGAGCCCGAAACGAAGATCGGGCTTGTCCGACCCGAAGCGTGCGTCGGCCTCCGCCCACGTGAGCCGCGGGAACGGCGCCTCGAGCTCGACGCCGAGGCAGTCTCGCCACGCGGTCTGGATCATCTGCTCCATGAGCGCGAAGAGGAACTCCTGATCCGGGAAGGCCATCTCGACGTCGAGCTGCGTGATCTCCTGCACGCGGTCGGCGCGCAGGTCCTCGTCCCGGAAGCAGCGTGCGATCTGGAAGTAGCGGTCGAAGCCCCCGATCACGAGGAGCTGCTTGAGGATCTGGGGCGACTGCGGGAGGGCAAAGAACCGGCCGGGCTGAAGACGGCTCGGGACGATGAAGTCGCGCGCGCCCTCCGGCGTCGGCTTGAAGAGGATCGGCGTCTCGATCTCGAGGAAGCCGCCGCTCTCCATCGTCCGCCTGATCGCAGAGACCATCGTGCTGCGAAGTCCGATGTTGCGCTGCATCTTCGGGCGGCGCAGGTCGAGCCAGCGGTGGCGGAGCCGCAGCGTCTCGTCGACGTTCTCCTCGTCGAGCTGGAAGGGCAGCGCTGTCGACGTGGAGACGATCTCCAGGGTGTCGACCTGGAGCTCGACCTCGCCGGTGGGGACGTTCGGGTTGACCGCCTCGGGTGCGCGGCGGACGACCTCTCCCTCCGCGCGGAGGACGAACTCGTTGCGGATCGCATGCCCTGTCTTCGCGGCTTCGGGCGCGCGCTCGGGGTTGAGCACGAGCTGGCAGATGCCGGTCCGGTCACGGAGGTCGACGAACACGAGCCCGCCGTGGTCGCGCCGCGAATCCGCCCAGCCGGCGAGGGTCAGCCGCTGGCCGACATGCTCGGGCCGCGCCTCGCCGCACATGAGGTCGCGCCAGGTCACGCGGTCACCTCGGAGAGATCGGTGTCCGCGTCGACGACGACAACGCGTTCCGCGCCGAGGCGGCTCGCCTGCGTTCGCTGGCCCTTGACGGAGCGGCCCGCGAAGTCGGCCTCGGCGCGCATGCCTGCGGCGCGCAGCTCGGCGACCTTGGCGAGGACCGCAGTCCGGTCCGCGCCCTCCTCGCAGATGAAGAACACGTCGATGCCCTCCTCGGCCGGCGGCTCGACTCCGGCATCCTCGAGGGCGAGAAGAAGCCGCTCGATCCCCGCGCCGAAGCCGACGCCAGGCGTGTGCGCCCCGCCGAGCTCCTCCGCCAGGCCGTCGTAGCGGCCGCCGCCGCTCAGGGTGCTCTGCGAGCCGCCCTCGGGCCCGACGAACTCCCAGGTGGTGCGCGTGTAGTAGTCGAGGCCGCGAACGAGCGTCGGCACCACCTCGTAGCGCACCCCGTAGGCATCGAGATAGCGCCGCACCTCGGCGAAATGCTCGCGGCAGGCATCGCAGAGCGAGTCCCCGATCGTCGGCGCCTGACGCAGGACCTCCTGCACTGCCGGTGGCTTCGCGGCGATGTTGTCGAGCGCACGGAGGGGGTTTCGCGACGCTTGCTCGCGGGTGGCCTCGTCGAGCTCCGCGGCGTGCTCCTCGAGCCAGGGCCGCAGCCGGTCGAGATACGCGGGCCGGCATTCAGCGTCGCCGATGGAGTTCAGCTCGAGCCGGTAGTCGGTGACCCCGAGGCGGGCGAGCAGCGAGTCGTAGAGCTGGATCACCTCCGCATCGAGCGCGGGGTCCTCGGAGCCGATCGCCTCGACATCCAGCTGCCAGTGCTCGCGGAAGCGTCCCTTCTGCGGACGCCCGTAGCGGTAGATGGTCTCGTGCGTGTAGAGCTTCTGCGGCTGCGGCTCGCGGTGCAGGCCGTGCTCGAGGTAGGCGCGCACGATCGGAGCGGTGGCCTCGGCGCGAAGCGTGAGCGACCGGTCACCGCGGTCCTCGAACGTGTACATCTCCTTCGCGACGACGTCAGACCCCTGCCCTGACGTGCGCGCGAAGAGGTCGGTCTCCTCGAAGACGGGCGTGTCGATCCGGCGATAGCCGTACAGGTGGCACAGGCGCTCGAACTCCCCGAGCACGTGCCGCCAGCGCGGTTGCTCGGAGGGGAGGATGTCGTGGGTGCCGCGCGGAGCTTCGAACGTCACGCCCGGAGCTCTGCGAGGAAGGGGTTGCGCGCCAGCTCGTCGCCGAGTGTGGTCGGCGGGCCGTGGCCGGAGTAGACGACCGTTTCCGGAGGGAAGCGCTCGAGCAGGCGGCGGATCGAGTCGAGCAGCGAGTCCCAATCCCCGTCGGGGCGGTCGGTCCGCCCCACCGAGCCGGCGAACAGGACGTCTCCCGAGAAGAGCGCGCCGTCCGAGTAGAACGCGAGGTGGCCCGGGAGGTGGCCGGGAACTTTGAGGGTCTCGAACTCGATGCCGGCGAGATCGAGCCGCTCGTCGCCCTGGAGGAGCACGTCCGGCGTGAACGCCTCGAACGTCACGCCCGCCTCGGGATAGAGCTCGTTGATCCGCTGCGCGCGGTCGCTGTCCACCTCCGCCATGTACACGGGCGCATGAGTGGCCCGCTGGAGCTCGGCCACGCCGCCGATGTGGTCGATGTCGGCGTGCGTGATGAGGATCGCGGCACAGCGAGCGCCCTCGAGCCCCTCCTCGATTCGCACCATCTCGCCCGGCCAGCCGGGGTCGACGACGAGGGCTTCACCGGCACCGGGGCGGCGGACGACGTAGCAATTCATCCCGAATGGGCTCAATTCGAGCTGGGTGACGTCGAGGGCCATCGGGCGCTGAGTCTAACGGGGCGTCGCGGTTAGACTGGCGCGGAATGGAGAGCTGGCGGCTCCCCGAGATCGCGACTCCCACGGGCACCCGCTCACCGGTCGTCCTCAAGAGCGAGGACGAGGCGCGGGCGGTCCTCATCGGCCTCGATCCGGGGCAGGAGCTCGGCGACCATCAGGTCAAGGAGCACGCTTGGCTCCTCGTCGTCGAGGGCGCCGTGCGGGTCGCGAGCGCCGACGGCGAAATCGAGGCTCCCGCAGGCACGCTCGCCCACTTCGAGCCGAACGAGCGCCACTCGGTGGCGAGCGACGGCGGAGCGAAGGTTCTCCTGCTGCTGGCGCCCTGGCCGGGGCCCGGGCACTTCCGCGGCAGCAGCTAGCCCTAGCGCTCGAAGAGAAAGAGGCCGAAGCCGAGAATCTCGCGGCCGCCGAGCTCCCGGTAGCGGGCGCGGCCGTTCGCAATCCATTCGCGCAGCTCGGCGATCCCCTCTTCGCCCTCGTGCTTCTCCGCGTAGCGCTCCCCGTTGCGAGCCCAGGCGTCCTCGTAGGCGTCCCAGTCGTCGACGCTGCTCGTGACCGCGCGCTTGAGGTCGAGCCCGGCTTCCACGGCGGCTTCGATCGTCCCCTCGTAGTCCTTCAGCTCCTCCCGCGCAGCGCCGAGCGCGACGAGATACTCCGCGGTCGGCTCCTCGCGCCAGTAGCCCTCGCCGAAGAGGAGCTTGCCCCCGCTCGCGACATAGCCGGAGAGAACGGCGAGCGTCCCTCCCACTCCGCCTCTGAAGGAGACGCCGCCCGTGCTGACGACGAGGTCGAAAGCGCCCGGCTCCGGCGCGTATTCGCGCACGTCCTCTTCAAGCAGCACGACTTTCGACTCGGGGACGCGGGCCTCGGCCTGCCGGCGCGCCTCCGCGAGGACGGCCGGCGAGTTGTCGAGCCCGGTGGCGCGCACATCGGGATAGCGCTCGACGATCCGAAGGAGGATCTCCGCCTTCCCGCACCCGAGATCGAGAACGTGGGCGCCCGGCTCGAGCTCGAGCGCCTCGATCATCTCTTCGACGTCCTCCTCGGCGAGGGGGTTCATGAACGCGAGGCCCTCGTGGGCGATCGCGGTGAAGTCGTCGCTGTCCAACTAGCCGGAGCCCGTGCCGCGCTGCCGCTTCGAATAGACCCGGTACATGATCGAGTCGACCAGGTAGCTGAACGGGATGAAGAACGCGATCAGCGTCACCGCTGTGAAGACCTTCGACGCGGTCGTGGAATCGCCGCCTGTCCAGAAGACAACGACCAGGATCAGCGGCGCGAAGATCGCCGTCCTCTTGACGACCCGGCCCATCGAGGGCTTCGGGATCTCGCGCCCACCGCGGCGCGCGGCCGGACGTGCCGTGCTCTTCCCCTCTGCCTTGGGCGCAGCGACCGGCCGTTCGACCGGGATCTCCTCGCCGTCCTCGGTCTCGATCACGTACTCGTACTCGTGGCGCTGGAGCTTCTCGCGCCGGCGGCGCTGCTTGCGGCTGGGCATCGTCCGATTATGCCGTGGGCGTGCCGGCCCGGATGACCTGGGCGACGTGGTTCGCCCCGAGGTGGTAGGCCAGGTAGCGCCAGTCGGAGGCGTCGAGCAGGACGATGTCGGCCTCGTAGCCAGGCGCGAGGCGCCCGACCCGGTCGGCTCGGCCGAGGACGTGTGCGGCGTTGACGGTGCACGCGGCGAGGGCTTCCGCGGGGGACATGTGCATCTGCGTGCACGCGAGGGCCACGACAAGAGGCAGGCTTTCGCAGAAGGCGCTGCCGGGATTGAAGTCGGTCGCCAGCGCGACGATGGCGCCCTCGTCCACCAGCGCTCGCCCAGGCGGCATCGGGCGGTCGAGGAAGAGGGCGGCGACCGGGAGCAGAACGGCTGCGACGTCGCTCTGGGCCAGGGCTCGTACCCCGTCCGGCCCCGTCGCCTCGAGGTGGTCGACGCTCACCGCGTCCAGCTCTATGGCGAGGGGGACGCCGCCGGCCTCGGTGAACTGGTCCGCGTGCAGGCGGAGCCGGAGGCCGGCCCCTCGGCATGCCTCCAGGTAGCGCCTGGCCTGAGCGGCGTCGAACGCACCCCGCTCCAGGAAGACGTCGGCGGCCTCGGCGATCTTCGCCGCTTCCGGGAGCACCTCGGCGAGCGCGAAGTCGACGTAGGCGTCGGCATCCGCGAACTCGGGCGGGACCGCGTGCGCGCCGAGCCAGGTCGGCGAGCCGCCGGCCTCGCGGACGACACGCAGCATCGCGAGCTCCGTGTCGCGGTCCAGGCCGTAGCCGGACTTCGCCTCGAAGGTCGTCGTCCCCGAGGCGAGCATCCACGAGCGGTGCAGCGCGAGCGCGTCTGCAAGGCCCTCCGCACCGGCCGCACGCGTCGCCCGGACCGTGGACAGGATCCCGCCTCCGGCCGCATGCAGCTCCTCGTAGGTGGCGCCGCCCGAACGAAGCTCGAACTCCTCCACCCTGGAGCCCGCGAAGACCGCATGCGTGTGGCAGTCGACGAGCCCGGGGATAGCAGCGCAGCCGCTCCCGTCCAGTTCCTCGACGTCGCCGTCGAGCGGATCGAGGTCGCGCATACGGCCGACAGCCGAGATCCGCCCGTCCTCGCAAAGGATGAACGCGTCCTCGACGACGTCGACGGACCGCATTGCCTCCCGCCCGCGGATCGGCGCGTGCGTCCCTGCCGGGGAAACGGCCTGCGCGAGGTCGCGGATCAGCAGCTTCGTCACGCGACGGCTAGGCGCCGGGGACTTCGAGGCCGTGCTCGCGCGCGGCCTCCTTCGCCTCGTCGTAGCCGGCGTCGAGGTGGCGGAGCACGCCGGTGCCCGGGTCCGTCGTCAGGACCCGCTCGAGCCGCTCGGCCGCGTCGTCCGTGCCGTCGGCAACCACGACCATGCCCGCGTGAATGGCGTTGCCGATCCCGACGCCGCCCGCCGTGATGGACGCTGACCCAGGTCGCCCCGGCGGCCGTGTTGACGAGCGCGTTCAGGATCGGCCAATCAGCGATCGCATCGGAGCCGTCCGCCATGGCCTCGGTCTCCCGGTACGGGGACGCCACCGAGCCCGAGTCCAGATGGTCGCGGCCGATGACCACGGGCGCGCTCACCTGGCCGCTCCGGACGAGGTCGTTGATCGCTAGGCCGGCCTTGGCGCGATCGCCGTAACCGAGCCAGCAGATCCTCGCCGGCAGACCCTGGAACGCGACGCGCTCCGGAGCGAGATCGAGCCACCGCTGAAGGAGGCGGTCGTCCGGGAAGAGACCCCGCAGCGCCCCGTCGATCGCTGCGATGTCCTCCGGATCGCCCGACAGCACGGCCCAGCGGAAGGGCCCGATGCCGCGGCAGAAGAGCGGCCGGATATAGGCCGGGACAAAGCCCGGGTATGAGAAAGCCTCCGTTACGCCGGCCTGTTCCGCCTCCCCTCTGAGGTTGTTGCCATAGTCGAAAACATAGCTCCCGATCCGGACGTACTCGAGCATGCCCTCGACGTGACGCGCGATCGACTCGGAGGCGCGGCGCAGATACTCCTCCGGGTCGTCGGCGCGAAGGCGGTCGGCCTCCTCCACCGAGAGCCCGGCCGGGACGTAGCCGTTCAGAGGGTCATGGGCGGCGGTCTGGTCGGTGACGAAATCGAAGTGCTCGCCGCGCGCAGCGAGCTCCGGGACGATCTCGGCGGCGTTCCCGAGCAGCCCGACCGACAGGGCCCGGCCGTCCGCGGCGGCGCCACGAACTCGCGCCAGCGCGTCGTCCAGCGACTCGGCCGCCTCGTCGAGATAGCGGGTCTCGATCCGGCGCTGGATCCGCGCGGGGTCGACCTCGATGCAGAGGATTGCCGCGCCTGTCATCGTCGCGGCGAGAGGCTGGGCGCCGCCCATCCCGCCAAGCCCGGCGGTGAGGACGGTCTTTCCGCTGAGGTCCGGAGAGCCGAAGTGCTTCTCGCCGGCCGCGGCGAACGTCTGGTACGTGCCCTGCAGGATCCCCTGGGTGCCGATGTAGATCCAGCTCCCCGCGGTCATCTGCCCGAACATCGTCAGGCCGAGAGCCTCGAGCCGGCGGAACTCGTCCCAGGTCGCCCAGCGCGGGACGAGCAGCGAGTTCGCGATCAGGACGCGCGGCGCCCCTGGATGGGTGCGGAAAACGCCGACGGGCTTTCCGCTCTGCACGAGCAGCGTCTCGTCCTCGCCGAGGGCCAGGAGCGACCGGACGAGCGCCTTCAGCGCGTCGTGGTTGCGCGCTGCCTTGCCCGAGCCGCCGTAGACGATCAGCTCCTCGGGCTTCTCCGCCACCTCGCGGTCGAGGTTGTTGAGGAGCATCCGAAGCGGCGCCTCCGTCTGCCACGAGCGGGCGTTCAGCGCCTGTCCGCGCGGCGCGCGGATGGAGCTCAGATCGCCGCAGAGCTCCTCGACGACCGCATCGACCTCACGCACGCTCACGCGAGCTCACCCACTTCGGTCTCCACGGCGGCCACCAGCTCCCCGGCGCGGATCGCCTCCGCGACGCGCTCGATGTCCGGCGCGAGCGTCCGGTCCTCCATGACCGTCGGCGAGAGCGAGCGGACGAAGTCGTGCGCGGCGCGCGCGCCGGCCCCGGGCTCGAGCGGAGCGAGGAACTCGACTCCCTGAGCCGCGGCGAGGAGCTCGATCGCGAGCGCCCGCTCCACGTTTCCCAGCACGGTCCAGCACTTGAGCCCCGCGGCGTTCCCCATCGAGACGTGATCCTCCTGGCCCGCGCTCGTAGGAATGGAGTCCACGGAGGCAGGGTGACAGAGCACCTTGTTCTCGCTGACGAGGGCGGCAGCCACGTACTGCGGGATCATGAACCCCGAGTTGAGCCCGCCGTCGTGCGTGAGGAAGGCGGGCAGCCCGTCGGAGAGCGACGGGTTGACGAGCCGCTCGACGCGGCGCTCCGAGATAGACGCCAGCTCGGCCACCGCCAGGGCCATGCAGTCGAGCGCGAGCGCGACGGGCTGACCGTGGAAGTTCCCGTTCGAGACGAGCTCTCCCCTGTCCACGAGGACGAGGGGGTTGTCCGTGGCCGCGTTGACCTCGATCGGAAACCGTCTGCTCGACGTAGGCGAGAAGGTCGCGGCTCGCGCCGTGCACCTGCGGCGCGCAGCGAAGCGAGTAGGCGTCCTGCACCTTGTCGCACCAGCGGTGCGCCTCGATGATCGCGGAGCCCTCGAGGAGGCGAACGACGTTGGCCGCGGCGGCCGCCTGGCCGGCGAGCGGGCGGAGCGCCTGGATCTCCGGCATGAAGCTGACGCGCGAGCCCTGAAGCGCCTCGAGGGAGAGGGCGCACGCGATGTCCGCGGTCTTGGCGATCCGGCGGGCGCGGACGAGCCCCAGCGAGCCGACGGCGCCCATGAACTGGGTCCCGTTGACGAGCGATAGCCCCTCCTTCGCCTGAAGCTGGACCGGCTCGAGTCCGGCGCGGGCGAGCGCGTCCGCCCCTGAAAGGACCTCGCCCTCGTAGCTTGCCGACCCCTCGCCCACGAGAGGAAGCGCGAGATGGGCGAGCGGCGCGAGATCTCCCGAGGCGCCGACCGAGCCGCGGCTCGGCACAGCCGGCAGCACTCCCTTGTTCAGACAGTCGAGGAGGAGCTCGACGGTCTCGACGCGCGCACCCGAGAAGCCCTTCGCGAGCGCGTTCGCGCGAAGCACCATCGCCGCGCGCACGACCTCGTCCGGGTACGGCTCCCCCACCCCGCACGCGTGGCTGCGCAGGAGGCGGAGCTGGAGCTCCTCGGAGAGCTCCGGCGGAATCGCCTTCGAGACGAAGCGGCCGAAGCCGGTGTTGATGCCGTAGGTGTGCTCGCCCGAGGACTCGGACGCGGCGCGGTCGACGAGCTCGCGGGCCGCGGCCATCTTCGAGCGCCCGTCGTCGGTGAGTGCCGCAGGGGTTCGCTCGACCGCGACCGACCAGACGTCGTCGATCGTGAGATCGTCTCCGTTCAGGAGCACTGCGGTGGCGACGGCCATCGTCGGCCAAGTCTAGAACGCGCCGGGACCCGAGTTCCGTGCGCAGGAAGGGAGACGGATGCGAGTTCACGTGATCAGCGACATCGAAGGGGTCTCAGGAGTCGTCAAGTCCCAGCAGGGCGACGGCGGCGAGTCGCTCTTCGAGGAAGCGCGGCGCCTGTACACGGAGGAGATCAACGCCGCGATCCGGGGAGCCTGCGCGGCGGGCGCGACCGAGGTCGTCGTGATGGACTGCCACGGGGCGGGCAAGGGCTGGGACTTCAACTCCCTGCTGCCCGAGGCCCTCGACCCACGCTGCGAATGGGTCGTCCAGAACGAATGGACGGAGTACACGGGCTTCCTCGAAGAGGGATGCGACGCGGCACTCTTCATCGGGATGCACGCACGGGCCGGCGTCATCGACGGCGTCCTCAACCACACGATCTCGGGCTCCGACATCTTCGAGCTGCGGTTCAACGGCACCCCGGTCGGCGAGACGGGGATCAACGCTGCGCTCTGCGGCACGTTCGAGTGCCCGGTGGTGCTCGTGACCGGGGACGACGCCGTCTGCCGCGAGGGCCGCGAGCTTCTCGGCGAGGGGCTCACCACCGTCGCCGTGAAACAGGGGCTCGGGCGCAACAGTGCGCGGAACATCGCGCCCCAGCGCGCCCGGGAAATGATCGAGGACGGCGCCCAGCGGGCACTTGCAGACCTGAGTGCAGTGGCGCCGTACGACCCTGGACATCCCTGCGAGATCGAAATCGATCTGATGGGGTCGCACATCGCGGAGCGGTATCGCAATCGGTACGGGGTCGAGGTTCTGGACGGGCGCCGCCTCGTCTCGAAGGCCGATGACTGGTGGACGGCCTGGAGGCAGTTCTGGCCGATGTACTGACCGCCGAGCCCGAGGAGTCTCTCCCGCACGCGTATCGGGAGCCGCCCAAGGGCGCCCTCCACCTCCTTCGGCGGAGGGACTTCCGCCTGACGTACGCGGCGATCGCGACCAGCGAGCTCGGCTACGCGTTCCAGTACATCGCGCTCATGTGGTTCGCGCTCGAGGTCGCGGGGCCGGCCGGCGTGCTCGTCGTCCGGCTTGCAGACAGCATCCCGGCGCTCCTCTTCGGCTTGCACGGCGGCCTCCTCGCCGACCGGCTCGAGAGGCGACGGACGATGATCGCGGCCGACCTCTTCCGCGGAGCGGTCCTGATCCCGGTCGCGATCGCGGGACTCGCAGGCGATCTCCCGCTCTGGGGGCTCGTGCTCGCGGCTTTCCTGCTCACCGCCGCGACGAGCTACTTCGACCCTGCGTACGGCGCGCTCCTCCCCGCACTCGTGAGCCGCGCGCATGTCCAGGAGGCGAACGCGCTGGTCCGCGCCAGTGCCGACGCGATCAACGTCGGCGGCTGGGCCCTGGCCGCGGGCCTCCTCGTCTTCATGCCGTTGAGCGCGCTCTTCGCCATCAACGCCGCCACGTTCTTCGTGTCGGCGGCGCTCATCTCGCGGATCCACCCGCGACCCGCTCCGAGTGCAGCAGAGGGAACCGCCTGGACGCAGGTCAAGGAGGGCATCAACGCCCTTGCCCTGCTGCCGGTCCTCGCAGTGGCAGTGGCCGCACTGGGGATCGCGGTGACGATCGAGTCCGGCACGTGGATGGTGGGCGTCCCGGAGCTCGTCCGGAGCGAGCTCGGGCACGGAGCAGGCGGCTTTTCGCTCGTGATGGTCGGCTACGCGGCCGGATCGATTGCCGGCGGCATCTACCTCGCGCGCCGTCCTGTCAGGCGCAAGGCCTATGCGAGCCTCGTCGCCTGGACGCTCTATCTGCCGGCCTATCTCCTCATGGGCCTCGCCGGCACGCTCACGGTCGCGATCCTCGGCGCTCTCTGCGCCGGAATCGGACAGGGCTCGTCCATCGTCCTTCTCAACTCGGCGGCGCAGGAACAGGTTCCGGACCGTGTGCTCGGCCGAGTCATGGGGCTCATCGGCCTCGTCCACCGCGGCGCGCACGCGACCGGGCTGATCTTCGTGTCGCCGCTCTTCGCGTTCTTCTCGCCCAGGCCGATCTTCGTCGCGGCGGCCCTTGCCGGCCCGCTCATCGGCATCGGCGGAGCCGTCTCCGCCCTCGTGCTCAGTCGTCGAGGAGGCGCAGCTCCAGCACGTGACGTGAGTCGAAGCCCTCGATCCTGAGCAGGCTGCCCGCGGCCTCGACGGCGGCGCCTGCCGGCATCAGGCCCACGAGCTCGCTCCCCGCTACCTCGGCTCCGCGGGCTTCCACCTCGGCGACGATCGTGGCCACGATCGTGTGCAGGGCGGCCGCCTCCCAGTCGGTCACGTTCATGCTCACCTGCACGAGCCCGGCCTTCGGCAGGTCGAGCCCGAGCGCCCGAACTCCGGGAAAGCCGCCGTCGCGCTCACGGACGAGCGCGGCGATCTCGCGCGCCGTCTCAACGCTTGCGCCGCGGAGGTTGACGTTGAAGGCGATGAGCGGCCGCCGGACTCCGATGAGGACTCCGCCCGCGGTCGGATGCAGGGTCGCCGGCCCACGGTCGGGTGCGAGCTCGCCCGAGTCGATCCGCCGTTGAAGCTCCTCCGGGCCCCCGCGCCGGAAGAACGCGGGCTCGCGGCGGTCCTCCGTCAGGCGTCCGTAGAGGAAGACCGGTAGGCCGAGATCGTCTCCCACCCGCGCGGCGAGGGCGAGAGCCGCTTCGCGCGCCGCCGGCTCGTCCTCGGGGCGCAACGGCACGAGCGGGACGACGTCCGCGGCGCCGATCCGCGGGTGTGCTCCCTCGTGCCGGCGAAGATCGATCCGCTCGGCAGCCGTCGAGATCCCGGCGGCGAGCGACTCGACGAGCTCGTCTCCCGACCCGACGATCGTGAAGACGGAACGGTGGTGGTCCCAGTCGGTGTGGACGTCGAGCAGCCGCCCGGGCCGAGAGAGCGCGCTCTCGAGCGCGGCGATCGCCTCGGGGTCTCGCCCTTCCGAGAAATTGGGGACGGATTCGAGCGGTAGAGCCACCGGTGCAGGATAAAAGGGGTCGGGAAGGCCGTGGATACACTCGGCGTTGGGTCACCTGTGGACGTAGCGAAGCACCCGAACCTGCACACGTTCGCCCGTTTGCTCGGGTTCCTGCGCCCCTACCGCTGGTCGCTCGCCATCTCGATCGTCCTCGCGGCGCTGTCGCAGGCGGCGGCGATCGCGCTCGTCCGCATCAGCCAGAGCGTGATCGACCTCGCCATCCAGCCCCGCGACGAGCAGCTGCTCTGGGAGTTCGTCGCGCTCATCGCCGTGATCGGCCTCGTCAAGGCGCTGCTCATGGTCGGCCGGCGCTTCATCTCCGGCCGGCAGGCGCTCGGCGTCGAGTTCGACATGCGCAACGCGATGTACGCGCACCTCCTGCGCCTCTCGTTCGGCTTCTACGACCGGAACCAGACCGGACAGCTGATGTCGAGGGCCACGGTCGACCTGCAGGCGGTGCGCTTCTTCCTCGGCTACGGCCTCATCTTCTTCTTCCAGCACGTGCTCACGATCGTCGGCGTCACCGCGATCATGCTCTGGACGGACTGGCGGCTCGCGCTCGTCGCGCTGGCCATCACCCCGTTCGTCGTCGCGCTCGCGTACCGCTATTCGAAGGTCTCCCACCCGGTGCTCCGCGACGTCCAGCAGAAGATGGCCGACGTCGCCACGGTCGCCGAGGAGAACATCGTCGGCGTCCACGTCGTGAAGTCGTTCGCCCAGGAGGAGCAGGAGCAGGCGAAGTTCCAGCGTCGCTCCAACGCGGTCTTCGAGCAGACGGTGCTCGCGAACCGCCAGCGCTCCCTGTACGTGCCGCTCCTCAGCTTCGTGCCGCTCCTCGCCCAGGCCGCGATCCTCCTCGTCGGCGGCTGGATGGTCACGCACGGAAGCCTGACCGTCGGCCAGTTCTTCGCGTTCAACCTCTACGTGACGATGCTGATCCTGCCGCTGCGGATGCTCGGCATGTGGATCGGGCAGTCGCAGCGCGCGACCGCGTCCGGCGAGCGCATCTTCCAGGTGCTCGACGAGCCCGTCGAGGTCGCGGACAAGCCGGACGCCGCGGCGCTCCCGCCCGGCCCGGGGCGGATCGACTTCGAGGGCGTCTCCTTCGGCTACGACCCGGAGCGCCACGTGCTCCACGGCGTCGAGCTTGAGATCGAGCCGGATCAGAACGTGGCGGTCATCGGCCACACCGGCTCGGGCAAGACGACTCTGACCGCCCTCGTGCCGCGGTTCTACGACGCGACCGAGGGCCGCGTCCTCATCGACGGCGAGGACGTGCGCGACGTGTCGCTCGCCTCGCTGCGCTCGCAGATCGCGGTCATCTCACAGGATCCGTTCCTCTTCTCGACGACGGTGCGCGAGAACATCGGGTTCGGCGCGCCGGACGCGACCGATGAGGAGATCGAGTCGGCCGCGCGGCTCGCGCAGGCGCACGAATTCATCGTCGAGCTGCCCGAGGGCTACGACACGGTTATCGGCGAGCGCGGCATCACGCTCTCGGGCGGGCAGCGCCAGCGGATCGCCATCGCGCGCGCGATCGCCATGAGCCCGCGCATCCTCATCCTCGACGACGCCACTGCCGCGGTGGACGCGACGACGGAGGCGCGGATTCGGCTCGGACTCCGCGAGGCGATGAAGGGCCGGACGACGCTGATCATCGCGCACCGCCTGTCCACGATCTCGCTCGCGGACGAAGTGGTCGTCCTCGACCACGGGCGGGTGGTCGCGCGCGGGACGCAGGCCGAGCTCGCCGAGTCGAGCCCCGTCTACCGGGAGATCTACGAGCACGGCCTGATCGACCGCGAGCTGGCCGCACGGCTGGAGGCAACGGCGTGAGGGTCTGGCAGCCCGGGTCGCACCTGACCATGGAGCGCGGAGCCGAAGTCGAGGACTGGTCGTGGCGGCGCACCGCGCACCGCATCTCGACCCTCGCCCGGCTCGCGACCCGCTACAAGCTGCGGACGACGCTTGCGATCGTCACGCTCCTTGCGGCGACGCTCACCTCGCTCGCGCCTCCCTACCTCGCGAAAC
>CAVYBK010000012.1:0-100563 GCA_963766725.1 uncultured Actinomycetes bacterium
CGAGGAGCGCCGAGGCGGTGACGAGGCTTGCATCCGCGAGATCGCCCGGGCGCAGCAGCGCGACGTCGGATGCCCGCGTCTCGACGGAGACCGATGCGCCGTCGGCGGCCGGGCCGGGAAGCTCGGCCGCCGCGGCGTCCAACAGGTCCTCGTCCCGGTCGTGCAAAACCCAGTGCTGCGGCCCCGGCAGGAGCGGAGCGAGCCAGCGGCCCATCGAACCGGTGCCGCAGCCGAGGTCGTGAATCACCAGGCAGCCCGCCGAAGGAAGGCGCCGCCGGAGGCTCTCGACGAGCTCAGGGTCGCGCGCCGCGGCGTCGGCAGGCTCGCGGAGGTCCAGCCACTCGCCGCTCACCCGAGTGTGCTCGGCGATCATCGCGCCGCCTCCGCCAGCACGACGGCGAGGACGGAGGTGGTGGTCGACCACCCGGCCAGCGATGCGCGCCGCTCGCGCGCGGCGCGGCGCCAGGAGAGCCGCACCTCGGCGTCGCCGAGCCAGATCCGCAGCGCCGCCGCGAGCGCAGCAGGATCGTCACGGGGAACGAGCAGCCCGGGCCGGACCGCACCCGTTCCGTGACCGAGGGTCTCAGCGACCCCGCCGACATCCGTTGCGACGACCGGCAGCCCGCGGGCCAGCGCCTCGGTGACCACCATGCCGTAGGTCTCGCCCCGCGAAGGCAGCACGAGTAGGTCGGCAGCCTCGTAGCTTCGATCGAGATCCGCTCCCGTAAGCGGGCCCGCGAAGCGCACGCGGTCCTCGATCCCACCGCCCGAGAGCCGGCGCCTGAGCCTCTCTGCGAACGCGGGGTCGCGGTCCATGCTGCCCACACACAGGCAGTCCCAGGACAGGTCCGTCATCGTCGCTAGCGCGTCGAGCAGCACGTCGTGTCCCTTGCCGGGGATCACCGCCGCGACGCAGAGAAGGCCCCCTCCGGTCGCCGTACCCGGTGAGAGAGGGGCGGCATCGACGCCGGGCTCGGCGACATGCACGCGATCACCGGGCAACGAGTACAGCTCCAGCAGCCTTCGTCTGCTCCACGCGCTCGTCGTCACCACGGAAGCCGCGGCCGAGAGGACTGCGCCCTCCCGCATGCGGGCGTCGCCGTCGGCCATGTCCTGGCCCAGCGGCATGTGCACGAGCGGGACAAGCCGCAGCCGGTTCGCCTGGGGCACCAGCACCTTCGGGGCCGTCGAGGCGACGAGCCCGTCGAGCAGCGTGAGGGCGCCGTCGGGGAGGTCCTGGACGACGCCGGCGAGCGCCGCGTACGCCGCTGCGTCGGGTCGCGGCCAGGAGCCCGGCACGGCGTGGACGTGCACCGGCCAGCCGATCTCGGCGAGCCCGTGGCAGATCCGGCGGTCGTAGGCGTTGCCTCCGCTCGGCCTGGCCGGATCGTCGATGCCGTCCGGTACGACGACGTGCACTACGGTCACAGCGCTCGCTCGTATCCGGCCGATGCCACGTGCGACTCGTGCAGCGTCACGGCGAGCGTGTCCAGTTCCCGGCCGGCGTCGCCCAGGGCGCCTCCTTGCGCCCTCTCCGCGAGCCGGTCCGCGATCACCCGCGCGAGCGCCTCCGTCGAGGTGTTCATGCCTGCGAACGCCGGCTCCTCGTCGAGGTTCCTGTAGTTGAAGTCGGCGAGGACGGCGCGGAGCTCCTCGGTCGCTCGGCCGATGTCGACCACGATTCCGTCCGGGCCGAGGTCGCGGCGCCGGAAGGTCGCATCGACCACGTACGTGGCGCCGTGGAGCCGCTGCGCGGGCCCGAACACCTCGCCGCGGAGACTGTGGGCGACCATCATGTGGTCGCGGACGGTCACGCTGAACACCGTCTACCCCTCGCCGTAGGTGATGGTGTGGCACAGGGCCGGGAGGCTCCCGACGGCGAGTCGAGCCATCACGTCGGGCAGCTCGCCGAACTCGGACTCCCCGGTGACGAGCACATCGAAAGCAGGGTCGCGCAGCAGGTCGAGCGCGAGTGCCAGGCGGTCCGCCGTCGTGCGGCTTCCGCTTCGGGCCGGTGACATCGTGCCGACCTGGCTGGCGCGGAGACCGAGCCGTCGCGAGTGGAACGCGCCCCCGAGCGACAGCCGGACATCGGTGTCGCCGTACCAGCTCAGGTCGATGACCGTCCCCTCGGGCCCGAGCAGGTCGAGCGAGCGCTGGAGCCCCGCGGACGTCGCGCTGGTGTGCACGACCAGGTCGCGATCGCCCGCGGCCTCGGCCGGGGTCGCGAAGTCGACGCCGAGCGCGCCCGCCACATCGGCTCGCCCGGCAACGACGTCGACGAGCGTGACCTGCACCGCCGGAAACCGGCTCAGGAGGCGGGCGACGCAGCAGCCGACCATCCCGGCGCCGACGACTGCGACCCGGTCGCCCACAAGAGGCGCGGCGTCCCACAGGGCGTTGACGGCCGTCTCGACGACACCGGCGAGCACGGCTCGTTCGGGTGGCACACCCTCGGGCACGACCGTCACTGCACCGGCCGGAACCACGTAGGCGGTCTGGTGCGGGTACAGGCAGAAGACCGTCCGGCCGTGCAGATCCGGCGGGCCCTGCTCTACGACGCCGACATTGAGGTAGCCGTACTTGACCGGCCCCGGGAAGTCTCCCTCCTGGAAAGGCGCCCGCATCGCGGTGTACTGGCTCGGGGGCACGCCGCCGCGGAACACCAACGCCTCGGTGCCACGGCTGACGCCGGACCGCAAGGTGCGCACCACCACGTCGTCCCGCCCCGGCTCGGGAAGCGACACCGGCCGGATCTCGCCGCAGCCCGGCGCACGCAGCCAGAACGCCTGTGCGCCGCCCGCCGGGAGAACGGAATCCATCGAACGGACCTACGCAAGACGGGGAGGCCCGGATTGAGGCGGGGACCGCGCGGTGAACTTCCTGGCGGCAGAGGAGTATGGTCTCCAGAGAAGAGATGACCTCCCAATCGGATCGCAGGACTCTCTCCAGGGAGCTCCTCCGCGACGTCAACGAGCGCGTCGCTTCCCTGGCCAGCCGCGACGAGGAGATCCTGTCCTTCCTGTGTGAGTGCGCGGACGACTTCTGCGTCGACCAGGTCGTCCTGCAGCTCGCGCGCTACGGGGAGATCCGTGACAGCGGCGGCTACGTCCTGGCCCCGGGGCACCGCCCCCGTCTGACCTCCGTGGAGTAGCACCGAGGGCCGCAGAACAAGCCCTAGCTCGTCACGGAGCGACGCGCAGGAGCTTTCCTAGAGCCTCCGGTGTGGCTCCGTCGCCGTTGATCTCGAGGTAGGTCACCCGGCTCCCTTCGGAAACCACGCCAGTCACAGTCGGCGACGCGCGGTGGCAGGCGCAGGCCGCCGGGTCGACGAGGTAACCGGCCCGGCCGCCCTCCTCGAATGGCTTCGCCGTCGTCCCGACTCCGTAGAGGTCGTCGACGTGGGTGCGTACGAGCTCCACGTAGGCGGCGGCGGCCTCGGGGCTCTCGAACTCGAGCGTGCGCGAGACGACTCGGGCGAGGTCGTGAGACTCCCCCTGGAAGACGCGCTCGGTTCCCGAGACGAACCCGTCGACGGAGACGCCCGTCCCGAAGTCCGCGGCGAGATCCTCGGCGGTCACCGGCTCTGTGGTCGCCTCGAGACCGGGGAGCGCGTCCGTCGAGAGCACCGGCTCGGCTTCCCGAGGCGGAGCTCGAGCCACAGCCTCCCAAAGCGAGGAGAACAAGGAGGAACAGAGCCCGGCGCATCGCTTGACCCTAGATTCCAAGCCGTCTGAGCGCTAGTGTCGGCCATTCCCTTCAGGAGGTCGCACTGATGGAGCGCATGGATCGCAGGAAGTTCCTCGCCAGCAGCGCCGTGTTCGGAGGCGGCGTCTTGCTGGCGGGTTGCGGAGGCGGAGCCGGCTCGCAGCCGAGCGCGGGAGGAACCCCGACGGAAACTCACCCGCCGATCGGCCAGGAGCCCGGCACGCTCAACATCCTCGAGTGGCCCGGCTACGAGGCGGGCGGAACGAAGGCGCAGACCTACGGCATGCTCGCCGGCACGAACTACACCGACGAGTTCGGCGCCGACGGCCTCAAGTACACCTACATCGTCAACGACACCCAGGCCGTGAACAAGGCGCGCCAGACCGAGTTCGACCTCATGCACCCGTGCATCGAGAACGTGCAGGACTACGTCAACTCGGGCCTCGTGCAGCCGTGGGACACGAGCCTCCTGCCGAGCTTCAAGAACCTCAACCCGGCTCTGACCGAGCGCGGGATGGTCGACGGCAAGCAGTACTTCGTCCCGTGGGACTGGGGCTACGCGAGCATCCTCTACCGCACCGACATGGTCGACGCGGCCGACGCGACCGGCTGGGAGCTCTTCTGGAACGAGAAGTACAAGGGCCGGATCTCCATGTGGGACGGCGCCCAGTCCAACTTCGAGGTCGCCGCCCTCAAGCTCGGTTTCCCGGAGATGGACAACCAGACCTCCGACCAGGTGCAACAGTCGAAGGAAGCCCTGATCGAGCAGAAGCCGCTGAACAAGTTCTATTGGAAGAGCACGTATTCGGACATGCAGCCGGCGTTCAAGGCGGGCGACATCTGGATCGCGTACTCATGGCAGGACGGCTACGTCAACATGAAGGCCGAGGGACTGGCCGTCGAGTTCATGCAGCCGAGCCAGGGAAAGCTCGGCTGGGTGTGCGGCTTCATGCTCGGCGCGAACACGAAGAGCTACCACCATGCGCACAAGTACGTCGAGTCGTTCCTCGACCACAAGGCGTGCATAGATCTGGTCAACCTCTTCTACTACGGGAGCGCGGACGCGACCGTGCAGCCGAGCGACGTCGAGAACAAGGCTCTGGCCAAGAAGCTCAACATCGGCGATCCCGAGGCGCTGAACGGTGACGACGTGAACATCCAGAGCTGGATGCCGAACGAAGACGAAGTGGCACTGGCCTGGCAGGAGGTCTCGGCCGCCTAAACGCGATGGCTGTCGCGTCCTCGGCGAGTCCGCAGCGGGCCGGCCTCTTCGGACGCCTCTTCTCGGCGCCCGGCAGGGGCTGGCTGACGCTGCCGGTCATCTGCTTCCTGCTCGCCGTCTTCGTCTTCCCGCTCGTCCTGATCGGCCTCTACAGCGTCAACCTGCTGACGAACCTCTTCGGCGTCCCGACGAACTTCTCGCTCGTCAACTGGGAGAGCTTCCTCCCACCCGGGGACAACGTCTTCTGGGACCGCTTCAAGATCTCGATGGTCATCACCCTGCTCGTCTCGGTGATGGCGGTGGTCGCCGCGTACCCGCTCGCGTACTTCCTCGCCTTCGTCGCGCAGGAAGCGGCGTTACACGCTGCTGCTCCTCATCCTCGCCCCCTTCTTCACGAGCTATCTGCTGCGCGTGATCGCATGGAAGGTGATCCTCGCCAACAACGGAGTGATCAACTCGGCGCTCTGGGAGCTCGGCATCCGCGAGCGAGGTGACGGGATCCAGTGGCTCATCTACTCCTGGTTCGCGGTCGCGCTCGTCCTCTTCTACTCCTGGGTGCCGTTCGTCGCACTTCCGATCTACGTCGTCCTCGAGAACATGGACCGGCGGCTGCTCGAGGCGGCGCAGGACCTCGGCGCCGGAAGGCTGCGCACCTTCGTCCGCGTGACGCTTCCCCTCAGCCTCCCCGGAGTGATCGCGGCGTTCGTCTTCGTCCTCATCCCGACGACGGGCGAGTTCATCGCGCCGCTCCTGGTCGGCGGACCGGACAACTCCATGTTCGGAAACTCGATCCAGGCGTTCTTCTCCGAGACGCCCAACTGGAACTACGGCGCGGTCCTCGCCGTCTGGCTGATCGCCATCGTGATCGTCCTCGTGCTCCTGTTCGGCCGCTTCCTGTCCACCGACCTGCGGCAAGGGAGGGCGACCGCATGAGCAGTGTCGCTGCGAGCAAGACGGGCGGGCGCCTTCTCGGCGGCTACTTCGTCCTACTGGCGATCTTCCTCTACGCGCCGCTCGCGGTGATGATCATCTTCGCCTTCGACGACAGCTTCGTGCAGACGTTCCCCTGGTCGGGTTTCACGACGAAGTGGTTCCACAACGCCTTCTCGAACACCGAGCTGATCGACTCGCTCGAGCGGAGCCTCTGGATCGGCATTGCGGCGGCGATCGGCGCGACGCTGCTCGGCCTGATGACCGCCGTCGGAATGACGGCCCACAAGCTACGACTCCGCGGGCTCGTGACGGCGCTCGTCCTCCTCCCGCTCGTGATCCCGTACATCGTCCTCGCGGTCGGGCTGTTGATCCTGCTCAACTGGCTCGGGCTCGAACGGTCTCTGTGGGCCGTGCTGCTCGGCCACATCGCCGTCTCCGTCCCCTACTGCCTCCTCATCATCCTGCCGCGGCTCCGCACCCTCGACCAGGCGATCGTGGACGCGGCACGCGACCTCGGGGCAGGACCATGGACGGCGTTCAGACGGGTGACCCTGCCGCTCATCGTGCCCGCGCTCTTCTCGTCCGCCTTGATCGCCTTCACGATCTCCTTCGACGAGTTCGCGATCGCCTCGTTCCTCGTCCCGGCCGGCGAGGGAACCTACCCGGTCTACGTCTACTCGGGAGCCCGGACGCCGGCGCTGCAGCCGCAGATCCTCGCGCTCGGCTCCGTCGTCGTGGTCGCCTCGCTCCTGATCGTCACCGCCGCCGAGGTCTTCCGCACCCGCGCCGAGCGGCGGATGGCCGTCTAGGTCTCGGAGGAAACGGCGCCTGCGAGCACGTACGCGTGCTCGGCAGGCCATGTGAGGGTGACGCGCTTCCCGGGCTCGAGCGCGGCGGCGATCTCGTCGTCCATGCGGTGGCTGACGAGCCGCCCGGCGGCGCTCGTCTCGACGTGGAACTGTGTCAGCCCACCGAGATAGACGAGCTCGGCCACGGTTCCCTCGAGCGTGGACCCGCCCTCGGGCGCTGCGGCCGTTCGTCGGCTCGATGCGAACGCGTTCCGGCCGGACAGCGACGCGCAGCTCGTCGCCCGTCTTCGTCCCCGCCCCAACCGGAACGACGAGTCGTTCCCGCTCGCTCACGCGCATGACGGCGAGCCCGTCCGCGACCTCGTCGACGCGCAGGTCGAACGCGTTCAGCGAGCCGACGAAGTCGGCGACGAACGGCGTCTGCGGATGCTCGTAGATCTCCTTCGGGTCGCCGATCTGCTCGATGTCGCCGCCGTTCATGACCGCGATCCGGTCCGACATGGTCAGCGCCTCTTCCTGGTCGTGCGTGACGTAGACGAACGTCGTGCCGAGCTCGGTCTGGATCCGCTTCAGCTCGAGCTGCATCTGCTTGCGGAGCTTGACGTCCAGCGCGCCGAGCGGCTCGTCGAGGAGGAGCGCGGCCGGCCGGTTCACGAGCGCACGGGCGAGCGCGACACGCTGTTGCTGGCCGCCCGAGAGCTGCTGCGGCTTGCGCTTCTCCATGCCTTCGAGCTGGACGACCTCCAGCATCTGCTTGACGCGGTCACGCCGCTCCCCGCGCGGCACGCGCTTCAGCTCGAGGCCGAAGGAGACGTTGTCGACGACGGACATGTGGGGGAAGAGCGCGTAGTGCTGGAAGACCGTGTTCACATTGCGTTGGTTCGGCGGCACGTTGGTCACGTCCGCTCCGCGCAGGACAACGCGGCCCTCGTCCGGCACCTCGAAGCCCGCGATCATACGGAGCGTCGTCGTCTTCCCGCACCCGCTCGGCCCGAGCATGGAGAAGAACTCGCCGTCGCGGATGTCGAGGTTCGTCTCGCGGACCGCGACAACGTCTCCGAAGCGTTTGCCCACGCCCTGGAGGCTGATCGCGATGCCGCCGTCCTCCGGCACCGGCCGATCCTAACGCGTTAGCCGACCAGGTCGGAATAGGCCACAACGAACTCCTCGGAGCCGACGACCTCGGCGCCCGCGGTCGCGGCCATCTGGTCCCGCAGGCTGGTGCGCGAAGCGCGCGTCTTGACGACTGCCTCCTCGTTCTCCCAGAAGGTGACGAAGCAGGCGCTCCCCGATTCCTCGTCGACGAGCGCGAGCAGGCCCCGGTAGCCGTCGATCTGCTGCAGCCAGTCGAGCATGGCCTCGCTGGCCATGCGGGCGGTGCCTGGAAGATCCTCGATCTCCCCTTTGAACTTGGACATGCTCACGTGCACGAACCGACCCCTTCCTTCGCAAAGAGAAGGGCCGCGGAATGACGGCCCCTTCGAGCACAACGATGTTAGCGGTGGATCAGGCGGCCACGAGGGCTAGACGAGATCGCGCGGCACCGTGAAGGTCCGCGCCCGCGAGAAGACCAGCTCGCCGTTCTCGTAGGCGTCCACCTGGTGGACGAGGAGGAACGTCTCGGCGTCGGCCGTCATCGAACTGGACGTCTCGACGTGGGCCGACCACCCGTTGCGGATCATGCCCATCCGGCGCCGGCACTCGACCTCCGCGGAAAGCGGGTCGCCGTCCTCGATCCGGTAGACGTCGGTCTGGGCGCCCTCGATCTCGAGCGTGCCCGGCGGGACGTGCCGTCGTCCACGCGTGCGCTCGACCTCGAGCGTGAAGCGAGCCGGGCCCGGATCGCCGTCGTGGACGAGCCGGCGGATGCTGCCGCCGTGAATCTCTGCCTGGACCGGTGGCGGCAGGAGTCCCCCCGGGATGCAGTCGCGCTTCACCTGCGGGCGCACCGGCAGCTCGAAGCGCGATGCGGGCCCGGTGAAGAGCGTGAGGCCCGCGCGCCTCGGCGAGGGCCAGGCCCACGGCCAGTACGACGAGCTCACGGCGACCCGGATCCGGTGCCCCGCCGGGAACGCGTGCGCGATCGCCTCGAGCGGAACCCGGATCTGCTCGCGCCGCCCGGGCTCGAGCGGCTGCGGGTCGGCGCTTCCCGCACGGTGGCTGAGGTTCAGGAGCCCGCGCGTGACGAGGCGCGAGGACCCGTCGGGCGCGACGTCGCAGAGCCGCACCGCGAGAAGCGCCCGCGCCTCCTCGGCGGAAACCTCGACGGTCAGAGCCGGCGTGCCGAGGATCTCGACGCACTCCTCGAGCGGCTCGCTCGTGAAGGCGAGCGAGAGGTCGTCGTCGCGGCCCTGGTCGCCCGCGAGGTCCGCGTCCGTCCACGGACACCAGCCACCGGCATCCAGTCCCGTGCTCTCGGGTGAGGACAGCTCGAACGCGCGCTCGGGCGAAGGTGTGAGCGCGAGCGTGCCGTCGCCGAGCGCATACTCGCCCGCAACCGGCCTGAGCGGAGGCCACATCTCCTCCGAGACCCAGCGCCCGCCCGACTCGCCGTCCGCCGCCGGCCCGGGCATCCAGGCGTGGAGCATGGGCTCGTCCATGACGCCGGTCGGCGCGCCCTTGAGCCAGTGATCCCACCAGCGGACGCACTCGGCGCGAAAGTCGAAGGCCGGCCCCGGAGTCCCTTCCTCCGGATACTGATGCGCCCACGGGCCGATCAGGCCCTTGCGTGGACAGGAGAGCGAGGCGAGCAGGTCGAGGACCGCCTGGCGATACGGGTCGGCCCAGCCGCCCACCGCGTAGACGGGGCACTCCACCGACGCGTAGTCGTCGGACGGCGAGCCCGTGTGCCAGTAGTCGTCGCGCCGCTGGTGGGCGAGCCAGGTCTCCGCGAACGGAACGGCCTGCTCGAGGCGCTCGAGCCAGAGCTCCCGCCAGCCCTCGCCCACGAGGTCGGGGTCCGGCGGGCGGACGCTCATCGCGAGCATGGTCGACGACCAGGGAAGGAGCTCGCAGCCGAGGACGCAGCCGCCGTGGTATTTGACGTCCGCGCCGTAGCGGTCTGCGCTGGCGCAGACCGCGACGACGGCCTTCAGCGCGGCCGGGCGGCGGGCGGCGGCCTGCAACGCGGCGAAGCCGCCCCACGAAAGACCGATCATCCCGAGCGAGCCCGTGCACCAGGTCTGCGCAGCGACCCACTCGAGCGCGGCGCAGACGTCCTCCTGCTCCTGCTCGGTGTATTCGTCGAGGAGGACGCCGCTCGAGGCGCCGCTCCCGCGAATGTCCACGCGAAGGGAGGCGTATCCGTGCTCGGCGAAATAGGGGTGGCGGACTGCGTCGCGACGGCGGGTGTGGTCCTCGTGCCGATAGGGCGAGACCTCGACGATCGCCGGCACCGGAGCGGCGTCCGCTCCCGGCGGCAGCCAGAGGTGCGCGGAGAGGCGTCCTCCGTCAGGCAATGGGATCCAGAGGTCGTCGACCTCGCTGACGGGGGCGCGCTGGGGGACACGCAGGGCCATGCCCACCTCACGTTGACCGATGCCTCGGCTGGAAACGTCCATCCACAGAGGGATTTCGGCCGAAAGGCTGCGGGGATTGAGCGCCGCGCCGAAGAGCGCTAGACCGCTTCGCCGTCGCGCAGCTCGACGACCCGGTCGGCGACGTCCAGAAGCAGCGGGTCGTGCGTCGCCACGATCGCCGAGACGCCCTCGCTGCGAACGAGCTCGCGGATGACCTCCATGATCGTCCGCGCGTTCGAGGAGTCGAGCTGGCCCGTCGGCTCGTCGGCGATCAGGAGCTGGGGCCGATTGGCGAGCGCGCGCACGATCGCCACTCGCTGCTGCTCACCGCCCGAGAGCTCGTAGGGCCGGTGGCGGGCGCGGCCCGCGAGCCCGACGAGCTCGAGGAGCTCGCCAACGCGCTTCGTCCGCGCGCCCGGATGCTCGTTCCGCAGGCGCAGCGGCACTTCGATGTTCTCGGCCGCGGTCAGAATCGGGACGAGGCCGAACGCCTGGAAGACGAAGCCGATTTTCTCCCGCCGGAGGCGAACGAGCTCGTCCTCCCCCATCGCCGAGACCTCGGCTCCGTCGACCCAGACGCGACCGCCCGTCGGGCGGTCGAGGCCGCCGATCATGTTGAGCAGCGTCGTCTTCCCCGAGCCGGAGCGCCCGTGGACGACCGTCAGCTCGCCGCGGCCGATGCGCACGTCCACGCCCTGCAGCGCGTGGACGACGGCGTCGCCGGTCTCGTACTCACGGTGGAGTGCCTCGGTGGCCGCGATCGGCTCAGTCACCGTTCTGCTCCCGGTGGTGCTTGTCAGGCCAGACGCCGATGTGGTCCGGCTCGAGCTCGAGGCGGACTCGCCGCTCCAGCTCGAGGGCGTCCATGTACTCCTGGGGAAGCTGAAGCCGGCCCGTGCGGTCCAGAACGGCGAACTCCTCCGCGATCACCTGGTGGTCGCCGAGCTCGTCGATCTCGCGCCGGCGCAGGGTCTCCGTGCTCGTCCTCCCGTCCCTGATCGCGATCGTGCGGTCGACCTGCTCGGAGACGAGCGGGTCGTGCGTGAGGACGACCACCGTCACGCCGAGCTCACGGTTCGCACTGCGCAGGGTGGCGAAGATCTCGGCTGCGGTCTCGGTGTCGAGCTCGCCCGTCGGCTCGTCCGCGAACAGGACGCGCGGCCGGTTGGCGAGCGCGATCGCGATGGCGACGCGCTGCTGCTCGCCGCCCGACAGCTGGTCGGGCTTGTGGCCCGCCCTCTCGCCCATCCCCACGAGCCGCAGGAGCTCGACCGCGTACTCGCGCCGGTCGGCCCCGCGCAAACCCTCGAGGATCAGCGGCAGCTCGACGTTCTCCTCGGCGTTGAGGTACGGAAGGAGGTTCCTCGTCGTCTGCTGCCAGACGAAGCCGACGATGCTGCGGCGGTAGATCGTCCGCTCCTTCGGCGTCAGCGAGGTGAGGTCGAACCCGGCCACCTCGGCCTTGCCCGCCGTGGGCACGTCCATCCCTCCGAGAATGTTCTGGAGAGTCGACTTTCCGCTGCCCGAGGCGCCGACGACGGCGATGAACTCGCCCGGCTCGACGGCGAGGTCGAGGCCCTGAAGCGCGACGACCTCGAGGTCGGCGACCTTGTAGATCTTGACGAGGTTGTCGCAGACGATCTGGCTCATCTCTCTCCCATCCTGAGTGAACGGCTGAGGCTCATGCGCCGGACGACCGCAGCGGTCGCCCAGATGGCGGCCGCGGAGACTGCGAGGAGCCCGGCCGCGAGCAGGAGCGGCGCGACCGGGTCGAGGCGCAGGGCGACCTCGCGGCCGCCTGCGGCCAGGGCGGTCAGGTCGAGGCCGGGCTCGACGAGATAGGCGGTCGCGAGCCCCAGGGCGGTTCCGACGACCAGCGCGACGACGAACGGCGGGGCGAGCTCGGCGGCGGTAACGCCGACCGCCTGCCGGCGCGAGAGGCCGAGCGCGCGCAGGTAGGCAAGGTCGCGCAGCCGGGACCTCGCGGTGAGGAGCAGCGCCAGCACGATCACGAAAGCAGCGTAGGCGGCGCCGAGCGCGGCTCCTGCCCGGAACGCGTCGAGCGTCCCCGTCGCGAGCGGCGAAAGGGCGGCCGAGCCCGCGCCTTCCTGGGCGTGGCTCAGGGTCGCCGCCATGACCGCGGCGAAGACCGAGACCGACACGCCGAGCAGCAGGACGAGGAGGGGCGCCGCATTGACTCCCGGCTGCCGCGCGACGCGACGGAGGGCGAGCGCAGGAACGAGGTCACGCCTACGCGCGGCCGCCGCCGCGAGGAACCGAACCGGCAGCGGATAGAGGCGGACGGCCACGATCCCCGCCGCCAGCCCGAGGAGCAGCGGCACCGCCGCGAGGTATGGGTCGAAGCCGTTCGCATCCGCGAGACCACGCCTCCGCAGGAGGTAGATGCCGACGAGCGACGAGACGACGACCGCCGCCTCGACCGCAAGCCGGCGCGGTGACACAGCCGTGACGGCCACCTCCTCGCGCCCGCGGGCGGCGAGCCCGCTGCGGGCGGCGCCGATCGCGGCCACGGCCAGGATCGCGCCGGTCGCCAGGACGATTCCGAGCACGAGCAGGAGCGGGGTCACGACGCTACGGCCGTCGACGAGCACTAGGGCGAGCGCGTATCCCAGCAACCCGGCCGGGAGAGCAACCGCTACCCCCTCCACCGCCTCGGCGCCGAGCACCTGCCACGACGCGCCGCCGCGCGAGCGGACGAGCGCGATGCTCTCGCCGCGGCGATTCGCCGCGAGGCCGCCGAGAAGGGCGACGACGGCGAGCGCGAGCGCGAGAAGGCCGACTGCGCCGATCGCGACCACCGCGGCGGCCGCGTCCCGGTCGCTCCGGTAGTCGGTGAGCACCTCGGAAAGCCCGGTGCGTACGCCCGTCCCGAGCCGCTGGCCGAACGTCGACTCCCCGAAGCTCGCGTCCAGCTTGCGCACGTCGGAATCGAGCCGGTCGATCGTGCCCGCGTCGAAGCCGCTCGCGTCCACGTCGTAGCGCCACGAGTAGCGCAGCGGAAGAGGAACCGTCGCGTCCGCAACCTCGTCGTAGGCCGACGGCGCGAAGAGGCCGAAGCCATAGACGTAGCGGCGCTGGTCGGTGTCGCGGATCACCGGGGCGCCGAGGCGCGCGTCGTCGAGCCAGGCGGCGTCCGCGTCCGTCTTCGGGGAGAAGATCCCGGTCACCTCGGCGGCGATCATCCGCCGCTCGCTGAGCGGAACGGCGCCGACGAGGACGTCCTCGAAGTCAGGCTCCAGATAGAGCACGTCGCCGACCTGGAGCGAAAGCTGGTTCGCGGCGGCGAGCGGGACGGCGACCTCGACGAGCGGCGCCTTTGGCTGGCCGAGCCGGAACGGCAGCGGGACGATCTCGTCGCGCTTCTCGGGCATGCGGCCCGCGACCAGGCGGACGCGGTCGGCCGCTCCCTGCACGTATTCCAGGGTCATGAGCCGAGTCGTCCCCGCAGGTCCGGGCACGCCGGGGGCGTCGACGGCCGTGTAGCGCGTCGTCTCCACCGTGTCGCGGCGGTTGCGAATCACCTCTCGCACGGACTCCGGGAAGCTCTGCGCCAGCCGCGTGCCGGCGGCGCTCACGGCGTCGACGGGATCCTGGCCCGACGGCTCGATGCGTCCTGCCCGCGTGATCTCGACGTTTCGCTCGAACGGGCTCGCCATTTGAACGGCGAAGCGCAGCCCCTCGTCCGCGTTCGACTCGGACGCACGCAGCGCCGCCGCGAAGACGAAGCTCGTGACCAGGACGACGCCGAAGACCGCGCGCAGTGAGCGGCAGGTCGGAGCGGATCCGCCGGACTGCGAGGATGACCGGCGTGAGCAGGGAGCGCAGGCCGCTCATCGGTCCTCTCCCGCGCGGAGGGCCGGTGCCAGGCGCACGCGCGCGAGAACGCGGATCTCGAGGGCGACGACCACGGCGAGGGCGAGGAGCAACGCCCCTTCGAGGAGCAGTGCCGTCCGCCACGGGAAGTGGACGATGACGTCGGGGAACGGCCGGCCGCCCTCCCCGCTCAGCGAGACGTACGGCAGGACGAACCAGGCGAGGAGCACGCCGAGCGCGGTGCCGGCGGCGAGCGCCAGGCAGGCCGTCAGGCCGCCTTCGATGGCGAGCGCCCCGGAAAGCTGTCCTCTCGAGAGCCCCACCGAGCGCAGGACCGCGAACTCCGTCTTCCGCTCGGCGGCGGAGATCGCGGAGCTGACCGCGAAGCCGATCACCGCGAAGATCGCCGCCGCCGCGAAGCCGATGTAGAGCGCGCCGCTGATGCCGAGCGCGACCGGGTCGGTGGAGAGTGCGCGCGCCCTGGCCGCGCGGTCGACCACGACGTCGCTGGAATACGGAGGCGCTGCGAGCCGGGCTGCGACCGGCGCCGCCGGCCCGTCCACGTCGAGCCACCACTCCGTCGGCTCGAGGATCGTCCCGTCGGTGAGCCACTCGGCGGCTGCGTACGTCGGCAGGTCGACGACCACCCCGCCCGCCGAGCCCGGCAGCGTGGGGAATCCCTTGGCAGAACCGGCCAGCGCGAGGACCGGCCCGGCAGGACCGAGCGGAACGCGGCCGCCGACGGAGGTGCCCGTGTCGGCGAGGAAGCGGCTCGTGGCGATTGCGGGGATCGCCTGCACCGGCGCGTTGCGGCCGGGCGAAGCGGTGAACGTGATCGAGCCGCGACTCGGGAACGTGGACACCGAGCCCGAGAAGACGTCGAGAGAGAAGAAGCCGTCGGAGCTCACACGAACGACGCGGGAGGGCTGGTCGGCGTCCTCGATCTGGCTCGAGCTCACCTGCCAGGGCTGATCCGGCGGGTCGATCCGCGTGAAGGCGCCGGACCCGTCGCCCACCTCCACCGAGTGCACGTCGACCGATACAGGCCGGTTCGCGCGGAAGGACGGGGTCACGTTCGTCTCCACTCCGACGAGCGAGAGTGGATAGCGCGGGGCCTCGCCGTGCGGCCCGGAGAGGTCGTAGACGATGCGCTTTCTCGCGCCCGAGACTCCGAAGCCGGTCGTGGGCAGGCGGTAGAGGAGGCCGCCTGCGTCCCTGATCACGACGGAGAGCGAAGGGCGCGCACCGGTCCCGAAGAGTGCGCGGTCCCCGGGCAGACGGGCGACCTCCACGTCGACGTCGAGCGCGAGCTGCGTGGGCCGGCCGGGTAGCGGGACCTGGGCGAGACGCGGACGGCTCTCGCCGAGGGGAGCGAGCATCGCGGCAAGCGGGCGGTTCGCCAGGTCTCCCCGAAAACTGACCGCCCCGGCCGTCCTATCCGCATCGATCCCGAGCAGGGTCGCGGGCCCGGACGAATCCGACAGGTCGAGCGCCTCGCGGTAGACGGGAAGGGCGGAGCGCACGCCGTTCAGGCTCGCGTAGGCACCCGGAAGCTGGAGCGCGGGGATCGACCCCGAGCGCTCGCTCGGCTCGACCCGCACGTCCGCGGCAGCTGCGTAGTCGGCCTGGTCGCGCTGGGACGCGAGCCAGGTGCGGCTGTAGGCGGAGGCAAAGAGGCCGATCGCGAGCGCGAGCGTCAGAAGGAGAGCCGAGCGCGCGTATCGCTGGGGCCGGCGCGCCAGCTCCCGCGTCCCGAGCGCGGCCACCATCCCCCGCGCCGAGCTCGCGACCCGCTCGACCAGCGAGGCCGCGGCCGGAACGACACGCAGCGCGAGAACCGCCCCGGCGAGGAGGCCGAGCGCAGGTGCCGCGATGAGCAGCGGGTCGATGCCGAGCCTCCCCCGAACGCTCTCCACGACGGGCCCGCCGTAGCGGCGGAGCTGCCAGTACGCGATGAGGGCGACCGCGACGAGAATCAGGTCGAGGCCGGCGCGCTGGACGAAGCTCTTCGGCTGCCGGCCGCCCGCGCCCGGCAACGGTGGACGTCACCGCGCCAGACCGGAGCGCGGGAAGGGCAAGGGCCGCGACGCAGAGCAGGGCGGCGAGGACCGCGAGGACATACGACGTCGTCGTCACGTGGGGATCGAGCTCGAGGCCGATCTGCGCCAGCGGGCCCACATGGTTCAACGCCTGCAAGCCGAAGACGGCGACCCAGGGCGCGAGGATTGCCGCGGGCACGGCGAGCAGCGCTCCCTCCATCACCGCAAGGGCCGCGACGCCCTCCCCGCCCGCTCCCCGGGAGCGCATGATCGCCGACTCGAGCCCCCGCCTCTCCGACAGGAGCCCTGCGAGGAAGAGGAGCGCCGCGCCCGCGAGGATGGCGAGCTGCACGGAGGGGATCAGCACCCCGGAGCGCGTGACCGTCAGCAGGTGGTCGGTGCGGTCGAGCACGGTGACGAGCCCGGTGTCTACCGACACCGCTCGCGACGCGCCCTCGTTCAGGTGCCCCTGCAACGTCGAGACGTCCTCACGAAGTTTCGGCAGCGAGGCGACGGTGATGCGGCTCGGGCTGAGGGCCGCTCGCCAGGCGAGGTTTGCCTCCGATCCCGCCACCGGGGCGAATGCGTTTTCGTTCACGACGAAGGGGCCGTAGGTCGTGAAGTCGATCGTCCGCTCGCCGCCGGTCTCGAGCCGGTGGCCCCACCAGAACGGATCACGCGGATCGTCGACGCGGTACGTGCCCGTGAGCCGGACGTCGACCTTCCGGGTCGGGTCGCCGATGGCCGCGAGCGCGATGTCGTCGCCGGGCGCCAGGCCGAGCGCCTCCGCGGCAGGTGCCGGGAGCGCCGCCTCCACGACGTCTGCTCCTCCCGAGGAAGGCCAGTCCCCGGCGACCAGAGTTGCGTGCTCCTCGAGACCGTCGTAGAAGCCGAACACGGCGAGCGCATCCGCCGGGCGGCCGCCTCCCTGGGGGACCGCATAGGAGTCGGACATCCCGCTCCGGTAGACGGCCACGTCGTCGCCGAGCACGGCGCGGATGCCGCCCTCGACCCTCTCGCCCGTCGCGCTCGCGTCGGCGAGCGGGATCCGGCCGGAGACCTCGAGGCCGGAGTCGCGCGCCGGCGCGTCCTCGAGGGTGCGCTCGAGACCGCTGAGCGCGACCGCTTCGGAGTAGATCGGCCCCGCGGCGAGGAGCGCGGCGGCCAGGAGCACGGTGACGAAGGCGGCGCCGACGATGAGACGGTCGGACGCGGCCCTTTTCAGGACCAGACGCCAGGCCGCGAGAAAGAGTCCGCCCACCGAGATTTCGACGCCCTGGGCGATTCCCGGTTAGCTCGGGCTAGTAGACGGCAAGCGTCTCGCGGGCGATCCGGTCCTGCTCGAGCGCGTGCGCGGTCGGGTAGCCCTCGCTCGGGCTCGCGCGCCACGGGCGGCCGACGTAGCGGAGCCGCACCTCGTCCGGCAGGCCTTCCTCCAGCCGGTGGCGGATGGCGCGCCAGGCGCCCATGTTCTGCGGCTCCTCCTGGGCCCAGATCAGCTCCGTGATGTTCGGGTAGCGCGAGAGGAGCTCGTCGTAGGCAGCGACCGGGAACGGGTAGATCTGCTCGAGGCGCGCGACGGCGACTCCCTCGGCTTCCTGGTGGGCGGCATGGCCGACGATGTCGTAGTAGACCTTGCCCGAGCACAGGACGAGCCGGCCGGCCTGGCGCCGCCGTTCCTCGTCGAGGCGCGGGTCGTCGAGCATCTGACGGAAGCTGCCGCCCGCGAGGTCGTCCAGCTTGGACGTCGACTCCTTCAGGCGCAGGAGCCCCTTGGGCGTGAGGAGGACGAGCGGGCGTGCCTTCGGGTGCAGAGCCTGGCGGCGGAGGACGTGGAAGTACTGCGCGGCGGTCGTGCAGTTGACGATGCGGATGTTCTCCTGGGCGGCGAGCTGCATGAAGCGCTCGAGCCGCGCGCTCGAGTGCTCGGGCCCGTTGCCCTCGTACCCGTGCGGGAGGAGGAGCGTCAGCCGCGAGCTCTGGTGCCATTTCGACAGGCCGGAGACGATGAACTGGTCGACCATGACCTGGGCGGAGTTGACGAAGTCGCCGAACTGGGCCTCCCAGAGGACGAGCGCGGCCGGGCAGGCCACCGAATAGCCGTACTCGAAGCCGACGGCAGCCACCTCGGAGAGCGGCGAGTTGTAGACCTGCACGGGAGCCGAGGCCGCCGGGAGGTGGGCCAGCGGCGTGTAGACGTCCCCGGTCTCGTAGTCGTGCAGGACGAGGTGGCGGTGCGAGAACGTGCCGCGCTCGGTGTCCTGGCCGGTCAGGCGGATGGGCGTGCCGGCGACGACGAGGCTCCCGAAGGCGAGGCCCTCGGCCTGCGCCCAGTCGATCCCGCCGGCCTCGCCGAGCGTTTCCCGGCGCCGCTCGAGCTGCTTCACGAGCTTCGGATGAACCGTGAAACCCTCGGGCACCGTGAGGAGCTGGTCGTTCAACTCGCGGAGGATCGCGGCGTCCACGGCCGTCTCGATCGGGACGTCGGAGCCGCGGCCGAGCCGCTCCTTCTCCTTCTGCTGCGGCGAGGTCCCGGCCTCGATCGAGGCCTTCAGCTGCTCGTGCGCCTGGCGCATGGCCGACTGCACGGCTTCGTCGAGCTCGGCCGCCTGCTCCTCGGTGACGACGCTCTCCTCGACGAGGCGCGCGGCGTACTGCTCGCGCAGGCTCGGATGGGACTCGATCGTCTTGTACATGAGCGGCTGCGTGTAGCCGGGCTCGTCGCCCTCGTTGTGGCCGAAGCGCCGGTAGCCGACGAGGTCGACGACGAAGTCCTTGCGGAAGCGCTCGCGGTATGCCATCGCCAGCCGGATGGAGAAGACCGCGGCCTCGGCGTCGTCGGCGTTCACGTGGACGATCGGGATGTCGAAGCCCTTCGCGAGGTCGCTCGAGTAGCGGGTCGAGCGGGCTTCCTCCGGATCGGTGGTGAACCCGATCTGGTTGTTGGCGATCAGATGGAGCGTGCCGCCGGTCGAGTAGCCGGGCAGGTTCTCCAGGTTGAGCGTCTCGGCGACCACGCCCTGGCCCGGGAAAGCGGCGTCGCCGTGGATGAGGACGGCGAGCGCGCGCTTCGGGTCGTGGTCGACCTCGGGAACCTTGTGGTCGGTCTGGATCGAGCGGGTCTCGCCCTCGACGACCGGGTTGACGTACTCGAGGTGGCTCGGATTCGACGCGAGCCTCACCGTCACCTCGCCCGCCTCGGTGTGGCGAACGCCCTCGGCGCCGAGGTGGTACTTCACGTCGCCGGAGCCGCCTTCGGGATCCGACCCGACCGCCTCGAGCTGCCGTTCGCCCTCGAACTCGCGAATGATCACGTCGTAGGGCCGGCCGACGGTGTGCGCGAGGACGTTCAGCCGTCCGCGGTGCGCCATGCCGATGACGACATCGTGGGCGCCGTCCTTCGCGGCGAGCTCGATCGCCTGGTCGAGCATCGGGACCATCGCGTCGAGCCCTTCGATGGAGAACTGCTTCTGGCCGAGGAACGCTCGCCGCAGATAGCGCTCCATCCCCTCGACCTCGGTCAGCCTCCGGAGCAGCATGCGCCGCTCGTCCTCCTCGAGAGGCGTGCGGAACCGGCCCGACTCGATCGCCGTCCGAAGCCACACGCGCTCCTCGTGCCTCGAGATGTGCTCGATCTCGTAGGCCATCGTCCCGCAATACGTCTCGCGGAGAAGCGGGAGGGCATCGGCCAGCGTCTCGCCGGGGACGTGGACGCGCAGGACCCGTGCGGGCACCTGGGCCTGGAGCTCGGGAGTGAGCCGGGGCTCGAGGCGCTCGGGCTCGAGCGCCGGATCTCCGGGAGGCTCGCTGCCGAGCGGGTCGAGGCGCGCGGCAAGGTGGCCGTGCATGCGATGCGCCTTGACGAGCGCCATCGCGGCCGCGACCGCACCGAGGAGCTGCTGCGGGGCGCGTCCGCCTCGGCGGCGGCAGGAGCTCCGTTGCCGCCGTTCGCGGCGCCAGGGTAGAGCTCGCGGACTCGCTGGACGACCGGGCTCGACTCGAGCTTCTCGGGGGTGCGCTCGAAGAGGGCGCGCCAAGCCGGGTCGACCGACTCGGGCGCTCTCAGGTACTGCTCGAACAGCTCCTGGATGAAGCCTGAATTGAGGTCTTCGAACTGCTGCTCGGGCACGTAAGTCTCTGGTTTGAGGATAGCGATTGCGCCTGTCCCCTCTTCGGTTCGTCATTCGGCATTCCAGGCCTCCGGGTTGACCGCGTTCGCCGGCAGCTCATCACGCAGAAGGACGGCCTCGAGCGCGTCCGCGCAGAGCATCCCCATCGCCTCCCGCGCGACGTGCGTGGAGCTGCCGAGATGCGGCGAGAGGACGACGTTCTCGAGCCCGAGCAGGCCCGCGCTGACCTCCGGCTCATGCTCGTAGACGTCGAGCGCGGCGCCGGCGATCCGACCTTCCACCAGCGCGTCGACCAGCGCCGCCTCGTCCACGACCGGACCGCGGGAGACGTTGACGAGCACTGCGCTTGGGCGCATCAGCGCAAGCTCGGGGGCGCCGATGAGGTGTCGGGTCTCCGGCGTGAGGGGCACGTGGAGGGAGACGACGTCGGCCTCCGCGAGGAGCCGGTCGAGCGGAAGCTCCTCGTACGGGCCCGACCCGCGCGTGTGGACGACGCGCATGCCGAACGCCTCGGCGAGCCGGGCGACTTCCCGTCCGATGCGGCCGAGGCCCACGATCCCGAGCGTCTTTCCGGCGAGGCCCTCGCCGAGCATGAACGTCGGCGCAAGCGCCCACTCGTCCCGCCTGCGGACGAGCCGGTCTCCCTCCACCACGCGCCGGAGCAGAGCGAGCATCAGGGCGATCGTCAGCTCGGCGGTCGCCTCGGTGAGCACATCGGGGGTGTTGGAGACCACGATGCCGCGCCGCGTGGCTTCGGCCACGTCGACGCTGTCGTAGCCGACTCCGAAGTTCGCGACGATGCGGAGGCTCGGCCCGGCGGCGTCGAAGAGCTCGGCGCCGACGGCGTCGGCGGGGATCGTCACGAGGCCGGCCGAGCCGGCGATCTCGTCCGAGAGCGCGAAGGACGCCTCGAGGCGCGAGAGCACCGGGTCGGGCACGCGCCTCGTGAGGAAGACCTGCGGCTTCACGTCTCGCGCACGGTAATGGCCCGATCCGGCGGATGAGAGTAAGCTTTCCTAAATGAAGCAACCCCGCACGGCCGACCCCTACAGAGACCTCGACGTCATCGACGCGAACGCACCGCGCTTCAACCAGGCGGTGATCGGGTCCCTGGCGCTCGTGGCCTTCCTCACCGGCTGGTGGCCGCTGCTCGCCATCCTCGCCGCGCAGCTCGCAATCGGGCTCACGCTTGGGCGCCGCTGGTGCCTTCCGTGCGTCGCCTACTTCGAGCTCGTCCAGCCGAGAGTCGGCGAAGGCCCGGTCGAGGACTCACGCCCGCCGCGCTTCGCGAACAAGGTCGGCGTCGGCTTCCTCGGCGCCGCCTCCATCGCCCTCGTCCTCGGCTACGACGTCATCGGCTGGACGCTCGGCCTGCTCGTCGCGGGCCTCGCGCTCGCCGCTGCGGCGACCGGCATCTGCGCCGGCTGCGAGATCTACAAGCTGCTCGCGCGCGTCCGCGGCATCGAGCTCTGCGCTACGTGCGTCGGCGGGACGGCTCTCCCTTGGGAGGAATGATCGGCAGGGCGGAGGCAACGCGTCCGCTGCCCGCCGCTCTCGTAGACCACGTCGACGCTGTCGTTCTTCCGGTAGGTGCCCGCGATGCCGAGGAAGATCGAGAGCCAGCGGATCGTCCCGAGCCGCCCCTCCTTGGCGAGCGGCTTGTCGAAGCGAAGCTCGCGCCCGCGCACCTCGTAGTCGCGCCCGGGCGCCTGGAGGACGCCGTTCACGAACACCTCGAACGGCTCCTGCACCGAAGACGGAAGGGGCACGACCCAGGCTTCATCCACTGGGGCTGAAGCCTAGACCGCGCCCCTCCACGGCGCGCGAAACCCTCCCAAACCCTACTTCCGACTCCCGGCGAAGCACCTCGAACGAGGTATATCCGTTTTTTGCACTGAACCACAAAACGGGTGAAACGCAACTCCCCCGTTCGGGGGATCCGCCCGAATAGAATGCCCTCGCTTGATGCTCCGGAAGCTCGTTGCCGCTGTCTCAATCGCCGTGCTTTCGGCGTTCGCCGCGGGGTCCGCGTTCGCGGCTCCCGGGGGTCTCGGTCCCCCGGGCCCTGACACCCCGAGCGGGGAGGCGATCTCGCGTCTCTACTGGATCGTCCTCGGCCTCTGCGCGGTCGTCTTCGTCCTCGTCGAGACGGCGCTCATCCTCTTCATCGTCCGCTTCCGCCGCCGGCGCGACACGCCCGAGAGCGCCGAGGGGCCGCAGATCCACGGCAACACCCGGCTCGAGATCATCTGGACGGCGATCCCCGCGATCATCCTCGCGGCGCTCGCGATCTTCACCTTCACCCAGATCCCGGCGGTGCAGGCACGGGGCGTCGAAGACGAGGCGCACCTGACGGTCCGGGTCGAGGCGCACCAGTTCTACTGGGAGTACCGCTACCCGGGCGGCGAAACGACCGTGAACACCCTCTACCTCCCGGTCGACGAGCCCGTCGAGCTCGAGCTCACCGGCATGGACGTCATCCACAGCTGGTGGGTTCCCGCCCTCACGGGGAAGATGGATGCCATCCCCGGCCGCATCAACTCCCTGCGCTTCGTCCCCGAGGCGACCGGCGACTTCGAGGGCAAGTGCGCCGAGCTCTGCGGCGTCCAGCACGCGTTCATGCCGACCACGGTCACCGTCCTGAACCAGGACGAGTACGAGTCCGTGCTCGCCTCGCAGCAGGAGACGCTCGCGCTCGGGAAAGCGACCTGGGAAGGCGCGTGCGCTACGTGTCACGGCCTGGACGGACAGGGAGATGTGGGCCCGTCCATCGCGGGAAACGGCACGCTGACCAACCGCGAAGGGCTCGACGACCTCCTGCACACGGGTCAGAACACGTCGCAATTCGACTACTACATGCCGCCCGTCGCGCGCGGGTGGCCGCCCGAGCAGCTGGACGCCCTGATCGCGTACATCGAGTCCAATAAGACGCTTTCGACGGCACCTCCCACGACGACGGGAGGGGGTGGGTAGTGGCGACGCGAAGCGAGGCGATGGCGCCGACCTGGAAGGAGGGCTCGGTCACGAGCTGGCTCACGACCGCGGACCACAAGCGGATCGGGATCCTCTACATCGTCACCTCCTTCGTCTTCTTCGGGGCCGCCGGCGTGATGGCGATGCTCATGCGGATCCAGCTCTCGCACGCGAATTCGGGCTTCCTGACGAAGGGCGCCTACAACGAGGTCGTGACCATGCACGGGACGGCGATGGTCTTCCTCTTCGTCGTCCCGGTACTCGCCGGGTTCGGCAACTACCTCGTGCCGCTCATGATCGGCGCCAGGGACATGGCCTTCCCGCGCCTCAACGCCGCGTCCTACTGGCTCTTCCTCCTCGGCGGGCTCGTGCTCCTCTCGAGCTTCCTCGCCGACCAGGGCGGGGCCCAGTGCGGCTGGACCTCCTACACCCCCTGCTCGTCGGAGGAGTTCAGTCCGGGGCACGGCCAGGACCTCTGGATCCTCGGCATCCACCTCACCGGCGTCGCCTCGATCCTCGGCTCGATCAACTTCATCGTCACCATCCACAACATGCGCGCTCCGGGGATGACCTGGATGCGCATCCCGCTCTTCACGTGGGCGATCGAGGCCTACTCCGTGCTCCTGGTCCTCGTTCTCCCGACGATCGCCGCGGCGGCGACGCTCCTGCTCCTCGACCGCCAGGCCGGCACGACGTTCTTCGCGCCGGAGGACGGCGGGCCGATCCTCTGGCAGCACATGTTCTGGTTCTTCGGGCACCCCGAGGTCTACATCATGGTGCTGCCCGCGATGGGGATCATCTCGGAGGTCCTCCCGGTCTTCTCGCGGAAGCCGATCTTCGGCTACAAGGCCGTGGCGTTCTCGACCATCGGCATCGCGTTCGCGAGCATGCTCGTGTGGGCGCACCACATGTTCACGATCGGAATGCCGACGTACCTGCAGGCGTTCTTCGCCGCCACCTCGCTCGCCGTCGCCGTGCCGACCTCGGTGAAGATCTTCAACTGGCTGGCGACCCTCTGGCGCGGCCACCTGATCTTTCGCGCGCCGCTCATGTTCGCGCTCGGCTTCCTCGGCCTCTTCACGATCGGAGGCCTGACCGGGATCATGCTCGCCGTCTTTCCGTTCGACTACCAGGCCCAGGATTCGTACTTCGTCGTCGCGCACATGCACTACGTCCTCTTCGGCGGAACCGTGTTCGGCGTCTTCGCGGGCGTCTACTACTGGTTCCCGAAGATCACCGGGCGGATGTACAACGAGCGCCTCGCGCAGATCCACTTCTGGCTCCTCTTCGTCGGCTTCAACCTCGCCTTCCTCCCCCAGCACCTGCTCGGCCTCATGGGCATGCAGCGGCGGATCTACACGTACACCCAGGGCGGGATCTTCGAGTGGTACAACGTCATCTCGTCGATCGGAGCTCTCCTCATGGGCGTGGCCATGCTCGTCTTCCTCTGGAACGCAGTCGCCAGCTGGCGCAGCGGACGCCGCGTCGGGCCCGACCCGTGGGGCGCGGACACGCTCGAGTGGTACGCGAGCTCGCCACCGGCGCCGAACAACTTCGACAGCGTCCCATACGTGACGAGCGCGCGGCCGCTCCGCGACCTGCGCCTGCGGCTCCAGGAGCGTGAGACGTGACGCCCGGTCCCTGGCTCCGGCTTCTCGCGCTCGCCTCAACGGCCGGCGTGGCCGCGGTCGTCGCGACCGGCGAGTGGGGGCTCGCTCACGACGTCGTCGCAAACATCACGCTCGTCCTTCTCGCGGCCGTGGTCCTCTGCGCGCGTTTCGCCCACCGGAACCGGAGAACGCTGCTCGTCGCCTCGGGCTCGGCCTTCGGCCTCTTCGCGCTCGCCGGGCTCTCGGCGCTCGCCGGCGCGCCGACGGCTGTGCATCTCACGCTGGGCGCCGCGGCGCTCGTGGCCTCGGCCGTGGCAGCCGCGGTCTGCGCCCGGGGCGGCGAGCCCGTCCCACGCGCCGCCTGGCGGGACTACCTCACGCTCACGAAGCCGCGCATCATGGTGCTGCTCCTGCTCACCGCCGCGGGCGGGATGTTCGTCGGGGCCGAAGGCGTGCCGCCCGCCGGCCTCTTCGTCGCGACGATGGCGGGCCTCGCGCTCGCCTGCGGTGGCGCCAGCGCGCTGAACCACGTCCTCGACCGCGACATCGACGTGCACATGCGGCGCACCGACAAGCGTCCTGTCGCGACGGGCCGCGTGCCGGTGGAGCGCGCGCTCGAGTTCGGCCTCGCGCTCTCCGCTCTCTCCTTCGTCGTCCTCGCGAGCTTCGTGAACGTGCTCGCGGCGGTCCTCGCGCTCGCCGGCGGCCTCTTCTACGTCCTCGTCTACACCCGCTGGCTCAAGCGCTCGACGCCGCAGAACATCGTCATCGGCGGCGCTGCCGGCGCCGTCCCTCCGCTCGTCGGCTGGGCCGCGGCGACGGGGAACCTGACGCTGCCGGCGCTCTGGCTCTTCCTGATCGTCTTCTTCTGGACGCCGCCCCACTTCTGGGCGCTCGCGCTCCTCATCCGGCGCGACTACGAGGCGGCACGCGTCCCGATGCTCCCGGTGGTGAAGGGCGAGGCCCAGACCGCGCGCTCGATCGTCACGTACTCCTTCGTGCTCCTCGGCATCTCGCTCCTGCCCTTCCTCTCGAACACGCTCGGCGTCTTCTACCTCGTCTCGGCGCTTGCGCTCGGGCTCGCGTTCGTGGCGCTGGCGCTCGTCCTGCGGCGCCACACGACTCCCGCCAACGCGCGACGGCTCTTCTCCTTCTCGCTCGCCTACCTCGCACTCCTCTTCGTCGCCATGGCCCTCGACCCGATCCTCTTCTGATGGACCCCGAGCTCTCCCGCAAGAACCTGCGGCTCGGCCTCCTGCTCTTCGGCCTCGTCGTCGTTCTCTTCGCCGGGTCGATCATCGTCGCCGAGATCTGGCACGCCGCCTACTGAGACGGGCCTGAACGCCTTCATCACGGAGGTCGAGGAGCCAGGGGACGGGATCCGCCTCGGCGTCAAGGACCTCTTCGACACGGCCGGCCTCCGGACGACCTACGGGTCGGCGATCTTCGCCGAGCACGTCCCCGCGCGGACGGCAGCCGCCGTCTCGCGCCTCGAGGCCGGGGGCTACGCGGTCGTCGGGAAGACCAACCTGCACGAGTTCGCCTACGGGATCACCTCCGAGAACGAGCACTTCGGCGACGTCGGCAATCCACTCGCGCCGGACCGCTACCCGGGCGGATCGAGCGGAGGCTCTGCCGCGGCTCTCGCCGCGGGCCTCTGCGACGCCGCGCTCGGCACCGACTCCGCAGGGTCGATCCGGATCCCGGCGGCCTGCTGCGGCATCGTCGGCTTCAAGCCCACGCACGGCCTCGTCTCCCATGGAGGGCTGCTGGCCGCTCGCCCCGTCCTTCGACACCGCCGGGCCGATGGCCAGGGACGTCGCCGCCTGCGCGGCGATGATGAGGGCGCTCGACCCGCTGCTCCCGTCCACACCGCTCGAGCTCGCGGACGTGCGCGTCGCGCTCGCCTGGGTCGCCGACGCCGATCCGGGCGTGGCTGAACGCGTTCGGAAGGCCGCGGCGCTCTTCGGAACGCAGCGCGGAGATCCCATTTCCACTCATGCCGGCAAACATCGACCCGGCCTTCCAGCGGGAGGTCGCCGAGGTACACCGCGACCTCTTCGCCGAGCACGGCGAACTCTACGGCGCCAACGTCCGCTGGAAGGTCGAGCGCGCCCTCGAGGTCACAGACGAGGAATGCGAGGAGAGCGTCGCGGCGCGCGACCAGTACCGGATCGATGCACTCGAGGCGCTCGAAGGCTTCGACCTCCTCGTCGTGCCCACGATCGGGACCGTGGCGCCCTCGCGATCCCTCGCCGAGCGGGAGCTGCGCCCGAGCGTGCTCCGCTTCACGGAGCCGTTCAACGTGCTCGGCTGGCCCGCCCTCGCGCTGCCGTGCGGAGCCGCGGAGAACGGGCTCCCCGCATCCGTCTCGCTCGTCGCCCCGGCCGGCGAGGATGCGCTCGTTCTCGGCGCCGGCCTCGCGCTGGAAGCCGCGCTCGAACGCTGTTAAGGTCCCTCGCCTCTTGGGGGGCAGGCTCTCCTTCGCGCTGGCCACGCTCTTCGCGTGCGCCGTGGTCGTAGTCGCCGGGACGACGCGCTCCGTCGGCGCTGCCCCGACCTGCGACCCGTTCACGCCGCCGACCTTCCGCGGCGAGGTGCCGACAGGAAATGACGTCCTCGGCTTCGACCTCGGCTCCCAGGAGGTGACCTCTGCGGAGTCCGACGAGTACGTCGCCGCGGTGGACGCCGCCAGCCCGCGCGTCGTCTCCGGGGTCTTCGGGCACTCGGTCGAGGGCCGGCCGCTCACGTACGCGATCGTCGGGAAGCCGGAGAACGTCAGCCCGGCGGGGCTCGCAGCCGTCCAGGCGAACGCGCGAACGCTCATGGATCCGGCAACGCCGGCCGGGACGGCTTCTGCGCTCGCCGCCAGCACCCCCGCGATTCTCTGGATCGCCTCGAACGTGCACGGGAGCGAGGAGAGCGGCACCGACGCGTCGCTGCGCGTCCTCTACGACCTCGCCGACCGGAGCGACTGCGCAGCGGCGCGGATCCTCGACAACGCGATCGTCGTCATCGTCCCCATCCAGAACCCGGACGGGCGCGAGGCGGAGCGGCGCCAGAACTCCTACGGGTTCGACATGAACCGCGACTGGTTCGCGCGCACCCAGCCCGAGACCGACTCCAAGGTCGAGCTCGTCAAGCAGTACCCACCCGTCCTCTTCATCGACGACCACGAGATGGGGACGAACACATTCTTCTTCCCGCCGAACGCCGACCCGGTCTACCACGAGGTCACGAGCCAGGTCGTCGACTGGATCAACAACATCTACGGGGCCTCGATGCAGGCCGAGTTCAAGCGCCAGCACATCCCGTTCTTCAACGGCCGCACGTACGACTTCTTCGGCGTCTACTACGGCGACACGGTGCCGGCCAACGGGTTCATGGCCGCGGGCATGACCTTCGAGAAGTACAGCGGCGACAAGATGCCGATACGGACGCGCGAGCAGTACGTCGCCCAGTGGACGTCCATCTCCCAGGCGGCGATCAACAAGCAGCGCATCCTCGGCGAGTGGCATCAGGCCTGGGTCGAGGCGCTCGCCGAAGGACAGGCGGGTCAGCTCGAGCCGAACATCGTCGTCAATCCGAAGAACGCCATCGAGCAGCATGTGCCGACCGCCCCCGTGCGCAACTACTTCATCCGGGCCGACGACCCGGCCAAGGCGAGCGACGTGCAGACGCTCGTCCGCCGCCTCCAGCGCATGGAGGTGGACGTGTACCGGCTGACGAACAGCCTCACCGTTTCCGACTTCCATCCGTATGGCCGTCCCGTGACTTCGACGACGTTGCCCGTGGGCACGTACTGGATCCCGCTTGCGCAGCGCCAGAAGCACTGGGTGCAGGCGATGCTGAACGAGACGACGTATCCGCCGGTCAACTTCTTCTACGACGTCAGCGCGTGGAGCCAACCGCTGCTCTTCAACGTCTCCGGCGGCTACTCCGGCGCAACGGTGAGCCCCTCGGCAAGCCTCGTCGCACCGCTGGCAGAGCCGGCCCCCCCGACGCTGCCGGCGAACCTCCCGCGGATCGGCGTCCTGCAGACGTCCGGCAGCACGGCGGCGCGCGAGTCTGCCGGCTGGCTTCGCTGGCTCTTCGACCAGTCCTGGCACGTCCCGTTCCAGGAGGTGACCGCCGCCGACATCGCCGCGGGCGGTCTCGCCGACGTCGACGTCCTGGTCGCGACGAACGGAAACGCCCAGGTCGCCACGCTGAACCTCGGCAAGCCCGGGAAGGATGCGCTTCGCGCGTGGGTGAACAACGGCGGCCGCTTCGTCGGCATCCGCGGCGGCACGGAGCTCGCAGCGCGGCTCGGCCTCACGACCGCGCGCCTGCGCGCCGCCCACTCGGACGTGCCGGGCAGCCTCTTCCGAGTCGCCGTCAACCAGACGAGCCCGCTGGCAACGGGCGTCGGCCCCTTCGACTGGGCGCTGTACGACTACGACGACGTGATGACGACCGTGAACGGTGCCGCGCCGGTCCGCTTCCCCGCCTTCGGCTCGCAGGACTTCTTCGTCTCCGGATTCGCGAGCGGCGAGGACGAGCTCGGAGGCACGGCCGCCGTCGCCGACGAGCCCGTCGGCGCAGGGCGCCTCGTCCTCTTCACGACCGATCCGAACTACCGCGCCTGGACGCAGGGGATGCAGCACATCCTCTGGAACGCGCTCTTCGGCGCCGATCCGTGGCCCGGCCGCGCGCCGGATGCCGGCTCCGCCTCACGGGCGGCCGACGAGGCGGCCGCAATCGCAGCGGCCCAGGCGCTGCCGGATCAGAGCTCGATCAGGCTCAGCGTCCACTCGAGGGACGCGGCCGCGACCGAGACGCTCATCCGCCGCTACACGACGGCCTACACCGTCGCCAAGGCGACCGGAAAGGTGACGTTCCTCATCGCGAACCCGAACGGCCTCTCGGCCGACGAGCATCCGTTCGTCGGACTGCTCTCGCAGAACCTCGTCGACGCCGGGATCGCCCCGGTCGCGCTCCGAGTCCCCTAAGCGGGCACAGCGGCGAGCGCGGTCACGGCCTCTTCGTAGATCCGGTCGCGACCGAAGATCTCGAGCTGGTCCGAGAGGAGGTCGCTCGACGAGGTGCGTTTCGCGCGCGGCGCAGGGACATCCTCGCCGTCGATCGCCACGAGCTCGACCTCGCCGGCGGGCTCGTGTTCGAGCTCCAGCTCGCGCCGGAGACGCGCCCGCAGCCAGCCCCAGAGAAGGAGCGTCTCTCCGCGCGGACCCGCAACCCGGAGCGAGTCGGCCTCCCCGATGTCCGGCCAGAGCGCGGCACACGCCTCTCGCCACGGCTGCACCTTCGCCCAGGCGATGTCGGAGATGGCGACCCGGTCGAAGAGCTCCGGCAGTTGCGTCATCGTTGCATCGCACTCGCCCCACTCGTCCGAGTCCAGCACGAGACGGTCGGCGATCTCCGTCAGCTGGTCCAGCGCGGGGTCGCCGAACCACGGCTCGCCGCGCCAGCGGAGGAAGACCGGGAGGTCAGGGATGAGCAGCGGCATGGCCACGCTTCCGGGCGCCTTCGCCCGCGGGCCGCAGAGCCCGAGCGAGATGACCTCGGAGCAGACCTGCCCCTGTTCTCCCGCCCGCACGAAGCAGCGCAGGTCGACCTCCCCGTCGAGCGCGTCGCGCGGGTCGTCGGGGCGCGGGAGGAGGAGGATCGTGCGCGACGGATGCCGCTCTCCCATTCCCGCGAGAGTGTCCGTCGCCGCGTCGACCCAGCGCTCGGGCACCCACGCGAGGTGGGTCATCACGCTCGTGCGCAGGTTCGGCGCGCTGCCCGGGGCTGCAGCCGCGTGCCGCAGGCGGCCGAGCTCCTGCTCGATCTGGCGAATGGTGACGCCCTCGGTCAATGCCGCCTCCACGAGCGTCCGTCCCGGTGGATCAGCTCGTCGGCGGCAACGGGCCCCCAGGTTCCGGCCGCGTAGTTGGGGAAGTTCGGGCGGTCGCGCTTCCAGGGGGCGACCATCGAGTCCACGAGCGCCCACTGCTCCTCGACCTCGTCCGAGCGTGTGAAGAGCGTCGCGTCGCCGAGCATGCAGTCGAGGATCAAGCGCTCGTAGGCCTCGGGCAGGCCCGTGCGGAACGAGCCTCCGTAGAGGAAGTCCATGTGCACCGTGCGGATCGACATGCCCTGCCCGGGGACCTTGGCGCCCACGGCGAGCGAGACGCCCTCGTCCGGCTGGATGTGGACGAGCAGCACGTTCGGGCGAAGCGCGTCGTCGGAGTCGAGCTCGAACGGAGGATGGGGAGCGCGCTTGAACTGGATCGCGATCGTCGTCTCTCGCCGGGGCAGCCGCTTGCCGGTGCGGATGTAGAACGGCGTGTCCGCCCAGCGCCAGTTGTCCACGTAGAGCTTCGCGGCGACGAAGGTCTCGGTCATGGAGTCCGGCGCGACCTCCGGCTCCTCGCGGTATCCGGGCACCTCCTCGCCCTCGATGTACCCGGGCCCGTACTGGCCGCGGACGACGTGCTTGGGGCCGGGCGTGTGCAGCGCCTTCAGCACCTTGACCTTCTCGTTCCGCACCGACTCGGCGGTGAAGTCGATCGGCGGCTCCATCGCGGTCAGCGCGACGAGCTGGAGCAGGTGGTTCTGGACGATGTCGCGGATCGGCACCGGCGCCCTCGTAGTAGTCGGCGCGCCCCTCGATCCCGAGCGACTCGGCGACCGTGATCTGCACGTGGTCGATGAACTGGCGGTTCCAGATCGGCTCGAAGATCCCGTTCGCGAAGCGCAGGACCAGCATGTTCTGGACCGTCTCCTTGCCGAGGTAGTGGTCGATCCGGAAGATCTCCTCCTCGGCGAAGTGCCGGTGGACGACCTCGTTCAGGTGCTGCGCGGTCTCGAGGTCGTAGCCGAACGGCTTCTCGACGATCACGCGCGTCCAGCCCTCGGCCGCGCGGCGCTTGCCCATCTCGACGACGATCGTCTCGATCGCCGAGGGAGGCACGGCGAGGTAGTAGATGCGGTTGGAGGCCGTGCCGAACTTCTCGTCGAGCTCGTTCAGGCACTGGACGACGTGCTCCTCGCCGCCCTGGTCGGCGAAGTCGGTCGCCACGTAGCGGATCGACTCGGCGAACTCGTCCCAGACGTCCTGGCGGAACTCGTCGCGCGCGTGGTCCTGGATCGCCTGCTTCATCTTCTCCCGGAACTCCTCGTCGCTCATCTCGGTGCGCGCCACCCCGACGACGCCGAACTTCGGCGGCAGCAGGTCGCGGAACGCGAGCGCGTAGAGCGCAGGGAAGAGCTTGCGCTGCGTCAGGTCGCCGGAGGCGCCGAAGATCGTCAGCGCGCACGGCTCCGGCGAGCGCCGTCGGCGCAGCCCCTCCTCGAGCGGGTTCGGCGCCTCGACCTCCTCCGAGATGCTCATTCGCTCTTCACGGCGTGGCCGCCGAACTGGTTGCGGAGCGCGGCGTTGATCTTCGCTGCGAACGACTCGTCCTCACGTGACGCGAAGCGTGCGAAGAGCGCCGCGCTGATCACCGGGGCGGGCACGCTCTCGTTGATCGCCTCGAAGACCGTCCAGCGCCCTTCGCCCGAGTCCTCGACGTAGCCGGCGATGTGCTCGAGGTCGTTGCCCTCGTTCTCGAGCGCCGTGTGCAGAAGCTCGAGGAGCCAGCTGCGCACGACCGATCCGTAGCGCCAGATGCCGGCGATCTCGTGCAGGTCGAGGTCGAACTCGGAGGAGTTCATGATGTCGAACCCCTCCGCGTAGGCCTGCATGAGGCCGTACTCGATCCCGTTGTGCACCATCTTCACGAAGTGGCCCGCGCCGGACGGGCCGACGTGCGCGTACCCGTCGTCGGGCGCGAGCGTCGTGAACGCAGGCTCGAGGAACGAGACGGCGTCGTCCTCGCCGCCGACCATGAGGCAGTAGCCGTTCGCAAGCCCCCAGATCCCGCCGGAGACGCCGGCGTCGACGTAGCCGATCCCCTTCTCGGCCGCGAGGCCCGCGCGCCGCTGGGAGTCCCTGAAGTTGGAGTTGCCGCCGTCGACGATCACATCGCCCTCGTCGAGCAGGCCGAGGAGCTCCTGCACCGCCTGCTCGGTCGGCTCGCCGGCCGGGATCATCAGCCACACGGCGCGCCTCGGCTCGAGCTGGCTCACGAGCTCCTCGAGGGAGCTCGCGGTGCCTCCTCCGCTCCGCGCGTAGGTCTGGACGACGTGGCCGTCGTTCTCCAGCCGCTTCGTCATGTTGCCGCCCATGCGGCCGAGACCGACCATCCCGAGCTTCATGCGAGATCCTCCAGTTTGACGCGAACGATAGGCCTGCCGCGCTCGCGAAGCGAGGCGAGGTCGCCGTCGGCCTGTGCCCTGATCAGCTCGCCGAAGCCGAAGGGACGGTCCGGGATGGCCAGGTCGTCGCCCGGATCGTCGACGACCTGGACGAAGCGGCCCTCCGGCGGCCCGCCCTTGTGCAGCTGGCCCGTGGAATGGAGATACCGTGGCCCGAGGCCGTGGGTGACGACACAGCCGGTCTGTGCGCGCGCGATCGATGAGCGGCTCGAGCTCGGCCTCGCGCGCCGGGTCGATGAACGCCTGGATGCAGACGTAGTCCGGCGGCGAGGCCGCCTCGAGGAGCTCCTCGAGGCTCGGCCCTTCGTCGCCGGGCGGCGGCTCGTCGCCGGCGAGCACCTTGTTCGTCCGGTCCTTCGCCGCCTGCACGTTCGGCTGGTCGAACGGGTTGATGCCGATGATCGCCCCCGCGACGGCGGTGGCGAACTCCCAGCGGTAGAACTCCTGCCCGAGCTCGTAGGGATCGGTGACGCGCGCCTCCTCGCTCTGGCGGTCGATGCCGTCCGCGGGCTCGTCCACGGGAACCGGAACGAGGCCCTTGCCCTGCTTCCCGGTCGACTCCGCGATCAGCTGCTCGACCCAGAGCCCGAAGCCACCCCGGCTGACGCCGCTTATCTGAACCTTGTCGCGGCCGTCCTTCCAGCCCTGGCCCATCCGCTCGCCCAGCTCGAGCCCGGGGTTGCCGTCGTCGAGGCGGCAGGCCTCCACCATCTCCTCGACGCGGAGGAGCAGGCGCTCGAGGTCCACGCCGATGAGCGCCGCCGGGACCATCCCGAAGGCGGAGAGCGCCGAGTAGCGGCCGCCGATGGTCGGCTCGCCGGCAAAGACCGCGCGGAAGCCGCGCTTGCGGGCGAGCGCCTCGAGCTCCGAGCCCGGGTCGGTGATCGCCGCGAACGACTCGGCGCGGCCGCCGGCCCAATCCCAGAAGAAGTCGAGGTGGCAGCGAGTCTCGAGCGTCGTGCCCGACTTGGAGGAGACGAGGAAGAGCGTGCGCGCCGGGTCGAGCGCGTCGGCCGCGCGGCGGATGGCCGCGGGATGGGTCGTGTCCAGGACCTGCAGGTGGTCGCTCTCGAACGTGCGCCGGAGCACCTCGGGCGCGAGGCTCGACCCGCCCATGCCGAGAAGGACGACCGAGTCGAACTGGCCCACGGTGCCGGCGGCGAACTCCTCGAGCTCTGTCACGCGCTGGCGCATGCGAAGCGGCTCGTCGAGCCAGCCGAGCCAGCGGTTCTCGTCGTGGCCGGTCCAGAGCGTGGCGTCGCGAGCCCAGAGGCGCTCGACCAGCTCGGCGGGCGCGAGCGAGGTCAAGGCTCCCTCAGGCCGGGACCAGCTCGCCCGACTTCGCGCGAATGCCCTCGATGAGCTCCGCGAAGGAGTCGGCGAACTTCTCGACACCCTCGCGCTCGAGGGTGTCGGTCACGTCGTCGTAGTCGATGCCGGCCTTCTCGAGGTCGGCGAAGAGCTGCTTCGCCTCGTCGATCCCCTGCTCGAGGGTGAGCGCCACCTTGCCGTGGTCCTGGAAGGCCTGGATCGTCTCCTCGGGCATCGTGTTCACGGTCTCGGGCCCGATCAGCTCCTCGACGTACATGACGTCGCGGTACTCGGGGTTCTTCGTGGACGTCGAGGCCCAGAGCGGCCGCTGCGGCGTCGCGCCCTTGGAGACCAGGAAGTCCCAGGTCTCGCCGGAGAAGAGCTCCTTGTAGCGCTGGTAGGCGAGCTTGGCGTTGGCGATCGCGAGCTTCCCCTTGAGCTTCTCGTGCCCGCCGGCCTCGTCGAGGCGCTTGTCGGCCTCGGTGTCGACACGGCTGACGAAGAAGCTGGCCACGGATGCGACCGTGCTGGGGTCGCCGCCGCCGGCCACGAGCCGCTCCAGGCCGCGGATGTAGGCCCGCGCGACCTCCTCGTAGCGCTCGAGCGAGAAGATGAGCGTGACGTTGATGGACTTGCCCTTCGCGATCATGTCCTCGATCGCGGGCAGGCCCGGCTTCGTCGCCGGGATCTTCACGAAGAGGTTCGGCTTGTCGACGAGCTTGTGCAGGCGGACGGCCTCGGCGGTCGTCCCCTCGGTGTCGTAGGCGAGGTTCGGGTCGACCTCGAGCGAGACGTATCCGTCCTTGCCGGAGCCCTCGTCCCACACAGGCCGCAGAAGGTCGAGCGCCTCGTTCACGTCCTGCACGGCGAGGCGCAGGAAGATCTCCTTCGGGTCGCGCTCCTCCGCGAGCACCTCGCGCAGCTGCTCGTCGTAGGCATCTCCGGCCGAGATCGCCTTCTGGAAGATCGTCGGATTGGACGTGACGCCGACCACGGCGTCCTGCTTCATCATCCGGGCGAGCTCTCCCGAGTGCAGCATGTCGCGCGAGAGGAAGTCGATCCAGATGCTCTGACCAAGCTCGGAGAGCTTGTGCAGCTTGCTCTTTTCAGCCATGTCCTTCCTTTCCTCAGCCGACGCGCTGCCGCTTGCGCATGAGCGCCTGGGCGCGCGTGACGACGTTCTCCGGTGTGAAGCCGAGCTTCTCGAGCACCGTCGCCCCCGGCGCCGAGGCGCCGAACCGCTCCAGCGAGACGACGTCTCCCTCCTGCCCGACCCACTTCCACCAGCCGAGCCCGACCCCGGCTTCGACGGAGAGGCGAGCCTCGACGTCGGGCGGGAGCACGGAGTCGCGGTAGTCGACTGGCTGTTCCTCGAAGAGCTCCCAGCACGGCATCGAGACGACCCGCGTGGCGATGCCCTCTTCCTGCAGCTGCTTCGCCGCCTCGAGGGCGACCCAGACCTCGGAGCCCGTGGCCATGACGATCAGCTCCGGGGAGCCGTTGCCGTTGCCGTCCCAGAGGACGTACGCGCCGCGCTCCACCCCCGCCGCGTCGCCGAGCTCCGAGCGGTCGAGCACCGGCAGGTCCTGGCGGCTCAGCGCGAGCCCGACCGGGCCGTCCTTGCGCTCGAGCGCGACCTTCCACGCGTAGGAGGTCTCGTTCGCATCGGCCGGGCGGAAGAACCAGAAGTTCGGGATTGCCCGGAGCGCCATGTAATGCTCGACGGGCTGATGGGTCGGGCCGTCTTCGCCGAGGCCGACCGAGTCGTGCGTCCAGGCCCAGACGACCGGCAGGCCCATGAGCGCCGAGAGGCGAACGGCCGGCCGCATGTAGTCGCTGAAGATGAGAAAGGTCGAGCCGTAGGGCTTCACGATGCCGCCGTGGACGGCCAGGCCGTTCACGATCGAGCCCATCGCGTGCTCGCGGACGCCGAAGGGGATGTTCCGCCCGGCGAAGTCCTGCGCGAAGACGCCCGCGCCGTCGAAGTTCGTCTTCGTCGACTCGACGAGGTCGGCCGCGCCGCCGAGCATCGTCGGCGCGTAGTTCTTGAAGGCCTCCATCACGGCGGCACCGGCGGCACGCGTGGCCATCTTGTCCTTCTCGGCGGGATCGAACTCGGGCAGTGCCTCGGCCCAGCCGGGTTTCAGCTCGCCGGCAAACGCACGGTCCCAGTCCTCGGCCATGTCGGGATAGGTGTTCCGCCACGCCTCCCAGCGGCGATGCCACTCGTCCTCGAGCTCCTGGCCCTTGTCGCGCAGGTTCATGTGCTCGTAGACGCCCTCCGGGACGACGAAATGCGCGTCGGGATCCCAGCCCATGATCCCCTTCGTGGCGCGGACCTCGTCCTCGCCGAGCGGCGCACCGTGCGCCTTGGCGGTGTCCTGGGCCTTGGGGGCGGGGTAGGCGATATGGCTGCGGACGACGATGAGCGACGGGCGCCCGCCTTCCTTCTGCGCGTTCGTGAGGGCGCGCCGAAGGGCGGCGAGGTCGTTGACGTCGGCCACGTGCTGGACGTGCCAGCCGTAGGCCTCGAAGCGCTTGCCCTTGTCCTCGGAGTCGAAGGAGAGCGCAGTCGTGCCGTCGATCGTGATGCGGTTGTCGTCGTAGAAGAAGGTGAGCTTCCCGAGCCCGAAGGCGCCCGCGAGCGAGGCGGCCTCCTGGGAGACGCCCTCCATCAGGTCCCCGTCGGAGGCGATCCCGTAGACGCGGTGGTCGACGACGGTGTGGCCGGGGCGGTTGTAGCGCTGGCCGAGGAACTTCTCCGCCATCGCCATGCCGACCGCGTTCGAGATCCCCTGGCCAAGCGGGCCGGTGGTGGTCTCGATGCCCGGGGTGAGGAAGTGCTCCGGGTGTCCGGGTGTGAGCGACTCCCACTGGCGAAAGCGCTTGATCTCCTCGAGGGCGAGGTTGTACCCGGTCAGGTGCAGGGCGGCGTACTGGAGGATGCAGGCATGCCCAGCGGAGAGGACGAAGCGGTCGCGGTCCGGCCAGTCGGGGTTCGACGGGTTCGCCCGCATGACATCTCGGTAGAGGACGTAGGCCACGGGAGCGAGCGCCATCGCGGTCCCCGGATGGCCTGCGTTGGCCTGCTGGACCGCGTCCATCGCGAGCGTGCGAATCGTCTCGATCGACAGCTGCTCGACCGTTTTCGTGTCCTTCGCCACGTCACTGCAACCATACCCACATGGCTGTTCTTATCGCGTCCCGCCTGAGAAAGGAGATTGCGGGCGACGCGCTGTTCGACGGAGTGAGCTTCAAGGTCGAGCGGCGCGACCGTCTCGCCCTGGCCGGCCCCAACGGGGCGGGCAAGACGACCCTGCTCCGGATGCTCATGGGCGAGACCCGTCTGGACGGCGGCGAGCTCGCCTTCGAGAAGGGAACGCGGGTCGCGCTGCACGACCAGCGCCCTCCGCTCGAGCGCGGGTTGACGCTGCGCGAATACGTCCTCGAAGGCGCCCGCGACCTCGTCGCGGCCGAGGAGGAGCTGCGGCGGCTCGAGTCCGCGATGGCGGCCGGGGATCACGGGGCCGACACCCTCTCCGCCTACTCGGCTGCGCAGGCCAGGCTCGAGCACGCGGGCGGCTACGGCTGGCGTGACCACGCGACAGCGGTCGTGCGCGGCCTCGGATTCGCGGACGACGACCTCGACCGCAGCCTTCGCACCTTCTCGGGCGGCGAGCTGACACGCGCTTCGCTGGCGCGCGCTCTCGCCGGCGACCCGGACCTGCTCCTCCTCGACGAGCCCACGAACCACCTCGACGTGACGAGCATCGAGTGGCTCGAGCGAGAGCTCTCGGCGCTCGACGCCGGCGTGATCCTCGTTGCGCACGACCGGTGGTTTCTGGAGGCGGTCACGAACGCGACGCTCGAGCTCGAGGCCGGAAAGGCGACCTATTTCGCCGGCCCGTGGCACGCGTGGCGACGGGAGAAGGCCGAGCGCGCCGCCCATGCCGCGAAGACCGCCGACCGCATCTCGGTCGACATCGACCGCCTCGAGCGGTTCGTTGCGCGCTTCCGGTACAAGAAGTCGAAAGCCAAGCAGGCGCAGGCGAAGCTGACGCAGATCTCGCGCCTGGAGAAGGAGCGTTCGGGCGTCCGGGCCGAGCACGACCTGCTCACGCGCCGCTCGAAGCGGCTCGGGTTCGACTTCGGCGACCCGAAGCGCACCGGCCGAACGGTCCTCGAGATCGAGCACGCCGACGTCGGCGTCGCGGACCGCGAGCTGCTCCACGACGTCTCGCTCGCGCTCGAACGGGGCGAGCACGTCGCGTTCGTCGGCCCGAACGGCAGCGGCAAAACCACGCTCCTCGAGCAGATCGTCGCCGACGACTTCAAGCTGGGCTACGGCGTCGAGCTCGGCTACTTCCCGCAGCAGGAGGTCCATCTGGACGAACGCGGGAGCGTCCTCGACTGCATGCAAGCGATGACCGGGTTGACGAGGCCTCGCGCGCAGTCGCTCCTCGGGCGCTTCCTCTTCTCCGGCTGGGAGGCGCACGAGAAGCCTGTCACCGCGCTCTCCGGCGGGGAGCGGCGGCGCCTCGCGCTCGCCGTCCTCGTCGCCTCGGGCGCGAACTTCCTCGTCCTCGACGAACCGACGAACCACCTCGACCTGGAGAGCCGGGAGGCGCTGGAGGCGGCCCTGGAGGCGTTCCCCGGAACCGTGCTGATCGTGTCACATGACCGCGCGCTTCTCGACGCGGTCGCGCACCGTACCGCTGCGGTCGAAGACGGGACCGTGCGCGTCTACGACGGCGGCTGGGCCGATCTCCTGCGGGCACGGGAGGAGCGCGAGGCACCGCCTCCGGAGCCCAGCCCGAAGAAGGAGCCGAAGCCGCGGCGGCAGAAGGCGTCGCGGGAACAGGAGCCACTCGAGCTTCTCGAACGCGAGATCGAGGAGCAGGAGGCGCTCATCGCCCGCATCGAGGGCAAGCTCGCGGAGGACTGGGGCGATGCCGACACGGTTGCCGCGCACCGCGCGGCCCGCGAGGAGCTGCAGAGCCTCCTCACGCGCTGGGAGCGGATGCTGGACGAGGTCGCCGGCTAGGCGGCGACGAGGTCGTCCAGGACCTTGTCCGCAGCTCCCGTCTCCGCAGCGAGGTAGGCACGCACGTCGCGGAGAGCGGCCTCGAGAGGCGTCACGCCCTCGGCGTCCGCAGCGGCGAGGGTGCTCGTCACCGTTTCGGCGACCAGCTCTTCGATCTTCGCGAGCGCCTCCTCCGGCTCGTCGTCCTGCTCGACACTCTCGTACAGGTGCACGCCGCCGGAGTTCGAGATGAAGTCAGGGATCGCGACGACTCCGCGCCGGTGCAGAGTCTCGACCGACGCCGGGCGCATAGGGGATGTTGGCCCCGGGCGAGACGACAGCACAGCGGACGCGCTCGGCGACCTTCCGCGTAATCGAGTCGGGGCGGGCGCCGGGGACGAGCACATCCACTTCCAACCCGAAGAGCTCCTCGCGCGGCCGTGCCTCACGGTCAGCGTTCTCGACGAAACGGTCGCCGAAGCGCCCGCGTAGCTCGAGCAGCTGCTCGACGTCGAGACCGGCCGGGTCGGCGACGAGCCCGTGCACGGTGCTGATCGCAACGACACGCGCGCCGGCCCGTGCGCAGGCGCGCGCGGTTCCGGCGCCGACCTTGCCGAAGCCCTCGATCGCAACCGTCGCTCCTTCGAGCCCCCGCCCGAGGTGTGCGAGTGCGGCCTCGGCGGCCGCCTTGACGCCATGGCCGGTCGCCAGATCGTCCATGCCGAGCCCCTCATGGCTCTGCGCCCACAGAGGCAGGTCCTCGACGAGGTCCGGAGTGACGAAGTCGGCCGGCCGGGTGCCCATGTCCGGACCGGTCAGGAAGACGTCTCGGAAGGGTGTGAGGGCTCGCCGGTAGGCGGCGAGAACGGCGTCGCGATCGCCTCCCTCGAACCGGATCCCGGCCTTTGCTCCCGCGTAGCGAACGCCGCAGACCGCGAACTTCCACGTCATCGCGCGGGCGAGGCGCGCCACCTCGCGCGCGTCCACGTCCGGCAGCATCCGCGTCCCGCCGGCCGAAACCGGAAAGAGATCGTGGTCGATGACGATGAGGGCGTCCAGGCCCGCCGCTCCGTCCCGAAGCTCGATCCGCCGCACGCCGAAGAGCTTAGTCGTCCGCCGGAAGGCGCAAGGCCCAGAGACGGGATCTGCCGCCGTCGGCCTCCACCCAGGAAATCTTTCGCCCGAGCAGCCGCACGCCGAGCTGCGCCTCGGCCGGACGCCACACGGTCCAGGTGCGGCCCGATCCGGTCGCGAGCGCCCGAAGCGCGTGCGACGGAGCGGTAGAGGATCCAGGGCTCATGAACGGAGAGGGAGGGAAGCGTGGCGGCGGCCACCTCCCTCTTGCCGAGGCGCTTTCCCGTCGAGATCCGGAACCACTCGAGCCAGGTGCGGCCCGCTGAGCCCTGCGAGAGGACGGCGGCGAGGCCGTCGTCGAGTGCGACCGCCGCGACTGCCCCTGACGCGTCCAGGGCCTGCTCGACGGCACACGTGTCCGGATCGAGGAGCGTCGATCGTGCTTCCCACGCCGACCGCGAGGCGGTCTCCCCCCGCCGCGAGAACGTCGGCGCTCACGGGACAGTCGGGGCCGCCCACGGTCGACACCTCGTTCCCGTGCGCGTAGGCGAGGGTCTCGCCGCTCGCGGCAAGAGGCCCGAGCGGATCCGAGGAGTCGAAGTCGCCCAGGTCGACGGGCGCCGGGGAGCCGTAGTCCGCGGCGGCCAGGTGCGACTCACCGCTGTCGGGCCAGGACCAGAGCGCCCGCGAGCCGGCTGAGACGACTTGGAAGCCGGTGCACGAGGCCGCCCCGGTGGCGAAGGTGCGCTTCCCGCCCTCATGCGGGCGGATCGTCACGGCGGCGCAGTCGGGCCGTGCCGTGACGACCGCTGCTCGGCTCAGCGCGGCGCGGCCGGCCCGGGGAAGGCGGCCGCCCGGAGCGGGCACGCCGCGGAGCAGGCGAGTGGCAAGGCCGCGCAGCGTCTCCTTCCCGTACTCGTGGTTCGGGTCGAACCGGGTGAAGAGGGCGAGCGAGAAGCGCTCGCCACCCGCGCGATAGAGCGCCACCTGGTGGTCGACGAGGCCCGTGCCCGAGCCCCAGCCTCCCTTGAAGTAGAGGTTCCAGCGGCCGTGCGGAACGCGTCCGACACCCCAGCGCTGGGACGGGACGACAGTCGCGAGGAGGTGCATCGCGTAGCGGCGGTGTCTCGCCGGCACGAGGCGGTCGATCGTGTGGAAGAAGAGCGCCTGGCCTCGGGGGGTGATCTCGGACTCGCCCCAGATCGGCCAATGCAGCCGAAAGTGCTCCATGCCGGCGGCCTTCGCGAGCGCGTCGAGCCTCGCTTCGCCGACGAGGCCGACCATCCGCGAGGCGGCGGCGTTGTCCGACCGCTGGATCATCGGCCTGAGCAGGTCGCGCTCCCACTGCTCGAGGTCGCGGCCGCGGACATCCGGGCGGCGAAGGTAGGCGACGAGCAGCATCGCCTTCAGCACGCTCGCGGACGGCGCGACGGCGCGGGCGTGATAACCGTGCAGCCGGCCGGCCTCGTCCACCACCGCGAACGTGATCGTCCCGGAGCGCGTCTGGGCGTAGCGCTCCGCGGCTGCCATGCGAGACTTCCAGGTCGGGGGCGCGGCGGCGTGGGCGGGCGTCGCCACGACCGCAGTCGTGACGGCCACGGCGACCGCGAGGCCCGCGGCGGCGACGCGCGCGTCAGTCACTGTCGAACGTTGCGATGACCGCTTCTGCCACGACCCGCAACGGCCTGCCCGACGACTGGCTCGCACGGCGCAGCCGGACGAACGCGTCGTTCTCGGAGAGCCCCTCGCGCTCCATCAGGATCCCCTTTGCCCGCTCGACGACCTTCCGAGTCGCAAGCGCCTCGGCCAGCGACTCCGCCTCGTCGCGCATGGTCTCGAGCTCCGCGTGACGCGCGCGCGCAGTCTGGATGGCGGGCAGAAGGTCGGTCTCCCGGAACGGCTTCACGAGGTACCCGAAGACGCCGGCTTCCACGGCGCGCGCGACCAGCTCCTCCTGGCCGTAGGCGGTCAGCATCACGATCGGAATCGGGCGCTCTGCGAGGATCCGCCGCGCCGCCTCGATGCCGTCCAGCCGCGGCATCTTGACGTCGAGAATCGCGAGCTCGGGCTCCTCGGTCTGTGCGAGAGCGACCGCCTCCTCGCCGTCGCGCGCCTCGGCGCAGACCTCGTGTCCCGCGCGCTCGAGGACGTCGCGGAGGTCGAGGCGGATGATCGTCTCGTCCTCGGCGATGAGGATACGAAGGCGCGGCGGGCCGTCGTCCGGCACGGATTCGTGAGCCTCGCGTGTCACCCGCGCGCGCCCGGGAGGGTTAGGCTGAAGCCATAGGGACGGGGAGGTGGGTCTCCCAGGTTGTCAACCGCGAACCTCACGGCTGGAACGTGACCTCGGCCGTGAGCCCCGCCTCGCCCGAGAGCGACAGCTCGCCGTTCAGCTCGTCCCGGACGAGCGCCCGCACGATCGAGAGCCCTGTGCCCTCGTCGCCCGGCTCCCACGTGCCGTTGTCCGCGACCGTGAGGCTCACCGCGCCGTTTCGCCGCACGAGCTCGACGTGCACCTCGTCGCCGCCGTGCTCGAGCGCGTTCTGGAGGAGCTCGCTGAACACCAGCGCCAGCGCCGTCGCCCGCGCGCCGTGCAGCTCGATCGACTCGACGCGGGAGTCGACGTGCTTTTCCCCGGCCAGCCCCTGGACGATCATCGCGCGGAGGCGCTCCACGAGCTCGCCGAGGTCGACCTCCTCGTCGCGGCGCTCGGTCAGGACCTCGTGCACGGCCGCGATCGCGAGGATGCGGTTGACGGAGTCGGAGAGCGCCTTCTCGGCATCCGGACCGGGCGCCCGGGCCTGGAGGCGGAGCAGGGAGGCGACGGTCTGGAGGTTGTTTTTCACCCGGTGGTGGATCTCCTGGGCCACGACTCCGCGCATGACCGCGCGCCCGTGCTCGAGGGCGACCGCCGCGTGCCGCGCGATCGAGGCGAGGAGCCGCTCCTCCTCCGCGGTGAACGGCGTGTCGCGGTCGCAGACGAGCTCGCCGACCTCCCGCCCGCGCCAGCGCAGCGGGAACCTGACCGCGTGCGCGCCGGCGCGTCCTTCCGGCCAGGCGATCGTGCCGTCCTCGAGCACGAGCGCCGCGCCCGTCGCGTCGACGGCCGCCATCGTCGTCTTCACGATCGCCTCGAGCGACTCCTCGAGATAGAGGGACTCGGAGACGGCCTCCGAGATGGAGGCGAGCGCTTCGAGCTCGGCGACGCGGCGCTGCGCGTGCTCGTAGAGCTTGGCGTTCTCGATCGCCTGTGCGACCTGGCCCGCGATCGCCATGAGGAGGTCGACCTCGTCGGGCCCGAACTCACGGGGAGCCTCGGTGCGGACGTTGAGGGCTCCCTCGAGGCGCTCCTTGGCGAGGATGGGAACGGCGAGGATCGACTCGTACTGCTCTTCGCGCAGGTTCGGGAAGCGCTTGAAGCGGGGGTCGAGATGAGCCGCCTTCGGGATCATCACCGGCGCCCGCTCGGCGGCCGCGGCCCCGGTGATCCCCTCGCCGGGGCGCATCTTCGGGACGCGCGTGAGCTCCTCCACCCTCGTGCCGTAGGAGGCGCGCAGGACGAGCTCGTTCGCCGCCTCGTCGTAGAGATAGACGAAGCATGCGTCGGTCTCGAGGGCCTCGGCGACCTTGTGCGCGATCAGCTGGAAGACCTCGTCGAGGTCGAGAGTCGAGTTGACGGCGGCGATCGTCTCGGTCAGAAGCCTGAGGTGCCGGGCGGAGCGGTCCACGAACCAAGCTTAAGCGAGCCGATTGCGACTCCGATAACGAGTTCGTGAGCTCTCACGCCGGCGCCAGCAGGTCGCCCCGCTTGGTCCTGCGCTTTGCCATCTACAGCGCGATCGCGCTGCTCTTGGCGGGCGCCGGGATTCTGTGGTTCGCGCGGCACGCAGCGGAGTCCCGCTCCGAGCGGGAGGTGCTCGAGCGCGCCCAGACGACGTCGATGCTCCTCGCGGACCGGTTCCAGCGCTCCGACTTCGAGGGCCCCGTGGACGCGACTCGCCGCGCCGAGCTCGACCACATCTTCAGCCACGTGGTCGGCGGCGAGGTCGTGCGCGTGAAGCTCTGGTCGAAGGACGGGACGGTCACGTACTCCAACGACCCGACGCTGATCGGCTACCGAGATCCGAGCGGGGAGATCGCCGGGGTGCTGGCCGGGGACGCGAAATCCGAGGTCGGCGGCCTGAACGACGAGGGAGGAACGGCGAGAACATCAAGGCCCTCTCCGCCTACGCTCCGGTGCGCACGGACGACTCCGCCGAGCCTGTCGGCGTCCTCGAGCTCTACACGACGCTTCGACGAGGTGAACGCCGACGCGATGGAGACGGTGAAGCCCGTCGCGATCGCTCTGGTGCTCGCGCTGCTCCTTCTCTACGCATCGCTCTTCCCGATCCTGCGCCAGGTGGCGGGCGCGCTCGAGGCCCGCACGCGGCGGCTGCAGCAGCAGAGCGACGAGCTCGAGAAGTCGATCGCCGAGCGAAAGCAGGCGCTCGCCAGCCTGCGCGAAGCGGACGCGCGCTACCGCGCGCTCGTCGAGGAGCTCCCGCTCGTCAGCTACGTCAGCTCGCTCGACAACCCGGGCCTCTCCACCTACGTCAGCCCGCAGCTCGAGGACCTGCTCGGCTACACCCCGGAGGAATGGCTCGCCACGCCCGGCCTCTTCTGGGACGTCATCCACCCCGACGATGCCGAGCGCGTCCGCAACGAGCACCGCATCGGCTATGCGAACGCCGAGACCTTCTCCACTCAGTACCGGCTGCGGGCCAAGAACGGTCGGGTCATCTGGGTGGAGGACCAGACCCGCATCATCCACGACGGCGACGGGCAGCCGGCGCTGGCGCAGGGATTCCTGATCGACATCACCGCCCGCAAGAACAGCGACCTCGCGCTGACGGAGAGCGAGGCCCGGTTCCGCGGGCTCGTCGGCAACATCCCGGGCGCCGTCTTCCGCTGCGACATCGACTCCGACTGGACCATGGAGTTCCTGAGCGACGCGATCGAGGAGCTCGTCGGCTATCCATCGTCGGACTTCATCGACAACCGCGTCCGGACGTTCGCCAGCGTCGTCCACCCCGACGACCGCGAGCGGCTCGAGGCGGAAGTCGCCTCCTCCGTCGAGGGCGGAAGGCCGTATACGACGGACTACCGCGTCATCCACCGCGACGGGACGGTTCGCTACGTCATCGAGCAGCGGGCAGGCCGTGACCGCTGCGGACGGGCGCGTTCGTCTCGACGGTGCGATCTTCGACGTGACGGACCGGCGCCTCGGGGAGCTCGAGCGCCTCAAGCTCGCTGCGATCGTCGAATCGTCCGACGACGCGATCACGTCCGCGGACCTCGACGGCATCGTCACGAGCTGGAACAAGGGCGCCGAGCAAATGTTCGGCTACACAGCCGAAGAGATGATCGGACAATCGGGCTCAGTCCTCGTCCCGGAAGGGGAGACGACGGATTCGAGCGAGCGCATCGCAGCGGTGATCGAGTTCGGCGAGGGCCGCTTCGAAGTCACACGAAGGCGCAAGGACGGAACCCTGATCGACATCGCGGTGACCATGTCCGCGGTTCGCAACCGCGCCGGCGAGGTCGTCGGCGTCGCGTCAATCGCACAGGACATCACCGACCGCAGGCGGCTGGAGCAGGAACGGGAGGAGTTCACGCGTGAGCTCGAGGTGAGAAACGAGCGGCTGCTCGAGCTCGATCACCTGAAGGACGAGTTCGTCGCCCTCGTCTCGCACGAGCTGCGAACGCCGCTGACCTCGATCCGCGGCTATCTCGAGCTCGTCCTCGACGGCGAGGCGGGCGAGGTCACGGACGAGCAGCGCCAGTTCCTGGGTGTGGTGGAGCGAAACGCGAACCGGCTTCTCGACCTTGTCGGCGACCTGCTCTTCCTCGCCCAGATCGAGGCGGGCAAGCTCTCCCTGGAGTTCGGCGCGGTCGACCTCGCAGCCGTCGCGGCCGAGTCGGTCGAAACCGCGCGGCCGCTCGCCGAGGAGAAGGAGATCACCTTGACCCTCGCGACGAGCCCGCTGCCGCTCCTCGCAGGCGACAGGGCGCGGCTCGCGCAGCTCCTCGACAACCTCGTCTCGAACGCGGTCAAGTTCACGCCCCAGGGCGGCCGGGTGGACGTGCGCGCGAGCTCGTCACGCGAAAACGCGATTCTCGAAGTGCGCGACACAGGCATGGGCATCCCCGCAGACGAGCAGGAGCACGTGTTCGAGCGCTTCTTCCGGACCTCGCGCGCGACCGAGCAGGCGATTCAGGGAACGGGGCTCGGCCTGGCCATCTCCAACGCGATCGTGCACGCCCACGGCGGACGCATCACCCTCGCGAGCAACGAGGGCGAAGGCGCGACCTTCCGCGTCACGATCCCGATCCGCGCAGTGCAGCCGGCAGAGCCCGCACAAGAGGAGATCGCCTCGTGAGCGAGCGGCCTCTCGTGCTCGTCGCCGACGACGATCCGGACATCCTCAGCCTCGTCACGCTGCGCCTCGAGCGGGACGGCTACGAGGTGATCGGCGCACCCGACGGCGAGCGCGCGGTCGAGGAGGCGCTCGAGCGCACGCCGGACCTCGCGCTCATCGACGTCTCGATGCCGAAGCTCGACGGCTACGAGGTCACGGAGCGGCTACGGCAGCACGAGCCGACGAGCGCGATCCCGATCATCTTGCTCACCGCACGCGTCCAGGATTCCGACGTTGCGCGCGGGATCGAGGCCGGTGCCGACGACTACGTGAAGAAGCCGTTCTCGACCGCCGACCTGCGAACGCGGGTTCAGGCGGCCCTGGGCCGGTAGCGGTACCCGAAGCCGCGCACGGTCTCGATCAGGGTTTCCTCCGCCCCCGCCTCCGCGAGCTTCTGGCGCAGGTAGCCGACGTAGAGCTTCGCGCGGGCACGCGAGCCGCTGAGCGCGTCGCCCCAGACGAGCTCGAGGAGCTGCTCGTGGGAGAGCACCTGGTTCGGATGGCGGACGAAGACGGTGAGGAGCTTGAACTCGAGCGGCGTCAGCGCGACCTTGTTCCCGCCGACGGCGACCTCGCGCTGGGTGAAGTCGATCGTCACGAGCCCGTCGCCGTACGTAGTCGGCTCCTCGCTCCGCGGGCCCGAGCGCCGAAGCAGCGCTTCGACGCGCGCGAGCAGCTCCTGGCGCCCGAAGGGCTTCGTCACGTAGTCGTCCGCCCCGCCCTTGAGGCCGCGCACCTTCTCGAGCTCGCCCGCGCGCGCGGTCAGCATCATCACCGGCACCTCGCTCAGATCGCGGATGCGCTCGAGCGTCTGCCACCCGTCCAGCTCCGGCATCGAGACGTCCAAAAGGACGAGATCGGGCGGCGACGCGTAGAACTCGCGCAGGCCGGCCTTGCCGCTCTCGGCCTCGGCGACGTCGTACCCCGCGCGCGACAGGAGCTCGCGGACGAGCCCGCGAATGTCGCGATCGTCGTCCACAACGAGGATCCGGCTCCGCTTCATACCCGTTCCATACCAGATGCAGCCGACATTCGACCGCCCTCCGACGATGGTGAGGACGTGGCACGAGTGCTCATCTGCGAGCCCCATCCCGAGGTGCGCGAGCTTCTGGCCCGCATCGTCTCCCGCATGGGCCACGAGCCCGTGCTCGACGACGCCGCCCTCTGCGGCGTCGAAGCGATCGTCCTCGAGCCGGCGCACGCGCCCTCCGTCGAGCGCGCGCAGGCCTTTCGCGCCGCCTCCGACGGCGCTCCCCTCATCTGCGCCAGCATCGACCTCCCGAATGGCGGCACCCGCCGCCTCGAGCCGGTCGTGCACCTGGTGAAGCCGTTCGGGCTGCCGGAGATCCAGGCCGCGCTGACGCTGGCGCTCGACGGCGAACCCGTCCCCGCTTAGGCCCTTAACGACCACGAGCCGCTCTGGGGGGAGTGGCTCGCAGTCGGCCGTCAGTCAGTCCCCCCGCTTCACGAAGGAAGCGGCGACACCGCCGGGGATCATATGGCCCGAGAGGGGCGCTTACAAGACGCCCAGGTAGTTCTCCATCTCCCACGGAGTGAGCTGGACGCGGTAGTCGTCCCACTCCTGCCGCTTCAGCTTCACGTAGGCGTCGAAGACGTGGTCGCCGAGCGCCTTTCGCGCGAGCTCCGAGCCCGCGAGCTCGTCGATCGCCTCCCCGAGGGTCTCCGGCAGCGCGACGATGCCGCGCGCCTTCCGGTCCTCGGCTGAGAGCTTGTAGAGGTTCTGCTCCATGGGCTCCGGCAGCTCGTAGCCCTGCTCGATGCCCTCGAGGCCCGCGTGCAGAAGGGCGGCGAAGGTGAGGTAGGGGTTGCAGGCCGGATCCGGGCAGCGGATCTCCGCGCGTGTCGCCTGCTCGTTGCCGGGCTTGTAGAGCGGGATCCGGATCAGGGCCGAGCGGTTGCGACGCGACCACGCCACGTAGACGGGCGCCTCGTACCCGGGGACGAGCCGCTTGTAGGAGTTGACCCACTGCGCGAAGACCGCCGAGATCTCGCGGGCGTGGCGGAGCTGGCCGGCGATGAACGCCTTGCCGACCCCGGAGAGGTGCCACTCGTCGTCGGCGTCGAAGAACGCGTTCTTCCCCTCGGCGAAGAGCGACTGGTGGGTGTGCATGCCCGAGCCGTTCTCGCCGAAGAGCGGCTTCGGCATGAAGGTCGCGTGGTAACCGGCCTTCTTCGCGATCTCCTTGACGACCAGCCGGTACGTGACCGTGTGGTCGGCCATGTCGAGCGCGGAGGCGTAGCGCATGTCGATCTCGTGCTGCGAGGGCCCGACCTCGTGGTGGACGTACTCGATCGGGATCCCCATGGACTCGAGCGCCTTGACCGTGTCGTGGCGGAGGTCGCTCGCGGCGTCCATCGTCGTCATGGCGAAGTAGCCGCCTTCGTCGAGCGGCTCGGTGCCCTTGTCGTCCTCGAAGAGGAAGTACTCGAGCTCGGGGCCGACGTTGAAGGTGTCGAAGCCCATCGAGTGCATGCGCTCGAGCGCGCGGCGGAGAACGTTGCGGGGATCACCGTCGTACGGCTGCCCGTCGGGCGTGACGACGTCGCAGATCATCCGCGCGACGCGGACGTCGCCGTTCGGCATGAGCTGGAAGGTGGTCGGGTCGGGAATCGCGACCATGTCGGATTCCTCGATCGCGTTGAACCCGGTGATGGACGAGCCGTCGAAGCCCATCCCGTCGTCGAGCGCTCCCTCGAGCTCGGCGGGCGTGATCGAGAAGCTCTTCAGGTGGCCCTCGATGTCGGTGAACCAGAGGTGGATGAACTTCACGCTCTGCTCGTTCACCTCTCGCAACACGCGCTCTCGCTCCGACGGAATGCTCGTCGCCCTGCCCTTCCGCTCAACTGTTGCCATGCGCTTGCCTCCTTTTAAATGCAAAGAGCCCCGGACGGACTCGTCCGAGGCCTCGTCGCCTACGTACTTCTTTCAGTGTAGACGACGGGGCTGACGGCCGCCCGGGTCAGGCAGCCGCGGTGGACGTGGAGGTCCCGAAGGCGGTGAGATACGGCTGCCAGACGTCGGGAACCTTGGGCGCCGCCAGCGTGACGAAGAGCGAGGGCGAAGGCGGCTTCGGCGACGAGATCAGGCGCATCTCGACCTCGTCGAGGAGGCGGTTCCCCTTCTTCAGGTTGCACGGCGCACACGAGGTGACGACGTTCTCCCACACGGAGTCGCCTCCCCGGCTCCTGGGGACGACGTGGTCGAGCGTGAGCTTGCCCGTCGAGCCGCAGTACTGGCAGCGCCAGCCGTCGCGCGCGAAGAGGGCCCGGCGCGAGATCTTCCGCTTCACCGCGCGCGGAACGCGCACGTAGGAGACGAGCCTGATCACGTGCGGCCACTGGAACGTGTCGCTCGCGGAACGGAGAGGGCGCGGGAGGTCTTCGAGCACCTCGGCCTTCCCCTTGAACACGAGCACGTGGGCACGCCGCACCGAACAGACGTTGAGCGGCTCGTAACTCGCGTTCAGAACGAGAACCTGCTGCACAGCTCCAAAGAGTAACTAAGAGGACGCCTGTGGAAGCCGCAATTCGAGGAGATTCTCGCCGGCCTCGGAGAACCCGCGGCCGCGGTAGAAGTCGAGCGCGCGGCGGTTGTCGGCCTCGACGACGACCTCGAGTCTCGCGGCCCGCTCGGAGATCGCGTAGCCCTCGGCCCACTCGAGCAGCTGGCGCCCGATGCCTTCCGCCTCGTGCTCGGGGCTGACGAAGAGCTGGTCGATCCGCACCGCATCCGCGGCACGCGTCAGGGCGACGTAGCCGGCGGGCGCGCCTTCGAGCTCGGCGACGAAGACGGTCTCCCGCTCGAGGACGGCGATCGTCCGCGAGTCCGCGCCGCGGTCGAGGCTCGCGAGGCCGAAGAGGACCGCCTCGTCCTCGTCGCGGAAGGGACGGATCTCGGCCTTTCGGTAGGTCAAAGAGAGCTCCTAGTAGGCCATGGCCCGGTCGACGGCCTGCTGCTCCTCGGGCGAGAGGGCGACCGAAGCGCGGCCCCGGTCGAGCTCCTTCACATAGATCCGCGCATAGTCGCGTCCCTGGATCGCGCTGACGACGACTCCAGAGCGCGCCGCGTCCAGGAAGGCCAGCGACGCGGACTGGTGGCCGCCCGCGTCCTCGTAGGCGTCGTAGCGCACGATCGAAGTGTGGGACAGGCAGCCGTCCACGCGCTTGTCGATGCGGGAGAGACCGGCGGCGACCTCGTCCACGGCGCGGTGAAGGTCGTCGATCCGCGCCTGCAGGGAAATCGCGAAATCGACGAGGTCGCCGGTGCCGTTGCCGATCATCACCTTCTGCGCGCGCCGCACGTTGCGAAGCTGCACGTAGAACGCGATCGCGAGAGCGAACGTCACGACCGAGAGGGCGGCGGCGCCGATCGCGATCCAGGCGGCGGCGGAGGTACCAGACATCGTCTATCCGAGACTGAAGATGACGGGGTATTCGAAGCTGTTGTTCGACCTGTTCGCCTCACCCGAGACCGGCTCGACGTTCACCTGGACGTTGACCGGCGACCCGAACGTCGGCGCGGGCAGGTCCTTGAAGATGACGGTCTTCGTCTCGCCCGGGCTGATGACCGAGATCGTCTGCATCCGCCGGATGACCGGATCCTGCTTGATCGTCAGCGTGACGATGACCTGGGTCTCCTGGCTGTCCCCTGAGTTCTTGACGTTCACCTGGAACGAGAGGCGGTCGGTCACGAGCACCGTGTTGTCCTCGCTGGTCGAGAGGCGCTGGTCCCCCGGCTGGACCACGACGGACGTGATCTCGTTTCCGTGCAGGCCACCCGCCTGGGGGCTCTGGGTCAGGCGATCGACCGTCTGCTTCCAGAAGGTCGGGCTGCCGAAGTCCGGGTTCGTGACGAAGACGGAGACCGGGACGGGCACGCCCGTGACGCCCTCGTTGTGCATGACCGCCTCGGAGCCCGGCTGGAAGAGATCCTGGTAGACGACGTCGCTCGCGATCAGGCGCTGGGCCTGGACCGCGAGCCGATCGCCCGATTCGGCGGTGCTCGGCGTTCCCTGGACAGCGCCGAACGCAGCGGACAGCCCGCTCAGGCCGTTGACCCGGAACTGCATCGCCTCGACGAGGCTCTGCTGCTGCTCCCGAAGCGGCCCCGGCGCGTCGAGCGCGCTCGCGTTGGCCACGATCTGCGCCTGCTGCTGCCGGAGCCCTTCGAGCTGCGACCTGAGGTCGGCGAGCTTGATCCCCGGCGTCGTCAGGAGGTCATTGAGGTCCTTGCCGACCTGGGCCGACTCGGCGGCGGGGCCGCCGACCGACTCCATGTAGTCCTGGTACTTCGCCTTCTTCTGGTTGCCACGGCAGTTGTTGACCGTCAGGACGAGCACGGCCGCAAGCAGGATCGCGCCCGCGATCAGCAGCCCGAGCCGGAGGAGAGACGGGTTCGACCCTCCGGGCGGCCGGGTCGGCATCTTGCGCCGCCTGCGTGGCGGCGCGCCCTCGCCACCGCGTTCGCCTCCCTCGACAGTCGGAGATTCGTCGAAGAAGTCGAACTCGATATCTGTTTGGGGATCTGGGTTCTCGCGCTCGAACATGACCGCGAAATGGGGGCCGAAGAACGCCGGAGTCTAGCACCGTGCCCGGAGATTGCAGGAGTTTGCAGCCGAAAAGCCAAGGAGCCTGAGCCGTGGAGCATGCCGTCGCTCTCCATCACGATCATCTCGTCCTCGGGCGATTCCGACCCCTGCGGCCGCTCGGCAGCGGAGGTTCAGGCTCGGTCTGGCTCGTACGGGACGAACGGTCCGCACGCGACGTCGCGCTCAAGGTCGTCCCCCGAGAAGGCAAGGCCGGGTCGCGGGCAGAGCGGGAGGTGGAGGCCGCGGCCCGGCTTCGCCACCCGCGCTGCTTACGCGCACTCGCGCTCGAGCGCGACGACCACCACGTCTACGTCGCCTACGAGTACGTCCCCGGGAAGACGCTCCGGCAGTGCCTGCGAAGCGGCGAGCTCGACGACGCCGCCTCGGTCGAGATCGGCGCCCAGGTCCTCGACGCGCTCGCCCACGCACACGGGAAGAAGATTCTCCACCGGGACGTGAAGCCCGGAAACGTCATGGTCGAGGACCGCGACGAGCTCTCCGTGCGCCTGCTCGACTTCGGGCTCGCCCAGTTCGAGGAGGCCGAGACGCTGACGGCCGCCGGCGACGTCCCCGGCACCCTCGCCTACATCGCCCCCGAGCGCCTCGCCGGCCGAGAGGCGAACGGGGCGGCAGATGTCTGGTCGGTCGGCGTCCTCCTCTGGGAGTCGCTGGCCGGCCGACACCCGTTCTCGTCGTTCTCGCCGCTCGAGACCGCCAAGCGCGTCCAGGAGGGCGCGCCGCCCCTGGCCTCGCTGCGCCCTGATCTCCCGCGCGCCCTGACGGCGACGGTCGACCGGATGCTCGACCCCGATCCGTCGCGGCGGCCGAGCGCGAAGGAAGCCGCCGCGCGCCTGCGTGTCGCGTGGAGCGAGGTCGGCGACCGCCCACGCGCCGTGACGTCGCGGACGACCCTCGCCGAGCGGGCCACTCACGCAGGGCTCTCCGCGCTCTTCGCCGGAGCCACGGCGTGGCTCGTCCCCTTCTTCCCGGCCGGCTGGCCGTTCCTCCTCGGCGCCCTCGTCGCGATGGCCGCGCTGCTCAACCCCACGGCAGGCCTCGCGCTCGCGCTGGCCGTCCCCGTCCTCCCCCTCGGGAACGCGTCGCTCGGGCTCGCCGTCGTGTATTCGGTCTTCGCAGCGGTCTGGCTCGCCCTCTTCTGGCGCGACCCGCGTTCGAGCTTCCTGTTCCTCGCCGGCCCCGTGCTCGCGGCCTTCCAGGCGCTCCCGCTCGTGACGATCGCGTTCTCGGACGCGCGCGGAGTCCTGCGGCGAGGCGCCCTCGCAGCGGCGGCCGCGCTCTGCGCCGCCGCCGTCGCCGGCATTCGTACCGGCGAGTCGCTCGACCTCCACGCGACGTCCTCGCCTCGCGAAGCCCTCGCGAGCGCTCACGGACTATCTGGCGGCGAGCCCCGAGATCTGGATCGGAGCCGCTGTCCTCGCGGCGGCGACGCTTGCCGTCCCGTTCGCGCGAAACCGCGGCCTGTGGGGAATCGCCGTCTGGGGCTCCGCATTTCTCGCCGCCGCGCTCATCGCGACGGGCGGCGCCGTCGGCGCGTTTCCGCTCGTCCTCTGGGTCTGGCTCGCCGCCGCGATTCTCGCGCTGCCGCTGCTCCGTACGCGTTAGACGGGCCGCTCAGGGCAAAATGCCCCGGTGAGCGTTCTGCGGACCATCGAGCACCGCATCGAATCACTCGTGGAAGGAGTGTTCGGGCGTGCGTTTCGCTCGCACGTGCAGCCCGTGGAGCTCGCGCGCAAGCTCGCGAAGGAGATGGACGAACACAAGACCGTCTCCATCTCGCGCGTGTACGTGCCCAACGAGTACGTCCTCTACCTCGCCCCGAACGACCGCAAGCAGTTCGCGACCTACGAGGCCTCGCTCCTGACCGAGCTCGCCGACTACCTCTCCGAGCACGCGCGGCGCGAGGGCTATTCGCTCCTCTCCACGCCCAAGGTGCTCATGGAGGAGGACGAGGACCTCGACATGGGCGAGTTCGGCATCGCCACCCGGCTCGTCCAGCCGCCGCGCGAGCAGGGCGAGCCCGCACCCGAGGAGGCGCCGGAGCCGGTCATGGGCGGGACGAAGGTCTTCGCACCGCCTCCGTCCGCCACGGCCGCGGTTTCGGCCGCCGAGGCGCAGGAGCTCGGCCTGGCGCACGAGTCCCGGGCGCAGCTCAAGGTCGACGGGAAGCCATACGAGCTCTCGCGCGACGTCGTCGTGCTCGGCCGCTCCCGCGAGTGCGACATCACGCTGGACGACGCCAACGTCTCGCGGCGGCACGCGGAGGTTCGGCGCGAGAACGGCAACTGGTTCGTCGTCGACCTCGGCTCGACGAACGGCATCGAGGTGAACGGCAAGCGCACCGACCGCGCGAAGCTCGAGCACGACGACCGGATCGTGCTCGGCCAAACCGAAGTCACCTTCGAGAGCGTCATGAACGTCGAACCGGTTCTGCTGGCCCTCCAGGCGGCCTTCCTCATCCTGCTGTACGTCTTCATCTGGCGCGTGGTGCGCTCGGCCGGCCGCGACATGCAGGTCGCGCCGCAGGAAAGCTTCATCCTCGCCCCCTCGCAGCTCGCCGCCGAGCACCACGTCGCCGATCCCGGGCGCCTGGTCGTCGAGCGCAGCAAGGCGGTCGCCGTCGGCAAGACCTTCGACGCGGGGCCGGTGCCAGTGACCGTGGGACGCAGCGGCGACAACACGATCTCCCTCGACGGCGACGAGTTCGCCTCCGGGCAGCACGCCCGGATCGAATCTCAGCGCGACGGGGTATGGATCCTTGATCTGGGCTCGACGAACGGCACCTTCGTGAACGGCGAGCGCGTCGAGGGCCGCAGGCAGCTCCACCGCGGCGATCTCGTCCAGATCGGCGACACGGAGCTCAGATTCGAGCGATGAAGGTCACGGACACAGCCGGATTCACCGATCCCGGCCGCAAGCGGCGGCGAAACGAGGATTCCTTCGTCATCGACCCCCCGCTCTTCGCGGTCGCGGACGGCATGGGCGGAGCCCAGGCCGGCGAGGTGGCCTCTCGCCTGGCGGCCGCCGCCTTCCGCGAGTTCCACGACGCGGACGACCTCGATCCGGAGAAGCGCCTCGCGGCGATCATCAAGGAGGCGAACCGGCGGATCTACGAGCGCGCGGCAGACGACGCGCAGGTATCCGGCATGGGAACGACGATCACCGCCGCGCTTGTCGCGGCCGACGCGCTCGTCATCGGCCACGTCGGCGACTCCCGGGCGTATCGGCTGCGCGGCGGGAAGTTCGAGCAGCTCACCGACGACCACTCCCTCGTCGCCGACCTCGTGCGCAGCGGGCGCATCACCCCCGAGGAGGCGGACACTCATCCCCAGCGGTCGGTGATCACCCGCGCCCTCGGCACGGACCGCGAAGTCGACGTCGACACGTTCACGGTCCAGGCCGAGAGCGACGACCTTTTCCTCATCTGCTCCGACGGGCTGACCACGATGGTCGACGACGAGGAGATCCGGGACCTCGTCACGCGTGCGCGCGACCTCGAGCAGGCGGGCAAGGGGCTCGTCAAGGCGGCGAACAAGGCCGGCGGAGAGGACAACATCACGGTCGTCCTGTTCCGGGTGGCCGGAGGAGCCCAGCGAGCTCGAGGACACGGTGGTCGCCTCCGGGAACGGCCGCGCCCAGGACGACGACCTGGAAGACACGCTCACCGGCCTCGAGGCCCCGACGATCGCGGCTCCCGCTCCGGCTGCGGCCGCCGTCGCGGAGCGCGAATGGGGCCCGGCGCTCGACGAGGAGGAGCCGGCGCCACGTCCCGCCCCCGCTTCGGCCGGCGAGCCCCGCTGGGGTCGCCGCGCGGTGCTCGGCGCGCTCGGGCTGGCCTTCGTGACGGCCATCTTCGCGGCCGCGTTCTGGGCGCTCACGCGGGCGAACTTCATCGGCGTGGACGAGGACGGGAACGTCGCGGTCTACCAGGGCGTGCCCTGGGATCTCGGGGGCGGCGTCCACCTGTACCGGCCGCGTTACGTGAGCCAGCTCCAGGCCGTGCAGCTCACGCCCTCCGAGCGCGCGGTCCTCCTCGACCACAAGCTCTCCTCCTACGACTCCGCCCGCGACCGGCTCGACCCCTACGAGCAAGAGGCATCGCCCTAGCTTTGACGCTCAGGAATCGCGAGCTCGTCAACCTCCTCCTCGTCGGCCTGCTCACCGCAGCCGGCTTCACGGCCGTCTACATCGCCCGCCAGGACGTCGTCTCGGCCGGATCGCTCTCGTACGCGGCCTTCTTCCTCGCCGTCTTCGTGGCAGCGCACGTGATCCTCCGCTTCGCGCTGCCGAACGCTGACCCGTTCCTCCTCCCGCTCGGCGGGCTCCTGACCGCAGTCGGGCTGACGATGATCTACCGGATCGACCCCGACCTCGCCCTGCGCCAGGGGCTCTGGGTCGTCGTCGGGCTCGCCGCGTTCGCGCTCCTCGTCGTCTTCCTGCGCGACTACCGGTTGCTCGACCGCTACAAGTACATCCTCGGCCTGACGGCGATCTTCCTTCTGGCCCTGCCCGCTGTCCCGCACTTCGGACGGACGATCAACGGCGCCAATCTCTGGGTCGGCATCGGCGGGGTCGTCTTCCAGCCGGGCGAGTTCGCCAAGGTCCTGCTGGTCATCTTCCTCGCGGGCTACCTGCGCGACAACCGCGAGATGCTCTCGATGGGAACCGGGCGCTTCGGCATGCCCTCGCTGAAGCACTTCGGCCCGCTGCTCGTCATCTGGGGAGGGGCGATGCTCGTTCTCTTCCAGACGAACGACCTCGGCGGCGGTCTCCTCTACTTCTCGATCTTCCTCGCCATGCTCTGGGTGGCCACCGCGCGCTGGCAGTACGTGGTCGTCGGGCTCGGCCTCTTCGCCGCGGGCGCATACGCCCTCTACCACGTGACGCCGCACGTGCGAGAGCGCGTCTCGATCTGGTTGGACTGCAGCTGGACGTTCTCGAGCGCCTGTCCTGTCTATGACCAGGGGTACCAGCTCGCCCAGTCCATCTACGCGATCTCGGGCGGCGGCTTCTTCGGGCAGGGCCTCGGCCGCGGCGTCCTCCTGACCGCGGAGGGGAACACGTACATCCCCTACCTGGAGACAGACTTCATCTACGCGGGCATCGCCCAGGAGCTCGGCCTCGCCGGCGCGGCGGGGCTCGTCCTGGTCTACGTCGTCTTCTGCTACCGGGGCTTCAAGATCGCGCTGCAGGCCTCCGACGGCTTCTCGAAGCTGCTCGCGGTCGGCCTCACTGCGGCGATCGGGATCCAGGCGTTCATCATCATGGGCGGCGTCAGCGGCCTGATCCCGCTCACGGGCATCACGCTCCCCTTCGTCTCCTACGGCGGGTCGAGCATCGTCGCGAACTTCGGGATCCTCGCCTTGCTCCTGATGATCTCCGACCGCGTGAACCGAGAGCGCTCGTGAACGCGCAGGTCCGCAAGCTCTTCTTCGTCCTCGTCGGCCTCTTCGTCGCGCTCATCGTGATGACGACGTACTGGCTCTGGAAGGCGCCCGACCTCGAGGCGCGGCAGGGGAACCCGCAGCTGATCGTGCAGCAGCTCACGATCGACCGCGGCTCGATCCTCGCCTCGGACGGGAGGACGCCCTTCGCGAGGAACCAGAAGGTGCGGAAGAAGCAGCTCGGAAGCACCTGGTACCTCCGCACCTATCCGACGGACGAGCTCGCGGCGCGCCCTGTCGGGTACTCGACGATCGAACGCTCCCGCACCGGGCTCGAGGAGTCGATGAACGACTATCTCACCGGCTCGAACGCCAACCTCGACACCCTCCTCAACAACACGCTCGACAAGCTCCGCGGGATCACCCAGCGCGGTAACGACGTCATCACGACCATCGACGCGAAGGCGCAGCGGACGGCGCAAGACGCCCTCGCCGGCCACTGCGGCGGCGCGGTCGCCCTCGACCCGAAGACAGGGCAGGTGCTCGTCTGGGCCTCGCAGCCGACCTACGACCCCAACCTCGTCGAGGGCCACTTCAACCAGATCCAGCGAGACGCGGCCGGCGCGCCCTGCACCCCCGCCGCGCCGCTCCTCGACCGAATCTCGCAGGGGCTCTTCATCCCCGGCTCGACCTTCAAGGTCGTGACCGCGACAGCGGCGCTCGAATCGGGCAAGGTGACGCCCTCGACGACCTTCGACGACCCGGGCTACTGCATCGAGTACGGCAAGAAGGTCCTCAACTTCGCCGACCAGAGCGGGCCCGAGGTCTTTGGCACCGTCACGTTCGCCGAGGCCCTCGAGAACTCCATCAACGCGGTTTTCTGCGAGGTCGGTAAGCGGTTCGGGGCCCGGGCCATCATCGACCAGGCGAAGAAGTTCGGCTTCTACGAGAAGCCGCCGATTCAGCTCCCGTCCGACGAGATCTCGGTCAGCGGCCTCTACCAGAACGGCCACCTGTACGACCCGAAAGACCCGAACGCGGTCGACCCGGGCCGCCTTGCCTTCGGGCAGGAGCGCCTCCAGGTGACGCCGCTCCAGATGGCGCTCGTCGCCGCCGCGGTCGCAAACGACGGCACGATCATGCAGCCGACGCTCGTCGACCGCATCGTCGATCCCGACGGCAAGGTCATCCAGCGCTCCGAGCCCGACACCTGGAAGGAACCGATGAAGCCGCAGACGGCAGCCGAGCTGACCGCCATGATGACCGCGGTGGTTCAGGGCGGGACCGGCGTAGCGGCGCAGATTCCCGGCGTTCAGGTCGCCGGCAAGACCGGAACCGCGGAGACCGGGCGGACAGGGGAGAACGACACGTGGTTCATCGCCTTCGCCCCGGCGGAGAACCCCCAGGTCGCCGTCGCCGTCGCGCTCTCCAACCAGAGCGGCACCGGCGGAGCGACCGCCGCTCCCATCGCCAAGGAGATAATCGAAGCGCTCCTGCGCTGAAGTACCTAGGCTAACTCAGAAGATGTCGAGCTCCGACACGCTCATCAACACCCTTTTCGACGGCCGCTACCGCATCGTGCGCAAGCTCGGCTCGGGCGGGATGGCGAACGTCTACCTCGCCGAGGACGAGGACCTCGGCCGCCGCGTCGCGATCAAGATCCTGAACGAGCGCTACGCGAACGACGATCTCTTCATCGAACGCTTCCGCCGCGAGGCCAAGTCGGCCGCGGCCCTGTCGCATCCCAACATCGTCTCGGTCTACGACCGCGGCGAGGCCGAGGGCACCTACTACATCGCGATGGAGGTGATCGAGGGCCGGAGCCTCAAGGAGCTCATCATGACGCGCGGACCGCTTCCGATCGCGCAGGCGCTCGCGTACACCCACGAGATCCTCGAGGCGCTCCGCTTCGCCCACCGGCACGGGATCATCCATCGCGACATCAAGCCGCACAACATCCTGATCGGCGAGCGGCTGAAGGTGACGGACTTCGGCATCGCGCGCGCCGGCGCGTCGCAGATGACGGAGGCGGGCTCGATCATGGGCACCGCCCAGTACCTCTCCCCCGAGCAGGCGCGCGGCGCGCCCGTGACGGCGTCCTCCGACCTCTACTCGGCCGCGATCGTCCTCTACGAGATGCTGACCGGGAAGGTGCCCTTCACCGGCGACTCGGCGATCGAGATCGCGATGAAGCACCTGAACGACCCGCCCAAGCCGCCCTCCAAGATCCGCCCGGAGATCCCAGAGGAGCTGGACGCGGTCGTCCTGCGCGCACTCGCGAAGAACCCCGAGGACCGCTACCAGACCGCCGAGGAGTTCTCGGAGGACCTGCACCGAGTCGAGGCGGGGCTCCCGCTCGCACCGGAGACGTCGGAGGCGGCCACGGCCCTCCTGGCCGGAGCAGCGCTCATGGGGGACGGCGGCTCCACGGAGGTGCTCGCGGGCACTGCCGTCACGACACCGGGAGGCGGCCCGCCCCCGCCGACCACGCGGAGGCCACCTCCGCCCTACGGGCCCGGCTATTACGACGAGCCTCCGAGGAAGCGGCGGCGCTGGGCTCCGTGGCTTCTGGTCCTGCTCCTCCTGGCCGCGGCCGGAATCGCCGGCTGGTACGTCTTCTCGCAGATCCAGGACCAGCTCGCCGCCAACGAACCGGTCGCCGTGCCGAACGTCGTCGGTCTGAAGGAAGAGGCGGCGGTCGCCCTCATCCAGGACAAGGGGCTCGAGCCCGACGTCCAGCACGCGGCCAACGCAGACGCCGAGAAAGACCGGGTGTTCGACCAGAACCCGAACCCCGGAACCCGGATCCAGAAAGGCGACCGGGTGACGCTGCTCGTCTCGACGGGGCCGCCGAAGACGTCCGTCCCGGACGTGGTCGGGATGAACTACGGCGACGCCGTGCAGGCGCTGAACGACGTCAACCTGAAGGCGACGAAGCACGAGGTGTTCTCGCAAAAGCCGGTCGGGAAGGTCATCTCGCAGGACCCGCCCGCCGGAGAGCAGGTCGTCGAGGGCACCGAGATCGTCCTCGACGTCTCCCGGGGCGCCAAGCAGGTTGCCGTGCCCAACGTGGTCGGGATGTCGGAGGACAACGCGAAGACGACGCTTCAGCAGGCGGGATTCGCGGTCTCGTCCACGAGCGCCCCCTCCGACTCGACACCCGAGGGCATCGTCTCCGACCAGAGCCCCGACGGCGGTACTCAGGCAACCAAGGGCTCCACCGTCACGATCACGGTCTCGAGCGGCCCGAGCACGACGACCGTCCCCGACGAGGTCGGCCAGGACAAGCAGGTGGCCATCGACGACCTGAAGGCGAACGGGTTCAAGGTCGACGTCCAGAACGTGGTCTGCGGCGACCCGAACCAGGACAACATCGTCCAGGATCAGGACCCGGCCGGCGGCAGCGACGCCCCGACCGGCAGCACGGTCAACATCTCCGTTTGTAAGTTCTGAGCCGATGGCCCGAGTCCGGGTGGCGGTGATCATGGGCGGGCGCTCGAGCGAGCACGACATCTCGGTCGCGTCGGCTCGCTCCGTCGTCGATGCCCTCGACCCCGAGCGCTACGACGTGCGCGCCGTCGAGATCGGCCAGGACGGGCGCTGGCAGCTCGAGCCCGCGGCCGAGCAGGGCCAGATCGGCAAGGGCGGCGAGATGCTGCCCGTCCCCGCGGACGGCTCTCCCTCCCCGTTCGAAGGCGTCGACGTGGTCTTCCCCGTCCTGCACGGGCCCTTCGGCGAGGACGGCACGGTGCAGGGCTTTCTCGAGCTCGCGGACGTCGCCTACGTCGGCGCCGGCGTCACCGCCTCGGCGCTCTGCATGGACAAGGATCTCTTCAAGGCAGTGATGCGCGACAAGGGCGTGCCCGTCGTGGACAGCGTCACGGTCCTCGAGCGACATCGCGACCGCGTCGAGAACCCATTCGGTTTTCCGGTGGTCGTGAAGCCGGCACGACTGGGATCCAGCGTCGGCATCTCGATCGTGAAGGAACCGGCGGAGCTCGGCCCGGCAATCGATCTCGCGCTCGAGCACGACGAGAAGATCCTCCTCGAGGAGTTCATCGCGGGCGTCGAGGTGGAGTGCAGCGTGCTCGGAAACGAGGAGCCGATCGCGTCGATTCCCGGCGAGATCGTCCCGCTCTCGTCCGACTGGTACGACTTCTCCGCGAAGTACGACGAGGGCGGGATGGAGCTCGTCGTCCCTCCGCGCCTCGACGAGCGGACGATCGCCAGGGTGCAGGAGCTGGCCGTCGCCGCCTTCGTCGCGAGCGACTGCGAGGGTATGGCCCGCGTCGACTTCTTCGTCCGCGAGAACGGGGAGGTGGTCGTGAACGAGCTGAACACGATTCCAGGCTTCACGGCGACGAGCGTCTACGCGAAGCTCTTCGAGGCCTCGGGGATTCCGTACGCCGAGCTCCTCGACCGCCTGGTCGAGCTCGCGCTCGAGCGCCGCGACCGCCGCGCCCGCCTCAAGTACTGACGCCGGCCCTGTGCGGTCGCCCTCGGCGCATGAGAGTGCCCCTCACGGCGCCGAAAATGTCGGCTCTGGCTAGCTCTTCGCCCGCACGTCGTTGACGTGGGCGCGGCCGTCGAGGCTCGTGATCCAGATGAGGTAGTAGCGGTAGTCTCCGCCCTCGAGGTCGAAGGTCGTCTGCTCCTCGACGGTCTGGCTGTCGGAAACGACCTTGAAGCCGCCGTCGGAGCGGTTCGAGGCCTCGATCACCGCCGTGTACCCGGGCGTGTCGGTCGTCACGGTCAGCTCGGAGAGATCGACGCCGCGCCTCGCGTCGAGCACGATTCCGACACCCGCCTTGTCGAAGGTGGAATAGGACTCCGTCGTCCAGTACGTGGTCGCGCTGCCGTCGGTCGCGGCCGGCACGGCCTCCGGATGCTCTGTCCCGTCCCCGTCCGGATCGAAGTCGCTCAGCGCCGCCAGACGGACACGGTCGCCGCCACCGACGCCGCCTGCGCCGTTTTCGGTCAGCGAGTCGGTCCCTCCGCCCGCGATCACGAGCGCGATCACGAGCGCTGCCACCCCGACGACGACGAGGCCGACGAGAATCGGGAGCGGAAAGCGCTTCCGCGAGCGCTCGACCGAAGGCGGAAGCGGCCCCGGGACCGGAATGCTCTCCGTCGCCCCGTCGTCCGGCGGCGAGACCAGGGCGGGAGCAAGGGCGCCGTCGGTGTCGGCGCGCGCCGCCTCGAGGGCCGCCATCATCGCCTCGGTGGTCGGGAAGCGATTCTCGGGCCGCTTCGCCATCGCCCGCGAGACGATCGCGTCGAGCCGCGGCGAGACGTCCGGGCGGGAGTCGCGAACGCTGGGCACCGGCTCCTGGATGTGCTTCATCGCCACGGCCATGAAGTTGTCGCCCGTGAACGGGGGCGAACCGGTGAGCAGCTCGTAGAGGACCGTCGCGAGCGAGTACTGGTCGGAGCGCTCGTCGACGCGCTGCCCGCTCGCCTGCTCCGGGGCGATGTACTCGCTCGTGCCGAGGAGCGTGCCCGTCTCGGTGAGGCCGTCCGCCGGCTCGACCGAGCGCGCGATGCCGAAGTCCGTCACCTTGGCCACCCCGTCCGCGTCGATGAGGACGTTGTGCGGCTTCACGTCGCGGTGCACGACGCCGTGCTCGTGGGCGAACGCAAGCCCGCGCGCGACCTGGTGGACGAGCGCAAGCGCCTGGTCGACCGGCAGCTGCCCCTCGCGGTCGATGAGCTCCTTGAGGTTCTCGCCCTCGACGTGCTCGAAGACGATGAACTGCCGGCCCTCGTACTCGCCCCGGTCGATGACCGTGACGATGTTCGGATGGTTCAGCTGCGCGAGCGCGCGTGCCTCACGGCGAAAGCGCTCGACGTACTCGGGGTCGTCCGAGTAATGCTCGTGCAGGATCTTGATCGCCACCGTGCGCTCGAGCACGGTGTCGCGCGCCCTGTAGACGCTCGACATCCCACCCGAGCCCGCGACGTCCTGCAGCTCGTATCGTCCCGCGAGCAGCTGCCCGATCATCGTTGCGGGATGATGCCCGCTCCCACCGAGCCTTATGCGGAGGCTTCCTCGAGCGCCTCTTCCCAGGCGCCCAGCGCCTCATCGAGCTCCGAGTCGCCGATCACCAGAGGAACGAGCACGCGGATGCAGTTCCCGTGGATGCCGGCCTTGAGGATGAGGAGGCCGTTGCGCGCGGCGGCGTCGGCGACCGCGGTGGCGAGGTCGGCGGCCGGCTCGCCGTTTTGCCGCAGCTCGATGGCCAGCATCGCCCCGAGCCCGCGCACCTCGGCGACGGAATCGAAGCGATCGCGCCAGGACTCCATCCGCGCGCGAATCGTCTCGCCGACCTCGACCGCGCGATCAACGAGCCGGTCCTCGGCGATGGTGTCGAGGACGGCGTGGGCAGCGGCGATGGCGACCGGGTTGCCGACGTAGGTGCCGCCAACCGCGCTGTCTCCCGGCGCGTCCATGATCGGCGCCCGCCCGACGACACCCGAGAGCGGAATCCCGGCGGCGATCGACTTGGCGATCGTCATCAGATCCGGCTCGACGCCGAAGTGCTCCATGGCGAAGACCTTGCCCGTGCGGCAGAAACCCGTCTGCACCTCGTCGGCGACCATGACGATCCCGTTCGCGTCGCAGATCTCGCGCAGGCCTTCGACGAACTCCTGCGAGGGGACGATGAAGCCGCTCTCCCCCTGCACCGGCTCGAACACGATCGCCGCGACCTCCTCGGCCGCGATGCGCGTCTTGAACGCCTTCTCGAGCTCGTCGAGGTCATCGAATGGGACCCGGTAGACCTCAGGCGCGAACGGGCCGAGCCCGGCCTTGTACGGGTGCGTCTTCGACGTGAGGCTGAGCGCGAGGAGCGTCCGTCCGTGAAAGCCGCCGTCGAAGGCGATGACGGCCGGTCGCCGCGTGTAGGAGCGCGCGAACTTGACCGCGTTCTCCACCGCCTCGGCGCCCGAGTTGAAGAAGGCCGCCCGCTTCTCGCCGCCGATCGGGACGAGCTCGAGCAGGCGCTCGGCCAGCGCGATGTAGTTCTCGTACGGGACGATCGTGAAGTCGGTGTGCGTGAAGCGCTCGATCTGCTCCTTCGCCGCCTCGACGACGCGCGGGTTCGAGTGGCCGACGTTCAGGCAGCCGACGCCGCCCGTGAAGTCGATGAACGTGTTGCCGTCGACGTCGGTGATCGTCGCGCCGTGCGCCTCCTCGATCACGATCGGGAGATAGATCGAGAGCGGCTCCGCGATGACGCGGGCCTTACGGTCGAGGATCTCCCGGCTGCGCGGCCCGGGGATCTCGGTCTTGAGGTCGATTGCTCGTGTCGTGGCCATGGATCGTGAGCTTATACATTGCAGCGAAGCCCATGGTTCTCTCCGACCGCACCATCCGGCGACTGCTCGAAGAGGGCCGCATCGGCATCGATCCGTACGCCGACGAGCTCCTCCAGCCGTCCAGCGTGGACGTGCGCGTCGACCGGCTCTTCCGCGTCTTCCGCAACTCGCGCTACCCCTTCATCGACGTCAAGGAGCCCATGGAGGACCTCACCGAGCTCGTCGAGGTGGCGGACGACGAGCAGCCCTTCATCCTCCACCCCGGGGAGTTCGTCCTCGGCTCGACGCTCGAGCGCATCCGCCTGCCGGATGACCTCGTCGCGCGCCTCGAGGGCAAGAGCTCGCTGGGGAGGCTCGGCCTCCTGATCCACTCGACCGCCGGCTTCATCGACCCGGGCTGGGACGGCCACGTGACGCTCGAGCTCTCGAACGTCGCCAACCTCCCGATCACGCTCTACGTCGGCATGAAGATCGGCCAGCTCTCCTTCGTCCAGCTCACCGAGCCGGCCGAGAACCCCTACGGCGCCGCGCTCCTCGGCTCCAAGTACCAGGGCCAGGCCGGCCCCACGCCGAGCCGCTACTGGAAAAATTTCGAGTGACCGTCCTCGTCGTCGGGGGCACCGGGTTCGTGGGCGGCCACGTCGTCCATGCGTTCCGCGCCGAGGACTTGCCGGTTCGCGTGCTTGCGAGGCGGCCTGAGAAGCAGGAGCGCTTCCGAGCCTGGGGCTGCGAGCTCGTCCAGGGGGACATGACCGACGCCGACAGCCTGCGCCGGGCCGCGGAAGGCGCGGAGACCGTCGTCCACCTCGTGGCGCTGCCGCCGTTCGCCAAGCCCGCCGCGATCAGGCGCGTCATGGAGCAGGGCACGCGCGACCTCGTCGCGGCGGCGAAGGGGGCGGGCGCCAAGCGCTTCGTCCTCATGAGCGCGCTCGGCACGAGCGAGCGCAGCAAGGATCTCGCCCCCTACTACCACGCGAAGTGGGAGGAGGAGCACGAGGTCGCCGGCTCGGGCATCGACCACACGATCTTCCGCCCGAGCTTCGTCTTCGGGCGCGACGGCGGCATGCTCCCCGGCCTCGTCTCGCTCGACGCGCTATTCGCCGGTGACTCCCGCAGTGGGGACGAAGAGGCTGCAGCCGATCTGGGTGGAGGACGTGGCCGCCTATTTCGCGAAGGCGCTCGCGACACCCGCGGCGGCGAACAAGACATTCGAGCTCGGCGGCCCCGACGTCGTCACCTTCGCCGAGCTGAACGAGCGCATCCGGCGCGCGCTGGACAAGAAGCGCCTTGCCTTCCAGATGCCGACCGGGCTCCTCAAGGCCGGTGCGGCCGTGGGCTCGCTGCTCCCGCCCCTGCGCGGCGCACGCGACGGCGTCGCGATGCTCGAGTTCGAGGACAACGTCACGGACATCGGCCCCGCGGTCGAGGCCCTGGGCGTGAAGCCGATCGGCCTCGACGAGATGCTGCGCCGCGCGACTGCGAGCGCCTAGCGCCCCTACTGGCGCTCGATATCGGCGCCCGGCCCGCCGATCAGCGTGTCCATACCGGAGCCGCCGATGAGCTTGTCGGCGCTGCCCTCGCCGCGGAGCGTGTCGTCCCCGCCCATTCCGCGGAGGGTGTCGCTTCCGGCGCCGCCGCAAATGACATCGTCACCGCCGAGACCCTCGACGACGTCGGCGCCGTCGCGCGCAACGATCACGTCCGGCCCCGGTGTTCCCGTCAGCATGTCGGCCTTGTCGGTACCGACGATGTTCGCGAGCTGGCGCCCGCACCACGCCATGCGAACTGTTCGTTTTGGCCAGGGGCGGCCGTCCCGGCGGCTTGTGCCGGTGATCGTTGCAATGTCGACGAGCGATCCAGCAGGGAGTGGCCTGGTGCACTCGTACGTCCACGTTTCGCCCGGGTCGATGAACGAGGGGTCGGAGATCGTCGTGTCGCCTCCGGTGAAGGTCAGCGGCGAGCAATGGTCGTCCGTCACGCTGACGTCGCCGATGGCGGGCGTGGGGTTGCTGATCTCTCCCGCCGGATCTTGCGGGCTGTCGTTCTCGGCGCTGTAGTCGTACTTGACGGTGAACGGAGGAACGAGGGAAATCGTCGGCGAGACACTGAAAGTCACGTGGGGCCGTGAGATGACAACCCAGCGAGACGAGCTCTGGGTGACCGGGTCAGTGTCTGGCTCTGACACGTGCCAGACACCCGTCACCCCAATCGTCACCGGTCCCCGAAAAACCCCAGGATCGAAGCCGAGCGTCAGCTTCTTGGTCGCGAAGGACTTCGGGGCAGAGCCCGCCGGGAAGTCGACGTTCGTCGCGAGCGTGAACAACGGGCCTCCGGAAGTTCCGTCGCTCTTCGGGAACTGCAGAGTCACGGTCGCATCGGTCACGTCGCAGATGCCAGTCCCGATGACGCCGTTGTTCCCCACCTTGGCAGTGGTGGCCACGACGTCACCGTTCCGATGGATCACGTCCAGACCAGGGCCCCAGTCGAATGTGAACGCAGCCTGAGAGCAACCGGCCGGATGCTGGTCGGCTGACGCGAGCGGCGCTGCCAGCAGGAAGAGCCCCAGGAAGAAGATGACTACCCCGCGACGCATTGCACGGAAAATAGTCGCAAGGTCGGATTAAGCAACCAAGGCGGCCCGGAGGCCGCCCTGGAAGACAGTAGATCGCCTGGATTAGGCAGGGGCGCTGGGTGGTTCCTGGTCCCCCACGCTGGCTAGGCGATTCCCCGTAGGTCCTGGGGACACGCCCCTACCTGCGATTACCTCCACTGCCCGAACAGTCACTTATCAAGATCGGACCACCTCCTTTCCGTGGTGATTCGATAATAGCGAGCCGCTCAGGACGAACGCTAGACGCGGACCTTGACCAGGCCGTCCTCGACGAAGACCTCGAAGGTCTCCACGGGCTGGTAGGCCGGAAGGCTGAGCGGGCGGCCGGTGCGCACGTCGAACTCGGAGCCGTGCCGCGGGCAGATGGCGACGCCTGCCTCGACGTCGAAGTCGCCCTCGGCGAGCGGCCCGTCGTCGTGGGAGCAGCGGTCCTCGATCGCGTAGTAGTCGCCGTTCAGGTTGTAGACGCCGATCGCGAGCTCGCCCGCGCGGACGATCTTCACCTCTCCGTGCGGAAGCTCCTCGACCGGGCCGACGGTCAGGTCCGCCAAGGTGCTACGACAGCTCGAGGTCCTGGGCCAGGCCCGCCCACTCCTCTGGGAGCGCGGTGCCCTTGCCCTTGTGCAGCGCGAGCTTCAAGACTCCGAGGCCGAGCAGCGCGCACTTGAGCCGCACCGGCGTGAGCGGGATGCCGACCTCGTCGAGGAGCTCCTCCTTCGACATGGCGGCGACTTCCTCCGCGGTCCGGCCCTTGACCATCTCCATGAGCATCGAGGTCGACGCCTGGCTGATCGCGCAGCCGCGGCCGCGGAACTTGACGTCCTCGATCTTGTCTCCGTCGAAGCTGACGAAGATCGAGACCTCGTCGCCGCAGAGCGGGTTCTGCCCCTCCGCCTCGACGTCGGCGCCCTCGATCACCCCGTGCCCGCGCGGGTTCTTGTAGTGGTCGAGGATGACCTCTCGGTAGAGCGACTCGAGCTCGTTGCTCATGAGAACACCTTACGTGCCTTCTCGATACCCGCAACGAGCCGGTCGATCTCCTCGGGAACCGTGTAGAGGTAGAAGCTCGCCCGCGTCGTCGCCGGCACGCCCAGCTTCGCCATCAGCGGCTGGTTGCAGTGGTGGCCCGCCCGGACGGCGACGCCCTCCCAGTCCAGCACCTGCGCGACGTCGTGCGGGTGGGCGCCTTCGACCTCGAAGGAGATGATTCCCGCACGCCGGTCGGCCGGCGGGCCGAAGACGCGCACGCCTTCGAGCGCCTCCAGCTTCGGGAGCGTGTAGTCGAGGAGGTCGCGCTCGTGGCGCTCGATCGCCTCGAGCCCGATCTCGCCGAGGTAGTCGATCGCCGCGCCGAGCCCGACCGCCTCCGCGATCGGAGCGGTGCCGGCCTCGAACTTGTGCGGGAGCTCGTTCCACGTCGTCCGCTCGACGGTGACCTTGCGGATCATGTGGCCGCCGAGCTCGAAGGGCGACATCGCCTCGAGGTGCTCGGCGCGCCCCCAGAGGACGCCGATTCCGGTCGGCGCGCACATCTTGTGGCCCGTGAAGGCGTAGAAGTCCGCGCCGAGCGCCTGCACGTCCACCGCCCGGTGCGGGACGGCCTGCGCGCCGTCGACGACGACGATCGCGCCCTGCTCGTGCCCCCAGGCGATGAGCCGCTCGACGGGATTGACCGAGCCGAGCGAGTTCGAGACGTGAGCGCAGCCGAGCACCTTGACGTTGCCGCGCGCCGCGATCGCGTCGAGCTCGTCGAGCTGCAGCTCTCCGTTCTCGTCGACTGGAATCACCGCGAACTCGGCTCCGGTCCGTCCGGCGACGTACTGCCAGGGGACGAAGTTGGAGTGGTGCTCCATCTCGGTCACGACCACGAGATCGCCCGGCCCGAGGTTGTCGAACCCCCAGCCGTAGGCGACGGCGTTGAGCGCCGCAGTGACGTTGTGCGTGAAGACGACCTCGCGGGTCGACTCCGCGTTCACGAACGCGCGCGCCTTCTCGCGTGCGCCCTCGTAGGCCTCGGTCGCCCGTTCGCCGAGGTCGTAGACGCCGCGATGGATGTTCGCGTACGACGTTTCGTAGAAGCGCGTCATCGCCTCGAGGACGGCACGCGGCTTCTGCGCGGACGCGGCGGTGTCGAGGTAGGCGAGCGGCTGGTCGTGGATCAGCTGCTCGAAGATCGGGAAATCCTCGCGCAGCTTGCGCGCGTCGAGCTTCGGCGTGGTGCTTACAGCCACGCTCTCATCGTACCGAGGGGCTGGAAGCCTATTCCGGGATGCGGGCTTCGAGCGCGGCCTGAAGCGCGTCGCGCACCGGCTCGAACTCGATGCGGTCGAAGATCTCCTGGTAGAAGCCGCGCACGATCAGGCGCTCGGCCTCGCCGCGGGAGAGACCGCGGGCCATGCAGTAGAAGAGCTCGTCGCGGTCGACCTGGCTGACGGTCGCCCCGTGGGTGCAGCGCACGTCGTTCGCCTGGATCTCGAGGCCGGGGATCGAGTCGGCGTGCGCCTGGTCGGAGAGGAGCAGGTTGCGGTTCTCCTGGTAGGCGTTCGTCTTCTGCGCGTCCTCGGCGACGCGGATCATCCCGCGCCAGACCGCCGTCGCGTGGTCGCGGAGCGCGCCCTTGAAGGCGAAGTCGGAGGTCGTGGAGGGCGCGAGGTGCGCCTGCAGCGTGTCGTAGTCGAGATGCTGGTCGCCGTCGGCGAAGTAGGCGCCCGTCACGCGCGAGGTCGCCCCCTGGCCCGCGAGGTCGTTCTCGATCCGGACCTTGCCCTTCTTCGAGCCGAAGCCGCCCGCGACCCAGTCCAGCTCGGCATCGCGGCCCACCTGCGCCCGGTGCGACGCGAAGTGCCACGTCTCGGGCGACAGGCTCTGGATGGAGACGTACTCGAGCTTCGCGCCCTGCTCGACGAAGAGCTCCGTGACCGCGTTCGAGTAGCCGGCGAGCTCTGGCGTCTCGGAGACGTACTCCTCGATGAAGGAGAAACGGCTGCCTTCCTCGGCGACCACGAGCAGCCGCCAGAAGAGCGCGCCGCCGTCCACCGAGTTGACGATGCGGACGTAGAGCGGCTTCTCGAGCTCGACTCCCTTCGGGACGCGCACGAGAAGTCCGTTCTTCCACTCGGCCGCGTTGTGCGCCGCGAACTTCTCGTCCGTCCCGACGAGCGTGCCGAGCAGCGGGTCGCTCTCGAGGGGCTCGAACACGACGCCCTCCGGCGCGCGCTCGATCTCGATTCCGCCCTCGCTCACATGGGCGATCGCGGCCGCGTCGACGTCGAGCATTCCGCTCGCCCGCTCGACGCTCGTCGCCCCGTTCGCCGTGAAGGCCGCGGGGTCGAACCCGCGCAGGTCGGTGAAGCGCCAGTGTTCGTCGTTCGTGGTCGGAAGGGGAAGCGCCTGGTAGCGCTCGAGGAGGTCCGCCCTCACTGGCGCGTACCTCCGATGCAGCTGAGCGCGTTCCCGTCCGGGTCGTGGAAGGTCGCCAGGTGGCACACGCCGGAGTCGATCGTATCGTGCGCGAACTCGACGCCCTCAGCCTCGAGCTGCGTACGCGCCTCATCGACGTCGGGCACGCGCAGCGCGATCGGCATCTGGTGCCCCTGCGGCTCGAAGTCGAGGCCCAGCGCCTCGGGCGATACGAGCGCCAGGGTCACATTGCCGAGCTCGTACTCGACCCAGCGCGGGCCCGAGTTCGGATTCCGCTGCAGGCCCAGCGTCGTCCCGTAGAACTCTTCGGCGCGCTTCAGGTCTTGGACGGGGACGGCGACGAAGTCGGCTCGCTCCACCTGGAGCTCAGCCAACCGATCCTTCCATCTGCAGCTGGATCAGACGGTTCATCTCGACCGCGTACTCGAGTGGAAGCTCCTTGGTGATCGGCTCGACGAAGCCGGAGACGATCATCGCCGCCGCCTCGTGCTCGGGAATCCCGCGGCTCATCAGGTAGAAGAGCTGCTCCTCGCCGATCTTCGAGACGGTCGCCTCGTGGCCGATGTCGACCTTGTTCTCGTCGATGCGGATGTACGGGTACGTGTCGGAGCGCGAGTCCTCGTCGAGGATGAGCGCGTCGCAGACGACCTTCGACTTGGAGCCGTGCGCGCCCTTCGCCACCTCGAGGAGGCCGCGGTAGCTCGCGCGCCCGCCGTCCTTCGAGATCGACTTCGACGTGATCACGGAGGTGGTGTTCGGCGCCACGTGAACGCACTTGCCACCGGCGTCCTGGTGCTGCCCCTCGCCCGCGAAGGCGATCGAGAGCACCTCGCCGTGAGCGCCCTCGCCCATCAGCCAGATGGCCGGGTACTTCATCGTCAGCTTCGAGCCGAGGTTCCCGTCCACCCACTCCATGGTCGCGTTCTCGTACGCCACCGCGCGCTTCGTGACGAGGTTGTAGACGTTCTGCGACCAGTTCTGGATGGTCGTGTACCGGCAGCGCCCGCCCGGCTTGACGATGATCTCGACGACCGCCGAGTGAAGCGAGTCGGTCGTGTAGATCGGGGCGGTGCAGCCCTCGACGTAGTGCACGTAGGCGTCCTCGTCGACGATGATCAGCGTGCGCTCGAACTGGCCCATGTTCTCCGCGTTGATGCGGAAGTAGGCCTGGAGCGGCATCTCGATCTTGACGCCGGGCGGCACGTAGATGAAGGAGCCGCCGGACCAGACGGCCGAGTTCAGCGCCGCAAACTTGTTGTCGTTCGCCGGGATGACGGTGCCGAAGTACTCCTTGACGAGCTCCTCGTGCTCCCGCAGGCCGGAGTCCATGTCGAGGAAGAGCACGCCCTGGCTCTCGAGGTCCTCCTTGAGCTTGTGGTAGACGACCTCGGACTCGTACTGCGCGCCCACGCCGGCGAGGTACTTCTTCTCGGCCTCGGGGATGCCGAGGCGGTCCCACGTGTTCTTGATGTCGGCCGGCAGGTCTTCCCAGGACTTCGCCTGCTTCTCGGTCGGCCGGATGTAGTAGTACATGTTCTCGAAGTCGATCTCGTCGAGCTTCCCGCCCCACTGCGGGAGCGGACGGGCGCGGAAGTACTCGAGCGCCTTCAGCCGGCGCTGGCGCATCCATGCAGGCTCGTTCTTGTGCTCCGAGATCATCGCCACGACCTCGGGGTTCAGCCCACGGCCGGACTTGAAGAAGTACTCCTCGGGATCGTGGAAGCCGTAGGCGTACTCGTTGCCGAGCTCCCTGACGACCTGGGTTTCAGACGTTGCCACTACTCAACACCTCCGGCGGCGGCCGGCGTGAAGGCCTCATAGCCCTCAGCCTCGAGCTTCTTTGCGAGCTCCGGTCCGCCTTCCTCCACGATACGCCCGTCGACGAAGACGTGCACGAAGTCCGGCTTGATGTATTCGAGAATCCGCTGGTAGTGCGTGATCACGAGGGCGCCCATGTCCGCGCCGACGAGCTGCTTGACGCCGCCCGCGACGATGCGGAGCGCGTCGATGTCGAGACCGGAGTCGGTCTCGTCGAGAACCGCGATCCGCGGCTTGAGCATCGCCATCTGCAGGATCTCGACGCGCTTCTTCTCGCCGCCCGAGAAGCCGTCGTTCAGATAGCGGCCCGACATCTCCTTGGGCACCTTGAGCATCTCCATGGCCGCCGTCAGGTCCTTGCGGAACTCGGGGATCTTGACCGGGTCGTCCTCCCCGCCGGCCCTGGCCTTGCGGACCGCGTTGACCGCGGAGCGAAGGAAGCTCGCCACGGTGACGCCCGGGACTGCATGCGGGTACTGGAAGGCGAGGAAGAGGCCGCGCTGCGCGCGCTCGTCCGCTCCCATGTCGACGACGCTCTCGCCGTCCATGAGGATGTCGCCGCCGGTGATCTCGTAGGCGGGGTGTCCGGCGAGCGCGTAGGCGAGCGTGGACTTGCCCGAGCCGTTCGGGCCCATGATCGCGTGCACCTGGTTCGTGTCCACCTCGAGGTCGACTCCACGGACGATCTCGGTGCCGTCCTCAGTGGCGACGTGCAGGTCTTTGATCTGGAGCAAAGCCAAGTTCGTAACAGCCTTTCACTAGGTCTCGCCTGGCCCTGGACCGGGCGCTTGTGACAGCCTCAGTGTAGCGATTCACCCTCGGTGTCCCGTGTCAGCCACCGTGCTACCATCGCTGCATGGGTCCCCTCGGATGGCCTGAGATAATCATCATCCTCGTCGTGCTGCTCCTCCTCTTCGGAGCCAAGCGGTTGCCGGAGATGGGGCGCTCGCTGGGACGCGGCATGCGGGAGTTCAAGGACGCGGTGACCACGAGCGAGCCGGAGCCGAAGGAGATCAACACCACTCCGACGCCCGCGACGCAGGCCCCCACGACCGAGACCCCGGCGCAGCAGCCGCAGCCGCAGTCGCAGCCGAAGAGCGAGAACGTCTAGCCCGCGGCCATGGCGCGGCTCCCGCGTCGTCTGAAGCACGAGGACAGCGTCACCCTCGTCGAGCACCTCGACGAGTTTCGCTCGCGCCTCATCGTCTCGATCCTCGCCGTCATCGTCGCCTTCGCCGGCGCGTACATCTTCAACGACGACATCCTCCGCTGGCTGGCGCAGCCCCTGCCCGCAGCACGCGACGGCCAGCTCGTCACATTCGGCGTCACAGAGCCGTTCTTCACGACCGTCAAGGTCGTCTTCATCGCCGCGATCGCGATCTCCCTGCCGGTCGTCCTCTGGCAGCTCTGGAGCTTCCTCGCGCCCGCCTTTCAGGAGAACGCCCAGCGCATCGTCGCGGTCTTCGTCCTGCTCGCCACCGCGCTCTTCGCCACAGGCGTCGCCTTCGGCTACTACATCGTGCTGCCTCGCGCCCTGGGGTTCCTGACCACCTACAACGACGAGTTCTTCCAGATCGAGATCCGGGCGAGCTACTACTACTCGTTCGTCGCGTACACGCTGCTCGCCATCGGGCTCGTCTTCAACCTCCCGATCTTCATCCTCGCGCTCGTGCGGCTCGGCGTGCTCACGTCGGGGACTCTGCGCCGGAACCGCCGCATCGGCATCGCCATCGTCATCGTCGGCGCGGCGCTCCTTCCGACAGTCGATCCCGTGTCGCTCGTCTTCGAGACGATCCCGCTCCTCATCCTCTACGAAGGCTCGATCTGGGCAGCGGTGTTCTTCGAGAAACGCTGGCGCGAGCGCGGCCTGATCGGCGCGCCGCTCGTCGGGACAGACAGCTAGGCCGTCGCCTCGGCGCCCACGGCCGACCAGTCGTAGGCCTCGCCGATCTCCCGTAGCCGCGCGCGCGTCTCGTCGCTGCAGAGCGCACCCTCGACCCCGGCCTCGTAGAGGGTCTTCGGGTCGATCCCGATCGAGAGCGCGGCCTCGTACTCGCGCGTGAGGTCGGTGTCGAACATCTCGGGGTCGTCGGTCGACACCGTGCACGGGATTCCGGCCGCGATCAGATCGGGGAGCGGATGCTCGCCCAGCGACGGGACGACTCCGGTGCGCAGGTTGGAGAGCGGCGTGACGTCGAGAACCACGCGGCGCTCGGCGAGCTCCTCGAGGAGCGCCGGGTCCTCGACAGCCCGGATGCCGTGGCGAACGCGGTCGGCGTGGAGGGCGTCCAGGGCGCCGCGAACCGACTCCGGGCCGGCGACCTCGCCCGCGTGCGGTACGGAGCCGAAGCCCTCCTCGCGGACGAGCGCGAAGACGTCGGTGAACTTCTCCGGCGGGTAGAGCGCCTCCTCGCCGCCGAGCCCGATGCCGACGATCCCTCGCTCCTTGTACCTCGCCGCGTGGCGGACGAGCTCGAAGCCGTCCTCGACCGGTGCGGCGCGGGTCACATCGGGGGTGAGCAGGACCTCGACGCCGTGCAGCTCCTTTGCTTCCTGGGCGCCGTCGCAGTAGCCCGAGAAGAGGTCGTCCCAGGAAACGCCGCGCCACGTGCGCTCGATCGGCGAGAAGATTCCCTCGACGTAGACCGCCCCGTGCTTCTTCGCCTCGGCGGCATAGTCGACGACGACCTGGCGGAAGTCATCCGCCGTCTGGAGCGCGTTCGTGGTGAGGATCCAGACCTCGATGAAGTGGTCGAAGTTCCGGTAGCGATAGAGATCGCGGATCCCCTCCGGCGTGTCGGCCGGAAGCGCGAAGTCGTTCCGGCGGGCGATCTCGAGGAGGGTCTCCGGCCGCACCGTCGCCTCGAGATGCACGTGCAGCTCGATCTTAGGGAAGGGGTGGGCCGCGTTTTTCCCGGTATCCTCCACAGTCGCGGAGCGTACAGAGTCGGCCGCCCCCGAGGCATCCAAGGAGAACTCACTCGATGGCACGAACCCAGGCACAGCGCCGCAAGACCTCGCGCTCGCGCGCGCGGCGCAGTTCGTCGAGCGTCGAAGACCTGATGTTCTTCCCCAAGCTTCGCCGCAGGGCGAAGTGGGTCTTCCTCCTCCTCGCGATCGCCTTCGGGGTCGGCTTCGTCGCCTTCGGCGTCGGGACGGGCGTCGGCGGGACGAGCATCGGCGACGTCCTGCGCGACATCTTCTCGAGCTCGAGCGGCGGCCAGGACCTCGATTCGCTCAAGGAGGACGCCGCGAAGAACCCGAAGGACCCGAGCGCGCAGATCGCCTACGCGAACGCCCTCCAGGCCGCCGGCCAGACCGCCACGGCGGTCGCCGTCCTCCAGAAGTACACGACCGCGAACCCGAAGGACGCGGACGCGCTTCGCCAGCTCGCAGCCCTCTGGGGCGCGCAGGCCACCAAGGCGCGGAACGAGGCTCAGGCCGCGGCTGTGGTCGCCGCGCAGGCCACTGCCGGGCAGACCCAGGCTCCGACGGACTCGCCCTTCCTCCAGCAGGTGCAGGGGAACAAGATCGCCGAGGTGATCTCGACCGAGGCGAACAACCGGGCGACGGCCGCGAACACCCGCGCGCAGAACGCCTACCGCGAAGCGGCGAAGGTCTACCAGGACCTCACGCTGCTCACGCCGGACGACGCGAACGTCTTTCTCCAGCTCGGGGTCGCATCGCAGAGCGCGAACGACCTCGAAGCGGCGATCGCCGCCTACAGGCAGTTCCTCGCGCTCGCCCCCGACGACGCGAGCGCCCCGCTCGTGAAACAGCAGCTCAAGATCCTCGTGGCGCAGCAGAAGGCAGGTTCGTCGTTGCTGCCAAGCGGTTAAGCTCCACCTGCTCCGACCCAAGGGGATACATGAACTTCGACATCAAGACCGAAGAGCTCGCGAACGACGCGTACGTAATCGCCCTGACCGGCGAGGTCGACCTCTACACGGCGCCCGAGTTCAAGCAACAGCTGCTCGAGGTGATCGGCCAGGGCGCGAAGGAGGTCGTCGTGGACTTCTCGGACACGACCTTCATCGACTCGACCACGCTCGGCGTGCTGGTGGGCGGGGTCAAGCGCCTCCGCCCGAACGGGGGCAGGCTTTCGCTCGTCTGCAACGACCGGAACATCACGAAGATCTTCGAGATCACCGGCCTGAACAAGGTCTTCCCCATCTACGAGTCACGCGCCGAGGCGGTTGAGAGCGTCGGCCAGGAGGCTCAGGCGCAGACCTAGCCTCTTGACGTTCCGCGCACTTCTCCCCCTGGCGCTCGCCGGAGCCGCGCTCCTGGCTGCGGGCTGCGGCGGGCGGGCGGTCGACTCGAGCTCAGCAGACGCGAACGCCGGCAAGACCCTCTTCTCCCAGAACTGCGGCGGTTGCCACACGCTCGCCGATGCGGGGACGACGGCGAACGTCGGGCCCAACCTCGACGACGCCTTCCGCGCCGCGCGGACGGAGGAGGGCGGGAGCTTCCAGGAGAGCACGATCTTCGACGTCACGCTCGACCAGATGAAGCTCGCAGCCTCACCGATGCCGCGCTTCGACACGGGCCCGCAGAAGCTCTCCGAAGACGAGCTCCGGAACATCGCCGCCTACGTCGCCTCGGTCGCGGGACTTCCGCCGCAGCCGGCGGGCGGCGCGACGGGCGCAACCGGCGCGGCAGGGGCAACGGGAACCTCGACGACCCCGTGACGACGACGCTCCGCGGGGAGCGCGTGACTCTCCGGCCGCTCGCGGAGAGCGACCGCCCGCGCGTCGTCGAGATCCTGGAGGAGCCCGAGGTGGCCCGCTGGTTCGGGACCGAGTCGGCGGAGGAATCGGCCGACGAGTTCATCTCGGACCCCGAGGTGACCGGCTTCGCGATCGAAGCCGACGGCGCGCTCGTCGGCGTCATCGGCTACCACGAGGAGGACACGCCCGACTACCGACACGCGGGGATGGACCTCTTTCTCGCCACCGAGAGCCAGGACCGGGGCCTGGGCAGCGAGGCGCTCCGCCTCCTCGCGCGTCATCTCTTCGACGAGCGCGGGCACCACAGGCTCGTGATCGACCCGGCCGCGTCGAACGCGCGCGCGATCAGGGCCTACGAGGCGGTGGGGTTCAAGCGGGTCGGGGTCATGCGCCTCTACGAGCGCGGCCCGGACGGGACCTTCCACGACGGCCTGCTCATGGACCTCCTAGCCGGCGAGCTGCGTTAGGCGGTTCTGCTCGTCTCGGCCTCGGCTTGGAGGTCGACGACGACATGCGTGATCGGGAGGTCGAAACGCTCGCTCGCGCGCTCGACGATCCCGTGCTCGAGCCAGTTCGAGCGGCCGGGCGGGTGGGTCGAGACGACGATCTCGTCGGCCGGGAACATCCGGAGCGAATCCTCGATCGCCTGGATCGGGTCGTCGTCGCCGACGGTGCCGCGCGCGTCGATGCCGTCCTTGGACAGGGCGGCGAGGGACTCGTCCAGGCGGATCTGCGCGGCGGTGCGCGCCGTGTCCTCGTCGGACGTCCAGTGGCGAATGCGCGTGTTCAGGGCGGGCGTCACGACGAGAACCTCCGCGTCGCCCTCCTGCGCCCGACGCACGACCTCCCGGCGGAGGGAGCGGCCGGCGACGGTCTCGTTGGCGACCACGAGAATCCGGTGGCGGCCGTCCGCGTCGCGGCTCCGGTCCCAGACCGCGGGCTCGACGACCTTGGGGTCGCTGCGGAAGTAGCGGTAGCCGACGATCGGCGCGAGGACGACGAACGCGATCAGCGCCGCCCAGCCGTTCAGGAAGATCCCGACGACAGCGACCGCCACGAAGAGGGCGAGCACGGCGATGACGAAGCTGAAGGCCTCTGCCTCCGTCCGCACCGGGTTTCGCATCGCGACCTCCCTGCTAGATCACGTAGACCGTGGTGTACACCACGATCCACATTACGTCCACGAAGTGCCAGTAGATCCCTGGGATCTCGACGCCCAGGTGATCGTGGGCCGAAGGCCCGTAGTGGCCGCGTAGCGAGCGCACGAGCGCGACGCCGAGCAAGGTCAGCCCGAGGAAGACGTGGCACCCGTGCAGCCCGGTGAGGCCGAAGAACGTGGTGCCGAAGGCCAGGTCGTGCGGGCTGAACCCGATCCGCGTGTACTCGCGCGCCTGGATCAGGAGGAAGGTGAGGCCGAGCCCGAAGGTGATCGCGAGGCCGGCGATCAGGCCCGCGCGGTTGTTCCGCTTGATGGACTGGAGCGCCCAGTGCATCGTGAAGCTCGAGGACACGAGGATGATCGTGTTCAGAAGCGCGAGGTAGACCGGAAGCTCGTACGGATGCGGCGGCCACTCCTCGTGAGGCACCGCGACGCGCGCGAAGAAGTAGGCCGAGAAGAACGACCCGAAGAGCATGACCTCCGACGCGATGAAGAGGTAGATGCCAAGGAGCCGCGAGTCGACTCGCGAGCTGCGGTTCGCGACGGGCGGGTGGGCGCCGTGGGCTTCGGCGTGTGCGTTCACGCGACCGCCGACTCCTCAGCCGCCTCGGCTTCCTGCTGCGTCACGACCACGTGCGTGACCGGGAGGCCGAACGACCTGATCCGCCCGAGGACGCCCCGTCGAAGCCAGCCCGAAGTCGCCTCCGGGAACGTGGAGACGATCACCTCGTCGAACTGCTCGTCGTGGATGGCGTTCTCCACCGAAACGACCGGATCCGGGTCGCCGAGACGGCCCGTCGCCTCGATGCCCGCGTCGGCCATGAGCCGGCAGATGCTCGTGAGCCTACGCTCTGCGCCGACCGCGTCGGCGGGAATGAGCAGCGTGAACTCGGCGGGGCTGGCCGCGCTCCGCTCGTGGATCGCGTCGATGAGAGGCTGGCCGAGCACCGTCTGGTTGGCGAGGACGAGGACATGCGCGCGCTCGCGCGCCGATTCGAGGTCGACGACGACGTGGTCCACCGGCTTGTCCGTCACCTTGCGCGCGCGCTCGATCAGATTCGCGCGGAGCCAGCTGGACTTCAGCTCGCCGGGGTGGGTGGAGATGATGATCTCGTCGGGGTCGTACTCGTAGATGGCGTCCTTGATCGCCTGCAGCGGATCCGGGTCGACGACCGCGCCGCGCGCCGCGATCCCGGCCTCGTGCAGGAGGTCGAGCGTGCGCCGCAGGCGCCGGTCGGCGCTCGAGCGCCGGCTGTCCGCGTAGACGACGAAGCCCGCGCGCGGCTCGTTCTGCGGGCAGATGACGGTAACGCGAATCGGCCCGTCGGCGGCCCGGGTCCGCAGAGCGTCGATGAGCGACTTCCCCGCCACGGTCTCGTTCGCGACCACGAGGATGTGTCGGGGCTCGGCCATCAGTGCGAGACCACCTGCTCGCGTTCGGGCACCTCGGCGCGGTCGCCGTTCAGAACGGCGTGACGCGCCCCGCGGACGCCGTACTCATACGGGCTCCCGACGACCTGCGGGATCTCGTCGAAGTTGAAGATCGGCGGCGGCGAGGACACTTGCCACTCGAGCGTGAGTGCGCGCCACGGGTTCCCGGGCGCGATCGGGCCGCGGCGCCACGAGACGATCATGTTGTAGAGGAAGACGATCGTGGAGGCGCCGAGCGCGAACGACGCGACGCTGATGATGAAGTTGAGGTCCCCGAAGCGGTCGGCGTAGTCGGACACACGGCGCGGCATTCCCTGCAGCCCGAGCCAGTGCATCGGGAAGAACGTGACGTTGAAGCCGACGAACGTCAGCCAGAAATGGATCTTCCCGAGCCGCTCGTTGTACATCCGGCCGGTCATCTTCGGGAACCAGTAGTAGATCCCCGCGAAGATCGTGAAGAGGGAGCCGCCGAAGAGGACGTAGTGGATGTGGGCGACGATGAAGTACGTGTCGCTCGCGTGGATGTCGATCGGAATCGAGCCGAGATAGACGCCCGAGAGGCCGCCGATCACGAACATCGACACGAAGCCCAGTGCGAACAGCATGGGCGTCTTGAAGTGGATGCGCCCCTCCCACAGCGTCGCGAGCCAGCTGAAGACCTTGATGCCGGTCGGGATGGCGATGAGCATCGTCGTCGCCATCATCGGGATGCGAAGCCAGGGCGACATCCCGGAGACGAACATGTGGTGCGCCCAGACCGAGAATCCGAGCACGAGGATCGCCATCAGCGAGAGCGCCATCAGGCGGTAGCCGAACACCGGTTTCCGCGCGAAGACGGCGATCACCTCGGAGGCGATCCCGAATCCGGGCAGCATCATGATGTACACGGCCGGGTGCGAGTAGAACCAGAAGATGTGCTGGTACCCGAGCGCGTACCCGTCACCTCCCGGCTCGAAGAAGTTCGTGTGCAGCACCCGGTCGAGCAGGATGAAGAACTGCGAGCCCGGCGATGAACGGCGTCGCGAGGACGACCAGGGTCGACGTCGCGAAGTTCGCCCACACGAGGAGCGGCATGCGCCAGAAGGACATCCCCGGCGCACGCATCGTGATGATGGTGACCAGGAAGTTGAGCGCCGTCATGATCGACGAGGCGCCGGCCCACTGGACCGCCATCTGGAAGAAGAGGTTGCCCGGCGGCTGCTGCACCGAGAGAGGCACGTAGTTCGTCCAGCCGGCCGCGAAGGCGCCGCCTTCCGGGACGAGGAAGCTCGCGAGCATGATGAGACCGGCGATCGGGAGGAGCCAGAACGAGAGCGCGTTCAGGCGCGGGAACGCCATGTCGGGCGCGCCGATCATGAGCGGGATGACGTAGTTCCCGAGGCCGGCGAAGGCCGGGATGACGAACAGGAAGATCATGAGCGACGCGTGCACCGAGAAGAGCCCGTTGAACGTGTTGTTGTCCACGAACTGCATCCCGGGTTTCGCGAGCTCGGCACGCATGAACATCGCCATGAGCCCCGCGGTGACGAAGAAGAAGATGGTCGTCACCAGGTACTGGACGCCGATCACCTTGTGGTCGGTGTTGACCCGGAAGTAGTCCTTCCACGAGCGGGCGCCGTGACCCGAGTGGTCCTCCGGCCTCGTCGGCCGGCCCGACGCCCAGTAGAACCAGTAGTCGAAGCCGCCGATGCCGATCAGGAAGCCGAGCGGGACGATGATCATCCAGGCCGTCAGCAGCACCTGGAACTCGTTCAGCGGGTGGTAGTCGAGCCAGGCGCGGCAGCCGATGACGAGCAACGTCGCTAGCACGAAGGCGAGCGGCGTCACCCAGGCCGCGCGGATCCAACCGCCGGTCGTCAACCGACGGCGCCACTTGCCTCTGGGCGGCGCTGCCTGCACCTCGGTGTGCTCGTGCCCTCGAGTCTCGAGCGCCATTAGCTCTTCCCCGCAGTCTTCACGAGGTACTCGACGAGGCTCTGGAGCTGGGCATCCGTGAGCGAGTCACCGAAGGTGCCGGGCATCACGTCTGGCTGGTATCCGGGTGCAATCTCGGCGTTCGGATTCACGATCGACTCGTGGACGAAGTCGGCGTCCTTCCCCGCGAGCACCTTATCGAGATCTGGGCCCACTTCCCCCTGCGTTCCCGCGTCCGCAAGCGTGTGACACGAGCCACATTGCTGGGTGAAGAGCGTCTTGCCGGCCGCCGAGCCCGTGGCTGCCGCTTTGGCCTTCTCGTCCGAGACCCACTTCTCGTAGTCGGCCTGTGAGAAGACGAGCGCCTGCGCGCGCATGACCGCGTGGCCGAGCCCGCAGAGCTCGGTGCAGATGACGGTGAATGTGCCTTCCTTCGTCGGCGTGACGAGGACGTTGGTCGTGATCCCGGGGACCGCGTCCTCCTTCATCCGCCACTCCGGCACCCAGAACGAGTGGATGACGTCCTTCGCCTGGAGCTTCAGCTCTGTGGTCTGCCCGATCGGGAGCGCGAGCACGCCGCTCGTGACGTTCGAGTCCGGATAGTGGAAGGACCAGGCGAACTGCTGCCCGGTCACCTCGACCACCCGGTGATCCTTCGGGACGGTGTCGATCTGGTTCAGAACGATGCCGCTGTAGATGGTGATCGCGGTGACGAGCGCAGCGGGGACCGCCGTCCAGACGACCTCGAGGCCCGTGTGCCCGTGGATAGGAGCGCCGTCATCCGTGTCGTCGGGGGCCGCCCGGAACTTCCACACCGCATACAGGGAGACGCCCGCGACGAGGGCGAAGATGACGATGCAGATGATCGTGACGAACCAGTAGACGTCGTCGATCTTGAGCGCCTCGGCCGAGTCCGCCGGAGGCAGCCAGGGAATGAGAACGGCGACAAGGGCGAGTGCCACCCCCACGGCGGCACCCACCAGCACCATCTGAATAATCGAGCGTTTACGCACGAAGTGGCGCGGAATTAAGAAGCCGCAGAACCCTAACGCACCCGTATCCCGGCGAGTGGGTCGAACGTTGAAATCTCGACCCTCAAGGAGGCTAACTACATGGGACTTGGTGTCAGCATCTTCCTGATCGCGGTCGGCGCGATTCTCGCCTGGGCCGTGAGCGTGGATACGAACGGCATCGACCTGAACATGGTCGGCGTCATCCTGATGATCGTCGGCATCCTCGGACTTCTCCTCTCGCTCATCTTCTGGTCGACGTGGGGCGGCTTCGGCGGCTGGCGCCGCGAGACCGTCTACCGCGAAGGCGGAGACCCGTATTACGACCGCCGGCCGATGCCGTAAGCACCCCGGCACGAGTTGGAAAAGGGCGGCCAAAGCCGCCCTTTTTCGTGCCTGGATGTGCCACGCGCCCGCTTTCGCGGGCGCGCGCCTGCCGTTTTAGAAGAGCCAGATCAGCAGGAGAATGATGAGAATCAGGGCGATAACGCCGCCACCGATGTACATACGTCCTCCTCGTTCGGTTGCTGCGTTAACGACGAAGCCGCCGCTCCGGTTACGGCCTCAGTCGAGGAGCACGACGAGCTTCGCGCCCGGCCCGCTCACCTGGCGCTCCCAGGCCTCGGACACAGCGGCGATGGGATACGTCTCGATCGGGAAGCCGACCTCGCCGCTCGCGGCGTGCGCGACGAGCTTCGCGTAGGCGGCTCGACGATCTTCCGCCGGCACGACGAAGTTCGAATAGCCGTAGATCTCGAGCTGCTTCCCACGGACGACGCCGGAGGCGAGCGTCGCGGCGGGGCCTGCCGACTGTCCGATCTGGACGATGCGCGCGCCCGCGGCCGCCGCCTCCGTCGCCGCGACGAGCGGCTCGCCCCAGAGCGGGTCGATGACGACGGTCGGGCCGTCGCCGCCCGCGGCTTCCTTGAGCGCCCCGGCGAGGTCGGGCTCGTCGAGCCGAACGACCGCGTGGGCGCCGGCCTCCCGCGCTACCTCGAGCCCCTCGGGACGGCGGCCGGCCGCGACGATCCGCTCGGCTCCTTGCAGGCGCGCAGCCTGCACCGCCGCGAGGCCGACGGTGCCGGTTCCCCCGAGAACGAGGACTCGGTCCCCGGGACCGACCTGCGCGCGCCAGACAACGGGAAGCCAGCCAGCAACGCCGGCCGTCCCACAGGCCGCTGCGAGCTCGTCCGAAACGCCGTCGGGAAGCTCGAGCGCCTCCTCTTCCGCGACCGTCGCGAGCTCCGCAAGTGTCCCGTCCCGCCCGCGGCCGCCGAGCCCGTCGTCCGAGATGTACACGCGGGCGCCCGGCTGGAGCGAGTCGGCCTCGACGATCGTCCCCACGCCTTCCGAGCCGGGGACGTACGGCGTCTTCGGAGGCCCCAGGTAGTGCTTGCCCGAGGCGAGGGCGGCATCGATCGGGTTCAGCGGAACCGCGTGGATCCGAACGAGAGCCCGTCCGGCGCCGCGCTCGGGCGCATCGGTTTCGGCGATCTCGGGGAGCCCGCCGATCTCGCGGATGAGCGCCGCCTTCACAGGCGGAGCCTAACCTCGCCGTCCGGCTAGCGTCGCGGCTCGCCGGGCCAGCCGCCGCGGCTGTCTCCGGTGCGCGAATCCACACCGTAGACGTAGGCGAGCGGACCCAGGAGGCAAAGAAATGCGATGAGGAAAAGCTCGACCATGAGCTCACCGTGGCAGAGCATTTCCATAAGAGCAAATCGAGTTATGATTCAAGTCGATCATGAAACCTGATGGATGGCTCGGGGTCGAACTGCGCCATCTGGCGGCGCTTCAGGCCGTCGCGCGCGAAGGCTCCTTCGGAGGAGCGGCGGTCGCGCTCGGGTACTCGCAGTCGGCCGTCAGCCAGCAGATCGCGGCGCTCGAGCGCATCGTCGGCGAGCGCCTCGTCGAGCGCCCCGGCGGCCCGCGTCCCGTCTCGCTCACGGACGCCGGCAAGCTCCTGCTCGGCCACGCGGAGGGCATCGTCGCGCGCCTCGAGGCGGCGCAGGCCGATCTCGCCGCCTACTCGGAAGGGTCGGCAGGCACGCTGCGAGTCGGTACGTACCAGAGTGTCGGCGCGCGGGTCCTCCCGAGCGTGATGCTCGAGTTCGCGGCAGCCTGGCCCCTCGTTTCCATCCAGCTCACGGAGTCCACTGACGACGCCGAGCTTTTGAGCCTTGTCGAGCGCGGCGAGCTCGATCTCTCCTTCGTGATGCTCCCGGTGGAGGACGGGCCGTTCGACACGCGCATGCTCATGGGCGACCCGTACGTGTTGCTCGTCCGCCCCGACTCTCCGCTCGCAGGCACGAAGAACCCACCGAGCCTGAAAGAGATTGCGGCCGTCCCGCTGATCGGCTACCGCCAGTGCCGGAGCATCCACGCAGTCGAGGAGCGTTTCCGCGGCACCGGCCTCGAGCCGCAGATCGTCTTCCGCTCCGACGACAACACGACGATCCAGGGCATGGTCGCCGCCGGGGTCGGCTCCGCCCTCGTCCCACGGCTGACCGTGGAAACCCGTGACGACAGCGTCCTCGCGCTGCCGGTCGACCCGCGCGTCCCGCCGCGCGAGATTGGCATCGCCTGGCACAAGGAGCGCTACCACGCGCCTGCCGCCCGCGCATTCGTGGGAGTCGCGGACAGGGTCTGCAAAGCGCTCGAGGCCGAGCTCGAGGGCCGGCCGGCGCTGGTCGCCTAGGAGGGCTTGGCGGAACCTCGCTCGTGACGGCACAGCCGAGCGTTTCGCCAAGCGCTCTTGCTCAGGTCAGCGCGAAGAGGACGGCCAGACCGGCGACGAAGAGGATGAGCACCGCCGTGGCGAAGATCGCCCACACGTTGACGGGCGAGGCGTTGTCCTCCTCCCACTTCGTCCGACGCTCGGCCATGGGGAGAGCGTAGCGGGATCGCGTTTCAGGAACCGCGTTCGTGGCATGACCGTCTCACATGGCCTACGTCCAACCCCGGGGAACCTCACACGACCTTTCCGCCGCAACGCTGCGGCAGGGAACCCGGTTCGTCGCCATCGCGGCCTATGCCGGCGCCGTCGCAGTTGCGTTCGTCCTGCTTTCCCCGGTGCTCCCGAGCCGCAGCTCCGAGGCTTCCGCGGTCGTCCCGACGGGCCCTGAGCCCGTGCTCTACACCGTTGCCCGCGGCGAGACCTACGCAGGCATCGCGTCGGCGCACGGCATCTCCCTCGCCCGGCTCTTCGCGCTGAATCCCGAGCTGACGCCCCTGACGAAGGCAGGCGGCAAGCAGATCGTCGTCGGGCTCCGCTAGCCCGGCACGGTCTCGGGAACGAGCTCGTAGAGCTTGCCGTCGAGAGACACGGCGTAGAGCTCGCCGGCCGCGTCCTCGCCGAACGCGCTCAGCTGGTCGATCCTGCCGAAGTTTCGGACGTCACGAGCCTTGTCGCCCTCGAGAACGAAGCTCGACACCGTCCCGCTGCAGAAGTCGCCGAAGACGTAGCGGCCGACGGCGTCCGGCACACGCTCGCCGCGGTAGACGTAGCCGCCGGTCACCGAGCAGCCGTCGTCGTGGCTGTACTCGTAGACCGGCATGACGAGGCGCCCAGCCGGGTTCGGATCCTTGTCCTCGTAGCCGTGCGTCCCTTCGTAGACGTCCCAGCCGTAGTTCTCGAGGCCCGGGCTCGAGGCCGACGTGTGGTCGATCTCCTCCCACGCTCCCTGGCCGACGTCGCCGATCCAGAGGTCACCGGTCTCGCGGTCGAACGAGAAACGCCAGGGGTTGCGGAGGCCGTAGCCCTCGATCGTCCAGTCCTTTTCACGCACGTCCGGGTCGGCGTCGAGCGAGAGCAGCTTGCCCAGCTTCTCGTCCAGGTTCTGCGCCCGGTTCTCAGGATCGCCGCCGGAGCCGCCGTCGCCCATGCCGACGTAGAGCCGGCCGTCCGGCCCGAACGCGAGCTGGCCGCCATTGTGGTTTGCGTACGGCTGGTCGACGAAGAGAAGCTCACGGCGCTTGACGGGGGCCGAGTCTCCGGCGTGGTACTCGACGACGCGCGTGTCCCCGTTCGTGTCCGTGTAGTCGACGTAGAAGAGCCCGGTGGACTCGTACTCCGGATCGAAGGCAAGCGAGAGCAGTCCTTGCTCACCGCCGCTCACGACCTGGTTTTGCACGTCGAGGAACGGCTGGGAGAGGAGCTTGCCGTCCTCCACCACGCGCACGAGGCCCGGCTGCTCGACGATGTAGAGCCGGCCGGGCTCGCTCGGCGTGGAGGCGATTCCGAGCGGCGAGTCGAGTCCGTCCGCGACCTCCTTGAACGCCATGCCTCCCCCGCCCGAGGTCTCGGTGGCCTGCGACTCCGTGGCCTGCGGCTCGGTCTGCGCCTGCGTCTGGCCGTTCTTGTCCCCCGAGGAACACGCGGCCGCCATGAGCGCGAGCGCGCAGAGGACGGCCCCGAGCACGCGCATGAAGAGCTAGGAGCCGATCGCGGCCGACTCGAGGACGATGCGCTCGCGCATGTAGGGAAGCGGCGTGGCCGGGTCGTCGGAGTCGATCTCGCGGGCGAGGCGATGGCCGTCGTAGGACGCCTCCGCGACGATCCTGGGCGCGACGCAGTCTCCTATCCGGTAGAGCGCGTCGATGCCTTCACCGCGCAACGCGTCGAGATCCTGTGCCAGCTCGAGGTAGAGCGACTCGTTGGAGAGCCGCTGCGTCGCGAGAACGATGGCGTCAGCCTCGACTTCCACGGGCTCCCCGAACTCGTCCGTCCCGCGGATGAAGCCCTCGCCGATCTCGGCGGCGAGGAAGCCTGGGCGCTGGCGCACGCCGACGTCGTGCAGGTGCTGGCGGAGCATCGGTCCCTCGAGGGTCTCGTCCGTCACCGGTGCAATACGCTCGAGGCAGGTCGCCAGTTCCACGTCGTGGCCCTCGCCGACGAGCTTCTCCGCGAGTCCGGCTGCCGTGAAATAGCCCTCGGCGTCGTAGACGACCACGCGCTTCCCGGGCACGGCCTTCCCCTCCAGCATGATTTGCTCGGGAGTGAGGATGTGCGCGAGCGACGCGTCGGCTCCCGGGATCGGAGCGTGCGTGTAGGCGTTCAGCCCGTCGGTCGCCCAGCGCGCCCCGGTGGCCACGACGACGATCTCGGCGCCGTAGGAGCGGATGTCCTTCGCGGTCAGCTCCGTGCCGAGGATCACCTCGACGTTCTTGAGCTTCTCGAGCTGCACCGCCCGCCAGTTCAGGAAGCGCGCCCACTCGCCGAGTCCGGGCAGGCGTGGGATCCACCGCATGACACCGCCGATCTCGGGCGCCGCGTCGACGAGATGGACCCGGCGGAAGCCGCGCTTCCCGAGGACGATCGCGCACTCCATTCCCGCCGGCCCGGCTCCGACGACGAGCACGTCGTTGTCCGCGTTCGCAGCGGGCTCGAACTTCTCCGGATGCCAGCCGCGGCGGTATTCCTCGCCGGCGGTCGCGTTCTGGGTGCAGCCGATGTGGTTGCCCCACTCGGCCTTCATGATGCAGACGTTGCACCCGATGCACTCGCGGATCTCTCCGTAGCGCCCCTCCTCGATCTTCTTCGGAAGGAAGGGGTCGGAGATGGACGGGCGGGCCGCACCGATGAGGTCCCACGCGCCGCTCCTCACGATCTCGGCCATGCGGTCCGGGTTCGTCAGGCGCCCGACGCCCACGATGGGTTTCGCGGTCACCTCGCGCACCCGGCCGGTCCACTCCAGCTGGTAGCCCTCGGGGAAGAAGCGGGAGGCGCCGGAATCCTTCGACCAGTCGGTGATCGAGCCGACGTTCACGTCCCAGAGGTCGACGAGGTGATCCGCGAGGACCACGAAACCCGTGCCTTCGTCGAGCTCGACACCGGCGGGCCCGAGCGCCTCGACGCAGAAGCGAACGGCGATCGCGCAGTCGTCTCCCACCGCCGCGCGGACCGCCTCCAGCGTCTCGATCCAGAAGCGCGCGCGGTTCTCGAGCGAGCCGCCATAGGCGTCGGTGCGCTTGTTGTAGAACGGCGAGAGGAACTGCAGCGGCAGATAGCTATGGCCGCCGTAGACGTAGACGATGTCGAAGCCCGCGTCCCGCGAGAGCTTCGCCGCGCGCACCCAGTCCTCGCGGACCCGCCTGATGTCGCCGGGCTCCATCGCCTTTGGGACGACGAACGGGTGGTAGTCGCTCGCGAGCTGAGAGGGCCCGAGCGACGGGCGCCGCGATTCGCGGCCGTCCGCGTGCACGCCACCGTGCGTGAGCTCGATGCCGGCGAGCGAGCCGTGCTTGTGGGCCTCGTCGCACATGAGCGAGAGGTTGCGCAGGTCGTCCTCGTCCCAGACTCGGGTCGAGACGACGGGCCAGTAGTCGGTGTCGCTCGAGATCAGCGCCTCTTCGGTGTTCACCGCCGCCCAGCCGCCCTCCGCCTTCATGCCGCGGAAGCGCGCCTGCGACCCGGGCTTCTCCGCCCCGAACCCTGTGCAGTGGGGCACCTGGTAGAAGCGGTTCCGCAGGGTCTTCGGCCCGATCCGGACGGGCTCGAAGAGGATGTCGTGCTTCGGGTCGCGCGTCATACTCTGCAGATCATCCCCGGGGTCGGACAACCGATTCAAGCGAGAAGGGAGCGGGAGCATGTTCAACGATCCATCCAGGCATGAGGGTCACGACCGCCTTTCGGAGGGCAAGGAGGGTCACGAGCAACGGCCGCACAGCGAGCTCGAGGCCGAGGAGGAGATCCTCGCCGAGCTCAACGCCACGCCTGAGGAAGAGGGGGACGAAGCTCAGTCCTGAAAAAGCCGGAGCCCGAACCAGGTTCCGTTGCCGGTGTCGAAGTCGAAGTACTTCGTCCGCTCGACGCGGATGTCGCCTCCGTCGTGGAGCTTGCCGAGGATCGAGCCCTTGTGCAGGCGCACGTGGTGATAGTGGCCCGGTGAGACGGAGACCGCACGCTTGTGCACCTCGTCACGGTGCCACTCCGGCGGCACGTCAGGTGTCGCGAACAGGATGAGGTTGCCGTACTCGCCCTTGACGAGCTCGACGTCGTAATAGCTCAGGAGCCCGGCCTCGCCGTAGTGGCCCATCCGCTCGATCAGCTCGTCCTCGAGGGAGAACAGGACGCCGTGGTCGACGTCGTCGCGCGGGCTGCCGAAGAAGCCGACGGCGGTGAGGTTCTCGGTCTCGAGGAGCCGCCGCGTGTCCGGGATCACGATCAGGTGCCGGTGCCCCTCGTCGTCGTACTCCCGGATGATGTGGCTGCCCGGGTCGATGTCGAACCACTGAAGGGCGCGCTCGCGCTCGTGGAGGAGCATGTGCCGCATCACGTCGACCTCGCGCATCGTGTAGGCGGCGTCCGTGAAGGGCTTGTCCGAAAAGACCTCGTCCGGCCCGAGGACCGCTGAGTACTCCATCAGCTGAAGATACTAGAGGCGCCCCGCGGCGATGATGCGCTGCAGAAACTCCTGCGTGCGCGGGTTGGAGGGGGAGCGAAAGATCTGCTCAGGCGGTCCTTCCTCGAGCAGCACGCCCTGGTCGAGGAAGCAGACGCGGTTCGCGATGTCGGCGGCAAAACCCATCTCGTGCGTGGCGATCACCATCGTCATCCCACCCTCGGCGAGCTCGCGAATGACGCTCAGCACCTCGGCGACGAGCTCCGGGTCGAGCGCGCTCGTGACCTCGTCGAGAAGCATGAGCTGCGGCTGCATCGCCAGCGCGCGCACGATCGCAACGCGCTGCTGCTGGCCGCCCGAAAGGCGGTCCGGGTAGTCGGCGCGCCGGTCGTCGAGCCCGAAGCGCCGCAGTAGCTCGACGCCTTGCGCTTCGGCCTGCGCGCGGTCGAGGCCGAGCGCCTTGCGCGGCCCGAGGGTCACGTTCTCGAGCACGGTCATGTGCGGGAAGAGATTGAAGGACTGGAAGACGATCCCGATCCCGCGGCGGACCTGGTTGACGTCGAGCCCGCGGCGCGTGATCTCTTCGCCCCGGATGAAGATCCTGCCCTCGTCGATCGGCTCGATCAGGTTGATGCAGCGAAGGAGCGTCGACTTCCCCGAGCCCGAGGCGCCGATGAGGCAGACGACCTCGTGCTCGGCCACGGAGAGGTCGATGCCCTTCAGTACCTCGCGCTTGTCGAACGACTTGTGGACGTCCTCGAGGACGAGGCAAAGGGAAGCGTTCATGGCGCGATCCCGGCCGCGAGGCGCCGGCGCCGGCTGCGCTCGTTGAGCCAGTCGGTCAGCCGCGCCAGCGGGATCGTGAAGGCGACGAAGATCAGCGCCGCCGCGACGTAGGGCGTGAAGTTGAAGGTCGCAGAGGTGTCGATCTGCGCCTGGCGGAAGGCCTCGACCGGGCCGATGAGCGCGACGAGCGCAGTGTCCTTCTGCAGCCCGATGAAGTCGTTCAGGAGCGGCGGGACGACGCGGCGCACCGCCTGCGGAACGACGACGTGGCGAAGCGACTGTGCCCGGGTGAGCCCAAGCGAGCGGGCCGCGGCGTCCTGGCTCGGGTGCACAGACTCGATCCCCGCGCGGTACACCTCGGCGACGTAGGCGGAGTAGATGATGATCAGCGCCACCGTCGCCCAGACGAGCGCCGAGGTGGGGACGCCAGAGAGCCCGAGCGCCGGCACGCCGAAGCCGAGGATGAAGATCAGGAGGATCGTCGGGATTCCCCGGAAGAAGTCGGTGTAGACGATGGCGAGTGCGCGGATCGGGAAGAAGACCGGGCCCGGGAGACTGCGGAGTACGGCGATCACCAGGGCGAACGCGAGGATGAACACCTCCGCCACGCAGAAGATCTTGATGTTGAGCCAGAAGGCGCGGAGGACCTCCGGGAACGCCTCGCGGAAGACCGTCGGGTTGAAAAACGCGGTCTTGACCTCCGGCCAGCCCGGCGAGTTCGTGATCACGAGGACAAGCACCGTGAAGAAGACCACGGTGCTGACGAGCGCGATCGTGACGTTGCGCGCGTCTGCGCTCATCCCGCCCAGGATCCTCGACCGGCGGTCGCCTTCCATGACGCTAGAACTCTGGCGTTACTGGAGGACGGGGGCGCTGGCCTTGTCCGAAAGCCAGGTCTGCTGGATCTGGGAAAGCTCCCCGGAATCCTTCAGGTGGGCGAGAGCCTCGTTCACGCACTCGGTCAGCGGGCTGTCCTTCGCGAGCACCATGCCGAAGTACTCCTGGGAGCCGATCGTCGGGAACTGCCCCACGATCTTCCCGTTCGGCACCTGGACCGCCGTGATGAAGAACGCGGTCGGCAAGTCGACGACGAGGCCGTCGATCTGCTTCGCCTTCAGCGCGGCCACACCGGCGTCGAGCGTGTCGTACACCTGCGGCTGCTGGCTCGGCTGGATGTTCTCCGTGATGTAGTCGTAGCTCGTCGTCCCGACCGGGGCGCCGAGCTTCGCGTCCTTCAGGTCGGCCAGCGAGGTCGCGTTGGCGATCTTCGAATCGCTCAGCGCCACGACCGACTGGTTCACGTCGTAGTAGGAGTCGCTGAAGTCGACCGCCTCGGCCCGCTTGGGCGCGTAGGAGATCTGGTTGATGTCGAAGTCGAAGTCCTTCGGGCCCGGCTTGAAGGAGTTGTTGAACGGGACGACCGTCCACTCGACCTCGGCGTTCGAGAACCCCATCTCCTTCGCGACCGCGTAGGCGACGGCGCTCTCGAAGCCCTTGCCGCTCTCGGGATCGGAGATCTTCCATTGGCCCTGCGGCGAGCCGCCGAACCACGGCGGGTAGGCGGGGTTGTCCGTGCCGATCGTGAGCTTGCCGTCATTGACGAGCTGCAGCTGGTCCTTCGCGCAGGGATTGGTCGCGACCGTCTCGCCGCCGGTGCCCGCCGGCACGGTCGGCGCGCTCTCCTCGGAGCCACAGCCCGCCGCGACGAGAGCGAGCGCCAGAACGAGCAGAACGAGGGGAAGTCGGAGCCGCACGGAGCTAGCGAAGCTACCACATCCACACGGGCACTACTTCACTTGCAATAGCGCCCCGGTTCGTCGTGGAAGCGAGTCGGGCATAGAGGTCGTGCCAACCGAAAGGAGCCCCCTGATGAACCTCGGACTGCGCGCCCTGCTTCTGATCGCCGCCGTCGTTCTCTTCGTGTTCGCCGCGATCAGCGACTCGAACTTCGGCGACCTTCTCGCGTGGGGCCTCGCGTGTCTTGCGGGCGCACTTCTCGTCGGCGAGACCGGCTTCGCCCGCATCGGAGGCAGACGCTAGAGGGCCGCGTGCAACTCCTTCGCCCTGTGATGCTCTATGCCGGCACCTGAAAGCTCTGCCGGTGGGCGGCGCGGAGCGTCGTCAGGCTCGACCGACACGAAGAGCTGGCGCTGCTTCCGCTGGACGACGAGGAGACAAGCCGCCTGCTCGCAGGCGTCCCCGAAGATGCCCGGTTCAAATGCTGGTGGCTCGTTCTCCGTGACGGGACTCCGATTGCAGGCGACGCCGGGGGCGGCGTTGTGCTCCTGGCCGAAGTCCGGCTGACGCGGCCGGTTGGACGTGCGCTCCGAGCACTCCACGCGTCTGCGCTCATCGATGCGCTGGACAGGGTCGTGGCCCGTCACCGCTTGCGCCTCGGGCACTTCGTTCCGGACGGCGACGCGCCACGCCGCTACCCGTGAATGGGCCGTGCAGGGAACGAACGCGCCTGCTAATCAGGCAGTTTCGACTGGCGAGGGGCGGGGCGGGATCATCTCGTCCAGAGCGGCGACGAATCCTCCCAGGACTTCGGCGAGGTCCTGCGGAAGCGGATCGGTGATCTCGGGCGTAATCCCCAGTCTTAACTAGAAACCGTAGCGATTCTAGGATGGCACCATGCGCTCGAAGCAGATTGCGGAGAGGCGCCCTTCTGGGCGCATGTACGCGATGCGCTGACGAGCGGCATCCATGAATCACCCGATGAAGGATTGGGAGCCTGCTTCCAAGTCGGGATCGAGTTCGAGACATCGCCCAACTGACGGAGGAAACGCTCCGCTGGAGCACGCCGGCGCCGCACGCCCGGGTGTGCCGGACGAGCGGCGGCAGCGTTCCGTTAGATGGCCGACTCGGGATCGCGCGGCATCAGGATCCACAGCGCCACGTAGGCGAGAACCTGAGAGCCCGGAAGCACGATCGACGCGATGATGACGAGCCGCACGACGAGAGGGTTCCAGTCATACCGGCGGGCGAAGCCAGCCCCCACGCCGGCGATCCACTTTCCGCGCCTCGGGCGGGTCAAGCCTCGTTCGGCAAACCACGCGCGAGCTCCGGCGAGTGACGACTCTCTTGGATCGGCTGCAATGTAGGTATCGCTTGGCATGTGACTCCTTTGATTGGGACTCCACCAGGATCCCGCAGGCGCGGGAAGCGGCCAATCGTGCCAGCAGGCGTCTCACCCTACGGGTAGCACGCGCCGGCAAGGGCGTCGTCAGTTCCCGCGATTAGCCCCGTCGCCCTTCCGCAAGCCCCCGGTGCCGGCACATCAACGCGAAGCGCCTACGATGCCGTCATGACTGTCGCAGATCCCGGCACCGTTCTGGCCGAGCTTCAGAGTTCCGACCGACTGCTCGTCCAACAGGTCTTCAAGCCGATCGCGAACGAGTATCGGATCAGTATTCCGTCGCCCGGCTCTGGCGAAGAGGGCCGACCTCTGCTCTACGTGAAGCAGAAGAAGATGAAGATCAAAGAGGACATTCGCTTCCGCGTCTCGCCCGACGACGAAGCCCACCTCTTCATGATCAAGTCGAAGTCGGTGTTCGAGTTCCGCGGGCGGCACGAGGTGCTAGACGTGGACGGCGCTGTGATCGGGCTCCTCGTAAAGGACTTCACCCGCTCACTGCTTCGCAGCCACTGGCACGTGCGTGACACTTCGGGCAGCGAGCTACTCGAAGCGTACGAGGCGAGTTGGATCATTGCGCTCGCCCGCAGGTTCGCCGACCTGGGACCGGACTGGTTCTCGCTGCTGACGTGGCTCCCGTTCAACTTCGTCCTCCGCCGCGGCGAGCAGGAGATGGGGACATACAAGCGCGTTCTCGGTAAGTTTCGCGACCGCTACGTGCTCGAGCTCGCTTCGGAGATGCGGGACGCCGACCGGCGACTGATCGTCGCCTTCGCGGTCGGGCTCGACGCGCTCCAAGACCGCTAGCGCCGGGCTGGGCTCAGGTTTCGTGCTTCCGCCCGAGCAGCCGAGCGACGACTGCGCGGGGGAGCTTCTTCGGGAGCGACCAGCGCACAAGCGCCTCGGCGATCCGCTCGCACGAGAGCAACCCAGTCGTCTCTTGTCCGGCCTCTCAGTCCCCGCCGGCCGGGTAGCGCACGTGGAAAGCGGCCACTCGATGATCGTGCATGTGCGCGAGCAGTCCCGGATATGAACCACCCGAACCAAACTGAGAAGTCCGCCTGACGAGCCACCATCCCGACGGCCAGAAGTTATGCATCGCTCCATGGAACTTGGCGCCCGGATACAAGTTCTTGAGGCGGTGCCGACGATCGCCGATTGCGAGGTCCCGATTCGTCTTCCAGTGCGGCCCTCTTGCCCGAGCGTTGGAGAAGAATCCATTCGCTGGCTTGCATGGGTTCAACCCGCCCAGGTTGTAGAAGACGATCTTCAGGCCATGGCGTGGCCAGCGGACTGTGCAGACCTCTCCGTTTCGGTCTCGGCTCCCGGTTGGCCCGAACGCATCGATCGCGCCGCGAAGTGTCCCGTCCCGCTTCACCTTGAATGATCCCATTCTCCAGTCGCCGTGGATCGTGAAGACCGCAGCACCGGCCGAGGCGACCAGAACCAGCGAAAGCGTGACAACGGCACCGATCGTAAGCCTCTTCATCTTTGACCCCCTCTCCTCGTTGGTTACCAAGGCAGGCTAGTACGGGAGGAATCGTCCTTTCAAGGCGAGCGTCTCGCCCCGAGCAAGCCGAGCGACGACGGCGCGGGCCAAAGGCGGTCCTCGGCTAGCCGCCTTCGGTACGCGCCCACGCGATTCCCACGGACTGGAAACGGGGGTGGCTGTCTACTCGGTGGACGAGGACCGGCTTCCCATGGATTTCAGTCCCAGGCTTGTTGACCCGAAAGATCGCTCCCTCATACAGCTTCTCGTCCGAGTAGTGCGTCGCATCCGTGTTGCCCTCGGGAGAATCGATGAAGACGCGGTACTCGTATCCCATCCAGACAGGCTAGGACTTCCGCCCGAGCAGCTGAGCGACGACGGCGTGGCTGGAGGACCACCGCTCCCAGAGGCACTTGTTGACTGAACCTGTGTGCGGGGTTCCTCACCGGCTGTTTCCGGGTACTTGAAACCCTCATAACGCGCCGGCCTCGAATACGGATGTTGCGGCGCTTTGAACGGCCCGGTCTTGCTGGGGGAGCTGCCGGGCCGTTCTCTGCTTAACCGTTCGGGACGGTTCTACGTCGGCCGCGCCCGGCGGACAAGGGCGCCTGCGACACACGAGTGTGGACGATGTGCCAGCACGAGAAATGTGCGCCCACGCTTGTCAACTCTCTGTAAGGATCGCGGCTCGGGTCTTCAGGCTTTCGCACGGACGTAATACGGTGGCGGGCCTGCGGCGGAGGAGGTCGAACACCTCTCGCCCTTCCCACGAGAGCCGCCGGAACCGCAGCCGGCATTCTCCCGCCTCCTCCGCCCAGCCCTCTGTGAGTCATGCGGGGCTGGACCGCCGTTTCCCCCGATCGTGCTGGCCGGTCGCGCGCGCGTTGGGCCAGACAACGCGAGTCCGACCCAGCCCCGCACTCCTTAGATCGGCAAGACCGACGCGACCCTTACAACTTCCGCCCAAGCAACCGAGCGACGACGGCCTGCGCTCAGCGCGAGTTCGGGCAGTCCAAGCCGAATGCGGCGACACCAAGGAGCTCGCGCGAGGATGGAGAGCGCAGATCGTCGACGAGATTCCCACTGCGATGGTCTTCAGCTGGCGACGGGCCGCTCGCCAAGCGACAACTGTCTCGCTCCGGCCGCAATCCGCTTGAGCGACACGGGAAGCGACGACTCTCCCGAGTGAAGCGCCTCGAGATCCTCCACGAGTTGCTGACGCGAGACGTGCCAACAATCGTCGTGCGGTAGGAAATCCAACGTCGGCGCGTCGTCTTCCGCGTCACGCTCGAAGAGGACACCGAGGTTCGTGTCGCAGATGCCGCAAAACACGAAGCGAGACATGTCGCGGGATCCTAATCGGAAGGCCTACTCTGGGCCAAACCATCACCGCTGTAACCGGCAGACGGCCATCCACCGCTTACGCAAAGTGAGCCGGCGGTGGAAGCGGCAACACCCGGCTTGATTCTTGGTTTCCGCCGTGCGCGCTCGCGGGATAAGCGTGCTAGGGGTCGGACCGGACCCGTGGGTTTGGGGGAAACCACTGGGCGCCCTCTGCGGCTGAGGCGCGGGTCTGGCCCCACTTCCTTCCTTTCGACGCGGTTGTTGGCCAGAGGGGGCTGCTGTCGGCCTAGGCCGAATCGCCCGCGCACCTCGCCAGCCTCCCGCGGACTAAAAACACCCGCGGAGAAAAGGTGGGCTGAGACATGAGAGCTGAACTGCGCGAACACCATCGCGCCTCCAATCACCCAGCTGAGCCAGCCGCCACGCATGCAGCGTCTGACCATCCTCTTATGCGGCGCTTCTGCGACTCCGCCCGGCTTCGCAGCCATTGAGGGCGCCCGAGCAGCCGAGCGACGACGGCTTGCTCCGGCATCGGCCGTAGCGAGGGACGGTCAGGACTCGGGAGTTCCTAGCCGTCCCTCCTACTCATAGAGATGCCGGCGAGTCCGGAAACCTTGCGGTGGGCCTTGTTAGTGCTTCCGCCCGAGCAGCCGAGCCAACGACGGCGCGGAGGAGCTTCCGCGGCGAGCGCCGGCCGTTATCGAGGCGGTGGGCATCGCTATTTCGAGGACGCGCCGCGAGGGTCGTCTTCGACAAACGACTCCGCCTCTGGCTTCTTGTCGACGATTACGTACCGTTCCGTCCGCCGAAGCACTGTTTCGAGCTCTTCCGTCTCGTGGCCAGGAAGAAGCGCGAAGCGGTCATCCTGCTGGCGAACCACCTCGTACTCGGCTACGGTCATCTCGATCTGCTCCTCGCAGCCGGCGTCGCCCCTTTCACCCGCTCCGCACTCGCAGAGAAATTCAAAGACGAGGTGCTCGCCCTCGAGTCCCGCTTCGGCCGCCCTGTCGAGCTGTTCGATTCGCTCGTTCATTTCCCGGATGAGCGATTCGTTTCGCGCCTGCCGCTCAAGGCGTGAATCCACGACAACCAGTTCTACGCCTCCCGCGACCAGCACACAAGAGCCTGGGCGACGCGCTCGCATGATCGTGCCGGCTCAGGAGCTCGGCTAGGGCCGTGGCGGTTGTAGGGGGCCAGCGACGCGCCGACTAGGCGAGCAGGATCAGGAGCGCTGCTCCTCGGAAGCTTCAAGAACCATGTCGTCCAGCACCCGCAAGGCCAGCTCCTTGGATGGTCCCGCGAGCCATTCCTCGGCTACTTGTCTACGGAGGGCTTGCAGCTCCAGCCTCCGTGGGTCTACGGGGACGCCCATACGAGTCGTCTACCCGACGATTGATTCCCCAACCCGGTGTGTGACCTACGCGCGCTGCGAAGCGCGGATCGAGTTTCTCGGCTACCTCTCCCGCCTCTCCGAACTTCTCGCCGACAGCGAAGCGCTCGTTTTCCTCGACGACCCGCTCGAGCTCAGGACGGCCGTGGCCCCGCTTGAGCGAGAAAAGGCCGAAACGAGAGAGCCGTCCGCCTTTCACTCAAACAGACGGCTCTCTCCGGCCAGTCGGCCTCAGTAGGCCGTGCGGCCGCGCGTCCCTCGGCTCACGAGAGCGCGATAGACGAGAAGCAAAAGGATCGCTCCCGCAATCGCTCCGAGCCAGGTGCTGAAGTCAAAGAACTCGTCGATCGGGTCTCCGAAGCCGAGAGCCTTGACGATCAGCCCGCCGATGAATGCGCCGGCGATCCCGATCAGCGTTGTGACGATGAGACCCCCGGGATCGTCTCCGGGAAGCAGTGCTTTTGCGATCACCCCCGCGAGCAAGCCGAGGATGATCCAGGCGATGATCCCCATGTTCACCTCCAGTTGCTTTCCGCTTCTAACGGCTTCGGCCTGCTGGGGGTTACGGGCCAGCGCGGCTGTCGGGCTCCTCTTCGTCGTCCGCCATGAGCTGAGCCTGACTCGTGGAAGTTTGCGAACCTGGCAGCGCGGCCAGCCGCGTTTGCTTGTTCCGCTCCCGGGAATGCGAGTACTTCGTCCTTGATCCGAGGAGGGGTAAATGGCAGACGTACATAAGTTCTCAGAGCGGGTGATCGATGTGGCCGAGCGAACATCCGCCGTCGCTGACGCGGCCCAGGGGAAGAAGGTTCGGCGAGGAGGGATGCCGGCACGCTGGCTCTTGCTTCCTGCGGCCGGCGCTGGCCTCTATGCCCTCATGACGAATCGCTCGTTTACACGCCAAGCGAAGAGCGTCATGAATCAGGCCAAGGAACGAGCCTCTGATCTGCCCGAGGATTTGGTCGATCGTGTTCAGCAGACCACGGGTCAAAAGAGCAGCTCGACATCGAGCAGTCGCCCATCCACTCGAAAGTCCGCGAGCCGGACATCCCAGCGGCGAAAGACGACGTCCGCTCGGTAGGCGGCGTCTTGGACGGGACCCCAGAGCTCGTTCGTAGGGGCGAACGAGCTCTAACTTTTCGAAATGAGCTTTAGGCTGCTTCCCGCCCGAGCAGCCTGGCGGCGACGGCGCTAGGAGCTTGCGCGGCGAGCGGCGGCCGTTGTCGAGCGAGGGTCGGTGTCATGACGCGCTTCAGGGCCGCCACCAGCGCCGCCCACTGGTGCGAGCTCGTCGCCCGTCGGGAACTCCGATCGGAATGTCGAACTTTTCGCTCAACTTCGCCATGCGCTGGTCGGCAAGCCACTTCTGTACGTCGTCCGGCTTCCACGCCCACACGCCATCGATTCGTTCCGATCGATCCGGAGCGAGTCAGCGACCTGGTTGAGACTCGTTCGTCCGTGAAAGGTGCGCTTTCCTATTTGGATGACGACGGTACAGCGCTTCCCGTCCGAGAAAACCCACTCGATTCGAAAAATGTACGTCTCGTCGCGTTCGCTACCCGAGACACCCGTTACGCGGGCAAGAGCCTTTCGGAGCGCTTGTGCATTGCTGGGGCTTGATCCCAGGTGCTCTCGCGACGAGAGTCAATTTCCGGGCGACGCGGACGCACCTGAGCCGCATGGTTGAGCGAGATCGCTCTGTCCATGCGGGCCGAAA
>CAVYBK010000013.1:0-17087 GCA_963766725.1 uncultured Actinomycetes bacterium
ATCACGACCGAGGTGCGCCAGCGGGGAAGGACCTTCGGAGCCTCCTTCTTCTGCGACGCATCGGCAGGCTTCTGCTGCTCCGAGGCCTGGGTCTGAGCGGCCTGCGGGACCTCGCGCTTGATGGCCGCGATCGTGGCCGTCTCGGTCTTGTCCGAGAAAGCCTTCGCGCCGACCAGGAAGCCGATGAGGAGGAGGATGAAGAGCTCGACCGCGGCGATTCCCGTCGCGACCATGGCGGCGATGCGCCAGGGCTGGAGAGGCTCGTACTCGACCGGATGATCCATGGGGCCGACTAGTTCGCCCCGGCTTCGCCCTCTCCTTCCGCGTCCCGCACGAAATCCCAGGTCGCCTCGAGCCCCGCGTCGAGAGAGGTCGCAGGGCGCCAGCCGAGCACGGCTTCGGCCCGCGACGGATCGAGGACGCTGCGCGAAAGCTCGCCCAGCCGCGGCGGGTCGAACACGATCTCGGCGTCGACTCCGCTGGCCCGTTTGCAGCCCTCGGCGAGCTCGAGGACGGACCTCTCGGTCCCCGTGCCGACGTTGTAGACGCCCTCGGGGCCAGAGGCCGCCGCCAGGGTCGCCGCGACGACATCCGCGACGAAGACGTAGTCCCGCGTCTGCCGTCCGTCCCCGAAGATGTGCAGCTCCTGGCCGTTCGCGATCCTCCCGAAGAAGATCGCAACGACTCCCGCCTCGCCGTGCGGGTCCTGCCTCGGCCCGTAGACGTTTCCGTAGCGAAGAGCGACGTGGCCCGCGCCGTACAGGCGGCTCCATGTCCCCAGGTACTCCTCGCCGGCGAGCTTGGAGGTCCCGTAGGGCGCGAGGGGGAGCCGTGGCGAGTCCTCGTCGGCGGGCCCGTCGCACTCGCCGTAGATGGCGCCGCCGGTGGAGGAGAAGACGACCTTCGCCTCGTGTGCCCGCGCCGCCTCGAGGACGTTGACTGTGCCGATGACGTTCACCTCGGCGTCGAACGCCGGCTCGGCGATCGAGACACGAACGTCGGCCTGGGCGGCGATGTGGAAGCACGTCTCCGGCTTCGCCTCCGCGAACACGCTCGCGACGGCGTCCGCATCGCGGACGTCCGCCTCGACGAGGCGGGAGCCCTCGCTGACGTTCTCGCGCCGGCCGCTTGCGAGGTTGTCGAGCACCCAGACGTCGTCGCCGCGCTCGACGAGCGCGTCCACGACATGCGAGCCGATGAAGCCAGCTCCGCCTGTTACGAGCGCCCGCACGGCGCACTATCCTAGGCGTCCCGTCATGTTCGTAACCTTCGAAGGCGTCGACGGCTCGGGGAAGAGCACGCAGGCGCGGCTCCTGGCCGAGCGCCTTCGCGCCGAGGGGCGCGAGGTCGTCGACACCCGGGAGCCCGGCGGGACGGAGGCGGGGGAGCGGATCCGCGAGCTCCTCCTCCACAGCGGCCGGCTCGCCCCCTGGGCCGAGGCGACGCTCTTCAGCGCGGCCCGCGCGCAGCTCGTCGACGAGGTGATCCGGCCTGCACTCGCCGGCGGCGCGGATGTCGTCTGCGACCGCTACATCGACTCCTCCCTGGCCTACCAGGGCATCGCGCGCGGCCTCGGAGTCGAGCGCGTGCTCGAGGTCAACCTCGCAGTCACGGGAAGCCTCCTGCCGGACCGCACGTTCCTCCTCGTCGTCCCAGGAGACGTGGCCGCGATGCGCCGCGGAACCTCACCGGACCGTATCGAGCGCGAGGGAGACGAGTTCGCCGCCGAGGTCGACCGCGCCTATCGCCAGATCGCCGAGATCTTCTCCCAACGTGTCGTCGTGCTCGACGGAACGGCGAAGGCGGACGCGATCGCCCAGGAAATCCATGGACACCTTCGAGACCTTCCCTGAGCAGGAGGAGGCCAAGAGCCTCCTGAGAGCTGCGCTCGCCGAGGGGCCGGCGCATGCCTACCTCTTCCACGGGCCGCGCGGGGTGGGGAAGCGGCGGGCCGCGCTCGCGTTCGCCGGCGCGCTCCTCGGAGACCCGGACCGCGTCTCTCGCCGAGCGCATCCCGACCTGTACGTCCTCGAGCCGCTCGGCGACCAGATCCGCATCGACCCGGTGCGCGACCTTCGCCGCGACCTGCACATGCGCCCGTTCGAGGCCGCGCGGCGGGTCTACCTCGTCTTCGCGGCGCACACGATGAACGAGGACGCCGCCGACGCTCTCCTCAAGGATCTCGAGGAGCCGCCCGACTACGCGGTGATCGTGCTCCTCGCCGACGACCTCGGCCCGCTCGCGTCCACGATCCGCTCGCGCTGCCAGCACGTCCCCTTCAAGCGCCTGTCCCAGCGGGCGGTGAAGGCCTACCTTTCCACCCGTGGGGCGAGCGGCGAGAAGCTCGACGCGCTCGCGCGGCTCGCGGGTGGGAGGCTCGACCGCGCCGACCGGCTCCTGAACGAGGAGGCCGGGCAGCGGCGAGCGGTCTTGATCGAGCTCGCGCGCTCGGTCTACCGGGATCCCGCCTTCGATCCGTCGGCGGCATCGGGCAAGGTGGGGGAGCTCGCGCAGGCCCGCGCGGCCGAGGCCCGCGCAGAGGCCGAGGCGGCCGCCACGGGCGACGAGTCCCAGCGCGAGCTCGAGCAGCGGGTCCGCCGCGCCGCCCGGGGAGCGGAGCGCGAGGAGATCCTCGACGCGCTCGACATTTTCTCCAGCTGGTACCGCGATCTCGTCGTCGCGGCGGCCGGCGCCGAGGGCGCGCTCGTCAACTCCGACCGGCTCGCCGAGCTTGCCGAGGACGGCGTCTCCGAGCGCTCGCTCGCGGCCGAGCGCGCTGCCGAAGCGGTCCGCGAGACCTGGCGCTCCTTCGAGTTCCAGGTGCAGACCGGCCTCGCGCTCGAAGGTCTCTTCGTCCGGCTCAGACGCGAGCTCGCCTCTCCGGCTCCGGCGCGCTAGCGTTTCCCGCATGGCAACGGCGGTAGGCGTTGTGTTCTCCCCAGGGGGCAAGGTCTACTCCTTCGATCCGAACGGGCTCGAGCTCGCCTGGAACACGAAGGTGATCTGCCACACGTCGCGCGGGCAGGAGCTCGGACGCGTGGTGCAGCCGAACTACGAGCTCGGATCCCGGCCCGCGCAGCCCTTGAAGCGCGTCGTCCGGCGCGCAACGCCTGGCGACGAGGAGACCGCGGCCAAGAACCGCGCCGAGGCGAAGCAGGCGATGGGGGTCTTCCGCGAGCTCCTGCGCGGCTCCGACCTGGAGCTGAAGCCCGTCTCGGCGGAGCTCGTCTTCGACGGCTCGCGGATCGTGTTCTCCTACCAGGCGGAGACCCGGCCGGACCTGAGCGCGCTGCAGGAGAAGCTCCGCGGGCGCCTAGACCGGCGCGTCGAGCTCCGCTCCGTCGGCCCGCGGGAGTGTGCCCGCCTCTGCGGCGACCACGGCCTCTGCGGCGACCAGCACTGCTGCCGCAAATTCCCGTCGCACGAGCAGCCGATCACCCTGCGGATGGCGAAGGACCAGGAGCTGCCGATGAGCTCCGGTCGCATCACAGGGCTCTGCGGCCGGTTGCGCTGCTGCCTCGCCTTCGAACACCCGACGTACAAGAGCTTCCGCGACCGTGCGCCGCGCGTGGGCCGTCGCGTCGAGACTCCGCACGGCGGCGGCGTCGTCACCGGCTACCAGGTTCTCGACGACACGTGCACCGTCGAGCCCGAGGGCGGAGACAGCTTCGACATCCTGATCGACGACTGCCGCGAGGTCGCCTGACGACCCTTTTGGGGGACGACCCGGCCTGAGGCCTCTTCCAGACTTGGAAGATGAGCGCGGCGCCCCAGCTCGCCGAAGAACTCTTCAACGAGCACCACCGCCGGATCTACCTGTACTGCCTGCGCCAGCTCGGCTCGCCCGAGGAGGCCGACGACGCCGTGCAGGCGACCTACCTGAACGCCTGCCGGAGTCTCAAGGACGGGTTCGAGCCGGAGGCGGCGCAGGCGTGGCTCTTCAAGGTCGCGCACAACGTCTGCCTCACACGCCAACGCTCCTCATATCGCCGCGCGCGCGTCGAGCGGCCGCACGACCTCCAGGCCGTGCAGGACACCATCGCCGCTCCGGAGGCTTCGGGCGACGAGCTCTTCGGGCTCGACGAGGCCCTCGCGGGCCTTCCCGATCAGCAGCGCAACGCGATTCTCCTGCGCGAGTGGCAGGGCCTCTCCTATCGGGAGGTGGCAACCAAGCTGGGAGTCACCCAGGCGGCTGTCGAGACGCTGATCTTTCGTGCGCGCCGTTCGCTCGCGAACTCCCTCGAGAAGCCGGTCAAGGCCCGGCGACGCGTCATGCACTCCCTGAACGCGGGCGCGCTCCTCAGCTCTCTCAAGACATTGATCGTCGGCAACGTCGCTGCGAGCGTCGCCACGGCCGTCGCCGTTGCGGCGTCGGCAACGGCGTTGACCGCGGCGACGATCCAGCGCGGCGACGACTTCCCCTTGCACGCCACTCCGGTGCCGCAGGTCGACAAGCCGAAGCCCGCCGCTCCGCACACCAGGCTCGCCGACCGGACGTTCGCGCCCGCCGTGGTCGTCCACCTCGGGTCGGATTCGCACGCTGGAGGGAACGGCAAGGGCAAGGGTTGGAAAGGGGCGCATTCGCGTGCGAACGGCAAGGACAAGCCGAAGCACGCGAACAAGGGCCACCAATCCAAGCCCCCGCAGGCGGCCAACTCGAACGCGCCTGCAGCGCCTCCCGGCCAGGTGAAGTCGGGGCCGAACGGCCGGAGCGCCGCCGCCCCCGCATACGGGAGCGGTAAGAAGGGCTAGTTCCTCCTCGCTGGACGCATCGCTTTACTTCGTATAGCGTGCTTTGCTTCAAAAAGGAAAGCGCCAAGGACGAAGGGAGAGTGCAATGGCGGTTCGCGACGAGGTACTCGAAGCCAACCGAAGCTACGCGCAGAGCTTCGACAAGAGCGACCTTCCCACCCCGCCCGGCCGGCGCTTCGCGGTCGTCACTTGCATGGACGCGCGCCTCGACCCGGCGAAGTTCCTCGGGCTCGACGAGGGCGACGCACACGTGATCCGAAACGCCGGCGGCGTCGTCTCCGACGACGCGCTTCGCTCGCTCGTCATCTCGCACTGGCTGCTCGGGACCGAGGAGGCGCTCGTGATCGCGCACACCGGCTGCGGGATGCTCACGTTCACGAACGACGACATCCACGCCAAGCTCGCCGACGAGGCCGGCGCCGACGCGACCGGCATCGACTTCCTGCCGTTCCCGGACCTGGACGACAGCGTGCGCGAGAGCGTCGCGCGTGTGCGGAGCTCAAACCTTCTGCCGGACAGCTTCACCGCGACCGGCTACATCTACGACTGCTCCTCGGGTGCGCTTAAGAGAGGTTGCTTAACCCACCGCGTCGAGGCGCCGGGCGACGGCGTCCCAGTTGACGACGTTCCACCACGCCTCGAGGTAGTCGGGCCGGCGGTTCTGGTAGGAGAGGTAGTAGGCGTGCTCCCAGACGTCGATCCCGAGGAGCGGCGTGTCCGAGCTCATCGTCGGGTTGTCCTGGTTCGGCGTCGACACGACCGCGAGGCCGGTGCCGTCGTGGATGAGCCACGTCCACCCTGACCCGAACCGCTTCACGCCCGCGTCGTTGACCGCCTTCTTGAGCTCGTCCACCGAGCCGAAGGTGTCGGCGATCGCATCGGCGAGGGCGCCGCTCGGCTCCCCGCCGCCGTCCGGAGACATGGTCTCCCAGAAGAGCGAGTGGTTGGCGTGTCCGCCGCCGTTGTTACGGACGGCGGCCCGCTTGTCCTCCGGAATGATGTCGAGCGCCGCGAAGACGTCCTCGAGAGACCGGTCCATCCATTCGGTGCCCTCGAGCGCCGCGTTCAGGTTGTTCACGTACGTCGCGTGGTGTTTCGAGTGGTGGATCTCCATCGTCTGCGCGTCGATCGTCGGCTCGAGCGCGTCATAGGCGTACGGAAGCGAAGGCAGCTCGTAGGGCATCGGGACCTCCTCTGGTTCGGTACGGCAGTCTAGGCAGCCGCGTCATCCAACGGCGGTGCGCCTAAGAAGCCGGTCGGCCGTTCAGGCGTAGACTCATGCGGGTGCCGCCGCCCTCGGCGCGCTCGGCCCTCACTTCGCCGCCCTGCGACTCCGCGACCTGCCGCACAATCGCGAGGCCGAGCCCCGAGCCGGGCATCCCGCGCGCGGAGCTGGCCCGGTAGAAGCGGTCGAAGACGTACGGGAGGTCGGCCTCGTCGATCCCGGGCCCGTGGTCGCGGACGACCACCTCGCCGTCCTTCACGGTGACCTCGACCTCTCCTTCGGGCGGGCTCCACTTGGCGGCGTTGTCGAGGAGGTTGGCCACCGCGCGCTCGATGCTCGCCGGGACGCCGTGGACGAGCGACTCCTCGAAGTCGGTCGTGAACTGGACGCCCGGGCGGTTTCGCCGCGTGCGCTCGACCGCGTCCGCGGCGAGGAGGTCGAGCCGCACGTCCTCCGCTTCTCCGGGCTCGAGCTCACCGCGCGCGAGCTCGCTGAGCTCGGCCACGAGCGTCGTCATCTCGTCGAGCTGCTCGATCACGTCGCGAAGCAGGCGCTCGCGCTCCTCCGGTGGAAGCTCGCGCCCGCCGGCCAGCACTTCGACGTTCGTGCGCAGGCTCGTCAGCGGCGTGCGCAGCTCATGGGAGGCGTCGCCGACGAGCTGCTGCTGCGCCCGCGTCGACTCCTCGAGGGCGGCGAGCATCGTGTTGAAGCTCGCGGCGAGCCGGCTGAGCTCGTCCGTCCCGCTCGCGTCGATTCGCTCGGAGAGGTCGCCGGTCTTCGTCACGTTCTCCGTCGCGCCGGTCAGCCGGCGGACGGGCGCGAGCGCGGTGCGCGCAACCGCGAGGCCGAGAGCCGCGGCGAGCGCGATCCCGATTGCCGCGATGATCAGGAGGTACGTGCGGATCCGGGAGAGCGAGTGGTCGACCTCCGTGAGCGGGCGAGCGATCTGGATCGCAAAGCCCTCCGCATATGGCACCGTGATCACGCGGACGTGCACGCCGGCGACATCGGCGTCCGACAGGTAGCCGCCCCTGTCTCCGCTTGCGACGTCTCGAACCGCATCGGTGACGGGAAGCTCGACCGTCTCGTTGGGAAGGCGAATCGTGTCGCCGTCCGCGTTGACCACCTGGAAGTAGCCGGGAGCCCCGCCGAGCTGCGGGCCGGGCTCGAGGAAGGCCTGATCGCCCGCCTGGAAGGCCCGGAGCGGCTCGTGCTGGACCTGGGCGGCCCGGTCGCGAAGCGCCGAGTCCAGCGTGCCGCGGAGCTCGCTGCGCACGACGACGTAGACCGTGACCGAGGCGAGAACGACGGCGAGAGCGACCGCAGCAGCCGCCGCGATGGCGAGACGGGCGCGGAAGCTCATGACTCGCGCAAGGCGTACCCCACGCCGCGGACCGTCTGGATCAGGCGCGGCCTGTCGCCCGCCTCCGTCTTGCGGCGCAGATACCCGATGTAGACGTCGAGCGAATTCGACCCGAACCCGAAGTCGTAGCCCCAGACGCGCTCGAAGATGACCGACCGCGTGAGAACCTGGCGCGGGTTCCGCATGAACAGCTCGAGGAGGGAGAACTCGGTGCGCGTGAGCTCGATCGGTTCGCCGTCGCGCTGCACCTCGCGCGTTCCGGGATCGAGCTCGAGGTCGCCGAAGGCGAGCTTGCCGGTCCCGTCCTCGTGCGTTCGCCGGAGGAGTGCGCGGACCCGCGCAAGAAGCTCGTCGAGCGCGAAGGGCTTGGTGACGTAGTCGTCGGCGCCCGCGTCGAGTCCCGCCACGCGGTCGTCCACCTCGACGCGCGCGGTCAGCATGAGGATCGGGAGCCGGCTGCCTTCGCGCCGGACCCGCCGTGCGACCTCGAGCCCGTCGAGTCCGGGCATGAGGACGTCGAGGATCATCGCGTCGGGCTCGTCGTCTTCGAGCGCCGCGAGCGCCGCGAGCCCGTCGTCCGCGAGCTCGATCTCGTAGCCCTCGAGCTCGAGCGCGCGGCGGAGCGACTCGCGCACCGCCCTTTCGTCGTCCACGACCAGGATCTTCACGGCTCCATTGTGCGCATCGAGTCTGAAAAGAGCCTAAGAGCGCGAAGTCTTAGGGAGTTCTTAGGCGCGTTTCAGCTTGGTCTTAGGCGGCGCTGGTCGCATGGAGGGCGACGGATACCGAAAGGACTAAGAAATGAAGCGTCTCCCCTCCCGCAGCCTCAAGATCGCCGCCGCCGGCGCCGCAGCCGTCGTGCTCGGCGCGGGTGGCGGCGTGGCTGCCTACGAGGTCGCCTCCGGCACGGCGACCCAGACCGTCGTCCGCCAGGTGACGGTGACCGACTCTCAGCCGGCCGCGAACTCGGCGCTCAGCGTGAGCGCCCTCTACGACCGCGTCCACCAGGGCGTTGTCACGATCAAGGTGACCACGCCTCAGGGCCAGGCTCTCGGGTCGGGGTTCGTGATCGACGGCGAAGGCCACATCGTCACGAACGACCATGTGGTCGACGGCGCGAGCTCGATCTCGGTCGAGTTCTCGGACGGCTCGACCTACGACGCCCAGCTCGTCGGCACCGATGCGTCCACCGACATCGGTGTGATCAAGGTCGACGCCCCCAGCTCGGAGCTCACGCCGCTCCAGCTCGGCGATTCGGGCGCCCTCCAGGTCGGTGACGAGGTCGTCGCCATCGGCAGCCCGCTCGGCCTGAACGAAACGGTCACGAGCGGAATCGTGAGCGCCCTCAACAGGACGATCACCTCGCCGAACAACTTCTCCATCAACGACGCGATCCAGACGGATGCCGCGATCAACCACGGCAACTCCGGCGGCCCGCTCCTGGATCTCCAGGGCCAGGTGATCGGCATCAACTCGCAGATCGAGAGCGACTCCGGCGGGAACGACGGCATCGGCTTCGCCGTCCCGTCGAACACCGTCCAGTCGGTGGTCTCCCAGCTCATCGCCACCGGCAAGGTCCAGCACGCATACCTCGGTGTCGGCATCGCCACGATCACCGATGCCCTGTCCTCCCAGCTCGGCCTGCCGGCCGGCGTGGAGGTCACGCAGGTGACCTCCGGCGGTCCCGCCGATGACGCCGGCCTCAAGGCGGCCGACGCGACCACCGTCGTCGGCGGCCAGGAGTTCCCGACCGGCGGCGACGTCATCACCGCGGTCAACGGAAAAGCCGTCTCCACCTCCGAGGAGCTCCAGAGCGTGATCGGCGCCATGAAGCCCGGCGACAGCGCCTCGATCACGTACTCACGCGACGGCTCCGAGCACACGGTCCAGGTGACGCTCGGCACGCGTCCGTCCTAGGTTCCCGGCCGGAAGCCGCCGCTACACTAGGGGCGCCCCCACGGGGGCGCCCCGCCGACGTAGCTCAGCTGGTAGAGCACTTCACTCGTAATGAAGGGGTCCCCGGTTCGAGTCCGGGCGTCGGCTTCTTCGGATTAGCAGGGATTTCGCGGCTTCGGAGACGAGGCTAGCGAAGCCCAAATGTCCTCTCAATGTCCCCGAGGGGCAGGTCCGTCCCGCTCCGGTTGGATCGTAGGCTCGGGATGTGGATACGACGCAGATATCGCGATCGTCGGCGCCGTCACGGGAACGATTGGAACGCTCTGGGCACTCTTTCTAAGCGTTGTGTACGACCGAGCGCGAGTCACCGTGACTGTCGTCGAGGGATGGGTGCAGGGATCGTTTGGGTTCCGGCGGCCTATCCTCTGGGTCAAGGTGCGTATCGCGGACGGCGAGTGACCCAATCGAAGCGGTCAGTCGCGTCTAGGCGCCTGGAAACCAGGCTGAGATTTCAGCCGACATCGGCCACAACGACGACTCCAGTTCGGCTCGAAGAGGGCCAAGCACATAGCTTCGTTCATGGAGCTTGGGTGGACAGCCACGGCGAAATGCCGCTCAAGCGGTGGTACGTCTTGGACGGAGGCGGTCGTGTATTCCCACTACGAGAGCGTTACCGGCGGGGATTGGAATCCGTGATCTTCTCGGCCCACCCGCGCTTACTTCCGCAAGCGACGCGCGGCGATGACTGATTGCTTACTGTCGTAGGCGTCGAGGAGGTCGCGCTCGGAGCCCGTCATCGTGATCACCGACGTGGCGCTCGAGTCGATGGCAAGCGAGCTGTTTTGGAGCACGCGCCTGGACGGATGCGAGACGGGCGGCTGCCTCTATGGGCGGGCGAAGGGCAACGTCGTCACCATCACCCGCGCCTCGGGCCCGGGGGAGAGAGCCGACGCGGCAAGTACCGGCTCAAGATCGACGACGCCATGAGACACAGGGGTGGGAGATGGGCGATGAGGTCCGCGAGGTCGGTCTTTGGCACAGCGCACCCGAACGGAGATCGCGGCCCTCGCGCGAGGATCGGATGGCGTGGCTCTCGGGGTTCGCCCGTTGCAAGAAGGAAACGAAGCTGGGCGCGTACGCGGCTCTGATCTTCTCCGACCCGGAGAAGACGAACTGGGGGAACCCGCAGGTGCACGGGTGGATACTCGACGTACGCGAAAACGGCGACCCGCGCCTCAGCGACGCGACGCTGAAGGCGTCCCTCTGATGCTGCTCCGCGCCGTCGTCGCTCGGCTGCTCGGGCGGAACCCTTGGCCGACCGGCCCGAACGTGCTCGCCCCCAACCTTGTAACGGTCGCCTCTAAGTGGTAAGAGTTGCCCTTGGTCAGTGGACGACACCGGTCGGTTGCGAGGACATTTCTCCGGCTCGCGATTCCATTAGCCGCGGCGCTCGCATTGGCAGGCATCGCCGGGGCAGAGCTGACCCCGATAGCTGTCAAGTCATCCCCTGCGGACGAGAGCACCCCCGCAGCGGACGGACCATGGTTTAGCTGGACGCAGTGGAGCCACGCCCATCCAAACCACTACAACGTCTATGTGCGCCGCGGCTCGGGAAAGACGATCAAGGTCAACCTGGCTGGCACCAAGGGCGGAGGCGGCGGCATTGACGGCGTCACGCTTGTCTACGACCAGCACAAGGGGAACATCGCCGGCGACATCCGCAAGTTCAACCTGAAAACGCACCGGCGCTCAGAGTTTCCCGGCCAAGGTATCGACGCGTTGGCATGAGTACCACCCGACGATCTCAGGGGCCTGGGTCCTGTTCACCCGCTACTTACTCGACGGCGACGCCCAAGACGAAGGTGCTTCTCTACAACACGCAAACGCACGCCCTGCGGACGCTCGGCTCAGACAGCGGCAGATACCGCTATGTCTACTCGGGCCAGGTGAACGGCGACTACGCCGCCTGGGGACGCGTTCGCCCGGGCGGACCGGACGTCTACCTCTACCGCATCTCAACGCAGACGAACACGACGATCCCGCGCCCAGTACACGATCAGTACAACCCCTCCGTTGCAGCGGACGGGACCATCTACTACTTCCGGAGCGGGAACGAATGCGGAGCGTTCAGGTCAAGCTCGTCCGCTATCCGCTGGGCGGCCTGCGACCGTCCTGTACAGCTTCCCGGTGGGCGTCGACGGCGGATATCAATACGTGGAAGAGCGAGCCGATGGAAGCCTGCACACCTTCTACGGCCGGTTCAGCTGCAGGAACTACCGCTGGGACATCCACAAGGTGATCGACAGCCACACGATCCAAGTTTCCAAGGACGGCACCGGTACGGGTACGTCACGAGCGATCCGACCGGAATCGACCTGCGGGACGAGCTGCCAAGCCGTTTTCCACGGCGGTGCCATCGTGACGCTGACCGCAACACCAGATAGCGGCTCGTCTTTCATTGGCTGGAGTGATGCGTCCTGTGGAACGAACCCGACCTGTCAGATCACGGTCGAAAATGACGTCTCCCTAACCGCGACCTTTGGCCCATAAGCGGCCCTGGAAGGAGATTGCATGCCTCACCACTGGAAGCCCGGTGATAAAGACCAAGCGGGCGAAGAAATGAAGGAGCGCGAATATCGCGGCACGGCCGCAAACGGGGAAGTTTGGGAGCTCTGGGGGATAGACGAAGACGAAGCAAGGGAAATTGAAGAGAGACCCGACAAGCATCCCTGTGAGCGAATTCTTCGCCCGTAACGTCGAGCCGATCGAACTCGTGTAACCGCATGGCCGCTCGCCGACCTCCCGGTGGTCGGCGGTGGTGCGAGCCAATCGCCGAGGCTCTTGTCCGCTGGTCGCGGACGGGTTAGCAATGTTGTGCCTGCGTCCCGGTCGGCGTAGTGTGAACTTCATGCGACTTTTCGCACTTGTCGCGATCATGGTGATGGTTTGGCCCGCCACGGCGCTCGGTGCAACGGCGAAGGTCTCGAAGAACGGGGACGTTTCTTTACACGGCCGCCGTGGGCGAAGCAAACGATGTGACGGCAACCCTCGACGCGGGGCAAATCACTCTCCAGGATCCCGGAGCGTCGATCAACGCGGGACGAGGATGCGATCCAGTAAGCGCCACCGAGGTCACCTGCTCGTTTAGTGGACTCGATATGGAAGTTGATCTCGGCGACCTCGGCGATTCCGCTGCGCTCACGACGCTTGACCGTGGCTGCTGGGCCGTCTCGGGCGGCGACGGCCCAGACACACTGAGCCTTCTGGGGACGCATAGATGCGGCAGTGCAGCGGGGGAGAGTGGACCCGACGCCCTGCACGGAACCTTCCTCCTAGGAAATCGTGGAAACGATGTCTTGACCGGCACGCCTGGAACGGATTTGCTCCAAGCGGGTTCCGGAACCGACACGCTTCTCTCCAAGGGTCGAAACGACCTTCTCTTTCCTGGTCTCGGGGATGACACCGTCGACGGCGGCGACGGGGGCGGCGACACGGTCTTCTTCTTCGCCCGGGCTCCCGTCGGGGTGACGGCTGACTTTGAGACGGGCATCGTCACCGGCGGGCAAGGAAACGACACGCTCGCGGGCGTCGAGTGCGTGAACGGTTCGGGTCACGCCGACCGCTTCTACGGCGATTCTCATGCCAATTGCTTCGGCGCGCTTGGCGGAGACGACTACGTCAACGGGCGTGGTGGCGCAGACGAGATCTCAGGCTGTTCCGGTGATGACCGGTTGTTCGGCGGCCGAGGACCCGACCTCATCCAGGCATGCGGGGGCGATGACCTAGTCAGTGGTGGCCCTGGCCGAGATCGTCTCCACGGAAACGAGGGCGATGACCGGATCCGCTCGAAGGACGGGGTACGGGATCGTGTCTCAGGCGGATCGGGAATCGATCGGGCTCGCATAGATCGGACGCTGGATCGTCTCAACTCGGTGGAACGAGTGAGGTTCTAACGGCGACGGCTCCTAGATAACGGCCAACGCGCACCGCGCAAGCCTACGCGCCGTCGTCGCTCGGCTGCTCGGGCGGAACCTAGACCCTAGGCGAACGCAAGCGCGACGGTCCGCTTGGCTGGAGCACGCGCGGCGCTCGTGCGTCGGATCGTTGGTCGACGTTCTTGCCGGTTCCCTTGACAGCATCACGGACGACTTAGATACTCGTGCCACAAAGCGTGCGGCAGGCAATCTGGGGAGGTAGGCGATGGGGCGAGGAACTCACACAGCGATGAGCCGGCAAGACGAAATCACGGTCCCTGGGTGCGGGGAAGCGGAGTGCCATCTGCAGGAGCGCAATGCTCATAACGCTCAGTCTGTTCGTCCTCATGGCGGTGGCGTCAACAGCTTCGCGAGCCGGCCTCTACACGAGAGGTCGAGCTTCTCTGCGAGCTTTGATCTCGCGGCCGGTGAACTCTGTGACTTTGCCTATCACCAGGAGGGCACGGCTTATTCGAACGCCTCATTTGGGGCGATCTGGAGAACCCGACGAAGGTCACTGACCACCAGACGCAGTATGTGACGCACACCAACCTCGATACCGGTGCGACACTGACCGAAGTCGATCACGTCACGTTCTTCTTCAATGCGCGGACTTCCCGCCAGAAGACCGTTGGGCTCTTCTGGCACTTGCGCAACGCCGAGGGCAAGATTGTCGTGGTGCATGCCGGACAGTGGGTCATCGATACGAATACCGGTGAAACGGTGAAGATCACACCGAACTTCAACCCTGACTTTGCCGCGGTTCTCTGTCCGGCGCTCGGCGGGCATTCCGCTTTCTAGCGACCGGGTCGACATGCTCTGGCGTCGTTTTGGCTCGTCCGACGGCCAACGCTCGCCGCGCAAGCTCCTCCGCGCCATCGTCGCTCGCTATCTCGACCATCCTCGTCACGACTTGGAACCTTCGCGCCTTCGGGCGGTAACCGAGAAGTGGCGCTCGGAGCCTCGAGAAGACTCCTCAACAGGCTGTGGACAAACCTACGTCGCTTGTGGATGATGCTCGCCGTGGGCGCGGCGTACGCCTATGAGCTGCGGCAGAGCGGCCAGGTTGTCGCAACCGGCCGGTTAACCATGGAAGATCAGCTTGCGCCCGGTGATGAGTTGACCGTCGCAGGCGTCCTGGCGTCGGTGACCGAACTGCGTTGGGTCGGCGGGGAATCGCGGCTTCTTCTCGAGCCAGTTTCGTCGCCGAGCCGAAGCTGAAGTCGCTCCGGATTCACTATGCGGGCAGAAATAGGCGCCGTCGTGGCTCGGCTGCTCGGGCGGAAGCCCTAAGGCGACGTGGAGGGTTTCCCTGACTGCGTAGGTCTCCGACATATCATCCGCTCGTGAGAATCCACATCATCTTGGTCGGTGTGCTCTGCGCGGCCGGGCTGACGGCGTGCGGCGGCTCCGAGTCGATCGGAACGGAGGCCGGCCCGACAAGCTCGGCAAGCCAACCGGCCACATCGACCGCCAACCCGCAGAAACCGCCTGGTGATCCCGCACCGGCGCAGTGCGAGGGCAGCGCCGAACAAATGAGGACGGCCCTCGCAGGGCCGCCTCTCGCAAAAGTCAGAACTGACTCAGGAGGCCGCGATCTGCCTCCTCGAGTCCGCGAGCTTGAGACCTCTCGACCTGAGCTCCGTGTACCCGGCCTCGAAGGTCGCGTACTCCTTCACGCCGCGTCGCTGATCCTTAGGCACCTTCGCCTTCCTGTCCTCGACGTGCTTCTTACAGCCGGGGAGCGCGTTGTGCATCCGGACGAGCAACTGCTCGACGGTGAGCTTGGACTTGGCCGACGGCTTCCTCGTCGGGGCCTTTTTGGCGGGAGACTTTGTGGGGGCGGTGGCTGACATGTTGCTCCTCTCTCGTTGTCGTGATTGACAACACAAGTATATACTGCCCGGCGAGGATTGATATGAGGGGATTGACGCATCTGCGGAGGGATTCACGCCGGTGAAGGTGAGCTCGACCGATGTCCTCTAAATGTGCTCAAGGTTAGGGCCGTGCCGTGCAGCCACGCGGTGTGGGCACCGTGGTGGTGGGGGGATGGGAGGTCGCGAAAAAGACGGAGCCTTTTCAGACCCGTCCCCAGGTGTACTCACGAAAGTCTCGGGATTCTGATTTGCCGTGAATGACCTTCTGGGAGATGCCAAAGAGAGCTAGGCAGGCAAGCCCGAATCTGTTTAGGGCACGGAGTCTAGTCGCCGGATCGGTTACTAGAGAACCGCGAAAATCCTCGACTCGACGAGAAACGCGCATGAGAGCAAGGATCGAGCAGAGCCACCCCTAGAATGCGGCGAGTGAGCGAGCTTCCGACCCCCCAGGAGCTCGGACAGATCGCCGGGAGGATGTGGGCCGACGAACTCGCTTGCTATCAAGAGGAGAAACGAGCCGAGATCGCGGCGACGGGAGTCGTCCCAGAGGACACCCGAGTCAACGTCGAGGCGTGGTTTTCGCGCTTGCGGATCGAGAGGGACTCGACAGCCTTCTGGGAAGCCTTCGTCGAGGCGATTCGAACCACCGACGTGAGCAAGTGGCGGAGGGAGTGAGCGATTCTCAGCCGAGGGTGCCTTCAGTAACTACAGATCCGCGATAACCCTCGACTGCATTCAGGCGGCAGGACGCTCGCCCAGGCGAGTCGCTCTACGACGGCTGTCCGAGATTCCGAGCGTCGTTCCCAACCGTGAGCGTTAGGACCCTGTCGTCTTCAGAAATGTGGATGTGCCACTCCGCCTCTCGGTGCGGCATCCCGTCCCATGCAAGCAGTGCATCTCGAAGCTCCGCTGCCTCTGCGGCTGTCAGATCCAGCCAAAGGACATTGGTCTCGTTACCGCCTGTGTCGATCCGCATAGCCCAAGACTACGCTCTCGTCGAGTGACATTCCCGCACGCTGGCCCAGGGCAAGAGTCCTCTGCCTAACTACTGAGTAGCAGTAATACCGGATAGGTATGCGAGGCCCCGCGCCCTGACGTTCACCTTCCGACTGGAGCAGCACGACGGGAGCGCGAGCGACACCGTACAAGCGCATTGACCGGCCGACAACGAAGGTGGCAAGCTGTTCGCACCGACAACGAAGGAGGGCTTCATGTCCACGACGACATCTAGCGAGCGGACAAAGCTCGGGTACGGGCTGCGTGAGGAGGAAGGCGAGGATTTCTGGCTGTTCGGCGCGCTCGCAACAATCAAGATCAGCGCCGAGGACACTGCTGGCCGGTACTGCGTGATCGATACCGAGGTGTCACCGGGCGTGGGCTCGCCTTGGCACGTCCACCGCGACGAGGACGAGTGGTTCTTCGTCCACGAGGGCGAGTGCGAGGTCTACATCGGCGACGCGCACCTGACCCTGACAGCCGGTGGGTTTGCCTTCGGCCCCAAGGGCGTGCCCCACACGTTCTTCGGCGGGCCCAATGGGGGGAAGATGCTTATCTGGGCGGAGGGGGGTAAGTTCGAGGGGCTCCTCAGAGAGATCGCTGAGCCTGCCCCCGAGCACGTTGTGCCACCGCCGCCTGAAGGTCCACCGGACATGGAGCTACTCCTGCCCATCGCGGAAAAGTGGGCGTACGACATCCTCGGGCCCCCGGGTCCACCCCCCGGGCGCTAAGTCAGTCACCCGGACCAGCGCAACCGTTCCGAAATGGCGGGCGGACGACGCGATCTACTTGCGGATCGAACGCTGCGCCTGGTGGGGCATTGGGACGACGACCACTCACCAGACGCGGGAGACGCGGCGTTGCTTGCCGGCGTTCGTGATCGCGGCTCCGAGCTTTCCGCCTGCCGAACGGTTACAACGAAAGTGACTCGGGCCCAGGTAGCACTGCTTCCCCGGTGCGTGGTCGAGCTCCCACCGCTGGCCGCTTTCGATGAGCTGGCCGCA
>CAVYBK010000014.1:0-23429 GCA_963766725.1 uncultured Actinomycetes bacterium
GTCGGCGGCGATGAGCTTACGAATGCCGTCGGGTTGGGCAGCAGGGTCGTCTCGATTGCGGAGGAGGCCGACGGCACGACGTACTTCGTGGTCGAGCCGGATCGCGCACAGCTGGTCGAGCTCGGACGCCGCGCAGACGCTGGAGAGCTGACCCCGGCAGTCGACTCGGTCTTCTCCCTCGAGGAAGCAGGCGCGGCCTTCGACCGCGTCGGCGAGCGCGGCAAAAAGGGAAAGGTCGTGCTTCGTGTCGGCGACGACTGAGGAGAAGGCGGAAGCATTCCGCGCCCTGCACGCCGGCGACCCGTTCGTCATCCCGAATCCCTGGGACGCCGGCTCCGCACGCGTCCTTGCTGCGCTCGGCTTTCGCGCGCTCGCGACGACCAGCTCCGGCTTCGCGTTCACACTCGGCCGGCTCGACGGCGCCGCCACGCTCGACGAGGTGGTCGACCACGTTGCTGTTCTCGCTCGCGCAACGGACTTGCCGGTTTCGGTCGACCTCGAGGACGGCCACGACGTCGACCCGGGCGTCGCGATTTCCCGCGTTGCGGAGGCGGGCGCTGTCGGTGGATCGATCGAGGACTGGGATCGAGAGCGCCTCTACGGCCTTGACGAAGCCGTTGAGCGGGTTCGTGCAGCAGTGGCCGCGGCACGCGCGGTCGGCTTCCCGTTCACGCTGACGGCGAGGGCCGAGAACCACATCCGCGGCAATCCCGACCTCGATGACACGATGGCCCGCCTGCAGGCGTTCGAGTCCGCGGGCGCGGACGTTCTCTACGCCCCCGGCCTGTCCGATCTGAATGACATTCGCGCTCTTTGCGCCGCCGTCTCGAAGCCGGTGAACGTGCTCGCGCGTCCGAACCTGACGTTTCAGGAGCTCGCCGACGCTGGAGCCCAGCGCGTCAGTGTCGGCGGATCGCTCACGTGGGCGGCGGTGCAAGCGCTCGTCGAGGCGGCCACCGCGATCCGCGACCGGGGCGACTTCTCCCTGCTCGGCTCGGGCCCGCCCGCAGACTGGCTCGAGCCCGCTTAAAAGCGGGAGGGCGGCTTCCCTTGGTATGCCGCCCTCGCCGTGACCCGGGGTTAATCCGGTCAGCCGAGGAAACGGCAGAAGGGCGGCCGCCGGTGATCCCTGGAACGAGGGAAAGCTCCCGACCTCTGAGGACGAGCCCTCGCGGGTAGGATCGATCCTGGAAACCGAAGCGAGCGAAAGGGCAGGAGATGGAATGTGACGTTGCCGTCCTCGGCGGCGGGTCGGGCGGCTATCCCGCGGCGATCCGGGCGACTCAGCTCGGCGCCAGCGTCGTCTGTGTCGAGCAGGAGGCGGAGCTCGGCGGCACCTGCCTGCGGGTCGGCTGTATCCCGACCAAGGCCTGGGTGCAGACCGCCCTTGCGCTCAAGGAGGCGAACGAGACCTTCGAGAAGCTCGGCGTGAAGGTCGGCCCCCCGGAGCTCGACTTCGGTGCTGCACAGCAGTGGAAGGAAGGCGTCGTCAAGCAGCTGACCGGCGGCGTCGCGACACTCTTCAAGGCGAACGGGATCGAGTGGGTCAAAGGCGTCGGCCGCTTCAAGGACGCGAACACCCTCTCGGTCGAGGGCGCCGAGGACATCACGTTCAAGAGCGCGATCGTCGCGACGGGATCGTCGCCGCTTCGCCCGCCCATCGAAGGCATCGACTCGGAGCGCTGCGTCGACTCGACCGGGCTCCTCACCCAGACGGAGGTTCCGCGCCGGATCGTCATCCTCGGCGGCGGCATCATCGGCTGCGAGTTCGCCTCCGCGCTCGCAAGGTTCGGCAGCGAGGTGGCGATCGTCGAGATGCTCCCGAAGCTCATCCCCCTCGAGGACGACGACGCCTCGAAGGAGCTCGCCAAGCAGTTCAAGAAGCGCGGCATCGAGCTCAACCTCGAGACGCAGTGCGACAAGGTCGAGGACACGGGCGACGGCCTCCGCGTCCATTTCGGCGGTCAGACGAAGGAGTGCGACCTGATGCTCGTCGCGACCGGGCGCGGGCCCAACGTCGAAGGTCTCGGGCTCGAGGAGATCGGCGTCGAGTTCGACCGCAAGAAGGGCGTCGCGGCGGACGAGCACCGCCGCACCACGGTTCCGCACATCTACGCGACCGGCGATTGTGCCGGCTACTGGCAGCTCGCGCACACCGCCTTCCGCGAGGCCGAGGTCGCGGCGGAGAACGCGATGGGCCACGACGCTGTCGTCGACAACCGCGGCGTGCCGCGCCCGATCTACACCGACCCGGAGATTGCGAGCGTCGGACTCACCGAACAGGCCGCGCGCGAGCAGTACGGCGACGACGTGGTCACCGGCTCGTTCCCGTGGGTCGCCAACGGGCGGGCGATCATGCAGAACGAGACGACCGGCTGGGTAAAGACCATCCATGAGTCGCGCTACGGGGAGTTTCTGGGGCTCGTCATGGTCGGTCCGCACGTGACAGACCTGGTCGAGGCCGGGGTCGTCGCGCTCGACGCCGAGGCGACGATCGAGACCGTTGCGGACGGCATGACCGCGCACCCGACGCTCTCCGAGGCGATCAAGGAGGCGGGTCTCGTGGCGCTCGGCCGTCCGATTCACGTCGCCACCCGCAGGCGCACCGCCGCGAAGGCCTGAGAGGAGGGAAGCGATGAGCGTGTTCAACAGACGAAACGCTTTCATCGGCTGGCTCGTGATCACGTTGGCCAAGCCGGTCGCGAAGCAGAAGGCTCGGGCAGCCGCGCGCAAGGCCGGCACGAAGAAGGGCGGCGCGGTCGCAGCCTCGATCGCAGCCGTGGGCGCCGTGGCGGCAGGGCTCATGTTCTGGCGCAAGCGCCACTCGGGCGACACGCCCGCCGACAGCTGAGCCCCGACACCGTCGTCGTCGGTGCGGGAGTCGCCGGCTGCGCAGCCGCGACCTTCCTGGCGCGTGAGGGATCGCAGGTCGTCGTCGTCGACTCCGGCGGAATCGGCGCGGGCGCATCCGGTCGAAACGGCGGCTTTCTCTTCCGCCAGCCCCTCGGCTGGGTGAACGACCTCCTCGCCGAGTCGCTCGAAATCTACGAGGAAGTCTCGGCCGGGCCCGTTCCCTTCGACCTCACGCCGTGGCCGATGCTCGTGCTGGCCGTCGAGGATGACGAGCTCGAGGCGGCGCGCAGCTACGCGGAGGCCGTGGGAGGCGAGGAGGTCGACCTCCGCGCGGACCCGTGGTTTGCGGACGACCTGGCCGGAGGCTTCGTGGTCGAGGGCGGGTGGACGCTCGACGCAATGGGCGCGACGACGGCGCTCGCCGAGGCGGCCCGGCGCGAAGGCGTGGACTTGAGGCTCGGCTGCGAGGCGAAGCGGATTCTCGTCGAGGGCGGGCGCGTCACCGGACTCGCCACGGACGAGGGAGTGCTCCCGTGCGAGAGGGTCGTCCTCGCGACCGGGCCGTGGCTGCGACTCCTCCTGCGGCCGCTGGGGGTCGAGCTCCCCGTGACGGCCTCGCGCGGGTGGCTCCTCGAGACCGGCCGCGTCGATCCATCCCCGCGCTATGCGATCGAGCAGGCGCTCTGGCCGATGCAGGACGAGATGGCGAGCGTCGTCGGCGCACCGACGGTGCGCGAGGTCGCGGAGGGCGCCGCCGAAGAGCCGGGCGTCGTTTCCCTGCTGCTCGGCGCGCGCCCGGGTGGTCGCTGCCTCATCGGCACGTCGCTCAGGAGGTCGCTGCTGGACGACCCGGAAGGGCCGGAGACCGTTCGGCGGCTGGCCGAGCGCGCCGCCCGCGTCTCGCCTGCGCTCGAGGACGTTCCCGTGATCGCCGCCTGGTCCGGGCGCCGAGCCCATACTCCCGACGGATTGCCCGTCGTCGGGCCCGTTCCAGGGGTGGAAGGCCTCGTCGTGGCGGGCGGTTTCTCCTCCATCGGGATGGTGACCGCGCCTGCCGCGTGCCGGCGCCTCGCCGCCGGAGACGCCGCGCTCTTCGATCCGGGGCGCTTCACCTAAGCTAACCGCGCATGGATCCGCTCACCGCGCCCATCGAGGGAGCCGACCACCGCGAGGTCGGCGGTGCCGAGATCGACATCGCGCGCGCGGGGAACGGGAGGGTCAAGCGCGTCGTCTACCCGCCAGGCTTCCGCTGGTCGACCCACATGCGCCCGAACGTCGAGACCGAGCTGTGCATGCACGCGCACGTGGGCTTCCTCGCCCGCGGCCACATCGCCGGGGAGTACTCCGACGGCTGCACGTTCGAGTACGTGGCGCCGCAGGTCGTGACGATCGAGCCCGGGCACGACGCATGGGTCGTCGGTGACGAGGCCGCCGTGCTCATCCAGTTCGACTCGGAGGAGGGCACCGCGCGCCGCTTCGGCCTCCCCGAGGAGCACGCGCACTAAGTGCCCCATTCAGCAATACACGCCTACGTCTCGACCGCGATCACACAGCGCGCTGCAGCGTCCTCGGTCGCCCCGGTAAATACCGTTACCGGGGCTCCCTGCGTCCTTGCATCGCTCGGTGCTCACGCCCGAGACGCTGGGCAGCATCGCTGAACGGGGCACCGCATGTTCGACGCCCTCACGCAGTACGTCTCCGGCTCGCCGTGGACGTATGCGTTCCTCTTCGCCGTCGCCGCGCTGGACGTGATCATCCCGTTCGTTCCCAGCGAGACATCCGTCATCCTCGCCGGCGTGCTCGCCTCGACCGGCGACCTCATGCTCTGGCTCGTGATCCTCTGCGCGGCGGGCGGCGCCATCCTCGGCGACAACACGGCGTACTGGATCGGGAGGAAGGCCGGGCACCGGATCGTCGCGCGCTGGTTCCAGGGGGAGCGCCGCAAGCGGATCGACTGGGCAGAAGAACAGATCCAGGAGCGTGGCGGCTACCTGATCCTCATAGGCCGCTTCATCCCCGGAGGCCGCACGGTCGTGACGCTGACCTGCGGCCTGCTCGAGATGGCGTGGCACCGGTTCATCCGCTTCGACGTGGCCGCAGGCTTCCTCTGGGCCGGCTATGCCGCCATGCTCGGCTACTTCGGGGGGCGCGCCTTCGAGGAGCAGCCGTGGAAGGGGTTCCTGCTCGCCTTCGCCATCGCCTTGCTGATCACGGGCGGGGTCGAGCTCTATCGCTGGCTGAAGAGGCGCGGTGTCCTCGCTCGCGGCTGAGCTAGAGGCTGCAGCGCAGATCGGTGCCGACGGCGGCGGCGTCTCCCGCTTCGCGTGGTCCCCGGAGCTCGCGCAGGCAAACGACTGGCTCATGCGCCGGCTCGAGGACCTCGGCCTGGAAACCGAGCTCGACCCGGCAGGCAACGTCTTCGGCCGCTGGGACGCGGGCGAGGGGCAGGCGGTGCTCGTCGGCTCTCACCTCGACACGGTGCCGCGCGGCGGCCGCTACGACGGCGCGCTCGGCGTGCTGGCTGCCCTCGCAACCGTCCGCGCCCTGCGGGCGGAAGGGGTCGAGCCGAGGCGGCCCCTCTGGGTCGTGTCCTTCAACGACGAGGAGGGCAGCCGCTTCCAGACCGGGATGCTCGGCAGCCGAGCCTTCTGCGGCGAGGTCGACCTCGAGGACTGGCGCCGCCGCGGCGTCGCCGACGCGATGGCGCGCGCCGGCTTCGACTTCGACCGCCTGACCCAGGCGCGCGGAGTCGACCGGGTCGGCGCCTACCTCGAGCTCCACATCGAGCAGGGCCCCGTGCTCGAGCAGAGCGGAGAGGACCTGGGCATCGTCACGGCGATCACCGGGCTCCTCGGCTTCCGCGTGAAGCTCCTGGGCGCGGCCAACCACGCGGGGACGACGCCGATGGACGGGCGCCGCGACGCCCTGGCCGGTGCCTCGCGCATCGTCCTCGAGCTGCGGGAGGAGGCGCGCGCCCGCGAGGACATGACCGCCAACGTCGGAATCGTCTCGGTCGAGCCGGGCGGCTTCAACGTGATCCCAGGGCTCGCCGAGTTCACGATCGACGTCCGCTCGCCGACCGCCGAGGGCTTCGAGCGTGCCGAGGCGTTCGTGCGCGAGACCGTCAAGCGGGTGGCCGCCGAGGAGGGCCTCGGCATGGAGATCTCGGCCACGCACCGAAAGCCTCCGGTCGCGCTCGACCAGGGGCTCCAGAACGCGCTCGTCGAGGCCGCCCGGGCGGAAGGAGCCTCGTTCAGGCAGATGCCGAGCGGAGCCGGGCACGACGCCATGGTCCTCGCGCATCACGTTCCCTCCGCGATGCTGTTCGTGCCGAGCCGCGGAGGCATCAGCCACTCGCCCGACGAGTACACGCCGCCCGAGCAATGCGAGCTCGGCGCGCGCGTGCTCGCCCGCGCGGTGCGCGAGCTCGTCGCCCGAGAATCACTCGAACGAGTGACGTAAAGGGAGCCGCCGCGCTCCTACTCTCTTCAGGAGAGGGTGAACGCGGCCTACCAACACCGATCGCTCGTCCTGAGCCTCGCGATCGCGAGCTATGCGCTCGTGTTCATGACGTTCGTCGTCTTCGAGGTCCCAGGGCTCGGAATCGCCCACCTTTTCTACCTCCCGGTCGCCGCGCTGGCGCTGACCGGCGGTGTGAAGCGGGGGATTCTGGCCGGCGCGATCGCTGTCGCCCTCTTCACCCTGGGCGTCGTCATCAATCCCAACATCTCGCCGTCGGAGCTCCTCACGCTGTCGACGCCGCTCCGCTTCCTCACGTACGCGACGATGGGGGGCCTGCTCGGTTGGTTCTCGGCGCGGGACCGCGAGCTCGTCGAGCGACTGCGCCTTCTCGCAGAGCGCGACTTCCTGACGGGCCTGCCGAACACGCGCGCCTTCGAGGCCGCCATCGCCCGGCGGTTCGAGGCCGGCCTTCCGTTCGCGCTCCTGCTCGGCGACATGGACGGGCTCAAGACGATCAACGACTCGCAGGGCCACGCGGAGGGCAACGACGCGCTGCGGCGCCTCGCGCTCATGCTCGGGAGCTCGCTCCGTCCGGAGGACGAGGTCGCGCGGGTCGGCGGCGACGAGTTCGCGGTCCTCACGGTTCTGGGACGGACCGATGAAGCCGCGGCCCTCGCAGCGAAGCTCGAGGGCGCCATGGCGCGGCAGGAGAGCCGGATCACCTTCGGCTGGGCGGTCTATTCCGCGGACGGGGAGAACGCGCTCTCCCTCTACCGAGCGGCCGACGAGCGTCTCTATGCGCGGAAGCTCATTCGCGGCGACCGCGCTGCGCGCACCCTGTACACCGTCGGCGCGTAGCTCTTACTAGCCCCACCGGCCAGGGCCTAGTGGTGGCAGCTGCAGACCGACTCGCCCAGGTAGCGGCGCTCGAGCTTGAGGCCGCAGTCCCGGCACGTGGGCGGGAGCTTCTGGGCGAAGACGAGCACCGCGCGTGCGACCGTCATCCATGCCATGCAGATGAGAAGAAGGGCGAGCGGGACGTCCCGGGGAAACATGCTTCTCGAATCGGATGAATCCACTCGGGCCTTTAGCCCCCGGACTACAATGAGGCGATGGGCGTGGTTGCCTTCGTGCTTCTCGCGTGCGCCCTCGTGTTGATTGCGGGGGTGGAATGGCCGCGCGTCTCGGCCAAGGTCGGGAGCGACGCGCGCGCCGGCAGAAAACGCGCCCGGCGGAAGGAGGCGCTCACGGTCATCGAGGGCGAGGCCGGACGGGAGGACGATTTTCAAGCGAGCGTCGAGCGCGACCTCGCGAACCTGCCGGTGTTCGAAGAGACCGACGACGACCGCTCGCATCGCCAGTAGCCGCTGAGCGCCGCCGGTACAATCGCCTCACCGCGCGGATGTGGCGGAATTGGTAGACGCGCACGGTTCAGATCCGTGTGAGCGAAAGCTCGTGGAGGTTCAAGTCCTCTCATCCGCATAAAGCGAAAACCCCCTGGTGAAAGGGGGTTTTCTCGTCTTCAGGGCGAAGCCGAATGTCGCAAAATGTCCTCGCAAGCCGCGGGGGCTAGCTCGGCGAAAGTCTCCGGATTTCCGTTGGCGTCAGAGTAGATTTGCAGGCGACCGGCATGGCAACTCTCAGACAGACGATCCCGGCGCTCCCAGTCCGAAATGCGGTGGCGGCGGTGGACTTTTACCGCGATCGGCTGGGGTTCGACGTGCTCCATCACGACGGGACCTTCGCCGTGCTCTGCCGCGACGATGCCGTCCTGCACCTCTGGGAAGCGAGTGATGAGACCTGGAGCGAGCGGCGGTCGCTCGAGCAGCCCGTTCGCTCCGGAGCGGAGTCGTTCATTGCGGGGACCGCCAGTTGCCGGATCGCCGTTGAGGGCGTCGACGCGTTGTACGAAGAGATGCGCGAGAGTGACGTCCTCCATCCAGTCTCCAAGGATGCCGTTGAGACCACTGCCTTCGGCACGCGGGAGTTCGCCACGCTCGACCTCGACGGCAACCTCGTCACTTTCTTCCAGTGGATTGAATCGTGAGTGACTGACCTGCTCGCCGACGCCAAAGACGTCGGTGGAAGGACTCGCCGCGCGCGCAACAAACCTCGGCAGGGTGACGATGACCGCGACGCCGTCTGGCCCGGTTCTCTACCCTGGTCGAGCGGCCCCCCTTGGCGCCCAGTCGACTGGTCGCAGCCCTATTTCCTTTATTACCTCGATCCGGTCACCCATTCGTACCCTTTTGCGGGTTGAGACCGTTGGGTGAGGCGACGATGGTGAAGAACATGCGAGGGTTCATCGATCTGTGCCGGTCCCGCAAGGGCAGGATCGCACTCAACGTTTCGTCGGCGGTGCTCGGCATCGGCGTCGCCGTCCTCGCAGCCCAGCACTTCGCCGAGACGGGGTGGCCACTTGCAAACGCGGACTTCCAGCTTGTCGCTGCGGCGGGCGGCTTCTTCCTCCTCTCGCATGCCTTCAAGGCTTTTGGCTGGCACCGCCTCTTCGCTTCCGGGCAGCGCCCGCACAAGATGGCGCTCGCAGCCGCGGGCGGCGCCGCTGCAGTGGGAGGCGCCGCGCTCCCGGGCCGCTTCGACGACGTCGTCCGGGTTGCGGTCGTCCGCCGCTTCGGCGCGAGCGACTCGTGTGTCGGCACCGTCTGCCTCTCCCTCTTCATGCTCGGGCTGATCGACACCGCCGCGCTGATGCCCCTCGCGTCCTCCGCGGCGGCGACCTCCGACAGCTCTGTCGGCGTGCGCGTCGGGATGGGCGTCGTTGCCGCAGCCGGCCTCGCGTCGGCGATCATCATCTCGGTCCTGCCGCGCCTCATGGCGAGCGGCCGCCTCATCCGTTTCCGCATCGCTCGCTGGCTCGCAGACCGCACGACGGCGACACGCGAGGCATGGAAGGCGATGGTCTTCGTCCTCGCGTGCTGGGTCGCACGTGCCGTAGGCCTCTTCTTCCTCCTCGCCGCGCTCGGCGTGAGCGTCTCGTTCCCGCTCGCTCTCGCGTTCCTCGTCGCGGCCGCTGCCTCCTCAGCGCTTCCGATCGCCCCTGCCGGTGCCGCCACTCAGGCCGGCGCGGGCGCCGCGATCCTCGTCGCGAGCGGCATCGGCACCTCGCAGGCGATCGCGTTCGCCGTCGCCGCCCAGGCGATCCTCATCGCCGTCGCAGCCGTCGTGCTCGTCGTCGCGGCCGTCTGGGGAACCGCTCAGCGCTTCCGCCCGGCCCGCGTAGCCGCTTAGCCGGGCAGAGCCTCGAGAACCTGGTCGGCGTGGCCTTCGGGCTTCACGCCGTACATCGCGCGGGCCACGTTGCCGTCCGCGTCGATCACGAAGGTCGAGCGCTTGATGCCCATGCGTTTCTTCCCGTACATGTTCTTCTCGACCCAAACGTCGTAGTCCTCGGCGGTCTTGTGGTCGGGGTCGGCGAGGAGCGTGAAGGGGAGGGAGTACTTCTCCTTGAAGCGGACGTGTGACGCCTCGTCGTCGGGGCTGACGCCGAGCACCACCGCGCCGCGCTGCCGAAAGCGGGAGTACTCGTCGCGGAACTCGCACGCCTCCGTCGTACACCCGGGGGTGTCGTCCTTGGGATAGAAGTAGAGGACGACCGGCGAGCCGCGCAGGCCGGACAGCCGAACGCTCTCGCCCGAGTCGCTGACGAGGTCGAAGTCGGGAGCCGGGGTGCCTTCCTCGATCACCCCACGAGTGTACGCAACGTTAGGGTGCCGACCGTGCTTGGCCTCCACGAGCTGAACGCGGTTCTCGTCATCGCGGTGAACCTCCTCGCCTTCGGCTGGGGCGGGATCTACCTGTGGCGGAAGAGCTATCCCGGGCGCCTGTACGCGCACGCGCTCGCGCTCGGGCAGTCTCTCCTCATCGCGCAGGTCGCGCTCGGGCTGCTGCTCCTCTCCGACGGGCGGCGGGCTCCCGACAAGCTCCACTACGCGTACGGGACGTTCGCGCTCCTCGCCGCGCTCTCGCCCTGGCTCTACGCGCCGCCCGTGCCGGCCCGGCGCCTGGCGTGGTTCGTGGGAGCTACCCTCCTGGCGACGGCGCTCTCGATCCGCGCTTTCACGACGGCATGAGCCGGATCAACCCCACAGTCCGCGGCTTCGCGATCATTCTCCTGATCGCCGTCGGGATCTGGCTGCTCCAGCTGCAGACTGCGCTCTTCAGCCTCCTCTTGCTCGCCCGCATCGCGTTCTTCCTCGCGATCGCCTTCTTCCTCTTCCTGCTCTGGCGCGAACGTCGCGGCGAGATCGCCATGTGGTCGGCGAATTCGCGAGCGGTGTTCTACGGCGCGGTCGGGCTCGCGGTCGTGAACATCGGCGCCGCCATCCTGGCGCCGTATCCGAGCGGGAGCCTCGAGGTGCTCGTCTTCATCTTCGTGCTCGTCGCGTGCGGATACTCGCTCTGGCGCGTCTGGCGCCGCGAGCATACGTACGGTTACTAGGCGGTCCGGGCGGCAGCGCTCTGTCGCGCAAAGCTCGTCCGTCCGCGTGCCGTCGACGGTGACGTCCGAGGCGGGCGGGCCGGCGTTGTCGACGCCGCTCTCCCCGCCCACCCGCTCGGACGTTGGCCCCGAATCCGCTTGCCGTGGGCCGAGTTGGGAGGCTGGACGCATCGGGCCGCACCGTGCCGCCACGGCGACCTCCATGCGCTCGCCTTAACCCCAACCCGACTCGTACAAGCTCCGGGCCATCCGCGTCGCATCGAACCCTGGAGGCGCAACCAGGAAACGACGCGAGCCCCAACCCTCAGAGGGTTCCCGGGGTGAGGTCCTCGAAAAAGAGATCGGTGGTTCCGAGACCCGTGTGAAGCGTCGAACCGAGGACCTCCCCTGACCAACTGGAAACCTCCTTCCGAATGGCTGGCATACCTCCGGAGCGGGAAACCCCGGAGGTCGTTCGCGGCACGCCTACCCCGGGATCAGGGCAGCGCGGCGGTGGGTTATCCCGGTCGCTCGGGGAGAGAAACGAAAGCGACCGGCTCCCATTCGGCGACTGACATGATCAGTCGCTTGGTGCTTCGGCGAGTCAAGCCGAAGCACACCGCCGCGACCAGCGCCGCGAAGCCTGAGAAGAAGAAGCCTCCACCCGGAGCGCCACCGGAACCTGCGGGCGCAGAGGGCGCAGAGGGCCGAGGTGAATCGCTGGGGAGCGGAGGCTGCCCCGGAGCCCCTCGGGAATGTGTGGCCCCGCCCGACCGGCGGTCCGGGGGGTCGTCCACGGAGGGCGCTGAAGAGCGAGGGCTACCGAAAACGACTGTCACAAGCGCGTCGCTCACGGGACGTGGGGAGGCGATCGGTACTCCGTCGGGCGACGGTCCCGAGAATCCCAGGTGATCGTGTGGCGAACCGAGCGGCGTGCTCGGTGGAGGCACCGTCTCGGTCGGCGGAGGCACCGTCTCGGTCGGCGGAGGCACCGTCTCGGTCGGCGGAGGCACCGTCTCGGTCGGCGGAGGCACCGTCTCGGTCGGCGGAGGCACCGTCTCGGTCGGCGGAGGCACCGTCTCGGTCGGTGGAGGCACCGTCTCGGTCGGCGGAGCCGGTGCCGGGTCAGTCGTCGAACCCGATGTGCTGTCGGAAGGGGCTGTCGTGTCCGTGCCCTCCGCAGGAGGCGTAGCGGATGATTCGTCGGGTGTTGGCGTGATGGCTCCAGCGTTGTCGGTGACCGTCGCGACTGCCCCCGCGTCGGCCGTCAACGTGTCGTCTTCGGCGCGACCCGGCGCGGCGAAGACAAGCATGAGCGCAAATGAGGCTGCGAAGAGCGCGAGCCCCAGGGATAGAGGCCGAACTGCCACCACGGCGCGAATATAACTCCAACGGCTCGAAGTTGTGCCCAGTGCAAGTGGGCAGTCGAGCCATCGAGCGATTGCTAAACCTCAGGTCGAGGTTGAGATCCGTAGACGAGCCGCCGCGCCGTCGAGCGAGTCGAGGATCTCGGGCAGCTCCTGCGCCGTGCCGACGAAGATCGGCGTGTCGCGCTCGGTGTAGCGCGATGCCTCGGTCTCCCGCAGCGTCATCATCAGCTGGAGGAAGTCGGCGGGGCTCTCGCACTCGAACGCCGTCATGAACTCCTGGTCGTCGATCCCGAACGAGTAGGTCGTGTGGTTCGTGATCGTGACGAAGCGGCTGCCAACGGCCGCGTGCTCCTGCATGGCGCGGCGGCGATCGTCCATCGGCAGCGCGTACCACTCCCGCTTCTTCACGAACGGGTAGACGACGAGATACGGCGCGCCGCGCGGCACGACCCGGCGCGGCCGCTTGCTCTTGTCCTCGAAGTACTGCGACGGCTTGGTCGTCGCGAGATAGGAGTACGGCGTCGTCAGATACGGGGCGAGCGGCGTCCCGTTCAGATCGGTGGTCAGCTCGCGAAGGTCGTCATAGCGCTCCGTCAGCTTCCAGAGCATGAAATCGACCTCGGGCCTGACGCCGACGAGGCTGTACGAGCGGAGCTCCATCCGCTCCTGCCAGGCCGAGAGGACCTCGGAAAAGGCGTCCTTGCCGGCATTGCGCTCCTCGATCGGAAGCCGCATCCAGGCGGGGTCCGCCTTGTAGAGCGTGTACGCGACGTATTGCGTCGAGGTCTCCCCGGCCACGGCGCAATCGTAGCCGCTCAGGTCACGTTTTCCGCCCTACCTTCGGAAGGGAGCCCACTCGACGAGCGGGCAACCGGGTGGGCTCAACCCCTAGTCGGCGACGGCGAGCGTGACGCCCGCCTCAGGGACCTGGCGCACGTCGGCTCGGGAGGCGAAGAGGCCGTCCTTCGACATGAGGAAGAGCTCAGGGATGATCTCCGCGCGCACCTGGCCGTTCGCGAAGACGCGCACGACCGAGCTCTGCGAGACGACGACGGCGATCGCGTTCGTCTGCCGGCTGACCGAGGCCGCGGCGGCGTGCCGCGTTCCGAGGCCGGGAAGGAAATTCTCCGCGGCGCCGACCTCGACGTCCACGTAGCGCCCGGCCGAGACGAAGGTGCCGTCGTCCTTGACGACGAAGGCGCCGTCGAGCTGGGCGAGCTCCTTGACGGTCTCGCGGAACTCGGGCCGCTCGACGTGGAGGAGTTCCTCCGAATGGCCGTAAAGAGGGTCGAGCAGGAGCGAACGCGACTGCGCGAGCACGTTGTCCACGTCTCCGATGACGAAGAGCGTGCCGATCTTGCGGCCCTCCCGGCCCTCGCGCGCCAGCTCCACCGCGAGGTGGACGACGCTCTCGAGAGTACGGCGCCGCTTCTCGTCGCAGCGCGTGCTTCGGCAGACGGAGCCGTAGGTGGCCTCGAGGAACTCGGGCTGGGCTTGCGTGGCCATGCTCTGGGTACAAACGCCGTCCGGGCGGTCGTATTCCCCAGGCTAGGCTTGAACAGGCATGACCACCGCTGCAGAAAGCCGCACGGAGCGCATCGAGTCGCAGCTGAAGGGCATCCCGGCGAAGCCGGGCGTGTACCTCTTCCGCGGGCCGAAGGACGCCGTCCTCTACGTGGGAAAGGCGAAGTCCCTGCGCTCGCGCGTGCGCTCGTACTTCCGTGGCGGTGACTCGAGGCCGGGGCTCGAGAACCTCACGGAGCGGGTCGAGCGGATCGAGGTGATCGTCACCTCGAACGAGACGGAGGCCTTCCATCTCGAGCAGAACCTCATCCGCCGCCACCGGCCGCCGTTCAACGTCCGCCTGCGCGACGACAAGTCCTATCCGTACATCGCGGTGACCGTGGAGGACGACTACCCGCGCGTCATGTTCACGCGCGAGCGGCATCGCCGCGGGGTCGTCTACTTCGGGCCGTACGCGAACGCGAAGAAGGTGCGCGAGACCCTCGACGTCCTCAACCGCGTCTTCGCGTACCGGCCCTGCGAAGGGCCGCAGCCGGGCCGGCATTCGGGCATCCCGTGCCTCGACTACCACATCGAACGCTGCCTGGCCCCGTGCGTCGGCTACGTCTCGAAAGAGGATTACCGCGAGATCATCGAGCGCGTGATCGAGTTCCTCTCGGGCGAGTCGAGGCCGATCCAGCGAGAGCTCGAGGAGAAGATGCGTGCAGCTGCCGAGCAGCAGGACTTCGAGGCCGCGGCCCGCTACCGGAACCGGCTCTACTCGGTGCGCCACCTGGCCGAGCGGCAGGCCGCGGACAAGCGCGCGATCGGAACCGTCGACGTGATCGGCATCGCGGTCGGGGACGACGGTGCGGCCGTGCAGGTCTTCCCGCTCCGGGGCGGGCGCCTCACCGACCGGCACAGCTTCTTCCTCGAGAACGTCGCCGGCCAGGACATCGACTCGCTGCTCGAGGCCTTCGCGCTCGAGTACTACGGGAGCGCGCCCAGCATCCCGCCGCAGATCATCGTCCCGCCCGAGGCGCGGCCGAGCGGTGCGCTCTCCGAGTTCCTCTCGGAGGAGCGCGGCTCGCGGGTCGAGGTGCGGCCTGCCCAGCGCGGCGAGAAGCGGCGGCTGCAGGAGCTCGCGCAGCAGAACGCCGAGCTCGCGCTCGAGCACGACACCGCGCAGACCGAGCGCAAGCGACTCCGCCGCATCGAGGCGCTCGAGGAGCTCCGGGAGTCGCTGAACCTCGAGAGCCTGCCGCTGCGGATCGAGTGCTTCGACATCTCGAACATCCAGGACCAGGCGCCCGTGGGCTCGATGGTCGTCTTCCAGGATGCCCTGCCGAAGAAGGCGCACTACCGCAAGTTCGGGATCCGCAAGGAGGGCGGTCAGGACGACTTCGCGATGATGGCCGAGGTCGTCTCGCGCCGGTTCGCCCGCGCCCAGCCGGCGACGACCACCGGGGAGTACGACGAGGGCTTCGCCTCCATCCCGAACCTCGTCGTCATCGACGGCGGCAAGGGCCAGCTCTCGGCGGCGCTCGCCGCGATGCAGGCGTACGACCTCCCCCGCGTGGCGGTGATCTCGCTCGCGAAGAGGGAGGAGGAGGTCTTCGTGCCCGGGCGGCCCGGCCCGATCGTGCTCGACCCTGCTTCGCCCGGCCTTCAGCTCCTGCAGCGGATCCGCGACGAGGCGCACCGCTTCGCGCTCGGCTTCCACCGCCAGCGGCGCGAATCGCGGGCGCACGAGTCGATTCTCGACGCGCTACCCGGAGTCGGGCCGGCGCGCCGCCGCGCGCTCATCAGGCACTTCGGCTCGCCGGAGAGGATCCTCGCCGCGGGGCCCGAGGAGTTCGAGGGCGTTCCCGGCGTACCGGCGAAGACGGGCAGGCAGATCTACGCAGCGCTGCACAGGGCCGGGAGGGCCTAGGCCCGGCGAAAGCCGCCGCCGGCCAGGGGCGCCTAGGCGCCTCGTCGCGCTGCTCGAGGGCGCGGCGAAGGCCGGAGCCGAAGCCGCCTTCCGTCTCGGGCTCGTTGCGGGCGACGTCGTACTCCTCCGACTCGGCGCCCCCAAGGGCGCTCCGAAGTCCCGACCCGAATCCGCTCTCGTGCTCCTGCACGAGCGACTGCTCGTGGAGGCTGCTTGCGAGCGCGAGCTTGGAGAGGAGCCCGTTGCGGAGAAGGATCTCGCCGAGGAGATCGCCGGTCCGGTCCTGCTCGCTCAGCGCGGCCTCGAGCTCCTCGTTCGTGAGCAGGCCTCGCTGGACCAGGAGCTGGCCGAGCGGACGCCAGTACGCGTCGTGGTCGGCTTCGTTGAGCGGTTCGTGCACGAAGGTCCCCTACCGCGAGTGTCGGCGCGGATCGGGCGCCGCGGCATCCCTCGGAGGGGTTAAGCGCTGCCGTCGTCGCCCGCGAGGAACGGATAGCGGTAATCCGTCGGCGGGTTGAACGTTTCCTTGATCGTGCGCGGGCTCACCCAGCGGATGAGGTTCCACATCGAGCCGGCCTTGTCGTTCGTGCCCGAGGCACGTGAGCCGCCGAACGGCTGCTGCGCCACGACGGCGCCCGTCGGCTTGTCGTTCAGGTAGAGGTTGCCCGCCGCGTAGCGGAGTTTCTCCTCGGCGTCGACGAGGGCGAGCCGGTCGTCGGAGAAGATCGCGCCGGTGAGCCCGTAGGGAGCGGTCTTGTCGACGAGGTCGAGGGTCTCGTCCCACTTCTTCTCCGGATAGACGTAGGCGGTCACCACTGGGCCGAAGAGCTCGTCGCGCAGAAGGCGGAAGTTCGGGTCCTCGGTCTCGATCACCGTGGGCTCGACGAAGAAGCCCTCACTGTCGTCGACGCCTCCGCCGACGACCACGCTCGACTTCGCGTGCGAGCGCGCCTCCTCGATCGCCTCCTTCTGTGTCTTGAAGGAGCTCTCGTCGATGACCGCGCCCATGAAGTTGGAGAAGTCGGACACGTCGCCGACCCGAAGCTCCCCGACCTGCGCGACGAGGCGCTCCTTGAGCTCGGGCCAGAGGTTCGAGGGCGCGTACACGCGCGAGGCCGCCGAGCACTTCTGGCCCTGGTACTCGAAGGAGCCGCGAACGATCGCCGTCGCGAGCTCGTCCACGTTGGCGGTCGGGTGCGCGACGATGAAGTCCTTGCCGCCCGTCTCCCCGACGATGCGCGGGTAGTTGCGGTAATCGGCGATGTTCGCGCCGATGGTCTTCCACATCGACTGGAAGACCGGGGTCGAGCCGGTGAAGTGGACGCCTGCGAGCTCAGGGCTCGCGAGTGCGGCGTCGCCGATCTCCTTGCCGGAGCCGTAGACGAGGTTGACCACGCCGTCGGGAAGCCCGGCCTCCTGGAGGAGCTTCATCGTGTAGTAGGCGGAGAGCATCGCCGTACCGGCCGGCTTCCAGACCGACGTGTTGCCCATGAGCGCCGGGGCGGTCGGCAGGTTCCCGCCGATCGCCGTGAAGTTGAACGGCGTGACGGCGAAGACGAAGCCCTCGAGCGGGCGGTACTCCATCCGGTTCCAGGACCCCGGCCCCGAGAAGGGCTGCTCCTCGTAGACCCGATTCATGAAGAAGGGGTTGAAGCGCCAGAAGTCGATGAGCTCGCAGGCGGCGTCGATCTCGGCCTGGTGCGCAGTCTTCGACTGGCCGAGCATCGTGGCCGCGTTGAGCGTGTCGCGCCAGGGGCCGGCGAGGAGCTCGGCGGCGCGGTAGAAGACCGCGGCGCGCTCCTCCCACGGGAGCCGGTGCCAGTCCTGCCAGGCCTCGTCGGCGGCCTCGATCGCCTGCTCCACTTCGTTGGCGCCGCCCTGATGGACGTTGGCGAGGACGTGGTCTTTGTCATGCGGCATGACCGCCGTCTTGAAGGTCCCGGTCTTGACTTCCTTGCCGCCGATGATGCAGGGGATCTCGGGCTGCTCGCGCTTCATCTGCTCGAGGCGGAGCTGGAGGCTTGCGCGCTCGGGCGACCCGGGTGCGTAGGTGCGAATCGGCTCGTTGACAGGCGGAACGGGCTTGAAGATTCCAGGTGCGCTCATGGAGGGGATTATGCGCACCTGCGGCCTGGGGTGCTGGGCGAGAGAGGCGCTCGGCCAACGATGTCGCAGCGCTGGGCGGCAGCCGACTGGTATCGGGGGGCCGCCCCGTTTCGGTTTTCCATCCCCGCCACGGGGGGCCGAGCGGGCATTGTATGAGCGTGCAGGTGCTCTCATACGACGTTCCGGGCTGGGGCGTGGGCGAGCTCTACCTCGACGGAGAGCGGCTTCTCTACCACGAGCTTCCGTCTGCTCGGGAGACGCGCGCGGAGGCGAAGGAGCACCCGCTGGCCGATCGCGTGCGCCGGTATTTCGCCGGCGAGCGCGTCTCGTTCGAGGACGTCGAGGTCGACCTCTCCTGGGGCACGGAGTTCCAGGTCGCCGTCGCCCGGGTCTTGCGGGAGGTGCCCTACGGCGAGACGGTCACCTACGGCGAGCTCGCCGCGCTGGCCGGGCATCCCAACGCCCAGCGCGCCGCGGGCACGTTCTGCGCCGGCAACCGCTTCCCGCTCGTCGTGCCCTGCCACCGCGTGGTGTCCGCCGGCGGGCTTGGCGGATACGGATCGCTCGGCGGCGAGTACAAGCGGCGGCTCCTCGAGCTCGAGGAGGCTCTCTGAGCATGCTCTCTGAAGACGTCCGTGCAGAGCTGGCCGGGATCGACCCGCGCAAGGCCTGCTGCCGCCTCGCTGAGCTCTCAGCGCTCGTCCGCACCGCGGGAAGCGTCCACTTCAGGGGAGGTGGGAGGATCTCCCTTCACCTGGAGGTGGCGAGCCCGGCGGTCGCGCGGCGCGCCTTTGCGCTTTTGCGGTCGTACGACGTGCCCGGTGAGATTCGCACGTTCAAGAGCCAGGCGTTCGAGCACGCGACGCGCTTTCAGATCCACATCGACGACGACGCCCGCGCCCTCCAGGTGCTGAACGAGGCAGGCGTGCTCGACTCGCGCCTCGCGCCGCTGGAGCGGCCGCCCGCGCGGGTCGTGGGCCGCTCGTGCTGCCGCGCCGCATACCTGCGGGGCGCGCTCCTCGCCTCCGGCTCCGTGAGCGGGCCGCGGAATGCCCACCTCGAGCTTCGAAGCTCGAATGTCGAGGGCGCCGAGCTCCTCGCCTCGCTGGCGGCCGCCGAGGAATTCCGCCTCGCCGTCCACGACCGCGGCCGGCACGCCGTCGCCTACGCGAAGTCCACGGACACGATCGCCGAGCTCCTCGCCTTCCTCGGCGCCCACCGGGCCGCGCTCGGCCTCGAGGAGAGCGCCGTCGTCGCCTCGACCCGCGCGCGGGCGAACCGCCTCGCCAACGCGGACCACGCGAACATCGTCCGCGCGAGCCGCGCCGCGGAGACGCAGCTTCGCGCCATTCGCCGGCTCGAGTCGGACGGGCGGCTCGAGCATCTCTCTCCCGAGCTGCGTGAGATCGCCGCGCTGCGGGCCAGGAACCCGACGCTTTCCCTCGGAGAGCTGGCGCGGCGCCTGAAGCCCCCTGCGACGAAGGCGGCCGTGCACCGACGGCTGGCCAGGCTCCAGAAGCTGGCCGAGCGCTGACACTTGTCTGGCAATTTCTGGATGGGTCGGGGTTGCCTTCGGCTCACTTCGGCGTCTATGTTGGAGCGGAGCGGGTCCGCGCTCGTCGGGTGTCGGATTCAGACCCCGTCCGGCATCACGGTCCTGAGTGCGGTTCAACCGGAGGGGGAGGTCGTCCTCGGAGCTTCCCCTCCGGCCCGCTCGCTTAGAATCGCCGGCGCTGGGGGAGAGCGAACTGGAGTGTGTAGATGCCGCTGCGTGTAGGAATCAACGGTTTCGGGCGAATCGGGCGGAACTTCTTCCGCGCCGCCAGGGCGCGTGGCGCCGACCTGGAGATCGTGGCGGTGAACGACATCGGGGACGCCAAGACGATGGCGCACCTCCTGAAGCACGACTCGGTGCTCGGCGCGCTCGATGCCGAGGTGGAGGCCTCGGACGGGGCGATCGGCGTCGACGGCAAGGAGTTCAAGCTCCTCACCGAGCGGGATCCCGCCGCTCTTCCCTGGGGCGATCTCGGCGTCCAGGTCGTGATCGAGTCCACGGGGCTCTTCACGAAGCGGGAGGACGCCCAGAAGCATCTCGACGCCGGCGCGGAGAAGGTGATCATCTCTGCCCCCGCGACCGACCCGGACGTGACCCTCGTGCTGGGCGTCAACGACGACGCCTACGACAAGGAGAACCACCGGATCGTCTCCAACGCTTCGTGCACCACGAACTGCGTGGCGCCGCTCGCGAAGGTGCTGAACGACTCTTTCGGGATCGAGGCTGGATTCATGACGACGATCCACGCGTACACGAACGACCAGCGCATCCTCGACCTCCCGCACTCCGACCTCAGGCGCGCGCGCTCGGCGGCGATCAACCTGATCCCTACGTCGACCGGCGCCGCGAAGGCGATCGGCCTCGTCATCCCCGAGCTGCAAGGCAAGGTGGACGGCATCTCGATCCGCGCTCCGGTCCCGGACGGCTCGGTCGTCGACCTGACCGCGCACCTCGGCAAGGGGGTTAGCGTCGAGGAGGTCAACGGCCGCTTTCTGGAGATGGCCGACAAGGGCCCCTTCGAGGGGATCCTGAGCTACTCGGACGAGCCGCTCGTCTCGACCGACATCATCGGCAGCTCCTACTCGTCCATCTTCGACAGCGACCTGACGATGACGAACGGCGACGAGGTCAAGGTGTTCGCGTGGTACGACAACGAGTGGGGCTACAGCTGCCGGCTCGTGGACCTGTCGCAGCGCCTTCTGTAGCCGTGCACCGGCCGCGCTCCGTCCGGGACGCCGACGTCTCCGGCAAGACCGTCCTGGCACGGGTGGACTTCAACGTCCCGCTGGAGAACGGGCGGGTCGCCGACGACACACGGATCCGCGCGGCGCTGCCGACGATCCGGCTCCTCCTCGACGGTGGCGTGCAGAAGCTCCGCCTCTGCTCACACCTGGGCCGGCCGAAGGGCGAGGACCCGGCCTTCTCGTTGCAGCCGGTCGAAGAGCATCTGCGCACGCTCGTGGACGATTCGCGCATCGCCGTTCTCGAGAACACGCGCTTCCATCCTGGCGAGACGAAGAACGACCCTCAGTTCGCGCGCGAGCTGGCCGACGGATGCGACCTCTACGTCGACGACGCGTTCGGCTCCGCACATCGCGCACATGCATCCACGGAGGCGGTCGCGCATCTGCTCCCTGCGTATGCCGGCTTGCTGCTGGAGCGCGAGCTGGAGGAGCTGGGCTCGCTCCTGGAGGAACCTCCGCGGCCGTTCGTCGCCGTGCTCGGCGGGGCGAAGGTCGAGGACAAGATCGGAGTCCTGGAGTCCCTCGCCGAGAGGGCGGACGCAGTGCTCGTCGGCGGGAAGATGGCGGAGGAGGTCGAGCCCCGCGACAAGGTCCTGCTTCCGGTGGACGTGGTCGCGGCTTCGGCCTTCGAGGCCGACGCGGACGCGAAGGTCGTGGCGGCCGATGCGGTTCCCGACGGCTGGCTCGGGCTGGACGTGGGCCCGAACACGCGCGAGGCGTTCGCCGCGAAGATCGCGGGGGCGGGAACCGTGTTCTGGAATGGGCCGATGGGGGTCTTCGAGTGGCCCCGGTTTGCGGAGGGGACGGCGGCGGTCGCGCGGGCCGTGGCTGCCGCGGATGGGCACACGGTGGTCGGAGGCGGCGACTCAGTGCGTGCCGTGCAGGAGCTGGGGCTGGCGGAGCGGATCGACTGGGTGTCGACGGGCGGCGGAGCCTCGCTCGAGTTCCTCGAGGGCAAGGAGCTCCCAGGGGTCGTCGCCATCCCGGAGGCCTGATTTGCACACTTTCGCCTCAGCCCCGTTTCACACACGCGCGCCTTTTCCGAATAGGCTGAAATTGGAGGGAGGCCCGCGGCGGCCCCGGCGAAAATGCTGATTGCGGGGAACTGGAAGATGTTCAAGGGGCCCTCGGAGACGCGGGCCTTCGCCGATGCCTTCGAGCCTCCGGACGGCGTCGACGTCGTCCTCTGTCCGCCTTTCCCGTCCCTCGCCGCGGCAGTCGACGCCGGCCTCAGCGCCTACGCCCAGAACGTCCACTGGGCGCCCGAGGGAGCGTTCACCGGCGAGGCGTCGGCTCCCATGCTCAACGAGCTCGGCGTGCAGGGCGCCATCGTCGGCCACTCGGAGCGCCGCCGGCTCTTCTGCGAGACGGACGAAACGGTCGCGCGCCGCACGATCGCCGCCCTCGAGCACGGGCTCGGCGTGATCGCCTGCGTCGGGGAGTCCGAGGAGGAGCGGGAAGCCGGCCAGACCGAGCTCGTCCTTCGACTCCAGGTCGAATCGATCCGCGACGCTGTCGGCCCGCACGAGCGGCTGGTCATCGCCTACGAGCCCGTGTGGGCGATCGGCACAGGCAAGACGGCGACGCCGGACCAGGCGCGGGAGGCCCACGCGTTCATCAAGAGCCTCGTCGACGTGCCGGTGCTCTACGGCGGCTCCGTCAAGCCGGAAAACGCGGACGAGCTCCTGTCCCAGGCCGACGTCGACGGCGCGCTCGTCGGCGGCGCGTCTCTCGAAGTCGAGTCCTTCACGGCGATTTGCCAGTCGGCAGCCCGTATCCGCTCGTAGCGCTCGTCATCCTCGACGGCTGGGGCTGCGCGCCGCCGGGGCCGGGGAACGCCGTCGAGCTCGCAGACACACCTGTCTTCGACGAGCTGTGGCGCCGCTACCCGCACACGACGCTCGAAGCCTCCGGCGAGGCGGTCGGCCTCCCGCGCGGGCAGATGGGGAACTCCGAGGTCGGCCATCTCACGATCGGCTCGGGCCGCGTGGTCGACCAGGACTTCATGCGGATCAACCGCTCGATCGAGGGCGGCGACTTCTTCGAGAACCGGGCGCTCAGGGATGCGTTCCAGCGGGCGAAAGAGCGTGGGACGAACGTCCACCTGCTCGGGCTCGTCTCCTACGGCGGCGTGCACAGCCATATCGACCACCTCCGCGCGCTGGTCGAGCTCGCCAGACGGGAAGGAATGGCCGAGCGCACCTTCGTCCACGCCTTCACGGACGGGCGCGATGTCTCGCCGCACTCCGCGCAGAGCGACCTGGCCGAGCTCGTCAGCGCGGGCATCCGCGTCGTCACGGTCAGCGGGCGCTATTACGCGATGGACCGCGACCAGCGCTGGGACCGCACCCACCGCGCGCTGGGTGCCATCGTCGACGGCGAGGGGACCCCGGCGGAGGAAGCTGTGGCCGCGGTCGAAGCGAGCTACGAGGCCGGCGTCACTGACGAGTTTGTCGAGCCGGTCGTTCTCCCGGGGCCCAGGCTCGGCCCGGGGGACGCGGCGATCTTCTTCAACTTCCGCCCGGACCGCGCCCGGCAGCTCACCCAGCTCCTGCTCGAACGTCACTACGACCTCACGACGATGACCCGCTATCGGGACGATTTCGACTGCCCGGTCGCCTTCGAGGAGCATGAGGTCGCGGACACCCTCGCGGAGGTGCTCGCGGGACACGGCATCCGGCAGCTCCACCTCGCCGAGACCGAGAAGTACGCCCACGTCACGTACTTCTTCAACGGCGGCCGCGAGGACGAGTGGGAGGGTGAGACGCGCATCCTCGTCCCGTCGCCGAAGGACGTCGCCACCTATGACCAGAAGCCGGAGATGTCGGCGGCCGAAGTCACTCGCCGCTTCGAGGAGGAGATCGGCGACGGCTATCGCTTCGCGATCGTCAACTTCGCGAACCCGGACATGGTCGGGCACACCGGCGTGATCCCGGCGGTGATCCGAGCGGTCGAGACCGTGGAC
>CAVYBK010000015.1:0-172303 GCA_963766725.1 uncultured Actinomycetes bacterium
GGCGTCGCCGTCCTGCCCTTTCTCGGCGAGTCTCTGATCCCGACCTTCAAGGAGCGGGACTTCCTCGGGGCACTGGATCACGAAGCCCGGCACCTCCCTCACGGAGGAGCGCCGCATCGTCACCCGCGCCAGCCGTGAGCTCCGTTCCATTCCGGGAGTACAGCACTTCGGATCGCACATCGGACAGGCGTTCCTCGCCGACGAGACCGTGGGCGTCAACTCGGCGGAATGGATCGCGATCGATCCGTCGGCCGACTACGAGAAGACGCTCAGCTCGATCGAGGAGACCGTCGATAGCTACCCGGGCATCTTCCACGACATCCAGACGTACTTGAACGAGCGGATCGACGAGGTTCTCGCCGGCAGAGCGAGCCGATCGTCGTACGGGTCTTCGGCCCGGACCTGGAGGTCCTTCGGCAGAAGGCGGACCTGATCAGGGACGTCATCGCCCAGATCGACGGCATCGCCGACCCGATCGTCGAGTTTCAGGAGGGCGTTCCGCAGGTGCAGGTCGAGGTCGACCTCGCGGCGGCGCGGCGGTACGGAGTGAAGCCGGGCGACGTCCGACGAGCCTCGGCGACGTTTCTCGAGGGCGAAGAGGTCGGGGACATCTCCGCGGCGGCCGAGCATACGACGTACACGTCTGGAGCACGCCCGAGACGCGCAACAGCCTGAACAGCGTCGGGGAGCTGCCGATCGATACGCCCGGTGGCGGCCATGTCGCGCTCGGCAAGGTCGCCGACGTCCGCGTGCGGGCCGACCCAAATGTCGTGCACCACGAAGGGCTCTCGAGGAGTATCGACGTCCTCGCGAGCGCCGACGGGGGCGATCTGGGCTCGGTCGCGCGCGAGGTCGAAGCCCGCGTGCGGCAGATCCAATTCCCGATCGGTTACCAGCAGAGTTCCTCGGCGAGTACAAGGAACGCCAGGCGGCGTTCAACCGCATGCTCGTCTTCGGCATCGGCGCTGCCCTCATCATCTTCCTCCTGCTCCAGGCGTCCTTCCGCGATTGGCGACTCGCGGCGCTTTCCTTCGTCACTCTGCCGATGGCGCTCGTCGGCGGCGGCTGGCCGCGTTCGCGAGCGACGGGATTCTCTCGCTCGGCTCGCTCGTCGGCTTCTACACAGTCTTTGGGATCGCCGCCCGGAACGGCATCCTCATGATCAACCACTTCCAGTACCTCGAGCGCGAGGAAGGCCAGGCGTTCGGCACGGCGCTCGTCCTCCGCGGCGCCCGGGAGCGCCTGTCGCCGATCCTCATGACGACGCTCGCCACGGGGCTCGCACTCGTGCCACTGGTCGTCGCCGGGCGGATCCCCGGGCACGAGATCGAGTACCCGCTCGCGGTCGTCATCCTTGGCGGCCTCGTCACATCGACGCTGCTCAATTTGTTCGTCCTGCCGACCCTTTATCTGCGCTTCGGAAGAAGGACGGATACGCGGGCCTCTATCGCCTAGAGAATCGTGACCGCATCGCAGGTGACGGCCGAGCTTCGCGAACGGCCGCCAGATCCTGCTGCTCGTCGTCGCCATCGCGCTCTCGGTCGGGATGGGGCCGTCGTTCGCGATGCTCCGCGCATGGGCCTCGGCAAGGCGGCGGAACTCGCCGCAGGCGTCGAGGGGCGGCGCACAGGAGTCGCCACCCGGCTCTGCACTCGTTGGCATCGGAAGATCAACGCAGGATGAAGCCTTGTGGGAGGCTTTCATCGTTGGTTCATGGCGGAAATGTCATCGTGAAGCGATGCGCGTCTTGGTTGTCGAGGACGAAATGCGGATGGCAACCCTGATCCGACGAGGGCTCGTACAGGAGGGCTTCGCGGCAGACCTCGCTGGAACCGGCGAAGATGCGCTCTGGATGGCCGCGGCGCACGACTACGACGCGATCGTGCTCGACGTCATGCTTCCCGGGTTCAACGGCTTCGAGACTTGCCGGCGTCTCCGTAGCGGGGGCGTCTGGGCACCCGTGCTCATGCTCACTGCGCGCGACTCCGTCGAGGACCGGGTCGCCGGCCTCGACACGGGCGCCGACGACTACCTCGTAAAGCCGTTCGCCTTCGCCGAGCTCCTCGCGCGCCTCCGCGCCCTCGTACGCCGAGGCGACCTCGAGCGCCCGAGCGTACTGTCCGTCGGCGACCTCACGCTCGACCCCGCGAGTCGGGAGGTCGCGCGGGACGGCGCGGAGATCCCGCTCTCCGCGAAGGAATTCGCGCTTCTGGAAACGTTCATGCGCCGCCCGGGCGAGGTCCTATCGCGCATCTACCTCCTCGAGCACGCCTGGGATTTCGCCTACGAGAACCGGTCGAACGTCGTCGACGTCTTCGTCCGACATCTCCGGCGAAAGATCGACGAGCCCTTCGGCCGGCGGTCGATCGAAACCGTGAGAGGGATCGGCTACCGCCTCCGGTCCGACGGCGGAGCGTGAGCCGCCTCCCCATCCGCTTGCGCGTGGCGGCGGTGTTCGCCATCTCTATGGCGGTCGTGCTCGCCGGGATCGCGTCGTTTCTCTATGCGCGACTCGGATCCGACCTCTCGGCCGCGCACGACCGCGAGCTCCGCCTGCGCGCACAGGACCTGGCAGCGCTTATCCGCGATCCGAACGACTCACTCGCAGACGCGGCCGGCGCGCCCCTCATCGAGCAGGGAGAGAGCTATGCACAGCTCCTCGATGCCCAGGCGCGCGTCCTCGATGCGACCCGCCCGCTCGGCGACACCCCCCTACTCGATCGCGAGGACCTCGCCGCGGCTCGCGACGGGCCCATCTTCCGTGAGCTGCCGTCGATTCCGGGGCTCGACGAGCGCTCGCGGATCCTCGCGATCCCCGTCGAGCGCAACGGCGAGCACCTCGTGCTCGTCGTCGGCGCGACGCTCGAGGACCGAGCCGAGACGCTGGAGAGCCTACGCACGCTCCTCTTCGTTACCGGGCCGATCGGGCTCGCGCTCGCCACTCTCGCCGGCTACTTCCTCGCCGGGCTCTCTCTGCGCCCAGTCGAGTCGATGCGGCGCCGGGCCGAGGAGATCTCAGCCGAGACGCCGGGTGACCGCTTGCCGGTGCCTGCGACCCGCGACGAGATCGAGCGCCTCGGGCGGACGTTGAACGAGATGCTCACCCGGCTTCACTCGGCCCTCGACCGCGAGCGGGACTTCGTCGCCGATGCCGGCCACGAGCTCCGCACGCCCCTCGCGCTCCTGCGGACCGAGCTCGAGCTCGCCACTCGGCAGGGCGGATCGGCCGAGGAGCTGCGGGTCGCCATGCGCTCGGCCTCGCAGGAAGCGGAGCGCCTTGCGCTGCTCGCGGAGGATCTACTCCTTATCGCCCGTTCGGACCGGGGCCGCCTTCCGCTTCGCGTCGAGGAGCTCGAGCTCGACGCGCTCTTCGAAACGATGCTCGCCCGCTTCGCGTGGCGCGCGGCCGACGCTGGCCGACACCTTGACGCCGAGCCGGCGAGAGGCCTGCGCATCGAGGGCGACCGCATCCGGCTCGAGCAGGCCCTCTCGAACCTGGTCGACAACGCGCTGCGCTACGGCGAGGGCGACGTCAGGCTCTACGGGACGTGCGGCGAGACCACCGAGCTCCACGTCGTCGACAGCGGGCCGGGCTTCCCGCCGGACTTCTCCGAGCAGGCATTCGAGCGCTTCACTCGCGCGGACACTGCGCGCGGGCGCGGCGGCGCGGGGCTCGGGCTTTCGATCGTGCGCACGATCGCCGAGGCCCACGGCGGCACGGCGGGGGCGCTCAACTCACCGTCTGGAGGGGTCAACGCTTGGATCTCGCTCCCGGCGGCCGCCGCCGACGGCGCCGCTGCTTCGGCCCGCGGCTCGAGGGAGCCCGTATAGGCCCGACGTCAGGACCGGCTCACGGCCTCCTGGACTCTTCGGCGAGGCGTGGATGCAGACGATGTCCAGCCGCTCCTTGCCGACGTTCTTGAAGTGCAGCGTGTTCGGGCCCACCATCGCGATGTCGCCGGGCAAGCCTCGCAGGCGCCCGGCCGCCGAGCGCCGAAAATCAACTCCCGTTCTGAGCGGCGCAGGTGCTGACGGAGATGTCGCGCCGACTGTGGTCCCCGCGCGTGTTGCTGGCACTTCGGCCAGTACAGCGAGGTCTACGAGGAGGGCGAATTTAGCGGCGGAAGCGCGTGGTTCGTGGGCGCCCTGGTCGGCGCCAAGGCCGGCATCATGATGAAAGCGAATCCCGAGCTCGGCAGCCCTGCCAATTCGGAAGGATTCGTGCCCGCCCCTTACTTCTGGGACGACTGGGCCATGGTGTGCGAGGTCGGGGAGCGCACGTGCGTGCCGGTCGACTGCTTCGACGACGTGCTCGTGACCGACGAGTTCGAGCCGAGGAAGGCGGGGGCGCACCAGCTCAAGTACTACGCCCGCGGCATCGGCAACATCCGCACGGGCTGGCGGGGTAGCGACCCCGACCGCGAGGTGCTCGTCCTCGCCAAGTCGAGCATCTCGGACCGGAGGGGCTGGCGGCAGGAGCCGCGCGGCGCTTGCGCTCGAGAATCGACCGTGTACGGACGCACCGGGCCGGCGGAGCCGAGAACCGCCGAGGGGTAGCAGTGAGCCGCTCCGCTGCTGACTCAGGCGGCCTGCCCGGACTGCGCCCGGGTGACGCGCGCGTGGGCGCGGCAGAGCTCTCCGGGGACGTCCTCGGCGAGGACGTCGCAGTAGCCCTGGGCGTAGGCCGCGCGGAGAAAGGCCGCCACGACCTCGAGCGTGAGTTCATCGAACCTCGCGAGCTCGGCCCAGAGCGCCGCGAGGCGAACGTCGACGTCGAGCTCGAGGAGCTCGACGGCTGAGGCCTCGTGTGCGAGCGCTCGTCTACTCGTCGGCTGTCTGGGCGTGGCCATGCTGTGTTCAGCTATGCGGGGGTGATGAACGGTCTTCGGCCGTCATCTTCTCGTCTTGTTCTAGCGGCACCGGATGAAAACTTCGTGAGCAGTGCCGCTTCTGCGCGAGCATCATCCGCTGCAGTCCCTCCGGGTCAGAGGAACAGCAGCTGAATCAGGACGGCCCAGGCAGCGCCGACGATGGCGATCAGCGCGGCGAGTCCCGACAACTCTGCTCCACGGACGTCCACGAATCCGCGCACCGCGCTCGGAAGGACGTTCCGCGGGGCACGGGCCGCAAGCCAGAGAAATCCGGCGATCCCAGCTAGGAGGACGGGCAGCCAGTAGACGGGGCCCGACGGGGAGGGCAATGGCCAGGGGAACAGCGGCGCTAGCTTGGATCCACTCGGGCCGCTTTCTGCGGGGCGCCCGGTGTGGACAGAAGCATCGCTGATGCCCGCGATTTGCGACCGCCCGTCACTTGAGGTCGCGGGGAGGCTGGCAGCACCGCTTGGCAGCGAGATCTCGGCCGGCGGTCGAGAGGCCGCGAGCGCCTTGAGGAGCGGTGTCAATCGCCTGACGGCAGCGCGCTCCCGGTGGGTCAGACCCCCTCTGCGGAGCCTGCGTATCTCTTGCCGAATCAAGCGCAAGATCTGTGTCCGCAGGCTCGGCGAAGCGGTTGCGAGGAGGGCGCGCAGCCGCGCGCTGCTCGCCCGGACGTCAACTCCGGATTCGATGCGCTCGAGGAGCCGCTCGTATTGGCGAGGAAGGCGGTCGAACCTTGTCCGGGGCGACCCCCGATTCGAGGCTGATCCATCTCCCGACGATGAGGAACTCCTGCTCGAGGTCGAGTTCGATCCCGAGCCTCCACTCGAAGAGGTACCGCCCGCCGCCGAATCGCTCGACCCGGAAAGGGCACCGGTGATCGAATCAGTTGCCGAATCGAGCAGGGACGATCCGGAGCCACTGCCACCGTCAGAGGTGGTCCCGCCGGTGACGCTGCCGGTCGTATCGTTCACCGTTCCGGCGACGTCCTCGGCAGCGTCGTTGACAGTACCTGTCACGCCATCGGCCGCATCTCCGACGCTGTTCGTGAGGTCAGAGGCCTGCCCGGAGCTCAGCGTGTCGGCGGGATCGAGCTGGACCCCGGCAACAGCGCTGCCGGACAGCCCTCCAAAGACAAGCGAAACAAGCAGGATGCGAATCGCCGCAGACGTCATCCTGGTAAGGCGGTACCCCCAGTCTGTGGCACTAAACCGCCCGAAGTGGTGAAACCTATGAGACCGCGGGACAGGTATCAGGCGCAAACTCAGCGCTGCGAGCGACCTACTTGACGGCACCGAAGAGAACACCACCATCAGTTGCTCCCACGTATCGACGTTGAAGTCTTGCTCTCACCCTCTAGCGTCGAAGACGTAGACGGCGTGCCTGAGAGGATCCCCCTTCGGCCGCGAGTCATAGCCATCGCTCACGAAGAATTGATCGCCGATCGTCGCCACTGCCCGAGAATCGCGAATGCCGAACGGCGTCAGGTCGAATGTCCACCCGCTCACGACGGTCTTCGTCGCCCAGTCGATCCGGATCAGCTTTTCGCTGTTCACTGTGACGAAGAGATCGGCACCGTCGGGCGAGAAGTCCATTCCCGTGATCCCACTGACCCCGCCAACCCTGAACGAGGGACTCGCGGTACCGGACGCGTAGTCGAATGATCGCATATCCCGACCCTTGCCCACGTAGATCTTTCCGTCGGTGGGGCTCCAGGCGGCACCGGTGTAGTCCGCGCCCGTAGGCAGGGGCTGATACGACTCGACCTGGAACTGCCCCGACTGACGCGTCAGTCGGAAGGCGGTCGGCAGGATCGAGGAAGTGCAGCATTTCCCGGAGAAGACGTACAGCACGTCATTCGCTCGGTCGTAGGCGATCGACTCGAAGTCATTCGTCCGATCCGTGCCGGCCGCGGGTCCGCCGCCGAACCTCGGGGCGTTGTTGAATACGCTCCGGGCGATCGTCCGCTTGAGGGCTCCGGTCGCCGGGTCGACCTCGTAGATCTTCTTCTTGCCGTCGTCGGCGAGCCAAAGGGAGTTGTCAGAGGGAACGAACGCGCTCCCTTCGTTGTCACCCATCGACACGGAGCTTCCGGTGAAGGGCGACGTTTGGATCGTCCCGTCGAGCTCGAGCGTCGCGGCGAAGGCAGCATGGGCAGGAAGAAGAAACGCCGTGATCGCGACGGCGATCAGCGCCGCCCGGCGCCACTTCGTGGAGCCTGCGAGAACCTCGCGAGTGCAAGTCAAAACGGCTTTGGACATGAGGCGCCCCCAATCCCCGGAAACAGCACCCAAGGGTAGCAGCGATCCCACATACCTTTTGAAGGGCCCGGTTGCGGTCGGCCACAGCGTGGCAGCCCCACCGCGGGTAGGTTCGACTCCTGCCCGCTCCGTTGCCGAAGACTCGCGGTTGACGCATCCCTCGACGAGGCAGAGAATTCCCCGGGGTCCGGAGAAGGAGGTCGGCGTGTCCTTGGAACGTGAAGGGCGAGCGGGCGCGGGCTCTGACTTGCAGTTGACGTTGGCGAGGCGGAGAATCCCGCCCTGGTCGCGCGAAGGAGGTCGGCATGTCCTGGAACGTGAAAGGCAGTTACGTGGAAACCTGCTCCTGCGAGCTCATGTGCCCGTGCAACATGTCTTTGGATCACGGCGCCACCTACGACTTCTGCCGTGTGACGCTCGTCTTCGACATCCGTGAAGGGGAGGTCGAGGGCACCGACGTCGGTGGGCTCAAGGTGGCGGCGATCGCCGACACGCCGAAGGTCATGACCGAGGGCAACTGGCGCCTCGGCATCTTCGTCGACGAGAACGCGACGGACGAGCAGGCCGACAAGCTCGTGGGTGTCTTCAGCGGAGCAGCTCGGAGGCCCGATGGCGGCGCTCGGCGCCGCTCGTCGGCGAGATGCTCGGCGTCGAGCGGGCGCGGTTCGAGGTCGAGCACGACGGTCTACGGCATCACGTTCGCATCGGTGACGCGATCGAATTCGAGATCGAGGACATCGTGCCCTTCGGGGTCGAGACCGGTGAGCCCGTTCGTTTCCACGGGATGTTCCACCCGGTCGGGTCCGATCTGACGATGGCCGAGGCGAAGAGCTCGCGGATCAATGCGTTCGGCATCGAGTTCGAAGGGAAGACCGGCCTCTCGACGGCCGAGTTTTCCTGGGCCGCCTGACCCGGCGCGATGAGCACCTATCCGGCTCCGCAGCGCTCGGGATTGCGGGTCACCCCGGTGACGGTGGCGATCCTGCTGCTCGGAGCTGCGCTCGTCACCTGGATCGTCACGGTCGACCGGATGCGCGGGATGGACGCCGGTCCGGGCACGGATCTCGGCGGCCTGGCCTGGTTCACGGGGATCTGGGTCACGATGATGGCGGCGATGATGCTTCCGTCGGCCGCGCCGATGGTGCTGCTCTTCCACCGAGTCTCGACCGAGCGCGCCAAGCGCGGGCAGACAGCAGTGCCGACCTGGATGTTCTGCCTCAGCTACCTCGCCGTGTGGACCCTGTACGGGCTCGCGGCCTACGGCCTTTATCGGCTGATCGTGCACTTCGACTTCGGCTTCCTCGAATGGGACAGCGGCGGCCGCTACGTCGCCGGTGCCGCCATTGCGGCAGCGGGGCTGTACGAGTTGACGCCGCTCAAGTCCGTCTGCCTCCGCCACTGTCGGACGCCGTTGCACTTCGTCATGGGCCACTGGCGGGAGGGGCGGCTCGGCGCCGTACGGATGGGCCTGGAGCACGGCGCATACTGCGTCGGGTGTTGCTGGGGCCTCATGGTCGTCCTGTTCGCGCTCGGCGTCATGAGCCTCACCTGGATGGCGGTGGTAGCCGTGCTGATCCTCGCGCAGAAGCTCCTTCCGCACGGGGAGCGACTCACACGCGTGTTCGCCGTCCTCTTCCTGGCCGCCGGGATCTGGGTCGCGTCGGCGCCGGGCAGCGTCCCCGGCCTGACGCTGCCCGATTCGGACGCGGCGCAACGGGCCCGTATGCGCATGATGGGCGTGACGCCGGGAAGCGAGATGAAGCCGGGTGAGCAGATGCAGCCCGGGAGCAACATGCAGCCCGAGACCGGGATGCAGCCGGATCCGATGGAGCCGGGCGGCTAGACCCGGTCAGCTCGGGCCCCGGCTACGCCGGCTGGAACTGGCGGGCGCGTGCGCGCCGCTTCTCCGCCTCGGCCTCGCGGTCCTTGGGCGGCGCGTTCGTCACGAGCTCGTGGATGAGCCGGTGGGAGGCGTCGGCGACGGCGTCCACTGCACGGGCGAAGGCCTCCTCGTTCGCGCGCGACGGCTTCGTGAAGCCGCTGATCTTGCGCACGTACTGGAGGGCCGCCGAGCGGACCTCGTCATCGCTCGCCTCGGGCTCGAAGTTGTAGAGCGTCTGGATGTTTCGGCACATGCCGCCAGCCTAGCGGCTCGTTTACAACTTCCCAACCTCTGCGTTCGGTATAAGGGAACCCGTGACCTTGGACAACCGCAGGCGCTGGATCGCACTCATCGTTCTCTGTCTCGGAGATCTGATGATCGTGCTCGACGCGACGATCGTGAACGTCGCGCTGCCGTCGATTCGTGAGGATCTCGGCTTCTCGCAGACCTCGCTCGCGTGGGTCGTCAACGCCTACCTGCTGACATTCGGAGGCTTCCTGCTTCTGGCAGGACGCCTTGGCGACCTCTACGGGCATCGGAAGATGTTCCTCACGGGTATCGCGCTCTTCACGGTCGCCTCGCTCGCATGCGGGCTCTCCACCACGCAGGGCCTGCTCGTCACCGCGCGCGCGATCCAGGGCTTCGGCGGCGCGATCGTCGCGGCAGTCGCGCTCTCGCTGATCATGACTCTCTTCACCGAAGCCGGAGACCGCGCGAAGGCGATGGGCGTCTTCGGCTTCGTCGCGGCCGGCGGAGGCACCGTCGGCGTGCTCCTCGGCGGGATCCTCACGGATCTCCTGACCTGGCACTGGATCTTCCTCGTCAACATCCCGGTCGGAATCGCGGTCTTCGCCCTCTGCGTCGTCCTCCTCCCCGCCTCCCGCGGCCCGGCGAGCGAGGCGCGGCTCGACGTCGGCGGCGCGATCACGGTCACGGCCGCGCTCATGCTTGCCGTCTACGCGATCGTGAACGGGAACAGCAACGGCTGGACGTCCGCGGAGACGCTCGGCCTGCTCGGCGGGGCGATCGTCCTCTTCGGGATCTTCCTCGCGATCGAGGCGCGCGTCGCGGCCCCGCTCGATGCCGCTCGGCCTCTTCAAGCACCGCAACCTGTCGGTCGCCAACGTGACCGCCGTGCTCTCGGCCGCCTCGCTCTTCGCGATGTTCTTCCTCTCCGCGCTCTACATGCAGCTCGTCCTCGGCTACTCGCCGCTCGAGGTCGGGCTCGCGTACGTGCCGAACTCGCTGATCATGGCCGCGCTCTCGCTCGGCCTCTCGGCGAAGCTCGTCATGCGGTTCGGGATCAGGGTGCCGCTCGTCGTCGGCATGCTCGCTCTACGGCGACCTCGCTCCTGCTCTTCGCGCGCGCGCCCGTCGACGGAAGCTACGTCGTCGACCTCCTGCCGCCCGCTCGTGCTCCTCGGCCTCGGCGCCGGCATCGCCTTCAACCCGATGCTGCTCGCGGCCATGGGCGACGTCGAGCAGAGCGAGGCGGGGCTCGCGTCGGGCGTCGTGAACACGTCCTTCATGATGGGCGGGGCGCTCGGGCTCGCCATCCTCGCCAGCATCGCCACATCGAGGACGGACAACCTGCTTGCTTCCGGAGAGGAACAGCTCGTCGCGCTGAACTCCGGCTACCACGTCGCCTTCCTCGTCGGCGCGATCTTTGCCATCGGGGCGTCGACCATCGCCGGGGCGCTGCTCCGGCCCCTGCCGCAAGGCGCGCAGGCGTACGAAGGCTCCGAGGCGATCGGCCCGCCCGCCACGGCGGACGCCGACTAGGGCCGCAGGACCATGGGCAAGGTCGTCGCCGACATCACCATGTCCCTGGACGGGTTCGTCGCGGGCCCGAACCCGACCCTCGAGGAGCCGCTCGGGAAGAACGGCGAGGAGCTCCACGAATGGGCACTGGAGACCGCGGCGTGGCGCGAGCAACACGGGCTCGAGGGCGGCGAGGCGAACGTGGACTCCGAGGTGATGGCAGAGCGCGTCGCGTCCGTCGGCGCCCACGTGATGGGCAGGAAGATGTTCAGCGGCGGATCCGGGCCCTGGGAGGAGGACCCGAGGTCAATGGGATGGTGGGGCGACGAGCCGCCTTTCCACGCACCGGTCTTCGTCCTCACCCATCACGCGCGGGAGCCGGAGGAGATGGAGGGCGGGACGACGTTCTTCTTCGTCACGGACGGCATCGAGGCAGCTCTCGAGCAGGCGCGCGCCGCCGCGGGCGACCGCGACGTCGCGATCGCGGGCGGCGGCACGGCGATTCAACAGGCGCTGGCTGCCGGGCTCGTCGACGAGCTGCAGGTGCACGTGGCCCCGATCCTGCTCGGCGGCGGCACCCGCCTCTTCGGCGAGGGCGCGGATCCGGTCAGGCTCGAGGCCACGCGCGTTCTTGCGTCGCCGAGGGCGACGCACCTCAGGTTCGCCGTCGGCTCCTGATCAGGCTCCTGTCGCGATCGCGAACGTGACGGTCAGCGAGGCCGAGACCTGCTGCGTTCCAGGCTCGACCGGAGCCACCTCGGCGCCGGCCGCGGCCGCTCGGTCGTAGGCCATCACGGGCCCGGGCACGTACCCGCCGCCCTCGACGATGGCGGTCGGCGCACCGAGGGAGACGCCGGCCTTGGCGGCGATCGCCTCGGCATGCGCCCGGGCGTCGTCGAAGGCCTTGTCCACCGCCTCGCGGTACTGCGCGTCGGTGTCGGACGGATGCAGGTTGGGCCCGTAGACGTCGTTCGCGCCGGCGCGGACCGCTGCGTCGACGACCTTACCCGCGTCCCCGAGCTTCCTGACGGTCGCCGTGACCGTGCTCGAGGCGGAGTAGCCGGTGACGGTGCGGCCGTCGTCCGCAGTCTCCGGATAGAGCGAGACCTGGGTCGTCTGCAGGTCCTCCTTGGAGACGCCCGCGCCCTTGAGCGCGTCGAGGACCGCGTTCATCGCCGACGCGTTCGCCGAGAGCGCATCGGAGGCGGTCGCGGCCTGCGAGCTGACGCCGAAGCTCCAGTCGGCGACGTCGGGGACGACGTCGGCGGTTCCGGTGCCGACGACGGTGATCCCGCTGCCCGTCACGACCCCGCCCTGCTGCACGGGCGCGGCCGAGATCGCCATGTCGCCCGAGCCCGGGTTCGAGCCCGAATTCCCTGAGAGCGCGATCTCGGATCCCCCATTCCCTCCACCACAGCCTGCCGCCGCCAGAGAGGCCGCTGCGACCGTTGCCAGCACGACGAGCTTCATGGTTCCTCCGATCGTGATTTGCAGGGCTTTGACCGGAGCAGGCTGGAAAAGGTTCCCGTTCCGAGGACTATCCCTGGGCCACCCTGGGGATATGAAGGCGATGCGGCCTCGCGCTCTCGCTTCGCTTGCCGTCGTGCTGGCTCTTGCCGGCTGCGGCGGCGCGACCCCGACCCAGACGGAGTCGGCGTCAATCCCGCGCTCCGTGGCCGACCGGCTCGCCGCGCAGAGCGAGTCCATCGCAGCGGCCTGGGAGGCTGGAGACACGTGCGGCGCCGCCAAGCAGGCGGACGATCTCAAGCACGCGGCCGACGACGCGATCCGCGCGGGAGACATCCCTGCCGCCTACCAGGACGAGCTCGAGTCGGCGGTCGAGAACCTCCAGAACACGGCGAACTGCACCGAGGAGGGCGACGAGGAGGAGCACGGCAAGGGCAAAGCCAAGGGTCACGACAAGCACGACGAGGGCGTGACGATCACGACCGACACCGTCGGCACGACCACGGAGGAAAGCGGTTGAGCACGCAGACGCTTGCAAGCGGGCGCTACCGCGTCGCCGACGTGCTCGGCCGCGGCGGCATGGCCGTCGTCTACCTTGCGCGGGACGACGAGCTCGAGCGCCCGGTGGCGATCAAGGTGCTCGCAGGCCACCTGGCCGACGACCCGGTCTTCCGAGACCGATTCATCCGCGAGGCGCGCCTCGCGGCGGGCCTCTCCCACCCCAACGTCGTCCAGATCTACGACGCGGGCGAGGACGACGGCAACCCGTACATCGTCATGGAGTACGTGGACGGCCGTTCCCTCGCGGACGAGCTCGACCTCGAGGAGCGGCTCGACCCCGCGCGCGTCGTCGACCTCGGCGTCCAGGTCTGCGCCGGCCTCGAGCACGCGCATGCGACCGGGCTCGTGCACCGCGACATCAAGCCCGGCAACCTCCTCCTCAACGGGGGAGGCACGGTCAAGATCGCCGACTTCGGGATCGCCCGCGCCGCCGAGACCACGCGGCTGACGCAGATGGGCAGCGTGCTCGGCACGGCGGCGTACCTCTCACCCGAGCAGGCCCTGGGCGAGGAGGTGACCGCCGCCGCGGACATCTACTCCTTCGGCTGCGTCCTCTACGAGTGCCTCACCGGCCGGACGCCCTACGTCTTCGAGACGCTCGCGGAGCTCGCGGTCAAGCACCGGCAGGAGCCGATCACGCCGGTGCGCGAGCTCCGACCCGAGATTCCGGAGGCTCTCGAAGCGGTCGTGATGCGCAGCCTCGCGCGGAATCCGGAGTACCGCCCGCCGTCGGCGGCGGCGCTCGGCCAGGAGCTCGCGGGCTCGGCTCCCGACGACGTCACGCGGCCTCTACCGCAGGCAAGCGGTGTGCGGGCCTCCGAGGTGCGGACGGAGCCGCTCCGCCGCCCGGCGCGCCGCGACACGAAGGGCCGTGCGCTCGACCGCCGCATCGTGATCGGCGCCGTCCTCTTCCTGCTCGTGCTCGCGGCGATCGTCATCGCCGTCGTCGGGCCCGGAAGCGACAACGGCTCCACGGAGCGGAGCCCGGCCCCGGCGCAGGTCGAGCCGGTCCAGCAGACGGGCAACCCGGCCGACGACGGGCAGAGCCTCGCCGACTGGCTGCGGGCGAACTCGGGCTAGGCGCCCGGGGAGTAGAGCTCGGGCTCGGTCGCCGCCGACGAGGCGATCTCGCGGTCGTGCACGAAGACAAACGTCGCGATCACGCTCGCGACGCCGAGCGCGGCCAGGAACCAGAAGGCCCACTGGAAGCCGGACGTGAGCGCCGCCGGTGCCGAGGTTCCCGAGCTGACGAGGTGCGTGAAGTGCTCCGTGAAGATCGTCGAGGCAAGTGCGACGCCGATCGCCCCGCCAATCTGCTGTGACGTGTTGATGAGCCCCGAGCCGAGGCCTGCTTCGTGGTCGGCGACTCCGGCGAGAGCGGCAATCGTGACCGGAACGAAGGCGAACGCGATCCCGATTCCGACCGCGACGTAGCCCACGAGCAGGTCGCTGACGAACGAACCGCCGACGGAGATCTGCGTGTACCAGAGCATTCCGATCGTCATGAGAACGAGTCCCGTGGCGAGAATGGGCTTCACGCCAACCTTCGTCACGAGCGCCTGCGCGGCTCCCGCCGCCAGGACAGCGGTGCCCGCGGTCGTCAGGAACGTGAGGCCGGCTTTCAGCGCCGAATAGCCGAGCACCTGCTGCACGTACAGCGTCAGCAGAAAGAAATTCGCGAACACGATCGCACCGAGGATGAACCCGACGATGTTCGCGCCGGTCACCGTTCGCACGCTGAAGAACTTGAGCGGGAGCAGGGGCTGCTCGACCCTCGTCTCGATGACGACGAACAGGACGAGGATGGCGACCGAGAGGATGAGCAGGCCGATGGTGCGTGTCGAGCCCCAGCCCACGTCGGGGGCCTTCGTGATCGTGTAGACGAGCAGCGCGAGGCCCGAGGTGACTGTCAGCGCTCCGCCGATGTCGTACCGTCGGCGCGTCGTCTCGACGCGGCTCTCGGCGACGAGCGCAACCGTAAGCGCGAGTACCGCGGCGCCGACCGGCACGTTGACGAAGAAGATCCACTCCCAGCCGAGATACTTGGTGAGGATGCCGCCCATGAGGACGCCGACCGCGGCGCCGCTCCCGCCCACAGCTCCCCAGATGCCGAGTGCCTTGTTTCGCTCGGCTCCCTCGGCGAAGAGCGTCGTCACGATGGAGAGCGCCGCCGGCGAGACAATCGCGGCGCCGAGGCCCTGCACCGCTCGCGAACCGATCAAGACGCCCTCGCTGTTCGCAAGGCCGCAGACGAGCGAGGCGAGCGTGAAGAGCGCGACCCCGACCATGAACACACGCCTACGGCCGAGGTAGTCGGCTGCGCGCCCGCCGAGGAGGAGGAAGCCGCCGAAGGTGATCGCGTACGCGCTGATCACCCACTGCAGGTTCTCTCTCGAGAAGTCGAGCGCCTCGCCAATCGAGGGCAGCGCGACGTTCACGATCGAGACGTCGAGAATCGTCATGAAGAAGGCGACGCACACCAGTGCGAGCGCCTTCCACCGGCGAGGATCTGGGAGCGGCGGTGACGATGGCCCCTGAAACGTACCTGTTCAGGTGGCTATTCCCAGGAAGGCCTGCGGCCTAGCCGGCGTGCTCGACGGCTTCGAGCACGAAGTCCGTCCCGAACCCGAGAAACAGCCCGAGGAGCAGCATCCACGTGACGAGCACCGGGAGGCTGAAACTTGCGGTTGACGTGCATGAGCTCCTGGACGACGTAGAGGATCGAGCCGGCGGCGACTGCGAAGAACGCGATCGAGATCGCCTCGTTCACCCAGGCGCTCCCGACGATCGTCCCCAGGAAGGTCGGGCCGCCTCCGATCAGGCCGAGAAGCCCGAGGAACGCCCCAGCTCGGCCGCTCGCCTGTCGCCGGACATGGGGCCGACGATGCCGAAGCCCTCCGTCGCGTTGTGCAGGCCGAAGCCGATGATCAGCGCGAGCGCGAGGCTGATCTCGCCTGCCGCGCCCGCCTGGCCGATGGCGAGTCCCTCGCCGAAGTTGTGCAGGCCGATACCGACCGCGATGAGGAGCGCGAGCTGGCGTCCGGTGGAAAGACGGTCGATCCACGGCCGCGAGGCGAACTCGTCGATCGCCGCGGCGCCCGGCCCGACGAGCGTCGAGCTGCGCCGCTGCTTCATCCACCGGTCGTAGTAGACGAGGCTCATGAGACCCGCGATGAGGCCGCCGGCGAGGAGCGCGGCGTAGCCGATGAACTCGGCCCACGAGCCTTCGCCCTCGACGGCTCCCGTCGAGCGCCTCCTCGACGGGCTCGACGCCGTGCACGAGCACGTCCCAGAGGAGGAAGAGGAGGACGCCGCAGGCAAGCGCAGAGAGACCGGCTCGCAGCCGGACGTCGGTGCTCCGGACGCGCCCGAGGGGCAGGCCCAGGAGGATCGTGAATCCCGCCACCGCACCCAGTGCGAGCGTCTGTGCCGTCGACATGCGGTCGGTCGTCCTTTCGTCGTGGATGTAAGGGTGACCTTACAGGCGGGGGGAGCATAGGGGTGTCCGTCCGAGGCTGTCAAACTGGAACCTGTGAGGGTCATCTTCCTGAGCGTGCTCGCGCTGCTCGCGACCGCGGCTCCCGCGCACGCCGCTCCGCCCGTGATCTGCATCGATCCGGGCCACGAGCGCACGCCGGACCTCTCGACCGAGCGGATCGGCCCAGGCTCGGACACCTACAAGATCAAGGACGGAGGCGGCACCGCAGGCGAGGCCACCGTCGTCCTCCAGATCGGCAAGAAGCTCCGCAAGATCCTCGTCCGCCGCGGCTACGAGGTCGTGATGACGAGGACGACGATGGAGTTCGACTACGGAAACGGCGGCAACATCGCGCGGGCGAGGTTCTGCAACCGCCACGACGCGGCGCTCATGGTGCGCATCCACGCCGACGGGTCGACCGACCGATCGCGCCACGGCGCCTCGACCCTCTATCCGGCCTGGCACAAGGGCTGGACGAGCGACATCCTCCCGGAGAGCCGCGAGGCGGCCGCGCGCATGCAGAAGGCCTTCGTCGCGAAGACGGGCGCCGCCGACCTCGGGCTCGTTCGCCGCGCCGACCTGACCGGGTTCAACTGGGCCAACGTCCCGGCGATCCTGGTCGAGACCGGCTTCATGACGAACCCGACCGAGGGCAGGAGGCTCAAGACCGACCGCTACCAGTGGAAGGTCGCGCACGGCCTCGCGAACGGGACCTCCGCCTTCGTCCCGAAGCCTTAGCTCTCGGCCTCGACGATCCGCTTCAGCTCGGCGAGGTCGGACTCGAGCCGCTGCTGGGCGTGGCGCGTGACCACGCCGGCCATCATGCGCAGGAGGCGCTTGGTGTATTCGGTCTCGATCAGCGCGGTGAGGCGCGTGCCGCCGCCGTCGATCTCCTCGAGCCTCTGGCTGCTCGTCGCCTCGACGCCGTCCCCGCGCAGGCTCACCTCGAGGTAGCCGGGCGGCTCGAAGCGGACGACTTCCGCCTCGAGCTCGATCCGCTGGCCGTGGTCGACGAAGACGTCGCGGTAGCGGGTGCCGGCGCCGGGCTCGCCGTCCGTGAGCGGCTCGGATTCCTGCAGCGCCCCCATCCACTCCAGGCGTTTCGTGCTCTCGACCACGTGCGGGAAGACGCGCTCGGGCGGTGCCGCGATCTCGATCGTGTGCTCGTTCCGGTGCAGGGGGCGAAGCTTAGGAGCCTTCGTCCGGCGCGCGGCGCATCTCCTCGGCCGCGGCCTTGCCCTCCTGGTGGATTCGACGGCGCATCGCCTCGAACTCGTCGGCGGGAGGAGGGCCCGACGGCGGCGCGGGCCTCGCCTTGGGCTGGGGCGGCGGAGGCTGTGCGGGAGGAGGCGGTGCCGGAGGAGGCGGTGCCGGAGGAGGCGGTGCCGGAGGAGGCGGCTCGGAGGGGCGGCGCCGGAGGAGGCTCGGGGGCCTTCGGCGGCTCGGCGGCCGAGCGACGGCTCGGCGGCCGGCGCCGGGGCCTCCGCCTGCTGGGCCCCGGCGAGCTTCTCGCGAAGCTCCCGCTGGCGGGCCTCGGGCGCCGGCGCGGTCCGAAGGCGCGACCGGCGGTCCCAGACGACGGCGGCCGCCGCGCCGAGAAGCGCCCCGACTCCGAATGCGGCATTTCGGTTCACAGTGGAGACTCTTCCACGACGAAGAGGCGCGGGGCAAGCGGGCGCGCTCGCTATACTCGGACGACTTCCTGCCTCGTCCGGCGCCGCCCCTTCCCGAGCGGCGCTCACGAGCGAGGCCGCTTCAGACCGTGGGAAGGAGGAATCGGGAACTGTGAACGCATACGAGATCATGCTCATCCTCGACGCCGAGCTGGCCGAAGAGCGCCAGAACGAGATCGTCGCGCGCATGCGCGAGCTCATCGAGACGCGCGGTGGATCGTGGGTCGGGCAGGAGCCGTGGGGCCGGCGAAAGCTCGCGTACGAGATCGACAAGAAGAGCGAGGGGACGTACCACCTCCTCCACTTCGACGCCGACGCCGAGACGCTCGCCGAGGTCACCCGCGTGCTCAAGATCACCGACGGCGCCATGCGGCACATGGCGGTCCGCCGGTCCGCGGCCCAGCCGCGGCGCACCGAAGCCGTCCAACCGGCCGGCTAGCATACGAACGAGTGTTCGACTAGGTTAGGAGACTGAAATGGCTGGCGACATCAACCGTGTGACCCTCGTGGGACGCCTGACGCGCGACCCGGAGCTCCGCCACCTTCCATCGGGGTCGCCGGTCCTCCAGCTCGGCGTGGCCTGCAACGGCCGCCAGAAGGACGAGGCCGGCAACTGGACCGACAAGCCGAACTTCTTCGACGTGAAGGTGTTCGGAAACCAGGCCGAGATGCTTTCCCAGCATCTGGCGAAGGGCCGGCGCATCGGCATCGACGGGCGGCTCGACTGGTCCTCCTGGGAGGCACAGGACGGGTCGAAGCGCTCGAAGGTCGAGATCGTCGCCTTCCAGGTGCAGTTCCTCGACAGCCGCAGCGACAGCGGCGAGGGCCAGTCCTACATCCCGCAGTCGGACGTCAACGCAGACCGCACGGACTTCGCCCCCGCCGGAGCGGCGGCGAGCACCGACGACGACATCCCCTTCTAAGACCAGGAGCGACGAGAAACCGCATGGCACAACGAGAGAAGCAGAGCGGCGCGCGCAGGCGCCCGTCCCAGTCGACCGGTCCGCTCCGGCGGAAGAGCTGTTACTTCTGCAAGGAGAAGATCGAAGAGGTCGACTACAAGAACTACAACCAGCTGCGCCGCTACGTGTCCGAGAAGGGCAAGATCCGCTCACGGCGCATCACGGGAGCGTGCAGGCGCCACCAGGAGCAGATCGCGGTCGCGGTCAAGCGCGCGCGTGAGATGGCGCTTCTGCCGTACGTCTCCGGCTAGCTCATGGACGTCATCCTCCTGAAGGACGTGGAGAAGGTCGGGCTGCGCGGCGACGTCGTCGCCGTCTCGCGCGGCTACATGCGCAACTACCTCGGCCCGCGGAAGCTCGCCCAGGAGGCGACGCCCGCGCGCGTTGCCGAGCTCGAGAAGGTAGACGCCCACCGCGCCCGGCACGAGGCCCAGAGCTTCGATGACGCGCAGAAGATCGCCGAGGCACTCGGCAAGGCCGAGCTTCGCTTCGACGTGAACGCCGGCCCGCAGGGACAACTCTTCGGCTCGGTCACGGCGACCGACGTCGCCGACGAGATCTGGGAGAAGCTCAAGATCCGCGTCGACCGCCGGAAGATCGACCTGCCCGACCCGATCAAGCGCATCGGGCGCTACGCGATCCCGGTGGAGATCTTCACCGACGTGTCCGCCGAGGTGCGAACGCTCGTCGTCCCGGAGGGCGGCGAGCTTCCTCCCGAGGAGGAGCTCGAGGCGATGGAGGCCGCCGAGAAGGCCGCCGAGGAAGCGGAGGCCGAGGCCGCCGCGGAGCACCAGGCTGCCGTCGAGGCCGAGGTCGAGCAGTTCGTGGCCGAGGAAGAGACCGTCGAGCCCGAAGAGGAAGCGGCCGAAGCCGAGGAGGCCGAGGCGGAGGCTGTGGAAGCCGAATCGGAAGAGCAGGTCGTCGACCCCGACGCCGAACCTTCCTAGCTCTCCACAGCCGCCTTCCACAGCCTTCTGGACAACTCCACGAACTTTCCGCTCCGTGCGGGAATTTCCGTGGGAAGACCTGGGCCCTTTCTGGGGATGTCGTCCGGCCCTGATGCGAACATCTGTTCGTTATGCCTGCAAAACGGCGTCCTTCGCTTGTGGAACCAGGAGACCCCACTCGTCCAATACGGTCGAGTCCTATGGCGACGAACGGAAATCCGGGGACCGTGCTCGAGGACGCCCTCGTCCCGCCCCAGAACCTCGATGCTGAGGAGTCCGTTCTCGGCGCGATGATGCTCTCGCCCGGCGCGATCGCGTCGGTGAGCGAGATCCTCACGACCGACGGGCGCGAGTTCTACCGGGAGAGCCACGCGAAGATCTACCGCGCGGCGCTCGGGCTCTACGCAAAGGGCGAGCCAGTCGACGCGATCACCCTGGCCGACGAGCTCGACGAGCGCAGCGAGCTCGAGAACGTCGGCGGCAAGTTCCGGATCCACGAGCTGGCCTCGCTCGCACCCGCGACCGCGAACGCCCACCACTACGCGCAAATCGTCCGCGAGACGGCGACGCTCCGCGGGCTGATCCGGGCCGGCGGCGACATCGCGCAGCTCGGCTGGGACCGCCCGGGCGAGACGACGGAACTCGTCGACAAGGCCGAGCAGATCGTCTTCGACCTCTCGCAGCAGCGCGCCCGCGGCGAGTTCAGCCACATCGAGGAGCTCCTGAAGGAGAGCTTCGAGCGGATCACCGCGCTCTACGAGTCGGGCGCCGACGTCACCGGCGTCCCCTCGGGCTTCCGCGACATCGACCGCATCACGTCGGGCTTCCAGGACGGGAACCTCATCATCGTCGCCGCGCGGCCGAGCATGGGAAAGTCGGCGCTCGGGCTCTGCATGGCCGCGAACCTCGGCGTGCGCAAGGGCGTGCCCGTCGCGCTCTTCACGCTCGAGATGTCGAAGTCGGAGGTGACGCAGCGCCTCATGTGCAGCGAGGCCAAGGTCGAGTCGCAGCGCCTCCGCACCGGCAAGCTCGCGGCCGACGACTGGCCGCGCCTGACCGCGGCCTGCGACAAGCTGGCCAAGGCGCCCATCTACGTGGACGACACGGGCTCGATCACGATGATGGAGATCCGCTCGAAGGCTCGGCGCCTGAAGCAGAAGCACCCCGACCTCGGGCTCATAATCGTCGACTACCTGCAGCTCATGACCTCCGGGGTGAACGCGGAGAACCGCGTGCAGGAGGTGTCCCAGATCTCCCGCTCGCTCAAGGTGCTCGCGCGCGACCTCGAGGTCCCGATCATCGCGCTCTCGCAGCTCTCCCGTGCGGTCGAGCAGCGCCATGACAAGCGGCCCATCCTCTCCGACCTGCGGGAGTCCGGCTCGCTCGAGCAGGACGCCGACATCGTCTGCTTCATCTACCGCGACGAGTACTACAACGACGAGTCCGACCAGCAGGGGCTCGCCGAGGTCATCGTCGCGAAGCACCGGAACGGCCCGACCGACACGGTGAAGCTCTCCTTCCTGCGGCGCTACGCGAAGTTCTCCGACCTGGCGGCCGCGTAGCCATGGCCAGCTGGACGATCCCGGCGGAGCCACGCAGCCGCTCGCTCTGGTCCCGCCTGCGCGCGCTTCTGCGCCCGCCAGCCTGAAGGAGTTCTAAGCTCCAGCCGTGCCCGCCACCGTGATCGTCGGCGCGCAGTGGGGCGACGAGGGCAAGGGCAAGATCGTCGACCTGCTCGCCCAGAGCTCCGAATTCGTCTGCCGCTATCAGGGCGGCCCGAACGCGGGCCACACCATCGTCTCGGGCGGGGAGACCTTCAAGCTCCACCACGTCCCGTCCGGGATCCTGTACGAGGGCAAGATCTCGGTCATCGGAGCGGGGTGCGTGGTCGACCCGCAGCTCCTGGTCGAGGAGATCGACGCGCTCGAGGCGCGCGGCGTCTCCACCGAAGGGCTGCGCCTCTCCGGCAACGCGCACCTGATCATGCCGTGGCACGTCGCAATCGACTCGGCCAGCGAGCGGCGCCTCGGCCGGCTGCAGATCGGGACGACGCGGCGCGGGATCGGGCCTGCCTACGCGGACAAGGCTGCGCGGCTCGGCATCCGCGTCCAGGACGTCCTCGACCCGAAGATCCTGCGGCAGAAGTTCGAGACCGCGCTCGCGGAGAAGAACCGCCTCCTCGACGAGCCGCTCGTGGCGGGCGACCTCGCCGACCGGATGGAGGAGTGCGCCGCGCGGCTACGGCCGTACGTCGCCGACACCTCGCTCCTCGTCGAGCGGGCCTTGAAAGCGGGCCAGAAGGTCCTGCTCGAGGGCGCCCAGGGAACGTTGCTCGACCTCGACCACGGCACCTATCCCTTCGTGACCTCGTCGAACCCTGTCGCCGGCGCGGCCGCGACGGGAATCGGCATCGGGCCCACGAGGATCGAGAGCGTCCTCGGCGTCGCCAAGGCCTACGTGACGCGCGTGGGCGAGGGGCCCTTCCCCACCGAGATCGAAGGCCCCGACCAGGCGCGCGTCCGCGAGCTCGGCGAGGAGTACGGGACGACGACCGGGCGCGAGCGGCGCTGCGGCTGGCTCGACCTCGTCGGCCTGCGCTTCGCGGCCCGGGTCAACGGGATGACGTCGCTCGCGCTGACGAAGCTCGACGTCCTCTCGACGTTCGCGGAGATCCCGGTCTGCGTCCGCTACAAGCTCCCCGACGGCACCGAGACCGACGAGTTCCCGGCGCACCAGAGCGATTTCCACCACGCCCAGCCCGTCTACGAGACGCTGCCGGGCTGGCAGGAGCCGCTCGACGGCTCGCTCCCGCCCGCCGCGCAGCGCTACGTCGAGTTCGTCGAGGACGGGCTCGAGCTCGACGTGATCATGGTCGGGACCGGCGCCGACCGCGAGAGCGTGATCACGCGAGATCAGCCGGCGTATTCACGTTCCTGAGCTCGTCCTCCTCGGTCTCCACGACGCGCACCGATAGCTCCTCGAGCGCGCGGTAGAGCGCGAGCTCGCCCGCGGCAAGCCGTGCCTCGAGCACGGGCAGAGCGGACTTCCTGTACGCGCCGGGAAGCGGCCCCGTCGGCGGCACGGCCACGTCGTGGCCCTCGACCTCGTCGGCCAGGCGGCGAAGGAGCTCGGCGGAGACGAGCGGCATGTCGGTCGGGAGGACGACGGACACGTCGGTCTCGGCGTGACGAAGCGCGGCGACCAGCCCGACGATGGGCGCTCGCACCTCGCTCCCGTCGTCGACCACGTCGAACGGGAGACCGAGGTCGTCGCCCGCCTTGCCCACGACGAGGACGCGCCCGAATGCCTCCTCGAGCACGCGATGCGCACGCTCGCCGAGCACCTCGCCCTGAAAGCGGGCAACGGCCTTCGGCGACCCGAAGCGGCGGCTCGCGCCGCCGACAAGCAGAACGCCGGTTACCTCGTCCCGACCGCGTACCACGCTCGGGCCTGGAGCTCGAAGGGCCCCTCCGGCGAGCCGAGCCGGCGCCGGTACTCCTCCCGCAGGGCGGCTTGCGCCTCCGGCTCGAGCGAGGCAGTGAAGTCGCCGCCGGGCCCGACTCCGGCGAGGAAGGGCTCCCAGAGATCGTCGAAGTCCTCGTAGGACGCGGAGACGACGATCTCGCCGCCCTCGACGCCGCGAAGGCCGGCTCCTTCCCAGAGCTGCACGACCTCCTCCGGCTCGCCAAAGCGCATCCGCGTGCGCTCGTCGCGAGCCGCTGCGCCGCGCTCGTCGACCGCGCCCGCCGCCTCCCAGAACACCCTCAGCATGGTCATCTCGCCACGGTAGTCCCAGACCGCTGCCGCAACGACGCCGCCCTCCTTCGCCACGCGCGCCATCTCCGCGGCTCCTCCCTCCGGATCGGTGAGGAAGTTGACGACGAGCTGAGCGAAGACGGCGTCGAACGAGCCGTCCTCGAAGGGAAGCTCCTCCGCAGTTCCCCGCCGCACATCGGCAGCGGGGAATTGCTCTGCCAGCGCCGAAGCGAACGGCTCGGAAGGATCGACCGCGGCGACGTTCTCTTCCCCCAGGATCTCGGTGAGCACCGCGGTGAGCTTGCCCGTGCCGGCGCCGACATCGAGTGCCCTCATCCCCGGGCGGACACCGGCCCGCTCCGACAGCGCGCGGCCGAGCGCATCGCCGTAGCGCCCCATGAAGCGGTCGTACATCTCGGGTGCGACGTTGAAGGTCATCCGATGCGCTGCGGCTCCGAGTAGACGTTGACGCGCCCGCCACGGACGAAACCGCAGAGCGTCACGCCACGATCGCGCGCGAGGTCGACCGCGAGCGTGCTCGGCGCGCCGACGGCGACGACCACCGGGCAGCCGGCGACCGCGGCCTTCTGGACGAGCTCGAAGGAGAGACGCCCGCTCACGCAGAGCACCTTGTCCGAGAGCGGAAGGAGCCCTTCGCCGAACGCCCAGCCGACGACCTTGTCCATGGCGTTGTGCCGGCCCACGTCCTCCCGGACGACGAGGAGCTCTCCCTCGGACGAGAAGAGCCCGGTCGCGTGCAGGCCGCCCGTGGCCGCGAAGGCCGGTTGCGCCTCCCGCAGCCGGTCGGGCAGCACGGCCACGAGCTCGGCCGAGACGACGAGCTCGCTCTCGACCCGGGGCGCTTCCACGGCGACGGCCTCGAGCGCGCCCTTGCCGCAGACCCCACAGGAGGACGAGGTGTAGAAGTTCCGCGCGAGCCGGTCGAAGTCGACGTGTCCTTCGACCTCCACGTCGATCACGTTGGCGGCGAGATCGGCCGCAGGGTGGGCGGACACGGCTGCGATCCCCTCGGAACGAAGGAATCCGACCGAAAGCTCCTCGTCGTGGCCCGGGGTGCGCATCGTCACGGCGATCGGCCGGCCGTCGACCCGGATCTCGAGCGGCTCCTCGACCGCGATCTCGTCAGGCTCGGTCTCCCCCTCGGGAAGCCGCACGACCTCGACCGAGGATGCGGAGTACGGGGGAACCTCGTTCACTATGATCGCAAACCATAGACGTCCTCCGGCTCACCGAGGTTCTTCCCCAGCTGCCGAAGGAGCGGACGCGCCTCTTGGACAACCTCGGGCGCATCCGCCGCGAGGTCGGCCCGGTCACCCCTGAGCTCTCGGACGCGCTCGCCGACCACATGAACGTCCGCCGCGGCGAGGTGCACGAGGTCGTGTCTTTCTACTCGTTCCTCGAGGTTCCGGTGGACGCCGTGCGCGTCTGCATCGGCCCGGTCTGCGACTGCCTCGGCGCCAAGGACCTCCTCGCGCGCGAGCAGGAGAAGGCGAACGGCGTCCCCGTCCTCGGCGTCGAGTGCCTCGGCCACTGCGACATCGCGCCGGTGCTCACGCGCGGCGACGTCGTCGAGCCCGAGGTGACGAGGCGGACGAACACCGGCTCCTCGCTCGGCCTCGAGCAGGCCGACCAGACCCTCGCCGACTACGAGGCGCGCGGCGGGCTTTCCGTCCTTCGCAACCTGCCGTCCAGGGAGAAGATCGTCGAGGAGCTCAAGGCCTCCGGCCTCTCCGGCTACGGGGGCGCCGGCTTCCCGACGGGGCTCAAGTGGGAGGCGGTCGCGAAGGAGCCGGCTCCGCGCTACGTCGTGGTCAACGCGGACGAAGGCGAGCCGGGGACGATCAAGGACCGCTACGTGATGGAGCTGCGCCCGCACCTCATGCTCGAGGGCACGCTCATCGCCATGGACTTCGCGGAGGCGACCGAGGGGTTCATCTATCTGCGGGAGGAGTACGCGACCGCCCGCGACCGCTTGGAACAGGCGCTGGGGGAATTCCGTGCCGCCGGTCTCCTCGACGGCCGGTCCCTCGAGCTGGTCATCGGCGCCGGCGCCTACATCTGCGGTGAGGAGACCGCGATGCTCGAGTCGATGGAGGGCCGGCGCGGAATGCCGCGCCTGAAGCCCCCCTTCCCCAGCCAGGTCGGCTACCTCGGCAGCCCCACGCTGATCAACAACGTCGAGACACTGGCGCACATCCCCGCGATCCTCGCTGGAGGCGGCGACGCCTGGCCGCGGGTCCGCCTCTGGTCGGTGACCGGCGCCGTGCAGGCGCCCGGCTGCTACGAGGCGCCGCTCGACGTCACGCCGAGGCAGCTGATCGACGACTACGCCGGCGGCGCCACCGAGGAGATCGGTGCGATCGTCCCCGGCGGCGCGGCGAGCGGAATCCTGCCGCCGGCCGCGCTCGACGTGCCCCTCACACGCGAGAGCCTGCGCGAGTGGAACGCCGGCCCGGGCTCCGCCGCCGTGCAGGTCTTCCCGGCGAGCTACTCGCCCTTGCGGCTCCTCGCCGAGACCATGCGCTTCTTCGCCGAGGAGTCCTGCCAGAAGTGCACGCCCTGCCGGATCGGCAACCGCGGCATGCACCACCTGGTCGAAGAGCTCGCCAACGGCGAGGCGGTGATGACGCGCGAGCAGGCCGAGGAGTGGCTCGACGCGATGGCCGCGACCTCGATCTGCGGCCTCGGCCAGGGCGCGCCCTTCCCGATGCGGAACGCGTTCAAGCACTGGCCGGAGCTCTTCGAGCCCCTCGGGGAGCCCGCAATAAGATGAGCTCGATGGTGCGCTTCACGCTCGACGGCCGCGAGGCGAGCGCCCCCGAGGGCGAGCTCCTCGTCCACGCGGCGGCACGCCACGGCGTCTTCATCCCCACCCTCTGCCACGACGACAAGCTCGACCCGTACGGCGGCTGCCGCATGTGCGTCGTCGGCGTCGAGGGCTCGCCGCGGCCGCTGCCCGCGTGCGCGACCCGCGTGACGGAGGGAATGGCCGTCTCGACGAACTCCTCGGTCCCGGCGTACAGGAAGACGCTCACCGAGATGCTTCTCGCCGAGCACCTCGACCCGAACCCGGGCGGGCGCCCGAACGAGCTCACCGACCTCGCGAACGAGCTCGACGCCGAGGCGCCGTTCGTCCTCCCGGACGCCAAGCGCGAGGACTACGAGGACCGGAACCGGCTCATGGGCTACACGCCCGACGCGTGCATCCTGTGCAACCGCTGCGTGCGCTACACGCAGGAGGTCATGCAGTGCTCGGCGCTCTCGCTCGAGGGCCGCGGGCCGCACGCGCGCATCGTCCCGACCTGGGAGCGCTCGTGGCTGGACACCGAGTGCGAGCTCTGCGGCGGCTGCCTCTCCGTCTGCCCGACAGGCGCGATCTTCGAGAAGTTCCTGGAAGGCACCGAGCAGCCCGAGCGCGAGCTCGTGAAGACGAAGACGACCTGCACCTTCTGCGGCGTCGGCTGCCAGCTCGACCTGAACGTCGACCCGAAGACGAACCGGATCGTCAAGGTGACCTCGGAACCGCACTACGTCTCGAACGAGGGCAACCTCTGCGTCAAGGGCCGCTTCGCGTTCAACTTCGTCCACCACCCGGACCGGCTGACGAAGCCGATGGTGCGCGGCGAGGACGGCGAGCTGCACGAGACGAGCTGGGAGGATGCGCTCAAAGCCGCCGCCGACGGCCTCAACCGCGTCAAGGCCGAGCACGGCCCGCAGTCGATCGGCTTCCTCGCCTCCGCACGCCTGACGATGGAGGAGAACTTCCTCATCCAGAAGCTCGCGCGCTCGGTGGTCGGGACGAACTCGATCCACAGCTGCGAAGCCACCTGACACGCTCCGACTCTTTACGGCCTGGTCAGGTCGTTGGGCAGAGGAGCTACCACCAACTCGATCCCGGAGATCGAGAACACCCGCTTCATCCTCGTGATCGGGTCGAACACGACCGAGGCGCACCCGGTGCTCGCGCTGCGCATGAAGAAGGCGGCACGCAACGGCGCCACCCTCGTCGTCGCCGACCCCCGCAAGATCTGGCTGACGAAGCTCGCCAAGCGCCACCTCCAGCTCCGCCCCGGATCGGACGTCTGGCTGCGTCAACGCGATGATGCACGTGATCCTCAAGGAGGGGCTCCAGAACGAGGAGTACATCCGCGAGCACACCGAGGACTTCGACGCGGTCGCCGAGGTCGTCTCCCGCTACACCCCCGAGGAGGCCGAGAAGGTCACCGGCGTTCCCGCGGCCGACATCGTCGCCACGGCACGCGAGTACGCGACCGAGAGGCACGCGGCGATCTTCTACACGCTCGGCATCACCGAGCACGCGTGCGCGGTCGACAACATCTGGTCGCTCTCGAACCTCGTTCTCATGACCGGCCACCTCGGCTACGAGTCGACCGGCCTGAACGCCCTCCGTGGCCAGAACAACGTCCAGGGCCTGAACGACGCCGGCGCGAATCCCTCCTACTTCCCCGGCTACCAGCCGGCCGACGACGCCGAGATCAGGCAGAAGTTCTCCGAGGCGTGGGGCGTCGAGGTGCCCGAGACGCCCGGCTACCGGCTCGACCAGATGATGTCGGGCCTCCACGACGGGCGGATCAAGGCGCTCTACCTCATCGGCGAGAACCCGGCGCAGACCGAGCCGAACGCCCACCACGTCGAGGAGGGGCTCGAGCACCTCGACTTCCTCGTCACGCAGGACCTCTTCCTGAACGACATGACCGAGCGGCTCGCCGACGTCGTCTTCCCGGCCTCGAGCTTCGCCGAGAAGGACGGGACGTTCACGAACACCGAGCGCCGCGTGAACCGCGTCCGCAAGGCGGTCCCGTGCCCGGGCGAGGCGCGCGAGGACTGGCAGATCGTCGTCGACATGGCGAAGGCCCTCGGCGGCAGCTGGCCCGAGTACCGGACGTCCGAGGACGCCTGGAACGAGTTCGCCGACCTGTCGCCGCTCTGGACAGGCATCCGCTACGACCGCATCGAGGAGGTCGGGTTGCAGTGGCCATGCACCGACCTCGACCACCCGGGGACGCCGTTCCTGCACGCGCCGAGCCCGTCACGGCCGAGCGGCAAGGGCAAGTTCTACCCCGTCGAGTACCAGCCGCCGATCGAGCAGCCCGACTCCGAGTACCCGTTCGTCCTCTCGACCGGGCGCACGCTCTACCACTACAACTCGGCGACGATGACCATGCGCGAGGAAGGGGTCGTCCAGAAGCAGGAGGATCCGTTCGTCGAGATGCACCCGGACGACGCGGTCGCGCTCGGGATCGAGGACGGCGACTGGGTGCGGCTCGTCTCGCGGCGCGGCGAGCTCGAGGCGCGGGCGGCTATCGGCGAGCGCGTCTACCCCGGCCTCGTCTGGATGGCGCTCCACTTCGCGCAGGCGAAGGTGAACTGGCTCACCCACGACGTCGGCGACCCGCTCATCGGGACGCGGCGCTCATCGGGACGCCGGAGTACAAGACGTCTGCGATCCGCATCGAGCCGGTCGGCTCGGCCCTCAAGCCAGCGGCTCGCTAGAACCCCAGACGGAGGCGACGAGCGCAGGGCACCGCTTCTCCGGTCCCCTGTTGATAAACAAGCAGCGTGCCGGCGAAAGTGATCCTCGCGGTCGATCAGGGAAGCTCAAGCACACGCTGCGTCGCGTATGACCGGCACCTGCGCCGGCGCGGCGCAGCCTCCCGTGCGGTCGCGATCCATCGGCCGGCGCCCGGGATGGTCGAGCACGATCCTGACGCGCTGCTGGGAGGTGCGCTCGAGGCCGTCTCCGAGGTCGTCGCGCAAGGAGATGGCGACGTTGCCGGGATCGGGATTGCGAGCCAGACCGAGTCATTCGTCCTCTGGGACCGCGCGACTGGGCAGCCTGCGACCCCGGTGGTGAGCTGGCAGGACCAGCGAGCCGACATGTGGTGCCAGGCGTTGGCCGGGCGTCCCGAGGCCGCGGCTGTTCGCGCGATGACCGGCCTTGGGCTCGACTCCACCTTCTCGGCGCCGAAGCTCGGGTGGCTCTTCGAGCGTGACAAGACGTTACGAAGCCGTGCCGAGGCAGGTGAGCTCTTTTTCGGCGACATCGCGTGCTGGCTCGCCTGGCATTTCTCCGGAGGTGCGGAGCACGTCACCGAGCCCTCGAACGCCTGCCGCTCCCTCCTGGTCGACCTGGCGACGTTGCGGTGGGATGGTGGGCTCCTCGAGCTTTTCGGCGTGCCGGCAGCCGTGCTCCCCGAGATACGACCGTCCGACAACATCGGTCTTCTCGCGTCCGGCGCTGCGATCGGGTTCGAGGCGCCGCTCGAGGCGATGCTCGGCGACCAGCCCGCGGCGCTCTACGGCCAGGGTTGCACCACTGAAGGGCTGGCGACGCTGACCCTCGGCACGGGCGCGTTCTTGTGGCTGAACGTGGGCTCCGCGCGCCCCGAGCCACCGCCGGGCGTGCTGGCGACGGTTGCCTGGGAGAAGCGGGCGGCGGGGCCGACGTATGCGCTCGAGGCCTATTGTCCGAACGCCGGCAACGCACTGCGCCTGTTCCCCGACCTCGGCTTCCCACCCGTCGACACCGTGGAAGCGCTCGACTGGTCGCGTCCCCATCCAGTGGTCGTACTGGCTCCGGCCGGCCTCGGCACTCCGCTCTGGCACGGCTCCGATCGCATCACCGTGCTGGGAGCGACCAGCAAGACGACGGCGGCGGACCTCGCGGCGGCGGCGCTCGCGGGTGTCGCCCACCAGATCGCCGACGCCCTGGCGGCGCTCGACCACGACCACTCTGCGGGCATCTTGCGGGTCGGCGGGGGCCTGTCCGCGCACGACGCGCTGCTCCAGGCAGTGGCCGACCTCTCCGGGCGGGGGCTCGAGGTCGCGGCCGATCCCGAGTCGACCGCGCGCGGCGTCGCCACGCTGGCCGCGGAAGCGCTTGGGTTGCTCGACGGCGACGCCGGGACGCCCGGAATCGCCCGGCGGGTTGACCCGCGCCTGGAAGCCGGCGGACGCGCGCGGGAGCGGTCGCGGTGGCACGAGGCGCTCGAGGTCCACACGAGGACCGGCTCGTGAGCGAGGGAGCCCTGAGCCCATCCGGCAGGGCAGACGCCGTGGCCAGGTTGGAGCGAGAGGAGGTGGACGTCCTCGTCGTGGGAGGCGGGATCACCGGCGTGGGCATCGCGCTCGACGCGGCGTCAAGAGGCCTCTCCGTCGGGCTGCTCGAGGCGGACGATCTGGCGGCGGGAACCTCCAGCCGGTCGAGCAAGCTCATTCACGGCGGCCTGCGGTATCTCGAGATGCTGGAGTTCCGGCTCGTGCGCGAGGCGCTGCGTGAACGGCGCCTGCTGCTCACTCGGCTCGCGCCCCACCTCGTGCGGCCGGTCGAGTTCCTGTTCCCCCTGAAGCACCGGGGCTGGGAGCGACCCTACATCGGGGCCGGCCTGCTCCTCTACGACACCTGGGCGGGCCGGCACCTCCCGCGGGCGCGGCATCTCTCCCATCGCTCGGCGCTGGCCGCGGCGCCGGCGCTCCGGCCCGATTCGCTGGTCGGGGCCGTGCAGTTCCACGACGCCCAGGAGGATGATGCGCTCTTCGCCGTCTACGTGGCCCGCACTGCCGCCGCCCACGGCGCGTCGATCGCGACGAGGGCTCGAGCCGTTGACTTCCTCCGGGAAGAGACGGGCCGGATCGTCGGAGTGCGGGCCAACGACTCGCTCGCCGGTCGCCCCCTCGAGCTCCGCGCCCGACACACGATCGTGGCAGTTGGGGTCGGGACCGACAAACTGCTCGAGCTCGCCACCGGTCGCGCGCAGAGCTCCCTGCGACCCTCGAAAGGCGTGCACCTGATTGTTCCGCGCTCGTCGATCCCGATGCGATCGGGCCTCTTCATGCGTACGGAGAAGAGCGTCTTCCACGCAATTCCTTGGCGCTCGGACTACTGGCTTCTGGGCGATACCGACACCGAGTGGGACGGTGAGGTCGACCGGCCCGTGGCCAACCGGAGCGACATCGAGTACCTGCTCGCCAAAGTCAACAGCGTCCTGGCGAGGCCCTTGGAGCCGTCGCAGATCCACGGCGTCTTCGCTGGCCTTCGCCCGCTCGTCGCGGCGGGCGGCGCCGCTGACACGACGAGGCTCTCGCGCGAGCATCGCCTCTTCTCGCCCCTTCCGGGGCTGACCGCGATCGCCGGCGGCAAGTACACGACCTACCGCGTGATGGCGCGGGACGCCGTCGACGCAGCTTCCCTGGACCTCGGCTCTGCGGCCCCGTCGGCAACGGAACGGCTGCCGCTCCTGGGCGCGGAGACCTCGTCGGAGAGCTCTGATCCCATCCGACTCCGCCACGGCGGCTGCGCGGAGGAGGTGCTCCAGCTCGCCGAGGCCGACCCGGTGCTCGCGGCCCCGCTCCCCGGCGCGGGTCGGTACATCGCTGCCGAGGCCGTCCACGCGGTCACGCACCAGGGCGCGCTCGACCTGGACGACATCCTCTCCCGGCGCACCCGCACTTCGATTGAAGCTTCCGACCGCGGCCGGGCTGCAGCCGCGGTCATCGCGCCGCTCGTCGCCCCGACACTGGGGTGGTCCGAGGCACGCTACGCGGAGGAGATCGAGCGCTACCGGAGACTGCGGGACGCCGAGGAGGCAGGCGAGGCCGCGCCGGACGACGCCACCGCCGCGGCGGCCTACCGGGCTGTCATGGCCGGCTAGGCTCGGGCTCCTGGCCCGTATGCGAGTCGAAGGAAGCGCCCCTCAGCGAAGCGCTCCGGTCGCAGCTCGCCGACGTCGATCGGCGGTGTCCGGCCGGTGACTTCGGCGGCCACGATCTCGCCAACGGCAGGAGAGAGCTTGAAGCCGTGGCCGCTCCAGCCGACGGCCAGGTAGAGGCCGTCGATGCCGGGGCAGGGGCCGATGATCGGGTTCCAGTCGGGTGTGACGTCGTACGGCCCGGCGAAGCCGCGCACGAGCTCGAAGCCGGCCAGCCGCGGGTACCGCGCGCGTAGGCCCTCACGCACGGCGTCCTCGTACCCTGCTGATAGGCCGTGGTCGCAGTCGTCGGCCCGGTCGAGCAGATCCTCGCCCACGTAGGCGACCGCGCAGAACTGCCGCCCGCGGTCTGGACGAACGACGACGTTCGTCACCGCGTCCGAGCACACTGCGGACGGAAGCGGCCCGCCGGGCCCGGCGCGGGCCACGAGCACCTGCAGGCGCCTGAGCTCGATGGGCTGCCCGGCGCCGAGCGGCCGAAGCATGTCGTTCGCCCAAGCCCCCGTCGTCAGAACGAGCCGACCGGCCGGGAAAAAGCCGTTCGCCGTCTCGAGGCCGACCACGCGCCCCGCCTGCACGCGGAGGGCGTCCACCGCCACGCCGAGGTGCGAGCGGAGACCGTTGCGCGTCGCGGCCGCGAACCAGCCCAGGCACATCTTCTGCGCGTCGGCGAATCCTCCCTCGGGCTCGTAGGCTGCGCCCGCGATTCCGTTAGACGAAAGCTCCGGCTCGACGTCCCGGATCTCGTCCACTTCGAGGAAGTTCGTGTCCAGCCCGAGGGCCTGCAGCATGACGACGTTTCCCCGGCAGGCTTCGGCCTGTTCCTCCGGAACGGTCAGCAGGTACCCGCAGCGGACGTAGCCGGCATCCGCGACGCCCACCTCCTCCTCCCAGCGCATGATCGTCCGCGACCCTGCCATCGCGAGTCGGGCGGTGACGGCATTCGAGTAGTGGCGGCGAACCATCGAGAACGACCGGCCGGAATCTCCGCCGCCCGGCATTCCGCGGTCGAACAGCGCGACCGTGCCCGCGCCGTCGCGGCACAGGGCGTGGGCGGTCGCCAGCCCGAAGATGCCGGCGCCGACGATCGCCGTGTCCACCGACGTGGTCACCCGCGGACCGTACCAACGCTCTCTACCTCGTAGAATCCGGCCGATGTTCACACCGATCACCGGTCGCACGGTGCTCGTCACCGGCGGGACGAAGGGCATCGGCAAGGGAATCGCCGGCGTCTTCGCACGCGCCGGCGCGAACGTCGTCGTGAGCGGCCGCGGCGCCGAGGCCGGAGAGGCGGCCGTGCGGGATTTGGCCGGCCAGGGCGGCGAAGTGGCCTACGTAGGCGGCGACGTCCGCGCGGCCGGCGACTGCGAGCGGCTGGCCGAGGAGACGGCGGCTCGGTTCGGCGGCATCGACGTGCTCTGCGCCAACGCGGGCGTCTTCCCGGACGTGAAGTTGGCCGATCTGACCGAGGACGACATCGACTCGATCTTCGCCACGAACGTGAAAGGCTGCATGCTCACCGTCAAGGCCTGCCTTCCGTACCTGGAGCGCTCCGGCCACGGGCGCGTGATCCTCACGAGCTCGATCACCGGCCCGATCACAGGCTTCCCCGGCTGGTCCCACTATGGGGCGACGAAGGCCGCGCAGCTGGGCTTCCTCCGCACGGCGTGCATCGAGCTCGCGCCAAGGAGCATCACGATCAACGCGGTCCTTCCTGGAAACGTCGTCAGCGAGGGGCTCGAGGAGCTCGGCGACGACTACCTCGCGGCGATGACGGCGGCGATCCCGCTGGGTCGCCTCGGGCGAGTCGAGGAAATCGGGGCGGCGGCGCTGTTCCTCGCGACCGACGAGGCCGGGTACATCACGGGGCAGACGATCGTGGTCGACGGCGGCCAGACGCTCCCGGAGTCGCTCGCCGCAGTCCAGTCCGCGTAGCGTGGCCGAGCACCTGATCAGCCGGGAAACGCCCACGCACCGGCGCTGGGACGTCGACATCGACCCCGTGCTCCACGTCGAGTCAGGCGACGTCGTCGTTGTCGAGACCGACGATTTCGCGGGCGGGCAGATCGTAAGGGACTCGACGGCCGAGGACCTTCTCGCGCTCGATCTCGACGCGATCTACCCCCTGGCCGGGCCCATCCACGTGATGGGCGCGGAGCCTGGTGACGTCCTCGCCGTCGAGTTCCTCGGCTTCGAGGTGCCCGACTGGGGCTGGGCGGCGATCCTTCCCAACCTGGGCCTGCTTCCGCCCGGCGAGCTGGACGAGCCGTACCTGAAGATCTTCGACCTCACGCACGGCGACTCCACCGAGCTCGTTCCCGGCGTACGCATTCCGATCGAGCCGTTCTGCGGGACCACCGGCGTGCCGGGGTCAGGGATGCACGACGTCCCCATCCCCCCGCCGCACGCGGGCGGCGGCAACATCGACCTGCGGCACGTGACGGCGGGCTCGACGCTCTACCTGCCCGTGGGTGTTGCCGGCGCGTTGCTCTCGCTGGGGGACGCCCACGCGGCCCAAGGGGACGGGGAGGTATGCATCTCCGGCCTCGAGTGCCAGATGCGAACGACGCTCCGCGTCTCGGTCGAGCGGGGGATGACGCTGCGTACGCCGGCATTGCGCCGTCCGCCCGGCTCGCTCACGCCTCGAGTGGACGCAGGAGGTTGGTTCGCGACCACGGGTGTCGAAAGCGACCTCATGGAGGCGGCCCGCTCCGCAGTTCGCGGCATGATCGACCATCTGATCGACCGCCGCGGGCTCACGAGCCAGGACGCATACGTCCTCTGCTCGCTCGCTGCGGACCTCAAGATCACCGAGGTCGTCGACGCTCCCAACTGGATCGTCGCCTGCTTCCTGCCGGACGCGGTCTTCGCGGGCGACTAGGCTCGAACGTCGGGGCTGTTTACTTCTGGCCGCGAATGCGGCACGATACGCGCCTCTCTTTCACCGGTTTGCCGCCCGGAGGCGGCGAACTCGAACCCGGAGGCTCTATGCCTGGCTCTGAGGCTGGGGGAGTTGTCCACCCCCATCTAGATCACGAGGGAACCGTCACCTCGATCGACATCGGTGCCGATGAGAGCGTCGAGAAGCTGCGAGCCGGCTCCGTGGGCCTGCTTCTCGTCCTCTTCCTCTGCATCACGGGCTCTGCGCCGCTCTCCGTCTTCATGTTCAACTTCCCGTTCGCCGTGGGCGCGGGCAACGAGAAATATGCGCCGGCGGCGTTCTTCTTCGCGACGATCGTCCTGACCATCTTCTCGGTCGCATACGTCCAGATGGCGCGCAAGCTCCGCGCCGCGGGCGGCATGTTCACCTATGTCAGCCACGGGCTCGGCCAGACGCTGGGAATGGTGTCCGGCCTCTCGCTCGCTGCGGCGTACACGCTCTTCGGCGCGTCGCTGATCGGCGGCTTCGCCGCCTTCGCCCAGGCGAAGGTCGCGTCGGCCTTCGACATGGACCCGATCAACTGGATCTGGTATGCGCTCCTCGGCATCGTCTGCATGTCGGCGCTCGGCTACTTCGACATTCCGATCTCGGCCAAGATCCTCGGCGTCTTCCTGATCACCGAGCTGGTCATCATCTTCGCCTTCACGATCGGCGTCTTCGTCCAGGGCGGCAACGACGGGGTCTCGATCGCCCCGGTGCTCCCCTGGAACGCGTTCAAGGGCATCGCGTTCGGCCTTGGCATTTTCATCGCCTTCTGGTCGTGGGTCGGGTTCGAGGCCGCCCCCAACTACGCCGAGGAGTCGAAGAACCCGCACCGGACGATCCCGATCGCAGTCATCGGCTCCTGCGTGTTCGTCGGCGTCCTGTACACACTGGCGTCTTGGGCCTCGGTCAGCTCGTACGGGCCCGCCAACCAGGCTTTCGACGCGCTCACCAACGGTTCGACGACCGTCTTCGGGGGCGAGATCCCGGTCGACTACCTCAACTTCAACGTCGTGCCGGCGAACGAGCTCATCGGAACCTGGCTGGGGCAGCTGATGTCCGTCTTCATCATCACCGGCGCGTTCGCCTGCGCCGCAGCGCTGAACAACGCGGGGCTGCGCTACACGTATTCGCTCGGCCGCGAGGGGCTTCTGCCCAAGGCGTTGGGCCGCACCCACCCGAAGCACAAGACGCCGCACGTCGCCGTCTTCACACAGGGCGCCATCGCACTCGCGATCGTCCTCATCTTCAGGTTCGCCGGCCACACCGGGCTCGACGTTTACTACTGGATCGCGGTTCAGGGCGTGATCTGGATCATCCTCGTCCAAGCGCTGACGTCCCTGTCCGTCTGGGCGTACTTCCGCAAGCTACCGGCCGAAGAGCGGAGTTTCTGGAAGACCACAGTCTGTGCCTGGATCGGCTTTCTTGCGCAGATCCTCGTGCTCTACCTCTGTTACAAGTACCTGAGCTCGCTCGCCGCCGGTGACGTGTGGTACGTGAAGGAACTCGGGCAGATCGGCCCTTGGCGCGGCTTCGAGATCGACATCACCTGGCTGGGGATCATCGGCGTCATCATTCCGGTGGCGGCCCTGGTCTACGCACTCTGGCTCCGCGCCGCTGACCGCGTGAAATACGACCGCGCGGGCAGGTTCATCAACGAAGGAGAGCTCGCCTAGAAAACTGCAGGAGGGGGTGCCTCACGGCACCCTCTCCTTCAGCCTGCTGCCGCCTCGAGCGCGAGCTCGAGTTGCGCCTGGAGCGGCTCTTCAGGAAGTAAGACGCCGTCCAGGGCGGCCGTGCCGATCGTGAAGGCCCAGGCACCGTGGCGTGCAAGGGCGCGGATCCTCTCCACCGAGTCGACCGATCCCGCGGCGATGACGGGCAGCGACGTATTGGAGACAACCGCATCCACAAGCGCCTCGACATCGCCGTCGTAGCGGTAGGCGAGCAGATTGACGCCGTCGAGGCCGAGCGCCTCTGCGCGGCGAGCGTCGTCGGCGATCTCCTGGATCGAGCCGCGGAGGAGACACGGATGGCCCACGACCCGTCCGACATACGGGAAGAACTTGATCCCGGTGCCGGCGATGATTTCCTGCACTGGCTCGATCAGCGTGCCCCCGATCAGGTAGTCGGGTTGGATCTCGGCGGCCGCGCGCGCCGAGGCGAGCGTTGCCTCATCCGACTCGGACACGACCTCGAGATAGGACGTGTGACCGTTGTTCTCGATGTCGGAAAGGAGCGCCTCGAGCTCTTTGCGCGGAAGGCCCACGTCCTTGCAGCCGAAGTGGCGCACGCCTGCCGCCGCGACGGACGCATAGACCTCACGCGCATCGGCGAGCGTCTCGTCCTTCCGCGTGAGCATGAAGATGAACTCCATATGCGCGCCTCCCAAAGTTGTCAGACAACTTCGATATCCTAGCCGCGTGAGAGCGGCGATCTGGGAAGGCCCGGGGGCGATGTCGGTCGGAGAGGTGGCCGACGCTTCTTGCCCCGAGAGCGGCGTGCTCCTTCGGGTCACGGCCTGCGGCATTTGCGGCACCGACGTCCGAGCCTTCTACAACGGCGATAGACGGATTTCGGCTCCCTGGGTGCTCGGGCACGAGATCAGCGGGGAGCTGATCGAGATCGGGAGCGCGGCGACAGAGGAGGTGGATGGAGCCGGCTTTTCGATCGGCGACCATGTCCATTGCATCTCGACGCTCTGGTGCGGCACATGTCGCCTCTGCCGCTCGGGTGCCGAGAACCTGTGTCTCAACGGCGAACTCATGGGGTTCGACCACCAGGGCGCCTACGCCGAGCTTGTGGCGATCCCCCAGATCGCCCTGAAGAACCTCTTCCGGATTCCGGATGGCCTCTCGGACGTCCTCGCGACCTTTGCCGACCCGCTCTCGGACGCGATCTGTGGACACAAGGACATCTCCGTCTCGCTCGACGACACGGTGGTTGTGATCGGCGCCGGTCCTGTCGGCACTGCACACGCGCTCATCGCCCGTCTCCAAGGGGCGGGCCGGGTGCTCATGATGGAGACCGCGGCCCGACGGCTCGAGCTCGCGCGCGATGTCCTCGGTGACGAACGGCTGACCTACGTCGACACATCGGCTGCAGACAGCGTCGAGGCAGTGCGCGCCGCCACCGACGGGATTGGAGCCGATGCCGTGATCGTCGCCTGTTCCAGCGACCTCGCGCAGGAGCAGGCGATGGACATGGCCGCTCCGCGCGGGCGAGTGCTCTTCTTCGGCGGCCTCCCGAAGGGCACGACGCACATGAAGTTCCCCTCCAACGTCCTTCACTATCAGGAGGTGCAGGTGCACGGGTCCTACGCCTCTCGCCACCGCGATCAGGTGCACGCCCTCGACATGTTGGCCGACGACCTCGCTGGAATCCAAGGGGTCGTGACGGACGTCGTTCCCCTGGACGCCGCGCCGAGTGCTTTCGAGCGGATCCGTGCCGGCGAGGTCTTGAAGGCCGTCGTCACTCCGTGAAGGCGGACGCGGCGAGCCGCCGGTCGCTCGGCCACGTGGTCGCCAAGACGCTGCGCGAGCGGATAGCCGGCGAGCGACTCGAGCCGGGCGATCGACTGCCTAGCGAGCCCGAACTGGCGCGCGTCCTCGGCATCTCGCGGCCTTCGCTTCGGGAAGGGATCGCCCTCCTCGAGGAAGACGGAGTCGTCCGTCGCCTACGCGGCTCGGGTACCTACGTGGCCCACCGATCCGGCGTCCGGAATGACCTCAGCCGAAATTTCTCGGTTTCGTCGCTGATCGAGGCGATGGCCCTGCAACCGGGCAGCAGGTCGGACGAGTGCGCGGCGGAGCTTGCACCGCCACGCGTGGCAGCAGCGCTCGGCCTGGAGGCGGGCGCATCCGTATGCGCGCTTCGCCGAGTGCGGACGGCGGACGGCCGGCCAGTGGTGGACTCGATCGACTGGTGCCGACCCGACGTGCTTCCCCTCCAAGCGATGGCCAGCCTGGATGGAGGCTCAATCTACGCCGCGCTCGCCGAGCGAGGCCTGCCGGTGCATCACGGCGTCGCCTCGATCGAGCCTGCCACGGCGAGAGGTGGCGTGGCCCGACGGCTGGGGGTGCGGGCCGGCGCGCTACTCCTGACTCTCTTCCAGCTCGACAGCACCGCCGACGGAACGGTCGTGCTGGTCTCGCAGGAGCATCACCTAGCCGATGCGTTCGAGTTCACCGTCTACCGGCGCGGGCCCGGGGACGAATCGGATGACGCAAAGTGAAGCCGGAGCTGGTTGTCGGGGTGGATGTCGGCTCGCAGGGCACCTGCGCCCAGGCGCTGACTCCAGAGGGCGAGCAGGCGGCGAAGGCTTATGTGCCGCATACGCTCTCCTATCCCCAGCCTGGGTGGGCGGAGCAGGATCCTCGCGAGTGGCTGGGCGCCGTCGCGACAGCGCTCGCCGAGGTACGTCGCGCCGTCAACGGGGCCGCGGTGCGCGCGTTGTCGTTCGGCTCGCAGCTCGACGGGCTGGTTGCGACCGACGCCGACGGCGAGCCGGTGGGCTCTGCCCTAATCTGGATGGATCGACGGGCGCAAGCTCAGTGCGATGAGGCGGCCGAACAGATGGACCCGCATCGCCTTCGCGAGCTGAGCGGATGCAACCTGGATCCCGGCCACGTCGGTGCCAAGATCGCCTGGCTCCGCGACAACCGCGCCGATCAGCATGCCGGCTCGCGCTGGTTTCTGCTGCCCGGCTCGTTCGTCGCCTGGCATGCGTCCCGGGAGCTGGCGGTGGATCCCTCGAATGCCTCATCGTCAATGCTCCTCGACGTCGAAAGCGCCGACTGGTCGCAAGAGGCGTGCGCCGCCTTTCAGATCGACTCAGAGTCTCTTGCCCCTGTCCGGCCGGCGAGCACTGTCCTCGGCCCGGTGTCGCCATGGCTCCGAGAGGCAGCTGGGCTGGATCCGCGGACCCAGGTGGTCCTCGGCTCCGGCGACGAAATGGCGGCGACCCTCGGGGCGGGAGTCGTCGACCCTGGCTCGGTCTGCGATGTGATGGGGACGGCCGAGCCCGTCTGTGCCGTCGTGCCCGCTCCCGTGCTGGACCCGGACGGTGTCACCGAGCTCCATCCGCACGCGGCGCCCGACGGCTGGCTGCTCGAGAACCCCGGTTGGCTGTCCGGAGGTGCGTACCGCTGGTTCCGCGACGAGCTGGGCTCCGTCGAGGCGGCCGAGGCCGCGGCCACGGGGAGCGACGTCTACGAGCTTCTGAACTCACTGGCGGAAGATGCGCCCGCGGGAGCCGACGGAGTCTTGTGGGTGCCGGCGCTAGCCGGAGCGACCGCCCCCGAATGGAACGCCGCCGCGCGAGCGGGGTGGTTCGGCCTCGCCGCGTCCCATGGTCGCGCTCATCTTGCCCGGGCGCTGCTCGAGGGTAACGCCTTCGCCCTGCGCGACGTACTGGAGGCCATCCGTGCGGCAGGCCAGACGGCGACGGAGCTCGTCTGCGTGGCAGGCGGAGCGCGGGGCGACCTGCTGCGTCAGATCCGCGCCGACGTGACCGGGCTGCCTGTGACGCGGCCGGACGACGTCGAGACCACCGCCCGAGGCGCCGCGATGCTGGCAGCAGCGGGCATAGGCCTACACCCCGACGTACCTTCGGCTGCCCGCGTCATGGAAAGCCCCCGTTCCGAGCCGCTGCTGCCGCGGCACGAGTGCAGGGAGATCTACGACACGGTCTACCGCCGGCACCGAGAGCTCTACTCCGCACTGCGGCCGCTTTTTTCCTGAGGCGAAGTGTGGGCCTAGACTGCCCGCTCGTACCGCTCGCGCTCCCAGTCCGACACGGCCTCGCGCCAGGCCTTGAGCTCCCACTCGCGCGAGACGGCGAAGTAGTCGCTGAAGGGCTCCCCCAGGCGAGCGCGGAGCTCGCCGTCGGCACGGAAGGCGGCGAGCGCGCTCTCCAGCGAGCCGGGCAAGGCGGGGAGATCCTTCCGCGCATAGGCGTCGCCAACGACCGGCGGAGGTGGTTCCGCTCCTCGGCGCAGCCCCTCCCCGGCGGCCACCGCGAGCGCGGCGAGGGCGAGGTAGGGATTCGCGTCCGCGCCCGGGCGGCGGCACTCGATCCGGCAGCGCTCGGGCTGTGCGGACGACGAGATGACCCGCAGCGCCGCCGAGCGGTTCTCGATCCCCCAGCTGGCGTTCACCGGCGCGAACCAGCCTGGCACGAGCCGCTTGTACGAGTTCACCGTGGGATTGAGAAGCAGCGAGGCGCCCGCCAGGTGCTCCACCATTCCGGCCACCGCCTGGGCAGCCGGCGTGGGGAGATCTGGTCCGTCGCCTGGCGCGAATGAGTTGGTCTCGTCGTTCCAGAGCGAGAGATGCAGGTGTCCGCTCGAGCCCTCCTCGCCGGGAACCGTCTTGGCGAGGAAGCTGGCGCGGAGGCCGAGCGTCTCCGCGACACCCTTGGCGGCAAGCTTGACGAGCGCCGCGTCGTCGGCCGCGCGCAGACCCTCCCGCGCGGCCAGGTTCAGCTCAAGGAGGCCAGGGCCGGCCTCAGTGTGGATCGCAGTGAGCTCGATTCCCAAGGCGTCGAGGGCGGGCGCCAAGGCCGAGACAAGCTCGTGATACCGCCCCGCCTCGACGATGCTGTAGCTGATCCCGGTCGACAGCGGCCGGCCACCGGCGTCCCAGATCCGCATCTCGTACTCGAAGGCGGCCCTCGTCTCGTAGCCGAGCTCGCGGATGCCCTCGAGGGCGCGTCGGAGCACCTCCCGTGTCGCGAGCTCGCACGGCGAGCCGTCCCGCCAAGAGGGCGTCGCGAGGCAGACGCTCCACCCTGGCCTCCAGGTGAGCTCGTGCAGCGTCTCGGGATCGGGTCGCACGACGAGATCGCCCGCGCCCGAACGGATCCCGAACTCTTCGTAGTCCGAGATCGGCGTGTCGACCGGATCGAGCGCGAGGAGGAGGTCCGTCATGACCGTCCCGTTTTCGGCAGCTGCCTTGAAGGCATTCGTGCTCAGCGCCTTGCCGCGCAGGTAGCCGTTCACGTCCGGCATGGCCAGGAGGACGTATTGCGAGTCCGTCACGCGAGGACGCTCTTGATCCGGCTGTCGACGTCGCCGAGCGTCGCGGCGAGCCGGTCGATCATCTCGGCGAGCTCGGTATCGGTGGCGACGTAGGCGGGCGCGAACAGGGTCTGGTCCGGGGCGAACCCGTCCGCCGCGCAGTTCGAGGTCGTGATGAGGAGCCCGTGCTCTAGCGCCGTCCCGTCGACGAGGGTGGAGATCCCGACCTTTCCTGGGAGGAACGATTCGCCGTCGCGCGGGTCGACGAGCTCGACGCCGAGGAGGAAGCCGCGGCCGCGTACCTCGCGGACGATGTCCAGGTCGCCAACGGCCGCGTCGAGCTCATCGCGGAGGCTCGGGCCGCGGCTGCGGACTCGTTCGACGAGGCCTTCGGACTGCAGCGCCTCGAGGACGGCGAGACCAACGGCGCAGAGCTGAGGAGCTCCATCCCATGTATGGCCGTGCTCGAACTCGCGGGACCCCGACGCCACCGCCTCGTAGACGTGCTCTGCCGCCAAGATCCCAGCAAGCGGCGCATACCCGGCGCCGGCCGCCTTCCCGAAGCTGATGACGTCCGGCTGGAGGGGCAGCTGCTGATAGGCGAACCAGGAGCCCGTTCGCCCGAAACCGGTCACCACTTCGTCGAAGACGACGAGGAACCCGTATTTTTCGCGCCGCTCTGCGAGCCCCTCCCAAAAGCGAACGGGCGGCGAGTAGCCGGGAATCGCTGCGGCACTCACGGGCTCGCAGACGAATGCGGCCACCGTGTCGGGCCCTGCTTCCTCGAGCGCCCGGTCCAAAGCGGCGAGAGCTTCCTCGCCCGTCTCGTCGAGCCGGGCCATGCTCGGAGGAATGTGAAGGTGATGCGCGAGGTAGGGCTCGTAGGGGGCTTGGAGAGAAAGTCGGCCGGAGAGCGCCAGAGTCCCGAAGGTCGCTCCATGATAGGCGTGCGCCGGCGAGATGACGCGCCAGCGACTTTCTCCGCGCTCTGCGTGATAGCCGCGCGCCAGGCGCAGGGCCATTTCGTTCGCCTCCGACCCTCCCGTGACGAAGCGAATGCGCGCGAGCTCGGGCGCCGCAACCTCGAGGATGCGTCGTCCGAGCTCCTCCTGCGGCTCGTTCGTGAACTGGTGGTAGTAGGCGTAGGAGAGGCGCTCGGCCTGCCGCGCGGCCGCTTCGACGACGTCGTGCCGGGCGTGACCGAGGACGGCGACCATCGCGCCACCGCCGCAGCCGTCCAGAAGCTCGCGCCCGTCGACACGGTAGAGGCGAACGCCCTCGCCCCGATCGATGTTGGGATACACCCAGTCCAGATCTCGCGGGAAGACGTTCGTCCGGTCAGCGGTGATCTCGGCTAGCGCGGTGGTCATCAAGCTCGTTCGCGGGGACGCGCGACCCGTTCGATGAAGGAGTCGAGGAGCTTCCGGGTGTTGCGGTTGTGCTCGCGCGCGCGCTCGTGCGTCTCGGCCAGAAGAGCATCCGGGTCAACGCCGTGCTCGTCGAGCTCGTGCCTGTAGACGCGCACCCACTCGTCCATGATCTCCGTCGTCACCTCGGGATGGAACTGGAGACCGAGGCTGCGTCCGATGACGTATGCCTGTGGCCCGGCCTCGTTTGCAGCCACGACGGTTGCGCCGGGGGGTGCAGTGAACGTGTCGAAGTGCCACTGAAACCACGGACCGTCCGGAACGAGGTCGGGATCGCTCGTCCCCACGGGGAGCCAGCCGATTTCTTCCTTGTCCGACCGGAAAACGTCCCCGCCGAGCACGCGCGCCAGGATCTGCCCACCGAAGCAGACGCCCAGGATGGGCACCTCGGCTTCCTGGGCCTCGCCGAGGAAGTCCATCTCGTGCTTGATCCATTCGACGTCGTCCTGGTAGGCGCCGAACTCGGAGCCGAGGGAGACGATGAGCTCGTAAGCGCGGGGGTCGAGGTCGTGTGGGTCTTGCTCGTCGATCCGGAGAGTCTCGACTTCGTAGCCGCGCTCGCGGAGCCAGGGAGTTATCAGGCCGGGCGGCGTGGGCTCCTCGTGCTGGATGACGAGCGCGCGTCGGCTCACGCGCGGCCTCCTATGGGGGCGGACTCGAGCCTGCCCTCGACCTCGCTCCAGACCCCGCGGAGGACGCCGGCGAAGCGGTCGACCATCTCGGTGAGTTCCTCCTCCGACGCGGTGAACGCCGGCGCGAAGAGCGTCTGGTCGCCCGCATAGCCATCCTTCGTGGGCTGGGTGGAGAGCAGGACGAGCGCGTTTTCGAGCGCGAGCTCGTCCACGCGCCCCGCCACCCGAAGCTCGGGGGGCAGGAACGCACCCTCCTCGCGCGGGTCGCCGTATTCGACGCCGAGGAGGAAGCCGTGGCCCCGAACCTCGCGGACGATCGGGATCTCGGCGAGCGCCTCCTCGAGCTCCTCCTCCAGTCGCGCTCCCCGCTCGCGGACGTGCTCGACAAGCCCCTCGCGGCGCAAGGCGTCGATCACGGCCAGCCCCACGGCACACGAGAGCGGCGCGCCGTTCCAGGTGTGGCCGAGCGAGAAGCTCCGCGACCCCTGGGCAACGGCCTCGTAGACGTGGTTCCGGCACAGCACGGCGCCGACGGCCGCATAGCCTGCGCCGAGTCCCTTCGCGATGGCGATCACATCGGGAACGAATGGGAGATCGTTGGCGGCGAACCAGTTTCCACTGCGGCCCATGCCCGTGACGATCTCGTCGAGGCAGATCAAGAAACCGTGCCGCTCCCGCCTTTCAGCGAGTCCTTCCCAGAACCGGTCCGGCGGCTTGAAGGCGGGGAGGGCCGCCGCGCTGATCGGCTCGCAGAAGAACGCGGACACCGTCTCCGGGCCCGCCTCTTCGAGGACATTGTCCAGCGCGGCGAGCGTCGCCTCGCCAGTGGGGTCGAACCGCGGGGTCGCTGGCGGAATGTGCAGGAACCGCGGCAGGTATGGCCCAAGCGGCCCTTGAAGGCCCGGTCGCCCGGTGAGCGCGAGGGTACCTATCGTCGGCCCGTGGTAGGCCTGCGCCGGCGAGATCACCCGCCACCGCTCGGGCTGGCCGCGCTCGACGTGGTAGGCCCGCGCAAGCCTGATCGCCGCTTCGTTGGCCTCCGAACCCCCGGTCACGAAATGGACCCGCGTGAATCCCTCAGGCGCTACCGAGACCAGCTCATCGGCGAGCCGCTCTTGCGCCGGGTTCGTGACAACCTCGTTGTGGACATAGGAGAGCCGCAGCGCTTGCGCCCGAGCTGCTTCGAGAAGATCGGTGCGACCGTAGCCAAGCGTCGCGGCCATCGAGCCGCCGCTCATGGCGTCGAGGTAGCGTTTCCCCCCCGCGTCCTCAAGCCACACGCCCTCGCCGCGGACGACCACGGGATAGCGGCGGTCGAGCTCGGGAGGAAAGACCCGTGTTTCGTCGCTAACCACGGTTGCCTCTTTCAACGCCGCTCCTCCCTGCCGGGACCAGGATCGCTCTGCTCTGCGCAGCCTACTATCCGGGCTCCACCGCCCACGCCCGCTTCGCAGGGGCGCGTGGAAGGGTGAAGAGACAGCGGCGAACGCACATCCCTCGACCTCGGGGCTCAACCGGCGTACGATCCCCGCGTGGCGAAGGGGACGGCTTCGGCGCAGGCGGACGAGCGGAGTCCTCTACGAGATCGTTTCGACGGTGGGCTCGTCGCTCGAGCTCGGCGAGGTGCTCGGCGCCGTCGTGCGCCTGCTCTCGGACGCGAGCGCCGTTCACGCCTGCTTCGTCTACCTGATCGAGAACGACCACCTCGTGCTCAGGGCCGCATCGGCGCCGTACGCGAGCCTCGCGGGGTCGATCGCGCTCGAGAAGGGCGAGGGCATCGCCTGGTGGGCCGTCGAGCACGGCGAGCCGGCCTTCACGCAGAACGCGGTCGACGACCCGCGCAACAAGTTCGTGCCCGAGCTCGAGGAGGAGAAGTTCCAGTCGCTCCTGTCCGTCCCCGTTTCCGGGCGCGACGGCGACGTGATCGGCGCGATCACGATGCACACCGAGGCGCCGCGCGAGTTCACGGCCAAGGAGGTCGAGCTCCTCACCTCGACCGCCTCGCTCGTGGCGGGCGCAATCGAGAACGCGCGCCTGTACGAGGAGACGCGCCAGCGGGTGGGCGAGCTCGAGCACCTGACCGAGCTGGCAGAGACCCTCGCTCGGGCGCAGCAGCTCGGCGAAGTGCTGCCCGGCGGTCGCCGAGCGAACGCGCCAGCTGCTCCGCAGCCGCTCCTGCCACGTGTACCTGCTCGACGGCGGCTCGGAGGAGCTCCGGCTGAAAACCTCGGCTCCCGCCGATGCGGAAGCGCGTGCGGCGATCCGGCTCTCCGAGCTCGGGCCCGAGCTGGCGCGGAGCGGCCGCTCCGCCAGCGTCGCCGTCCCAATCGTCGCCGACGACGAGCTCCTCGGCCTGATCAGCGCCGAAGGGACGACCGAGGTCGATCTCGCGCGCGCGGCCGCGAACCAGACCGCCGTGGCGATCAAGAAGATCGAGCTGATCGAGCGGCTGACGGAGAAGAACCTGATCAAGGACTTCTTCGAGCAGCTCGCGGGCGGCAACGTGCTCGGCGCCGTCGAAGGGCGTGCTACGCGGCTGGGTTGCGACTTCGACCGCACGTACGTCGTCGTCGAAGTGGCGCCACCCGACGAGGCGGTCGAGAAGGCGCTCCGGGCCTCGACTCCGGGATCCCTGTTCGACCACCGCGACGACTCCAGCCGGGCGCTCCTGCGCGTTCCCTCGACCGGCGAGGCCTCGCTCGTCGAGCGGATCGAGGCGGTCCATGCCGAGGTCGGGAGCCCAGTCTCGATCGGGATCTCGAATCCCTGCAAGGGGGCGGCAAGCTTCCAGGCCGGCTTCGAGGAGGCCGGGCACGCGCTGCTCGGCTCGGTCATCCGCGGGACTCCCGGTGTGATGACCTACGAGGAGCTCGGCCCGTACAAGTACCTCCTGCGCATGTCGCTCGACTCGACGGTCCGCGACTCCCAGCGCGACCTGATCGCGAAGATCGCCGAGTACGACCGCCAGCGCCAGACGTCGCTCCTTCGCACCCTCGAGGAGTTCCTCCGGCGGCGCGGCAACATCAGCGCGACCGCCGAGGCGCTGTACGTCCATCCGAACACGCTCAGGCAGCGCCTTCGGCGCATCCAGGAGATCTCCGGGCTCGACCTCCGCAAGGAGGACTGGCTCCTGATCGAGATCGCCGTGAAGATGGTCAGGCTCCAGGACGCGTTGGGCCGGTCAGAGCCGACATAACCGCCGCCGAACGCTTGTAGGGAGCCGCCATCGGCAGGCGGGCCAGGGCCTGGTTAATCTCGCGTCACCCGACCCGGAGAGAGGGAGGAGGCCGCATGGCGGACACCGCCGCCGCACCCACCGTCGACGACATCCGCAAGGAGTCAGAGAAGCGCGGAATCGACTTCTACTTCGCGCAGTTCGTGGACATGTACGCGCGGCCGAGCGCCAAGCTCGTGCCGGCAGCAAATCTCGACGACCTCGTGTCCGACGGAGCGGGCTTCGCCGGCTTCGCCGCGGGCGAGATCGGGCAGTTTCCGAGCGACCCCGACATCGCGGCGATCCCTGACCTCGCGAGCTTCACGCCGGTCCCCTGGGAGCCGACGGTGGCACGCTTCGCCTGCGACATCCATGTCGACGGCGAAGAGTGGGCCTACGACCCCCGCACCATTCTCCGGCGCCAGATCGAGAAGGCCCGCACGAAGGGCTTCGACTTCCGCATGGGGCTCGAGCTCGAGTACTTCCTCGTCGAGCTGAACGACGATGGCTCGATCCAGCTCGCCGATGCCCTCGACACCCTCGAGAAGCCCTGCTACGACCTCAACGGGCTCAGCCGCCACTACGACTTCCTGACGACGGTCTCCCGCTACGTCAACGAGCTCGGCTGGGGCAACTACGCGAACGACCACGAGGACGCCAACGGCCAGTTCGAGCAGAACTTCCAGTACGCCGACGCGCTCACGAGCTGCGACCGGGCGATCTTCTTCCGCTACATGGTCCACCAGCTCGCCGAGAAGAAGGGGCGCGACGAGGGCCGAACCATCCTCGCCACCTTCATGCCGAAGCCGTTCACCAACCTGACCGGGAACGGCTGCCACTTCCACATGTCGCTCTGGGACGGCGACACGAACCTCTTCCTCGACGAGAACGATCCGCGCGGGCTCGGGCTCTCGGAGACGGCCTACAAGTTCATCGCCGGGCTGAAGAAGCACGCGAAGGCCTACAGCGCGATCACGGCTCCGACGGTCAACTCCTACAAGCGGCTGAAGGTCGGCTCGACCGCGAGCGGCGCGACCTGGTCGCCCGTCTGGATCTCGTACGGCTACAACAACCGCACGCAGATGCTCCGCATCCCCGGGCCCGGAAGGGTCGAGGACCGGACGATCGACGGGAGCTGCAACCCCTATCTCGCCGCGACCGCCATCCTCGCCGCCGGCCTCGACGGGATCGAGTCGGGGCTCGACCCGGGCGATCCCAACAGCGAGAACCTCTACGAGATCCCGTACGCCGAGCTGCGCTCGCGCGGGCTCGAGACGCTGCCCTCCAACCTCCTCGACGCGACCGAGGAGCTCGAGGGCGACGAGGCGCTCCGCGCAGCGTTCGGCCGCGGCCGCGACGAGGACTACGTCGACTACTTCATCCGCGTGAAGCGGGACGAGTGGGCCCGCTACCACGAGCAGGTCACGCCGTGGGAGGTGCGCGAGTACCTGACCCGCTTCTAGCTATGTAGGAATCCTCCATATCCCGATTTCGAAAAACGTCTATTCCATGCGGGTTTACCTGTCATTCACAATGTAAGTTGAGTACATATGTGTGGAATCGTCGGACTGTTCGCAAAGTCATCTGAGATCGAGGAGTCGCTCGGCCGGCACCTGGGCACGATGCTCGAGCAGATGTCGGACCGCGGGCCCGACAGCGCGGGCGTCGCCGTGTACCGCGACCCGGCGCCGAGCGGGTCGAGCAAGCTGACGCTCTTCTCCGCCGACTCCTCTCCAGGACTGGGAGGCGCTCGGGGAGCGAGCTCGGCCAGGCCTTCGGCGGCTCGCCGGAGCCGGAGGTGCGCTCGAGCCACGCGGTCTTCGTCGTCGAGGCGGAGGCCGACGACGCCGAGGCGTGGGTGCGGCAGACGCATCCAGAGCTCCGCGTCATGAGCGCGGGCCAGACGATCGAGATCTACAAGGAGACCGGCCGTCCCGAGGAGTTCGTGCGGCGCTTCGCGCTCGAGGACTTCCACGGCACGCACGCGCTCGGCCACACGCGCATGGCGACCGAGAGCAAGGTGACGACCGAGGGGTCGCATCCCTTCTCCACCGGGCTCGACCTCTGCCTCGTCCACAACGGCTCGCTCTCGAACCACAATCGCCTGCGCGAGAAGCTCCGCCGCGAGGGGATCGACTTCCAGACCGAGAACGACACCGAGGTCGCGGCCGGCTACCTCGCATGGCGCCTGCGCGAGGGCGCCTCGCTCGAGCAGGCGCTCGAAGGCTGCCTCGAGGATCTCGACGGCTTCTACACCTTCCTCGTCGGCACGATCGACGGCTTCGCCGTCCTCCGCGACCCGATCGCGTGCAAGCCCGCCGTCCTCGCCGAGACCGACGACTGGGTGGCGATGGGCTCCGAGTGGCGCGCGATCTCCGTCCTCCCGGGCGCATCGGAGGCTCGGGCCTGGGAGCCCGCGCCCGGCATCGTCTACGCCTGGGAGCGACAGAAGGTTTGAGCGCGGCCGCGGAGGCGACGGGCGTCGAGGTCGTCGACCTCGCGGTGACGCCCCTGCGCGAGCTGAACCAGCGGCTCCACGACGTGGCGCGCGACGGCGGCCCGGCGCACTGGCGCATCGTGAACCCGAACGGCGCCCACGCGGTCGCGGCCGGGCTCGACGCCGAGATCGAGGTCGAGGTCGACGGGCACGTGGGCTACTACTGCGCCGGCATGAACAAGCTCGCGACCGTGCGCGTGCACGGGAACGCGAGCACCGGGCTCGCCGAGAACATCATGTCCGGCCGCGTGGTCGTCCACGGGAATGCGAGCCAGTCCGCCGCTGCGACGGGGCGCGGAGGCCTGGTCGTCGTCCACGGCGACGCCTCGGCCCGCTGCGGGATCTCGATGAAGGGCGTCGACATCGTCGTGCGCGGCAGCGTCGGCCACCTCTCCGCCTTCATGGCGCAGACCGGGCGCCTCGTCGTGTGCGGCGACGCGGGCGACGCGCTCGGCGACTCCATCTACGAGGCCCGCCTGTACGTGCGCGGCGACGTGGGAAGCCTGGGCGCCGACTGCGTTCAGAAGGAGCTCCGCGACGAGCACGTGCAGGAGGTGCGCGCCCTGCTCGAGAGCGCGGGCATCGCCGACGTGAATCCCGAGGACTTTCGCCGCTACGGGTCGGCGCGCAAGCTCTACAACTTCTCCATCGACAACGCGAGCGCGTACTGATGGAGGGCAACGGCGGCAACTGGGCGCTCCGCGAGTCGTACCTCTACGACCGCAATGTCATCGCCGAGATCCAGCGCGCGGCGCAGGAGGGCATCTACGACATCCGCGGCTTCGGCGCGAAGCGGCGCGTCCCCCACTTCGACGACCTGCTCCTCCTCGGCGCGAGCATCTCCCGCTATCCGCTCGAGGGCTACCGCGAGCGCTGCGACACGAACGTCACGCTCGGGACTCGCTTTGCCAAGAAGCCGCTCGAGCTGCGGATCCCGATCACGATCGCGGGGATGAGCTTCGGCGCCCTCTCGGCGCCGGCGAAGGAGGCGCTCGGGCGCGGCGCGACCGAGATGGGCACGTCCACGACCACCGGCGACGGCGGCATGACGCCGGAGGAGCGCGAACACTCGAAGATCCTCGTCTACCAGCTCCTCCCCTCCCGCTACGGCATGAACCCGGACGACCTGCGCAAGGCCGACGCGATCGAGGTCGTGGTCGGCCAGGGCGCCAAGCCGGGCGGCGGAGGCATGCTCCTCGGACACAAGATCTCCGACCGCGTCGCCGAGATGCGGAACCTCCCGAAGGGGATCGACCAGCGCAGCGCCTCCCGCCATCCCGACTGGACGGGGCCCGACGACCTCGAGATCAAGATCGGCGAGCTGCGCGAGATCACGGACTGGGAGAAGCCGGTCTTCGTCAAGGTCGGCGCGACCCGCACCTACTACGACGTGCAGCTTGCGGTGAAGGCGGGCGCGGACGTGATCGTCGTCGACGGGATGCAGGGCGGCACGGCTGCAACGCAGGACGTGTTCATCGAGCACGTCGGCATCCCCACCCTTCCTGCCGTCCGCATCGCAGCGGACGCGCTGCAGGAGCTCGACATGCACCGCAAGGTGCAGCTGATCGTGTCCGGCGGGATCCGCACCGGAGCCGACGTCGCCAAGGCGCTCGCCCTCGGCGCCGACGCCGTCTCGATCGGGACTTCGGCGCTCATCGCGATGGGCGACAACGACCCGCATCGCGACCACGAGTACCGCGCGATCGGGAGCGCGGCGGGCTTCTACGACGACTGGCAGGCCGGCCTCGACCCCGCGGGCATCTCGACGCAGGACGACGAGCTCGCTGCACGCTTCGACCCCATCCTCGGCGGGCGGCGCATCGCCAACTACCTGCGCGTGCTCACGCTCGAGGCGCAGACGCTCGCACGGGCGTGCGGCAAGTCCCACGTCCACAACCTCGAGCCGGAAGACCTCGTCGCGCTCACCGTCGAGGCCGCGGCCATGGCGAAGGTGCCGCTCGCCGGCACGGACTGGATCCCGGGGACGAACGGCGACCGGTGACCGTCGTCCTCTACGACTCCGCGGTCTCGGGCAACTGCTACAAGGTTCGCCTTCTCTTCGCCCTCCTCGGAGTCGAGTACGAGCGGCGGCCGCTCTCCGTCGTCGACAAGTCGGACCGCGAGGAGGTGCTCGGCGGGCTCAACCCGGGCCTGCGCGTGCCGACCGTCGTCCTCGATGACGGGCGCCCGCTGGGCGAGTCGGGCGCGATTCTGTGGTACTTCGCCGACGGGACGCAGTACGTGCCCTCGGACCCCTACGACCGCGCGAAGGTGCTCCAGTGGATGTTCTTCGAGCAGTACAGCCACGAGCCGTACGTCGCCGTCGCCCGCCACTGGCTCATGCACGACATGGCGCCCTCGCAGGAGGCGCTGGAGGAGAAGCAGCGCGGCGGCTACGCGGCGCTCGACGGCCTCGAGCGCGGGCTGGCGGACGGACGCGACTTCCTCGCCGGCGGCTTCTCGATCGCCGACATCGCGCTCTACGCCTACACGCACGTCGCACAGCAGGGCGGCTTCGACCTCTCCGGCTACCCGGGGATCCGGGCGTGGATCGATCGCGTGGCCGCGCAGCCGGGCCACGTCTCGATCGACGCCTGACCCATTCGCGCAAAGCCGCTTGACAAGCAACGTTCCATCATCTTTGATCAAAGATCAACGATGGCTGTCGAGACCTCCGCCCCGCTCGAGATCTCGTCCGTCGAGGACGGCGTCTATCGGATCCTCCGCCAGGAGATCGGCCGCCTCGACCTTGCGCCGGGCGAGCGCCTGCGCCTCGAAGAAGTCGCTGGGCGGCTCGAGGTCAGCCTGACCCCTGTGCGCCATGCGCTTCGCCGCCTCGAAAGCGAAGGGCTCGTAGTGAGCATCCCGCGCCGGGGCTCCAAGGTCGCCTCGCTGTCCGTCGAGGAGCTCGAGGAGATCCAGGCGCTTCGCCTCGGCCTCGAGACCTTTCTCGCCCGCGCGGGAGCCGAGCGCATCACCGATGCCGCTCTCGCCGAGATGGAAGCGGCGCGCGACGAGATGGAGCGGTCCTTCCGCGCCGGCGACCTCGACGCCTACCTCGGCTCCTTCTGGTCGCTCCGCGACGCCTGCTACGCGTGCGCCGTGCGGCCGCGGCTCCTGCGCGCTCTGGAGGACCAGCGCATCCGCGTCGAGCGCTACATCCTCTACCTCTGCCGCGACCCCGAGGCGTTCGCGGCGCTCCGACGCGGGCCGGACACGCTGCTCGAGGCCTGCCGGGCCCGGGACGGCGAAGCGGCCGAGGAAGCGACTCGCGATGCCCTCGTCTGGGTCCTCGCGGAGCTGCAGCGAATGCTGGGCGACATGGAGAAGACTGCGGCCTGATGAGCTTCCTCCTCGACTGCCCGAACTGCGGGCCGCGCGACGTGAACGAATTCAGCTGCGCCGGCGAGGTGACGGTGCGTCCGAAGGAATCGCCCACGCTCCGCGAGCTGACGAGCTACATCTACTTTCGCCGTAACGTCGCCGGAGTGCAGCGCGAGTGGTGGTATCACCGCCAGGGCTGCGAGATCTGGTTCCAGGCCGATCGCGACACGAGGACGAACGAGGTGCTCCGCACCGAGATCTTCGACCCGGCCGAGCAGGAGGCTCGCGCCAAATGAGGCTCCCCGCCCGACCAGGAGAGAGGCTCGACCGCAACCGGGAGGTGACCTTCTCGTTCTACGGCAAGCCGGTCAGGGCCTTCGAGGGAGACACCTTCGGGTCCGCGCTCTACGCCTCCGGCCAGCGGATCTTCTCGCGGAGCTTCAAGTACCACCGGCCGCGCGGGCTTCTCTGCTGCTCCGGCAGCTGCGCGAACTGCATGATGACCGTGGACGGTGTCCCCAACGTGCGCATCTGCGCCGAGCCCGTCCGCGAGGGCGCGATCGTCCGCCCGCAGAACGTCCTGGGCTCACTGGAGCACGACGTACTCGTCGCCACCGACAAGCTCGGCGGCCCGTTCACCCCGGTCGGCTTCTACTACCGCACGATGATCCGGCCGCGGTGGGCCTGGCCGCTCTACGAGAAGTTCCTTCGCAACGTCGCCGGACTGGGCAAGCTGGACAAGCACGCCGGCCGCGCAAACCGCTACGACGTCGAGCACCGCCGCGCCGAGGTACTGGTCGTCGGCGGCGGCCGGGCGGGCCGCGAGGCTGCCCGGAAGCACGCCGCCGCTGGACGGCAGGTCGTCCTCGTGGACGAGGGCTTCGTCGACCCGCTCGAAGGCGTGGACGTCATCTCGCCCGGGCGGGCGCTCGGGATCTGGGAAGGCGGGCTCGTCCCCGTCGACGCGGGCCGCGTCCTCTACCGGTTCCGCGCCGAGAAGATCGTCGTCGCGACGGGGACGATCGAGCAGCCGCTCGTCTTCCCGGGCAACGACCTCGTCGGCGTGATGCTCCCCGACGGAGTACGCCGGCTGATCGAGGACTGGGGCATCAAGCCCGCCGAGCAGGCCGTCGTCGTGACCGTGGACGAGGCGGGACGCGAGGCCGCCGCCGCCCTGGAGGAGGCAGGCGTGCAGCTGAACGGCGTCTACGACCTCCGGCGCGAGCGCGTCCGCGAGATCGTCGCCCGCGGCCGCGGAGGCGTCCTGCGGTCGGTCGAGATCGACGGGCGCAAGCTCTCCTGCGACCTCCTCGTCATGTCCGGGGGCCGCCAGCCGGCCTACTCCCTCCTCGCCCAGGTGGGCGCGCGGGTCGAGTACGACCCGGAGCGCGGAGTGTTCATCCCGACCGACATCCCGGACGGGATCGAGGCCGTCGGGTCGGTCGCCGGCGAGGGCCTCGACGGCGCCGTACCGGCCGCGTCCTACAACGGCGCCTCGGGCAAGGGCAAGTGCTTTGTCTGCGTCTGCGAGGACGTGACGGACAAGGACCTGAAGCGGGCGATCGGCGAGGGCTTCGACTCCATCGAGCTCGCCAAGCGCTACACCACTGTGACGATGGGCCCCTGCCAGGGCCGCCTGTGCCACGTGCCCTCGATCCGCCTCTACGCGCGCGAGAACGAGAAGGACGAGGCGACGATCGGGACGACCACTGCGCGCCCGCCGTGGGCGCCCGTCACGCTCGGCCTCCTCGCGGGCCGGCCGCACGAGCCCGCGCAGCGCACGTCCATCCACCATCGCCACAAGGAGCTCGGCGCCAAGATGATGTGGACGGGCACCTGGCGCCGCCCGCACTCCTACGGCGACCCCGAGGGCGAGGCGAAGTCCGTCCACGACTCGGTCGGCGTCATCGACGTCTCCACCCTCGGCAAGATGATCGTCCGCGGGCCCGACGCGGCCGAGTTCCTCGAGCGCCTCTATCCCAACCGCTTCGGCGACATGAAGCCGATGCGGATCCGCTACGGCGTCCTCAACTCGGATGCGGGCCGAATCATGGACGACGGGACGATCGCGCGCCTGGACGACGAGACCTTCTACGTGACGACCACCTCCACGGGCGCCGGCGCAGTCCTCGAGTGGTTCGAGTGGTGGAACGCGGTCTGGGGCATGGACGTCGAGATCGTCAACGTGACCGGCGCGCTCGCTGCGGTGAACGTCGCCGGGCCGCGCGCGCGAGCGGTCATGCGCTCTCTCACCGGGATCGACCTCTCGAACGAAGGGCTTTCGTACCTCGACGCACGCGACGCGCAGGTCGCGGGCGTGCCGTCCCTCATCCTCCGCATCGGCTTCGTCGGCGAGCTCGGCTACGAGCTGCACTTCCCGAGCCCGTACGGCGAGCACGTCTGGAACGCGATCCTCCAGGCGGGCGAGGACTTCGGCATCCGGCCGTTCGGCCTCGAGCCGCAGCGGATCCTCCGCCTCGAGAAGATGCACATCCTCATCGGGCAGGACACCGACTCGGAGTCGAACGTCCTCGAGGCGAGCATGCCGTGGATCGCGAAGCTCGACAAGGACGATTTCGTCGGCAAGTGGTCGCTCGAGCACGTGCAGGAGCGCGGGCTCCAGGACCTCCTCGTCGGCTTCGAGATGGAGGACGGCAAGGTGCCGCTCGAAGGCGCGCAGGTCGTTCTCGAGGGCACGCGCCCCATCGGACGGATCACGAGCTCGCGCTGGAGCCCCGAGCTGCGCAAGGCGATCGGGATGGCCTGGGTGCCCGCCGAGATCGCCGAGGAGGGCAAGTCGTTCCTCGTCACCGTCGACGGCGGGTTCGAGCGCGCCACCGTGCGCCTTCGTCCCTTCTTCGACCCCGAGGGAGAGAGGCTCCGCTCGTGAGCGACCTGGCCTTCCTCTCCCCCGGGCGCGCGTCAGCGGAAGCGATGTGGCGCTCGCCGCTCGAGCGCGCATTGCAGGGGGCTCCGCCCGACATCTCCGACCTCTCGCTGACCGGGAAGGTCGAGATCCGGGGCAAGCTGCCGAAGTCGGTGAAGGGCGGCGAGCTCGTCCGCATCACGCCGAACCGGGGCCTCGTCCTCTGCGACTTCACGAAGACCGTCGAGCTCCTCGAGAAGCTGTCGAAGGACCTTTTCGCTATCGACGTGAGCGCGAGCCTCGCCGGGCTCTCCGTCCGCGGCGAGGCGGTCATGCGCCGGATCACCGACCTCGATCTCGACGCGCTGCCCGCCGCCGGCGCGGTCTCGCACGTCCAGGCGATCGTCACGCGCGACGGCGACTCCTTCGCGCTCTGGTTCGCCCAGGAGTACTCGGACTACCTCGCCGAGGTCGTCATCGACGCCCACGAGGGGCTGCACCAATGAAGGACATCTTCCGCGTCCGCCGCATGTGGCGCCCGCGCGCCGAGCTCAAGGACCGCTACGACGTCGTCATCATCGGCGGCGGCTCGCACGGGCTCGCGACCGCGTACTACCTGGCGAAGAACCACGGGATCACGGACGTCGCCATCCTCGAGAAGAACTACATCGGCTCGGGCGCGGCGGGCCGGAACACGACGATCGTCCGCGCGAACTACCGCACGCCCGAGGGCGCGGAGTTCTACAAGGCGAGCGTCAAGCTCTACGAGGGCCTCGGTGCCGAGCTCGACTTCAACCTCCTCTTCTCGCAGCAGGGCCACCTCACTCTCGCCCACTCCGACCGCGGAATCATCACCGCGAACGAGCGGGCCGAGGTCAACAAGCTCCTCGGGATCGACAGCCGCGTCATCTACCCGGACGAGATCCGCAAGCTCTGCCCGGAGATGGATCTCTCCGAGGACGTCACCTGGCCTGTGCAGGCGGCGCTCTACCACCCGCCGGGCGGGATCATCCGCCACGACGCCGTCGTCTGGGGGTTGGCGCGCGGAGCGGACCGCGGCGGCGCCGAGATCCACCCGTACACCGAGGTGACCGGCATCGAGCGCTCGAACGGCCGCGTGACCGGCGTCGAGACCAACCGCGGCTCGATCGCCTGCGACACCGTGGTCTCGTGCACCGCCGGCTGGTCGACGCTCGTCGCCGACCTCGCCGGCGTGCCGCTGCCGATCACGACCCACATCCTCCAGGCCTTCGTGACGGAGCCGCTGAAGCCGTTCCTCGACGTGATCATCGTCTCGTCGCAGATGCACGTGTACATCTCGCAGACGGATCGCGGCGAGTTCCTCATCGGCGCCGAGATCGAGCCGTACACGACCTACAAGGGAATCGGCACCTTCCCGTTCCTCGAATACTCGGCCCGCCATGCGCTCGAGCTCTTCCCGCAGCTCGAGCAGGCGAGGATCCTGCGCTCGTGGACGGGCCTCTGCGACCTCTCGCCCGACTACAGCCCGATCCTCGGCTCGACCGAGGTCGAGGGCTTCCTCGTCAGCTGCGGCTGGGGTACGTACGGCTTCAAGGCCGCCCCCATCGTGGGGACGACGCTTGCGGAGCAGATCGCGACGAAGCAGACTCCCCAGCTGATCGCACCGTTTGCGCTCGAACGCTTCTACCGCGACCGGCTCGTCTCCGAGCTCGCAGCCGCGGCAGTCAGCCACTGAACCAAAGGAGACCGTGTGGCCACGCAGATGCCTTCCAGCCTCGAGATCGCCCAGGAGGCTGAGCTTCGTCCGATCGCCCAGATCGCGGAGGCCCTCGGCCTCTCCGAAGACGAGTACGACCCGTACGGCCGCTTCAAGGCCAAGGTCTCGCTCTCCGTGCTCGAACGCCTGAGCGACCAGCCCGACGGGAAGCTCATCGACGTCACCGCGATCACGCCCACGAAGGCGGGCGAGGGCAAGACGACGACCTCGGTCTCGCTGACGCAGGGCCTCGGGCACATCGGCAAGAACCCCGTGCTCTGCCTGCGCGAGGCCTCCGTCGGCCCGGTGTTCGGGATCAAGGGCGGCGCGGCCGGCGGCGGCTACGCGCAGGTCGTCCCCATGGAGGACATGAACCTCCACTTCACCGGCGACATCCACGCGATCGGAGCCGCGAACAATCTTCTCGCCGCACTCCTCGAGGCGCACATGCTGCAGGGGAACAAGCTCGGGATCGACCCGCTCTCGGTCACGTGGCGACGCTGCGTGGACATCAACGACCGCGCGCTCCGCTCGATCGTGGTCGGGCTCGGCGGCCGCGCGAACGGCTACGTCCGCGAGACCGGCTTCGACATCACGGCTGCCTCCGAGGTCATGGCCATCGTCGCCGTCGCGCGCGACCTCTTCGACCTCCGCGACCGGCTCGGGAAGATCACCGTCGGCTACACGTGGGAGGGCGAGCCGGTCACGGCCGAGCAGCTCCAGGCTGCGGGCGCGATGGCCGTCCTCCTCAAGGACGCGATCATGCCGAACCTCGTGCAGACGCTCGAGGGCCAGCCCGCGTTTCTCCACTGCGGCCCGTTCGCCAACATCGCGCACGGCAACAACTCCCTCGTCGCGACCCGCACCGCGCTCAAGCTCGGCGACTACACGGTGACCGAGTCCGGCTTCGGCTCCGACATGGGCATGGAGAAGTTCTTCGACATCGTCTGCCGCGTCGGCGGGCTGCGCCCGAACGCCGTCGTCCTCGTGGCGACCTCGCGTGCGCTCAAGCACCACGGCGACGACCCCGACGGCGGCGTCGACGCGATCGAGCGCGGCGCGGCCAACATGCAGCGCCACCTCGGGATCGTGAAGGAGTTCGGCCTGAACGCCGTCGTGGCGATCAACCGCTTCCCGGGCGATACCGACGAGGAGGTGGACGTAGTCAAGCGCCTCGCTCTCGAGGGCGGCGCGATGGCCGCCGAGCTGAACGAGGCTTTCGAGCGCGGCGGCGAGGGCGCGGCGGCGCTCGCGGAGGCCGTCGTCGCAGCGGCCGAGGCTCCGTCCGACTTCAAGCCGGTCTACGAGCTCGACCAGCCGATCGACGCCAAGATCGAGGCGATCTGCAAGCGCGTGTACGGCGCCGAGGGCGTCGTCTTCCTCCCTGCGGCGCAGCAGGCGATCGAGCGCTACAACAAGGTCGGCTTCGACAAGCTCCCGATCTGCATGGCGAAGACGCACCTGTCGCTCTCGCACGACCCGTCGCTCCTGAACGCGCCGACCGGCTTCACCGTCACCGTCCGCGACATCCGCCAGTACACCGGCGCGGGCTGGCTCGTGCCGCTCCTCGGGGACATGCAGACGATGCCCGGCTACGGCGCCTCCCCGGCGGCCTTCAACGTCGACATCGACGAGAATGGCCGCACCGTTGGACTTTTCTAGCCAGAGCGTCAGCGAGTTCTGCGACACCATCTCGGCCGAGACTTCCGCGCCGGGCGGCGGCTCGGTCGCTGCCGTCGTCGGCGCGATGGCAGCCTCGCTCGCCGCGATGGCGGCGCGCTTCTCCAAGGAGCAGTGGGAGGACGCGGCCGGCGCCGTGGCCCAGGCCGAGGCACTCAAGGCCCGCCTTCTGCCCATGGCGGAAGAGGACGCGCTGGCCTACGAGAACGTTCTCCTCGCGCTGCGGATGCCGAAGGACGTCGACGAGGAAGTGCGCGACGCGGCGATCGGCGACGCTCTTTCCCGCGCCACGGACGTGCCGCTCGCGATCGCGGAAGCGTCCCTCGACGTCGCCACGCTCGCGTGCGAGCTCGCCGAGCGCGGAAACCCGAACCTGCACGGGGACGCGGCCGCGGCCGTCTTCCTCGCGGAGGCCGCGGTGCGCGCGAGCGCGAATCTCGTCGAGATCAACCTCGCGACGCGGGAGGGAGACGAGCGCCTCGACCGGGCGCGCGAGCTCGTCGAACTTGTCCGCCGGATCAGCCGGCGCGTGCTGGAGCCGGCCGGCTAGCTACGGCCGGGTGGTCACTCCCCACTCGGTCGCCTTGGCGATGACGACCGCAACGACGATGCAGGCGATGCAGATGCCGATCATGAGGAGCTCGAAGTTGCGGCTGTGCCGCTGCATCGGGGGAACTCCACCTGCCCCCGGCGCGGTGCTCGTTCTGTCGCCATTGGTCTCCTTTCCCCCTAGACGTCGCCGAGGTCGGAGGGGCCGCCGAGCCCCGGCGAGGGCGTGTGCGGATCCTTGATGTGCACCTGGCCCGCGTGGCCCGAGACGAGGAGCCGTGCGCTCTGCTGCTTGAGCTTGCGATCCTCGGTCATGACCCAGGCGACGAAAGCCGCGATCATCACGATGATCCCGATGATGGTCAGGATCCAGTAGGACGTGGTGACGCCGCTCGTCGAGGTCCCGAAGGTCGAGCCGGGGCCGAACGTGAAGTAGTCCGCACATTTCTCGTATGGCGCGTAGACGCCGTCGGACCCGGCGACGCCATGTTGGATGCATCCGGGCGCTGTATCCCATCCGAGAGCCATTCCCGCCTCCTCAGATTTCCTCGGCCCGGCGGCGCCGGCGGTCCTCGCGGAACGCCCAACCCCCCAGCAGCCCGAACACGGTCACGAGCAACACAATGCTGAGCACGAACTGCGCCATCAGGCCCGCGTCCCTGGGCCGGCGCGCGCTCCGCCGTCACCGTTCGTGGTCACGAGCTCACGGTAGCCCTCGAGCAGGATCGGCGCGGAGGGGACCTCCGTACCGTCGGGCTCGATGACGACCTCGGGCGGCCGCTCGAACTCCGGATAGAAGTCGGCCTGGAACTCGGCCTGGTCGAGGCCTTCGAGCTCGACCTCGGGCGGCACGCGCAGGAGGTTGAGCTTCTTGAGGACCCACGAGGGGATGTAGCCGCCGAAGAATCCGAGCGGCAGGAAGACCATCATCCCGTAGAGCTGGCCTGTCAGCGATGAGTCGATGTTGTTCAAGCCGGTCGGGTAGCCGGCCGCGAAAAGCCCGACGGCGAGCGGACTCCAGAACCCGCAGACGCCGTGCACCGCCACTGCGCCGACGGCGTCGTCGATTCGAAGCCTCTTCTCGATGAAGTTCCCGGCGTACACCGCAAGCGCTCCGCCGAACATGGAGATCAGATAGTCGAGGCTCGGCGCATAGATGTCGGCTCCGGCCGAGACCGAAATCACGCCGGCGAGGCCTCCGGAGAGCGTCCAGAAGGGATCGCCGCGGCTGGCGAAGTAGCCACCCGTGAAGCCGCCTGCGAAGCCGATCGTGATCGCGAAGGTGATCGCCGAGAGGGTCGTCGGGTTGAAGTAGATGTTGCCCCAGCCGGGTAAGGTCGTCGACTGGATGACCAGGCAGGCGGCGTAGAAGCCGTAGAAGCCGGTGAAGATGAGCATCAGCCCCATGAGCGTTATGTGCAGGTTGTGGGGCCGGAAGGTCCGCGCAAGCCCGTCCCGCGTGTACTTGCCGATCCGCGGGCCGAGGTTCAAGAGGACGCCGAGGGTGAAGGCGCCCGCGACGCCGTGCACGACGAGCCCGGCGATCGAGTCGTGGAATCCGTAGCGCATCGGCAGGAAGCCGTAGGCGCTCCAGCCCCACGAGGCGTCGAGGATCCAGATGACCGAGCCGAGGATGGAGCCGAGGATCAGGTAGGCCGAGAGCCGCACGCGCTCGATGAGCGCGCCCGAGAGGATCGAAGCGGTCGTCCACGAGAAGAGGAGGAACGCGGCCCAGAAGACGCCCGAGAGGTGGTCGGTCAGGTTGGGCCCGAAGTTGGCCGCCCACGGATACGTGGTCGAGCAGAAGTTCGCCATCAGGGCCTCGGACGACGAGGTGCCCGGCAGCGCCTGGCCCGCGCTGTCGAGGAAGTCGCCGGGCGAGAACGGGATGATCCCGGTGCTGAAGCAGCCGTAGATCCACCAGCCGAAGTAGTAGAACGTCGGTGTCACGACGGCGATCGTGAGGATGTTCTTCATCGCCGTCGCCATCACGTTCTTGCGGCGACCGGCGCCGGCTTCGTACGACATGAAGCCGACGTGGATCAGCCACATGATGCAGACGGTGAAGTAGTAGAACTGCTCGGAGAGGATCTGGCTGTCGAGCGTGAGCTTGTCCGCCACTTCCTGCGTGGTGGGCGCCTGCGCGAGCAGCGCGGACATACCGCTCAACATCGAAACGACCATCGCGTCATTCTCCGATCGGCGTTGCGAACCGACGTTGCGTGGACTCGCGCGAGGCTAGAAAGCCCTATCTCGGCGGGCAATGGCGACGAATGACACTTTGGCCGCGGACTCCTGTGCGGAGTTCACACAGCCCCAGCAGGCGCTAGGTCCCGTCGACGACCTGGTCGATCCGGCCGGTGGAGGCGTCCACGAGCACGACGGTCACCTCGGTCGGATGACCGGTGCGATCCTTGATCCAGAAGGACACCGCCCAGAAGGCGCGCGGCGGAATCCCCCTCCGGACGAAACGGATGTTGTGGCCCTCCGGCGTGAAGTCGACCTGCGGGCGCGCGATCTCGACCGCGCGCTCTTGGCTCACGTTCTGCCCGCCGCGACCGGGAAAGCGCGTCAGGACAAGCCCGATGGCGATCAGGGCGACCATGAACGCGACTCGCGTCCAGGTGACCTGGCGGAGCCGCTCGCCGAGGCTACGCGGTTGCGCGCCGGCGTCGGTAGAAGACCCAGAAACGGAGGGCAAGGTATCCCGGGAAATGGAAGAGGACGGTGAGCTGGATCCACCAGAGCTTGTGCCGCCGGTCCATCTGCTGCTCCCGCACCTCGATCCAGGTGAGGTAGATCGCGAGCGCCCACGTGAGGAGCAGGACGTAGGGATACATCCCGAGCAGCCAGAAGAGCAGCACGCCGTGGAGTGTGTCCCAGGATCGCTGGTCCTGCAACCCCGGGGTGACGAGGTCGGGCCCAGAAGTCACAATCGAGCCACGTGACGACGAAGGACGTCATCCTCACGATCACGTTGATGCTCGCGGCCGGGCTCGGAGCCGAGCTCCTCGCGGAGTTGCTGCGCGTCCCGCCGATGCTGCTCCTGCTCGGAGCGGGAGCGCTGCTCGGGCCCTCGGTCGCGGGCGCGATCGACATCCCGCTCGACTCCATGGGCGCGCGAGCTCATCCTCACGCTCGGCGTCTCCTTCATCCTCTTCCACGGAGGGCTGCAGCTCTCGCTCACCATCCTGAGCAAGGTTGCGATCGGGCTGCTCATGCTCGTCATACCGGGGGTCGTGCTCACCGCGCTCTTGACGGGCGGCGTGGCGGCCGCCGTCTTCGGCGTGCCGCTCACGACCGGCCTCCTCATCGGCGCCGCGCTCTCGCCCACGGATCCGGCCATCCTCATCCCGCTGTTCGAGCGGATGCGCCTGCGCGCCAAGGTGTCGCAGACGATCATCGCCGAGTCGGCGCTGAACGACCCGACCGGCGCCGTCCTCGCCCTCGCCTTCGCGGGAGTCGTCCTCAGCGGGAGCGCCTCTCTGACGACGCCGATGACGGACTTCCTCGTCGACCTGGCGCTCTCGACCGCGCTCGGAATCGTGTTCGGGATCGTCCTTTCAGCCGTCGTCTCGAGCCGGCGTACCGGCATCTGGCGCGAGTCGGCGGCGATCGTGGTCATCGCCGTCGTCGCGGGCAGCTTCTTCTCGATCGACTCCGCGGGAGGAAGCGGCTATCTCGGCGCGTTCCTCGCCGGGCTCATCCTCGGGAACATGCCGCTCCTGGGACTCGGCATGCACAGCCATCACGAGGACGAGATGCGCGCGTTCGTCTCGACGGTGTCGCACTCGATGGTGATGCTCGTCTTCATCACGCTCGGGGCGAACCTGCCCTGGCGGCGATGGCCGACCATTTCTGGCCGGCTCTCGCAGTCCTCGCGACGCTCATCTTCGTCGCACGGCCGCTCGTCGTCCTCGCGTGCCTGCTCGTCGACCGGCGCGGCTCGTGGACGCGGGAGGAGCTCGTCTTCCTCGCCTGGACCCGCGAGACGGGGGTTGTTCCGGCCGCGCTTGCTGGGATCATTGTCAGCATGCACGTGCCCGACTCCGACCTGGTCGTCACGTCGGTCGCACTCGCGATCATCGTGACGCTCGGACTTCAGTCGACGACGAAGCGCTGGCTCGCCCGCAGGCTGGGGCTGCTCGAAGGCGACGTGAAGCCGCCTCCGACGGCGCCGATCCCCGCTCCCGCGAGCGTCAGCCCAACCCCCGGCTCATGACCATTCGCGCCAAGCTCGTGACCGCGATCGTCGTCGCCGTGGCCGGCCTGGCCCTCACGGCCGGAGTCGGGATCTGGGGCATGAACAGCCTCGGAGACAAGTTCGACGACGTACGTGAGGCCGGCCAGGCACAGGCGCTCGCGCTCGAGCTCAAGTACGACATCACGGACTTCAACGGCTGGCAGACGGCCTACGGCTACGACAACGGCGCGAGCCGGCCCATCTTCCTGCGCTCGGTCATGCGCTTCCGGGAGGACCTCGCCACGGCGAAGGACGAGCTCACGAGCCCGGCCGAGCAGAAGCTTCTCGGAGACATCGAGCAGGCCTTCAACGCGTTCATGGCTCTCGACGTCGTCGCCTACCGGGCGCTGCAGAACGGCAACGCCGACGAGGTCAAGCGCCTCTTCCTGGGGCCCGAGATCAGAAACTTCCAGCAGGCGGCGGATGGGGCGGACGAGCTCGCGACCCTCGAGGCCGCTCGCGCGGCGGAGACGGAGAAGGCGTTCGAGGACGCCCAGACCGACGCGCTCCGGCTCCTCATCCTGGCGAGCATCATCGCGGCCGTGCTGGTCGCACTGCTCCTCATCACGGCGTGGGACCTCGCCCGGGCCGCCGAGCGAACGCTTGGCTTCCTCACCGCCGCCCGACGAGCCGGCCGTCTAGCTCCAGGGATACGGAGAGTGGGAGACCGGGTGCAGGTCTCCGGTGGCGAAGCGCTCGAAGCGGAAGGGATAGAGCAGGCTCGAGTGCTCGCCGACGACCACCTTCGCGACCTCGCGCCCGACTCCGATCATCTTGTAGCCGTGGTTCGAGTCGAGGATGGTGTAGACGTTCGGCTTCATGTAGTCGAAGACCGGGAAGTTGTCCGCGGTGAAGGCTCCGACGCCTCCTGAGCGCGCCTGCTTGTAGAGCGGGCGACAGCCTTCGAAGCGGCTCATGGAGTGCGAAAGGGCCGCGCACCACATGTCCGCAAAGCTGGGGTCGACGTCGGTCGTGGACGGATACGGGTCGAGCTCGACATCGCCCTCGACCACGAGCGGTGCGGCACCGCCCTGGACGCCGTGACGATCGCGCTTGAAGTAGATCCCCCAGAGCTCGTCGCTGATGAGCTGGCCGTCGTCGGCCACGAGCGGCGCGTCCGTGTCCAGGTGGATGACCGGCGGCGCGCTCCCGTCGGCGGTCGCGAACATGAGCGGGTCGACGGTGATCTCGCCCTCCTGCAGGTTCCAGTACGTCCACATCGGCTGGTCCTTCACGACGTCGCCCGACGGCGTGCGGATGTCGATCTCCATCGGGAGGCCGAGCATGCGCCAGAAGCTCTTCGCCCACGGGCCCGGAGCGATGACGAGCTGCTCGCCGACCTCGATCCGGCCCTGGTCCGTCTCGACAGCCGTGACGGCGTCGTCCGGCCCCAGCTCGAGCCCGGTCACCTCGACGCCCGTGAGGATCTCGACGCCCTGGCCGCGGGCCTTCGCGGCGAGCCCGTCGACGGAGTCCTGGTTGAACGCGAAGCCGCCCTGGGACTCGTGCAGGCAGGCGGTGACGCCCTGCGCGCGCCAGTCGGGGAAGAGCTCCTTCATGTGCCGGTCGACCTCGGCCTCGCCGGTGATGAAGGTCGAGCGGTACCCGATCCGCTCCTGGCGCTCGAACGTCTCCGCGAGGTCCGGCTCCTGCACCGGCGGGCCGAGCGCGATGTAGCCGACCGCGTTGTACGCGTAGGCGTCCGGATCGGACTCCCAGACCTCGGCGCAGGCCTGCATGAGCTCGCTCATCGCCGGCTGGAAGTAGTTGTTGCGGACGACCCCGCAGGCGATTCCGGAGGCTCCGGCGCCCGGCCGCGACTTCTCGAGGACGACGACGTCCGCCCCTGAGCCGAGACCGCGCGCGGAGAGCTCCTTCGCCAGGTGGTAGGCGGTGGAGAGGCCGTGGATGCCGGCGCCGACGACGACGTAGGGAGAGGACTTCGGGAGCGTTGCCATGAATTGCCTCCTGGGCAATAGTGTGCCAGAATCTGATCGAAACGTAGCATGGCCCGGACCGGAAAACCAGCCCAGCGCACCGTCGCCGCCGTCGAGCGCGCGATGGTCGTGCTCGACGCCTTCCTCGAGACCCCCGAGCTCGGCACGAACGAGATCGCGCGGCGAACCGGGATCGGCGCGAGCACCGTCTCGCGGATTCTGGCCACGCTCGCGAACGGTGGGTTCGTCGCCTACAACGACGAGACGGGCCGCTACCGCCTGGGCAGCCGCCTCATGGTCTACGGCAACCTCGTCCACGCGAGGCTGGACACGAGGCAGGCGCTCCGTCCCCTGCTCGAGATCCTCGCCCGGCGGACCGGAGAGACCACGACGCTCTCGGCGCCGTCCAGTCCCGACGCGATCACGATCGACTTCGTCCAGGCCCCCGGCTCGGTCGTGAGCGTCGCAGAGCTCGGCCGGCCGAGCGTCGCGCACGCGACGGCGGCCGGAAAGGTCGGGCTCGCGTTCGGCACCGCCGAGCTGCCTCCCGCCCGGCTCGTCCGCTTCACCGACCGCACCGTCACCGCCCGTCCGCGTCTCGAGGCCGAGCTCGACGAGGTGCGGCGCCAGGGCTTCGCGACCGCGGAGGGCGAGCGTGAGCCCGATCTGAACGCGATTGCGGCTCCGGTATTCGGCCCCGACGGCAGCCTTGCGGCCATCGTCGGCGTGCAGGGGCCGGCTTCACGCTTCGACTCCGCGGCGATTACCGAGGCGACGCGCATGCTCACGGCGATTTCCCTGGCCATGTCGCACGCTTTAGGCTTCGACCCCGAACTCACCAAGGAGAGCGAATGAGCGACACAGGCATCGTCCGCACGGCCTTCGACGAGGTCCAGCAGAAGATGGGCGTCGAGCTGATGGACTGGGAAGGCTGGTACTGGCCCAACCACTTCGGGGACGCGGTGGCCGAGCACAACACCGTGCGCGAGCACGTGGGCGTCTGGGACGAGTCGCCGCTCAGGAAGTGGGACTTCAACGGGCCGGACGCGCTGGCCGCGGCCGACCGCATCTTCACGAACGACATGCTCGGGCTCGAGATCGGGCAGGTGCGCTACGCGCCCTTCTGCGACGAGAACGGCAACATGGTCGGCGACGGGACGGTCTTCAAGTTCACGGACACGAGCTGCTGGGTCATCACCGCGCTCGACTCCGACTTCGACCACTTCCAGAACGTCGTGGACGGGATGCAGGTCGAGATCGAGCCGATCACCGAGAAGCTCCCCCACCTCCAGATCCAGGGGCCCAAGTCGCGCGAGCTCCTCGCCGACCTCACGGACGAGTCCGTCGAGGATCTCGGCTACTTCCGCTTCTTCCCGCACCAGGTCCACGTCGGGCGCGTCCCGGTCTGGGTCTCGCGCACCGGCTACTCGGGCGAGCTCGGCTACGAGGTCTTCACGGACCCGGACTACGCCGAGGAGCTCTGGGAGGCGGTCACGGGTGCAGGCGCGAAGCCGTACGGCCTCGCCGCGGTCGAGACGCTGCGCATCGAGTCAGGGCTGATCTTCATCGGCTACGACTACTTCCAGCACGAGACGAACCCGTACGACATGTCGCTGGACAAGGTCATCCGCCTCGACACGGGCGACTTCGAGGGGAAGGCCGCGCTCGCCGAGACGGCGAAGAGCCCTCCGCGGCGGTTGGTCACGCTCGAGGTGCAGGGCGACGAGGCGCCGGAGTACGGCGCCGCCGTGACGAAGGACGGCGAGCCCGCCGGCACGCTGACGAGCCCGTGCGAGAGCCCGACGCTCGGCAAGGTGATCGGCATGGCCGTGCTCGAGACAGCGCAGGCCGAGAAGGGGAATCAGGTCGAGGTGGCGCTCTCGGACGGCGGAGTCGCGAACGCGACGGTTGCGGACTTCCCGATCTACGACCCCGAGAAGAAGCGGCCGAGGAGCCTAGGGCCCTTCGACCAGGAGTCGGCGGAACTCGGGGTACTGCCCGAGCTTGCCGACGGTGACGAGCGTGTCGCCGTCGGCGATGACGTCGTCCGGCTGGGCGCCCGTGACCGGCTCGGGCTCGCGGAGGATGGCGATGATCGTGATCCCGGTGCGTGCGCGGAAGCCGCAGTCCGCGAGGGTTTTCCCGATCGCCGGGCTCCCGGACGGGACCGGGACCCACTCGATGGCGAGCTCGCCGAGCGCCATCTCGAGCTCCTCGACGATCTTCGGCCGCTCGTAGGCGCCGCCGAGGACCGCGCCGAGCTGACGCGACTCGTCGTCCTCGAGCTGGAGGACTGCCGTGGGCTCCTCGTCGCCCGCGTGACGGAAGACGTAGAGCTCGCGGGAGCCGTCGAGGTGCTGGATGACGGCCACGCGGCTGCCATGGTCGGTCGTGAACGTGAACTTCGTCCCGACTCCCGGCAGGCGCGTTTCTCTCAGCTCCTGGGCCATTAGCGTCCTTTCAGGCTAGTCGAGGCGGGAAGAGGCGGCGGCCGATTCGCTTCGACTCCTTCATGAGGATGACGCCGAGCGTGGCCGTCGCGAGGACGTAGAGGCCGGCGAAGGCGACGAAGTCGCTGCGGTCGCCGGACGAGATCGCGTCGTTGTCGGACGCGATCTGGGCCAGGATGATCGTGAACTCGCCGTGAGCGACGAGGGCGGCGCCGACGTTCAGACTCTGGCGCGGGCTGAACCCGCCGACGACGCCGGCTCCGTAACCCGAGGCAAGCTTGGCCAGGACGGTGAGCACGACGGCGAGAGCGACGAGCCAGCCGACGCTGTCGAGCGCGCCGACGTCGATCGAGAGCCCGAACACGAAGAAGAAGAGCGCCGCGAAGACGTCGCGGAAGGAGAGGAAGCGCTCCTCGATCTCCTCCCTGATCGACGTTTCCGCGAGGACGACGCCCGCCATGAGCGCGCCGATCGCCTCCGAGAGGCCGAGCTCCTTGGCGATCGCGGCCATGCCGATGAGGAAGCCGAACGTGACCAGGAGCATGAACTCGCCCGGCAGGCGGCCGAGCAGAGCATCGATGGGACGACGCGCGAATCGCGACGCCGCCACCGAGACCGTGACGAAGACGAGGGCCTTCGCGACGGCGACGAGGGTCGGGCTCACCCCTTCCCCGCCCGCGGCCGCGAAGCCGAGGACGCCCGCGATGACGATGTCCTCGAAGACGAGGATGGCGAGGATGAGGTCGGTCTCGTCGTCGGCGAGGCGGCGGAAGTCGATCAGCCCCTTGACCGTCACCGCGCTCGACGAGACGTAGATCGCGGCCGCGAGGATGAGCGCCGGGAAGCCGAACCCGAACGCGATCACCCCGACGAGGAGGCCGACCGCCGCGTTCACGGTCAGGTCGATGGAGCCGCCGAGGCCTATGTGCCTTCCGCTCCGCAGCAGGCGGTCGACCGTGAACTCGAGGCCGAGGAAGAAGAGCAGGAAGATGATCCCGAGCTCCGCGACGAACGTCGTCACCTCGGATGGCTCGATCAGGCTCGTCACGTGCGGCTCGTGCGGTCCGAGCAGCAGTCCCGCGAGCAGGTAGGCGGGGATGGCCGAGAGGCCGAAGCGCCCCGCGATCAGGCCGAGCGCCGCCAGCAGGGCGATCGTCAGGGCGAGCTGCGAGAGCGTCATGGCTCAGTCATCCTAAGAGGGCCTTGGCTCTGGAGATGCGAACCGTGTGCGAGCGCTGCGGCGCCGGCCTCACCGCCGAGGGCGCCGCCGTCATCTGCAGCTACGAGTGCACGTTCTGCACGGACTGCGGCGCCGCGCTCGAGCACGTCTGCCCGAACTGCGGCGGCGAGCTCGTCCCCCGCCCGCGCCGCACCGACGCCTCCTAGCCGGTCGTAGAGCTCTCCCGCATGGGAATGCCGAGCCGGCGCGTGATCCACGGGACCGGCGTTCCCTGGCCGACGACCGAGAGCAGAACGACGACGAAGACGATGTAGAAGACCGTCGTCGCGTCCTCGACGCCCTGGAGCACGGCGAAGGCGGCGAGCAGGATCGGGACCGCGCCCTTGAGCCCGCACCACGCGATGAAGGCGCGCTCGCCGCGGGAGAAGCTGAAGGGCGCGAGCGCGGCCAGGACGATCGGCGGGCGCACGAGCACGGCGAGGGCGAGCACGAGCGCGATCCCGTCCACGCAGATCTCGAGCGTGAGCGAGTCGATCCTGACGACCAGGCCGAGGACGACGAAGACGGCGATCTCGGCGAGGACGGCCAGCGCGCCGTGGAAGCGCTCGATCTCCGACTTGTACGGGGTACGCGTGTCACCCACGACGAGCCCCGCGATGAACACGGCGAGGAAGCCGGAGCCGTGTGCAAGCGCCGTCACGCCGTAGAGCGCACCCGCCAGGGCGAGCGCGAGAATGGGGCTGAGGGCCGGCGCGGGCAGTGTGATGCGGCGGAGGAGCGCGACCATCGCCAGCGCCCCGATGAGCCCGACCGCCGCGCCGATCCCCATCTCGACCACGAACTCGCGGAGGATGACGAACCGCGAAGCGTCGTCGTGCGTGGCGAGCTCGATCATCCCGATCATGAGGGCGATGCCCGCGGGGTCGTTCACGCCCGCCTCGCCCTCGAGCGTCACCCCCGAGCGCCCCTTGATCTCGCGCTGGCCGAGCACCGAGAACATCACGGCCGGATCGGTCGGCGCAAGCGCCGCGCCGATGACTCCCGCCGTCATCCATTCGAACCCGAGCACGTAGTGGGCGAAGACCGCGACGAGCCCGGCAGTCGCGAACGTCCCGAAGACGCCGAGCGAGAGGATCGGCGCGAGGGCGCCCCGGAAGCGCCGCCAACCGATGTCCATGCCGCCGTTGAAGAGGATGACGATCAAGGCGACCACGGCGATCCGCTCCACCGTGAGGGCCGGGACTTCCTCGTAGAGGCTCGGGAAGAGGTCCGAGACGACGGCGGCCACGATCGAGAAAGACCGCCGGCGAGGGAATCGGAATCCACGTCGTCAGGCGCGTCGAGAGAACCGCGAGCGCCACGCCCGCCCCGAGGGCGAGGAGGATGGCTGCGAAGTCGGTGATCTCGGTCATGGCCAAGTGTCGCCGACCAGTCTTCCCGGCACGCCGAGCCTCACCCTAACAGCGGCTCTGCCGTTGACGCGTGGGGCGGCCGCGCTTTAGAACTACCGCGATGCGCTGCGCAGGAAAGAGGGGTGTCGTCACCGGAACCTCCCGCGGGCTGGGTCGGGAGATCCTGCTCGCCCTCTGCGGCGAGGGCGCGAGCGTGGTCGGGCTCGCGCGCGACGCCGAGGCGGGAGGCGAGGCGGCCGAAGAGGCGAATCGGACCGAAGGTCAGGCCGTCTTCGCGCAGGGTGACGTGCGGCGCGAGCAGGACGTGGTCGACGCGATCGCGCGTTGCAAGGAGGAGTTCGGCGGGTTCGACTTCATCGTCAACAATGCCGGAATCCTCGGCGAAGGACGTCTGCACGAGACGAGCAACGACTGTGGGACGACCTCGTCGCGACGCACTGACCGGGGCGTTCTGGGGCTGCAAGCACGCGATCGAGACGATGCGCGCCGACGGCACCGCAGGGCTCGATCGTGAATATCGGCTCCATCCTCTCCTTCACCGGCGACGGCTATCTCGCCGCCTACACGGCCATGAAGTCGGGCGTGCTCGGGCTCACGAAGGCGATCGCCATCGACTATGCGCTCGACGGCATCCGCTGCAACTGCGTCTGCCCCGGCGATATGGAGACGCCGATGATCGAGCAGTACTTCGACGGAACGGAGGACGCGGTCGGCAGCGCGCGCGGAGATGGAAGGCGGCCTATCCCGGGAAGAGGATCGCGCACCCGCGTGAGGTCGCAATGGCTGCGGTGTTCCTCGTCTCGGACGAGTCCTCGTTCGTGAACGGCACGCCGATCCTGGTGGACGGCGGCTTGACCGCAAAGACCTACTAGCTACTCAGAGAGCCACACGAGACAGGGAGCCTTGGCGGCGATCTTCTTCGCCGCTCTGCCGGTAGCTGCGCGGCTTCACGGCTGTGCGGTCGGGAGCGAAGACGAGAAGGCCCGGCTTACGCTCTTTGACGACCTCGAGCAGGGCGTCGATCGGATGCGGGCTGAGAATCCGCAGCCGCTCGATGGGGACGCCGAAGGAGTGCGCAAGCTCGGCCGGCGCGCGGAGATTGGCCGCGACCTCCTCGCTCGGCTCGAGCGTCCGTACCCCATGGCGACGCACAGGGGAGCGAGCGGGATCTGCAGCACGTTCACGACGATCAGCGGCTGGCCGCACTCGAGCGCGCTCTCGACGGCGAAGGTGGCTGCCTGCTCGTCGAACGGCGCGTCGATCGTCGCCAGGAGAACGGGGCGCCCACGACGGCCGGCGTGAGTCGACTGCTCGATCGGTGGGGTGCGCCTGAGCGTGAGCACGGCTTACTCCGGGGTGGAGCTCCCAGTGCGGCGAGGACGCGGCAACCCGGCGAGTCTTGCGACGCCAAAAAGGAAGGTAGAGGAAAAGCCACGACAGCCGCAACGGCAGGAATGGCGAAGATCGAGGGCCGGGTTCACGAAGACGATCAGCGGAACCAGGATCGCGGCGAGCACGGCGGCGAGCGCGAAACGCCTCGAGGCGCACACGCCTCATCCGGCGCAAGCAGCCCCTCGTACTCCTCGGCGGGGATCTGGTTCGTGTCCCACACGCGGCCGCACGATTCGCAGCGCCAGGCCTCCCCGTACGGGACTTCTCGAGTCTCGCCGCAGTCGCAGGAGACGGTGATCGGCGGCCTCTGCATATGCATCCGATTCTACGGCGATCCTCGTATGGCGGTTCAAAGCCCCATTCCGTCCGCCGGGGCGGATTGAAAGCATCCGAGACAGGTGCTACGTTCGCCCGCGCGGCCCGAACGGTCGGCGCCTGACCAACCAGAAGTGGAGGTTCAGCGTGGCTCAAGCAGTAGTTGAGGAACGCCAGCTCCTCAAGACTCTTCGCTGGTACGACGGATTCGCACTGGCGCTCGCGAATCCCGGCTTTCCTCCTGGGGTCCCTCGGCTATTCGGTCCTCGACCTCGGGCGGCTGGGGCGCCGCCATGTTGTGGGGAATCACGGCGTCTCCTGATCGTTCTTCGTGATGGTCCTCTACTCCGAGCTCGCGGCGATGTTCCCGAACAAATCGGGAGGCTTCCCTCTCTACGCAAACGAGGGTTGGCGCAAGTACACGACGCTCGTCGGCCCGATCGCGACGTTCGGCTACTGGCTCGGCTGGTCGGTCGTGCTCGCGTTCCTCGGCCTCTTCGTGCGGCTCGATCGCCCAGGCCGAGTGGTGGCCGGACGCGAAGCCATACGGCACGAACGCGTTCGGCGGTGCAGAGATCGACGCCGGCTATTTCAGCATCTGGCCCGGTAGCGTCCACATCGGGCTCCAGCACCTGATCGCGATCGGGGTCATCTTGTTCGTCTGGGTGTGGAACTTCTTCGGGGCGCGCCTCGCGGTCACGTTCAACTACCTGGCCGGGCCTCCTCCTGATGATCCCGCTCTTCGTCTTCATGGTCCTGCCGTTCCTGAACGGCGACTTCGACTCGGCGAACCTGACGTACAAGCTGAACGATGCCGGCCTCGCCTGGGGAGGCTGGCAGATAGCGCTCGTCTGGATCTGGATCATGATCTGGTCGGCCGGCGGCGTGGACACGTGCGCGACCTTCGCGCCCGAGTACAAGGACACCGTGAACGACACGAGGAAAGCGCTCCTCTCGGCGTCGATCTTCTCGCTCATCGTCTACACGATCCTGCCGATCGGGCTCGTCGGCGGCGTCGGCGCGGAGACCGTCGAGGCCTACGACTACGTCGGGGCGCTGAACCAGCTCGTGGGATCGGAGGCGACGAACTTCTTCGTGGTTGTCATCCTCGCGAGCTTCGTCATCTCGATGAACACCGCGACGGCGGACGGAAGCCGCGCGCTCTACGGCATCTCGAAGGACGGCCTCTCGATCAAGCAGCTCGGGCGGCTGAACAGGTGGAATGTTCCGGGGTTCGCAATGAGCTGCGACACGGTGCATCAACATCCTGTTCGTGCTCTTCATCGGCAACATCTTCGGCATCCTCGCGGCGAGCAACATCGGCTACGTGCTGGCGCACGTGTTCGCGCTCTCCGCGTTCATTCTGCTGAGAAAGGACCGGCCCAACTGGCCACGGCCGATCAAGCTGGCCAACTACTGGACAGTCGATAGCCGGAGTGCTGTGTGCAATGTTCATCGTCTTCACGATCGTCGGCGTCGGCTGGTTCCAGACCGCCGCGGGCGGCTACGGCAAGGGCGCACAGGTGAAGATCATCGGCTTCGGCGTCCTCGTCATCTCGCTCCTGCTCTTCTTGTACCGGCGCAGGATCGTGCAGGACAAGGAGTCGCGCGCACTGGCGGGAGGAGACTCCCGAGATGCCCGACGAGCTTCCGCCCGTCGGGACACCGGCCGCGCCCGTCACGGGCGCCTAGAACAGCAACGAGAGAGGGCGGCGCGAGCCGCCCTCTCTCATGCCACGGCTCGGCCGGACGCGGTGGCGGCCGCGACCAGTTGCGCGAAAGGCTCGAGGAAGCGGCGGTCGACCCGCCACTCCTCCTGCAGCTCCCACTGGACCGCGAGCACGTAGCTGTCGCTGTACAGCTAAAGCAGCGGCTCTGCCGGCGACGCCGTGGGGCGCCCGCGCTTTATGCCACGGCTCGGCCGGACGCGGTGGCGGCCGCGACCAGTTGCGCGAAAGGCTCGAGGAAGCGGCGGTCGACTCGCCACTCCTCCTGCAGCTCCCACTGGACGGCGAGAACGTACGCGTCGCCGTCCAGCTCCACCGCCTCGACGACGCCGTCGGGCGCGCGGGCGACGACGGTCAGATCGTACGCGACGCGGTCGAGCGCCTGGTGGTGAAAGCTGTCGACCTCGATCTCGTCGACGCCCAGCGCTTCGTGCAGGCGGCTACCGGGCTCGACCGAGATCATGTGGCGAGGATGCGGCGGCATCTCCTCGACTCCCGCGAGCGAGGAGCGCTCGACCTCCTTCCATGCCTTCCAGCCGCGATCCGAGGGGTGGTCCGCCCATTCGGGCTTCACGGCCACGTCCTGGACGAGCGTGCCACCGAGCGCGACGTTGAGGATCTGGATGCCCGCGGCACATGCCGAGGATGGGCAGGCCGCGGTCGAGCGCTCGCTCGACGAGCTCGAGCTCGAACTCGTCGCGGAGCGGATCGGTCGTCCCGAGATGCTCGGTCGGATCCTGCCCGTAGCGACGCGGGTCGATGTCTCTTCCGCCGCCGAAGAGGATCCCGTCGCAGGCGTCCAGCGCATCGTCGAGGTAACCGTTGACGCGCGGCAGGGTGAACCCGACGCCGCCGGCGAGCGCCAGCGGCCTCTGGTGGCCGACTCCGGCGTAGTCGCCGAAGTCGTGCAACCCCAGCGAGAGACCGATGACCGGCTTCTGTGAGTTCGCTCTCATGCCTTCGCACTTATATCGGAGCGGGGAAATGCATTAGAGTCGCCCGATGGAGGAGCGCACGCGTTCGGACGCAGCGACCAACGGCAATCCGGCCGAGGAGCTCGTCGAGGAATGGCGGAACGCGGCGTACAACTGCTTCAGCTCGGGCCATAAGTTCTGCCGCGAGGTTTGCCCGGTCATGCAGGTCACGCGGGACGAGCGCCACACGCCGACCGCCTTCCACGCCAACGTCGTCGCGATGGACAAGGGCCACCTGACGATCGAGGACGTGGCCGAGGATTACGTGCATTGCACCATGTGCGGTGCCTGCGAGCTGCGCTGCCCGAACACGCTCTTCACCGGCGACTTCTACCGCTTCCGCCAGCGGACGGTCGATGTGGTCAAGGCGATGCGCGCGCTCGCGGTCAAGGAGGGCGTCCACCAGGAGAATTGGAAGCGGTGGGCCGAGCTCACCGACCGCTGGGGGAACGAGCCCGTTCTCGGCTGGAACATCGAGACCTCTGCGGCCAAGGTGCGGGCCTGGGCGACAGGCCTCGACATTCCCACCGGGGGCGAGACGGTCCTCTTCGCCGACTGCGAAGCCGCCTTCTACCGGCCGTCGGTGCCGCGCGCCGTCGCGCTCATTCTCCAGGGCGCGGGCATCGAGTTCGGCCTCATGAGCCAGCAGTGGTGCTGCGGCGGGCCGATGTGGGAGACCGGCTACGTCGACGTCGCGCACAAGATGGCCGAGCACAACATGCTCGACTGGCGGAAGACCGGGACCAAGAAGGTCATCTGCCTCGACCCGCACGACTACCTCACGATCATCGAGCACTACCCACCGCTCGACGAGAACTTCGACGAATTCGAGATCGTGCTCGGCGTCGATCTCGTCGCCGAGCTCATCCGCGACGGCAAGCTCGAGCTGACGACGCCGATCGACCGCACCGTCACGTACCACGACCCGTGCCGGCTGAACAAGCGCCTCGGCAAATGGAAATCCCCGCGGGAGATCCTGCAGGCGATCCCGGGCCTGACGTTCGTCGACGTCGACCACGTCACGCAGTGGTCGTACTGCTCCGGCGCGGGCGCGAACCTCGCCGCCGAGAAGCCGGAGCTGACCGCAGAGATCAGCCGCCGCCGGGTCGCTCAGGCGGCGGCCCTCGACGGCGTGAACACTCTCGTCTCAGCGTGCCCGTGGTCGGAGCGGCCCCTGACCGAGCAGGGCAAGGAGCAGGGCATCGAGGTCTTCGACATCTTCGAGCTCGTCGCCGAGGCGGCCGGATTCGAGGTCTGAGATGGCCGTTGCGGCACTTCCCGACACGCTGATCGACGAGCTCGTCGCGATCTGCGGCGAAGAGCACGTGTTCACCGGCCGGTCCGCGCTCTTCAACCGCGCTCGGGTCCCGTCGCCGTTCCCCGCCCACAGATGGGAGGAGTTCATCCCGCAGGCCGTCGTCCTGCCCACGTCGGCGGAACAGATCTCGGAGGTCGTGAAGCTCGCGAACCGCGAGCGCGTCCCCGTCGTGCCGCGCGCTGGTGCGACAGGGCTCACGGACGGAGCGGTGCCGCTTCGGCACGGGATCCTGGTCGATGTGAAGCTCATGAACAAGATCCTCGAGATCGACATCGAGGACAGGACGGTCACGGTCCAGCCGGGGATCAACATGCTGAAGCTCTCCCAGGAGCTGCAGCCGCTCGGCTTCATCTATCCGGACAACCCCGCGTCATACCCCTGCTCACTCGTCGGCGGGCGGATCGGGACGAGCGGCTGGTCGCTGATCGGCGGACGATACGGCCACACGCGCGACCTCGTCATCAGCTTCGAGATCGTGCTCCCCACCGGCGAGATCATCCGGGTCGGCGACGGCGGCGGGAGGAAGGTGCGCAAGTCGTCGTCGGGCTACCAGCTCAAGCACCTCTTCATGGGCCACCAGGGAACCCTCGGGATCGTCACCGAGGCGACGCTCGAGCTCGTCAAGCGCCCGAGGCGGAGTTCTCGGCATTCTACGCCTATCGTCCTATAGGACGCGTGGCAGGCGACAGGGGAGTTCGCGCGCTCGGGCGCGGCGACCCTCGCCGGCGTCGTCCTCTTCGACGAGTGGAAGGTCGCCTACCTCCGTCGGGACGACGAGGCGTACATCCCGCAGCCCGACTCGGTTCAGGCCGTCGTCGCGGTCGCGATGTACGGGAACGACGACGAGGTGCGCGCCTCCGCGAAGCGGATGCTGAGGATCGGCAAGGGCTCGGGCGGCGAGTACCTCGGCGACGAGATCTCCCAGGGCGACTGGGCCTCGCGCCACGACCGCTACGCGACGCCGCAGCACGGGCGCACCCGCGACGGTCAGGTCGCGCTCATGAGCTGGCACTGCGAGGACGCGTCGATCCTCTACTCGCAGCTCCCTGCCGTGCGGGAGAAGTGGCATGCCGTCGCGGCCGACCTGCGCGAGCGCTTCGACATGTTCGACGACTGGGGCATGTTCGCCTACACGAACGGGGCCTTCAAGTCGTGGGGCGACTACCTCACCGAGATCGACATCGGCATCTGGGAGATGAAGTGGGACGACGAGAGCTGGGCGGCGTGGGTGGACGCCAAGCGCGAAATCGCCCGCATCGCGATCGAGCACGGCGGCTCCATCTCCGCCTGCCACGGCTCGTGTCGCGAGGGCGAGGTCGACCTCGTGCCGCTCGAGCTCGGCGGCGGGTTCGAGGTCATGAAGAAGATCAAGCGGACGCTCGACCCGAACAACATCATGAACCCGGGCAAGTACTTGCTCGACCAGGCCTACGAGGAGGGCGAGGAATGATCGGCTTCAGGCTCTCCGCTCAGAAACCTCCCGAGGCGAAGCGCATCAAGGACGACGTGATCATGCGCTTCGACCACGTCTACGAGGTCGACCCATCGCTCATGACCGAGCACACACCCCAGCAGGACATCCCGGCCTGGGACACCCAGCGGATCGTCGACAGCCGGTGGGAACACCTGGCGTGGATGCACGACCATTTCGCCGACAGCGTCCTCTCGGGCGAGGAGCTCCTGGAGGAAATCGAGGCCGAGGAGGGCAAGGGATGAAATTCAGCTACACGACGCTGCTCGACTACCCGCTCGCCGACTCGCTGGAGCACATCAAGACGGCCGACGAGAACGGGTACTACGCCTGCTATGCGGCCGACGAGACGTGGCACAAGGACCTCTGGCTCCTGTACGCGGCCGCCGCCGACAAGACGAAGAACGTCCGCTTCGGACCCAACCTCTCCAGCGTCTACCTCCGCGAGCCGACGCTCATCTGCCAGGCGCTCGCCACCCTCGACGAGCTGACCGGCGGGCGGGCCGAGGGTGTCATCTCGTGCGGCAACTTCGGCATGCTCGCCCAGTACGGCGCCGACTGGAAGACCATCAAGCCGTTCTCGCGGGTCAAGGAGGCGCACGAGATCATGCGCACCTTCCTGGACGACGGCGTGATCACCTACGACGGCCCGTTCCACCAGTACGCCGGGCTGTTCACGTTCGCGCGGCCGGTGCAGGAGCGGCTGCCGCTCTACATCGGCGCCATGCGCGGCCCCAAGTCGATGCAGCTCGCCGGCGAAGTCTCGGACGGCGTTCACAGCGCCCTCGGCTACAACAAGGCCTGGTTCGACTACGTCGTCGAGAACGTGAAGATCGGCGCCGACAAGGCGGGTCGGAACTGGGAGGACCTCGACATCGGCGCGTGGTGCGTCGTCACCTGCGGGCCCGACTCGGAGAAGGCCAAGTCGGCGGCGCGCGCCATCGTCACGTTCTACCTCTCGGCCCAGCCCGACGAGCAGTTCGAGGCGCACGGGATCGACCCGGCAGAGACGAAGGCGATCGTCGAGGTGCTCGGCACCGGCGACCTCGAGAAGGCGTACGAGATGACCACGCCCGAGATCGCCGACAAGCTGTCGATCGCCGGCACCCCGGAGGAATGCGTGGCGAAGATCAAGGAGATGGAGTCTGCGGGGGTCAACCACATGATCCTCTGCGTCACCGACCCGTACATCCTCAAGCTCTTCGCCCAGCGAGACGTCGACGTCCCGGACGTCAACGCACAGCTCAAGCTCATCGCCGACGAGGTCATGCCGGTCTTCGCCTGAGCTCAGGCGAAAAGCCCAAGCAGGATCAAACCGCCGATCACGAGCGCGATTCCGGCCCATTGCACCCAGCGCGGGCGCTCGTGCAGGAGCACGACGCCGAAGGCGATCGGAACGACCGAGTACGGCGCCGCGGCGGTCGCAACGACGCTCGTATCCGCATGCCGGACCCCAAAGTTGAAGGCGACGTATCCGAGAGTGTCGACGACCGCGATCAGCGAAATCGCGGCGAGAAGCCGCGGCGAGCGGTCGGGAAAGCGCCATTCTCCGCCGCGAAGCGAAACGGCGAGAAGGAAGAGCGTCGAAAACCCCCGGGCGAGGAAGATTGGGACGAGCCACCCGTAGGTCGCACTGAAGTAGGCGATCCCGTAGACGAACACGCCGATCGCGACCACGGTGACGAGCGCCAGGAGGATCCCGAGGAGCGCAATCCGTTCGCGGGCCTTGAACTGGGCGAGGTCTGAGGAAGCGAGCAGCACGCCGAAGAACACGACCACGATCGCGAGTGCCTCGCCCGCTCCGAGCCGCTCGCCTCCGATGACGACAGCACAGACAACGGTGCCGCCGCATAGGCAGAGACGATCGGGCTCACGATCGAGATCGGGCCGATTGCGAGCGCTCGGTAGAAGCAGAGATAGGAGAGCGCGCCCAGGCCGCCCAGGAACACGAACCAGGCCAGGTCGCCGCTGCTGAGATCCGAGAGCGTCTCCCCGGTCCGGACAAGAAGGAGCGCAAGGAGCGCGACGGCCACGAGGTGGAACCCGAGCACGACCCTGAAGGACCCGGCCCGGCGGGACGCCACTGCCGCGAAGTAGTCGGCAAGGCCCCACGACAGAGCGGCCGTGAGGCCCAGGACGATCCCCATCGCTGGACACTTATATCCGAGCGCTCTAGCATCGCGGGAGTCGCGGGCGAGGAGGGAGCCATGGCCACCACCAGCGAGCAGACGCTCACGTCGGAGCACCGCACGGCGTTCTGGGCGCTGGCCGACGTCCTCATCCCGGCAACGGACGCCATGCCTGCGGCCAGCCAGGCGGGGTCCGCGGAGAAGTGGCTCGACAGGGCGCTGGCCGCGCGTCCGGACCTCGTGGCGCCGCTCGCCGCCCTCCTGAAGCAGGCCGCTGGGCGTGATCCCGAAGCGGAGGTGCGCCGGCTGCACGCTGAGGATCCGGACGGGTTCTCGGCTCTCGCCCAGATCGCGTCGGGCGGCTACTACATGAACCTCAAGGTCCGCAAGCGGATCGGGTATCCGGGCCAGGGCAAGCGCCCGCCCTTCTCGGACGAGGCCGAGTACGACCTCCGCGACGGGCTTCTCGACCCGGTCTTCGAGCGCGGGGCGATCAACGAGACCGAGCCGCCGCCGCCCGATCCGGTCGAGCCGGCCGCGCCTCTCACGTTCTCGATGGGCGGAAACGGCGACAAAGGCGGACGTCGTCGTCATCGGAGCCGGCGCCGGAGGGTCGGTCGCCGCCCGCCACCTCGCGGAGGCGGGGTTCTCGGTCGTCTGCCTCGAGCAGGGCGACTGGGAGAACGCCGGCGATTTCCCCGGCGACAAGCTCGAGTGGGAGCTCGTCGCCGACGCCCAGTGGAGCCCGAACCCCAACACCCGGAAGGCACCCGTCCGACTACCCGCTCGAGTGCTCCGGGTCTCCGATCACGCCGGTCATGTACAACGCCGTCGGCGGGAGCACGATCCATTTCTGCGCCCAATGGGTGCGCCTGCGCCAGCAGGACTACAAGCTCCGGACGCTCCACGGAATCGCCGACGACTGGCCCATCTCCTACGAGGAGATGAAGCCGTACTACGAGCAGATCGACCAGGAGATGCAGATCTCCGGCATGGCCGGCGACCCGAACTACCCGCCCGGGCCGGCGCCGCTCCTGCCGCCGCTCCCGATCGGAGCAATCGGGCGGAGGGCGGCGGAGGGAATGAACAGGCTCAGCTGGCACTGGTGGCCGGCCGCACACGCCATCCGTTCCGAGGCGGTCGGCAACCTCGCGGGCTGCGAGCGCACGGGCGCCTGCATGTGGGGCTGCCCGGTGGGCGCGAAGAGCTCGACTGACACGACCATGTGGCCGATCGCCATCCAGCACGGCGCCAAGCTCATCACCGGCGCGCGTGTGCGCGAGATCACCACGAACGGGAACGGCCTTGCGACGGGCGCGATCTACATCGACCGCGACGGGAACGAGCAGCGGCAGGAGGCGAGCGTCGTCATCGTGGCGGGAAACGGCGTCGGTACGGCACGCCTGCTCCTCCTCTCGGGAGGAGACGACGGGCTGGCGAACTCCTCCGGCCTCGTCGGCAAGCGGCTCATGCTCCACCCCTACATGAGCGTCCTCGGGATCTACGAGGACAGCCTCGAGGGATGGCTCGGCCCCTGGGGGACGCAGCTCCTCTCACTCGAGTTCGCCGACCACGACGAGTCGCGCGGCTTCCCGCTCGGCGCGCAGTGGGACGTGATGCCGCTCGGAGGACCGCTGTTCTCGCTCTTCCGCTACGACGAACTCCCCTTCGACGAGCGCTGGGGAGCCGCGGTCCACGATCTGACGGAGACGACGCTCGGGCACGCGTTCGACTGGGGCGTCGGTATCGAGGACCTCCCGCACGAGTCGAACACGGTCACGATCGACCCCGAGCTCACGGACTCCGACGGGATTCCGGCGCCGAAGATCACGTTCACGATCGATGACGAGATGCGTGCGAACCTGGCCTTCCAGCTGGAGAGGGCGCAGGAGGCGCATGAGGCCGCCGGGGCGGTCAAGACGATCGTGGCGGACTGGTCGCAGTGGGGCTGGCACCTGCTCGGCACGGCGCGGATGGGCGATGACCCGGCGACGTCGGTCGTCGACCGCTGGTGCGCGTCCCACGACATCCCGAATCTCTACGTCCTCGACGGCGCGGTCTTCCCCACGTCGGGCCCGATGGCGCCAACGGCGACGATCTGCGCCAACTCGCTGCGCTGCACCGCCCGTCTCATCGAGCGCGCGCGCCTGCAGCAAATCCCGGCCTAGTCCTCGGGGCTAAGCGCAAACTCGTTTCTGGTGCCGTCGCGGCGGCGGAGGACGATCCGCTCCACGTCGTCGCTGTGGGTCCGCTCAAGGCGGAGCCCGAAAGCATTCTCGCCCATTCGGGCCTGGTGGATCACACCGGAGACGACGAGGTCGACGGCCTCGACCGAGTCACCGACGACCCCGCAAAGCGCAAGCAGCCCGGTCTCCGTCTGGACATGAACCATGAGAAGCCCGTCCGGCCCAGGCGCGGCGATCTGTCCTCCTCCGTTCGGCAGTACCGCGTAGGCGATCCGGCCGACCGCGACGGGAACAGCGTAGATCGCATCCTCGTCGCCACCGAGACCCGCCAGCAGGAGCCGGCCTTCGGCATCGTCGAACTCGATGTCGAGGCCCGTCAGGACGCCGAGGCGGGCGACGAGGTCGGCGGTGTCTCTGTCCGCGTCGTTCTGCGACCGACGAAAAGCGCCGTACAGCTCCCTGACGCGCCGGCGTCCGTCCCCGTAGAAGCCAAGCCCCCCGGAGCCGGCCGCGAACGGTCTGTCCATCAGTCGGCGAGGTCGAAGGTGATCTGCTTCGTCTCCGTCAGCGCGTCGATGATCCAGCCTGCGAGCTCGCGGCCCGCGCCCGATTTCTTCGCCCCGCCGAACGGCGCCAGCTGGTCCCAGTAATTCGTCGTCTCGTTGATGTGCACCGTCCCGTGCCGAAGCTCCTCCGCCGCATGCCAGGCGTCGTGGAGCGACCGCGTGAAGACGGCGGCGGTGAGGCCATAGTCGGTCTCGTTCGCGACGGCGAGCGCCTCGTCGAGGTCGCCGAACGTCATGATCGGGGCCACCGGGCCGAAGGTTTCCTCCTTGGCGATGGTCATGTCGCTCGTCACGCCATCGAGGATGGTGGGCTCGTGGAAGCGGCCCTCGTGTCCGCCCCCGTAGACGATTCGCGCGCCCTTGGCGACGGCGTCCTCGACGTGCTCGATCGTCCGGGCCAGCACCTCGTCGGTGCAGAGCGGCCCCATGTCCGTCTCCTCGTCGAGCGGATCGCCGACACGAAGCGCCTTCGTCCGCTCGACGAGCGCTGCGACGAACTCGTCCTTGACGGACTCGTGCACGAGGATGCGCTCCGCCGCGGTGCAGCACTGGCCGGCGAGGTAGAAGCAGCCCACGATGGCGGCATCAGCGGCCTTTTCGATGTTCGCGTCGGCGAGCACGATCTGCGGGCCATTGCCGCCGAGCTCGAGGACGCGATTCTTGAGGGCGGCGTCGCGAGCGACCTGCTCGCCGGCCTTTGTCGAGCCGGTGAAGACGACGGAGGCCACGTCGGGATTTGTGACGAGCGCCGATCCGACGTCACCGCGGCCGTGCACGACGTTCAGCGTCCCCGGCGGGAAGCCCGCGTCATGGATGACCTCGGCGAACATGTTGGCGCAGAGCGGCGCCTGCTCGGACGGCTTCCAGACGGTCGTGCAGCCCACCGCCAGGCCGTACACGATCGGGATCCCCGCGATGTCGACGGGGAAGTTCCAAGGCGTGACGGCGGCGACGACGCCGACCGGCTCCTGCACGACGATGATGCGCTTGGCGTTCGAGCGCTCCTGCGTCGACGGGAGGACCTTTCCCGCATGGCGAAGGACGTCCTCGGATGCGCGGCGGAAGTGGTCGGCGGTGTACTCGACCATCTCCTCGCGGGACTCGCGAATCGTCTTGCCAACCTCCTTCGTGATCTGCTCGGCGATCTCGTCGGCCCGCTCCATGCAGATGGCGAAGGCCGCCCGACAGAGCTCCACCCGCTCGAGAAGGGAGACTTTGCGCCAGGCGGGGAAGGCTTCGGCGGCAGCTCGGACCGCGGCCTCGACCTGGGTGGCAGAGGAGGCGGTCACCGTGCCGAGGAGCTCGTCCGTCGCCGGGCTCCTGACCTCGATCTCCTCGCCGTCGCCGGGAACCCACTCGCCCCCGATGAGGGCGTCCTGTCGAATCGCTACCGCCATGTCGCTCCTTTCAGCGTCGTCAAGGGCATTTTCGCACGCCCGAGCCCCGGTCATTGAACTTGGCTTGCGCGAGTGTTACCGTCGCGCATCGCGATGCGGTGTATCAGTCCGACCTGGCGTCTAGAGTCGGCACCCGGCTAGGGGCGTCTTTCGATGCAGAGGAGGATGCATGGCTGAAGTTGCTGTAGACGAACGACGTCTCCTCAAGACGATCCGTTGGTGGGACGGGTTCGTCATCGGTCTCGCCAACCCGGGCTTCCTGCTCATCGGCCTCTGGGGCTCGATCATCGCCCTCGGCGGCAAGTGGGCGATCGCGCTCTGGATCATCTCGGCCACCATCGGCGCTCTCCAGGCGTACATCTACTGCGAGCCCGCGGCGATGTTCCCGGACAAGCCGGGAGGCCTTTCGGTCTACGCACGCGAGGGGTGGCGGAAGCACTTCTCCTTCGCGGGCCCGATAGCGGTCTTCGGCTACTGGTTCGCGTGGTCGAGCGTCCTCGCGATCTACGGCAGCCTGATCGGATACCTCCTGCTCGCCGAGTTCGGAGGCGGCGGCTACCTCGCGACCCACATCTACAACCCGCCGATCATCCAGCCACTCGGCTGGGCGCAGCTCATCGGCGTCATGTGCATCGTGCTCTGCTGGGTCTTCAACATCCGCGGGATGCGGCCCGCGGTGGGGCTGAGCTACGTCGTCGGTGCTCTGATGATTCTCCCGATCCTCGTGATCGCCATCGGCGGCTTCATCACCGGCGACTTCTCGAACCACCAGATCAACTCGGACTTCCTCGCCTCCAACGTCTCGTTCTACGGCGACTCACCGACGTTCTTCAACCAGTTCGTGATGATCATGGTCTGGCTCTACATACTCGGGTGGTCGACGTATGGGCCTGAAGCGGGCGCGACGTTCGCGCCCGAGTACAAGGACACGGTGAACGACACTCGCAAGGCCCTCGCCTCGGTGGGCGCACTCAACGTCTTCCTGTCGATCTTGCTCCCGATCGTCGTCCTCGGGACGATCGGCTACAACGGGCTCTTCAACGACCTGACCGGCGTCGTCTGGCTCACCGACGTCGTCAACTCGATAGCCGGAGCTTCATTCGGGAAGTTCCTCGTGGTCTGTCTGTGCGGCGGTCTTCTCCTATCGATGAACACGGCGACGATGGACGGCTCGCGGGCGCTCTACGCCCTGTCCGAGGAGAAGATGACCATCAAGCAACTCGGCGTGCTGAACAAGCGCAACGTGCCGGGCAGGGCGATGACCGTCGACATGTTGATGAACATCTTCCTGCTCCTCTACTTCCAGAACATCTACTTCATCCTCGCGGCGGGCAACCTCGGGTACATGCTCTCGCACGTGATCGCGCTCTCCGGAATCCTGCTCTTGCGCCGAGATCGCCCGAACTGGCCACGTCCGATCAGATTGGCGAGACCGTGGATGTGGCTCGCGGGGCTGTTCTGCGCCCTGAACACCGCGTTCATCGTCTTCGGGCTGTACGGGCTCAAGTACACGGGCTACGGCTTCGACTACCTGAGCGACGAGTACGCGGCCTTCCTCGCCGGGACGGGCCCAGCCCCGAGCCCGACGGCGCGGGTGCCGGCGATCATCATCGTCGGCGTCCTCGTGCTCGTGTGCGGCGTCGTCGGCTACATCTGGGCTCAGCGGCAGTGGGGCAAGCCGGTTCACTGGAAGGACCCGAGCGACGAGCAGCCCTCGCAGGAGGCGATCGACGAAGCCGCAGCGCGTGGTCGCCCGACGGCAGCGCCGGCGGCAGCGAGCTAGCGCAGAGAACCGCAGTGGAACCGAGGGGCGGGGCAACCCGCCCCTCGTCGTTTCGGGGACTACAATCGTTTGGAGAGTCGCGTGGCCATTCCCATCACCGTCCGGTGCGAGTGCGAAGAGACTCACAAGGCAAACCTCGGAGATGTCGTCGAGTGTTCCTGTGGGCGACGCTTCGACACGTCGGAGATCTCCGCGAGCAACTTTCCGCAGGTGCGTGAGCACCAGGCGAAGGCGAGGCTCTACGTCAGAATCGGCGCCGTCTTCATCGTGGCAGCCGGCCTGATCGCGTACTTCGTCTGGGACTTCTGGGCCGCGGCGGTCACCGTGCCCCTCGCCGCGATGCTCTGGTTCTGGTACATCCGCCGCTGGTTCATGCGGCGGTTCGTTCCCTCGCCAGGGGAGCTCCCCACGGTCGAGCTGGGGGCGTCGAACGAGTGACCCGCGAGACGCTCGACCGCGCGGCGCCCCCTTCAGCAGAATCGGCCCCGCGGAACGTGCGTCCCGTGATGCTCCTCACCCTGAACGTCGAGCTCGAGGAGCCGGCGATCGCCTTCGCGATCGACTCGGCAGCGGAGGCGGGCGCCGAGCTCTACATCTGCGACGCGATCCCGCTCGAGTACCGAAACTATGTCGGGCACGCCGCCCGCCAGTACGCCGAGCAGATGAACCGCAAGCATCTCGACGCGGTCGCCAGGCGAGCACGCGACCAGGGCGTGACGACGACGCAGCTCGCGTTCCACAACCCGAAGCCCGTCAAGACGGCCCTCGAGGTCGCCCAGGAAGAGCGCATCGGCCTGCTCGTCTTCGGCGCCAACCGGAAGGAGCTCGGAAAACGCACCTTCCGGAAGGCTGTGAAGCGGATCCGCGAGAACCCGCCCTGCCTGGTCTGGGTCCCGGCGGACTGAGCGCTCGCAACTCCTGGCGCTTGCAAGCCTGACCCAGCGACACCAGAATGCCGGTTCCGGTTCGGTCCAAAGGAGGCTTCCGCGAATGGCGCGTGACCCGAAGCACGACATCCTCTTCGAGCCGATCGACATCGGCCCGAAGACCATGAAGAACCGCTTCTACCAGATCCCCCACTGCAACGGGTTCGGGTCGGAGAAGCCCCTCAACCAGGCGCACTTCCGGGCCATGAAGGCCGAAGGTGGCTACGCCGCAGTCTGTACGGAGTACTGCTCCATCCATCCGGAGTCCGACGACACGCACCGGGTCTCCGCGCGCCTCTGGGACGACGACGACATCAAGAACCTCGGGCTCATGTGCGACATGCTCCACGAGCACGGCGCGCTCGCCGCCGCCGAGCTCTGGTACGGCGGCCCCCATGCGCCCTGCATGGAGACGCGCTGCGTCCCGCGCGCCCCCTCGCAGATCCCGTCGGACTTCGAGCACCTCACGTATCCGAAGGAGATGGACAAGGACGACATCCGCGAGGTCCAGGGCTTCTACGTCGAGGCGGCGAAGCGCGCGCGCGAGGCGGGCTTCGACATCGTCTACGTCTACGGCTCGCACTCCTACCTCCCGCAGCAGTTCCTGACGCCGTACTACAACCGGCGCACGGACGAGTACGGCGGCTCCTTCGAGAACCGCGCGCGTTTCTGGCGCGAGACGATCGAGCAGGTGCGCGAGGCCGTCGGCGACGACTGCGCGATCGCCGTCCGCATGTCCACCGACATGTTCATGGGCGAGGCCGGCACGCAGCTCGAGCGCGACTGCCTGCCCTTCGTGGAGCTCGTCGACGAGATCGTGGACGTCTGGGACATCAACGTCTCCGGGATCTCCGAGTGGGGCGAGGACGCGACCCCGTCCCGCTTCTACGAGTCCGGCCGCATGCTCCCCTGGCAGAAGGCCGTGAAGGGCGTCTCGAAGAAGCCGGTGCTCGGCGTCGGACGCTTCACGAGCCCGGACCTCATGGTCGAGGCGATCAACGACGGCGCCCTCGACATCATCGCCACCTGCCGGCCCTCGATCTCCGATCCCTTCCTTCCGAAGAAGATCGACGAGGGCAGGCTCGACGACATCCGCGAGTGCATCGGCTGCAACATCTGCATCTCGCGCTGGGAGATCGGCGGCCCGCCGGTCATCTGCACCCAGAACGCGACCGCGGGCGAGGAGTATCGGCGCGGCTGGCACCCGGAGAAGTTCGAGCAGGCCGCGAACGCCGACAACGACGTCCTCGTCGTCGGCGCCGGCCCGGCCGGGATGGAGTGCGCGCGTGTCCTCGGCGAGCGCGGCATGCGCCGCGTCCACCTCGTCGAAGGGCAGGACGACATGGGCGGGATCATGCGCTGGATCCCGCAGTTCCCCGGGCTCGGCGAATGGGGCCGCGTCGTCAACTACCGCAAGATCCAGATCGACAAGCTGAAGAACGTCGAGTTCATCCCGAACACGCGGCTCGACGCGGACGGCGTCAAGAACTACGGCGCCGAGATCGTCATCGTCGCGACCGGCGGCTACTGGGCGACCGACGGCCTCAACGGCTGCACCCACGACACGATCCCGGGCGCGGACGCCTCGCAGGCGTGGTGCGCGACTCCGGAGCAGATCATGGTCGAGGGCAAGGCCGTGGGCGACAAGGTGCTGATCGTCGACAACGACGGCTACTTCACGGGCGTCTCGCTCGCCGAGAAGCTCGCGGAGGAGGGCAAGCAGGTCACCCTGATGACGCACCTCGGCCATATCGCGCCGTACATGCACTTCACGCTCGAGGCGCCGAACATGCACCGGAAGCTGCACAAGCTGAAGGTCGAGATCGTCACGTACCAGATCCCGACGGAGATGGCAGAGGGCAAGGTCACCTCCGCGCACGTCTACGACGAGGAGCACCTGACCGAGTGGGGCGTCGACTCCGTCGTCCTCGTGACGCAGCGGCGGTCGAACGAGGCGCTCTACCGCGAGCTGAAGGACTCGGTCGGCATCGACGCGCTCGAGTCGGAGGGCATCACGGGCTTCTACCGGATCGGCGACTGCGTCGCCCCGCGGCTCGTGGCCGACTGCATCTTCGACGGGCACAGGCTGGCCCGCGAGATCGACTCCGAGAATCCCGACGTGCCGCTGCCGTTCAAGCGCGAGCGCCACGTGATCGAGCGAGAGGCGGTGCTCGCCTGAAGGTCGTCGTCTGCGTGAAGCAGGTCGCCGTCCTCGGCGACGAAGTCGAGTTCACCGAAGACGAGCGGGATGTCGATCCCGACTACCTCGACTTCGCGCTGAACGAGTGGGACACGTACGCGACCGAGGAGGCGCTCCGCCTCGTCGAGGCCGCAGGCTCCGGCGAGGTCGTCGTCGTGTCGGTCGGGGACGAGGACGCGGAGGACGCCATGCGGCGCTGCCTCGCCATGGGCGCCGACCGCGGCATCCGCGTCGAGGCGGAAGGGCGGCTCGACCCGATCCAGGTCGCCCGGGCCCTCGCAGAGGTCGTCCAGGGCGAGAGCGCCGACCTCGTCTTCGCGGGCGTGCAGTCGAGCGACTCCGTCCAGGCTGCGACCGGCGTAGCCCTTGCCGGGCTCCTCGACATGCCGTCGGTCGCGGTCGTGACGAAGATCGAGCTCGGCGACGGCAAGGCGACGGTCAACCGCGAGCTCGAAGGCGGGCTCGTGGACGTGGTCGAGGTGGACACGCCGGCCGTCCTCACCATCCAGACCGGGATCAACGAGCCGCGCTACGCGACGCTCCGGGCGATCAAACAGGCGGAGGAGAAGGAGATCGACGTGCGGCAGGCGGTCGAGCTCGGCGAGCCGGCCGCCCGTGTCCGCAAGATGTTCGTCCCCCCGAAGGGCGAAGGCGCAGAGATGCTGAACGGGGGCGCGGCCGAGGTCGCGCAGCGCATCCAGGAGATCGTGCAGGAGAAGCTCGCGTGAGCGTCCTCGTCGTCGCCGAGCACCTGCGGGGACAGGTCCGCCCCATCACGCTCGAGCTCGTCTCCGCCGCGAAGGAGCTCGGCGAGGAGACGTCGGTCGCGGTCATCGCCAAGGACCCTGCGGCGGTCGCCGACCAGGTGGATATCGAAGGCGTGAAGGAGATCGTCAGCGTCAAGGTCGAGCAGGAAGAGTTCGAGAACGACGTCTACTGCCAGGCGGTCGAGCAGCTCATCTCCGACCGCAGCCCCGACGTCGTCCTCGTCGGGTTCACCGTGAACGGGATGGGCTACGCGCCGGCGCTCGCGGCCAAGCTCGGCATCGGCTTCGCCTCGGATGTCTTCGCGCTCCGGCGAGACGGGGACGACCTCGTCGCCGAGCGCTCGTTCTACGGCTCGAAGGTGAACGCCGAGGTCGACTTCCCCGGGCACGACCGCGTCCTCCTCATGATCCGGCCGACCGCCTGGCCGCCGGCCGAAGGTGCCGGCGGCGCCGTCGAGGCGGAGCTCGAGGCGAGCATCTCGGGCTCGCGCGCCCGGCACGTCGACTTTCAGGAGGTCGCTGCGAGCGGCGACGTGGACATCACCGCGGCGGACTTCCTGCTTTCGGTCGGGCGCGGCGTCGGCGAGAAGGAGAACCTCGGGCAGTTCGAGGGCCTCGCGGAGAAGATGGGCGCGACCCTGTCCGTCTCCCGCCCGCTCGTCGACCAGGGGTGGATGCCGAACTCGCGGCAGGTCGGCCAGTCCGGCAAGACCGTGAAGCCGAAGGTCTATCTCGCCCTCGGCATCTCGGGCGCGGTGCAGCACCTCGCGGGCATGAAGACGAGCGGCACGATCATCGCCGTCAACACCGACCCCGAGGCCGCGATCTTCAACGTCGCCCACTACGGCGCGGTAGCCGACCTCTTCGAGATCGCCGAGGAACTAGACAAGCTGTACGCGTGACCGCGACTCGGGACACGTTCGCCGGTCTCGAGACGTGGCAGATCGTCCTCTGGTACTCGCTGATCGTCATCTCGGTCGCGATCTTCGTCTACGGAGTCGCGCGCCTCGTCCTCAAGTACCGGCGCGGGCGCGGCCCTCGGAAGATCGAGAACCCGCGCGAGCGGCTCATCCGGGCGGGCAAGGTGGTCGTCACCCACGCGTGGATCAAACGGCGCGACCCACTCGCAGGCGTCGGCCACCTCTTCGTCTTCTACGGCTTCATGGTGCTCTTCGCGGGCACGGCCATCCTCGCCTTTCAGGACGACTTCGCCGAGCCGGTCCTGGGCTTCGACTTCTGGCACGGGTGGTTCTACAAGGTCTACTCGCTCTTCCTCGACGTCTTCGGCGCCGCCCTCGTCGTCGGGCTTGCCTACTTCGCGGTCAAGCGCGGGATCCTGAGGCCGTTTCGCCTCCGCTACTGGCGGCCCGTCGAGCCTGCCGAGCCTCTCCGAAACCAGCCGAGCCGCTATCGCCTGGGCGATTGGCTCTTCCTCGGCAGCCTCTTCTTCCTCGCGCTCACGGGGTTCCTGCTCGAGTCGTTTCGCATCGCCGCGGACAACCCGAGCTTCGAGGTGTGGGCACCCGTGGGCTACGCGATCGGGCACGCATTCCGTGCCCTCGGCTTCGAAGACGGGGCGGCCGCGGACGCGCGCGCCGTCGACTGGTGGGTGCACGGCGTCGTCGCGCTCTTCTGGGTCTCGTCGATCCCCTTCACGAAGGCTGTCCACATGCTCGCCGGCCCGGCCGGGGTGGCGGTCAAGGACGACCGGGCGGGCAACCGCCTGCCGCCGATCCCCGCCGGCGCGAAGGCCGCGGACGTCGGCTATGCCTTCATCGACGCCCTCTCGCCCAAGCACTTGCTCGACCTCGACGCCTGCACGAAGTGCGGCAAGTGCCACGCCGCCTGTCCCGCGACGGCGACCGGTTATCCGCTCTCACCCCGTGACCTCGTCCTCGACCTGCGCGAGGTGGCCGAGGGCTCGATGGGGAACCGCGCCGCGCTCGGCATCGCCCCCGAGTTCCCCGAGCACGCGCAGATTCTCGGCACCATCAAGTCGGAGACGCTCTGGTCGTGCATGCAGTGCATGGCCTGCGTCGAGATCTGCCCGGTCGGGATCGAGCACGTCCCGATCATCAACCAGATGCGCCGCGCCCTTGTCGAGAAGGGCGACATGGACGGCCAGCTCCAGCAGACCCTGGAGACGATCTACACGTGCGGGAACTCCTTCGGCGAGACCAGCCGCAAGCGTGGTCGCTGGACGAGGGATCTCGACTTCAAGGTCAAGGACGTGCGCAAGGATCCGGCCGAGGTCCTCTGGTTCGTGGGCGACTACGCGTCCTTCGACCCGCGAAACCAGAAGGTCAGCCAGTCGCTCGCGCGCATCCTCAGGCGGGCCGGCGTCGATTACGGGATCCTCTACGACGGCGAGCGCACCGCAGGCAACGACGTGCGCCGGGTCGGCGAAGAGGGCCTCTACGCGGATCTCGCCGAGGAGAACGTCGCCACGATCTCCGGCTGCAGCTTCGACCGGATCCTCACCTCGGACCCGCACAGCTTCAACACGCTCAAGAACGAGTACCCGCAGTTCGGCGGCGAGTGGGACGTCATGCACCACTCGCAGCTCCTCCTCGAGCTGATCGAGAGCGGGCGCCTCAAGGTGACGAAGGGCCTCGGCTACCGCGTCACCTACCACGACCCGTGCACGCTCGGCCGCTACAACGGCGTCTACGACCCGCCGCGCCAGGTTCTGGAGGCGCTCGGCGCCGAGCTCGTCGAGATGCCGCGGAACCGCGACAACGCGCTCTGCTGCGGCGCGGGCGGCGGACGCATCTGGATGAAGGAGCTGAAGGGCGAGGACTCCCCGCGCCCGAGCGAGCTCAGGATCGACGAGGCGGTCGAGCTCGGCGGGATCGACTACTTCGTCGTCGCCTGCCCGAAGGACGTGACCATGTACGAGGACGCGATCAAGACCTCCGGGCACCAGGGCGAGATCGAGCTCCGCGAGCTCTCCGAGCTCGTGTACGAATCTCTGGCGTTCGCGTAATGGCCCACATCGCGCTCGCGGTCTCGAACCAGGCGCGCTCCCGCGGCTTCTACGAGACCTACTTCGGCTTCGACCCCGGCACGGCCTGGGTCGCCGAGGACGGCGTCCTCCTCATCGAAGGGCCCGGCGGCGTCCTCCTCGCCCTCGGCGAGACCGACGAGCCGATCGAGCTGCCGAGCTTCCTCCACTTCGGCTTCACGAGCGCGGCGGACGCCGAGGAGGTGCGCACTTTTCGCGACCGTCTCACCGGCGACGGGATCGAGATCGCCGAGTTCGCCGACGAGCCCGAGTACGTGAGCGTCAAGTGCAGGGACCCCGACGGCTATGTCATCGAGTTCGCCTGGGAGCCGGACGACTAGGCGGGATAAATCCGGACCATGATGTCCGTGGGGTTGCCGCCGTTCGTCGGCGTGATGTCGTCCGGGCACGCCGAGGATGCGACGACGAGGTCCGTGAGCGCACGCATGAGGACGTAGTCCCCGGCCTGGGACAACGCTGGCTCGATCTCGATGATGCGCCCGTCCCGCCCGACCTTCGTGTTGTAGAAGAAGTTGACGGGCTCCCAGAAGCGGCGCGGCGCGTAACCGAAGGCGGCGAGCTCGCGGTTGAAGTTGTCCGTGCAGTTGACGTGGTCGGGATAGCCGAGCGCCTCGTAGGTCTCGCGGTTGCAGGCGATCCCGAAGGTGTCGTGCCGGCCGACCGTGTCCTCGACGAGCTCCAGAAGCGCGTTGCCATCGCCGTCGTAGAAGCACTGGCCCGGCAACGGGAAGAGGCCGTCGACGAGCGCGCGGGTGACAGTCGTCGAGAGGCCGACTCCCGGCCGGCCGCGATGAAAGGCGAGAAAGTCGGAGACCTGACAGCCCTGCAGGTCCTCGATCTGGACGTATTCGCCAGTGGCGAGCTCGTACGCCTTCGCGTCTGCGGGGCCGACGCGGGCCTCCGCCCTTGGCTCTCCAAGCGTCTCGAGGACAGGTCGCGTGGACTCGACGGCCATCGTTTTCCTAGGCTACACCCGTCTTCCACGAAAAGGAGCTTCCGTTGAGCAAGGAGACCGCGTTCTATCCCCGCCTGAAGGCCATGACGGATGAGTGGATGGACCTGTTCGGCTACTGGGCGCCGACGGTCGTGACCGACACGCAGGAGGAGTACCGCGCCGTGCGCGAGACCGCGGGTCTCATGGACTTCACGATGCTCCGCAAGGTCGACATCGAGGGCGAAGGCGCGCAGAACTTCGTCAATTCGATGGTCACGCGCGACGTCTCCGAGCTGACTCCCGGGCACATCGCCTACGGCGCGCTCACGGACGACGACGGGAAGATGATCGACGACTGTACGTCGATGATGCGCTCGCCGGACAAGATCCGCTTCTGCGGCGCGAACGACCGCGACTACGAGATCTTCAGCGAGAAGGCGCCGGAGGCCATCACCGTCCGCGAGTTCACCGACGCGATGCCACACCTCTGCCTCCAGGGGCCGAAGAGCCGCGAGATGCTGCAGGGCCTCGCCAACCAGGACCTCTCGAACGAAGCCTTCCCGTACTACACCTTCCGCGAGGACGTCGAGATCGCAGGCATCCCGATCTTCATGACCCGGCTCGGCTACACGGCGGAACTCGGGTACGAGCTCTGGGTCGACCGCGACCGCGCGCACGAGCTCTGGGATGCGCTCGTCGCGCACACCGAGCCCCAGGGCATGAAGGTGATCGGGATGGTCGCGCTCGACCTCTTCCGGATCGAGGGCGGCTTCATCATCGGCGGCATCGAGTACGACCCCACCGTCTCGCCGTTCGAGTGCGGGCTCGGCTGGTCGGTCGACTTCGGGAAGGGCGACTTCCAGGGCCGCGAGGCGCTCGAGCGGGACAAGGACGCGACGCAGCTTCGGCTCACGAGCGTCGTCCTCGAGAGCGGCGGCGACGAGGCCTCGGGCGGAGACATCTTCGTGGACGGAGAAGAGGTCGGCCTCGTGACGCAGGCGGTCGAGTCCCCGTACCTCGGTGGAAAGACGCTGGGACTTGCGAAAATGCGCAAGGATCTCATCGAGGTGGGGCGCTCGATCGACGTTCAGATCGGGGACGAGCAGGTGCGAGGCGAGGTCGTCGCGCATCCCGTGTACGACAAGGAGCGACGGAGGGTCAAGGAAAGCTAGGCGTGGCAGGGTGGTCGACACTTGGCGGACGGGACGAGCGCGCGGCCGTGGTCCCGTTCTGGATCGCCGGAGCGGGTCTCGTCCTCGTAACCACCGCCGCGTGGATCTTCGTGATCGCCTCGAGCGGCGACGATCATGGACATGGTGCCGAGCGCCGGCGCCTACGTCGGCTCGTGGACGGTGATGATGGCGGCGATGATGCTGCCGTCGGTGGCGCCGTTCGCGCTCCTGTACGCGCGCGGGGCCTCGACCCCGGCCGCTCCCGGGCTTCTCGCGGCCGGCTATCTCGGCGTCTGGGCGCTCGTCGGGATCCCGGCCTACGCACTGGATCGCGCCCTCGGAATGGACCATCCGACTGCAACGGCTGCCGTCCTGATCGCGGCCGGGCTCTACCAGCTGTCGCCGCTCAAGCAGGCGTGCCTCAAGCGGTGCCGCTCGCCGGTCGACTTCCTCGTCCAGCACTGGCGCCCGGGCCTGGGCGGTGCGTTCCGCCTCGGCGCCCACCACGGCGCGTATTGCCTGGGCTGCTGCATCGCGCTCATGGCCGTGCTCGTCGTCGCCGGCGGCATGGGGCTCGTCTGGGTGGTCGCGATCGCCGCGGTCGTCGCGGCCGAGAAGCTCCTTCCCCACGGCCCGCTCCTGGGCAGGATCGGGGGAGTAGGATTGATCGCTGCCGGAATCGTCGTCGCGCTGTGAAAGGAGCCTCGCATGGCTGATTGGGAGTTGACCGGAACCGTCCTCGTCGGTTGCAACTGCGACTACGGGTGCCCGTGCAACTTCAACGCGCCGCCGACGACGGGCGACTGCGAAGGCGGCTGGGTCTGGAACATCGAGAAGGGCCGCTACGGCGACGTCGAGCTCGACGGGCTCACGCTCGGCCTCTTCGCCGACTGGCCGAAGGCGATTCACGAGGGCGGAGGCAAGGCGATCGCCTTCTACGACGAGCGCGCTGACGAGCGACAGCGCGAGGCGCTCGAGAACCTCCTCCGCGGCGGGGAAGGCGGGCCGTGGGGCATCTTCATCAACACGTACGAGCTCCTGGAAGTCGAAGCTCTTCCCGTCGAGTTGAGCGTGGACGCTGAGAATTCGAGCTACAAGATCGGCGACCGCGCCGAGCTCCAGATGACGTCGATCAAGAACCCGGTTTCAGGCGCCGAGGTCCAGGCCTCGGTGGGGCTCCCCACCGGGCTCGTCTTCAACGAGGGCTGGTGCGCCGCGTCGACGGTCTTCCGGGTCAACGGAGCCGTGTCCTACGACCACTCGGGCAAGCAGGCCGAGTACGCCCCGTTCTCGTACGCCAGCGCCGCCTAGTCGCTATAGAGCGCTCTCAGCGGTTCATGCGTTGCGAGGCTTCGCCGAGCACCTCGCCGAGGATGGAGACGATCTCGTCGATCTCGGCCGTGTCGGCCACGAGCGGCGGCGAGATCTGTATCACCGGGTCGCCACGGTCGTCGGCGCGGCAGATGAGGCCCGCCTCGAAAAGCCGCGGTGAGAGGAACCCGCGCAGGAGCGTCTCGCACTCCTCGTCGCTGAAGGTCTCGCGGGTCTCCTTGTCCTTGACGAGCTCGAGCGCGTAGAAGAACCCTGTCCCGCGCAGGTCGCCGACGATCGGCAGGTCGAGGAGCTGGGACAGCGCCTGGTGGAAGTAGTCCTGCTTCTCGGCCACGTGCTCGATGATGCGCTCGCGGCGCATGATCTCGATGTTCTTGAGCGCGATCGCTGCCATGACCGGATGGCCGCCGAACGTGATCCCGTGGGCGTACATCTCGTGGCCCTCGAGGAACGGCTCCATGACCGAGTCGCGCGCGATGACCGCGCCGATCGCGGCGTGCGCCGAGGAGAGCCCCTTGGCCGACGTGATGATGTCTGGCCGGATGTCGTAGCGCTCGGAGCCGAACCACGCCCCGACGCGGCCGAAACCGGTGATGACCTCGTCGGCGCAGAGGAGGATCTCGTAGCGGTCGCAGACCTCGCGCACGCCCTTCCAGTAGCCCTCGGGAGGCGTGTAGGAGCCGCCCGCGTTCTGCACCGGCTCGAAGATGACCATGGCGACGGTCTCGGGGCCGGCCTGCAGGATCGCTTCCTCGAGATCCTCGAGGAGGAATGCGGTGAACTCGGCCTCGGTCTCCTCCGGAGGACGGTGATAGCGATTGGTGTTGTGCACGTGGATCACGTCCGGCACGAGAGGCTCGAACGGGATCCTGAGCGAGGCGATGCCGTTGATCGACAGGGCGCCCATCGTCGTCCCGTGGTACGCGATCCGGCGTGCGACCGCCTTCCAGCGGCGCTGGCTCGGGATCCGCTGCTCGATGCGCTCGCCCGCTGCCATGCGCTCCGCCACCTGCGCCCGCACGTTGTCGCCGCGCGCCGAGTAGTACTGGCGCGCGAGCTTCCAGGCCGACTCGACCGCCTCGGAGCCGCCGGACACGAAGAAGACACGGTTCAGGTCGCCGGGCGCGACGGATGCGACCTCGGCTGCGAGCTCGATCGCGCGCGGGTGCGCATAGCTCCAGTTCGTGTAGAAGGGGAGCTCGCGCAGCTGCGCGGCGGCGGCCTCTCCGATCTCGTCGCCGAAGCCGTAGCCGATGTTGACGGCGAAAAGGCCCGCGAGCGCGTCGAGATAGCGCTTGCCGTTGATGTCCTCGAGGTAGCAGCCGTCCCCGCGCACGATGATCGGGATGTCCTCGCCCGTGTAGCTCGACATGCGCGTGAAATGCAGCCAGAGGTGTTCCCGGGCGGCCTTCTGCAGCTCGGCGGGGGACATCGATGTGACGGGGGTGCTCACACTGCTCCTTTCGGTTGACGGCGCCACTGCCACAGGACGTTCGCGAGCATGAACGCGACCGCGATGAAGAATATGGCTGAGCCGATGACGTTGATCTGCGGCGGAACGGCGACCCGTGCCGCTCCCCACACGAAGAGCGGGAAGGTCTGGTCGGCGCCGGCGACGAGGTACGTGATGACGAAGTCGTCCACGGAGAGGGCGAACGCGAGGAGGAACCCGGCGAGGATCCCCGGCCAGATGAGGGGAAGCGTCACCTTGAGGAACGCCGTCAACGGGTTGGCGTAGAGATCCGCGGCCGCCTCTTCGAGATGCTGGTCTTTGCCCGCCAGCCGCGCGCGCACGGTCACGACCACGAAGCTGATGTTGAACATGATGTGCGCGATCAGGATCGTGACGAAACCGAGCTTGAAGCCGAGAATCCCGAAGGGCCCCTGATTGAGGAAAAGCGTCAGGAGCGAGGAGCCCATCACGATCTCCGGGGTGGCCATCGGCAGGAAGATGAGGAGGTTCGTCGCACCCTGGCCGAGGAACTGGTGGCGGACGAGCGCCATCGCCATCAGCGTCCCGATGATCGTCGCGAAGAAGCTCGAGGCGAGCGCGATCTCGATCGAGAGCCGCACGGCATCGCTGAGGCCCGGGTAGTCGAACGGATGGAGCCAGTTGTTGAGCGTGAAGCCCTGCCAGGCGAAGTTGAAGCGGCCGATCGGGTCGTTGAACGAGAACACGACGACGACCACGATCGGGACCAGCAGGTAGGCGAACGCGAGCACTGCGAAGAACGTGAGCGTGTGCCTACGCACGAGCGCCCACGCGCGGCTGAGCACGCCGGGCCTGTGCCGCGGGGCGGCGACGGTCTCGACGGCGGTCGTCATGCAGTTCCCGTCGTCACGCGCTCGGTCCCCACGCTTCGCGCGTAGATGACGATCAGGACGAGGATGGAGGCCATGAGGACGAACGAGAGCGCCGCTGCTTGCGGATAGTCCGCTGAGACCTTGAACTTCGACTGGATCACGTTTCCGATCATCAGCTGCTTCGGCGTGCCGAGCAGCTGCGCGTTGATGAAGTCACCCGCGGCGGGAATGAACGTCAGGAGCGTGCCCGCGAAGACGCCCGGCAACGAGAGCGGGAACGTCACCCTGAAGAACGCCTTCGCCCGGTTCGCGTAGAGGTCTTCGGCCGCTTCGATCAGCCGCTGGTCGATCTGCTCCAGGCTGACGTAGATCGGGAGCGCCATGAAGGGCAGGTAGTTGTAGGTGATGCCCGGCGATCACAGCCGTCGTCGTCGCGAGCAGCCGGCCGTCCGAGGAGATCAGGTGCAGGTGCTGGAGGGTGGAGACGACGATGCCGTCGTCGGAGAGGATCGTCTTCCAGGCGAGCGTCCTGATCAGGTACGTGACGAAGAACGGCGCGATGATCAGGAGGAGCAACAGGTTCTTCCACCGCCCGCCGCGGAAGGCGATCCAGTACGCGAGCGGGTAGCTGATCAGGAACGCGAAGATCGTTGCGAGCCCCGCGTACTCGAGCGAGCGGATGAAGTGTGCTCGGTAGAGCGTGAACGCATCGGTGTAGTTCTCCCACGCCCATGTGAAGGTGAAGCCGGTGAAGATGTCGCCCGAGTTCAGTGACGTCTTCGCCAGGTAGTACATGGGCAGGAGAAAGAACAGGGCCAGCCAGAGGATCCCCGGTAGAAGGAGCAGGTATGGCGTGGCCCAGCGATTGCGGTGGAGCAGGGCTGACCCCCTAGGCGCCGGTGACGGCCTGGAACTTTTCCTTGTAGTCCGGGTTGTCGGCTGCTTCCGGATCGAACGCCTTCACCTGCGACATCATCTCGTCGGAGGGGAAGATGAGCGGGTTCTTCGCAACCTCGGGGTCGATCTTGAGAAGCTCTTCCTTCGCGCCCACAACCGGGCTGATGTAGTTGACCCAGTCTTCGATCTCCGCGGCGATCTTCGGGTCGTAGACGAAGTTCATATAGGTCGAGGCCGTGAAGACGTCGCCGCCGGTCGGGATGAGCATGTTGTCCGTGAAGATCATCCCGCCGGCGTCCGGAATGACGAACTCGAGGTTCGGGTTGTCGAGCTGGAGCTGGACGATGTCTCCGGACCAGACCATCGCTGCGGCCACGTTGCCGGACGAGAGGTCGTCGCCGTAGTCGTTGCCGGTAAAGCGCCGGATCTGTCCGGAGTCGACCGCGTCCTGGAGCGTGCCGATCGCCTTGTCGAAGGCAGCGGGCTCGACCTTGGTCGGGTCATCGCCGTTGGATTGCATGACGAGGCCCATGCAGTCGGGCATCTCCGTGAGGCACGTGACCTTGCCCTTGAGCTTCGGATCGGTGAGCAGCTGTTCGATCGTGGTGATGGGCTCGGTCTCCTTCGAGTTGTAACCGATGCCGGTGAAGCCGGATTGCCAGGGAATGCTGTAGTCGCGGTTCGGGTCCCAGGTGGGATGCTGCAGCGACGGAACGAGGTTGGCCTCGTTCGGGATCGCGCTCTTGTCCTTCTTCTGGACGTACCCGAGGCGCACCATGCGCGCGGCCATCCAGTCGGTGAGGACCGTGAGGTCGCGGCCGATGTCCTGACCCTGCGCGAGCTGGGCCTGGTACTTGCCGAACCACTCCTCGTTGTCGTTGACCTCTTCGATGTAGCGCACGGTCACCCCGGTTTGGGCGGTGAACTCGTCCAGGGTCGGCCGCTTCTTCCCCTTCTGGTCGATGTAGAGCGGCCAGTTCGCGAACACGAGCGTGTCGGCGAGCTGCTGATTGACCTCCGTCGAAGAGCCACCCGAGCCCGTCTGGGCTGCGATCCCGCCGCCGCCACCGCAGGCCGCAATCAGGGACGGGAGGCTGAGAGCGCTGGCGCCGACGGCAGCGCGCTTCAGAAACAGGCGTCGGGTGATCGGGTCGTTCAACCGGGAGTCGGTCATTCGCTCCTCTCCTTCTCGGAATCGACCACGAACGTGGAGTCGGGGCTCCACGAAAGGGTCACCTGGTCACCGGGATGGACAGCCGCAGCGCCGGCGTCGCTGTTCTGGACGTAGACCGAGATCTGGCCATGCGGCGTGCTCACGATGTACTGGGTGGAGACGCCGATGTACGCGCGCTCCTCCACCTCGCCGCTGAGCGCGTTCTCGTCGGTACGGCCGATCCGGATCTTCTCCGGGCGGATCCCGACGGCCACGGGCCCCTGCCTGCCTTGAGCTCCAGGAGCGCGGACGACGGTGCCGTCGTCGAGACGCACGGAGCCGTCTCCGTTCGAGACGCCTTCCAGGAGGTTGGAGGCGCCGAGGAACCGCGCGACGAAGGGCGTCGACGGCCGCTCGTAGAGGTCGTCCGGCGAGCCGAGCTGCTCGATGTGCCCGTCACTCATGACGGCGATCGAGTCGGCCATCGTCATCGCCTCCTCCTGGTCGTGCGTCACGTGGATGAACGTGATGCCGACCTCCTGCTGGAGGCCCTTGATGAAGAGCTGCATCTCCTTGCGGAGCTTCAGGTCGAGGGCGCCGAGCGGCTCGTCGAGCAGGAGAACCTGCGGCTTGTTGACGAGCGCCCGCGCGAGAGCGACGCGCTGCTGCTGGCCGCCCGAGCACTGGCGCGGCTTGCGCCGCTCCATGCCCGAGAGCTGCACCAGGTCGATCATCTCCATGACGCGCTCCCGGACGTCGGACTTGCCGACGCCGCGGCGGCGGAGGCCGAAGGCGACGTTCTCGAACACGTTCAGGTGCGGGAAGAGCGCGTAGCTCTGGAAGACGGTGTTGACGTCACGCCTGTACGGCGGGAGATCGGTGACGTCGCGGTCGCCGAGGTAGATCGTGCCGTCGCTCGGCTCCTCGAAGCCGCCGATCATGCGGAGCGTCGTCGTCTTCCCGCAGCCCGAGGGACCAAGGAGCGCGAAGAAGCTCCCGCGCGGCACCTCGAGCGTGAGGGCGTCGACCGCGACGACCTCGTCGAAGCGCTTCGTGACGCTGTCGAGGCGGACGTCCGGTGCGGACGTCTCGCCCCCCGCCGTCGCCGACGGCTCTACGCGCTCCTCGACGGCCATCGGGTCAGTCGATCTTCGCCATCACATGCTTGATCTGCGTGTAGTCCTCGAGCGAGTAGACCGAGAGATCCTTGCCGTAGCCCGACTCCTTGTAGCCGCCGTGCGGCATCTCGGAGACGAGCGGGATGTGGTCGTTGATCCAGACGGTGCCGAACTGGAGCTTGCGCGCCGCGTTCAGCGCCCGCCCGACGTCGCGCGTCCACACCGAGGCGGCGAGGCCGTAGCGGACGTCGTTGGCCCAGGCGATCGCCTGGTCGTCGTCCGCGAACTTCTGGACGCTCACGACCGGGCCGAAGACCTCGCGCTGGATGATCTCGTTGTCCTGCTCGATCCCGGTGACGACCGTCGGCTTGACGAAGAAGCCGCGGTCGCCGTTCGAGTCGCCGCCGGTGAGGATCGTCGCCTTCGACTCCTTGGCGCGCTCGAGGAAGCCGACAACGCGGTCCTGCTGGTCCTTCGAGATCACCGGGCCCATCTCGATCTCGTCGCCCTCGGCCGGATCGCCGACGTGCAGCGACTCGACGGCGGGCACGAGCTCCTCGATGAGCTTGTCGTAGATCTTCGGGCCGGCGACGACACGCGAGGCAGCCGTGCAGTCCTGACCCGAGTTCCAGTAGCCGGCGATCTTGATCGCCTCGGCCACAGCGGCCGGGTCGGCGTCGTCGAAGACGACGACCGGAGCCTTGCCGCCGAGCTCGAGGTGGACGCGCTTCAGGTTGTCCGCAGCCGTCCTGCGCAATGGCCTTGCCGGTCTCGACGTCGCCGGTCAGGGAGACGAGGCGCACCTCGGGATGCTTGACGAGAGCCTCGCCGACGGGCACGCCGTCGCCGGTGATGACGTTGAGCACGCCCGGCGGGATCACGTCGGCGGCGAGCTCCATGAAGCGGAGAAGCGAGAGCGGAGTCTGCTCGGACGGCTTCAGCACCTGGACGTTCCCGGCCGCGAGCGCGGGCGAGAACTTCCAGACGGCCATCATGAGCGGGTAGTTCCAGGGAGCGATGCCGGCGACGATGCCGATCGGCTCGCGCCGGAGCATGGAGGTGTAGCCCCGCATGTACTCGCCGGCCGCGCGGCCTTCGAGCACGCGTGCCGCACCGGCGAAGAAGCGGATGTTGTCCGCGGACACGGGCATCTCGTCCCGCGCGTAGGACAGGGGCTTGCCGACGTTCTTGGACTCGAGGGCCGCAAGCTCCTCGGCGTTCTCCTCGATCAGGTCGGCGAGCTTGAAGAGCATGCTCCGCGCGCTCGCCGGGAGTGGTCTCGAGCCACTCCGGAAGCGCGTTCTTGGCCGCCTCGACGGCGCTGTTCGCGTCTTCGGCCGTGCTGCGCGCGACCTCCGCGATCACCTCGCCGGTCGACGGATTCAGGACCTCCATCGTCTCTCCGCCGGCCGAGTCGACCCACTCCCCGCCGACGAAATTCTTGTGCTGCGAAACCGCCACGCTCATCTCAGGACCTCCGGCTCCGTTACTACGGCACGGCCAGCGTAGCCCGCGGGCGGTTCCCCAACAACCCTGAAGCGTCGTCCTAGGCCCTATTGGCCACTTGTACGCGGTGGCCTAAAGACTGAGGATCGCTACTCCTCGTTGCGACAAGGACGGCTCCGGCCAGCCGCTCCGGGCCCGACCGGCTCCTTGAGGACGAGCGCCGCGAAGGCCGCCGCGATGACGATGCTCGTCTCCCTGACCGCCGCGACCGAGGCGGCCGAGGCGCGCTGCAGCGCGGCGAGCACGAAGCCGTAGGCCCCGAAGGTCGCGAGCCCTGCGGCCACCGTGGCCCAGCCCCATTCGGCGCGCAGGGCCGCGCGGCCGCGCAGGCGCACGATCGCCGCCGAGTAGCCGAGGCCGGAGAGGAGCATCGAGAGCTCGAGGTAGACGAACGGCGCGGCGTAGCGGATCCCGTACTTGTCCACGAGGGTGTAGGCGGCGATGAAGCACGCGATGGCGAGGCCGAAGAGCACGCCCGCCGGCTCGGCCGAGCGGCGCAGGCCGCGGACGAGGAGGACGCCGAGTCCGACGAGGCAGACGCCTGCCGCCTGCTGCGGCGAGGTGCCGAGCCCGAGCGCGGCCACGCCGACGACGAGAACGAGCACCGGCGCCGTCCCGCGCGCGATCGGGTAGACGACCGAGAGCTCGGCCCGGACGTAGGCCGCGGCCAGCAGGATGACGTAGCCGAGCTGGAGGAACGACGTGACGACGATGTAGGGGATCGCCGCGGGCTCGATCCTCCACGTGAGCGCCGCAATGGGCGCATAGGCGACGAGCGCGACCAGGAGCGCGACCGCGGTCGCCGCCTCGGGGTCCTTGGCGCGCGCGATGAGCAGGTTCCAGAACGCGTGCAGGAACGCGGCGGCGAGGGCGAGCGCGAGGGCGTCCAGCGGCACGGCGATAGTGTCCCCTGCCGATGGGACGGCCGGGCGCGATCGTGTTCGACTTCAACGGGACGCTCTCCCACGACGAGCCGATCCTGTGCGAGATCTTCATGGAGCTCTTCGCCGAGCACGGAAAGCCGCTCTCGGCGCAGGAGTACTTCGACGTCCTGGCCGGCCTTTCGGACCCCGAGATCGTCCGCACGTGGCTCGGGCGCGACCATCCGGACGTCGACGAGGTGATCGAGGAGCGGATCCGCCGCTATCGCGCCGCGGTCGCCGACGGCTCGAGCGTCCCACCCGAGCTCCGTGAGGCCGTGCGCTTCGCCGCCGAGCGCGTCCCGCTCGCCATCGTGTCCGGAGCGGCGCGCGCCGAGATCGAGCCCGTGGTCGAGGCGGCCGGGCTCACGGGCTGCTTCGAGGCGATCGTCCCGGCCGAGGACGTCGAGCACGGCAAGCCGCATCCCGACGGCTATCTCCGGGCACTCGAGCTCCTCGACGGCGGGCTCGACGCAGGCGATGTCCTCGTCTTCGAGGACACGGAGGCCGGGGTCGCCTCCGCGAAGGCGGCAGGGATGCGCTGCCTCGCCGTCCTCGGCACCCTGTCTCCCGAACGGCTGTCGCAGGCGGACGAGATCGTCGAGCGCATCGATCCCCCGCTCATGCAGCGGCTCTTCGACGAGGCGTGAGGCCGCTCGTCCTCGCCCACCGCGGCGCCTGCTGGGAGGTGCCGGAGAACACCCTGGAGGCGTTCGAGCTCGCGATCGCCGAGGAAGCCGACTACGTCGAGTTCGACGTGCGGGCCCGAAACGGCCAGCTCGTCATCTGCCACGATCCCGGTCCGCCCGAGGACGTGCCGACGCTCGAGGAGGTGCTTGCCGCCCTCACCGGCCGCGTCGGCCTCTGCGTCGAGGTGAAGGAGGAGGAGACCACCGACGCCGTGCTCGACACGCTCGAGCGCCACGCTGTCGATCCGGACGAGCTCCTGGTCGTCTCGTTCCAGGCCGGCGCGGTCCGGCGCGTGGCGGAGCGCCGGCCCGAGATCCGCTGCGTGCTGCACACGGACGACCCCGCCGCGGCCGCCGGGTACTGGGGGATCGGCTTCGAGGAGCCCGCGTCGGCCGGAAGGATCGAGGAGGCTCAGGCCGCGGAGCTCGAGACCACGGTCTTCACCGTCAACGACCCCGCGCGGATGTTGGAGCTCGCCGCGCTCGGCGTGACGGGGATCTTTACTGACCGGCCGGCACTTGCTCGACGGACGCTGGCTCGCTGAGCGCGAGGACGCGCCCTCCGTCCGCCGGGAAGCTCGCTGCCACGCGTGAGCCGACGGGAAGCTCGGCGGCCTTGTGGCCGGGAAGGTCGGCGGAGAGCTCGTGGTCGCCGGCGTCCACCTTCACGCGCGTGATCGCGCCGAGGAAGATGTGCGCAACGACCTCGCCGATGATGGCCCCGGCCACCCCGCCGTCCGCGCGCTCGAGCTCGACAATCTCGGGACGGACGAGAACGAGGACGCGCTCCCCGAGGGGCAGGTCATGCGCATCGGCCACCGCGAGGACACTTCCGCCCACCTGTACCTGCCCACTGGCGGCAACGGTCGCCTCGAGCCGGTTCATCGTGCCGATGAACTCGGCGACGAATGGCGTTCCGGGCGCGTTGTAGATCTCGGCGGGGGAGCCGATCTGTTCGATGCGGCCGTGAGAGAGGACGGCAACCCGGTCCGAGATCGAAAGCGCCTCCTCCTGGTCGTGGGTGACGTAGAGCGTTGTGATCCCGAGCTGGGTCTGGAGGCGGCGGATCTCCTCACGGAGCTGGACGCGCACCTTTGCGTCGAGGGCGGAGAGCGGCTCGTCGAGGAGAAGGACACGCGGCTCGATCGCCAGCGCGCGGGCGAGGGCAACCCGCTGCTGCATTCCGCCGGAGAGCTGGTGTGGATAGCGCTTCGCGGCGGCGGTGAGCCCGACCAGCTCGAGGAGCTCCTCCACCCGTTTGCGCCGCACGACGCCGCTCTCTCCGCGTATCCGCAGGCCGAACTCCACGTTCGCCTCTGCGGTCATGTTCGGGAAGAGCGAGTAGGCCTGGAAGACCATGCCCATGTCGCGCTTGTTGGCAGGAATGTTCGTGACGTCGTTGCCCTCGATGACCACCCGTCCCGAGGTCGGCGTCTCGAAGCCGGCGACGATCCGGAGCGCGGTCGTCTTCCCGCAGCCGGAAGGGCCGAGCAGAGACAGGAACTCACCGGGCTCGAGGGCGACGTCGATCTCCTCGATGGCCGTGAAGTCGCCGAATTCCTTGTGCAGCTTCTGCAGCTCGAGATACGGCATCAGCGGCCCGCCACCGGGGCGACGCCGCGCCCGGGCCGCCGTCCGACGAAGAGGATCCCGAGCAGCGCGAGCCAGGTGAGCCCGAAACTGATGATCGTGAGTGCCGCCGCCGGGTTCGCCTGCGTCTGGCCGACATAGTTGATGTACGTGGGGAACGTGTTGAAGAGCGCGATGTGAGCCATGGTGAACTCGCCCATGACGAGGGCGAAGGTGAGAAACGCGCCCGCGAGCGCGCCGGACGCGATGTTCGGAAGGATCACGCGCACGAGCGTTGTCGTCCACCCCGCTCCGAGGCTGTGTGCCGCCTCCGTCAGCGTGTGCACGTCGATCGAGCGAAACGAGACGTCGAGCGCCCGGAACATGAACGGGAACGAGAGGACGACGTAGCCGGGGACGAGGAACCGAGGCGACTCGATGAACCAGAGCGGCACGCGGTCGACGTTGTAGAAGTCGAGCAGCCCGACGATGAGGATGATCGGCGGGACCACGAAGGGAAGCACCGAGAGGAACTCCACCAAGGGCCGAAGCCGCGGAAAGCTCAGGTGCACGCTGTAGACGCCCGGGATCAGGATGAGCAGGCTCACCACGATCGTCGCCAGGGAGAGCTTGAACGAGACCCAGAGAAGGTCGCGGAACTGCGGGTCGCTGAGGATCTCCCGATAGGCGGAAAACCCGTAGCCGCTCACCTCCTTGAGGCTGAACTCGAGCGTCGCGGCGAGCGGGATGAAGAAGTAGGCGGCGCCGATGCCGAGCCAGACCCAGCCCGAGCGGGGCATGTGTCGGCTCAAGAGGCCCCCCTCCGCCAGCGCGACGCCCGCCGCTCGAGTACGAAGTAGAGCGCCATCGTCACCGAGATGACGAGCGCCATCCCAACGGCGAGCGCATATCCCTGGTGAGGATCGGAGAGGACGTTGCCGCCGATCAGCTCGCCGATCTGGAGCGGCGTCAGCTCGATATGCCCCGACGTCAGGGCGTAGGCCGTCGCGTAGGCGGCGAACGCGCTCCCGAAGAGGAGCAGCATCGCGCCCAGGATCGAGGGGAAGAGGATCGGCAGGCCGACACGGCGCCAGTACTGCCACGAGCTCGCGCCGAGATTCGAGGCCGCCTCCCGCCACTCCTCGCGGAGCCCGTCGATCGCCGGAGCGATGATGAGGATCATGAGCGGGATCTGGAAATACATGTACGTGACGACGATCCCCCAGAAGCCGAAGAGGGTGAAGCCGTGTCCATAAAGGTCGATGCCGATCTTGTCGAGCCCGCGAGTGACCGCGCCCACGGTGCCGAGGGTCGCGATGAAAGCGAAGGCGAGCGGCACGCCGCCGAAGTTCGCGGCGACGCCTGAGAACGTCGTCATGGCCGGCCTGATGAAGCGCGGCGCTTTCGGCGAGATCGCCGCATAGGCGATGAGTAAGCCGAGCAGACCGCCGAGGACAGCCGTGTAGATGCTGATCTTGATGCTGGTGATGTAGGCCGAGCGATACGGCTCGTGAAAGATGGCCGAGACGAATTTCGTCGTCCAGGTGCCGTCGTCTGCCCGGAACGCGCCGATGAGGAGCGCAGCCGCAGGGATGAGCAGGAACGCGATCGCCCAGATGAAGAACGGCGCGACGCCCAGCCAGGCAAGCGGGAAACGCCGTCCGGGCTGCCTTGGAGCGGCGGCCCGGACGGCGTCGATGCTTTCAGCGGTTGCCGCCAGGAGTTACCCCGCGACCTCGTTCCAACCGTCGGCGATCGTCTGCGTCGCCGCGTCGTTCTGCTCCGGAGTCGGGAACTCGATGTTCGCGTAGAGGTCCGCCGAGGGCAGCGCGTCGAGCAGGTCCTGCGGGACGACGCCGCGGTCGGACATGTCCTGGAACCGGGCCGGGTGCGAGTACCCCTTGAGCCAGAGAAGCTGGCCCTCGTCCGAGTAGAGGAACTCCTGCCAGAGCCGGGCGGCGAACGGATTCGGCGCGTCGGCGTTGATCGCCTGGCAGTAGAAGTTCCCGACCGCCGCGTCGGCCGGGACGGTCACTTCCCACGTGATGTTCGACTTGAACTCGGAGCCGTAGGCGATCTGCAGGTAGTCCCAGTCGATCGTGACCGGTGTCTGGCCGTTGGCGACCGTTGCCGGCGTGGCGTCGACGAGGATGAAGTTGCCCGATGTCCTTCAGCTCCGCGAAGAAGTCGATGCCGGGCTGGATGTCGTCGAGCGAGCCGCCGTTCGCGACCGAGGCCGCGAAGACCGCCGCGAACGCCGAGCCCGACTCGCGCGGGATCGCCGTTCAGCGCGACCTTGCCCTTGTACTCGGGCTTCTTCAGGTCGGCCCAGCTCGCCGGGAGCGGAGCGACCTTCGTGTTCGCGCCGAGCGAGACCGCACCCCAGTAGTCACCCACCCAGGCGCCGTCCGCGTCCTTCAGGTCGTCCGGGATCGTGTCCCACTGCGAGTTCTTGTAGTTGGCATAGAGACCGCCGGTCTTGCCCTCCGACGGCGAAGGACGGCCCGACGTCGAGAACGTCCGGGGCGCGATCCTGGCCCTTGAGGGACTTGACGGCCTGGTTCTCCTCGGCCGAAGACCCGTTCGGGTTGGCATTGTTGATCTTGATGCCGTACTTGGACTGGAAGGTGTCCATGATCTCGCCGTAGTTCGCCCAGTCGGGCGGGAGGGCGATCGTGTTCAGCGTCCCTTCCTCCTTGGCGGCCGCGACGAGGTCGTCCATGGAGATGTCGGCGCCCGACGCGGGAACCGACGGCGCGCCGCCGCCCGTGCCCGTGGCGCCACTGGTCGAGGTCTCGTCTCCGCCGCATGCAGCCGCAATAGCCGGCAGCGCCGTCAGGCCTGCTCCGAAGACGACGCTGCGTCGCAAGAGCGAGCGCCTCGTAAGCCGGGACTCTTCGAGAGCACGCTTGACGCGCTCTTCCAACTCGCGGTCCTGCATGTGATCCTCCTCGCCTCGTGTTGAGGATTCCGATGCTCTCACGGAGCTAGGCTCCCTTCAAGATGCATACACACGTCTTTCTCCAGAAAGGCACCTGGCTCAAATGTGCGCTTCACGCGCACACGACCAATTCGGACGGCGAGCTCGCGCCCGCCGACCTCGTCCGCCACTACGAGGAAGCCGGGTTCGACGCGCTCGTCATCACCGACCACTGGATCCGCACGGTCGAGCCTTCGACGGAGCGCCTGCTGGTCGTTCCGGGGACTGAGCTCGACGCGCTGCGCGGGGACGGGAAGACGTACGCGCACGTGCTCGCGCTCGGCGTCGAGTCGGATCCCGAGCCTCCCGCAGCCGATTTTCCCGGGCTCGAGGAGACCGTCGCCTGGGTGCGCGCAAACGGCGGCGTGCCCTTCATCGCGCACACGTACTGGAGCGGCCTGCGCACCGACGAGTTCGAGGAGATCGAGGGGCTCGCCGGCATCGAGGTCTTCAACGCAGGCTGCGAGCTCGAGGTCGGGCGCGGCCACGCCGGCCTCCACTGGGACGAGGCGCTCCAGTCGGGGCGGGACCTCCTCGCCATCGCGACAGATGACTCCCATCACCCGGGCAAGGACAGCGCGCAGGCGTGGGTGTGGGCCCGCTGCGAGGAGAAGAGCCGGGAGGCGCTCCTCGCCGCTCTCGACTCGGGCTCCTTCTACAGCTCGACAGCGCCGGAGATCGCCGGGCTCGAGACCGAGGGAGACGACGTGCGAGTCCGCTGCAGCCCCGCGCGCAGCATCACGCTTCTCACCGGCCGGACGAAGGGCGCGCGCGTGAACGCGGGCGAGGGCGCCTACATCTACTCGGGCGAGGTGCTCGGGACCGACGGCAACGGCCTCATCACCGAGGCGCGGCTCACACGCCCGCGCGGGACACCGCATGGGCGCCTCGAGGTCGAGGACGAGGCCGGCCGGCGCGCATGGACGAATCCGCTATGGCCCTAGAGTGGCGCGGAGAGGCGCTCGAGGAGCTCGCGGGCCGCGAGTTCGACCTGCTGGTCATCGGTGCCGGGATCATCGGAGCCGGCATCGCCAACGAGGCGGCGCGCGCGGGGCTCGCGGTCGCGCTCGTCGACAAGGGCGACTTCGGCGCCGCGACGTCGAGCTCGTCCTCGAAGCTCATCCACGGCGGCCTCCGCTACCTGCGTCTCGGCGACGTACGGCTCGTCCGCGAGGCACACAAGGAGAGGCGCGCCCTCATGCGCGTCGTCGCCCCGCATCTCGTCCGGCGCCTGCCGTTCCTCTTCCCGGTCTACGAGCGCGGCCCCTATCGCGCGTTCACGATCCAGACCGGGCTCTGGCTCTACTCCACTCTCGCGCGCGAGCGCCTCGGCGGCCTCGTTCCTCCGGAGCGATCGCTGCGCAGCATCCCGCCTCTTCGGCTCGAAGGCCTGCGCGGCTGCGGGCTCTACGCCGACGCGTGGACACACGACAGCCGCCTGTGCCTTGCCAACGTCCGCGCCGCAGCCGATGCGGGCGCCACCGTCCTCAACTACGCGGAGGTGACGGAGCTCCGGAGTGAGGGCGGGCGCGTCGCGGGAGCGGAGGTGCGTGACCTTCTCGGCGGCGAGACCGCGAGCGTCAGCGCCCGGGTCGTCGTCAACGCGACGGGCCCATGGGTAGACCGGCTGCGGCGGCTCGAAGACCCCACGGCACCGCCGTCCATCCGCCTGAGCAAGGGCGCCCACGCGATCCTCCGCCTCGAGCAGCCGTGGAGCGCCGCGCTGACGATCCCCCACGACACCGTCCGCGTCTCCTTCGCCGTCCCGTGGGAAGGGATGCTCCTCCTCGGCACGACCGACACGCTCTACGAGGGCGAGCCCGACGACGCCGCGGCGACTCCGGAGGACATCGACCAGATCCTCGCCGAGGCCGCGGTCGCGCTCGAGCCGGACGCGCTTCGGCCCGACGCGATCCGCTCGGTGTACGCCGGGCTGCGCGTCCTTCCCGGCGCAGAAGGAGCGACCGCGAGCGCGAGGCGGGAGACCGTCTACCAACGCGGCCCGGGCGGGATGCTCACCGTCGCCGGCGGCAAGCTCACGACCTACCGGCAGATCGCGCTCGACGCGCTCCGGCAGGTGCGCGGCGACCTCGGGCTGCACCGCCTCCCCGGCAGCCCCGTGCCCCTGCCCGGGGCCGAGGGACTGGCCGAGGCCGGCGTCCGCCTCGCCCGCGCGAACCCCGATCTCGAGCCCGCGGTCCGCTCGCATCTGGCCCACCTGTACGGGAGCCTCGCCGCCGAGGTTCTCGAGGAAGCGGCCGACGATCCATCTCTCCTCGAACGGCTCAACCCCGAGGGGCCGGACATCGCCGCCCAGGCCGTCTACGCGCAGCGGCGCGAATGGGCATGCAAGCCGGAGGACATCCTCAGGCGGCGCACGACTCTCGAGCTGCGCGGCCTGCGGCCGACGAGGAAACTCGCGGAAGTCCTCGGCTAGAGCTCGACGATCACGGTCTTCGTCTCCGTGAACGTGTCGAAGGGGTGGCGCCCACCCACGCGGCCGATTCCGCTCCGCGAGCCGGCGCGCCCGCCGAACGGCAGGTGGCTCTCCCAGTAGTTGGACGACTCGTTGACGTTCACCCAGCCGGCGCGCGCTGACTCGGCGAAGCGCAGGCCGCGGCGCAGATCCTGCGTGAAGACCGCCGTGAGCAGGCCGTACGGCGAGGCGTCGATCAGCGCGAGCGCCTCCTCCTCGGCCGCGATCGTCGAGATCGGGACGATGGGCCCGAACGTCTCCTCCGTCGAGACTTCCATGTCGTGGGTGACGCGGGCGAGCACCGTCGGCTCGTAGTAGAGGCCGGTCGGGTAGCCCTCGGCGCGGCTGCCGCCCGCTACGACCTCGGCGCCGCGCTCGACCGCGTCGCCGATGTGGCGGTCCATCTTCTCCGCGACGGGCTCGTTGTTCAGCGGGCCCATGGTCGTGTCGTCGGCGAAGGGGTCGCCGAGGCGGATCTCCTTCGCCATCGCGGCGGCGAGCTTGTCGAGGTAGGCGTCGTGCACCGATTCGTGGACGAGGAAGCGCTCGCCCGCCGTGCAGCTCTGGCCCGCGCAGAGGAAGGAGGCGACGAGCGTCGCCGCGACAGCCTTGTCCAGATCGGCATCCTCGAGGACGACCACCGGCCCGTTCCCGCCCATCTCGAGGAGGAGCGACTTGCCGGCCGCCCGCTCGGCGACCTTGTATCCGGTCGTGATCGAGCCGATGAAGCCGATCGCGTGCGTATCGGCGCTGCCCGCGACCTCGTCGCCGACGACGGAGCCCTGGCCGGTGACCATGTTGAAGACGCCCGCCGGAAGCTCGGCCGCAGCGATGCACTCGGCGAGCTTCACGGCCGCCACCGACGTCGTCGGCGCCGGCACCCAGACGACGGCGTTCCCGGCCGCGAGCGCGGGCGCGATCACCTCCGCCGGCATCGTGTACGGCCAGTTCCACGGCGTGATCACGCCGACGACGCCCTTCGGCACGCGGTAGACGAGCACCCGCTTGCCCGCGTCCACGGACGGCGGCATCGACCCTTCGAGGCGCCGCGCGTCGGCCGCCGCCATGAGCCAGTACCGCTCGAGCTCGTCGACCTCGTCGTAGGCCTCCGCCTTGAGCGGCTTGCCCTGGTCGAGGGTCAGTGTGCGAGCCAGGTCGTCCCGCCGCTCGGCGACGACCGCGGCGATCCGCTCCATCGCCTCGGCCCGCTCGAAGACCGAACGCTCAGCCCAGCCGCGCCACGCTGCGTTGGCCGCCGCGATCGCGCGCTCGGCGTCCTCGCGCGTCCCCTCGGGAAGAGTGCCGAGGCTCTCCCCCGTCGCGGGGCTCGTTGCCTCCAGGCGCGCGCCGGACTCGCTCTCCACCCACTCGCCCGCGATATACATGCCGTGCTCCACGGCGAGAGTCTCGCATCAGCCCATCATTCGCGCACGGACGCCGTATGGAAGGCAGCGCGTCCACTCCCCTCGGACGCGCGATGGGAGGCGGGCGGGGCTGTGGCGCCCCGTCCGCCTCTCGAGCTCAGCGGAGCAAGAGGAGGAGCGCGATGCCGATCGCGAAGACGACCAGGCCGGCGACAAGAGCTGCCGGGCTCCCTGGTCCACCGCGGCCGACTGCCGGATCCGGCGCCCGGTCCTTTGGCGGAAGGTTCGGCGGGGTCGGCGGGGTGATCTGGCTCATGGCTAGTGCGCTGGTGGCTCCCAGCCCTCGAGGACCGGCGGGTGGTAGTCCGTGCCCACCGTCTTCGAGCCCTCGACCCACGGGCCGAGCTCGGGCTGGGGGAACTTGGTGTGCTGCTCCTTCAGCTGGATGCCGTAGGAGTTCCCCGACTGCAGGTGCTTGACGAGCACCTTGCGCGCGATCTCGTTCTCGCGCCCCTCGGGGATGTCGAAGTAGATGCGGATGAAGGAGTTCGAGTAGCGGTCGAAGACGGCCGGTGTGCCCTCCTCCTCGAGGAGCTCGACGTCCTCGAGCCAGTTGATGTCCTGGCCCGGCGTCGCGGCCTCGAGGTCGACGTCGTCGAGCTCGGAGATGTTCTCCTGGTAGGCCTGCCGCTTTCCCGACAGGTACTCGGAGTCGATGTCCTTGATCTTCTCGGGCTCGCCTCGCGCAGCCATCAGTCGGCCGCTCCGGCCATGTCCTCGCTGGACTCGGGCAGGTAGTCGACCGGGAACTCGAGGTGCTTCTCGAGCAGCCGCTCGATCTTGGCGAGCGCGCGCTCCTCGGTCACGCCGGGGATCCAGTCCGTGCCTGCGAGCGGCACCTTCGCCATCGCGGCCGCCTCGACGGTCAGCGCGCACAGGTCCTCGGGCTCGAGCGAGTGCACGTTCGTCTTCCCGCACGCGCGCGCGAGCATCTGCACCTCGAGCGTCAGCGTGTGGAGGAAGTTGTAGACGCGCTCGGCGGCCTCGTCGACGACGAGCCGCTTGCGGAGCTCGGGATCCTGTGTGGTGATGCCGACCGGGCAGCGCCCGGTATGGCAGTGGTAGCACTGGCCGGCGGGGACGCCGATCGTGCCCTCGTAGTCGGTGACGCCCGGGATCTCCTTGTTGCAGTTGAGAGCCATGAGGGCCGCGTGCCCGATCGCCACCGCCTTCGCGCCGAGCGAGAGCGCCTTGGCGACGTCGCCGCCGTTTCGGATCCCGCCCGCGACGACGAGGTCGATCTCGTCGGCGAGGCCGACGTCCTCGAGCGCGCGACGCGCCTCCGGGATCGCCGCCATGAGCGGGATGCCCGTCTCCTCGGTGGCGGTGTGCGGGCCCCGCGCCCGGTGCCGCCCTCGGCACCGTCGAGATAGATGATGTCCGGCCCGCACTTGGCCGCCATGCGCACATCGTCGTACACGCGCGCGGCGCCGAGCTTGAGCTGGATCGGGATCTGGTAGTCGGTCGCCTCCCGGATCTCCTGGATCTTCAGCGAGAGGTCGTCCGGGCCGAGCCAGTCGGGATGTCGCGCCGGCGAGCGCTGGTCGATCCCGGGCGGGAGCGAGCGCATCTCCGCGACCTGCTCGGTGACCTTCTGGCCCATGAGGTGGCCGCCGAGGCCGACCTTGCAGCCCTGGCCGATGAAGAACTCACAGGCGTCCGCGAGCATGAGGTGGTGCGGGTTGAACCCGTACCGGCTCTGGATGCACTGGTAGTACCACTTCGTCGAGAGGTCGCGCTCCGGCGGGATCATCCCGCCCTCCCCCGAGCACGTCGCCGTTCCGGCCATGGACGCACCCTTCGCGAGCGCCATCTTCGCCTCGAGCGAGAGCGCGCCGAAGCTCATGCCCGTGATGTAGACGGGGATGTCGAGCTCGATCGGGTTCTTCGCGAAGCGCGCGCCGAGGACGGTCTTCGTCTGGCACTTCTCGCGGTAGCCCTCGATCACGAACCGGGTCAGCGTGCCCGGCATGAACATGAGCTCGTCCCAGTGCGGGATCTTCTTGAACATCGAGAAGCCGCGCATGCGATAGCGCCCGAGCTCGGACTTCATGTGGATGTCGTTGATGACCTCCGGAGTGAAGATCCGGCTGTGGCCGAGGACGTGCTCGTCGGAGGACATCAGAGCACCAGCTTCCTTTCCGGCCGGCTCGAGGTTGTCGTAGTTGTAGAGCACCTTGCCGCAGACGAACTTCTGCAGCTCCGGCGGGTCGCCGAGCGCCGTAGATCGAGAACTTGCGGTTGACGAACTCGGTGTCCGCGTCCGTCCACTCGCCCGGCACGCAGTCGATCCCGAGCGACTTGACCTTGCCGCCGACGTAGATCGTCCCGTCGTACATCGAGTCGCCGAGGCCCTGGCCGACGTTGCCGCAGAGGATCTGGCGGCCGCGCTGCATCATGAAGCCGGTCATCGAGCCCGCATCGCCCATGACGATGATCGTCCCGCCCTTCTGGTCGATCCCGGAACGCGCACCGACCTGGCCCTTGACGACGAGGTCGCCGCCGCGGAGGGCCGCACCGGTGAGCGAGCCCGCGTTCCCTTCGACCACGACGACGCCGGACATCATGTTCTCGCAGGCCGACCAGCCGACGCGGCCGTTGATCTGGATCTCGGGCCCGTCGATCAGGCCGCACCCGAAGTAGCCGAGCGAGCCGTCGAAGGTGATCTTGCAGCGGGTGAGGATGCCGACGCCGATCGAGTGCTTCGCGCCCGGGTTCTGGACGGTGACGTCCGTGATCCCCTCTTCGTAGAGGAGGCGGCGAAGCTCGAGGTTGATCTGGCGCGTGGAGAGGTCGCGCGCGTCGAAGGTCGCCTTGCCGTCCTCGACCTTCGCCGTGCGCGGAGCCTCGGCGTTGGGCTCGGCGAGCCCGCGCGCGTCGTACGTGATGCGCTGCTCGCCTACCGCTGCCACACGAACACCTCGCCTTCGTAGGGGTCGTGCGTGTCGATCTCGCGGTCGAGGACGGCGCGGATCGCGATCTCCTCCGAGGCGAGCACGACGACGTCGTCCGACTCGTAGAGCACGAGCGGCTTGGCGGCCATCTCGTCCTTGGCGACGCCGAGCGCGTCGTCGGTGACGGCGATGTAGGTGAAGACGCCGTCCAGCTCCTCGAGGGAGTCGCGCATGGCGGACTCGAGATCGGCGCCCTCGGCCATCTTCTCGGCGAGGTAGACGGCGATGATCTCCGAGTCGCACTCGGACTGGAAGCGGTGGCCCGAGCGCTCGAGCCGGCGCTTCCACTGGAAGTAGTTCGTCAGCTGGCCGTTGTGCACGACGGCGACGTCCTTGAACGGATAGGCCCAGTAGGGGTGCGCGCCCGAGATGTCGACGTCGGACTCGGTCGCCATCCGCACGTGGCCGATCGCATGCGTGCCGCCGAAGTCGTCGAGGTCGTACTGCGCGCAGACCGTGTCCGCGTCGCCGAGGTCCTTGATGATCTCGAGCGAGCGGCCGATCGAGAGCACCTCCGCGTCGGGGATGTCCTCGATCCGGTCGGTCAGGTCCTTGAGGTCGCCGTCGTAGGCGAACGTCACGCGGTGGGCGTAGTCCGTCTCCTGCTCGTGCTCGCGGATGTCGGCGCCGGCGGTCTTCAGCCGCTGCAGGACTCGGCCCTGGTGCCGCTCGAGCCGCTCGTCGAACTCGAAGTCACGCGGGGTGTTCGAGTCGGCCAGCGTGTAGCGCATGACGGCGAGGCCGTCGTTGGGCGGTCCGTAGAGCGCGTAGCCGGTCGAGTCGGGGCCGCGGTGCTTCATGGACTGGAGCATGCGGGTCATGTCGCGCCCGATCTCGTGGGTCCCGTCGCGGTAGATGATGCCTGCGATTCCGCACATGTCTTCGCGCTCTCGTCTAGGGCAGGACGTCGAGGTATTCGGTCACGTCCCAGTCGCTCACGTGGGCGCAGTGCCGCTCCCATTCGTCCCGCTTGTAATGCATGAACACACGGTACATGTCGCCTGGAAGCGCGCCCTTGACGACGTCGTCCTCTTCGAGAGCGTCGAGTGCGGCGCCGAAGGTCATCGGCAGGCGCTTGACCTCCTTGCCCGCCTCCATCGCCTCGTAGATGTTCCGTTCCTCGGGGTCGCCCGGGTCGAGCTTGCGCTCGATGCCGTCGCGCATCGCGGCGAGGAGCACGGACAGCGAGAGGTACGGGTTCACCGCAGAGTCGACGGTCCGGTATTCGAAGCGCCCCGGGGCGGAGACGCGGAGCGCGGTCGTGCGGTTCTGGTAGCCCCAGTCGGCGAAGACAGGCGCCCAGAAGCCCGTGTCCCAGAGCCGCCGGTAGGAGTTCACCGTTGAGCACGTCAGCGCGGTGAGCGCGGGCTGGTGGGCCATGATCCCGCCGATCGCCCAGAGGCCGTGCTGCCCGGGCTTCTGCTGATCCTCGCCCTCCGGCATGAAGACGTTCTCCTCACCGCGCCAGATGGAGATGTTGTGGTGGCAGCCGTTCGCGGACACGCCCATGAACGGCTTGGGCATGAAGCACGGGAAGGCGCCGAGCTCCCGGCCGACCTGCCTGCAGATCTGGCGGAACGTGGAGAGATTGTCGGCTGACCGCTCGGCCCGGTCGAAGCCGAAGTTGAGCTCGATCTGGCCTGGCGCGTCCTCGTGGTCGCCCTGGATCATGTCGAGCCCGAGCTTCTGGCCGTACTCGACGACGCGATTGATGATCGGCTGAAGCTCGGAGAACTGGTCGATGTGGTAGCAGTAGGGCTTCGTGACGCCCTCGACCGACGGCGTGCCGTCGTCGTTCAGCTTCAGCCACATCATCTCGGGCTCGGTGCCGGCGCGGAGGTGCAGGCCGGTCGCCTCCTCGAAGTCCGCCTGCTGGCGGATGAGGTTGCCGCGGCAGTCGGAGGTCAGGAACGCGCCCGGGTCCCCGCGCTCCTCGCGGTTGCGGAAGCACTGGCACCAGACGCGGGCGAGCTTCTTGCCGTCACCGGCCGTCCACGGGAGGACGGCGAAGGTCTCGGGCTCCGGGATGCCGACGAGCTCCGCGGCCTCCGGGCCGTAGCCGATGTAGTTCCCGTGACGGTCGGTGAAGAGGTTCGCCGTGGCGCCGTAGACGAGCTGGAAACCCTTGTTCGCGATCGTCTCCCAGTGCGGAGCAGGGACGCCTTTCCCCATGATCCGCCCGGTGACCGAGGGGAATTGGTAGTAGACGTACGAGATGTCCTCGGCATCGATCTGCTTGCGGACTTCCTTGATGCGCTCTGCACGCCCGTCGGCTTCGACGAAGCGCTCGAGGTCCGTTGTCGCCACGAACTTCCTCCTGGTCGGGGGCCGGTGCGCGGATACTAAAGCGCGCAACTGCCTCCCTCCAGCAGAAGTGCGAAGACGGGCTAGCTGAGATCGACTTCGCGGTTGAGGACGTGCTCGTAGATCTCGCGGTAGAGGCCGATGGCCTGGCCGACGTCGCCGGGATCGAAGTCCTCGCCCCGGTCGACGATGAGCCGGATCTCGTGCGCCGCGCGATACGAGCCCAGCACCTCGGGATCGACGCCCTCGTCGTCCACGGGGTCAGCGGTGTCGACGGGATACCCCGCCTCCACCAGCATCCGCCGGACGAGATCGTCGAGATCGCCCAGCGCCTCGACGGGGGAGTCGACGACGAGCGGCTCGAGCTGCTGCCATTCCGACTCCCACGCGTGCCGGTCAAGTCCAGGTTCGACCATACGGGTCCTCCTACCGCCCGACGGCGGTATTTGAAACACCCGCCCGCAACCTTAAACTCGGCCTCGTGAAGGTGCTGATCCTGGGGTCGGGCGGCCGCGAGCACGCGCTCGCGTGGAAGATCGCGCAGAGCGAGCGGCTGACGGAGCTGCACGCGGCGCCGGGAAATCCCGGAATCGCAGCGCTCGGCCGCTGCCACCCGATCCGCATGGACGACGTCGAGGGCCTCCTCGGCCTCTGCCGCCAGCACGAGATCCACCTCGTCGTCGTCGGCCCCGAGGCGCCGCTCGTCGCGGGCATCGCGGACGAGCTTCGGCGCGCCGGCGTGGCCGTGTTCGGGCCGAGCAAGGCGGCCGCGCGCATCGAGGGGTCGAAGGCCTTCGCCAAGGAGGTGCTGGAGGCCGCCGCGGTGCCGACCGCCGCCGTTCTCGACGAAGCCCGCGCGCCCTGCGTCGTCAAGGCCGACGGCCTCGCGGCGGGCAAGGGCGTGTTCGTCTGCCGCACACAGGACGAGGCGGACGCGGCGCTCGTGCGCGCCCGCGCGCTCGGCGAGGACGTCGTCGTCGAGGAGCTGCTCGAGGGCGAGGAGGTCTCGCTCTTCGCACTCTCGGACGGCCAGAAAGTCCTCCCGCTCGCGCCCGCCCAGGACTTCAAGCGGCTGGAGGACGGAGACGAGGGCCCGAACACGGGCGGCATGGGGAGCTACTCGCCGGTGCCGATGCTCGGCGAGGAAGACGTCGAGGAGCTCGCCGGCCTCGTCCACCGCCCGGTGATCGCCGAGCTCGCGCGGCGCGGCACCCCTTTCGCCGGCCTTCTCTACGCCGGCCTGATGCTGACCGACGCCGGGCCGCGCGTGCTCGAGTTCAACTGCCGCTTCGGCGACCCCGAGACGCAGGCGCTCCTCCCCCGCCTGGGCGGCGACCTCCTCGAAGCGCTTGCCGCCGCCGCGCACGGCGAGCTGGCCGGAGTCGAGCTCGACCCCGAGCCGCTCGCAGCCGTGGCCGTTGTCCTGGCCGCGCCCGGCTATCCGGACGACCCGCAGAGCGGCGTCCCGATCGGCGGCGTCGAGGTGGCCGGCGCGACCGGCGCGCTCGTCTTCCACGCGGGCACGGCGCTGCGCCACGGCCAGCTCGTCTCGGCCGGGGGGCGCGTCCTCGACGTGGTCGGCACGGGAGACACCGTTTCGGACGCGCGCGAGCAGGCCTACGCCGCCGTCGAGCAGATCGACTTCCCCGGCGCGCAGTTCCGCACGGACATCGCAGCGAAGGCGGTCCATGTCGCAACCTGAGTCCCACCTGCACGAGGTGCCCTTCGCCGCTCTCGAGGAGTTCGAGGACGCCGGACCGCTCGTCGGCATCCTCATCGGCTCCGAGTCCGACCGGGAGGGCATCGAGCCCGCCGTCGAGGAGCTGAACGAGCGCGGGATCTCCAACGAGCTGCGCGTCCTCTCCGCTCACCGCGACCCGCGCGGGGTGGCCGAGTACGCCTCGAACGCGGCACTCCGCGGCGTCCGCGTGATCATCGCCGGAGCCGGGATGTCCGCCGCCCTCCCGGGCGCGGTCGCCGCCTACACCGAGCTGCCCGTGATCGGGGTCCCGATGACGTCCTCGAAGACCGCCGCGGGCGGTCTCGACGCGATCCTCTCGATCGTGCAGATGCCTCCTGGCGTGCCGGTCGCCTGCGTCTCCCTGAACGGGGCGCGGAACGCTGCGATCCTCGCCGCCAAGATCCTCGCGCAGGGCGGCGGCTACCCCATCGGGCCGGGCGGGCCGGCGACCGCGGTCTAGAACGAGGACGGGGCCCTCGCGGGCCCCGTCGGGTCGAAACGTGCCGCCGAGCGGCTAGTCGTCGTCTCCGCCGCCGGGGCCGGAGTTGCCGCCGCCGTCGTCGTCCCCACCGCCAGAGCCGGAGTGGCCACCGTGGCCGGAGTCGTCGTCGCCCTCGTCGTGGCTCGAACCGGGACCGGAGTTGGCCGACGGGCCGGAGTTGTCTCCGTCCTCGTTCTCGCCCTGGTCGTCGTTGTTCTCGCCCTGGTCGTCGTCGCCGGCTCCTGCACCCGTGCAGCGCGGGTCGTTGGCGTGCTCGGCCTCGTCGCAGGGGCCGCTGATGTCCTCGCCCTGGTCGTCGTCATCGGCGACTGCGTCATCCTCGGCGTGGTCGCGGCCGCGGCCGCGATCGTCGTTTGCATCCTCGCCCTGTTCGTCCGCGTCGTTGTCCTCGGGGACCTGGGCGCCGGCGCACTCGGGATCGTTCGCGTGCTCGGCCTCGTCGCAGGGGCCCTTGACGTCCACGACCGTGGTGGCCGGATCGGAGCTCGAGCCGCCGTTCGTGCCCGCTGCGACGGCGACGCCGACGCCAACGGCCAGCACCGTGGCGAGAACGAGGAGGAGCTTGTTGATGGGATTCACTGCCATGACCTCCGTGGGAAATTGCTGACTCCCTGACCGTAGAGAGGCCCGGTTCAAGCGCGGGCGGCGTTCCGGTGAAGGTTCGGTCGGCGGGAGTAAAGACTTGGTTCAGGCGCCCGGCGGAGCTAGTCGTCGCCGCCGGAATCGTCCGACCCGGACCCGCTCGACCGGAGCCCGAGGAGCCTGAGCCCGAGCTCGAGCCGGAGCGGTCGTCGGATCCGCCCCCGCCCGGACCGGAGCTGCTGCCCGAGCCGCCGTTGTCGTCCGACCCCGAATGGTCGTCGGTGCTCGTGCCGCCGCTCGACCCTGACGTGCCGCTGCCGGAGCTGCCGCTCGAGGAAGAGCCGCCGTGGTCGTCCCCCGTCGTCGTCCCGGACGAGGCGTCGTCCGATCCACGGCTGTCCTTCTTCTTCTCGGACTTCTTGGAGTCGTCCTCGAGTGCCTTCGGATTGGCCTTTCCCTGTGTCGCGACGGGCACCGAAGCGGGCGTCGCGGCGATCGTGCTCGCCGAGCTCAGGTAGACCGCGAGCGCAAGCCCGACGGGCAATGCGAGCCCCGCGAGCGCGACGAGAACGGTGGTGACACGACGCATGCTCTGAACGTAGCAGCGCCCGTCTTCAGAATCGGTAAAGCCCTGGTCAGCGATCGGCAGGCGTCTGGCGGAAGACCACCCGCACACGCGTGCCCGGGCCGTCGGCGAGGGTCACCTGGCCGTCCCAGCGCTCCACGAGCTCGGCGACGATCGCCAGCCCGAGCCCGGTTCCCGGGCCGAGACGGCGCCCGTTCGACCCCCGGTAGAAGCGCTCGAAGACCCGCGCGCGGTCGTCTTCGGGGATCCCGGGCCCGTTGTCGGCGACGACCAGTGTCCCTCGCCCGTTCTCGGACGCACGACTCGACGGTGACCTGCGTGCCCGGCGGCGCGTAGCGAAGCGCGTTCTCGATCAGGTTGTCGACGACATGCGCGAGGTCGGCGGGGTCGGCAAAGACGAGCGCCTGCTCGAGGCGTCCGGCCTCCACGGTCTTCTCGGCTTCGCCCGCGGGAGCCTGCCACCGCTCGACCGCGTCTTCGGCCACCGAGGAGAGGTCGACGGTGACCCCCGCGGGCGGCGGCGTCGCCGCGCCGGCGAGCGCGAGCAGGTCGTCCACGAGCGCCTCGAGCCGGTCGAGCTCCTCCTCCGCTTTCGCGGCGTTCTCGCCGGCCGCCCCGCCTTCGGCTCGAATCGCCTCGAGCCGAAGCTTGATCCCGGTCAGCGGCGTGCGGAGCTGGTGCGACGCGTTCGCGACGAAGTCGCGCTGCGCGCGCATGCTCGAGCCGAGCGCGTCGGCCATGCGGTTGAAGGAAACGCCCAGCGCCGCGAGCTCGGCCGGGCCGTCGGTCGGGGCGCGCGCGTCGAGGTCGCCGCCGCCGAGCTCCCCCGCGGTGTCGCGGAGCCGACCGAGCGGCCGCGAGACAGTCGTGGCCAGGATCCAGGCGAGCACGAAGGCACCCGCTACGACCGCGAGCCCGATCGCCGCAAGACGGAGCCAGCTGTTGTGCACGCGGTCGACGACGGACTCGCGGGAGGACGACACCCGCACCGCGCCGACGACCTCGCCCCCGTCGACGACCGGGACCGTGACGAGCAGAAGATCGCCTCCGGCGGTCTCGCTGAAGCGCCGGCGCGAGTCGACGCGCCCCTCCGTGAGGGCAACCCTGAACTCCGGCCGCTCGGCCGTGGCGAACGTGGACCCGGGTGCAGCCTGCCCCGCGCTGTCCACCAGCAGGTGCCCGCGGTCGTTCGTCACCACGATTCGCTCGTCCACGGCCGCGGCGGCGTCGTCAACCGCCTGGGTCAGCGCGCCGGTGCTCGCGTTCGGGGCTCCCTGGTTCGTCGCCGCCACCTCGTCGGAGATGCGGGCGGCGAGGAGCGCGGCCCGGCCGAGCACGTCCGTCTGAAAATCGGAGTCCGCCCTCCGCTCGATGCTGAGCGCGAGCGGGATCTCGAGCGCGAGGACGACCGCGGCGACGAGATAGGCGGCCGCGAGGACGAGGCGGGTACGAAAGCTCACGGCTCGAGCTCGTCCGCGGACGAGAAGCGAAAGCCGACGCCGCGAACGGTGTGGATGTAGCGAGGCGCGGCGGGATCGTCGCCGAGTTTCTTGCGCAGCGAGCTGACGTGGACGTCGAGCGTCTTCGTCGAGCCGAACCAGTTCGGGTCCCAGACCTCCGAGACGAGGTCGTCGCGCTTCACCAGCCGGCCGGCGCTCTCGAGGAGGACGCGCAGGAGCTCGAACTCCTTCACCGTCAGCTCGACGGCCTCGCCGTCGCGGGTGACCGTGCGCGTGTCGAGGTTCATGGCTACATCGCCGCTCGCCAAGGCTCCGCCGGACACGTCCACGGGCTCGGCCGTGCTCCGCCTGAGAACGGCGCGCATGCGGGCGACGAGCTCTGCCGCGCTGAACGGCTTCGTGACGTAGTCGTCGGCGCCGAGCTCGAGGCCGAGCACGCGGTCCATCTCCTCCCCGCGCGCGCTCACCATCACCACCGGCGTGCGCGATCCCTGGCGGATCTGGCGGAGCACGTCGCGGCCGTCGCCGTCGGGCAGCATGACGTCGAGGAGGACGATGTCCGGCGCCTGCGCCGAGAAGGCCTCGAGGCCGTCCGCGGCCGTCGCGGCGAGGTGGACGTCGAAGCCCTCGCGCCGCAGCGCGTCCGCGAGAGGCTCCGCGATCGGGCGCTCGTCCTCGATCACCAGGACTTTCTTCCTGCTCACCATGGCCACGCTCACAATACGGACGCAACCGCCGGTCGGCTTTCCCCCGGGTCGCCCACCGCGGGCTCTAGAATCGGACCGGTGATCCCGCGCTACTCCCGCCCGGCCATGCAGCACATCTGGTCGGACGAGGGCAAGCTCGCCCGCTGGCTCGAGGTCGAGCTGGCCGCCCTCGAAGGCTGGGGCGAGATCGAGGCGGTTCCGGCCGACGCGGTCGCGCGCATCCGCGAGCGGGCGACTCCGCCGACACCCGAGCGCGTCGCCGAGATCGAGGAGCGGACGCACCACGACCTCGCCGCGTTCGTGGATGCCGTCGCCGAAGAGCTCGGGGACGACGGGCGCTGGTTCCACTTCGGCCTGACCTCTTCCGACGTGCTCGACACGGCGCTCGCCCTGCAGGCTCGCGAGGCCTGCCTGCTCATCCTCGACGGGCTCCAGAGCGCATTTGCGGCCGTCGCTCGCCGCGCGGAGGAGCATCGCGCCACCGTGATGGTCGGACGAACTCACGGCGTCCACGCCGAGCCGATCACCTTCGGCGCCAAGCTCGCAGGCTGGGCCTTCGAGCTCGAGCGCGACAGCGACCGCATCGAGCGCGCTCTCGCCGGAATCAGCGTCGGGAAGATCTCGGGGGCGGTCGGGATCTACGGCGGCGGCGACCCCGAGGTGGAGCGGGTCGCGTGCGCCCGTCTCGGACTCATGCCCGAACCGGTCTCCACACAGGTGGTCCCACGCGACCGGCATGCCGAGCTCCTCTCGGCATTGGCCGTCTGCGCCGCGTCGGTCGAGCGCTTCGCCACCGAGATCCGCCACCTCGCGCGCACCGAGGTTCGTGAGGTTCAGGAGCCCTTCGGCCGAGGCCAGAAGGGCTCGTCCGCGATGCCGCACAAGCGGAATCCCATCGTCTCGGAGCGGCTCTGCGGCCTCGCGCGCGTCGTGCGAGCGGCGGCGACGGTCGGGCTCGAGAACGTCGCACTCTGGCACGAGCGGGACATCTCCCACTCGAGCGCCGAGCGCGTCGTCCTCCCCGATGCCTTCCTCGCACTCGACTACATGCTCGACCGCTTCACGTGGCTCGTCGACGGCCTCGTCGTCGACCCTGACCGGATGCGCGCGAACCTCGACTCCTCGCACGGCCTCGTCTTCAGCCAGCGCGTCCTGCTCTCGCTCGTCGAGTCCGGCCTCTCCCGCGACGAGGCCTACCGGCTCGTCCAGCGAAACGCGCTCCGCGCGTGGGACGAGGGGCTCGACCTGCGCGCCCTGCTGGAGCAGGACCCCGAGCTGACGCTCCCCCCGGAGGCGCTCGACGCCGCCTTCGACCTGGACGACGCCCTCAAGCACGTCGACGTCGTCTTCGACCGACTGTCCGCCCTCATGACCCGCAAGGAGGAACCCGTTCATGCCTGAGGCTGCCGTCCACGTCGCGAGCGGCAAGGTTCGCGAGATCTTCGAGCTCGACTCCGAGCGACTGCTGCTCGTCGCCAGCGACCGCATCTCGACCTTCGACGTCGTGCTCCCGACCGAGATCCCGGACAAGGGCCGAGTGCTCACCGGGCTCTCCGGCTTCTGGTTCGCGCGGACGCGCGAGATCGTCGCGAACCACCTGCTCGCGCTACGGCCCGACGGCCGCTCGACCGAGGCGAGGCGCCTGCAGATGCTCCCGATCGAGTGCGTCGTACGCGGATACCTCGCCGGCTCCGGGTGGAAGGACTACTGCGCGACCGGCGCGACCTCGGGCCACGAGCTTCCGGCCGGGTTGCGCGAGTCGGACCGGCTGCCCGCTCCGATCTTCACGCCGGCGACGAAGGCGCAGACCGGACACGACGAGAACATCGACCACGCCCGCGCGGCCGAGCTCGTCGGCGAGGAGCGTCTGGCCGAGGTCGAGCGGATCGTCCTCGAGCTCTACCGGCACGCGTCCGAGTACGCCGCCGAGCGCGGCGTGATCATCGCCGACACGAAGTTCGAGCTCGGCTTCGACGAGAACGGCGAGCTCGTTCTCGGAGACGAGGCCCTGACGCCGGACTCCTCCCGCTTCTGGCCCGCGGACGTGTATACCCCTGGCGGCCCCCAGCCGTCATTCGACAAGCAGTACGTGCGCGACTACTGCGAGCGCCTCGGCTGGGACAAGACCGCGCCGGGCCCGGAGCTCCCGGAGGAAGTGGTCGTCGAGACCCGCGCCCGCTACGTCGAGGCCTTCGAGCGCCTCACCGGCCTCTCGTTCGAGGACTACGTCGCCGACCCCGAGGTCGTCCTTCGATGAGGGCGACCGTGCTCGTCCGGCCGAAGGCAGGGATCCTCGACCCCCAGGGAGAGGCGGTCGAGAGCTCGCTGCGGCAGCTCGGGTTCCCGGTCGGCGAGGCTCGCGTCGGACGCGTGATCGACCTCGACGTCGAGGCCGCCACCGCCGACGAGGCGCGCGGCGAGATCGAGCGCATGTGCGAGCGCCTGCTCGCGAACCCACTGATCGAGAGCTACGAGATCGAGGTCGCCGAATGAGCGAAGTCGTGCCGCGCATCGCGGTGCTCGTCTTCCCTGGGTCGAACGACGACCGTGACGCGGCGTGGGCGCTCACCGCACTCGGCGCCGACGCGCGGCTCGTCTGGCACGCGGAGGAGGAGCTCCCCGAGGTGGACGCCGTCGTCCTCCCCGGCGGGTTCTCGTACGGCGACTATCTGCGCTGCGGCGCGATCGCCCGCTTCTCGCCCGCGATGCAAGCAGTGACCGCATTCGCGGCGGACGGCGGTCTCGTCCTCGGGATCTGCAACGGCTTCCAGATCCTGTGCGAGGCCGGCCTCCTTCCCGGGGTGCTGCGCCCCAACGCGTCGCTCGAGTTCGTTTGCGCGGACGTCCCCGTCCGGGTCGAGCGCACCGACACGCCGTTCACCTCCAGGTGTGAGCCCGGGCAGGAGCTGGTGATCCCCGTGAAGCACGGGGAGGGCTGCTACCACGCACCGGCCGACCTGGACGACGAGCAGATCATTTTCCGCTACGCGCGGGGCGCGAACCCGAACGGCTCGGAGCGCGACATCGCAGGCGTCGTCAACGCCGACGGGAACGTCCTCGGGCTGATGCCGCACCCCGAGCACGCGGTGGATCCCCTGCTCGGGTCGGGGGACGGCGCGCTCGTGCTCGCGTCGCTCGTGGATGCCGCTCGAGAGCGGCTCTATGCGAGGGCCTAGGCAGCCATCCCGAGCGCTCCTTGGATCGCTGGATGTTCGGCGAGCGCTGCGCGGAAGCGCTCGAGGTCGCGGCCGCGGAGGGTGACGGGGCCTCTCCGAGCCGTGCCGTCGGTCGAGTAGGCGAAGCGCACGAGCTCGTTTCCTTTCTCGTCCACCAGGAGTTGGACGATCGTCGCGAAGCGGCGGTCGCCCGCGCGCTGCTGCACGGTGAACTCCTCCAGGACCTCTGCCTGCCCCCAGGGTGTCGTCGCCTTCGCCATGACCCGAGGCTAGAACGAAAAAGCGCGCGTGAGGCGCACCAAATGTGCCGGCTTCGGAACATCCCCGCGCCGGAAGGCGCCCCGGAGGATCAGGCTTCGCGCAACCGCGGATCGAGCATGTGGTGGGCGATGTCCACGAGCAGGTTCAGGCAGATGATCATCACCGCGAGGACGATCGTCACGCCCATGACCACCGTGTAGTCGCGGGCGACCACCGAGGCGACGAAGTACTTCGAGATGCCCGGGATGGCGAAGATGTTCTCGACGATGAACGAGCCGGTGACCATCGCACCGAACATCGGCCCGGCCACGACGATCAGGGGCAGCAACGAGTTCTTGAGCGCGTGGACGCCGACGATGCGCCTCCGCGACAGGCCCTTTGCTCGGGCCATCCGGACGTAGTCGCTCTCCAGGGTCTCGAGCAGCGTGCCGCGCAGGAGCCGCGCGAAGTAGGCCATCGGCACGAGGCTCAGGGTGAGAGTCGGCAGCACCTTGTTCTGCCAGCCGTCGTCCCAGCCCGAGGTCGGGAGCAGAGCGAGCTTCACCGACACGTAGTAGATGAGCAGCGTGGCGACGAGGAAGCTGGGCAGCGAGATGCCGAGGCCGGTGAGGACGCGGACGGCATAGTCGAAAAATGACCCCGGCCGCAGCGCGGCCAGGATGCCGACGGGAATCCCGATGAGGATCGCCCACGCGAACGCCAGCAGCACGAGCTGGACCGAGCGCGGCGCCATCTGCTTGATGATGTCGGTCACCCGCATGTACCGAAACGACAGCGACGGCCCGAAGTCGAGTGTCACGACGCCCTTCAGATAATTGCCGTACTGCTGGTACCAGGGCAGGTCGAGGCCGTACTTCTCGCGCTGGTTCCGGCGGATCGCCGGCGGCTGGGGGTCCCCGTACTTCACCCAGCCCGCGTTCGAGAGCCCGAGCAGCGGCCCGTGCCGGAACGGGTCGCCCCCGATCGACCGCATCATGAAGAACACGATCGTGAGAACCACCCACAGGATGGGAATCGTCCACAGCAGGCGACGCAGGATGAACCCGGCCACAGGTTGAGCTTTCCCAATCGTGAGCATCACCACCACTTTGATTTCTTGCTGCGAGCATAAGTACTCCTTACGCTTGGAGAACGGCCGCTGAGCCGTGCGGCGAAAGCTCTCTCCCTCCCGAAGCGGGTCTTCGTGCGCGGGGCGAAAAGCGCGCTTCGCCGCGGCTCGCGGGGAAAGCCCGTTGCGTTCGGGACACTGCTCCGGCTCCGGCGCTTCGGGGGCCGGAGAACATGCTCACGTTCCGAGCGTCGAGCGTGGTCCGCCCCGGGCACGGCGCTCGCCAACCCCTACCTCGCCGAGCGTCTCTCCGACCGCAGCCGACTCGGCCCCTCGAGTACGCGAGGTCGAGATCCCGGGGGTGAGCGTCGCCGGCGTGGTGCTTGTCGGGCACGGCGTGCTCGTGGGCGACTACCGGCCCCGCTCTAAGACGCAGCCCTAAAGAAGAGGGGGCGGCCCGAAGCCGCCCCCTCTGGTCCTAGGCTTACGGAAGGAAGGTGCCCTCAGACCCCGCCGGAGCCGGAAGCGGGTACGTGCCGGGGATCGTCTTGCCCGGTACGCCGTTCACCGACTTCGTCGAGTACGAGTACGTCAGCACTGCGAACGCGATCAGGTCCGCGTTCACGCTCAGGGCGTGATTGTTGTTGTTGGCGAAGGTGTCGCAGGCCTGGTGGTAGCACGGGTCGAACTGCGCACCCACGGTCCCGCCCCAGATTCCCGCCTGCTCGGCGGTCTTGGGAACCTCCGCGCCGGTGAAGAGCCCGCCGGCCGGAACGTCGTTGTTGATGAACGCCTGGTAGTCGCTGCGTCCGTCGAATGCCGCGTCGTCGTAGGGCTCGTGCTGCTTCGTGTAGAACGACTCGAAGAGATCCTCGATCGCTACCGAGCCGTCCGGAACCGCGACCGGAGCCTCGAAGCTCGACTGGTCGGCATCCTGCGTCATGAAGATGTAGTTCGGCGAACCGACCATGTCGAAGTTCATGTACAGGGCGATTCGGCCGAGCTCCTCTTCGCTCAGGCTGTTGACGTAATTCGTCGAACCGACGAGCCCGCTCTCCTCCGCGGTCCACCATGCGAGGCGAACGGTGTTCTGCAGCTTCACGTGGGCGAGCTGCTGAGCGATCTCGAGGAGGACGGCGCTGCCCGACCCGTTGTCGTTGATCCCGGGTCCGGCCAGGACCGAGTCGAGATGCGCGCCGGCCATGACGACGTTGTCGTCGTTTGCGCCGGTTCGCTCCGCGATCACGTTGGCGGTCGGCAGCACCTTGCGCTCGGTGTTCGCGAACACCCGCATCTCGAGACCCGGGGTGTGGGCCAGCGTGTCGCCCAGCTGATAAGTCGTCCCGAGCACCGGGATGCCGCTCGTGTTGTTCGCCGTGAGGGTCACGGGCGGGATGCCCGTGCGGTCGGGCGTGTTGCCCTGGTTGAAGATCACGATCCCGACGGCGCCCGCGGCCGCTGCGTTCTCGGCCTTCAGCTCGAAGGTGCAGACGCCCCGCTGGAGCAACGCGATGTTCCCCGCGGGGAAGCCCGCGAAGTCGGCAGTCTCGCAGCCGCTCGTCGAGGTGTTTCCGAGCCCGAACTGGAGGTCGACGCCCGTGACCGGAGCGGTGACGTCCCCTGGATCGGACTGGTCGATCACACCGAAGTCGGTGCCTTCGACGTAGGTGACGGTCCCCGGCGCCGTTTGCTGCAGGGCGGAGGGGCCGAGCTCGCGGTACGACGTGTAGTCGAACTCCTGCAGGCTGACGTCCCAGCCTGCGGCCTCGAGGGTGTCGACGACGTAGTCCACCGACTCGTTGTGGCCCGAGAGACCGGCGAAGCGGTTTCCTCCGTTGTCGTTCGCGATCTCCTGGAGCGCGGCCTGGTGCGCCCGCACCTGGCCGACGCGAATGCACTCGAGCATCTTCGGAATCGTGTTGTTCGGGCGCGCGTCGCAATCCGCCTGTGACGGGGCTGCCTGCGCCCTGCCGGCCGGCAACACCGCGGCTAATGCGATGGCGACGATCGTCAACGCTCGGACATGTCTACGCCCGAGCATCCGTCCAAATCCGGACATGTGCCATACCTCCCCAGTAATTTCCCGACTGAACGGCAGTCGTCAGTCGTCCAGTGTTGGCGGGGAGCATAGTAGGCCTTCCCGGAACGGGTACATCGGCGACCCGGGCAGCGGCGAGATCGAGCCGACGACTTACCGGACCCACATCTGGTCGAGCAACACACCAAACTGGGGATTGAAGATGTAGTTGCCCACCCGCTTCGAAACGAAATCGGCTTCACGCAAGGCGTAGAGCGGGACGGCCGGAGCCTCGTCCACAAGGAGGCGGTCGATCCGCGCCCAGGCCTCGGCCGTGGCACTCGCGTTCTTCGTCGCTCGAGCGCGGGAGACGAGTGCATCGAGGCGCGGGTCGCAGAACTGGGAGACGTTGACACCGCCCTCCTGATTGGCTTTGCAGGTGAAGAGAGGCTCGACGAAGTTGGAGGGCGCGGCGTAATCCTGGAGCCACCCGAGCCTCATGGCATCCACGGTGCTGTGGGGGTCGAGCATTGCGCCGAACGCGTCCTCCTCGACGCGCGCCGTAGCTCGGTAGCCCACCCGTCTGAGGACGTGCGCGACATACTCAGCGAGACTCGGGTCAGCCGGACTCCCCGCTTGAATCGCGATCACCACGTGCTCTCCAAGGGTGTGCGATTGCTCTGCCAGGCGACGTGCGCGCGCGAGGTCGGGGGCTCTCCAGATGGCGGCGGCCGGGGTGACGGTGTAGGGGCAGTAGGGGCGGTATCCCGGCACGGTCGGCGGCAGGACCTGGCAGGTCGGCCTTGCCACGAGCTCCCCTCCCGCAAGCATCGCAAGGCGATTGCGGTCGATTGCATACGCGAGCGCGCGGCGAGCGCGGACGTCGGAGAACGGCCGCTGATGCGTGTTGAGCATGAGATGCTGGACACCGCCCACCGGCGTCGTATGGAGTTGAGCGGCATTCCGAACGGCGAGCCGCTCGATCTCCTCCGATGAGAGTCCGCTCGTCCAGTCGGACTTCCCGGCTTCCACCTCGCTGACTGCGCTTCTCTGGTCCGGAGAGTTACCGTCACCCAGGATCCGAATGACGATCTGGTCGGGGTAGCCGTCCGGCTGGGCATCGGGAGCGAAGGGCTTGAAGCGAGGGTTGCGCGTGAGCCGAAGCTCGTGCTTCGGGTCGAACGACGCGGCCACATAAGGCCCTGTACCCGGAATTCTGTACGCGCCGACGTCCCCGAAACGGCCGAGATCCGTCACGGGTTGATCGGGCTCCGGCGCGTCAGCGGGAAGCACGAAGGCGAAAGGAAGCGCCAGCTTGGCGAGCAGGTCTGGGTCCGGCGCGGAGAGGTGAATCGTGACGGTGCCCGCCGCGTCGTCGACCTCAATCCCTTCCCGCAGATCACAACGGTCGAGCCGCGCGGAGCAGCGTTCAGCGCCGACGATCCCGCCATAGAAGGGTGGAACGCTAACGCCATTCAACCTGAGCAGCCGCTCCATCGACGCACGAAAGTCGCTCGCCCGAACCGGGCGGCCGTCGGAAAACTGGAGCCCCCTACGAAGCTGGAAGCGGTACGTCCGCCCGCCGTCGGTGGGGATCGGCAGGTTCACGGCCAGGTCCGGGACGAGCGTCGCCCCTGGGGCGCCACCGGTCTTGCGGTAGGCAACGAGCCCGTCGTACAGCATCGAGAGCGCGCGCCAGGCGTCGGCCTGCCAGGCGAAGGCCGGGTCGAGGCAGTTGCAACCCGAGAGATACGCGCTGACGATGAGCGTCCCGCCGCGATGACGGGACGCGGGGGGAAGTGCGGCCGCCCAGACGGTGTCGTCGGCGCCCGCCGCAAGCGCGCTCGGGCTACTCCCCATCTCGATCGTGTCGGTGACCTGCCCGCTTTCGGGGTCGAGGCGGAAGACCTTGGATGCCGGCGGGCTCGCAACCCAGATGGCGCCACCGGAGGCGACGATGCTCGAGACTCCGGGGGCAACGGCTTCGACGCGTGCAACCGAACCCGTGGTCGCCGCAATCTTCGAGACGGTGCCGTCGAGGGCGTTTGCGACCCAGACGGCCTCACCGTCGACTGCGATTCCCCGCGGGCCGTTTCCGACTGGAATCGTCTGAACCACGACGCGTTTCCGCGGATCGATCCGACTGACGCTCGCGGTGTCCCCGTTCGTGACCCAGATCGACCCGGCGCCGACGGCGAGCGCGTCAGGACGGCCGCCCACGCCCACGACGTCGGTCTCGACCCCGCGCTGGGGATCCACCCGGGACACGGTGCCGTCGAGCGCGTTTCCCACCCACACAGCGCCATCTCCGACCGTGACCGCGCCGGCGCCGTTGCCCACGGCGATGTCGTCGCGAACCACAGTGTTCGAATCGGCGCTGAGCTGGGAGAGCGTGTGGCCCGTCGCATCGGTCACCCAGACCGCCCCCTCGCCCGCGGCGATGCCACCCGGTGTCCCGGGCACCTGGATGACTGGGCGCTCCTCTCGGTCAGGGTCGACTCGTGACACCGTCCCGTCGACGCTGTTCGCCACCCAGACCGACCCGAGCCCCTCGACAACGGCTGTGGGCCCGTTACCGACGGGTGTCTGGCTCGCCAGTTTCGCACCCTTGGAATCGATTGCGCCCAGCGCGTTCTCCTCGATTCGCTTCGGCGGATCGGAACCCGCGAAGCCCGTCGTGAGCAGGGCGACGAAAACGGCCAGGATCGCGATGGCTGCGACGGCCGCAGCCGCGAGGATCACCGTCGTGCGGATTCCGCGTGGCGCCGGCTCGTCGGCAGGCATGTCGAGCAAGAACGAGACCTGATAGACGCGCACCCGCTCCGGCAGGCCCTTGACGCTGATGCGACCGCGATCGACGTACGTCGTATCGTCGACCTTGCGCGCCAGATGGGCGAGGCCTTCGCTGACGAGAACCTCCCCCGGCTGCGCGAGGCTACAAAGGCGCGCCGCGAGGTTCAGTGCACCGCCGCGGTAGCCACCATTCACCGGCACAGCCTCGCCCGCATCGAGACCGACGCCCACTCGTAGCGGAAGCGGATCCTCGGATCGCATGCGCTCGACGAACCGATGCTGAAGCGCAATGGCAGTGCGTATCCCGTCTCGGGGGGAACCGAAGACGACAAGTACCTCGTCTCCGCGGGTTTCGACGAGTCTGCCGCCCGTGCCCTCGACGACGCTCTCGACGATCTCGGCGAAGGAGGCAGCAAGGCGAGCAGCCGCCTCGTCCCCGTGCTCCTGGGTGTACCGCGTGTAGCCCCGGACGTCGGCGATCAGGAAGGTCCGGATCCCGGCTTCCGACGTCGATGGGAGAGGGTCTTCGAGCTTCAAGGCCGCAGCGCCCCGTCTATGAACCGGGCAGCACATCTTGCGCCTGGCGTTCTCGCGGGTCAACCACACCAAGGGCGCCGAAGGCGTGACGGGGCCCCACTGGACCTCGACTCGCCTCCTCTCGAGACCCTCGATCAGCCGCTGCGTTCGATCAACTCGACGCGGAAACCGTCCGAGGAATCGCGTGCGCGAGTGGGGCGCCGGCTCACTCGTACTCCTCCGCTTGCGGGAGGTCATCAGTGATCTCGAACCACGGCGCCTTCGAGCCGACGAAGATGTGTTCTGTGGGCCGAACACTGGGTTCGTCGATGAGCGAGCCCATCGCGACGTGCACGTACTCGCCGTCGCGCACCACTGAGAAGAGAAGCGAACCACATGTCCCGCAGCGGGTGTCGTTCAGCTCGTCCGACCCGTGGACGAGGAGGTTGCCTGAGCCTTCTTCGATCTCGAACTTGCTTCGCTCAATCCCCGCAAACGCCTTGAAGGCCGATCCCGTGGCCGCGCGGCACCGGGAGCAATGACAGTTCGCGGCGTACAGGAACGCGTCTGCAACGCGATAGCGAACCGCACCGCACTCACATTTCCCGAGAAGGAGGCGTTCGCGAGAAGTCGCATCGGTTCTCACCTCATCTCGCCCGATGATCTCCACCCCACCCTGTAGCCGTCCGGGACGCGTGCGCGCAAATTCATCCCTGCTCGATGAGCTCGACCCGGTAGCCGTCCGGATCGCTGACGAAGCAGAGTCGGGAGCCCCCCTCTCGCACGGTGTACGGCGGGCGCTCGGGCTCGATCCCCTGGCCGGCGAGCTGCTCGAGCGTCCCGTCGAGGTCGTCCACGGTGAGCGCGATGTGGCCGTAGCCGGTACCGAGCTCGTAGGAGTCGACGCCGAAGTTGTAGGTGAGCTCCAGGCGGTCGTCGTCCCCGGGCAGGCCCATGAAAATGTTGATCGCCTCGTCGCGAATCGGAAGCTCCCGGCGCTTTTCGAACCCGAGTGCCTCGTAGAAGGCGACCGAGCGGTCGGGGTCGGTGATTCGGTAGCAGGTGTGGATCAGCTCCATCGCGCGAGACTAACGCACGCGGCCTCCCCGATCTGGCCGCCGGAAAGAACCATCCGGGCCCGCCCTCCGTATGCGTACGCAAACCCTCGAGGGAAAGGGAGACGGGATGAAGAAGCTCTTGGCAGTAGTGGCCGCGGTTGCCGCGCTGGCGGCGATCGGCGTGACGGCCGCGATCTCGAGCGGGGACGGACGCGCGGTCCTCAAGTTCGACACGATGGCGCCGGTCGTGCCGCCCTACACCGGCGTGACGAACCCGATTCGCGGCGTGAACGGCGGCGGCGTCGCGTGGGAGCTCGAGTCCGCACAGGGGAGGCTTCGGGCCGACGGACGTCTCGACATCGACGTTGAGGGGCTTGTCGTCGTCTCCTCTGGCGTGAATCCATCTCCGACGTTCAGGGGAGTCGTGAGCTGCCTCTCCTCCAACGCAGCAGGCGAGCCGACGACGGTGAACGTCTCGACGGATCCGGTGCCGGCGACGATGACGGGAAACGCCGAGATCGACGCGAAGGTCGTGCTGCCGTCGCCGTGCTTCGCCCCGATTGTCTTCGTGACGTCGGGCAGCGGCAACTGGTTCGCAGTCACCGGCCGCTGAGGCTGGCCTTAAGCGCGTGGGGTCGCCGGGGCGGGTTCGTCCCGACGGCCCCGCACGACCTTGAAGACGCCCGAGCCGAGCGCCACGCCCGCGAGGATGAGCAGGAGGCCGAGCGCCGCGTTCAGGTGGATCTGCTCGTCGAGGATCGTGACGCCGTAGAAGAGCGCCATCGGCGGCAGCAGGTACGTGACGAGCGACGTGCGCGACGACCCGTACGTGTTCAGCATCCGGTAGAGGATGAGCGTGGCGAACGCAGTGCCGATGAGGCCGAGGGCGGCGACCGACGCGAGCGCCTTCCAGCCGGGCATCTGGTCGGGGAGCTGGAAGAGCGAGAGCGGGATCAGCAGGATCATTCCCCAGAACGTCGTCGCGGCCGCCACGACAATCGGCTCCGTGCTCCCGAAGCGCGCCGGCGCGTAGAGGTTGGCGCACGCATAGGAGAACGAGGCGACCACGACCGCGAGCGTCCCGGCGATCGCCCACCAGCCGCCCTCGGGGTTGAGCCCCGTGAGGACGCCGACGCCGAGGAGCCCGAGGAGGACGCCGAAGAGGCGCATCCCGGTCACGCGCTCGCTCGGGCGGAAGCGGATGGCGAGCAGCGCGACGAAGATCGGCACCGTCGAGTTGGCGATCGCGGCCACGCCCGAGTCCACGTGCTTCTCGCCCCAGGCGATGAGGGTGAACGGGATGGCCATGTTGATCAGGCCGAGCAGCGCGCCGCCCCGGCCGGTGCCGCGGATCGCGGAGACCGCGCCGCGAAAGCCCGAGGCGTAGGCGAGCACGGGAAAGAGCGCGGCGAAGGCGAGGATCAGCCGCAGGCACATCATCGGCGCGGGCTCGAGGTCCTCGACGGCGACCTTGATGAAGAGGTAGGACGCGCCCCACGAGGCGGCCAGGATCCCGAGCATGAGCACATAGCCGCGCATGCTTAGAACCTAACGACGAAGACCCCTCCTCGCCTTCCGCTCGACTCGGTATGGTTGGCGAGGCCTCTTGAGCTCCGTTGCTCACCGCCCGTTGCACCGCGCGCTCGGCCTCACGGACGGGGAGTTCGACCGTATCGAGACACTGCTCGGGCGCCGGCCGAACGACTTCGAGCTGGCCGTCTTCTCGCTCCTCTGGTCGGAGCACTGCGGCTACAAGCACTCGGCTCTCCTGCTCAAGCGCTTCCCCACGGAGGGTGCCGGAGTCCTGCAGGGGCCGGGCGAGAACGCGGGCGTCGTCGACCTCGGCGAGGGTGAGGCCGTCGCGTTCAAGGTCGAGAGCCACAACCATCCCTCCGCGGTCGAGCCCTTCCAGGGCGCGGCGACGGGGGTCGGCGGGATCCTCCGCGACATCGTCGCCATGGGCGCGCGTCCCATCGCGCTCCTCGACGGCCTGCGCTTCGGCGAGCCCGGGTTCGAGTTCGGCCGCGCGGTCGGCGGCATCGGGCACTACGGCAACTGCGTCGGCGTCCCCACCGTCGGCGGCGACACGGTCTTCGACGACGGCTACGCGTCGAACCCGCTCGTCAACGCGATGTGCGTCGGGCTCCTCCCGACCGACCGCGTGACGCGCGCCCAGGCGGGCGGGGCCGGCAACCACGTCGTCCTCTTCGGCGCGACCACGGGACGCGACGGGATCGGCGGCGCGAGCGTGCTCGCGAGCCAGGAGCTCTCCGACGACGACGAGGACAAGCGCCCTTCCGTCCAGGTCGGCGACCCCTTCACGGGCAAGAAGCTGATCGAGGCGAGCCTCGCGCTCGTGGAGGGCGGCCTGGTCCAGTCGCTGCAGGACCTCGGCGCGGCGGGCCTTGCGTCCTCCCTCTCCGAGATGGCGAGAGGCGGCGTCGGCCTCGACGTTCACCTCGACCGCGTGCCGCTCCGCGAGGCCGACATGGAGCCTGTCGAGATCGTGATCTCGGAGAGCCAGGAGCGGATGGTCTGCGTCACCGACCAGCCGGATGCAGTCGCGAAGGTGTGCGCCCGCTGGGAGCTCGAGGTCGCCGACATCGGCGTCGTCACCGCTTCCGGCACGCTGCGCATGTTCTGGGACGACGAGGTCGTCGGCGAGATCCCCGCGGAGCTCCTCACGGAGGAGACGCCGCGCTACCGCGTCGCGACGAGGCCGCGCACGCTGCAGGCGCCGATCTCCCACCGGCCGATCAAGCCCGAGACCGCCGAGCTCCTCGACCTCCTCCGCACGCCGGGCCTGAAGAGCCGCGTCTCGGTCTACCGTCGCTACGACCACCTCGTCGGCTCGCGCACGGTCCGCCGCCCCGGGCTCGACGCGGCCGTGCTGCGGCTTCGCCCCTCGCATCGCGGGCTCGCGGTCTCCCTGGACGGGTCGGGGCGGATCGCATCGCTCGACCCGCAGACCGGCGGGATGCTCGCCGTGCTCGAGGCGGCGCGCAACGTCGCGTGTGCCGGCGGGAAGCCGCTCGCGCTGACCGACTGCCTCAACTTCGGGAACCCGGAGAAGCCGGAGATCGCCTGGGAGCTGACCGAGGCGATCGAGGGCATGTCGCTCGCCTGCGAGGCGCTCGGGATCCCCGTCGTCTCCGGCAACGTCTCGCTCTACAACGAGACCGACGGCACGGCGATCCACCCCACTCCGGTGGTGGGCTGCGTCGGGCTCGTACCCGACGTCCGGCTCGTCCCGGCAGGGTGGCGGGAGGGCGATGCGATCTACGTCGTCGGCGCGCCCGAGCTCGCGCTCGACGGCTCGGAGTACCAGGCGCGCTTCCTCGGCGGCCCGGCCGGAAGGCCCCCGCGCCCGCACCTCGGCGCCGAGGCCGCGCTCGTCCGCTTCCTCTGGCGCGCGGCTCCGACGCTCACCGCCTCCCACGACGTCTCGGAGGGAGGCCTGGCCGTCGCGCTCGCCGAGCTCGCGCTCTGGTCGGAACTGGGCGCGCGGGTCGAGCTCGAGGAGGACGCCGTCGCCTGGTTCGGCGAGGGAGGCGGCCAGGCGGTCGTCGCCTGTCGCCCGGAGGACGAGTCAGCGCTCGAGGGCATGCCCTACCGGCGCGTCGGCGAGGCGGGCGGCTCGAAGATCTTCGGCGTCGAGCTCGAAGACCTCGCCCGCGCAGGCGGCTACGCCTGATGTGCGGGATCTTCGGCATCCACGCTCCCGACCGCGACGTCGCGCGACTCACGTACTTCGGGCTCTTCGCGCTCCAGCACCGCGGCCAGGAGTCGGCCGGGATCGCCGTCTCGGACGAGGGCCGCGTCACCGCACTTCGCGACATGGGCCTCGTCACCCAGGTCTTCAGCGAGCAGAAGCTGCGCGGGCTCACCGGCCAGGTCGCCGTCGGACACGCGCGCTACTCCACCACCGGCTCCACGCACTGGGCGAACGCTCAGCCGATCATCCAGCAGGGCCGCGCGAGAACGGTCGCGCTCGGCCACAACGGCAACCTCACGAACACGAGCGAGCTCCGCGCCGGGCTCCTCGCCGAGGGTGCGCGCCTCCGCTCGACCTCGGACACCGAGGTGATCGCGGCGCTGATCGCGCGGGACGAGCGCCCGCTCGAGGAGGCGGTCGCAGGCGCAATGGGCAGGATCCAGGGCGCGTTCTCCGCGGTTCTCCTCGCCGAGGGGAAGCTCGTGGGCTTCCGCGACCCGCTGGGGATCCGACCGCTCGTCCTCGGCAGGCTCGAGGACGACTGGCTCCTCGCCTCCGAGACCTGCGCGCTCGACCTCCTCGGCGCCGAGGTCGAGCGGGAGCTCGCCCCGGGCGAGATGGTGGTCGTGGACGAGAACGGGTACGAGGCGCACCAGGCAGTCGCGCCCGACGGCGCGGGCTCCCTCTGCATCTTCGAGTTCATCTACTTCGCCCGGCCCGACTCGAAGCTCCGCGGCGTCGAGCTCCACGGGGCCCGCGTGCGCATGGGCGAGCAGCTGGCCGCCGAGGCGCCGGTCGAGGCCGACCTCGTCATGGCCGTGCCTGACTCGGGCACGCCGGCTGCGATCGGCTTCGCGCGCGCAAGCGGGATCCCCTTCGCCGAGGGCCTGATCAAGAACCGCTACGTCGGGCGCACGTTCATCCAGCCCGACCAGGCGCTCCGCGAGCACGGGATCAAGACGAAGTTCAACCCGCTCGGTGAGGTCTCGGGGAAGCGCGTCGTGGTCGTGGACGACTCGATCGTCCGCGGCACGACGACCCGAAAGATCGTGGCGATGCTCTTCGAGGAGGGCGCCCTCGAGGTGCACCTGCGCATCTCCTCCCCGCCCATCGTCTCCCCGTGCTTCTACGGGATCGACATGGCCGACGAGGACGAGCTGATCGCCGGTGGCCGCTCGGTCGAGGCGGTTCGCGAGCAGCTCGGCGCGACGAGCCTCGCCTACCTCTCCCTCGAAGGCCTGCAGGACTCGACACGGAGGCCCGAGGGCACGTTCTGCCGCGCCTGCCTGACGAGGGACTACCCGACGGAGATCCCGGAGGACCTGAAGCTGGCGAAGCTTCGCTTCGAGGGTCAGGCCGCCGCGGGCTCCGAGCGGAGCCTGGCGAACCCGACGAAGACGAACATGCTGGCGACCAGCGGCACGAGCCCCAAGGCCCCGTAGCCCAGCGCCTCGGCGACCCCGCCTCCGATCGCCGGCCCCACGAGGTAGCCGATCGCCCAGATCTGCGACCAGACGACCATCGCCAGCACGATGCGGTCGACTCCGATCGATTCGAGGAGGACGCCGAGGGAACCCGCCTCGCCCGCCCCGACGCCCAGCCCGAACAGAACCGCGACGACCACCCAGAGGCCGATCATCTCGGTCGCTCCGCCGAGCGCGATCGAGAGCGTCATGAGCACCGTCGCGACGGCGAGCACGGGCCTCGGTGCCTGGCGGCCCGCCAGCGCAGCCGCTCCGGACGAGATGAGGGCGGCGAGGACATAGAGCGCGGCGATCTCAGCCTGGCTCAGGTGCTCGGCGAAGTGGAGCGGCATCGGGCCGTCGAACGTCCCGAGAGTCAGTGCCACCATGAGGATCCCGGCCGAGGCAAGCCAGAAGCCCGGAGTCCTGAGCGCGGCCCGGTCCGAGCCGAACTTGGCCGCGTTCTTGGGAGCGCCGATCCCCACGAGCGCCAGGGTCAGCACCGTCACGAGCACGAGGTGGATGGCGAACGGCGTGCTGATCCCTCCGATTCCGCCGATCGCCGGGCCCGCGATCGCTCCGAGCCCGTAGGCGGCGAGGATGCCCGTCAGCCGCTTGTACTCCTCGCCGGGAAACCGCTCGATGATCGCAAACGCCGTTCCGATCCAGAGCCCGCCCGCGCCGATTCCCTGCACGAGCCTGGCGGGAAAGTAGACGCCGAGGCTCTCGCCGAAGATGAAGCCGAGGTCGCCGACGATGACGAGGGCGAGCGAGACGAACAGGACTGCGAGGGCATGCCGCCGCTGCAGGACCCGGGCGGCGAGCGGGTAGCCGACCATCTGGCCGACGGCGAACGAGGCGACCAGGGCGCCCATGAGCCCCGGCCCGGCGCCGGTCGCATCCCCGATCTCGGGGACGACGGGCGCAATGATGCTGTAGCCCGCGGAATCGAGCGCCGCGAGCGCGAAGAGGACGGCGAATGGCAACTAGTGCTCCGGCCGGTGATGGTCTCGCGTTTCTGGCGAGCGAACGGGGCCGGCCGGCCAGGACGCAGGGAGCGTCAATATGGATGCATATTGGCGCGACCGAGGACGCCGCCGGGCGGTTCCGGGCGCCGCCAGAATGCCCTGACCATTGCCGGTCGGGGCACTTACTACTCGAGGGAGCCGACGTCGAGCACGGCCGTCTTCAGGTCGGTCATGTCGAGCATCGTGTAGCGGCCGCCGATGCGCCCCCAGCCGGTGCGAGTGCCGGCGGCGCCGCCGAACGGCTCGTGCGCCTCCCAGTAGTCCGTCGAGTCGTTGACGACGACGTTGCCGACGCGCAGGTTGTCGAGGTAGCGGAACGCGCGCTGGAGGCTCGAGGTGTAGACGGCCGCCTGGAGGCCGAGGTGCGAGTCGTTCGCAACGGCCAGCGCTTCGTCGTCGTCGGCGACACTGATGAGCGGGACGATCGGCCCGAACGTCTCATCGCGGTTGATGAGCGTGTCGGTGCCGACGCGGTCGATCACGGTCGGTTGGTAGTAGAGGCTCGTCGGCCGGCCATCGTCCCGCGAGCCGCCGACGACCACCTCGGCGCCCTTGGCGACTGCGTCCTCGAGATGGGCGTCCATCTTCTGCGCGGTCGGCTCGTTGTTCATGGGTCCGACGAGGGTCTCGTCGTCGAAGGGATCGCCGAGCTTCCAGCCTTCGGCCTCCTTCACGACCGCGGCGAGGAAGTCCTCGTGGACGCGCTTGTCGACGAGGACGCGCTCCGTCGCGCAGCAGACCTGGCCGGCGCAGAAGAAGCCGCCGAAGACGGCGCCCTTCGCTGCGGCCTCGAGGTCGGCGTCGACGCAGACGACCACGGGGCCGTTCCCGCTCGCCTCGATCAGAGAGCGCTTGAGCCCTGCCGCGCGGACGATCTTCTCCGCGGTCGTGTGCGAGCCGACGAAGCCGACGCAGTCGACGTTCTCGTCCTGGATGAGCCGCTCCCCCACCTTGCCGTCGCCGTAGACGACGTTCACGACGCCTTCGGGCAGCCCGGCGTCGGCCATGATCTGCATGAAGTTGGCCATCGCGATCGGCGTCCACTCGGACGGCTTCATCACGATCGCGTTCCCCGCGGCGATCCCGGGCGCGATCAGCTCGACCGGGATGAGCGTGGGGAAGTTCCACGGTGTGATGCCCGCGTAGACGCCGTTCGGCTTGCGAAACGTGAGGATGCGCTTGTTCACGTCCTGCGAAGGGATGACGGCGGTCTCCATCCGCTTCACGTCCTCGGCGGCGATGCGGAAGTTCTCCGCGGTCTCCTCGATGTCCGGGATCGCCTCGGCCATGTAGGGCTTGCCCTGCTCGAGCGAGAGCTCGCGCGCGAAGTCCTCCTTGCGCTCCTCGATCAGGTCGGCGATGGCGTGGCAGACCTTCGCGCGGTCCCAGGCGGAGAGCGCCGCCCACTTCGGCTGGGCATCGCGCGCCGCCTTCGCGGCCCGCTTGATGTCCTCCTCGCTCGCGTTCGGCGCGTCGGCGAGCTTCTCGCCCGTCACAGGGGAGACGATCTCCCGCGCCTCGTCACCCGTCGCCTCGACCCAGTCGCCGGCGACGAAGTTCTGCAGCGTCTTCACAGCGGTAGCCATGTCCTATGCCTCCACCCTCGTGTTGACCCGGTCCCACGCTTCGTCCAGCACCTGGCGCAGGACGCCCACCATCTCGTCGAACTCCTCCGGCCCGGCCACGAGCGGCGGCGCGAACTGCGCGCACGTCTCGCCGCGGTCGTCGAAGCGCATGTAGACGCCGAGCTCGCGCGTGCGCGGAAGCAGGAACGTCTTGATGAGGTCGTCGCGCTCGGCGGGCGTGAAGGTCTCCTTCGTCTCCTTGTCCTTCACGAGCTCGAGTGAGTAGAAGTAGCCGTCGCCGCGCACGTCGCCCACCATCGGATGCTCCTCGAGGAGCACCTCGCAGCGTTCGCGTAGCTCCGGCCCGAGAGTCTGCGAACGGCGGATCAGGTCCTCCTGCTCGAAGACGTCGAGGTTCGCCAAGGCGATCGCGCAGGAGAGCGGATGGCCGCCGAAGGTGATCCCGTGCGTGAACGCGGTCTTCTTCTCCGCGAAGAACGGCTCGATCGTGCGCTCGTTGGCGATGAGGGCCCCGAGCGGCGCGTATGCCGAGGTGATCCCCTTGGCCACGGTCATCATGTCGGGCTCGATCCCGTAGCGGGTCGACCCGAACCAGTCGCCGACACGGCCGAAGCCGCAGATGACCTCGTCGGCCACGAGCAGGAGCCCGTGCTCGTCGCAGATCTCGCGCACGCGCTCGAAGTAGCCCTCGGGCGGGGTGATCGAGCCGGCCGAGTTCTGGACGGGCTCGAGGATGACCGCCGCGACGGTCTCCGGCCCCTCGTTCTGCACGATGCCGTCGATCTCGTCGGCGCACTGCAGGTTGCAGCTGGACTCCTCCGAGCAGTACGGGCAGCGGTAGCGGTACGGCATCGGCGCGCGCAGGCAGCCGGGCAGGAGGGGCTCGAACTGGGAGCGGAGCGCCGGGCTCCCGTTGATGGAGAGCGCGCCCATGGTCGTCCCGTGGTAGGCGCTGCGGCGCGTCACGAACTTGTGGCGTGTCGGCTCGCCGCGCAGCCGGTGGTACTGGCGCGCGACCTTGAGCGCCGTCTCGATCGCCTCGGAACCGCCGCCGACGAAGAAGATGCGGCCGACGTCGATCGGGACGAGCTCGGTGATCTTCTCGGCGAGCTCGACCGCGGGCGGCGTCGCGAACCCGACCCAGTTCGTGAAGAACGGAAGCGTGTCGAGCTGCTTCTGCGCGGCCTCGGTGATCCCCGGCCAGGGCCCGTAGCCGATGTTGACGCAGTAGAGCGCCGAGAGCGCGTCGAGGTAGCGGTTGCCCTCGTTGTCCCAGATGTAGCACCCCTCGCCGCGCTCGATCACGAGCTGCGGTGCGCCTGCCGCGGTGAAGTGCCGCCAGAGGTGGTCCGTCGACGCTGTCGTCAATTCGTGCTCCTTCCGTTGCGGGCGGCGAGGGCCTGCTGGGCCTTCACGGCCAGCCAGAGCTCCATGCGCTGCTGAGGGTCGTCGGGATGGCGGCCGGTCTGCTCGCGCAGGCGGTCCATCCGGTAGCGAAGGGTGTGGCGGTGGACGCCGAGCTCGTCGGCGGCGTCGCTCCAGCGGCAGCCGGCGTCGAGCAGGGCGGTGAGGGATTCGACCAGCCAGGCGTTCGACGCGGCCGGGCCGAGCACGCGGTCGACGAAGGCCTCGAGCGCCGCGTCGGGAAGGCTGAGCAGAAGCTCGAGAGAGCCGAGGTCCTGGTAGGAGGCGACCTCGCCGGTCCCGGCGTCGAGCGCCGCGCGCGCCTCGAGGAGGCTCCGGCCGAGGCCACGTCCCTGGGACGGGCGGCCCACGCCGACCCTCGCCATCGGCTCCGCCTCGACGACGCGGCGGGCGAGGCTCATGACGTCCTGCTCGCTGTCGGCGCCGACGAGGAAGGCCGCGCGGTCCCGGCGCGCGGTGGAGAGATACGGCACGCTCCCGCGCTCGAGCTCCTCGGCGACCTCGTCGCGCAGGCGCTCGCTGGAGAGACCGTTGCGCGGGACGGCGAGGAGCGCCGCGTACTCGCGATCGGACTCGAGCCCGAAGGCGGCCATCCTGCGTGCCGCCTCGCGGTCGTCGAGCCGGTCGTCCTCGAGGTCCTCGAGGAGGTCGCCGGCCAGGCGCAGCTCGGCCGCGCTCACCGCGCGCCTGCGCGAGAGCTCGAAGGCGAGCGCCGACTGCCCGTGGTGGAGGACGAGGCGGTCGTACTCGCCGAAGTCGCCGCCCTCGCGGGCTGCCTTGAGGGTGACCATCTCGCCGGGCGAGACGACCGGCAGCTCGAGGGCGTTCTCGAAACCGAGCCGGTTCCGCGCGTGACGCTCGGCGACCACGCGGCCGTTCTCGTCGACGAGCGCGAGGCTGCAGCCGAGGTGGTTGCAGACGACGGCGAGGAGTGCCTGCAGTCCGCGGCCCTCGAGGACCGCGGCGGCCAGCCGCTCGTGCACCTCGAGCGCGCGCGTCATCTGCTCGAGCTGTTCGCTCGCGAGGTGCGTCACCGCGGCCTTCGTGATGGCGACGAACGGAATCTCGTAAGGCACCGCAAGGACTGGGAACGAGAGCTTGTTTGCCTCCTCGACGATCGGCGCGGGCACGTCCGGGAAGCCGAAGCCCACGCCAAAGCCAAGTCCCGCGAGCCCGTGCTTGGCGAGCCGGCGCACGTAGGCGCGCTGCGTCGTCGCCATCTCGCCCACCCCGAGCCCGGTCGTGAGAAGGAACTCGCCGCCTTCGAGGAACTGGGTCGGGTCGGCCAGCTCGGAGACGTGCAGCCAGCTGACCTCGTTCCGGAGCCCTTCCGCGCCCGCGACGACGGCCAGGCCGAGCTCGGGGAGCTCCGCGATCTCCTGAACCGTCAGCACGCGAGTGTGTTTCGACGCACGGGCCAAGACGGTACGCCGTTCGGCGCATTGGAGCAACCAGGAACGCGCATCTCTTGGACGCGCGGGCCAGAGGGAGAGGGGCCGGCCGCGGGGAGGCCGGCCCGGGGATGTCCTAGGAGGTGTAGCTGCCTTCGTAGACCTTGCCGGCCTTGGCGATGCCGCGGGAGATCATGTACGCGGCGGCCAGCAAGACTGTCGCGATCGTGAACTGCGGCCAGTCGACCGCGTCGGCCGCGACGGTGACGATGAAGACCACGGCCCAGACGAGCAGGAAGACGACGAGCTCGCCGTTCGGGGCCGGCATCGACGGCATCCCGTAGTACGGCTGCCCGTAACCCTGAGTCGGAGGCGGAGGTGGTGGAGTGCTTTGCGTCATGGTCGCCCCGTTCCCCGCGAGGGGGCTGATTCCTCCGCGCCGAGTACGATGGGGCGGCCGGTGCACCTGTTCCACTACCACCTCGTGACGAGCAAGGTCCGGCTGCTCGAGGCCCGGTATCTCGGCAAGCTCGGCTTCGAGCTCATCGGCCGCTACGGCTGGCGAGGCGAAAGCTCGCAATGGTTCGAGGCCGGAACGTCCTGGGAGGACCTCGACAAGATCGGCTTTCGCCTGCGGCTCGTGGAGATCGGGCGCGGGGCCGTCAACGTCGTCCTCCAACCCGGTCACTGGGACGTGCCACGCGTGGACCACCTCGGCGTCGCGCTCGCCGAGGACGACTACGAGACCGTCCTCGATCGCGCCCGCGATCTCGGCCTGAAGATCCAGGATCACCCGGGGAAACGCACCTTCATCACCACGGAGGCCGGCTACAGGCTCGAGGTGCATCCGCCACGCGACTGGGTCGACGACGCGCTCGCGCAGGCGGACGAGCTCCAGATCGGCGAGCTCCATCTGCGCGCCCACGACCCCGAGGAAAAAGCGGTCGCGCTGTCCGAGATCCTCCTCCTCGAGCGCGAGGGCACGAGCGTGCACCTCGGCGAGAGCATCGTCCGCTTCCTCCCCGCGGGGCCCGAGGGCCGCCCCGAGCTCGTGGCGGAGGTGCTGGCGTGAGCTCGTACGAGGCCGCCGGGGTGTCCCTCGGAAAAGCCGAGGCGGTCGTCCAGCGCCTCCGCGCCGCGGTTGCCTCGACCGGCGGATCCCTGGGCGGGTTCGCGGGCCTCTATCCGCTGGACGACGAGCGCCTCCTGGCCGCCACGATGGACGGCGTCGGGACGAAGCTCATCCTCTCCCGCCGCGCCGGCCGGCTCTTCGACGCCGGCGTCGATCTGGCCGCCCACTGCGTCAACGACGTCATCACGACCGGCGCCGATCCGCTCTTCTTCCTGGACTACGTCGCCTCCGGCTCCCTCGACCTCGAGGAGGTCGCCGAGCTCGTCGAGGGCGCAGCATCGGTCTGCCGCGAGGCGGGGTGCGCGATCCTCGGCGGCGAGAGCGCGGAGCTGCCCGGGATCTACCACGACGACGAGCTCGACTTCGCCGGCGCCTGCATCGGGCTCGTGAGGCGCGCCGATCTCGTCGACGGCTCGCGCTGCGAGGCCGGTGACGTCGTCCTCGGGCTTCCGTCCGTCGGGCCTGCACGCGAACGGCTTCACCCTCGTCCGCAGCCTGATCGGGGACGGGGACTTCGACGCCGACCTGCTGCTGCCGCCGACGCGGCTCTACCTGGAGGACGTGCGCCGGCTGCGCGCCCAGGCCGACGTCCGCGCCCTCGCCCACATCACCGGCGGCGGGATCATGGGCAACCTCCCGCGCGTGCTTCCGGCAGGCATCCGCGCCGAGATCGACTGGAGCTCGTGGGAGCGACCGCCCGTCTACGCCTGGCTCGACGAGCAGGGCGTCCCCGAAGAGGAGCAGCGCCGGGTCTTCAACCTCGGCATCGGGATGTGCGCCGTCGTCCCGGAGGCCGACGCCGGCGCAGGGCTCGTCATCGGCCGGCTCGCGTGATCGGCGTCCTCGTCTCGGGGACGGGCACGAACCTGCAGGCGCTACTCGACGCAGAGCTGCCCATCTCCGCGGTCGCCTCGAACACGGCGGGAGTGCAGGCGCTCGAACGCGCCGAGCGCGCCTCCGTCCCGGCCGCCGCGTTCCCGCTGGAGCACTTTGCCGGCCGCGAGAGTCGCGACGAGGCGATGGCGGAATGGCTCGCCGAGCACGGCGTCGAGCTCGTGGTCTGCGCGGGCTACATGCAGCTCCTCACGCCCGGCTTCCTCGCCCGATTCCCGTGCATCAACGTCCACCCGTCGCTCCTGCCGGCCTTCCCCGGCCTCGACGCGGTCGGCCAGGCGCTCGCGACCGGCGCGCAGGAGACCGGCGTCACCGTCCACTTCCTGGACGAGGGTGTGGACACCGGCCCGGTCATCGCGCAGGAGCGGGTCGCGATCGAGCCGGGCGACACCGCGGAAACGCTCTACGCGCGCATCCGGGAGATGGAGCACCGGCTGCTGCCCGACGCGGTCAGGCTCTATCTGGCAGGCGCAATAACCTCTCCACCCTGATGGCCGTGCGCCGAGCGCTCATCTCCGTCTTCGACAAGACGGGCCTCGACCGGTTCGCCACCGGCCTGGCAGAGCTTGGCGTCGAGCTCGTCGCGAGCGGGGGAACCGCCGCGTACATCTCCGAGCTCGGCCTCTCGGTCACGCCGGTCGATGCGCTCACCGACGTGCCCGAGATGCTCGGCGGCCGCGTCAAGACGCTGCATCCGAGGATCCACGGCGCGATCCTCGCACGGCGCAGCGTAAAGGCGGACATGGAGGCGCTCGAGGAGCACGGAATCGAGCCGTTCGACCTCGTCTGCGTCAACCTCTATCCCTTCGCGCAGGTCGCGGGCCGGAAGGACGTGCGCGAGGAGGAGGCCGTCGAGATGATCGACATCGGCGGCCCGGCGATGCTCCGCGCCGCCGCGAAGAACTTCGAGCACGTCGCGCCGGTCTGCTCGATCGACCGCTACGACGCGCTCCTCCTCGAGATCCAGGCGACCGGCGAGATCGACGCCGAGACGCGACGCGAGCTCGCCGCCGAGGCCTTCGCGCACACGGCCGCGTACGAGGCTTCGATCGCCACCTGGTTCGGCGACCGCGAGACCTTCCCGCCCAAGACTGATCGTCGCGCTCGAGCGCCAGCGCGAGCTTTCGTACGGCGAGAACCCGCACCAGCGAGCCGCGTACTACGTCGAGGCCGGCGCCCGCCGCGACCTCCTCTCGCGCGTCGAGCAGCTCTCCGGCAAGGAGCTCTCCTTCAACAACCTGGCCGACCTGGACGCGGCCCGCGGGGTTCTGGGCGAGTTCGAGCTCCCCACCTGCGTCGTCGTGAAGCACGGGAACCCGTGCGGCGTCGGGGTCGCCTCGGCCCTGGAGGACGCCGCCGCGAAGGCCTACGCCGCCGATCCAGTCTCCGCCTACGGCGGCGTCGTGGCCGTGAACCGCCGCGTCGACCCGCCGCTCGCGAAGCGCCTCGCCGAGGAGTTCGTCGAGGTGCTGATCGCGCCCGAGTACACCGCCGACGCCGTCGAGATCCTCAAGCAGAAGCCGAATACGAGGATCCTCGAGGACCGCGAACGCAGGCGCGCGACCCTCGGCGAGCGCGACTTCCGCCGCGTGATCGGCGGCTTCCTCGTGCAGGACGCCGACGCCGAGGTGGACGACCGCGAGGGGATGGAGGTTCGCGCCGGCGAGCAACCCGACGAGCAGCTCTGGGGCGACCTTCTCTTCGCCTGGCGCATCTGCAAGCACGTCAACTCGAATGCGATCGTCATCGCCAAGGACCTGCAGACGATCGGCGTCGGAGCCGGCCAGATGAGCCGCGTCGAGTCCGTGAAGATCGCGCTCGACAAGGCCCGCGAACAGGGACATTCCGTCGAGGGAGCGGTGCTCGCCTCCGACGCCTTCTTCCCCTTCCCGGACGGGCCGCAGCTCGCCCTCGAGGCAGGCGTCAAGGCGATCGTCCAGCCCGGCGGCTCGAAGCGGGATGACGAGGTGGTCGCCGCGGTCGCCAAGGCCGGCGGCACGATCGTCTTCGCGCCCAGGCGCCACTTCAGGCACTAACCACAGGCCGTATCGTTACGGCGATGGCCGGCGATTACCCAACCGTCCTCGACCTCGTCGGGAACACGCCGCTCGTCCGTCTGCAGCGGCTCTCGCGGGATGTCGAGCCGACGCTCCTCGCCAAGCTCGAGTTCCTGAACCCGGGCGGGAGCGTGAAGGACCGGATCGGCCTCAGGATGATCGAGCAGGCCGAGCGGGAAGGAAAGCTCGCGCCGGGCGGGACGATCGTCGAGCCCACGAGCGGGAACACCGGCGTCGGCCTCGCCATCGCGGCCGCGCTCAAGGGCTACCGCTGCGTCTTCGTCATGCCCGACAAGATCGCCGAGGAGAAGCGTGCGCTTCTGCGTGCCTACGGCGCCGAGGTCGTCATCTGCCCGACCGCGGTTCCGCCCGAGTCACCCGAGAGCTACTACTCGGTCTCGAACCGCCTCGCCGAGGAGATTCCCGGCGCCTTCAAGCCCGACCAGTACTCGAACCAGGCCAACCCACAGGCGCACTACGAGACAACGGGGCCCGAGCTCTGGGAGCAGACCGGCGGGAAGATCGACGCACTCGTCCTCTCCATCGGCACGGGCGGCACGGTCACCGGCACCGCGCGCTACCTGAAGGAGCAGAGGCCCGATCTCCTCGTCGTCGGCGCCGACCCCGAGGGCTCGATCTTCTCGCAGCCCGACAACGTCCATCCCTACCTCGTCGAAGGCATCGGCGAGGACTTCTGGCCGACGACCTTCGACCCGTCGCTCGTGGACGAGTTCATCACCGTCTCCGACCGCGACTCCTTCCGGACAGCGCGCCGTCTCGCGCGCGAGGAGGGCATCCTCGTCGGCGGGTCCGGCGGTACGGCCGTCTGGGCGATGCTGCAGGTGGCCCAGCGCTTCGGGCCCGACGCGACCGTCGTCACCATCGTCCCGGACTCCGGGCGCGGCTACCTCTCCAAGGTCTACGACGACAACTGGCTCCTCGAGCACGGCTTCCTCGAGCGCGCACCGGCCGCGACGATCCAGGCCGTCCTCTCCTCCAAGCAGGACGAGGAGCCCGAGGTGCCCGAGCTCGTCACCGTCGGCACGCACCAGAAGGTCGGCGAGGCGATCGACCTCATGCAGCGCTACGGGATCTCGCAGATCCCGGTCGTGCGAAACGGCGACGAGCCCACGTCGCTCGCCGACGTCGTCGGCTCGATCCGCGAGAGCGGGCTCCTCGACCGGGTCTTCCGCGACCAGAACGCGCTCTCCGAGGACATCGCGGCCGCGATGGAGCCGCCGCTCCCCGCGGTCGAGATCGGCGCCTCCGTCGACACCGTCTTCGCCGACCTCTCCGCCGGGAACCCGGCGGTCGTCGTCGCGAGCGGCGGCCGGCCGGTGGGAGTCCTCACGCGCGCCGACCTCCTCGAATACCTCGCTCGCCGGCAGAGCTCGGCCTGATGGAGCAGCGCCTCAGCCTCGTCACGCTCGGCGTCTCCGACCTCGCCCGCTCCCGCGCGTTCTACGAGGCGCTCGGCTGGAAGTCGGGCGCCGCGCCCGCGGACGACGTCGTCTTCTTCCAGGCGGGCTCCATGATCGTCGCGCTCTGGGGCCGCGACCAGCTCGCGGAGGACAGCGGCGTCGAGGATCCCGGCGGTTGGGGCGGCATCACGCTCGCCTACAACTGCCGCTCGCCGGAGGAAGTGGATGCCGTGATCGAGGAGGCACGGGCCGCCGGGGCGGAGATCCCGCGTGCGGGTGCGACGACGTTCTGGGGCGGCTACTCGGGCGTCTTCCTCGACCCCGACGGCCACCCGTGGGAGGTCGCGCACAACCCGCACTGGACGATCGGGCCCGACGGCTCGGTCTCGCTCGGCTGAGCTAGTCCAGGACGGTGAAGAGCGTCAACTGCATGCCGTCCGGCGCGCGCAGCCGCACGTTCCGGTGCTGCCACGGCGTCACGACGGGCCCGCCCACGCGCTCGGCGCCCCCGGCCTCCAGCCGCTCGGCCGCCTCGACGGAGTCCTCGACCTCGAGCGCGAGCCGAACCGGACCGGAGCTCGGGCGGCCGACCTCGATCTCGTCCACGAAATCGGTCTGGCTCCGCGACAGGACCTCGAGGGTGGCGCGGCCGGCGTCGAGGATCGCACCGCTCCCGCCCTCGTTCTCCCACGACTCGATCACCGGTAGCCCGAGCGCGTCGCGGTAGAAGCGCAGCGCCTCCTCGTAGTCCTCGGCGGTGACGGCGACGCGCAATTCGCGGACCGGGCCCATGCCGCAAGGATACGATCAGGCCATGGACTTCGAGACACGAGCCATCCACGAAGGGCAGGAGCCGGACCCGGCGACGGGGGCGATCACCACACCGATCTACCAGACGTCCACGTACCTGCAGGAAGCGGTCGGCAAGAACAAGGGCTACGACTACTCGCGCTCGGGGAATCCGACGCGGACCGCCCTGGAAACCTGCCTCGCCTCGCTCGAGAGCGCCGATCACGGCCTCGCCTTCTCGTCCGGCCTCGGCGCGACGACGACGATCATGCACCTCGTCAGCCCGGGCGAGCGCGTGGTGTGCGTGAACGACGTCTACGGCGGCGTCTACCGGATGTTCTCGCAGGTCTACGAGCCGAAGGGCTACGACTTCACGTTCCTCTCCGCCGAGGAGATCACCGCGGGCCTCGCCGAGCACCTCGACGACAAGACGCGGATCGTCTGGCTCGAGTCGCCGACGAACCCGCTCCTGAACGTGATCGACATCGCGGCCGCGGCGGAGGCCGCCCATGCCGTCGGCGCGCTCGTGGTCGTGGACAACACCTTCGCCACGCCGTACCTGCAGCGCCCGCTCGAGCTCGGCGCCGACATCGTCGTCCACTCGACCACGAAGTACCTCGGCGGACATTCGGACGTGATCGGCGGCTTCGCGGCGACGAACGACCCGACCGTGGCGGAGCGGCTGCGCTTTCTGCAGAAGTCCCTCGGCGCCGTCCCCGGCCCCTTCGACGCCTGGCTCGTTCTGCGCGGCGTGAAGACGCTCGCGGTCCGCATGCGCCAGCACTGCGAGAACGCCCGGCAGATCGCGGCGTTCCTCACCGAGCACGAGGCCGTCGAGCGCGTTTACTACCCGGGCCTGCCCGACCACCCGGGGCACGAGATCGCGGCGCGGCAGATGACGGACTTCGGCGGGATGATCTCGTTCCTCGCCGCCTCGGAAGAGGCCGCCATCCGCCTCGTCGGAGAGACGAAGGTCTGGAAGCTCGCCGAGAGCCTCGGCGGAGTGGAAAGCCTCATCGAGCAGCCGGCGCAGATGACCCACGCATCGACGGCAAACGCACCGTTCGCGGTGCCGCCGAGCCTCGTCCGGCTCTCGGCCGGGATCGAGTCGGCCGACGACCTCGTCGCCGACCTCGAGCACGCGCTTGCGACGATTGTCGCAAGCCCTTCCTAGCTCCTCTTTACAATTCGAGGCGATGAACGACTGGGGGCTCTACATCCTGCTGCTCGTCCCGACTCTCGTCATCGGGCTCGCCGTGCAGTGGTGGCTCCGGAAGACCTTCGAGCGCTACTCGCACATCCAGCTTCTGTCCGGGATGACGGGCGCCGAGGTGGCGCGGCAGATCCTCGACCGAAACGGGCTCGAGGAAGTGCCGGTCGACCGCTCCGACGCGGGCGCGCTCTCGGACAACTACGACCCGCGCAAGAAGGCGCTGCACCTGTCCCCGCCGGTCTACGACCCGAAGACGGTCGCGGCGGCGGCCGTGGCGGCCCACGAGAGCGGCCACGCGCTCCAGCACCAGGCCGGCTACGCGGCCCTGCGCCTGCGGAGCGCGATGTTCCCCGTGGTCGCGATCGCCTCGAACACCTGGATCTGGCTGCTCATGGCGGGCGTGCTCCTGAACGCGCTGAACCTGATCACGATCGCGATCCTCATCTACGCGGTCGCGGTGCTCTTCCACATCGTCACGCTGCCGGTGGAGTTCAACGCCTCCAAGCGGGCCGGCCAGCAGCTCCGGACGCTCGGCCTCGTGACCGCGGACGAATCGGCCGGAGTCCAGAAGGTGCTCACCGCTGCCGCGCTGACGTACGTCGCCGGCGCGCTCGCAGCGCTCACCCAGCTCCTCTACTTCGTTCTCGCCTACCTGCGCGACTAGCTACGCGGCCGCGGCGGCGCCCTCGAGCGCCTTCTCGTAGGCCGCTTCGTAGTCGCGGACCATCCGGTCGGAGGAGAAGCGCTCCTCGACGTAGCGGCGGCAGTCCATCGGGTCGAGCGCGGCGGCCTGGTCGAGCACGCCGGGCATCTCCCGGTAGTCGTCGACGATCACGCCCGTGCGCCCGTCGTCGATCACCTCGGGGACGGCGCCCCAGCGCGTCGCGATCACGGGCGTCCCGCACGCCATCGACTCGATCATGACGAGGCCGAACGGCTCTTCCCACTCGATCGGGAAGAGGGTCACTCTGGCGTTCTGGAGGAGGTCCACCTTCTTGGCGTGGTCGACCTCGCCGAGGTACTCGATGCCCCAGCCGAGGTTCGGCCGCACGTGCTCCTCGAAGTACTCCTTCTCGGCCCGGTCCTGCATCTTCCCCGCGATCAGGAGCGGAATATCGGCCTCCTTCGCGACCTCGATCGCCCGGTGGCAGCCCTTCTCGAAGCTCATGCGGCCGAGGAAGAGGAGGTAGTCGCCCTTGTGCGGGTGCACGGGGTAGACGTCGAGCTCGAGCGCGTTCGGGCAGTTCGCCACCCAGTTCAGGTCGGGAAGCGGCTTGCGCTGGTTCATGGACAGTGAGATCAGCCCGACCTCGGGGCAGACCTTGGAGAGCGACGTGTAGAGGAGCCCCGGCTCCCCGCCGAGCGGCCCGTGCACGGTGTGGACGACCGGCGTCTCGACCACGCCGCCGAGCATCGCGCCGAGCGGCCCGGTGTGGTCGTTGATGACGTCGAAGTCGCCCGCACGCTCGAAGCACGAAAGCGCGTGGCGGAGCTCGACCTGGGTCGTCCCGATGTGTTCAGACGGCGCCTCGTCATAGACGGAGACGAGCTCGGCCTGCGTGCTCGAGTCCCCGGAGGCGAAGAGCGTCACCTCGTGCCCGGCGCGGACGAGGCCCTCGGCGAGAAGCGAGACGATCCACTCGATCCCGCCGTAGCGCGTCGGCGGCACCGGGAACCAAACCGGGCTGAGAACGGCGATCTTCATTCGGCTGCGTCCACGTCTATGTGCCCATTTTCGAGCCGAACATCCCAACTCCGGTCGAACGCGCGCACACCCGAGAGCTTGAGGGAGCCGAGCCAGGAGGGCAACTCCGCAGGGGCGTCGGAGACGACCGCCTGGGTGCCCGGGTCGGGCCGCAGGCCGAGGAGGAGCTGGAGCAGGAGCACCGGCGTGCCGGCGGCCCACGCCTGCGGTCGCGCGGCCGTCGGGTAGGCGATCGGGAACGGCGTCGCGGTCCGCGAGAAGCCCGCGAAGACCTCGGGAAGCTGGTGGCGGAAGTGCCCGGCCGCGGTGAGCATGCGCCGGGCGATCCGGTGCGTCTCGGGCCAGCGTGCATACCGGGCGAGGCCCCAGGCGATCAGGGAATTGTCGTGCGGCCAGACGGTGCCGTTGTGGTACGAGAGCGGATTGAAGCCGACGTCGCCGGAGGACATCGTCCGCACGCCCCACCCCGACCAGAGCTCGTCCCCCATCAGCTGGTCGACGATCGCATCGGCGCGCTCGGCCGGGACGATGCCGCTCCAGAGGAGGTGGCCGATGTTGGACGTCAGCGAGTCCACGCGCCGCTTCTCCCCGTCCAGCGCGAGCGCGTAGTAGCCGCCGCGGCCCTCGCACCAGAACGCCTCCTGAAAGCGCGCCTGCAGCTCCTCCGCCTCCCGGTCGAGCCGGTCGGCCAGCTCCTGGTCGCGCCAGACCTCGCGGGCGAGCTCGGCCGTTCGCCGCTTGGCGTCGTAGACGTAGCCCTGCACCTCGCACGGCGCGATCGGCGCGTCCGCGATGCGACCGTCGTGGAAGCGCTGCGAGTCGCCCGAGTCCTTCCACGACTGGTTGACGAGGCCGCGCTCGGAGCGGCGCCGGTACTCGACGAAGCCGTCGCCGTCGAGGTCGCCGTACTCGTCGATCCAGCTGAGGGCGCGCAGCGCGGGCTCCCGGAGGTCCTCGACGAGCTTCGCGTCGCCCGTCCAGCGCCAGACTTCGGAGAGAAGGACGAGGTAGAGCGGCGTCGCATCGACGGTGCCGTAGTAGCGCGGGAACCAGGCTTCGGCGCCCTTGCCGTGGCGCACCTCGTGGACGATCTTGCCGGGCTCGGCGTCGATCGCCGGGTCGTCTTCGGTCGCCTGGAGGGCGGCGAGAACACGGAGCGCGTTGCTCGCGAGCTCCGGCCCGAAGAGGAGCGTCTGCAGGCACGTGACGAGCGTGTCGCGGCCGAAGACGGTCATGAACCAGGGCATCCCCGCGGCGGGAAGCTGGCCGGGGACGCGCGGGTCCTCGTCCATCCGGAGCGAGGCAAGGTCGGCGACCGACTGCCTGAACGTCACCGCCAGCTCCTCCCAGGAGGCCTGCAGCTGCGGGATGGAGAGGTGCCACGCGGAGAGGGATGAGCGGACGCGCGAGAGCTCGTCCCCGAACTTCCGCTCCGCGTGCGCGACGGCGACACGGACGCCGTTCGCGGACGGGATGACGTCGGCCCGGAGGCGCCACGCCTGCCGCGGCTCGAGCGCGATGGAGTAGCGCACCGAGCTGCCGTTGACCTCGCCCGACTCGGAGAGGAGGACCTGGGTCAGGCGCTTCGGCCCGTCGGTGAAGACGAACTGGTTGCCGTCGGATTCGAACTCGGACGCCGCGAGGCTCGGAAGCGGAGGCGCGGTGTCCGGGTGCCCGAGCGCGAAGTCGTGCTCCTTGACGGCGAAGATGTCCGCAAAGTCGGTGCCGACCTCGAGCGCGAGCTCGAACTCGACGGGATGCTGCGCGTGGTTCACGACGACGATGTGCTCCTGCATGCCGTCGCCGATGAAGCGGTCGCGCCCGATCGAGAGCACGTCCTGCTCGAGGCCGCCGGCGACGGGGTTCCGGAGGAAGAAGGCGGCCGAGTAGTACTCGACCTTGTCCGACGAGAGCTGGAGCGGCCGCTCGCCGTTGATCGTGAGGATCCAGCGCGAGAGAAAGCGCGTGTCGTCCGCGAAGAGGCCCATCACCGGGTCGACGATGTCTCCGCGCTCGTCCGAGACGCAGAACGTCGAGCCTTCCAGAATCGTGAGGGGCACTAGCGGCGGACGATGGAGTCCTGGCTCGCCTGCTGGAGGGGCTTGATCACCATCTCGTCGACGACCATGTAGTCGGGCCGGGTCACGGCGAAGAGGATGCAATCAGCCACGTCGGCGGGGGTCAGGTAGTCGACGCCGCGGTAGACCGCGCCCTTGCGCTCCTGGTCGCCGCGGAAGCGGACGTCGGAGAACTCCGTGTCCCCCACCATGCCCGGGTCGACGGTCGAGACCTTGATCCGGCCGACGAGCTCCTTCCGCATCACCTGCGTCAAGGCGAGCACGGCGGTCTTCGAGCCGACGTACATGCCGCCCTGCGGATAGGCCTCCCGCCCCGCCCACGACCCGAGGTTGACGATGTGCCCGCGCCCGTCCTCCATGTGCGGCAGCACGAGACGCGTCATGCGCACCAGGCCGAGCACGTTGGTCTCGAGCATCCGGCGGTCGTCGTCGTCGTTCGACTCCTCGACCGACGTGCGGCCGAGAGCGAGCCCCGCGTTGTTGACGAGGATGTCGATGCGGCCGAGAGCGCCGGCCGCCGTCGCGACGAAGGATGCGCAGCTCGCCTCGTCGGTGACGTCGAGGGGTGCGATCTCGTGGCCTTCGCCGGGAAGCTCTTGCACGAGCTCTTCGAGGCGGTCTGTCCGCCGCGCGCCGAGGGCCAGGCGGGCGCCGGCCGTGGCGAGGGCGCGCGCCGTCTGGGCCCCGATCCCGCTCGAGGCGCCCGTGACGACGGCGGTGCGATCCGTCAGCTCCGGCACGTGCCGGAGCCTACCGGGCTACTTGCCGACTGTGGCGTCCACCAGCGCGGCGAGGTCAGAGCCGCGCGCGACCGCGCGCGAGTCCGACCAGGTAGCAGAGGAGCGGAGCGTTGATCCGCTCGCCGCTCGTCGTGCGCCGCGAGCCGGGCGAGCTCGAGCAGCTCGTCGATCTCCGCCTGGGAGAGCTCGAGGCTCTCCGGGCTCTCACCCGACGCTTCGGCCAGCCGGTCGCGCGCCTCACGGAGCCACTCGTCCACGCCGCCAGCTTAGTGCGTGTACCGCTGGGTGGGGCACTACACTTCGCGCGGCATGAAGGTCGGCGTCCCCAAGGAGACCGCTTCTGGCGAGCGGCGAGTCGCCCTCGTGCCCGATTCGACCAAGCGTCTCGCCGAAGCGGGCGTCGAGGTCCTGGTCGAGTCGGGTGCTGGAGCGGACGCCGGGTTCCTCGACAAGGCCTACGACGAGAGCGGCGCGCAGCTCGTGGGCGACGCCTTCTCCGGCGTCGACGCCGTGGCGAAGGTGCAGCAGCCGTCCGACGGCGAGATCGGCAAGCTGGGCGACGGCCAGATCCTGATCGCCTTTCTCCAGCCGCTCGTCAACGGCGACCTCGTGCGGGCGCTCGCCGAGCGGCGCGTGACGGCCTTCTCGATGGACTCGATCCCGCGCATCACCCGCGCGCAGCCGATGGACGCGCTCTCGTCGCAGAGCACGGTCTCGGGCTACAAGGGCACGCTGATCGCCGCCGACCACCTGCCGAAGTTCATGCCGATGCTGACCACCGCGGCGGGGACGATCCCGCCCGCGCGCATCCTCATTCTCGGAGCGGGCGTCGCCGGCCTGCAGGCGATCGCGACCGCGCGGCGGCTCGGCGCCGTCGTCTCGGCCTTCGACGTGCGGCCGGCGGTGAAGGAGCAGGTGGAGAGTCTCGGCGCCACCTTCCTCGAGCTCGACGTCGAGGGCGCGGAGGGCCAGGGCGGCTACGCGGTCGCGCTCTCCGACGACCAGCACGAGCGCGAGCAGCAGCTGATCGCCCACCACGTGGCCGAGTCGGACGCGGTGATCACGACCGCGCTCATCCCGGGACGGGAGGCGCCCGTCCTCATCACCGCCGACGCAGCGCGGGGGATGCGGCCCGGCTCCGTGATCGTCGACCTCGCCGCCGAAGCGGGCGGGAACTGCGAGCTCACGAAGCCGGGCGAGACCGTCGTCGAGGGCGGCGTCACCGTCGTCGGCGAGCTCAACCTGCCGAGCTCGATGCCGCTGCACGCGAGCCAGATGTACTCCCGCAACGTCTGGACGTTCCTGAACCACCTCCTCGGAGGCGGCTCCGAGCTCACGCTCGACTTCGACGACGAGATCACGCGCGAGACGTGCGTGACCCACGAGGGCCGCGTGCTGAAGGAGCCGGTGCCCGCATGACCATGACCCTGCTCAACAGCATCACGGTCTTCGTCCTCGCCGTCTTCATCGGCATCGAGATCATCTCGAAGGTCCCGACGATGCTGCACACACCGCTGATGTCGGGGACGAACGCGATCCACGGCATCGTGCTCGTCGGGGCGATGCTGATCGCCGGCTCGGCCGACTCCGACCTCGAGAAGGCGCTCGCGTTCGTCGCCGTCGTCTTCGCGACGATCAACGTCGTCGGCGGCTTCCTCGTCACCGACCGCATGCTCGAGATGTTCAAGCGCAAGCCGTCCAAGCCCGACTCCGAATGACGCCCCTCCTCGCGCTGTCGCAGACGGCGATCAACTTCACGTACCTCGTCGCCGCGGTCCTGCTCATCGTCGGGATCCGCCGGCTCTCCTCGCCGCCGACCGCGCGCTCGGGCAACTGGATCGCGGCGGTCGGGATGGGGATCGCGATCTTCTTCACCTTCCTCGACGAGGACATCACGAGCTACTGGCTGATCGTCGTCGGAATGGCCGTCGGGACGGTGATCGGGGTCGTCTCGGCGCGACTCGTGAAGATGACCGCGATGCCGCAGATGGTGGCGCTCTTCAACGGCGTCGGCGGCGGCGCGGCGGCCCTCATCGCCGCTGCAGAGTTTCACCGGATCGCGCCTGCGGCCGGCCACCTCTCCGGCGACTCGGTCGGGGCGATGCTCTTCTCGGCGCTGATCGGCTCGATTTCCTTCTCGGGCAGCCTGGTCGCCTTCGGCAAGCTCCAGGAGGTCCTGCCCGGCCGGCCGATCACCTACGCGGGCCAGCAGGTCGTGAACGCCCTCCTCTTCGCAGCGCTGCTCGGGCTGGGAGTCCTCGCCGGCTCGACCGAGCAGGGGATCTGGATGGTGCTGCTCCTCCTGGGAGCCCTGCTCTTCGGCGTCCTGCTCGTCCTTCCGATCGGCGGCGCCGACATGCCGGTCGTCATCTCGCTCCTGAACGCATTCACGGGTCTCGCCGCCGCCTCGGCCGGCTTCGTGCTCGAGAACACGGCGCTCATCATCGGCGGCACGCTCGTCGGCGCCTCGGGCACGCTCCTCACCGTTCTCATGGGCCGGGCGATGAACCGCTCGATCGCCAACGTCCTCTTCGGCGCGTTCGGGGCGGCGCCGGCCGGAGGCGCCGCGGCGGCGGCCTCGACCGACGGGAAGTCCTACCGGGAGGTGACCGCCGACGACACGGCCGTCATGCTCGCGTATGCGCAGCGTGTCGTCGTCGTGCCCGGCTACGGGCTCGCGGTCGCCCAGGCCCAGCACGCGGTGCGGGAGCTCGCCGGCCTCCTCGAGGCGCGGGGCGTCGACGTCAAGTACGCGATCCACCCTGTCGCCGGCCGCATGCCGGGGCACATGAACGTCCTCCTCGCCGAAGCGCAGGTGCCCTACCCACAGCTCTACGACATGGACGACATCAACCCGGAGTTCCCGCGCACGGACGTCGCCCTCGTCATCGGCGCGAACGACGTCACGAACCCGGCCGCGCGCGACAACCCGGAGAGCCCGCTGTACGGCATGCCGATCCTGAACGTCGACCAGGCCGCGAACGTGGTCATCCTCAAGCGGAGCATGAGCCCGGGCTTCGCCGGGATCGACAACGACCTCTTCTACGGTGCGAACTCGGCGATGCTCTTCGGGGACGCGAAGTCGTCCGTCGAGAAGCTCGTCGCCGCCGTCAAAGCGGCTTAGAGCAGCTCGATCCGGTCGCCCTGGGAGACCCGGCCGGTCGTCAGGACCTTGGCCAGCATCCCGCGCTTCCCTTCGAGCTCGGCCTGGAGGCCCGGGCGGATCTCCTCCATCAGCTCGCACGGGTCGCAGACCATGGAGACCTCGAACTCCGCATCGCCGATCTGGAGGCGCTGGCCGATCGGCCAGTTCATGACGTCTGCGCCGCGCACGGTGAAGTTCTCCTTCACGCGCCCGGGCGGAACGCCGAGCGACTCGAGGTCCTCGGCCGCGACGAAGAGGACATTGCGCTTGCCGCCGCGGCGATGGGCGCAGCCCTCGACGCCTTCGTTCTCGAAGACCTGGGCCGTGTCGAGCTCCTCCATGAGCTCGCGGCGCTTCGGCGAGCGCCAGATGTGCGCGATCTCGGCCATGTGCCGAGTATAAGGAGGCATGCCGCCGATGGACATCGCACCCGGACTCTGGGTCTGGCGCCTGCAGCATCCCGCCTGGAGCCCCGAGGCAGATTGGGAGCCTCACGTGACTTCGACGGTCGTCGAGACGCGAGGCGAGGTCGCGCTGATCGACCCGCTCGCTCCTCCCGAGGAGGACGGCGAGGTGTGGGAGCGCCTGGACGCCGCGTCGCCCACGCTCGTCGTGATCCTCAAGCCGGACCACGTCCGCGACGTCGACCTCTTCGTGCGCCGCTACGGTGCGCGCGCGTTCGGGCCGAGCCTCTTCTGGCGCGACGACATTCCCGAGACCGAGCTCGAGGCGATCGAGCCCGGCTCCGAGCTCCCGGGCGGGCTCGTCGCCCTCTACGACGGGCGCGGCCGAAACGAGACGCCGCTCTGGGCTCCCGAGCGGCGCGCGCTCGTCTTCGCCGACGCGCTGACCGAGCGTGGCGGCGAGCTCCGGGTCTGGGGCACGCCCTGGCACGAGGAGCGGACGCTTCCCGCGCTCAGGGCTCTGCTCGACCTTCCCTTCGAGCACGTGGTCGTGTCGCATGGCGAGCCCGTGCACGACCGAGCCGCATTCGAGCGGGCGCTCGAGCTCCCGGCCTTCGGCCCTTAACGGGCGAAGGGCCGGTTCCCGGCTCGGCGGGTTTCGACTAGTCGTCGAAGCCGAACGCGGTCACCGCGGCGTTCGCGTCGACCTGCCCGAAACCGAAGAAGCCGTTGTAGTCGTCCGTTCCGACACAGCGCGGATCGGCCGGGCACGGCTTCTCCTGCGCAGTCTTGTCGAGCACCGCGCGCACGAGGACCGGGCGCAGCGGCTTCAGGAAGCCGAACGCCTTCAGCTTCGCGAACCGGCTCGCGACGAGAGCTGCGACGCCGCTCACGTCCGCGGCCGCCATCGAGGTGCCCGCGTTGTAGCGATACGTCGCGCCCGGAGGCCCGTCGACGACGTTCGGCATCGCGGTGGGCGGAATCGGAATGTACGACGGGAACGTCGAGAGGATCAGCCCGCCCGGCACTCCGCCCTGCGCGGGATCGCCGCCGGGGGCGACGAGGTCGATTGCTCCGAAGCCGAAGTTCGACGGGCCCGGGGGCGTCGCCAGAACGGGACCGCCGTTCCTGCCTTCGCTCGCGACGCCGATCACGCCGGGCAGCTGCACGGGCATCCGGACGCAGCTCGAGCCCGCGGCCGGCTGCGTCATGTCGACCCCGTTGTTCCCGGCCGAGGCGACGATGGTCGTCCCCGAGCGGAGCGCGCTCTTCACGGCGCCGCCGACGACCTGGATGGCGGCAGCATCGGCCGGATCACTGGCGCAGAAGAAGTCGAGTGGATCGGCGGAGCCGGTCGCGCCCTTGTCCACGGCGAAACTCGCGTTTGCGACGTCCACATTCTGCTGCGAGACGTACTTGAACGCGCACGCGGCCGCCTGCGGCGTGATCGGCAGGCCCGGATCGGTGACCTTGACGATCAGGAGCTGGATATTCGGCGCGACGCCGACGGTCCCGAAGTCGTTGTCACCCGCCGCGATGATCCCGGCCACGTGCGTGCCGTGGCCGACGTTGTCCCTCCACAGGGTCCCCGTCGGATCCTTGACCGGCGTGCCCGTGATGCACGAGACGCTATTGGCAGTATCGATGCGACCTGCGAACTCGGGGTGGCCGGGGTCGATGCCCGAGTCGATCAGCGCGACGCGGACGTCAGGGCTTCCGCCCGTGATCGTCTGCGCCTGGAACGCCCCGATCATCTCGAGGTTCCACTGCTGGCTCGAAAGATTGTCCGGCGTCGCCGGATTGCCCGGCAGGACGGCGATTCCGGCCCCGCCCGCCGAAGTGGCTGTGAGCGCGACCGCCGCGCAGGTAGCCAAAATGAAGGTTCGCGCAATTCGTCCCGGTTGCCGCAAAGCTAACCTCTCCTCCGCTCGGTCCTTCTCCCACGGGTCACTTGCCCGCACACGCACTTTACGACGGACTTTAGGTCCGCGCGTCCCTCAATAGAGTGAGCCGTCTCCGGTTAGAAATTTACCCGCAAAACGACTGCTTTTCGGGTCGACGGCGTCCACCTCGTCACATAGGCCGTCCGGCCCGCCAGCGCCGTCGTCCAGAGAAGAGTCTTCCGCCCGCTCACGTGCATGAGCGTTTTCGTGTGCTTGCTCCCGAACCACTTCATCCGCAGATACGAGCCCTGCGGGCGGTGCTCGACCCAGACGATGCGCCTCGAGGTCACGGACGGATTCGCCTCCATCCAGACGTTCGTCCGCTTGATCGTCCGCCGGTCGTTCGTCGCGAGGTTGAGCACGTAGATAGCCGAGCCGCCGCGGGCGATGCGGTGCCAGGCGAGCCGTCCGCCGCGAAGCGCCGGCCGGCCGAGGTCGGCTGCGCTGCGCACGGAGGCGATGACCTGTTCGTCGGGGTTCGGCTTGCTGATGTCCGCGAGGACGAGGCGCTCATGGGCGCCGTCGTCGCGGATGTAGGCGAGCAGCGGGTAGTCGAGGGCCGGATGCGAATAGGGCCCGTCGAGCTCGCGCACTGGAGTGTCGTTGCGCCAGTCGATCACCTTGATCCCCTGGTCGTCCTCGTAGGCGAGATAGTTGCCGTCGAGCGCGGGGGCGTTCGCGGGGCTCACCGTGTCCGTCGGGTCCGGGGCGGGCGGCGCGACGAGCACCTTGATCGTCCCGGAGTCCATGCGGGCGCGCGCGAGCGTCTTCCCTTCGGCGGCCGGGTCGAAGCCGCGGCCGAGCGAGGTGACGGCGGCGCCGGCCGCGGGTGCGACGGCGAGAAGGACGACCGCGAGCCCGAGCACGATCGCGTTCGCGCGCGGGACGAAGGAGGCTCGTCCGACGAGCCTCTCGACGGCGGCGGGGCCACTCGGCTCACGGTGCCGCGGCCAGACGGCCATGAACGCGCGCCCTGCTCCGTAGAGCGCGAAGCAGCCGGCGGCGGCGACCGGTTTCCCGAGCGCGAGCGCCGCGGCGCACGCGACCCAGAAGGTCGCGACCGGCTGGAAGGTGAGGAAGCCGAGGCCGAGGCCGGCCCCGTAGCCGGCGCTCCAAAGAGGAAGCGGCAGCTCGTACTGCCAGCGCTCCGGCACCTGCCTACGGGACTGCGGGAGCGGCAGGCGGAGGATGCCCGCCTCGCGGAGCGCGGCGAGGAAGGCGAGCGCCGCGGCCGCGATCAGCGCGGGGCGGGTGCCGACCAGGCTTCCGACGAAGCCGAGCGTCGCTCCGAGCACGGCCGACGCGACGAGAGCCGCGAGCGCGAAGAGGGCGATTGCGAGCCGTTGACGGAGGCGGCTCCCGCACACGGCGGGAGTGAAGGTCTCGACCATGGAGAGTCCTCAGGGCGACCAGGCGCCCGAGACACCGGCGAGCAGAGCGGTCGCCGCGAGCGCGGCCGCAACGGCTAGCACTTGAGCCCCGAGTCGTAGTACAGGACGCAGAACACGCGCCTGCCGTCGAAGCAGTACCCCGTCAGGGACGCATCGCCGTTGATCCGCTTCCTGCTGTGGGAGCAGCAGTCCACGAGCTTCCGCACCTGGCCGTTGCAGCAGCGGTACCACGCGCCCTGCATGACGCCGCCGATTTTGTAGTGCTCGTTCGTCCAGTCCTCGCAGAGCCGAGTCCGCGGGGCGCGCGGGAGAAACTCCCCGTCCGGCGAGCGCAGCCGGTTGCCCGAGCCGTCGACAGCCCAGCCCTCGGAGTTGACCGGGCGGCCGAGATTGTCGATCCGGTGTCCGTCGCTCGGCCGGAGCGGAAAGCCGTTCTTGTCGATGCGCGGGAGGCCGAGCGGGTTCAGGCACGACCCGGTCGTCCAGATGTGCCCGCAGAAGTGGAACGCCTCGCTCTTCTCGGGCCGGACCGCTGCCGCGACCGCCGCTCCGCCCGTCGCCGCGAGCACCGCGCCGCCCATGCGCCCGAGGAACGACTTCCTGGTCATCCCCGAGGCCAGGCGGGTCGAAAGCGCGCGGGCCGCGGCGTCGAGGAACCCGTCAGGCCGGCGCATGTTCCATCCTTGCGCTCCCGAGCGCGACGAGGCCGTCGAGCTGCTCGAGCGAGTTGACCGTGCCCTTGGCCGCGACGAACCCGTCGACGACGTGGACGAGGAACGGCGTCCCCGGGACGCTCCAGCGCTCGAAGACGGAGGGCTCCTCGTGCTCGTACACGGTCCGCACAGGCATTCCCTCGCGCTCGAAGGCCCGAACGCCCGGCGCGATTGCGCGGCAGAGGCGGCAGTCGGCGCTGAAGAAGGCGACGAGCTCGTCCCCGACCCGGTTGAGGCCGTCGAGCTCCGGGGCCACGTCCCCGACAGGCGGGCCCTCCTCGGCGAGCTCGAGGGCGACGCCGGGCCCGAGGCGCATCGTCAGCACGCCGACCTGGCGGTAGAGCGCGAGCACGAGCGCCGCCAGAGCGAGAACGGCGACGCCGAGGACCACGAGTGCCGCGAAGACGATCGCGTCGCTGGACGGCCGGCCGACCTCGACGTCCGCGAATGCGCCGAACGCCGCGATTCCCGTGAAGAGAACGGCGCGGCCGAGAAGAAGGTCGGTGCTGCGCTCCTTGGCGCCGAAGCACCCGCAGCGGAGCCGGCGCACCCCGCGGGCGCGCACGCTCGCGAGCGCGGCGACGAAGACGGCTCCGAGGACGACGGCGGCGACCGCAGCGGCCCGGACGCCCGCGAGCAGGAGGACGCCGGTCGCGAGCTCGATTCCCGTCAGCGCGGCGAGCGCGGCGCCGCGCCAGCGCGCGGGTACGCCGTAGGGCGCCAGGAACGAGGAGTCTCTGGACGCGAGCTTCGACACGCCCGCCCACAAGAGGGCGACCGCGACGAACAAACGGGCGATGAGGTCGAGCGACAACACTGGGCGTTCGTTCGTCGGCTGGGCGTTCCGCCCTTCGTTCTCCCGAGGCCGCAGGATAACGGCTACCCCGGGGGATCGGCCCCGGAGAGCGTGGCCTTGATCCTCAGCCGGCGTGCTCGGCGCTTCTCAGGCCGCGTAGGGCCCAGAAGCCGAGAAGCCGAGCACGAGAGCCGCAGCGAGCGCGAACGCGAGCCCGACCTCGGTCGGGGACCCCGCCAGAAAGCCGCGCCCCGCCTCGAGCACCCGCGTGATCGGGTTGTACGTCGCGACAGCGTGGATCCAGCCCTGCAGCAGGGCGAGCGGGACGTAGACCGGCGCGAAGAAGAGGAGGAGGAAGACCGGCATCTGCATGAGCGGGCCGGCCTGCATCGTCCGCAGGCGCATCGCGACGCCGGACGCCCAGAGCACGCCGCGATGTTGAGGAAGAAGGCGAGCGTGTAGAGGCCGACGAGGTCGATCCCGCTGCCGCCGACGTCCATCCCGACGAGAGCGCGACCACCGTCAGCACCGCGGCCGTGACGAGCCAGCGGACGAGCGCCGCCAGCCCGTAGCCGAGCGACGATCCCGCTGCGGTGCGGCGCGGCGAGCAGCAGCCGGCGCGCGAAGCCGCTCTCGAAGTCGCGCGCGATGCCGAAGCCCGTGAACACGCCGCCGAACGCGGCCGACTGGAGGAGCACGAACACGAACTGGAACGCCGTGTAGCCCGGCGGGAAGTCGAAGCCCGGCACCTGGTCGAAGCGCGAGAGCCCGCCCGCGAACGCCGTGAAGAAGAAGAGCGGGAAGATCAGCGACGGGATCAGGAGCGACGGGTTCGTGAACGCGTTGTGCAGCGCCCGCCACGCCACGCCAGGGCGACGACGAGCGTCCTCATGAGCGTGTCAGCCTCGTCCGCAGCGACACGGAAGCGAGCGCGACGCGATCACCGCGATGAGCGAGGGCGACGCCGAACCCGAGCGCGAGCGCCTCTGCGTCCCAGCCGGTGATGATCAGGCTGCGCACGGCCTCGATCAGGTACGAGACCGGGTTGATCGTCGCGGCGGTCCGGAACCAGTCGACCTCGATCAGGTTCCGCGGCATCGTTCATCGACGAGATGAACAGGAAGACGAAGAGGACGGGGAAGAGCCCTGGACCGCCTCGCCCGAGCCGGTGCGCAGCGCGAGGAAGGCGCCGAGCGCGCCGAAGCCGAGCCCGATCAGGGGCGAGAAGACGAGGAGCACGGCGACCCCGCCGACGCCCGACTCGAAGTGGACGCCGAAGGCGAGGCCGACGCGCGGTAGACGACGGCCTGGACGGAGGCCAGCGCCATCACGCCGCCGAGCTGGCCGGCGAGGAGCGCGATGCCGCGCATCGGCGTCAGCGCGAGCCGGTTGAGGAAGCCGGTCTGGATGTCTCGCGCGAGGTCCGTGCCGGCGTTCATCGTCGCGAAGAGCGCGCCCTGGATGAACGGCACGGCGAGCGCGAAGGCGAGGACGAGTCGGTCGGGAAGCCCGGGAGCTGCGTCGCCGGCCTGAGGCCGGCGGAGTTGACGGCGAGCAGGAGCAGCGGGAAGAGGAGCGGCGGGATGACGTTCGCGGGCTGGCGCAGCGTGCGCACGACCGAGCGCCGCGCGAGCAGGCCGACCTGATCGAGAACGCCGCTCACGCTGGCTCGACGCGAGCTCGGGTTCGTCTTCCTCCTCGCCGGCGCCCTCGAGCGTGCGGCCGGTCTTGGCGAGGAACACGTCGTCGAGCGATCGGCGCGTGCAGCTGCAGATGCTCGACGCTGGAGATCCTCGGCGTCGAGCGCGCGGACGATCGTCGGCGAGGTCGGCCTCGCCGCCGGCAGCCGCACGGCGACGCTCTGGGACAGCTGCGCACGGCTCGCCGAAGTGCTCGAGGATCGCGCGAGCGCGCGCGCTGCTCGGGGTCGGCCGGGACGCCTCCACGGTCGGCCGCCCGATCTCCGCCTTCAGCTCGGCGGGCGTGCCCTCGGCGACGATCCGGCCGTGGTCGATGATCCCGACGCGGTTGGCGAGCACGTCGGCCTCCTCGAGGTACTGCGTCGTCAGGAAGACGGTGACGCCGTCCTCCTGCGCGAGGCGGCGCGACCTCGTCCCAGAGCGCCGTGCGGCTCTGGAGTCGAGGCCGGTCGTCGGCTCGTCGAGGAAGAGGATGCGCGGCGGTGGACGAGCGCGAGCGCGAGGTCGAGGCGGCGCTTCATCCCGCCCGAGTAGCGCGCGACCTTGCGGTCGGCCGCTGCGTCTAGCCCGACGCGCTCGAGCAGCTCGTCGCCGCGGGCTGCGCGCTCGTCTTTCGGGATGCCGTGCAGCGAGGTCTGCAGGCGCAGGTGCTCGCGGCCCGTCAGCAGCGGGTCGAGCGCGGCCTCCTGCAGCGCGGCGCCGATCGCGCGCGCACCTGCGGGCCCTCGCTGACGACGTCGAAGCCGGCCGACGCGCGCCTTCCCGTCCGTCGGCGGCAGCAGCGTCGTGAGCATGTGCACCGTCGTCGACTTGCCCGCGCCGTTCGGCCCGAGGAAGCCGTAGATCTCGCCGGGGCGACCTCGAGGTCGATCCCGTCGACGGCGCGCGGGCCCTCCTTGAAGTCGCGGACGAGCCGCTCGCCTCGATCGCATGCTCGTCGGCCATCCTTGTAGGCTAGTCGTGTGAGCACTCCGACGGTTTCACGCGGCGCGGAGCTCGACACATGGGTTCGATTCCTGCGGGCGCACTCGGCGATCGTCGGGAAGCTCAACGCCGAGCTCGTCGCCGAGCACGGGCTGACGATCAACGACTTCGAGGTTCTCCTGCACCTCTCCTGGGCGCCCGAGCAGGCGATGCGACGGGTCGACCTCGCCTCGAGCGTCCTCCTCACCCCGTCCGGGATCACGCGGCTCCTAGACGGTCTCGAGCGCTCCGGCTTCGTCACCCGAGAGGCCTGCGCCACGGATCGACGCGTCGTCTACGCGAAGCTGACGCCGGCCGGCGACGACAAGCTCCGGGCCGCGCGGAGGACGCATCTCGCGGGAGTCCACCGGCTCTTCGTCGAGCGCTTCAGCGCCGACGAGCTCGCAAGCCTCGCCGAGCTCCTCGAGCGCCTGCCCGGCGCGACGGCGACGTCCGGCCTGCTAGAGAGCAAGCAGGCCGTCGGCCTCCGCGACGACGAGCGGATCGTGCGTGGCGCAGAGACGGCGGCGCCGCCTCGCGGCGTAACGGCCGAAGAGCGCGCCGACGGCAGAGCGTTTGCCTCGTCGAGCCGCGCGGCCGGCTCGTCGGCGACAAAAGCCGCACGGCGGCGAGCGCCCGGCGACCGCCACCCGCTGCCGCTCCCCCGCGGAGAGGCGGCCCACACGCTGCTCCGCACGCTCCGCCAGCCCGACCTCGGAGAGTGCGTCGAGCGCCCGCTGCCGGGCATCGTCCGGGCTCAGATCGCGGAGCGCGAGGGCGAGCTCGACGTTCTCACGGGCGCTCAGGAACGGGGTCAGCCCGGGGTCCTGCGGGATGAACGCGATCGGGTCGCGCCGCAAAGCAGCGCGCTCCTCCGGCGAGGCCGGCTGGAGCCGCTCGCCGAGGACGCTGACACTTCCGGCGCTCGGGTCACGAAGACCGGCCAGGATGTGCAGGAGCGTCGTCTTCCCCGAACCGGACGGCCCGGTGACCGCCGTCAAGCGGCCGGCGCGGAACTGGGCGTCGAGCCCGTCGAGGACGACCGTCTCCCGCGGCCCCTCGCCGTAGCGCTTTCCCAGATCGCCCACCTCGGCGAGCACCGCGCCGTTCTCGCTCGCGCCGGAGCCGGAGCGTCGCCGTCACGAGACCCAGGCTGTGCCGTCTCTCCGGCGGCCGAGACGACGATCCCCGTCTCCCCGAGCTCGGCGCGCGCCCGCGATCCGATCCGCGCGCGGGCGAGGAGCTCCTCCGGCAGGCGAACCCAGCCGCCGCGCGCGACGACGAGGGTCTCGCCGTCGCCCCGCTCGGCCTCCTCGCTGACACGGCCGTCACGGACGCGAACGGTTCGGTCCGCGATTGCCGTCGACTCGACGTCGTGGCTCACAAGCACCATCGTGCAGCCGTGCTCGCGGGCGAGCTCGCCGATGAGCTCGTAGACGAGGCGGCGCTCGCGGCGTCGAGCTCCCCGGTGGGCTCGTCGGCGAGCAGAGGCTGCGGCCGGTGGGCGAGCGCGGCACAGACGGCGATCCGTTGCTGTTCGCCTCCGGAGAGCTCAGCTGGGCGCGCGCTCCGCTTGTCCGCAAGCCCGACGCGCTCGAGCAGTTCATCCGCGCGCCTCTCCCGCTCGTCGCGCGCCGCGCCTGCCAGGCCGAGCTGCACTCCCAACGAGCTCGCGCGCGGTCAGGTCCCGGATCCAGCGAGCGCGAGTAGTGCTGCTCGACATAGCCCCGTCGTCTGCGAGCGGAACTCGGCCAACCGCCGCGTCGACAGCCGGCCGAGATCCGCCTCGAAGACCTGAGCGGTCCCGCAGAAGGCCGCTCCAACCCGGCCAGGACGCGGAGAGCGTCGACTTCCCTGACCCGCTCGGGCCAAGGACGACGAGCACTTCCTTCTCCTGCACCGAGAGCGTCAGACCCTGGAGCGCGGCGGCGTGCCCCTCCGGCGTCGAGTAGACGCGGAAGAGGTCCCTGACCTCGACGGCGCTCACACCGCCCTCCTCGCCGCGAGCGCGACGAGCCCGGCAGTCAGCACCGTCGTAGACGGCACAGGCGAGCGCGACGAGCCGCCAGTCGACGGCGACCGCGAGCGGCGGCTCCGGCAGGGAGGCCCCCGCGGTCAGCGTAACGAGGTCGACCGCGAGGATCGCGAGCAGCGCAGCCGCCGCGAAGCCCCCGAGCAGGCCCGAGGCCGGCGACGAGGACGGCCTCGGAGGAAGGTGGCGCCGCAGCGTGCCCGGCCCTGCACCCTGCGTCTCCAGGTCTCGGAGCTCGCGCCGGTCGTCGCGGGCATCGCCGGCGAGAAGAACCGCGAGACCGACGAGGGCGAGAGGAAGGCGAAATCGCAGCTCCCGTCAGCGCGGCGAGTGAGCCGCGAGCGAGCGGATCGGCGCGAAGCTCCTCGAGCGCTGAGCGCTGACGAGACGAAGAGCGCAGCGAACGGCCGCGCGCTCGAGCTTGGCGCCGAGGTCGTCCGGCCCCGCGAGCCAGAGCTCGTTCGGGACGGCCGTGCCCGGGCTCGCCGCGTTCATCGCGACGTAGAGCGATCGCTCGTCCCCGAGGACGAAGTCGCCCGAGACGGACGGGAAGCGATTGATCGTCCCGACCACGCGAACCTGAATCGACGTCCTGCTCTAGGAAGCCGGAGCGGGAGAATTCCGCCCTGAGCCGGCCGCGGCGGCGAGACCCGGTGTCGCAACGACGGCTCGGCGGGGTCGCGTCGGTTGCCTGGCGTCGGCTGAAACCGCGGGTTCGCCGCCTCGTTGGAGAGGAGGAAGCGGAGCCTCGAGCCGGTCGC
>CAVYBK010000016.1:0-15504 GCA_963766725.1 uncultured Actinomycetes bacterium
CGCGAAGGTCGTGGCGGCCGATGCGGTTCCCGACGGCTGGCTCGGGCTGGACGTGGGCCCGAAGCACGCGCGAGGCGTTCGCCGCGAAGATCGCGGGGGCGGGAACCGTGTTCTGGAATGGGCCGATGGGCGTCTTCGAGTGGCCCCGGTTTGCGGAGGGGACGGCGGCGGTCGCGCGGGCCGTGGCTGCCGCGGATGGGCACACGGTGGTCGGCGGCGGCGACTCAGTGCGTGCAGTGCAGGAGCTGGGGCTGGCGGAGCGGATCGACTGGGTGTCGACGGGCGGCGGAGCCTCGCTCGAGTTCCTCGAGGGCAAGGAGCTCCCAGGGGTCGTCGCCATCCCGGAGGCCTGATTTGCACACTTTCGCCTCAGCCCCGTTTCACACACGCGCGCCTTTTCCGAATAGGCTGAAATTGGAGGGAGGCCCGCGGCGGCCCCAGCGAAAATGCTGATTGCGGGGAACTGGAAGATGTTCAAGGGGCCCTCGGAGACGCGGGCCTTCGCCGATGCCTTCGAGCCTCCGGACGGCGTCGACGTCGTCCTCTGTCCGCCTTTCCCGTCCCTCGCCGCGGCAGTCGACGCCGGCCTCAGCGCCTACGCCCAGAACGTCCACTGGGCGCCCGAGGGAGCGTTCACCGGCGAGGCGTCGGCGCCCATGCTCAACGAGCTCGGCGTGCAGGGCGCCATCGTCGGCCACTCGGAGCGCCGCCGGCTCTTCGGCGAGACGGACGAAACGGTCGCGCGCCGCACGATCGCCGCCCTCGAGCACGGGCTCGGCGTGATCGCCTGCGTCGGGGAGTCCGAGGAGGAGCGGGAAGCCGGCCAGACCGAGCTCGTCCTTCGACTCCAGGTCGAATCGATCCGCGACGCTGTCGGCCCGCACGAGCGGCTGGTCATCGCCTACGAGCCCGTGTGGGCGATCGGCACAGGCAAGACGGCGACGCCGGACCAGGCGCAGGAGGCCCACGCGTTCATCAAGAGCCTCGTCGACGTGCCGGTGCTCTACGGCGGCTCCGTCAAGCCGGAAAACGCGGACGAGCTCCTGTCCCAGGCCGACGTCGACGGCGCGCTCGTCGGCGGCGCGTCTCTCGAAGTCGAGTCCTTCACGGCGATTTGCCAGTCGGCAGCCCGTATCCGCTCGTAGCGCTCGTCATCCTCGACGGCTGGGGCTGCGCGCCGCCGGGGCCGGGGAACGCCGTCGAGCTCGCGGACACGCCCGTCTTCGACGAGCTCTGGCGCCGCTACCCGCACACGACGCTCGAAGCCTCCGGCGAGGCGGTCGGCCTCCCGCGCGGGCAGATGGGGAACTCCGAGGTCGGCCATCTCACGATCGGCTCGGGCCGCGTGGTCGACCAGGACTTCATGCGGATCAACCGCTCGATCGAGGGCGGCGACTTCTTCGAGAACCGGGCGCTCAGGGATGCGTTCCAGCGGGCGAAGGAGCGTGGGACGAACGTCCACCTGCTCGGGCTCGTCTCCTACGGCGGCGTGCACAGCCATATCGACCACCTCCGCGCGCTGGTCGAGCTCGCCAGACGCGAAGGAATGGCCGAGCGCACCTTCGTCCACGCCTTCACGGACGGGCGCGACGTCTCGCCGCACTCCGCGCAGAGCGACCTGGCCGAGCTCGTCAGCGCGGGCATCCGCGTCGTCACGGTCAGCGGGCGCTACTACGCGATGGACCGCGACCAGCGCTGGGACCGCACCCACCGCGCGCTGGGTGCCATCGTCGACGGCGAGGGGACCCCGGCGGAGGACGCTGTGGCCGCGGTCGAAGCGAGCTACGAGGCCGGCGTCACGGACGAGTTCGTCGAGCCGGTCGTTCTCCCGGGCCCAGGCTCGGCCCGGGGGACGCGGCGATCTTCTTCAACTTCCGCCCGGACCGCGCCCGGCAGCTCACCCAGCTCCTGCTCGAACGTCAGTACGACCTCACGACGATGACCCGCTATCGGGACGATTTCGACTGCCCGGTCGCCTTCGAGGAGCATGAGGTCGCGGACACCCTCGCGGAGGTGCTCGCGGGACACGGCATCCGGCAGCTCCACCTCGCCGAGACCGAGAAGTACGCCCACGTCACGTACTTCTTCAACGGCGGCCGCGAGGACGAGTGGGAGGGGGAGACGCGCATCCTCGTCCCGTCGCCGAAGGACGTCGCCACCTATGACCAGAAGCCGGAGATGTCGGCGGCCGAAGTCACACGCCGCTTCGAGGAGGAGATCGGCGACGGCTATCGCTTCGCGATCGTCAACTTCGCGAACCCGGACATGGTCGGGCACACCGGCGTGATCCCGGCGGTGATCCGAGCGGTCGAGACCGTGGACGCCTGCCTCGGGCGCGTCGTCGCTGCGGTCGAGCAGCTCGGCGGTGTCTGCCTCGTCACCGCCGACCACGGCAACGCCGAGCAGATGCTCGAGCCGGACGGGACGAGCCCGCACACCGCGCATACGACCAACCCCGTGCCGCTTTTCCTCACGATCGACGGCGCGAAGCTGGCGGACGGCGGGACGCTCTCCGATCTCGTGCCAACCTGCCTCAATCTGCTCGGAATTCCCCCAAGCGCGGGAATGACCGGGAGGGATCTCGTTACTAACGTGTAAAGGGGCCGGTATACTCCGGCCCACTCAGCGGCCATCCGGACACCTTTCAGTGCCTCTGTCACAGCCCGACTTCGACCTCCTGCGCAAAGCGCAGCGTGGCGACGAGCGGGCGTTTCGGATCATCGTCGAGACCTACGAGACGCCGGTCTTCAACTACGTCCTTCGCATGGTGGGCGACCGCGCGCTCGCGGAAGACCTCACGCAGGAGATCTTCCTGCGGATCTACCAGGGCCTCGCCGGCTTTTCGCTCCGCTGCCGCTTCACGACGTGGCTCTTCCAGGTCGCCAAGAACCGCGTGCTCGACGAGCTCCGCGCCCGTGAGCGCAAGCCGCAGAGCTTCCTGACCCTGGACGACATGCCGCCGCTCGAGGTCGTCGACGCGCCGCCCGAACGGGTGGAGACCATCGACGCAGTCTGGCGCGCGATCGCCGCGCTCAACCCCGACCTCAAGATGGCGCTTCTCTTGCGCGACATCGTCGGCCTCTCGTACACGGAGATCGCCGACTCCCTCGAGATCACGCTCGCCACCGTCAAGTGGCGGATCTTCAAGGCCCGCGAAGAGGTGCAGCTTGCGCTCGCCCGCGAGGGCGTGACCGTCGAGTTCGACGCCGAGCGCGCCGCTTCGTCCTAGACGCCTGATTCCAGCCGCAGCGCCAGCGGCTCGGGCAGGCCGCGCTCGCGGATCTCAGCTTGCGTCTTCTCGACGGGGTACTCGATGCGGCGGTAGACCGCCGTCTGCGCGTCGAAGTCCAGCAGCAGCCAGGCGGCGTGCGGGTTCCCGTCACGCGGCTGGCCGACCGAGCCGGGGTTGAGTAGCCAGCGCTCGCGGGCGAGGTCGACCTCGGAGCCTTCCTCGCCCAGGGCGAGCATCAGCTCCTCGGCGCCGAAGCGGAGCGCGACGTGGCTGTGCCCGACGAGCACGAGCGGCTTCTCGGTCGCCTCGAGCGAGAGGAACGCGACCTCGGGCGCGAGCACGTACTCCCAGACCGGGTCACGGGGGCTCGCGTGGTAGAGCTCCGCGCGGTCGAGCACCGCTGAGGGCGAGAGCGACTCGAGGTAGCGGCGCGGCTCGTCCTCCAGCACCTCGGCCGTCCAGCGTGCGCTCGACCGCAGCGTCCGGCGAGAAGTCCTCCAGGTCGATGCGACCGAGGACGCCGAGGTCGTGGTTTCCTATCAGGCAGACGTCGGCGCGTTCGGCCACGAGCGTGCAGCAGCGGTTCGGGCGCGGCCCGTAGCCGACGAGGTCGCCCAGGCACCAGAGCTCGTCGGGCGACTCGGCGTCGATGGAGCGAAGCACGGACTCGAGCGCATGGAGATTCCCGTGAATGTCGGAGATGACGGCCACTCGCACGGCAGCCGGACGTTAGCGAAGCGCGCGGGCCTGATCGCCCTCGCGGTGGTCTGGGTCGTCTCGGGCTTCTTCCTCTGGAGGACGAGCGTGCCGCGCCTCGACATCCCCGACCTCGATCCGCGGAATTACTTCAGCGCCGCGGAGCTTGCGAAGGCCGACGAGTACCGGCGTGTGAGCCGCGCGCTCCTGCTCGGCTCGCTGGCGGTTCAGCTCCTCGTCCTGGCTCTGCTCGTCTGGAAGGCGCGGCCGCTCGCCGACGCGCTGGGAGGAATCGGCCGCGGGCGGATCCGCACGGGAATCCTCGTGTCGGCCGCAGTCGTGATCGCGCTCTGGCTGGCGACGCTTCCGCTCGGCGCGGTCTCCCTGTGGTGGCGGCGGCGCTACGGGCTCTCGACCCAGAGCGCGGCCGGCTGGCTGCGCGACCAGGCGGTGGCCGTAGGCGTGGAATGCCTGCTGGTCGCCGCCGCGGCGGCGGTCACGCTCGGCCTCGCTGCCTGGCTCGGCCGGTCGTGGTGGCTCGCCGCTGCGCCGCTCTTCGTCCTCGCAGGAGTCCTCTACTTCATCGCCCAGCCGCTCGTGATCCAGCCGCTCTTCAACAGGTTCCACCCACTCGATGACCAGCGGCTTACCGCGGAGATCAAGGAGCTGGGCGCGAAGGAGGGCGTGACCGTGGACAAGGTGCTCGTCGCGGACGCGAGCCGGAGGACGACGACCGCGAACGCGTACGTCTCCGGCCTCGGGCCGACGAAGCGCGTCGTCTTCTACGACACGATGCTGGACGGCCGCTTCTCTCCGCCCGAGCTCGAGTCCGTCGCCGCGCACGAGCTCGGCCATGTCGCCAGGAGCCACATCTGGAAGGGGCTCGGCTGGTTCGCCCTCATCGCGATCCCCGGCGTCTTCCTCGTCTGGTGGTTCACCGAGCGGCGCGGCGGCCTACCGGACCCGCGGCTCGTGCCGCTCGCGATCGCGGTCGCGCTCGTCTACTCGCTCCTCGTCTCTCCGTTCGGGAATCTCGTCTCCCGCCGCTACGAAGCCGAGGCCGACTGGATGGCGCTCACCGCGACGAACGACCCCAAGAGCTTCATCGACCTCGAGAAGCAGCTGACGGTCACGTCGCTCGGCGACCCGGACCCGCCGGCCTGGTCGAATCTCCTCTTCGGGACGCATCCCACCCCGATGAAGCGCATCGGGATGGCTGACGCGTTCAGGACTCGGGAGAGCCCTGCTCCGGCAGGTTCCTGATCCCCTCGCGCGTCGACCACTTCGACCAGCTGTCGTTCATCGCGTCGATCAGCTCGCGCATGAAGCGCGGAGACATGTTGATGCGGGCGACGACGACGCCGGGCACGTCTCCCTCCTCGACCTCGTGGTCGATGCGGGCGAACGTGAGCGTGAACTCGTAGTCGGAGAAGCTGACGTTGGCGAAGTTCGCGTAGACACCAGCCAGGTTCTCCGGGTCGAGGTGGATGTTGAGCTGACGCTCCTGGGACTCCTCGTCCACGGCTCTACGATATAGCCGCATGACGGCCAAGGCGATCGCAAGGCTCGAACGCGGGCTCGAGGACGAGCTCGGGGTCCCCGTGGCGCTCGAGCGCCCGTCGAACCCCGAGCACGGCGACTACGCGACGAACGCGGCCATGCGCGCCGCACCGATGAAGCGCAAGCTGCCGATGGAGATCGCCGAAGAGCTCCGTGTCGTGGCAAGCGGCCTGCCGGGGGTGAAAGACGCCGCCGTCGCCCCGCCCGGCTTCGTCAACCTTCAGCTCGACCCGGCCTGGTACGGCGAGGCTCTCGGGGAGATCCTCGCGGCGGGCGCGGACTACGGTGCCGGCTCCGCCGCCGAGCCCGAGAAGGTGCAGGTGGAGTTCGTCTCGGCGAACCCCACGGGGCCGCTGACGGTCGCCTCAGCGCGGAACGCGGCCTACGGAGATTCCGTCGCCCGCCTGCTCGACTTCGCGGGCAACACGGTCGAGCGCGAGTTCTACGTCAACGACGGCGGCGCGCAGATCGACCTCTTCCACCAGTCGGTCGACGCGAGGCGCAGGGGGGAGGAGCCGCCGCCCGACGGCTACCAGGGGGATTACGTGGGCGAGCTGGCCGAGCTCGACAGCGACCCGGTGAAGGTGATGGAGGAGCGCATCCGCGAGACACTCGAGCGCTTCCGCGTGCACATGGACCTCTGGGTGCACCAGAGCGAGATGGAGCCGCTCGTCGAGGAGGCGCTCGCCGAGATCGAGCTCTACGAGAAGGAAGGAGCGCGCTGGCTCCCGACGACCGGGTGGGGGGACGACAAGGACCGCGTGGTCCTCCGCTCCGACGGGCGGCCCACGTATTTCGCGGTCGACGTCCCGCACATGCGTCTGAAGTGGAACCGGGGGCACGAGCGGCTCATCTACGTGCTCGGGGCCGATCATCACGGCTACATCGCGAGGCTGAAGGCAATCGCGGGCGCTCTCGGGCGCGACCCGGACCAGGTGGAGATCCTCATCTACCAGCTCGTCCACGTGACCGAGGGTGGCCAGGCGCGCAAGGTCTCGAAGCGACGGGGGGACGTCGTCTTCCTCGACGAGCTCCTCGACGAGATCGGTGTCGACGCGGCCCGCTGGCACCTGCTCTCGCGTGGCCACGAGCAGGCGATGGACATCGACGTCGACCTCGCGCGCGAACGCACCGAGAAGAACCCGGTCTACTACGTGCAGTACGCGCACGCCCGGATCGCGGGCATCCTGCGCAACGCGAAGGGGAGGCCGTCCTCGCCGGAACCCGTCGGCCAGGTCGCGCCGGCGGAGCGCGAGTTGGTCAAGCGTCTCGCCGAATTCCCCACGGTTGTCGCCGAGGCGACCGAGCGGCGTGGCCCGCACGCTCTCCCGACGTACGCCATCCGCGTCGCCGACGACTTCCACCGCTTCTACCACGACCATCGCGTGCTCGAGAGCGAAGAGGAGCCTTTCCGCCTCGCACTCTGCAACGCAACCGCGTCCGTGATCGCCCGCGCGCTCGACCTCATTGGGGTCGAAGCACCCGAGCGGATGTAGATTCCCCGCCATGGCCGGCGGGAAAGGAGTCGCACCGGACCGGAATCTCGCGCTCGAGCTCGTGCGCGTGACCGAGGCTGGCGCGCTCAGCTGCGCCCGCTGGGTCGGTCGCGGCGACAAGGAGGCAGCCGACCAGGCCGCCGTCGACGCCATGCGCGCGATGCTCGACACGGTGGCCATGAAGGGCGTCGTCGTCATCGGCGAGGGGGAGAAGGACGAGGCGCCTATGCTCTTCAACGGCGAGGAGGTCGGGAACGGCAACCCGCCCGAAGTCGACGTGGCGGTCGATCCGCTCGAGGGCACCCGCCTCACATCCGTGGGACAGCCAAATGCGATTGCGGTCATCGCCGTCGCGGAGCGCGGAACGATGTTCTTCCCGGGCGCCGCGGTGTACATGGACAAGATCGCGGCCGGAGCCGAGGTCGCGGACGCGATCGACATCACCGCCACGCCTCAGGAGAACGTCGCGCGCGCGGCCGAGGCGAAGGGCGTCAAGCCGACCGACATCACCGTCGTCGTCCTCGACCGCGACCGGAACGCCGATCTCATCTCCGGCCTGCGCGACGCGGGCGCCAAGGTCAACCTGATCACGGACGGCGACGTCGCTCCCGCGATCGCCGCCGCGCGACAGGGCTCGGTCGTCGACCTGATGATGGGGATCGGCGGCACTCCCGAGGGCGTGATCGCGGCCGCGGCGGTCAAGTGCCTCGGCGGCGCGGTGCAGGGGAAGCTCTGGCCGCGCACCGACGAGGAGCGGCAGTCGCTTCTCGACGACGGCTTCGACCTCGACAAGGTGCTGACCACCGACGACCTCGTCGCCGGAGACGACGTCTTCGTTGCGGCGACCGGCGTCACCGACGGCGCGCTCCTCAACGGCGTTCGCCTCTCTCGCGACGGCGCTGTCACGGACTCGATCGTCATGCGCTCGCGCTCCGGCACGGTACGCCGCATCGAGGCGTACCACCATCTCGAGAAGCTCACGCGGTTTTCAGGCCGCGAGTACCGCTAACTTCGCGCCGCGCTTACCGTCAGTAGTAAAAGACGTTATGAGACTGACGGTGCTGTTGATGCTCCTTCCTCTTTCCCTGCCGCTCGCCGCCTGCGGCGGTGGTGGATCCGCCTCCACCGCCGCCGAGACGGCTGCCGCTTCACAGCCGACGGCGACCGCGGCCGAGATTCCGTCGCTCGAGGAGCGCGCCCAGCTCTTCGCCTACGACGCCTCGACGCCGAAGGTCAGCGTGAAGGGGAAGAAGACGGAGCACGGCGCCGAGGTCGAAGACGTCACGTACGGCGCTCCGGCCGGGAACGTCCGGGCGTACATGGTGAGGCCGGACGGGAAGCCGCGCGCAGTCGTCCTCTGGCTGCACTGGTTCGGCGAGGAGCCGAACACGAACCGCACCGAGTTCCTTCCCGACGCTGCCGCGCTTGCGAAGGATGACGTCCTGTCCCTCCTTCCGCAGGGCAGCTTTCCATGGGGCGGCGGGCTGAGCGGCGAGGTGGGCGAGGACAGGCAGAGTGCCATCGACCAGGTGGTCGCCCTGCGCGCCGGGCTCGACGTGCTGCAGAAGGAAGCCGGCGACGTTCCCATCGGCTTCGTCGGACACGACTACGGCGCGATGTTCGGGTCGCTTCTCGTCGCCGACGGCCGGCCCGACGCGTACGTCCTCATGGCGCCCGACGCGACGTTCGCCAACTGGTTCGTGAAGTACCTCCTCGGCGGGCGAGGGAGCGCGAGCGAGTACCAGGCTGCGTTCGCGCCCCTCGATCCCGTGAACTACGTCGGCGAAGCCGGGGCCGCGCCGGTGTTCTTCCAGTTCGCCACGTCGGATCCGTATGTTCCGGGCTACATCGCGGACAAGTTCGTGGAGGCCGCGCCCGACGCCGAAGAGGGCGACTACGACGGCGGGCACGAGCTGGACGACAAGGCGCGAGCCGACCGGCTCGCCTGGCTCCGCGAGCAGCTCGGACTCGGCTAGGCGCCGCTAGGCGACGCCGGCGAACTCCTTTTCCTTCTCGGACGAATACTCGCCCGAGCGTGCGAGGCCGTTCATCTTCGCACGGTGTGCATAGGCCTCCTGGCCGGCGCCCACGTTCGCCTCGTCGCCGCGCCACGCCTTGAGCGCCGGCGCCTGGAGCGCCCGCCCGTACGAGAAGGAGAGCTCCCACGGATGCGGACCGCGCTCGTTCATCGCGTTCAGGTGCGCGGTCGAGTCCTCGTCCGTCTGTCCACCTGAGAGGAAGACGATGCCGGGGACGGATGCGGGCACGTGCTTGTACAGAACCTCGAGGGTCCTGTCGGCGACCTCGTCGGCACCGGCTCGGTTCGATGCCTCGTAGCCGGACAGCACCATGTTCGGCTTGAGGAGCGTCCCGGGCAGCTCGACGCGCTGGTCGTGCAGCTCCGTGTAGACGGCCTGGAGCACGCGGCCGGTCGCCTTCGCGCTCTCCTCGATCGTGTGCGTCCCGTCCTGGAGCACCTCCGGCTCGACGATCGGGACGATCCCGGCCTCCTGGCAGAGCGCGGCGTAGCGCGCGAGCGCGTGGGCATTCGTCCAGACGCAGTACTCGCTGGGGAGGCTCTCGGAGATCGAGTACGTCGCGCGCCATTTGGCGAACCTGGCGCCCAGCTCCCGGTACTCGTTCAGCCGGTCGCGCAGGCCGTCGAGGCCCTCGGTGATCGTCTCGCCCTCGGCGAGGGCGAGCGGCTTCGCGCCCTTGTCGACCTTGATACCGGGGATGACGCCCTTGCTCTCCAGGAGCGCCGGGAACGGCGTGCCGTCCGCGGAGCTCTGGCGGATCGTCTCGTCGAAGAGGATCACCCCGCTGATGTGGTCCTCCGCGCCGGGCGTAGTGAAGAGCATGTCGCGGTACGCGCGGCGGCTCTCCTCGGTCGACTCGACGTCGATCGAGTCGAAGCGCTTCTTGATCGTGCCGTCGCTTTCGTCGGCGGCGAGAATCCCCTTGCCCGGAGCGACCAGCGCCCGGGCGATCGTCTCGAGCTCGTGCTCGGCCATGTTCGGCTCCTTCCTCGGAATCGTCTCGAGGATATCTTCCCTCGCAAGCACGAAACTAGTAGCATGCCGCGCTGGAGGGGCGGCGCTGCGGCGGCCGTCCCTCGGTCTTTCCGCCGCCCTAGGGGATGAGGCTGGGGAGCGCGGTGAAGAGGCCCGCGATGCGGTCGGAGAGAAGCGAGATGGTTAGGACGATCGCCGGGGTGATCACCGCCAGGATGATCGAGTACTCGGCCATCGTCTGACCGTCTGCGCGATGCAATTCGAGAAGAGTTCTCACGGTCAAATCGTCGGCCTGAAGCCGTTTTTTCGCTATCCCCTGTTGGAGCGAGGGTGCGGTACCCTTTTTGGGACGCGGACGTAGCTCAGTTGGTAGAGCATCAGCTTCCCAAGCTGAGCCAGCGAATGAACGCTTTCCCGCTCCGTTCAGAAAAGAGCCGTCTGAGCAGGAGTTTTCCGGCTTGGAATAGGGACGCTCTCCCGCCGCGTTCTCCTCTTTCCGGTCTCTCCTGGAGACGGGAGGTAGACGGGCCTCAGAGGGGCCGTACCGCCGAGTACACCAGTGTCGGCTCACCGTCGATGTCGGCTTCTCTTTCGAAACTCATCCCGATCTTCGTGGCTACTTTGACGGAAGCCTCGTTAGGCGGATCGATCAGACAGATGAGGCGCGACAGGTGCAGTTCGCCGAAGCCGTAAGCGAGGATCGCCCGTGCCGCCTCGGTGCCCAATCCCCGCCCCCAGTGCGCCTTGGTGATCAGATACGCGACTTCCACTTCCTGACGTCCATCGATCGTCCACGGCAGCAGCCCGCAGCGACCGATGAACTCATTCGTCTCCTTGAGGAGGGTCGCCCAGAGCCCAAACCCGTACTGGCCGTAGTAGACGTTGATGATCCACTCGAGCTCCTCTTTCGTCTGCTCATACGTAAGGGTGCCCTCTGGGAAGTACTTTCGGACGTCCGCGTCACGGTAGATCGCAGCAAGCGCGCCGAGGTCATCCATCGTGAGACGCCTGAGTGCCATCCTCTCTGTCTCGATTACGTTCGGCTCGCTCACCGCTGGATCTAAGTTAGCCGCCGCCTACCGCCCGAGCAGCCGTGCGACGGGGCGAGCGCTTCGTTCCACTCTTCGAGTCTGCTCGCAAGGCACTCGCCGAGGCGAAGCTCCTCTCACGTTTCGCGCGGCTGGAAGACTTCGTCTTCGCCACCATCGTCGGGACTCCGCTCGACCCCGGCAACTTCGTGCGCCGCGAGTTCAAGCCGGCACTTGCACGCGCCGGGCTCGAGCCCTTCCGCTTCCACGACCTGCGCCACTTCGCCGTCTCGGCACTCATTGCCGCGGGAGCCGACATCAAGCTCCTGCAGGCAATCGCCGGGCATGCTTCGGCGACGATGACGCTCGACACCTACGGCCATCTGATGACCGCACGGGTGCAGGAAGCGGCGACGCGCTACGACCCACTCGCCGTGAGCTTTGCGGAAGTGGCCCGGTAAGCGTGAGTCACCCGATCCAAATCAGCGCCGCGCCGCTCGCAGCGCATCGAGAGTGGCGCCCGCGAAGGCGGCCAGCTCGCGGATGCGATCCTCGTCCTCGGCGGTGAAGTCGGCTCCCTGCGATTTGTCGGAGAGCTGGAGCAGCCCGTAGTTGCGCCCGCCCTCGCCATAGACGGCCGTCGCCAGCCAGCCCCGCAGGGGTGGATGTTGGCTCGCCTGGTCACCGAACCCCGCCCAGTCCGGATGAGTTTCCACCTCTTCCTGGGTCAGGCGTACGACCTGGCCCGGCTCGAGCCGAATGCCGTGAAGCCCTCGATCTAGAGGGTTGACGCGGTAGTCGCGCCAGCGGGCGTAGCCCTCGCTCAGGTTGAAGAACTTGCGGGCCATGAGCCCGTCCCCGTCGAGGTCGACCTTGAAGGCTGCCTGCTCCGCGCTGGTAAGGGCACGGGCGAGGCTGCAGGTGCGGTGCAGGAGGTCGTCGAGGTGGGCGGCGAGCACGGGGTCGTCAGCGACCTCGGGCGCGATCTCGGTGCCTACATCTCCAGTGTGCGTCATCGCCTCGGCTCCTGGCAGTCTTGCAGGAATAGCCCGGCAACCGGGAGAGTAGGCTTACCGCCATGGATCGCTTCGTCCTTGTGGCTCGCTTGAAACACGGCGGTCGCTAGCGAGCGGAGGAGCTTCTCGCCGAGCACTCTGCTCTCGGATCTACTTGTTCTCGGGCAGTAGACGAGAGGTAGACGGCGACGTTTTCGGCGCCAGGGAGGCACTCCGGAATCCGTTATCCTGAGCCGAACGCGGACGTAGCTCAGTTGGTAGAGCATCAGCTTCCCAAGCTGAGGGTCGCGGGTTCGAACCCCGTCGTCCGCTTCGCGAAAGCTCCGCGCAGCGGCGTTTTTGTTTTTCTGTAGAGACGGCGGGCGTCTCCGGGGTGCCATTTTGGTGGGCCCACCATGGGCGGGGGTTGTTGCCGAGGTTCGCACGGGCGCCGGGCACCCCTTGTGTAGTGACTAAGCTCGACTCAGTGGCAGCTCCCGCCAGCCCGTTGTTGTCTCCGTCGCAGTTGGCGACGCTCGCCGAGCATGGCGAGGAGCGAACCGCAGGCGTCGGCGATGTGCTGTTTCGCGTCGGCGATCAGAGCTATCCCTTGATCGCGATTCTGGAGGGCGAGGTGGCGATCCTCGATGCTGCGGGCAACGAGATCGTCCGGCACGGCGAGTCGAAGTTTCTGGGCGAGATGAACCTTCTGACCGGGCAGACGGTCTTCCTGACCGCCGTCGTCACCGAGCCCCTCCGCTACATCGCCGTCGAGCGGGGTGCGTTGCGACCGCTGCTCTTCGACGACGGTCCGCTCAGCGACCTTCTTCTCTCGACGTTCATGGCCCGGCGTGAGGCGCTGCAGCGGGTGGAGGGCATCGGCCTCGAGATCGCCGGCCCGCATTCGTCCGAGGCGACCATGCGCATGGTCGACTTCGCACGGGCCAACCGCCTTCCCTTCACATGGAACCAGTCCGCCGCGCCCGGCGAGGTCGAGCTGCCGATCGTGCGACTGCCGGGCGGTACGGAGATGCATGCTCCTTCGACCGGCGAAGTCATGCGCGCGCTCGGTATCGGCCTCGAGCTCGGTCCGCGAGAGGAGGTCGACTTGCTCGTGGTGGGTGGAGGGCCGGCGGGTCTCGGGGCAGCGGTCTACGGCGCGTCAGAGGGCCTCGAAACGCTGGTCGTCGAAAGCACCGCGTTGGGCGGGCAGGCCGGCTCGTCACGGAGGATCGAGAACTACCTCGGATTTCCGGCGGGTATCAGCGGCGCCGAGCTCACCAGCCGTGCGGTCACCCAGGCGCGGAAGTTCAACGCGCGGACGGCGACGCCGTATCGGGTGACCTCGCTCGAGGCCGGGAACGGACACCACATCGTCCGGCTGGAAGAGGACCACGTGATCGTCGCTCGCTCCGTCATTCTCGCCACCGGCGCGCAGTACCGCAGGCTGCCGGTCGAGGGCCTTGCCGACTACGAGGGAATCAGCGTGTTCTACGCGGCCGGCCCTCCCGAGGCCCAACTCTGCGGCGCTTCCCGCGTCGGGGTGGTCGGCGGCGGCAATTCGGCGGGCCAGGCGGCCGTGTGGCTTGCGCGGGGCGGTGCGCTCGTCACGTTGCTCCATCGGCGCGCAAACCTGCGCGACACGATGTCCGCCTATCTCATCCAGGAGCTCGAGCGCTACGGCGTCGCAGTCCGCGACTCGAGCGAGATCGGCGCGCTGCACGGTGACGACGGATTTCTCAAAGGGGTCACGCTCGAGTCCGGTGAGCGTCTCCCGTTCTCGTTTCTCTTCCTCTTCCTCGGGGCGCGGCCTTGTACCGAGTGGCTCGACGATGCCGTCGCCCGCGACGAGGACGGCTTCGTTTTGACGGGCGCCGCGGCGGGCGGCGACTATTTACTCGAGACGAGCGTGCCAGGCGTGTTCGCGGCTGGCGACGTTCGTTCCGGCTCGATCAAGCGGTGCGCCGCCGCAGTGGGCGAGGGATCGATGGCCGTGCAGTTGGTGCACGCGCGCCTCGCGGGTGAGAGAGCGCGGTGAGCACCGTCGAAAGCGCACGCGGAGGTTCGACTGGACGCACGATCAATCTCCGCCCAGGACGAGCAGCCGAGCGACGACGAAGCGATGAGGTCGGAGCGTCCTAGGGAGGGATAGCCAGCCGCGGGCTGCCTTCTCCCCGGTCGTCGAACTCCGGCCTCGAAACGGCGATACCCGCATACAAGGGGATGGGAACCGCAGAAAACAAGAGAGCCAGGCCAGACCCACGGGCCTGCGGCTCTGCCCGTTTGCCTTTAACCAGGGGAGAGTTGGCGAGCCCGGCTCTCCGTAGGAAGCCGACCATACACCTGTAAGCGACAGCCGAGAAGGCCCAACCTCCGGCTACCCCCCGGAATACCCCGTCGGACTAGCCTTTGTGCCCCAGCAGCCGAGCGACCACGGCGCGAAGGAGCTTGCGCGGCGAGCGTTGGCCGTTATCGAGGGCCGTTGGCTCAGGCCAACGTCGCGCTTGGTCGACAGCGCGGGGTTCGATCCGACCCCGCAACTCCTTAGATCGGCAGGACGCGCGTAGCTGTTGCTGATTTCCATCAGCGATCCCGGCGTGACGGCCCGACGGTGATTCGGCGGACGGTCCAGTCAGAGCGCGCTCGTTCAGCGTCACTTTGCCGCTCGAGAGCCCGCTCAACCCGCGCAAGCCGCCGATCGACCGTGCGCCAGCCAGTCACGATCAGATCCGTCACGAGGGCCAGATCCTGAAGCCGCTCGTGGCGCTCGTGATCCATGCCGCTGCCGACGCGGGCCAAGGCAGCCGCCAACTCCTCGATGAGGCTTTGCATGCGGGCCATATGCTCGGTAACGGGGCGCACCTCGACCCGGACCGCTTCGTACAGCACGCTGCCGATGCCTTCTGGCAGCTGCATTTCCAGCTCTTCTGCGGCGCGTGAAAGCCGTTCGGCCAGGTCGCGCGCCGGGTTTTCGGGCCGGGCGCCGAGAGGACGGCCCGCCCAGGCCGGCTCTCCGAGTGCCGAGATGGCCATCTGGATGCGTTCCGCCACCGCCACGCTGACCGCCTCGCCGTTGAGAAATCGCAGCACGTTCTCCGAGGAGACTTCCGCGTGACGTGCAACCTCCGCAATCGTAGGCATGAACGGAAAGTACGGCGAGTGGAATGGCCATTCAAGGCTAGGTCTGGACCGCACGATCGAATAGGAACAGCTGCGATCGTGATCGGGGTTCGTTGTTAGACGGGCGCGACTCTTCTGAGGCAGCGTTCATGGCCGACTCGCAAGTCCCGTGGGGCGTTGACGCCTTGGGCGGCACGATCAGTGATTCCGCCTGGCGAAGCAGGCCAAGTTGGCCGACGTCGTCCGCTTTACTCACGGCCCGCTCCTCTGTCGCGCGCTGCCGTGTTCCGCACCTCGACGTATCTCTCCGGTGTCTAGGGCTCGTCTCGTGCCGCATCCTCCGCCCGCTGAGATACTTGCCCG
>CAVYBK010000017.1:0-91540 GCA_963766725.1 uncultured Actinomycetes bacterium
AACTTCTGACGCCGCCCGACGTCTGAACGGATACGTGCACGCGGACGCGATCAGCCGGACGCTCTACGCGAACGAGCGGCTGCTGGCCGGCGAGTTCTGGTGCGCGCCCGACAGCACGCGCTGGCACAGCTTGAACAGCGTCTCGCCGGAACCGCACGTGATCTTTCCGCGGACGCCGGTGACCATTCGCCAGCTCGGGCGGGACCCGGTCGTCTGCGACCGGAATCAGATCGTCTTCTACAACCCCGGAGCGCGGTTCTTCCGGACGCTCCGGACCACGGCCGGCGACCACTGCTACTTCGTCGAGCTGTCTCCACAACTCATGCTCCGCCTCGCCGGCGGGATGGGGAGCTTTCCCTTCGTCTTCGGCCCCTGCGACGCCTCCGTCTTCCTGCTCCAGCGGCTGGCGGTCCGGCATCTGAGGGAGCCGCGTCCCGACGAGCGCGTTGCCGAGGAGGCGCTGACGGTAGCTGTCGAGAGCGCGATCGAGGGCGCGCGTAGCTTTCACGAACTCCACGCGGATCAGCGCGAGGCGACGCGCGCGGCTCGCCGGGAGATCGTCGACCAGACGAAGCAGCTTCTCGTCGCGCGCTACCGCGAGCGCCTGACCATGTCCGAGATCGCCGCGTCGCTGGCCGTCTCCCGCTTCCAGCTGAGCCGCATCTTCCGCGAGTGGACTGGCTTCTCGCTCCTCGGCTATCGAAACCAGCTGCGGGTGCGGGCCGCCCTCGACCGGCTGTCCGATCCGAACGCTCGGCTCTCCGCCCTCGCAGGGGAGCTCGGCTACTCGAATCCCAGCCACCTGACGGCTGCATTTCGGAGACGCATTCGGCTTGCTGCCCTCCGAGCTCCGCGGGCCGGTCGACCGGGACACCTTGAGCGAGGTCCTGGTCCGACATTCGCCTACTACAAACGTGCGTCTTTCGGCGGCCTCCGGCCCCAGCTGAGCGCGGCGGGGCAAGCGGCGCCGGCGATCGGTCGCTGCACAGCCGTATTAACCAGTTCCATCAGAGCGCGCTCCTTCGCGTCCGAAAGCCCGATCACACCGAAGGAGGCCAGCGTGAAACCGAAAGCCCGACTACGTCTTTTCACCGCCCTTGCGGCTGTGACAGTCTTCGCCGCCACGGGGTGCGGGGGCGGGAGCGGGGAGGAAGCGCGGGCTCGTCGAGCAGCGATTCGACGGGACCTGCAGCGTCGGAGCAAGCGATCACGATCGGATGGGGAGCCGAGCCGCCCTCGCTCGACCCGGGGTTGGCCACCGACGTGACCTCGTCCAACATCCTCCTCAACATCATGGATCCGCTGGTGAAGCTGGGCGCCGACCTCGAACCGGTCCCCAGCCTCGCCGAGAGCTGGGACGTGAGCGACGACGGCAAGACGGTGGTCTTCCACCTACGCGGCGACGGCAAGTGGACGAACGGCGATCCGGTCACCGCCGAGGACTTCGAGTGGTCGTGGAAGCGGACGGTCTCGCCGGAGCTGGCCGCCGACTACGCGTACCAGTTCTATGGAATCGTCGGCGCCGCCGACTACAACGCCTGCCAGAAGAACTGCGACGCGCTACGCGACGCAGTCGGCGTCAAGGCTCTGGACGACCGGACCCTCGAGGTGAAGCTGACCTCCGCACAGCCGTGGTTCGTGCAGCAGGTGAGCCATCACTCCTTCCTGGCCGTTCACCGGGCCACCGTCGAACAGTACGGCGATAGCTGGACCGATCCGAAGAACATCGTCACGGACGGCCCGTTCAAGCTCGAGTCCTGGGAGCACGACTCCTCGATCGACCTCGTGAAGAACGACGGCGTGGCGCGGGGCCGAAGACGTCGCGCTCGCGCGTGTGAACGGCAAGATCATCGTCGACGGGACGACGAAGGTGCAGGCTTTCGAGGCCGGCGAGGTGGACGCGCTCGATGCCGGCGGCCTTCCGCCCGACGAGATCGCCCGCCTGAAGCAGACCCCCGAGTACGAGGCATATCCCGCCCTCGGAACCTACTTCTACGGACTCAACCTGGAGAACCTGCCCGACGTCCACGAGCGGCGCGCGCTCTCGCTCGCGATCGACCGGCGGACGATCGTGGACCAGATCGCGCAGGCCGACCAGGTGCCGGCCACCGGGTTCTCACCGGAGGGGCTGCCCGGGTTCGACACGTTCAATCCGAACTCGCCGTGGACGCCTGAGGCCGGCGACCTCGACGCGGCGAAGAACGAGCTCTCGCAGGCGAACAGCCCGAAGACGGAGCTGACGCTCTTCTACAACGACTCGCCGGGTCACAAGGAGATCGCCACCGCCGTCCAGGCGAGCTGGCAGGAGCTCGGCCTGACGACGACGTTGAAGCAGCAGGAGTGGGCGCAGTTCCTGGAGTTCCTGGGGCCGCCGCCCAATCCCGCTGTCGACATCTATCGCAGCGGCTGGATCGGCGACTACGTGGATGCGATCAACTTCCTGGAGCTCTGGACGTGCAAGTCCGGTAACAACTCGTCGAACTACTGCGACAAGGACTACGACGCCCTCGTGGAGCAGGCGCGTTCGACGCAGGACGACCAGGCCCGCTACGAGATCTACGCCCAGCTCGAGCAGAAGCTCCTGGGCGAAGACGGGGCCATCCCCGTCGTGCCGATCTACTGGTACACGTACCCCAACCTGGAGAAGCTCTCGATCAAGGACAGCTTCACCGTCAACCTGCTGAGTCAGATCGACCTGACGAAGGTGGTCGTCAGGGAGCAGTAAGCACTCCCGCCACCTGTCACGCCGGGCGGGCGAGGGCTGTCGTCACCCTCGCCCGCCTCCTCTCGTGCCGCATCCTCCGCTCCCTGAGATACTTGCGCGACAGAGTCATGGACGAATCTCAGATCCACGTATCCATCGAAAAGCTCGTCGCCGAGGAGCACGAGCTCTGGGGCCGCGAGTCGGACGGCAGCGCGACCGACGACGATCGCCGCCGTCTCGAGCAGATCCGGCTCTCGCTCGACCAGTGCTGGGACTTTCTGCGCCAGCGCCGTGCCCGCCGCGACGCGGGCCAGGACCCGGACACTGCGGCCGCCCGCCCGCCCGATGTCGTCGAGCGCTACGAGCAGTAGCGCCGCCGAGTCGCGGTCGCTCTTCGAGTTCGCGGGCGGGGAGGCCGCGTTCCTGGCGCTGGCGAGAGCCCATCACGAACGCTGCCTGGCCGATCCCGAGCTGAACCATCCGTTCTCGCACGAGGACCAGCATCCGCAGCACGTCGAGCGCCTGGCGGCTTACTGGGCAGAGGTGCTGGGCGGGCCCGCGGCCTACTCGGAGTCGTGCGGTGACGAGTCGGGTGTGCTCGCGATGCACGCCGGCAACGGAGAAATGGGCGACCTCGGCGAGCGCTTCCTCGACTGCTTCGTCAAGGCGATGGACGACGCGGGCCTCCCCGGCGACGCGGCCTTTCGCGAGGCAATGACCGCCTACATGCGCTGGGCCGTCGACAACGTCCTCGTGTACTCGCCCGTCGGGGCAGTCGTCCCTGCGGGCGTTCGCATGCCGCGCTGGGGCTGGGACGGGCTGCAGAGCTAGTCGACCGAGGGGGCCGCGACCGAGGCCACGGCCCCCTCAGTTCTCAGCAAGCTAGGCGGCCAGGTCGAACGCCGGCTCGCCGACTTCCTGGGGCTGTTCGAGCTCGTCACGCCGGATGAGGGTGAGGGCGGCGACGATCCCGATGCCCGCGATGATGGCGCCGGCGACGAACGCGTTGGTGAACCCGTCGACCAATGCGCTGGGCACTCCAGTGCCGGCCGACACGGCATCCTCGGTTCGCGAGGTCGCGATGGTCGAAAGTGCCGCGATCCCGAGCGCACCGCCGATCTGCTGCGACGTGTTGATCAGGCCGGAGGCCAGTCCCGCTTCGGCGGGCTCGACGCCCGCGAGAGCCGCGATCGTGATCGGCACGAACGAGAAGCCGATCCCGACTCCGATGAGCAAGAACCCCGGCAGGAGGTCGGTCACGTAGGAGCCGCCCACCGAGACCTGCGTGAAGAAGATCAGGCCTGCGGTGAGGAAGGTCATCCCTGAGACGAGCACCGGCTTGACGCCGATGCGCGTCACGAGTTGGGCCGCGACGCCCGACCAGATGATCGCCGTCCCGGCGACCGCGAGGTAGGCGACGCCGGTCTCCATCGCGGAGTAGCCGAGCACCTGCTGCATGTAGAGGGTCAGCATCAGGAACATCGAGAACATCGCCGTGCCCATGATGAATCCGGCCACGTTCGCGCCCGCCACGGTCTTGGTACGGAGCAGCCCGAAGCGCATGAGTGGCTCCGGATGGCGGAGCTCCCAGCCGACGAAGCCGGCGAGGAGGGCCAGGGAGACGACGGCGAACCCGATCGTCGTCCCGGCGAGCCAGCCGTCCCGCCCGGCCTGCGTGATCGCGTAGACGAGGGAGGAGAGGCCGGCGGTGACGAGCACCGCGCCCGGCAGGTCGAAGGTCTTCACGCTGGAATCGCGGCTCTCGTCGAGCAGGATCGGCGCAAGAACGATCGCGAGCACCCCGACAGGGACGTTGACGAAGAAGATCCACTCCCAGCTCAGGGCGTCGGTGAGGATCCCGCCCATGAGAACTCCTGCGGCGGCGCCGAAGCCGCCTACTGCGCCCCAGACACCGAGCGCGATGTTCCGCTCGCGCCCTTCATGGAACGTCGTGGACAGGATGGAGAGCGCCGCGGGGGTGATGATCGCCGCGCCGAGCCCCTGGAACGCACGCGCCGCGATGAGCGACGCCTCCGACCAGGCAAGGCCGGCGAAGAGCGAAGAGAGGGTGAAGACGACGAGGCCGCCGAGGAAGATCCGCCTGCGCCCGAGGAGGTCAGCCGATCGGCCTCCGAGGAGCAGGAATCCTCCGAAGAAGAGCGCGTACGCGCTGATCACCCACTGCAGGTTCTCCTGCGAGAACCCGAGATCGACCTGGATCGACGGCAGCGCGACATTCACGATGGCGATGTCCAGGACGACCATGAACTGGACGACGCTGAGGAGCGCCAGTGCCAGCCACTTCCGTTTTGCCGTTGCGGTCATGTTCGTCCGATTCCTTTCGATTCCGTAGAGAGTGCTGGCAACCTAGCAGCATTAACTTGCAGATCGCAAGTGCTTACTTAACAACAGCAAGCACATTCGCTAGAATGGCGCCGATGACCAAGCGCTACGACGAGTACTGCCCCGTGGCCCACGCGCTCGGCCTGGTCGGCGAGCGATGGGCGCTGCTCGTGGTGCTCGAGCTCATGCGCGGTCCCAAGCGCTACACGGATCTCGCCGAGAACTTGCGCGGGATCGGGACGAACATCCTCGCCTCGCGGCTCCGCGACCTGGAAGCCGGGGGCGTCGTGGCGAAGCGGACTCTTCCGCCGCCCGCAGCCTCGAAGGTGTACGAGCTCACCGACTACGGGCGCGAGCTGCGCCCGGTCATCCGCGAGCTCGCGCTCTGGGGCGCCCGCACACTCGGCCCACCGACGCACGAGGACGAGCTCTTCCCGGGCTGGCTTGCGAATGCACTCGACACCGTGCTCGCGCCGCGCGCGCCCCTCGGGCGATTCGAGTTCCGGGTGGGGGAGGAGGTTTCGTCGCTCGTCGACGGGGAGGTGCTGGACGGTCCTGTCGAGGATCCCGACGTCGTCGTCGAAGGCGACCCCGAGGGCGTGTACTACATGTTCATCCAGCGGCGACTCGACTGCGTCGGCGTCGAGGGCGACCGCGGCCTGCTCGAGGAACTGATCGCGGCCGCTCCCGCGCCGGTCGATCTGCCCGCCTCGGCCTGACGGCTGGGCTAGTGGCTAGCGCGGTTCTCGAAATACCACTTTTTCACGGCACATTCACCACAGGAATTCGGTGTATTGTCCGCGCGGCTGCGAACCTTCTCGACGATGGGAGACCCGGACCATGTCCGCTGAGCTGACCTATGACCTCATGCTCGAGGTGACAGGCGTTCTTCGCTCTATCCCGGTCAGGACGAAGCTCGATTCCAACCTGCGGGTCGGGGAGACCTTCGACCTGCGGGGACGGCGGTGGATCGTCTCGAGCGTCGACCAGATCGGCGGCGAGGACTTCGACCGCCGAGCGGTTGCGCGCGAGGTCGCCGACGCGGACGTCGCCGCCTAGCCGCCAACGCGGCTGGCGATTTTAGGGGCCCTTTTCGGCTTCGGAGTGGTGAAGATCCGGAGCCAAACTGGTGTGAGGAATTGGGCGCTTAAAACGCCAGATCCGCGAACCCGAGGGCCCACGGATCTGACGCGAGGAATCTACTGGCCCGAGGCCGGGCCGGTCAAGCAGCTAGCGCGGGAACTGCCCGGGCGCGAGGTGCATCGCGAGTCTCACCTCGAAATGGGCTGCGAAGTCGTGAGTATCCCCGGTTACGGGGGTGGTCTAAGGTGCCGAAGCGCCTAACATCAGTCCTATGCCCAAGACCGATCGGAACGGCTCGGCCGAGCTTCTGCAGGGGATGCTCGCCGCCGCGCGCGACGCGATCCTCGAGCACGAGGAAGGCTCGCGGCTCGGCCGCGACTCCGAATGCGTGCACCGGATGCGCGTTGCCACCCGCCGGGCGCGGGCGGCGCTGCGAACGGCGAGCGGCGTCCTCGAGCAGGAACACGAGGAGAAGCTTCGCGCGGAGCTTGCGTGGCTCGGCGGCGTGCTCGGGGGCGTCCGCGACCTCGACGTGCTCATCGCGCATCTTCGAGCGGAGGCCGACTCTCTCGAGCCGGCCGAGCGGAACGCGCTGAAGCCGGTCTTCAGTCGTCTGACCGCCGAGCGCCGCAAGGCGCGCACCGCTCTCCTGCGCGCTCTCAAAGGCGCGCGCTACCGCCGGCTCGTCGACGACCTCGCCGAAGCTGCGGTCGGTGAGCCCACGCCGAACGGCCGGGTCAAGCTCGACAAGCGCGCTGGGAAGGAGTTCGAACGGCTCGTCAAGGCGATGCATACGCTCCCGAGCGAGCCAACCGACGAGGAGCTCCATCGCGTGCGCAAGCTGGGCAAGCAAGCCCGGTATGCGGCGGAGCTCACAGCGCCTCTCGCGCCCCGGAAGACGGCAACCTTCGTGAAGCGCGCGAAAGCCTTCCAGGACGTGACCGGCGAACATCAGGACGCGGCGGTCGCAGAGGAAAAGCTGCGTGAGCTCGTCGGCGACGAAAGCGCCGCGGCGTCGTTCGCCGCAGGGCAGCTCGCCGAGCGCGAGCGCACCCGGCGGGTCTCGGCTCGGGCTCAGCTGCCGAAGGCGTGGAAGGATCTCGAGCGCGCAGGGCAGCAGGCCTGGAGCTAAACGAGATCAGAGCGGCCGGCGGCGTGGTGGTGCGCGAGAACGGCGTGCCGGAGGTCCTCCTCGTGCACCGGCCGCAGTACGACGACTGGAGCTTTCCGAAAGGGAAGGCTCACGAGGGCGAGAGCGACGAGGACTGCGCGCGCCGCGAGGTGGGCGAGGAGACCGGGCTCGAGTGTGTTCTCGGCGTGAGGTTGCCCCCGGTCTTCTACGAGTCTAGGGGCCGGCCCAAGCGGGTGAGCTACTGGCTGATGGAGCCCCGCGGAGGAGAGTTCACTCCGCAGCGCGAGGTCGACCGGATCGAGTGGCTCGACCTGGACGAGGCGGGGAAGAGGCTTACGTACGACCACGACCGCGACCTCCTCGCGGCCGTCAAGGAGCTCCAGTGAAGGCGGTCATCCTCATCCGTCATGCGAGTGCGGGCGGCCGCGAGCATTGGAGCGGGGACGACCGCGAGCGGCCGCTTGACGAACGGGGGTGGCGCCAGGCCGAAGCGTTCGTAGATTCCCTGGCCGGCTACGAGATCGAGCGCATCCTCTCGAGTTCCTTGGTGCGCTGCGTCCAGACGATGGAGCCGCTGGCGCGCGAGCTGGGGATCGAGATCGAGGAGCGGGGCGAGCTCACCGAGGGAGCCACACGGGAGGAGGCGCTCGCGCTCGTCGAGGAGGTGCGTGGGGCGGGCGTCGCGCTCTGCACGCACGGCGACGTCGTGCTGGAGCTGCTCGGCGCGGAGCTGAAGAAGGGCGAGACCGCGATTCTGGCGCCGTGAGGCGCTAGGCCGCTGCCGCCGCCTCGTCGAGGACGGCGAGGACGGCACCCTCACGCAGGCCCGTGCGCGAGACGCGGAGCGGCACGTTCAGGCGGCACTGGACCGCCTCGAGGATCAGAGCGCCGGCAACGAGCGTCCGCGCACGGCCGCGATCGATCCCGTACTCCTTGGCGACGCGGGCCGAACGGCTCCCCCGGAGCATCGCGATCGCGGCTTCGAGCTCGGACGCGCCGAGCTCCTCGCCGACCAGCTTTCGCAGCGCACGCGCCGTTCCCCCGGCGGCGAGGCCGACCTTCGGCAGGGGCGGCGTCAAGCGAGGAGAACTCGCGCTCGACGGTCAGCCGGGCCAGCGACAGCGCCTCCCGGCTCGGCGGATCCTGGTCGAGGTAGCGACCCGTCAGGCGGAGAGCGCCCACGTCGACCGAGCGCACCCAGGCGGGCTCGCCGCCGCGGCTCCCGACGACGATCTCGGTCGAGCCGCCGCCGATGTCGCAGACAGCGACGCTCTCCCCTTCGAGCGCCATGCCGTGGACGGCGCCGCTGAAGGCGAGTCGTCCCTCCTCGTCGGGGCTCAGCACCCGGACGGGGGCGCCGGAGGCCTTGCGGAGGGCCCGGACGAAGTCCTCGCCGTTCGGCGCTCTGCCGCCCCGGTGCGGTCACCACGGTCTCGACGTGTACTGCGCCGGCCTTCCGAGCGATGCGGGCGAACGACCCGACGAGGGATGCGGCCTCGGCGATCTTCTTCTCGGAGAGCCGGCCGAGGCGCTCGACCTCGGCGCCGAGCCCGAGCGTCGCCTTCTCCTGGCGCAGCGGCTGAATCCGCCCGTCGTCACGGCGGGCGAACAGGAGCCGCACCGTGTGCGAACCCACGTCGATGATGCCGACGTCCATCATGCGATTCTCCCTACCGCATCGGTCGTAGTGGGAAAACCGCTGGTGTCGAACTGGTGAAAACTTTCAGCGTGTCCGTCGAAGCGAGGCCGCCCGTCTCCGCGCGCGCGGCCGGGCGCTCTTCATCAGGACTGCGTGGGTGCCGCGGGCCGGTTCGTCCTTCTTCGGCTGCAGCCGCTTCCATTGCCCGTCGCCCTGGAGCTCCCAGGCCGACGAGTTGTCCGCGAGCACGACGTCGAAGAACGAGCGCAGCCGCTGCTGGAGCTCCGGGTCCTCGATCGGCGCGACGATCTCGAGGCGATGGTCGAGGTTCCTCGGCATGAGATCCGGGCTGCCCATGAAGTACGAGACCTTCTTCCCGGCCTGGAAGATGAAGAGCCGGCTGTGCTCGAGGAAGCGGCCGACGACGGAACGGACGGAGATCGACTCGCTGAGTCCGGACACGCCCGGGCGAAGCGAGCAGATGCTGCGGGCGACGATGTCGATCTTCGCTCCCTCCTGTGAGGCGCGGTAGAGCTCGGCGATGATCGTCGCGTCTGTGAGCGCATTGACCTTGATCCCGATCCACGCAGGCTTGCCGGCGGCGGCGGCCTGCGCCACGGCTCGGATCTCCGCGATGAGCCGGTCACGGAGGTCGAAGGGCGCCACGAGGAGCTTCCTGAACTTTCGGGGGCGCCCGAAGCCGGTGATGTAGTTGAACAGGTCGGCGACGTCCGCGGCAATGTCGTCGTCCGCCGTGAAGAGCCCGAAGTCCTCGTAGATACGGGCGGTACGGGAGTGGTAGTTCCCGGTGCCGATGTGGACATAGCGCCGGAAACCGTCGGCGTCTCGGCGCACGACCAGGGTCATTTTCGCGTGCACCTTCAGGTTGGGGAAGCCGTAAACGACGTGCACGCCCGACTGCTCGAGGGCACGCGACCACTCGATGTTTCGCGACTCGTCGAAGCGCGCGGTCAGCTCGACGAGACAGACGCTCTGCTTGCCGGACTCCGCCGCGCGGATCAGGGAGGGGACGAGCGGCGACTCGTCGCTCGTCCGGTAGACGGTCGTCTTGAGCGCGGTCACGGCCGGATCCTTCGAGGCCACGTCGAGGAACGCCTCGAAGGTCGTTTCGAAGGAGTCGTACGGATGGTGCACGAGCCGGTCGCCCGAGGCGACCGTCTGAAAGAGGTCGAAGGATTCCTGGGGGACGAACTCGGCGGGAGTGCGCGGGACCCACGCCTCGTCTTTCAGATCCGGCCGGTCGAACGCCGTCAGCTGGGCGAGGTCGGCGAGATCGAGGAGCCCCTGGATCCGATACACCTGGCCCGCGCCGATGCCGAGCCCGTTCATGAGCCGGTCGAGCATGCGTTCGGACATCGACTCCGACACCTCGAGGCGGACGACGTCCCCGAAGCGCCGCCGGCTGAGTTCGAGCTCGACGGCCTCGAGCAGGTCGTCGGCCTCATCCGAGACGGAGAAGTCGGCGTCGCGCGTGACGCGAAACGCCGACGCTTCGGCGATCTCCATCTGCGGGAAAAGCCCGCCAAGGAAATGCGCGATCACTGCCTCGAGCGGGACGAGGTACTCTCGCTTCCCGAGGAAGACGAAGCGGGGGAGACCTTCGGGCACTTTCACACGCGCGAAGCGCTCATCGCCGGTCTCGGGGTCGCGCACGAACACGCCGAGGCTCAGGGAAAGCCCCGAGATGTACGGGAAGCGCTGGCCGGGGCCCAGGGCGAGCGGGGTGAGCACCGGGTAGACGTCGCGCTCGAAGCGCTGGGAGAGCTCCGCCTGCTCGGTCTCGTCGCACTCGGCGACGCGACGGATGAAGATGCCCTCGTCGTCCAGAGCCGGTCGCAGCTCCCGGTTCCAGATGCGGGACTGCTCCGCGGTCAGTTCGCGCACCCGGTCGCGGATCTCGGACAGCGCTTCCTCCGGGAACCGTCCATCGGGTGAGCGGACTCCGAAGCCCGCCGCGGCCTGGCCCATGAGGCCGGCCACGCGCACCATGAAGAACTCGTCGAGGTTGGACGAGAAGATCGAGGCGAACTTGAGCCGCTCCAGCAGCGGCACCGTCTCATCGGCGGCGAGCGCAAGCACGCGGGCGTTGAACTCGAGCCACGAGAGCTCGCGGTTCAGCAGTCGCTCCGCAGCCTTGGACCGCACCCGGGTCGTCGCGCTCATGCGAAGCGGTCCTATCTACACGGGCTCGGGGCCGGAAGGCAAAAAAGCTGACCGTTCTGGTGACGGTTCGGAGAACAAATGGTGAAATCGAAGCGAGAACCGGCCCGCGCGGCGCTGCGCGGGCCGGTGGTCGGGTGGAGGCCGGGGCCGCTCTCCTTGGCGTCGACTTCCGCTGTCCAGAATGCCGCTGCCCGGGACGCGCGTGGGCAACGGAGTGGTGAAGAAGCAGCTACGAGCGGGGTGCGGAGGCTCCCGGAAGCGCTCGCCCGAACTGTCCTGCAGCAGATGCCTGTAGCTCGAGAAGGTCGTCGGCGCTTGGACATGCGCTCGACGTGAACGCCGTCACGTCCCAGTCCGCGAGACGCGCGCCGGCTTCATAGGCGCTCTCGCAGAAGGCGAGCAGCGTCCGCCGGGGATCGTCGGAGGCCCGAACTTCTTCGTAGGGAAGGATCGCCAGGGAGGACGAAGCGCCGGAGGGAACCCACGAGCCCACGGCGAGCGGCTGCTCTCGTAGTCCCGGTGGCTCCGGCGCGGTGTAGGAGTAGTAGGCGGCATCGGAGATCGTGGCGTCGTCGCCCGGCCAGAAGCCGAACGAGATGACCTCGTGCGAGTACGCCTCGCGTGTCACGCGGTCGTCGCTCGCATTGCCGCTCGGCCGTCCGGAGAACCGCGTGACGGCGAGATCGAATCCGTGCCAGAAGAAGTGCACCGGGCTCGTCTTGCCGTTGAACCAGCCGCTGAACTCCTCGAGAACGGTGTCCGACCAGTCGAGGATGTGGCCGAAGCGGCCGACCGCGTCGTGATCCCAGGCGGCGTGCTCGGTGTCCTCCGGGAACGGTGTCTCCATGGGGAGGCCGAAGGGCCTTTCGAGGATCTCGACGTCGACTCCGAGGTCGCGAAGCAGGCGATGAACCTCTGCGTCGAAGGTCGCGACCGGAACGCCTCCGGCCAGCGAAAGCGTCTCCGTGTGGCCGTCTCCGCCCCGGGCGACGAGCGCGTCGTCGAGGAAGTCGATCGCGAGCTCGAAGGTCGCGCCCTCGTGGTGGAGCCGCCGAGTCGTCAGCCCGTGGACGTCGACGTAGAGCGGGACGTTCCACCAGTGGTTGCGCGGCGACGTCGTCGCGAGCCGAACCTTGCCGAGGATCTGGCAGTAGAGGTGGAGCGTGTCCTTGGTCGGGCGCCAGTCGGCGAGGTGGAGCTCCGGGAGATCCATGGCCTTGACGTTAGCCATGGTGTCAAATCCTCGGTATGCCGCTGGCTGCTCCGTTAGGGTCGTCGCGATGAGTGTCGCGGCTGTCGACCAGGAGCACCGTGTCACGCCGCGCGAGCTCTTTTTCGACCTCGTGTTCGTGTTCGCGTTCACGCAAGTCGCCACCTTGCTCGCGAACGACCCGACGTTTGGCGGTATTGGACACGGCGTTCTCGTTCTCGGCGCGCTCTGGTGGGCGTGGTCCGCGTACGCCTGGTTCACGAACACCGTCGACCCCGAGGAGGAGCTCGTCGGCGCAGCCCTGCTGGTCGCGATGATCGCGATGTTCATCGCGGCGCTCGTCGTGCCGGGCGTATTCGGGGACGAGGGCGTCCTCTTCGGCGCAGCGTTCCTCGTCGTCTGCGCGATGCACGCCGGCCTTTACGCACTCGCCGGACGCGGGAGCCCCGATTTGCTCGGCGCGGTGCTTCGGCTTGCGCCGTGGTCCCTTGTCGGCGCGACCCTGATTCTCGTCGCGGGCTTCACGGACGGCGCTCGCGTGTGGATCTGGATCGCCGCCCTCGCCTGCACCTACGGCGGCGCCGTCTGGACCGGATCGGCGGGCTGGCGTATCCACCCGGCGCACTTCGCGGAGCGGTACGGCCTCGTGCTCATCATCGCGCTGGGCGAGGCGTTCATAGCCATCGGGATCGGCGCGACCGGCACCGGCATCGGCCTCGGCGAGGTCGTCGCGGCGATTCTCGGCCTGCTCGTCGCCACCTCCTTCTGGCTCGCGTATTTCGATTTCTTCGCGATCCGCGGAGAACAGATGCTCGGGCAGGCGAGAGGTCCAGCCCGTGTCACCTTGGCCCGCGACGTGTACACGTTGTTCCATTTCCCGATGATCGTCGGGATCGTGCTCTTTGCTTTTGCGATGAAGATCGTCGTCGGCCACGTGGGCGACGAGCTGGACACCGTTGCAGCCTTCGCGCTCTGCGGAGGTAGCGCCCTCTACCTGCTGACGTACTCGGCCATCCGAACGCGCGTCGAGCGGAAGTTCCACGTGAGCCGCGGCCGGTTCACCGCTGCGCTCCTGCTCCTGGCCTTGCTCCCGGTCGCGACGATCGTTCCCGCCCTCGCAGCGCTCGCGCTCGTTGCGGCGGTGTGGATCGGGTTGCACACGTACGAGTTCGTCTGGTGGCGCGAGGCCCGCGCGGAATCGCGCTCCGCGCTCGCCGCATAGCCGAGCACTAGGGGCGCGTGACCCGGAGTGTGCCCTTCATGCCGCGCGCCTTGTGGTCGGCGATGCTGCACCAGTACTTGAAGCGTCCGTGCCGCAGGCGGAACGTCTTCGTCGTCCGCGCTCCGGGCAGGGTCTTGCCGATCGTGTAGACGTGCGTGCCCCCGACGCGCTTGAGCTTGAAGTTGTGTGTGTCCTCGCCGAAGTTCGCGAGCTCGATCGTCACCCGTCCGGCGGGAACCCTCGAGCGGGAGAGGGAAAACCGAAACTCGTCCGCGACGGCCTGGACGCGCGTCGGGAAGGAGGCTGCTTCGGCCGTTTCTGCCCGCCAGGGACGACTGAGGACGAGCGCTCCCAGTGAGACGAGGAGCACGAGTGCCCCGAATGCGAGATGCGGGCGCAGGGAGCTCACTTCAGGAGCGAGGGGCGGTCGAAGCTCGCCGCATTCGGGATGATCGCCGCCGCGTCGGCGTTGAACCACTGTTCGAGAAGCGAGCAGTAGAGGGACCTGAAATCGAAGGTCGCCTTCAGGTTTCCCTCGTCGTCGAGCCCGCTTGCGAGGCCGGGGAACTCGCCCAGCATCTGGCCCTTGACCTGGGAGCCGATGAGGAATCCCATGCCTGCGGCGCCGTGGTCGGTTCCGAGGGAGCCGTTCTCCTCACCGCGGCGGCCGAACTCGCTCCACACATGGACGATCACGCGATCGGAGAGGCCACGCGCCTCGAGGTCGCGCTGGAAGGCGTTGAGGGAGGCCGCGGTGAGGGCGAGAGCGCTGCCGAGGTCGGTCGCCTGGTCGGCGTGTGTGTCGTACATCCCCGGGGCGCTGACCGTGACGCAGCGGAGCGGCAGGCCCGCAGCGATCATGGCCGCGAGGCCGGCGAGACGGGATGGGAACGGATCGGAGCTCGTCGGATAGCTGACCGGGCTGCCCCAGTTCCCATCGTCGAAGGGCAGGAGCTGGCCGCGGAGGCTGGCGACCTGTGCGGCGACCTCGGCGACGTGCGCGCGGCCCGGATCGGACGAGGGCGCGAACGAGCCGATTGCGTCGAGCATGCGCGTCTCCGGCTCCCCCCACACACCTTCCGCCCAGAACCCATAGTCGTCGACCCGGGAAACGGCTGCGATGGGGACGCTCGCAGAGGCGAGCGCAGGGTGGAGCGAGTCGGAGAGCGCGAGGCCCTGGAGCGGATTGTCCGAGGTCCCGGCCAGGTCGAGATAACGGCCGAGCCAGCCGGTGCGCAGATGCGCGTCGGTCGCACCGACCTCCCAGTAGTGACGGGACGTGAAGTGCGACTGGTCGGCGTTCGTGTAGCCGACCGCGGGAAGCACGCTTACCTTGCCCTCCCCGTGCAGCTCGGCGAGCGGCGCGAGCGAAGGGTGCCAGTGCAGAGCCGCGTCTTCCGCGAACGGCTCTCCAGCCTCGGGAGCGAGTGCGAGGTGAGGACGAAGCCCGGCGTACTGGGCGTCACCGGCGGGGTAGAGCATCGAAAGCGAGTCGGCTCCGCCGTCGAGGAAGATGGAGACGAGCACCGGGTCGGTCGGGGCGGCGGCCCGGGCGATGCCCTCCTCGAAGAGCCCGAGCGGAAGCTTGCTCGCGCCGTACACCGAGAGCGCCAGGCCGGCCGATCGGGTCAGGAAGGTGCGACGGCTGAGCCCGCTGCCGGCCGGAAGCGGCATCCCTGCCTCGATCACCGGCAGTCCGCGTCCGGCCTCGGCCACAGAGCGGCGGAGAACGGCCGCGCGGGAGAACTCGTTGCAGGAGCAGCTCATATCAGCAGGTCTGGTAGTCGGGAGAGACGGCGACGAGCATGCGCAGGGCGTTCAGGACGAGCACCGGGTACTGGTCCTTCTTCCAGGCCTGATCGGCATCCGCGAGCGCGCTCGTGGCAAAGCCGAGGAGCGCCGTGCGGGTGTCCCGCTTCAGCCCGGGATTTCCCCAGAAGTCGAGCGCCCGGGAGAGGAGCTCCTGCGCGTCCGGCGGAAGCTTCCCGCTCGAGGCGCCCGGGTCGAGCGCGTACTTCCGGGCGGCGTAGTTGGCCGCGATCCAGCGGCCCCGGAAGGTGGACGTGTCAAGCCAACGATCCTCGCTCCAGCCGGCGACGTTCGGTGGGTAGAAGAGCCTTTGGCCGTCGATCTCGGAGATCCAAGCCCAGGCGCCCGTGTCGACCGGGCGTCCGCGCGCTCTGAGCATTCCGGCGACCTGGACGACCGGTGGCTTCAGCATCGCGGGCCCTGTGTAGAAGCGCGGGTGGCGGAGTATGGCGCCGACGACCGGTGCGATCTCGTGGCCGGATCGCTTGTACAGCGCCTTCAGCGCGGACTCGGTCGCCGCGGGCGGCGGTGTCGGGACGAAGTAGCTCCAGAGCCGGCGGACGAAATACGTCAGGTGGGGCGGGTGCTGGACGCAGAGACGGCAGGCGTCCTTCCAGCCGAAGTTCCCGCTCTTCCCGAAGACGACCTTCGCCCCGTTGTCGTGCCGCGTGGAGTCGTACCGGAAGTTGACATCGCCGACGCCGTCCTTCCAGTCGTTTCGCCAGCCGGTGAGCGCCCTGGCCTGCTCGCGGACGTCATCCTCCGTATACCCGCTTCCGGCGCCCAGGGTGAAGATCTCCATCAGCTCCCGCGCGTAGTTCTCGTTCGGGCTCCACTTCGTGTTGTCCCGCCCGTTCAGCCAGATCAACATCGCCGGATCGTGGGTGACGGCGATCAGGAGGGATTCGAAGTTCCCGAGAGCGTGCTTCCGAAAGAGGCTGTTCTGGGTCAGCATCCACTTCTGGGAGCCGACGCCGGCATTGGAGGTCGCGAACCAGTCGTGCCAGATGAGGGTCAGCCGCTCGACGAGCGGCTGATTCGAGCGCACCATGCGGTCGAGCCACCAGAGATGGTCGTGGCCCCAGGCGTCGCGGGGGGAGAGCGGCTCCCCGCCGTCGGCGGTCGGTGCCTTGCCGACGAGCCGGGCGCTCGGAGGATGCAGCAGGTCGTCGACCGCCCGCTTCAGCCCCTTGCGCGCCACCTCCTTGGCCTCGCCTGGCTTCGGCCCGAAGCCGGCGCGCCAGAGCAGCCGTTCAGCTTCCTTTCTCCCGAACGGACCGTGGTAGACGGGAACCTGTGCGGCGGCCACCACCTAATGAAAGTCGTAGAGACCGTGGCGGGCGTCCCCTTTTGGTGCGATCCAGCGAGCTAGCTGCGAGCTCGAGCCGGACCGTTAAAACGCCAGATCCGCGAACCCGAGGGCCCACGGATCTGGCAAGACGAAGCTATTGCTTTGGGGCATGCCTGTCAAGGGGGTTACCATCGCTCGGTGGCCTACGACGAGGAACTCGCGGCTCGGATCCGCGAGCTGGTGAGCGCCGAGCCCGGCCTGGACGAGAAGAAGATGTTCGGCGGGCTTGCGTTCCTCGTCGGAGGCAACATGGCCGTCGGCGTCAGCGGCCAGGGCGGGATTCTCGTGCGCGTCGATCCGGACGAGTCGGACGAGCTGGTGGCCACGACTTCCGCGCAGCTCATGGAGATGCGCGGGCGGAGCATGCGCGGCTGGCTGCGTGTCGCCGCCGCGGACGTCGCCGGCGATGCGGCGCTCGCCGATTGGGTCGAGCGCGGTACGACCTACGCGCGCGCTCTTCCCGCCAAGTAGCTGCCGTGGTTGTCTAGGAGGCGGGCTCTCCCTTGATGACGCCGAAGACCGCGCCCTGCGGATCCGCGATGACCGCGAAGCGGCCGACGGTCGGCACGTCCATGGGCTCGACGATGGCGTTGGCGCCGAGCTCCTTCGCCTTGGCGCAGATGGCATCCGTGTCCTCGACTCCGACGTACGGCGTCCACATGGCCGGGATGTTCTCGTTCTGGTTCTGCATCAGCCCGGCGTGGCCCTGGCCGGTGCCGCCGACCCGGTCGAAGATCCGGTAGCCGCCGAAGTCCGATCCCATGTCTGTCGTCGTCCAGCCGAAGACCTCCTCGTAGAACCGCTGTGCGCCGTCGGCGTCGGTCGTGCCGAGCTCGTCCCAGACGAAGACTCCCTCGGAGCCGCTGCCCTCGCTGAAGCGCTGGTAGATGCCCAGGAAGGCGCCTTGCGGGTCGGCGATGATCCCCATGCGCCCGACGTCCTCCATGTCGAACGGCCCGGCGAGGACCTTCCCGCCCGCGGCCTTCGCCTTCTCGGCGGTCTCGTCCACGTTCTCGACCAGCACGTGGCTGAGCCAGTGCGGTGGCGGGGCGCCCTCCATCGCCTTGCTGAAGCCGCCGTGGGTCGTCCCGCCGACCGAGATCATCTCGTAGTCGATCTCGCCGGGCCCGAAGACCTCGGTGCCCCAGCCGAAGAGCTGGCCGTAGAAATCCTTTGCCTTGGCGGGATCGCCGGACACCTGCTCGTGCCAAACGAACGTCCCGACCTTGGTCTCGACGGTGCTCATCCTGACCTCCTCTACTCGCTTCCAGCCGAGGCTACCACCGGTCGGGCGGTCTAGCCTCTGAGCCGTAGGCCGATCACGGCGAGCAGGTAGCTCAGGCCGCCGATCGCCCCGAGCCACGAGTACGGCGTGCCCTCGTTGCCACGGGCGACCTCGACGATGAACGCGACGATGATCGCGCTCAGGACGACGATCCCGGCGAGTGCGGTCGCGTGGATGTCGATCTGGCGGAAGCGCTCGTCCCGCCCGTCCCCGCGCAGGCCGCGGACGGTTTCGCTTCGGCCGCCGAAGAGGATGAGGGCGCCGAATACGGTCATGATCGCGAGCGACTGAAGCCCTGTGCTCAGGTCCCCGCCGATCCACATCGCGGCGAGCATCACGAAGCCGAGCGCGACCGAGAAGAGGGGCAGGAACCACTTCGACCTAGTCATTTGCATCTCCATCGAACATCGCCTCCACGTTCGTCTGGAAGAACCGCGCGAGCGACAGCGCGAGGGGGAGGGAGGGCGTGTAGCGCTCCTGCTCGATCGAGTTGATCGTCTGCCGTGAGACGTCGAGCGCCGCGGCGAGCTCGCCCTGGGAGAGGCCCTGCGCCGTTCGCAGCTCCCGCACCCGGTTCTTCACCTGGCTGCCTGTCTGTCAAGCACGCTTGACACCGTAGCGGCGGCGCCTGGCTGGTGTCAAGCTTGCTTTACAGAGGGGCTAGTCGCGCGGAGAGACGCGGCTGGGGAACTCGAATTCCCGGACCGAGCATTCGGGGCAGTAGCTGACCGCCTCGTGGAAGCTGTCCTGCTCGGGATCGAAACTGAGAAGCGTTCGCCAGCCCGGCTCGAAGCGGTCTGGTCTCGGCGCCACACTCGATGCAACGCAGCACGGGGTCGAGGCTAACCAGTTCGGGCGGCCGCACACAAACGAGGTTTTTCGCTGCGAGCGGGAAATTCCGTTCGCGGGCCGTCCCTAATCCGTCCCTTAAAACGCCAGATCCGCGAACCCGAGGGCCCACGGATCTGACGGGAGGGAACTTACTGGCTCGCCGGACGGCGTGTCAAGGGACCGGCGAAGAAATTCCCTACGTGCTCGAGCGCACCACTCCTGGGCGGGTCAGCGCCCAGATCACCCAGCAGTCGAGGGCGATCATGACGAGCGACCAGAACGGGTAGTACGGGATGAAGAAGAAGTTCGCCAGTGCGCTCAGCATCGCGAGCGTGAGCGCGACCACCGCGGCCCACGTCTTGCCCGCGAAGAGCGACCAGCCGGCGATCATCATTCCGATCCCGAGCAGCAGGTGGATCCATCCCCAGGCGGTGACGTCGAGGTCGAACGTGTAGTTCTGCGTCACGAGGAAGAAGTCGTCGTTGAAGATCGCGACGAGCCCGTCGATCGCCTGGAACATGCCGATGAGGATCAGCATCGTTCCCGCGAACGTGATGCCTCCGACTACCCAGCCGGAGATCGTCGGTTCCCGTGACGTTTCGTACTGCGACATCGCTTGGCTCCTTTCGTCGCCACCGTAGTACGAGCGGAGCCGTCTATCTCCTGCGCGAGACCACCTCCCAGACGACCGCGTTCAGCTCCGCCGCCCAGACGACGCCTCGGCCGACGAGGAAGAGGTAGAAGAGCGCGGTCGTGGCGAGCCCGAGCACGCCGTAGAGGTCGGAGGCGTTCGCAAGCTTGGTCTCGAGGAAGTAGGTCGTGAAGACGTGCAGCGCCTCGAGTCCGAGTCCGAGGAAAACGGCGCCCGGAAGAAACGCGGTCCAGGGGACGTCTTTCGCGGGAAGGTGCATGGAGACCCAGAGCCAGACGACGCCGAACCCGACTCCGACGGCGAGCGTCGCCAGGAGGCCGACCGGGTTCGCCGCGTGGGTGCGCACCCAGCCCGCCGTCCCTGTGGCGGCGAGGAGCACGATCGGGGCCGCGACGACGAATCCCACCGCTCGAGGCAGATTCCGGAGCGGGGGAGGCGCAATCCGCCACGCTGCAGCGTGAACGAGGTGAAGCGCGCGCAGCAGGCCGTAGCTGAACCAGAGAAACAGAACGATGCCGGTGAGGACGAGCCACCACCGCCCCGACTCGGACTGCTCCGCGGCGTTCGCGATGGTCGAGGCGAGCGCAGTCGTCATTCCGGCGCCCCGGGAATCGCCGGCGACGTCTGCCCCCGAGGCCGACGCGAGCCCCAGCCCTCCGGCGAGAAGGACGGTGATCGCGAGCACCCAGAAGAAGAAGCGGTACGCGAGCCCCCCGCCGAGCACACCCCCAGCGATCTCCTTGTCGCGCAGGATCCAGGAAAAGCAGATCTCGATCGACGCGTGCTTCGGGCGCTCCGCCTCGAGCCTGGTCCGCAGCGCAAGGCCACGGTCGCGCACCGTTCGCTTCGGCGCTCTTTCCTGGAGAGGGTCTTCGGTCGTCGGCAGGAACTCGCCTCCTTTCGAGGAAACCTAATCAGCTATGGCCTCTGTCGGCCCTGCTCTCGACGTCCCGGACGGGCGGCCGAACCGCCGCTTCATCGCCGTTGCCACGCTCGTGGCGGTGGCGGTCATCCTGTCCGTTTCCGCGCTTCTCATCGGAGTCTGGCTCGTGCGCGAAACGGTCGTCTGGCTCGTCGCCGCCGGCTTCCTGGCGTTCTCGATCGAGCCGCTCATCAGGATCTTCACGCGCAGAGGCCTCGGCCGGGGCTGGTCGACCGGGCTCGCCTTCCTCGTCATCACCGGCGTCATCCTCTTCTTCGCGATCGCGCTCATTCCGTCGATCGTCGACGGCGCCCAGGGCTTGAAGGCGGCCATTCCCGGCTACGTCGACCAGCTGCAGGCGACAAGCGCCTCCGACTCTTTGAACGCCGACCAGGCGATCCAGACTGCGGGTAATACCGCGGAGGGCGCGTCGAAGTTCTTCGAGAGGAGCGGGAAGGTCCTGGACCTCGTCGGCGGACTCGCGAGCGCGGGCTTCGCCGTCTTCATGATCTTCACCTTCACGCTCTATTTCCTCGTGTACGGCCGCGACCTGGTCAGGATCGGGGCCGGCCTCATGCCGGAGGCGTATCGGGCGCCCTTCTTGGCCGCCGCGCGCGACATCTACAAGCTGAACAAGGGGTACTGGTACGGGAAGTTCCTCATCGGGGTCATCGCCGGGCTCACGACGTTCGTGACGATGAAGCTGCTCGGGTTGCCGTATGCCGCCCCGCTCGCCCTCTTCGTCGGCATCACCGATCTGATCCCCAACATCGGCGCCACGCTCGGCACGATCCCCGTGGTGATCGTCGGGCTGCTGGAAGAGCCGTGGAAGGGCGTGGTCGCCGGTGTCGTGCTGATCCTGTACCAGCAGGTCGAGAACAACCTGATCACGCCGAGGATCTTCAAGGAGACCGTCGAGATCCATCCGTTCGTCTCGGTCGTCGCCGTGATCGTCTTCACGTCGCTCTTCGGCATCGTCGGTGCGCTGATCGCCGTGCCGGTGACGAAGGCAATCGAGATTCTGTTCGGCGTTCTGCGAGCGGGGCGCGCTCCTGCGCTCGAGCCTCCACTGCCCGAGCCCGCCGAGTGAATGACCCGTTAAAACGCCAGATCCGCGAACCCGAGGGCCCACGGATCTGACGGGGAGGACTCTACTCGGTCGGCCGCGCGGATGTCAAGGGACGAGAGTCACCCGGGTGAACGTCGGCGCCGGGCGAGGTTGACAGCCGAGCCCGAACGCAGAATTTCCCTGGCACCAACCTCCACCGCTAAAGGAGAGATAGATGGCGACTCAAGCTCAGGACGACGGCCCAGCCACGCGTGAGCTCCCGAGCGGGTGGTACGCGTTCGCCGGCGCGCTTCTCGTCATCGTCGGCTCGCTGAACATCCTGCAGGGCTTCATCGCGCTCCTGAAGGACGACTACTTCGCGGTGACGAAGGGCGGACTGCTCTTCGCCGACTTCTCGTCGTGGGGCGCGTTCTTCCTCGTCCTCGGAATCATCGAGCTCCTCGTCGGGCTCGGGATCTTCGCGCTGAAGACGTGGGCGCGAGCCGCCGGCGTCCTTCTGCTCATGCTGAACACGATCGTGCAGTTCGCGTTCATCGCGGCGTTCCCGATCTGGACGCTCGCCGCGATCATCATCAACATCGCCGCGATCTGCGCGCTCATGCGCCCGCTCGAGGACTACACGCCCCGCCGGGGCTACATCGAATAGCCGGGTCGAGAAAGGAACCGCATGGAAACGACCGCACGCCACAGTCCCACACCGAGCCCGCTCGCCCTCCTGCTCGTACGCTGGGTCGCCCTCGCCGCCGCATTCGCCTTCACGGCGTGGATCCTGAACGGCGTCGACATCACGGGCGGCTTCTGGGCCTACGTCTGGGTGGCGCTCATCTTCGGAGTCGTGAACGCCATCATCGGGACGATCCTCCGGATCCTCACGCTGCCCTTCAACCTGATCACGCTGGGCCTCATCTCGCTCCTCATCACGGCCGTGCTGCTCTCGATCACGGACGCGCTGACGGACCACCTGACGATCGACGACTTCTTCTGGACGACGATCTGGGCGGCCATCATCCTCGCCATCGCGGCGGTGGTGGTCGAGCTGATCCTGCAGCTGATCTTCTGGAGGGAGCCGGTCGTCGCGGCGTAGCCGCGGTCAGAGCTCGAGGGTCCCGCCGACCGGGAGGACGCGGACGTCGACCTCCGGCGCGAGCTCGGCCGCCGCTTTCTCGAACTCCGCCACCGGGGCCCGGAGGAAGTCGCGCGCCGACTTCCGCGCCGTCATCGGGTAGTACGTGCCCCAGTGGATCGGCACGGCGATGCGCGGCCGGATGAGCGCGAGCGCCTCGGCTGCCTTCCGCGGGTCGAGGTGGCCGGTGCCGAGCGACGGGCCCCAGCCCCAGATCGGGATGAGCGCCACGTCGGTCTCGGGCGCTGCGTCCGCGAGCTCGGGGAAGAGGTCCGTGTCGCCCAGGAAGTAGATGCGCCTGGAGCCGCTGACGACGTAGCCGAGCGCCTCCGTCTTCTTGCCGAAGAGGCGGCTGGAGTCGTGCTCCGCGGGCACGGCTTTCACCGTCACGGGGCCGACCTCGACCACCTCGTCGACCCCCAGCTCTTCGACCGGAGCCTGGACGCGGCGGCGCAGGAGCGCGCCGGTGCCGCGAGGGACGACGACAGTCTTCGGCCCGCGCAGTCGGCGGAGGGAGCCGAGGTCGAGGTGGTCGTAGTGGATGTGGGAGATGAGCACCGCGTCGAGGTCCTCGAGACTGCCGAGGTCGAGCGGCTCGGAGCGGCGGAGCATGACGACGCGCTCGCGGAGCAGCGGGTCGGTGAGGAGGCGGACGCCGTCCAGCTCGACGAGAACCGTCGAGTGTCCGATCCAGCGTAGGCTGTCGCCCACTAGGGCCTCCGCACGAACAGGCCGCTGACCGCGTCGCGCACCTGTTTGAAGACGGGAACCGGAGGCTCCGGCGGGCCGTATGCGCTCTGGGCCCATGCGTACGCGATCTCGGCTCCCAGCAGGAGTACGAGCGCCTGGAGGTAGACGACGAGGAGAAGCGCGAACACGGAGCCGAGCGCGCCGTAGAGAAGGTCGTACCGTGCCACGGAGGTCAGGTAGTAGCTGAATCCCACACGGATCGCCTCCGAGGCGACCGCCGCCACGAGCGCGCCGGCCGCGAGGTCGCGGAAGCGCAGCTTCTTCCTCGGCACGAGCCGGTAGAGGAGGAGCAGCAGGCCGAAGGTGAGGAGCGGAGGGCCGAGCAGCGCGAGGATGCTGCCACGGCCGAGCCCGGCAGCGCCGAGACCGCCGGCGACGGTCTCGCTCCAGCGCTCGATCGCGTTGATCGCGATCGAAAGGGCGAGGAACCCGATGAAGAGCAACGCGACCGCGAGGACGAGCAGGAAGTCGACGAGCTTCGAGCGGAAGAACGGCCGTCCCTCTCCCTCGTCGAAGGCGGCCGTCAGGCCGACTCGGACCGAGCTCATCATCCCGCTCGCAGACCAGAGGAGCGCGAGGATGCTGAGGACCCCGATGACGCTGAACGGCGTCGGGAGCTCCGCCAGCAGGCGCTCGATGTCGACGCCCGCATCGGGGGAGAGCGGAAAGCGGTCGACGAGCTGGTCGGTCACGTCCTGCCGCCGCTGGTCGTCCCTGAGGAGGAGGCCGAAGATCGTCCCCAGGAAGACGAAGAGCGGCACGATCGCGAAGAGGACGTGGTACGAGATCGCGGCCGCGATCTGCGGGTTGCGATGAGCGGTGTAGCGGGTGATCGCGGTCGTCACCGTCCACACGATCCGGCCGACGGCCGTCCTCTTGACGGCGTCCGGGTCGCCGGCAGCCGGAACCGTCGGCACGCCCACGGCCGCGCTCCTAGTCGCCCGGCTCGTCCGCCGGGTTGACGCTCACGATCTCCACGCCGAGGTCGTGGAGGAAGCTGAGCGCGCCGCGCAGCTGCGCCTGGTCGACGAGCTCGCCGGTGAGGACGCACTCGCCGCCGTCGAGCTCGACCGACATGTCCTCGAGCGGCCCGACGAGCGGCCGCACGATCTCACCTCGGACGACGATCCGATAGACAGCGGCCTGCCGGCCGCTACGGGCCGCGAAGCGTTGCTGCATCCGGGCCCGAGTGTCCTCCGAAGCAGGGGAGAACGCCTCCCCTGGGGCCTCCGTTCACCCGGGTGAATCGCGGCGGCGGGCGATGTTCACCCCGCGCCCAAAAGCGATCCTCGAAGCGACCGAAAGGAGAACTGATGGCAATCGGACCCGTACAGCTGCTCGTGCTGGGGTTCAACGAACCCAACTTCCAGGGCGAGATCCTGGCCGAGCTCGACCGGCTGAAGGAGAACGACATCGTGCGCGTGATCGACGCCATCGCCGTCTACAAGGACGCCGAGGGAGAGGTGGCGGTGCTGAAGCGGACCGACCTGAGCGACGACGAGGCGGCCGAGTTCGGCGCGGTCATCGGCGCGCTGATCGGCCTCGGCGCCGGAGGGCTCGAGGGCGCCGAGGCCGGCGCCGAGGCGGGCGCCGAGGCGACTGCCGAGGGCGTCGATCTGTTCTCCGAGGAGGACGCGTGGGACGTCGTCGAGGACATCCCGCACGACACGGCGGCCGCTGTGATCCTGCTCGAGCACCGCTGGGCGATCACGCTTCGGGACGCGATCGTGCGCGCCGGCGGATTCCCGATCTCGGACGGATTCATCCACCCACTCGACCTCGTCGCCATCGGCCTGATGGCCGCCGAGGAGGCCGAGGCGCTCGCCCCCTCGCCAAGCTAACCGAACGAAGGAGGATTCCAAATGATGGGAGGACGAAGAGTTGCGCGCCGGACGGCCCGCCGGACCTCACGCCGCCAGATGGCCATGATGCAGCGACTCCGGTGGCGGATACGACGAGCCGGCACCCGCTGCCGCGCCCGCCGCTCCTGCTGCTCCGGCCCAGCCCGATTACGCCGAGGAGCTCCAGAAGCTCGCCGAGCTGAAGGCCGCGGGCATCATCAACGACGAGGAGTTCGAGGCGAAGAAGAAGCAGATCCTCGGTCTCTGAGGATCTGCAGCTCTGCGAGCGGGCCCTGCGGCTAGGTGGCGAGCAGGGCCTTCTCGGCTTCGTACTCGTCGTCCGTCAGCGCGCCGCTCTCGTGGAGCGCAGCGAGGCGCTCGAGGCTCTCGACCCTCTCGTCGGCCGAAGCCCCGCTGCCACTTCGCCGTCGCCAGTGGAAGTCGTAGTGGCCGACCTCGTTCGGGAAGTCCCTGACCGTCTGCCTCCGCAGGATCTCGAGCCCCACAAAGGCGAGGATGACGAGGATCACGACGGCCAGGAAGCGGCGCGGCGTCCCGGCCGGCCCCCAGGCGAGGAAGATCAGAAGGACGGCGGCAAGGGTCCCGTGCACGATCAGCGCGTGGTCGCGAAAAGCGGGCGCCAGCCATTTGCGGCCCGCCGTCGCGCGTTTTCCGGGGCCCGAGAACCACATCGCGACCACGGTCACGAGCCCGACGAAGATCCCGGCCACCGCCGACTGTGCGAGCAGTGACGTGAGCACGGTCCAGACGTCTTTCGCCGCCGCTCTCACCGACTCCGTCTGCGACGAGGTTGTCGATGACCGCATTGCCCACGACCCTGCGGATGGCGAGGATGAGGAGCCCGATGATCACCAGGCTCCAGGCGATGTTGCGAATCGTCGGCCGCCGCCTACCGGCCGCGAGGTAGACCGCGCCCGCCCACAGGGCGACGCCAAGGACGAACGGCCAAAACGAGAGCGCCTTCAGCCACTTGACGATCTTTTGGGCTGTGCTCAGCTGATCGGACTTCAGAATCGTGATCGGCTCGATCCGACCCTGGAGCGCTCCCGCCGCACCCTCGCCTGCGCCGATCGCCCCGGTCACGTCGGTAACGATCTGGTCGAGGTTCAAGACCACGTTGCCGTCGGTCAGCTGCAGGCGCTCGGTGTTCCCCTCGAGGAGGTCGACGATCTGGGCGTTGACCGCCCGGTTCGCCGAGCGCCAGAGCTCCTGCACGCGCGGCCGCGCGAGCGCCCGAGCGACCGCGTCGTAGGCGACTCCGCGGAGCTGAGCGGAGATCGGGCCTGCCAGCGGCTTCAGCTGCTCGGGCAGCGCTTCCTCGAGGCGCGCCTCGGCGTCGCTCGCCGTGTAGGCCTGGTCGACGATGTAGACGGAGAGGACGTTGCGGACGTCTTCGCTCTGCAGGAGCTGGGAGCTCGTGTTCGCCCACTCGTCCTCGTCGAGCGCGACGTCGCGAATCCAGATGCTCAGCGTCGAGATGAAGATGCAGAGGGCGCCCAGGACGACGAGCGCCAGCACTCCCACGCGCCGCCGGCGACTCCCCTTCTCGGTCTTCGCGGGGGCCTTGCTCTTGTCGCTCACGCAGGTGACCTTCGCGCAGGCGAGGCCGGGGAGCCTCACCCGCGCGGCCGGTTCACCCGGGTGAAACGGGTCTACAGGTGGCGACTGCCTCGGGACGGTGACAGAATCTCGACGCGGGCAGAGCGACCCCGCAATGCCCCTCGGAAAGGAGAAAGATGGTCTTAGCGGAAACGACGTTCCTCGACGTCTTCTGGTACTCGATCCTGTTCTTCTTCTGGATCATGGCGATCTGGATCTTCATCGCCCTGATCTCGGACATCATCAGGCGGGACGACCTGTCGGGCGGGAAGAAGGCGGTGTGGATCGTCTTCATGATCATCCTGCCGTTCATAGGCTGTCTGACGTACATCATCGCTCGTCCGAAGATGACGGCCCAGGACGTCCGCATGGCCACGCAGGCCGAGGCCGCGCAGCGCGCCGCAGCCGGCGTCTCGAGTGCCGACGAGCTGAAGAAGCTCAGCGACCTCCGCAGCGCGGGCGTCATCAACGACGCGGAGTACGAGGATCTGAAGAAGAAGGCGCTCGCCTAGGCGCCAGTCGAGGCTGGGCGCGGGCGTCCTCGTGACGGCCGCGCCGCGGCCGCAAGCGACAGAAAGGAAATGCGATGAGCACGAGAGTCACCTCAGGCCCGACCGGTTGGGCGGTCTTCGCGGGGACGGTGCTCGCCATCGTCGGGGCGTTCAACATCATCTACGGGCTCGCGGCGATCTTCCGCGACGAGGTCATCACGACGACCGGAAGCGCCGTGATCGTCTGGGACGTCACGAAGTGGGGCTGGATCCTCCTGATCTTCGGGATCCTCCAGCTCCTCGCCGGAATGGCGCTCTTCGCGGGCGCGAGCTGGGCACGCTGGTTCGCGGTCGTGCTGGCCGGCCTCAACGCGATCGGCAACGTCGGGTTCCTCACCGTGCAGCCGATCTGGACGACGCTGATCATCGCGCTCGACATCCTCGTCATCTACCAGCTGACGGCCCGTTGGGAGGCGGTGGACCCCGCCTACTACGAGTCCTATGACGACGCGACGAGAGGCGCGAGCTCCGCGCGCGACCAGGCGACACGCGCCCGCACCGGCCTCTAGCTTTCCCCTGCAAAACGCGGCACCAAGGCTGCCGCCCTCCATCGGCCTGGCCGGACATCGCGCCGAGGACCAATTAGGTCAAATGTCCCGAATGGGGCGCGCTAACATCTGCGCCAGGGGGCTGTTCGAGCGAGAGGGAGCGTGGAGGCCGACGTCCAGCAGCTAGCGCAACCGGCGCCGACGTGGCGGGCCAGCGACACGCTGCTCCGATCGACGCTCGTCCGCCGCATCGCGGCGATCCTCCTTCTTGCCCTCGCCTACTACGGAGCCGCGAAGCTCGCCCAGAGCCTCCGCTACACGGCCTCGGTGAGCGCGGTCTGGCCGCCGGCAGGCGCTCGGGATCGCCGCGCTCTACCTCTGGGGCTTGCGGCTCTGGCCCGGGGTCTTCATCGCCGAGATCGCGGTCAACGCCCAGCTCCTCACGGGCGAGCACGCCCTGCCGTTCTGGAGCGTCGTCGGCCAGCAGACCGGGAACATGCTCGAGATCATCGTCGGCGCGATCCTGTTGCGGCGGTTGATCGGGCCCAATGCGGCGCTCGACCGGGCGGATCAGATCATCGGCATGCTCGTCGCGCTCGTGACAGCCACCGCGATCAGCGCCGTCTGTGGAACGGTCTCCATGCTCGCGGGCGGCGTCATCGACTGGTCGGAGGCCGTCACGTTCTGCCGCACCTGGTGGCTGGGCGACACGGCGGGCGGGCTGATCGCGCTTCCGCTCATCCTCACGTGGGCTGGCGACCCCCGCGGCTCCTTCCGGCGCATGTGCACCTGGGAGGGCGGCCTCCTCATCCTGACCGTGGTGGCTTTGAGCGTGCTCTCCATCTCCGCCAACGAGCCGGTCACCTACCTCGTCTTTCCCGCGCTGATCTGGGCTGCGCTGCGCTTCGGGCCCCCTGGGGCAACGCTCTCGGTCACGCTCGCCGCCGGGGCGGCCATCGCCTTCACGGCGAACGAGCTCGGCCCCTTCTTCAGGCAGCCGATCGACGACAAGGCGTTGAGCACTCAGCTCTACATCGCCGTCGCCGCGCTCACGACGTTGTTCGTCGGGGCGCTCGTCGGCGAGCGGCAGCGTTCGGTCACGGAGCTCAAGGAGGCGAAGCAGCGGGAGGGCGACCGGGCGGTCGCGGAGCGCCACCGCATCGCACGCGAGCTCCACGACTCCGTCTCGCAGGCGCTCTTCTCGACCGTTCTCCATACGCGCACCGCGGAGCGGGATCTCGAGAAAGAAGGGCTCGATCCTCAGGGGCCGGTCGCCCGCTCCTTGGACGCGATCGCCGAGCTCACCGCGGGCGCGCAGCGAGAGATGCGCGTTCTTCTCTTCGAGCTGAACGGCACGGTGGGCGACGAGGAGCTCGTGGCCGGCCTCGCCCGGCATGCCTCGACCGTGGGCACCCCGGAGGGGCTGACCGTCGCCGTACACGGCCCCCAGCAGCGCCTGCCGCTCGCCCCGGAAACGGAAGCCCAACTGCTCGCCATCGGCCGGGAGGCGATCGCCAACGTGGTCAAGCACTCGGCCGCCCGAAAGGCGTGGGTGCATGTGGACGCACGAGACGGGTCCGTGTTGATGGAGATCGGGGACAACGGCAACGGGTTCGACGCGAGCCTCGATCACCCCGGGCACTACGGCCTCCAGTCGATGCGCACGCGCGCCGCGGAGGCGGGCGCGTTGCTGACGATCCGGAGCGTTCCCGGGCGCGGGACCATCGTGCGCGTCCAGCTTTCGGACGCGGACGGAGGGAACGGCGCTGGAGCCTGACACCGTCATCCGAGTGCTCGTCGTAGACGACCACGAGGTGGTCCGCCGCGGTCTGCACGCGTTCCTCGACGGCGAGCCCGACCTCGAGGTCGTCGCCGATGCGGGCGGGGGAGAGGAGGCGCTCGACGTCTGTGCGCGACTCGACTCCGAGGGGCGCGCTCCCGACGTCGTCCTCATGGACCTGCAGATGTCGCCCATGGACGGGATCGAGACCACGCGCCGGGTCAGGGACCGCTACCCCGGGGTCGAGGTCGTCGCCTTGACGTCGTTCGCCGAGAAGGAGCGGGTCCGTGCGGCGCTGGAGAGCGGAGCCTCCGGCTATCTCCTGAAGGACTCCGAGGCGGCCGAAGTCGCGGCCGCCGTGCGCTCGGCGCACAGGGGCGAGATCCAGCTCGACCCCGCCGTGACGAAGCCGCTCATCACCGACCTGAGCTCGGGCGGGAACGACATCACATCGCTCCTCACCAGCCGCGAGCTCGAGGTCCTGCGCCTGGTCGGTGCCGGCAAGGCGAACAAGGAGATCGCGGCAGAGCTCGTCATCAGCGAGCGCACCGCCCGAACTCACGTGTCGAACGTCCTGCGCAAGATCGGCGTGAGCTCGAGGACTCAGGCGGCCGTCCTCGCCGTCCGCGAGGGGTTGGTCGCGCCGCCCGAGCACGAGGGGGCCCGGCTCGGGTGAGCCGGTGGCCCCTCCTCGGTGAAGGCGATCGGGGAGGCGGCGGCGTCGGCCTTCTCCTGGAGACGAAGCTGCGCGGCTTCTCTCCCTCGCCCGAGATGATCGTGCGCCCGCGGCTCAGCGCCCGGCTCATCGGCTCGGACGCAGTCGCTCGTCCTCTTCGCCGCGCCGCCGGGGTTCGGGAAGACGACCCTCCTCGCGCAGTGGCGCGAGCTCGACGAGCGCCCGTTCGCCTGGTTCACAGCCGATTCCGCCGACAGCGACCCGGTCGCGCTCTGGACCGGGATCGTCGAGGCGATCCGCCGCGTCCGCCCGGATTTCGGAGACGCCGCCGAGGTCGCGCTCCAGGCCCGCCACGTCGACGTGCACGACGCGCTGATCCCCGTCGTCGTCCGGGAGCTCGAGTCGCTTCCGGGCGAGCTCGTCCTCGTCCTCGACGACTACCAGGCGGTCGACAACTCGGCCTGCCACGCCTCGCTCGCCTACTTCATGGAGGCGAAGCCGAGGAACGTCCAGCTCGTCATCGCGAGCCGCGCCGATCCGCCGATCCCGGTCGCGAAGCTCCGCGCCGACGCGCGCCTGCTCGAGCTGCGCGCGCTCGACCTCTGCTTCACGAAGGACGAGGAGGCGGTCTTCCTCAACGAGCAGCTGGCCCTCGGGCTCGGCCCCGAGAGCCTCGAGGTCCTGCACGGACGTACCGAGGGCTGGCCCGCCGGGGTCTACCTCGCGTCGCTCTCCCTGCGTCAGAGCACCGATCCGGACGGGTTCGTATCCGCCTTCGACGGCTCGAACCGCCACGTCGTCGACTACCTGACCGAGGTCGTTCTCGGCTCGCTGGACGCGCAGCCAGCGGGACTTCCTGCTCCAGACCTCGATCCTCGACTCGTTCTCGGCTCCGCTCTGCGACGCGGTGACCGGGCGGCGTGGCTCGGCGACGCGCCTGGCGGAGCTCGAGCGCGCCAACCTCTTCCTGATTCCGCTCGACGACCGCCGCGAGCGGTACCGCTACCACCAGCTCTTCGCCGATCTGCTCCGCGCCCAGCTCGCCCAGCGCGAGCCCGGGCTCGTCCCCAAGCTCCACAAGCGCGCGTACGAGTGGCTCGCCGAGGAGGGAGAGACGGACGCGGCCGTCCGCCACGCACTCGCCGCCGGCGAGGTCGACGCAGCGGTCGGGCTCGTCGCCGGGCAATGGCTTGCCGATCCCCACGCGCATCTCGGCCGCGGGGACGAGACGGTTCGCCGCCTCGAGGGCTTCCCCGCCGAGGCCGTCGCGGAGGACCCGCGCCTCGTTCTCCTGCGGGGATGGGCGCAGGGGATGGCCGGAAAGCGGGCCGATTTCGACGAAGCGCTGGCCATCGTGCGGGAGTCCGAGGAGAAGCTCCCCGACGGGACGGCCGTCGGCGACGCAGCCACCGTGGTGCGCGCGTGCTTTTCGTGGGGCGATGCCGCCGGTGCGCTCGCCGCCGCCGAAGCGGCCGCCGAGCTCGAGGACCGCCTGCCGGCATCCTGGCACCCGGTCCTGGCGCTGGCCCTCGGGCGGTCGCGATATCTCGTCGGCGACCACGACGGGGCGGAGGCGCCCCTCGAGTCGGCGGTCTCGTCCGGCCATCACGCCGACCGCCCGCTGGTCGCGGCAACTGCACAGGCTCTTCTTGCCCGCATCGCGCTCGCCCGCGACGATGTCGACCTCGCCGAGCAGAGGGCGCTCGCAGCGGTGGCGTCCCTGGAGCTCCAGGACCTCGCCGACCAGCCCGGCGCCGGGACGGCGTACGTGGCACTCGGAGCGGTGGTCGCGCGGCGCGGCCGCACCGAGGAGGCCGGGGACCTGCTCGTCCGCGGTCTCGCCCGCCTACGGCGCCACGGCGACGTCCTCGCGATCGCCGATGCGCTGCTCGTCTTTGCGCCGGTGCGGCGAGCCCTCGTCTCCCTCACGTCGGCGCGGAGCCTCATCGAGGAGGCAAGGCTCCTCCTCGCGGAGTGCGCCGACCCCGGGGCCGTCGGCGTCGAGCTCGAGGAGGTCGCCCGCTCGCTGACCCCGGCTCATCGGCGGATCGACGGCGAGAGCGAGCTCACCGAGCGGGAGCTCGAGGTCCTCCGCTATCTCGCCGAGGGGATCCCGAAGCGCGACATCGGAACCGCGCTCTTCCTCTCGTACAACACGATTCACTCGCACACGAAGTCGATCTACCAGAAGCTCCGCGTCTCCTCGCGCGACGCCGCCGTGGCCCGGGCCCGCGAGCTCGGCGCGCTCTAGCTAGTTCACGAGCTTGCGCTCCATCGCGTAGATCGCGATGCGCCACATGAGGAGCCCAAATGCGACGAGGAAGGCGACGTTCCAGACATCCGCCCAGCCTTCGAAGCCAAAGGCCGCGTGGCGGACGAGCTGGACGCAGTGGTAGAGGGGGTTGAGCTGCGCGAGCGTCTGCGCCCACTGCGGCAGTGTGTCGATGGGGAAGAACGTGCCCGCCACCAAGAAGAGCGGGGTGAGGACTGCGCTGATGATGTAGCTGAAGTTCTCAATTGACTTGGCGAACCCGGCCGCCATGATCCCGAACGACGCCCAGCCATAGCCGGCGAGGAAGCCGATGAACGGCACGGTGAGCATTCCCCACGCGGGCGGGAGCCCGAAGAACATCGCGACGATGAGCGGCACGCAGCCGTACACGCCAGCCCGCATAGCGATCCACAGAGCCTCGGCCGTGACGAGCTCCTCGGTGTCGACCGGGGCGGCCAGAATGGCGTCATATGTATGTTGAAAGTTGTATTTGACGAACGTCCCGAACATGGCAGGGAAGGCGCTCGAGAAGAGGACGGCGGTGGCCACGGTGCCCGTCCCGACGAACTCGACGTAGTCGTAGCCGCCGATCGTCGAGACGAGGGAGCCGAAGCCGAAGCCGAAGGCGAGCAGGTAGATCGTCGGCTCGACCGTCGAGGAGAAGGTGGCCGAGCGCCAGTACGACGAGAAGTTGACGACCTCCCGCACGAGCACGCCGGTGAGGGCCGGCCGCTCGAGCCGGCCGATCCGCACCGCGCGGGCGGCACGCGTGGCCATCAATCGATCTCCTCGCCGGTGAGGAGGACGAAGACGTCTTCGAGGTTGGCCGGGCGCCGTTCGCCCTCGGGCGCCTTCCCGTCCGCTCCGTCGACCCCGAGCACGGCGATGCTCGTCCCGGTGCGCCGGGTGAGGAAGCCGTCGGTTCGCGCCTTCGCCTCGGCTTCGGCGAGCTGCGACGGAGAGCCGTAGACCTCGACGGCGGTCCGGCCCGCGTGCTTCGCGATCAGCTCGGTCGGCTGCCCGGCGGCGATCCCCTCGCCGTGCGACATGATCAGGACGGTATCCGCGAGGCGCTCGGCTTCCTCGATGTAGTGCGTCGACATGAGAATCGTCGTCCCCTCCGCGCGGAGCGCGTCGATGAGCGCCCAGAGCTCTTGCCGCACCTGCGGGTCGAGGCCGACGGTCGGCTCGTCGAGGAGGACGAGGCGTGGCCGGTGGACAAGGGCGCGCGCGATGAGGAGCCGGCGGCGCATCCCGCCCGAGAGCTTGTCCACGCGCGTGTCGCGCCGGTCGCCGAGGTTGGCCATCTCGAGCGCGGCCTCGATGGCCGCACGCCGCTCGGCGCGTCCGATGCGGTAGAGGTGCGTGAAGACGAGCAGGTTCTGCTCGACGGTCAGCGTCACGTCGAGGTTGTCGAGCTGCGGTGCGACGCCGCACTCGGCGCGCGCGGCCTTCGACTCCTCGGGCAGGCGGAAGCCGAGCACCTCGAGCTCGCCCTCGTCCGCGATCGCCTGCGCGGTGAGGAGGCGCATCGTCGTCGACTTGCCCGCGCCGTTGGGCCCGAGCAGGCCGACACACGTGCCTTCGGGCACGTCGAGGTCGAGGCCGTTCACGGCCGTGATGGGGCCGTAGCGCTTCACCACGCCCCGCAATCGGATCGCCAGCCCGTCGCGCACGATTTCAGCATGCCAGTTTGAACTTCTCGCCCGGTTCGACGTCTGAACGAATAAGTGCAGGCAGACACGATCCACCGGACCCTGTTCGAAAACGAGCGGATCGTCCTCGGAGAGTTCTGGTGCCCGCCCGAAAGCCGCTGTTGGCACGGGCTCAACAGCGTCTCGGCGGTGCCCCACGTGATCTTCCCGCGGACACCCGTGACCATCCGCCAGCTCGGGCGCGAGCCGGTCGTCTGCGATCGCAACCACGTGCTCTTCTTCAACCCGGGACAGCGCTTCTTCCGCTCGCTGCGAAGCCGCGACGGCGACCGCTCCTACTACGTCGAGCTCGCGCCCGAGCTCATGTTCAACCTCGCGCGGCTGACGAGCTTCCCGTTCGCGTTCGGGCCGTGCGACCCCGACGTGTTCCTCCTCCAGCGGCTCGCCGTGCGGCACCTCCGCGAGCCGAGCCCCGATCCGCTCCTGGTCGAGGAGAGCATCACCGAGTCGGTCGGCATGGCCCTCGAGCGGGCGCGGCGCTTCCACGGCCTCCGCGCGAAGGGAAGAGAGGCGACGCGGGCGGCGCACCGGGAGATCGTCGACCAGACGAAGGAGCTCCTCGCCGCGCGGTTCCGGGAACGGCTCACGATGGGCGAGATCGCAGGCGCGATCGGCGTCTCGCGCTTCCACCTGAGCCGCGTGTTCCGCTCCAGCACAGGCTTCTCTCTGCACGGCTACCGGAACCAGCTGCGGCTGCGAGCCGCGCTCGAGCGCATCGCCGATCCCGAGACCCGGCTGCCCGCCCTCGCCGCTGAGCTCGGGTTCTCGGGTCACAGCCATTTCACGGCGGCGTTCCGCGAGACGTTCGGCGTGGCCCCCTCCGAGCTGCGCGGACGGGTGACACGGTCGCGGCTCCAGGACGTTCTCGGGCGCCATTCGGCTAGCAGGATCGTGCCTCTTTCGGCCGCCTCGGGCTGCGACTGAGGCCCGCTCCCACGCGCCTCGGGCGCTGTTTACCGACCGCGCAACAACGTGTCAGCCCGGCCAAACACGGTGGGCAAGACCGCGTCTTCACTCCTCGACGACACCAAGGAGGCAGGCGTGAAACTGAACAGGCGTTTCGCTGCACTACCGGCGGTCCTCGCGGCCGCCGTGCTCGCAGCCGCAGGCTGCGGCGGGAGCGACAGCGGAGGGAATGCGGCTCCGACGGGCGATGGCTCGGGCGGAGGGCCGGCCGCGGAGCAGGTCATCACGGTCGGGTGGGGGGCCGAGCCGCCGTCGCTCGACCCGGGCCTCGCAACCGACACGACCTCCTCCAACATCCTCGTGAACATCATGGATCCGCTCGTGAGGCTGGGCGACGACCTGGAGCCCGTGCCGAGCCTCGCGGAGAGCTGGGAGACGAGCAAGGACGGGAAGACGGTCACCTTCCACCTCCGCTCCGACGGACAGTGGACGAACGGCGACCCGGTCACCGCGCAGGACTTCGAGTACTCGTGGAAGCGGACGATCTCGCCCGAGCTCGCCGCGGACTACGCGTACCAGTTCTACGGAATCGTCGGCGCCGCCGACTACAACGCCTGCCAGAAGAACTGCGAGTCGCTCGCCGACAAGGTCGGCGTGAAGGCCCTCGACGACACGACGCTCGAGGTGCAGCTGACGACGCCGCAGCCGTGGTTCATCCAGCAGGTCAGCCACACGTCGTTCCTCGCCGTCCATCCCGCCACGGTCGAGCAGTTCGGCGACAGCTGGACGGATCCGAAGAACATCGTCACCGACGGGCCGTTCAAGCTCGAGTCGTGGGAGCACGACGCCTCGATCGACCTCGTGAAGTGGGACGACTGGCGCGATGCCGCCGACGTCGCCCTCACGCGGGTGAACGGCAAGATCATCGTCGACGGGACGACGCGGGTTCAGTCCTTCGAGGCGGGCGAGGTCGACGCGCTCGACGCGGGCGGCCTGCCGCCGGACGAGATCGCGCGTCTCAAGGAGACCCCCGAATACGAGTCCTATCCCGCGCTCGGGACGTACTACTACGGCTTCAACCTCGAGAACCTGCCCGACGTGCACGAGCGGCAGGCGCTGTCGCTCGCCATCGACCGGCGGACGATCGTGGACAACATCGCGCAGGCCGACCAGGTGCCGGCCACCGGCTTCGCGCCGAAGGGCCTCCCCGGGTTCGACAGCTTCAACCCGAACTCGCCCTGGACGCCCGAGAACGGCGACATCGACGCCGCCAAGGACGCGATGTCGCAGGCGCAGAACCCGAAGACGACCCTCAACCTGTTCTTCAACGACTCGCCGGGCCACAAGGAAATCGCCACCGCCGTGCAGGCGAACTGGGGCGAGCTCGGCGTCACGACGACGTTGAAGCAGCAGGAGTGGGCGCAGTTCCTCGAGTTCCTCGGCCCGCCGCCGAACAAGGCAGTGGACGTCTACCGGAACGGGTGGATCGGCGACTACGTCGACGCCATCAACTTCCTCGAGCTCTGGACCTGCGATTCGGGCAACAACAACTCCAACTACTGCGACGAGGACTACGACGCGCTGCTCGAGCAGGCTCGCCAGACGCCGGAGGACGCGGCCCGCTACGAGATCTACGGCCAGCTGGAGGACAAGCTCCTCGGCCAGGACGGCGCGCTGCCCCTCTCGCCGATCTACTGGTACACGTACCCGAACCTGGAGAAGCTCTCCATCAAGGACAGCTTCACGGTGAATCTCCTCAACCAGATCGACCTGACGAAGGTGGTCGTCAGGGAGCAATAGGGCACTCCCCACCACCTGTCACCGGCGGGTGGGGCGCGTCCGGCGCCCCGCCCGCCCCCTCCTTTGAACCGACGGCGACGTGCCGTTCGACACGATGTGTATGGGCGCCGCGTCTGGGTACGCGTAGACAGAGCGGGGTTGAACTTCGGAGCCCCAGCCGAACCGAGGAGGGGACAAATGGAACGCACGTACACGACCACCGAACCATGGACCTACCGCGATGTCGACACGCTTGGCGTGGACATGACTCGCGGCGTCGACCTGGTCGGCTTCGAGATCGAAGCGACCGACGGCGGGATCGGAAAGATCGACGAGGCGACCTACGACGTCGGCTCGAGCTACGTCGTGGTGGACACCGGCCCGTGGATCTTCGGCAAGAAGGTCATGCTTCCGGCCGCCGTGATCCAGCGAGTCGACCTCGATTCGCAGACCGTTGTCGTCGACCGAACCAAGGACGAGATCAAGAGCTCGCCCGAGTTCGACGAGGACGCGTACCAGGAGCAGGGGTACCGCTCGCAGCTCGGCTCGTACTACTACAGCGACACGGACAGGTAACTCGTCCTGAAGTGAGAGAGAGCGGCCGCCTCCTGGCGGCCGTTCTCGTTTCTCCGTCAAACTGCGCATCGTGGCGATCCACGACATCTCGGTCCCCATCCGCCCGGACATGCCCGTGTACGCGGGCGACCCGGACGTCGAGCTCGAGCGCGCATCGTCGATCTCCGAGGGAGGCCACGCCAACGTGAGCAAGCTCTCGTTGGGTGTGCACACCGGAACGCACGTGGACGCGCCGGTGCACTTCATCGAAGGCGCCCCGGGAATGGAGAGCGTGCCCCTGGACGCGCTCTGCGGGCCGGCGGTCGTCGTCGACGGGACGTCGATCTCCGGTGACTCCATCGGAGAGTCCGACCTCGAGGCGATCGACATCCCAGCGGGCGCGGAGCGGGTTCTCCTCAAGACCCGGAACTCCGATCTCTGGAACCAGAAGGAGTTCACCCGCGACTTCCTGAGGCTCGACGGAAGCGGCGCGCGTTTCGTCGTCGCGCGCGGGATCCGGACGATCGGGATCGACTATCTGTCAGTGGGCGACCACGAGGCGCACCGCGAGCTCCTTGGGGCCGGAGTCGTCCCCGTCGAGGGCCTCGACCTCCGGAAGATCGAGCCAGGCGAGTACACCTTCGTCTGCCTTCCGCTCGACCTCGTCGGGTCGGACGGCGCGCCGGCTCGCGCGATCCTGATCGACTAGAGCCGGATCTCGAGCGAGCGCACGCCGCTCATCTCCAGCCAGTAGCGGGAGTCTCCGTCGTGCGCGACACGGAGAAGAACGCTCTGGCAGGCAGGGCAGCGGACGACGATCCCCGGGGCGTGGGCGTAGACGTTGGTGCCGCCCACGGCTCCGACAGCGCCGCAGTTGGCGCACGTGCCGACCGCGGTCGTGACCTCGAAGGCAAACAGCTGCTCCAGGTCTCCCGCCGCCGCATTTCCGTCCAGCTTCAGCTCGGTCATGTTCAGCCTCCTGTTGGCCCGAATCTCTCTGTCTTGATGCGGTGTGGGGGCAGCCCGCTCTCCACGAGGGAGGAGGCCACCGCCTCGACGAACCCCGTCGGCCCGCAGACGAACGCACGCGGATCCTCGGACACCGGCCAGCCCACCTCGTCGAGGAGCTCGCGATCGACGCGGCGGCCGAAGCCCTGCCACCCGTCGGGCTGCTCGCGCGTGAGCGTGAAGAACGCCTCGAACCCGTCGCTGCGACCTGCGAGCTCCTCGAGCTCCTCGCGGTAGATCAGCTCCTCTGCGCGCTTGGCGGAGTAGAGGAGCCGCATCGGCGCATCGCTGCCGGCGGCCCGCCGGTGCCGGATCATCGCCATGAGCGGCACGACGCCGGAGCCGCCGCCGAGGAGGAGGACGGGCCCGCCCTCGCCCGCCTCCCAGACGAAGTAGCCGCCGATCGGCCCGCGCAGCTCGAGCTTGTCGCCGACGACGAGCACATCGGTGAGGTAGGGGGAGACCTCGCCGTCCGCCAGCCGCTCCACGGTGAGGGCGAGGCGGCCCTCCTCCGGTGCCGACGCGATCGAGTAGCTCCGTTGCGCCTGGTAGCCGTCCTCGGCCGTCAGGCGGATGTCGACGTGCTGGCCGGCGAGATGCCCGGGCCAGTCCGGCGCGTCCAGGACGAGCGTCTTCACGTGCAGCGTCTCCTCGACGAGCTCCGCGACGTCGCAAAGCTGCCACGTCAGCGGCTTCAGTCGCCCCAGTACCGCTGCTCCTGCCACGGGTCTCCGTACATGTGGTACCCCAGCGCCTCCCAGAAGCCCGGCTCGTCGTGGTCGGCCAGGCTGAGCCCGCGCACCCACTTCGCGCTCTTCCAGAAGTAGAGGTGGGGGACGAGCAGGCGGGCGGGCCCGCCGTGCTCGGGGTCGAGGGGCTCCTCGTCGTAGCCGAACGCGACCCAGGCCTTGCCGTCGCTCACGTCCTCGAGCGGCAGGTTCGTCGTGTAGCCGCCGTCGCAGAACGCGACCACGTAGGCGGCGTCGTGCTCGACCTCGCCGAGCAGCGTGTCCAACGACACCCCTTCCCAGACGGTGTCGAGCTTCGACCACTTCGTGACACAGTGGATGTCCTTCGTGATCGTCTCGCTCGGGAGCGCGCGGAACTCCTCCCAGGTCCACGTCTTCGGCTCGGCCACCTCGCCGGTGATGGTGAAGCTCCACTCCTCGAGCGGCGTGTGCGGCGTCGGGCCGGCCGAGAGCACCGGGAAGTCGTCGACCAGGTACTGGCCGGGAGGGACCCGGCCGGAGTCCCCTTCCTCCCGGCGGCGGCCCTGGAACCCGCGCGATATGAAGCTCACGCGGGCATTATCACTCCGTATTTCGTCTGCGCGCGTGCGAACGCGTGCTGCGCCTGTCGTATCTAGTCCGATCTAAGCGCGCGACCGCATCCAGCAACGATGATCTAGACCCTCGACTCGGTAGACGAGGGATGTCCGCTACTCAATTACTCGTCTCAGCTGACCGCGCGAGAGTTCGATCTCCTCTGGTTTCTCGCGTCGCATCCGCGGCGGGTCTTTTCGCGGGAGCACCTCATGAGCCGTGCTGGGGTTACGACGCCGCGCAACGACACGGGCACCGTGACCGTTCACATTCGCCGCCTGCGCGCGAAGATCGAGGACGACGCCGCCCGGCCCCGGCACATCGAGACGGTCTGGGGCGTCGGCTACAGGTTCTCGCCGAGATCGAGCTCGCCCTCGTCGTCGCTACGGCGACCTTCGCCGCCGTGCGCTCGTAGCCCTCGGCATCTCGCGGCTGCGTACAGTCCATGCCCGAGCCTGCTAAACGGGCTGGCGCTCCTTTGCGTCGTCCTGCCGCTCGCGGCGTTCTGCTCTCCGGGGTGGCGATGTTCCACATGGGAGCCGACGTCGTCGATCCTGGCGGTCGCGGGGCGTCTCGCTCGTGGCCGTGGGCGCCGCGCTCCTACGTCACCCGCTCGATCACGATTCCGCCGACCGCCTCCGCGCGCCTCCTCGGCGCTCGCGGGCGGCGACTTGAGCGCGATGGCGGCGGGCCCGGGGCCCGACGAGCTCGTCGAGGTCGGCCTCGACCTTCGACGAGATGGCGCGAAAGCCGAGGAGCTCTGCGACGCACGGCAGACAGCTAGATCGCGTGGGCGAGCCACGACCTGCGGACGCCGCTCGCCTCGCTGCAGGCGATGCTCGAGGCGGTCGAGGACGGGGTCGTCGCCCGCCGAGCACTACCTCCCGGCGCATGCGCGAGCAGGTTCGCCGCTCTCCGGCTCGTCGACGATCTCTTCGAGCTCGCGCAGATCGACCGGGCGCGCTCACGCTCGAGCTCGAGGAGGCGCCGGTGCCGACCCATGGGCCTGCTCATCGGAGTCGCGTTCGTCGCGGGCATCGTCACCGCGATCTCGCCGTGCGTCCTGCCGGTCTTGCCGATCGTCTTCGCGGGCGGGGCGACCGGCGACAGGCGGCGGCCGTACGCGATCGTCGCCGGGCTCGTCTGGAGCTTCACGCTCTTCACCCTGGTCGCGACCGCGCTCCTCTCGGCGCTCGGCCTACCGGACGACCTTCTCCGCAACATCGCCATCGTGGTCGTTCTGCTCGTCGGGATCTCGCTGCTCTGGCCGAGGCTCGGCGCCATCGTCGAGCGGCCGTTCCAGGCGCTCGGCCGGCGCAACCCCGGAGGAATGGGAGGCGGCTTCCTCCTCGGCGTCAGCCTCGGCCTGCTCTTCACGCCCTGCGCGGGCCCTGTGATCGCGGCGGTCGCCGTGCTCGCCGCGACGCAGCGCTTCTCTGTCCAAGGCGTCCTCGTGACGTTCGCCTATGCGCTCGGCGCGGGCGTCGTCTTCCTGCTCCTCGCGATCGGCGCGCAGCGGGGAATGACCCTGCGCTCGGTGCGCTCCCGGGCACCCCGGATCCGGCAGGCGCTCGGAGGACTGATCGTGGCCGTCGCCATCGTCATGGCGCTCGGCCTCGACACGAAGCTCGCCGCGCACGTTCCCGGCTACACCAGGGCGCTGCAGGGTCTCGAGGAGAGCGCGGCCGCCCAAGACCGCCTCGACTCGCTTCTGGCCGGCGAGAGCCACTTCCAGGGAAGCAAACTGCAGGACTACGGCCAGGCGCCCGAGTTCCAGGGGATCTCGCAGTGGCTGAACTCGAAGCCGCTCACGCTCGCGTCGCTCCGCGGCAAGGTCGTCCTCATCGACTTCTGGACGTACTCCTGCGTCAACTGCATTCGCACGCTGCCCTACGTGAAGCGCTGGTACGACACGTATCGGGACGCGGGCCTCGTCGTCGTCGGAGTGCACACGCCCGAGTTCGCCTTCGAGCACGTTCCCGGGAACGTCGAGAAAGCCGTGCAGTCGTTCGGGATCGACTATCCCGTCGCGCTCGACAACGACTTCGGGACCTGGACAGCGTGGGGCAACCGCTACTGGCCCGCGGAGTACTACATCGACCGGCAGGGCCACGTCCGCTACGCGCACTTCGGTGAGGGGGACTATGCGGGGACGGAGAAGGTCATCCGCACGCTGCTCGCGGAGAAGAACCTGCCCGCGCCGGTCTCGGGGTCGATCTCCGACAAGACGCCGGAAGGCGTGCTGACGCCGGAGACCTACCTCGGCACCGACCGGCTCTCGAGCCTCGTCGGCTCGCCCGTGGTCGAAGGGCGCGAGGCGACGTACACGATCCCGCAGGACGTTCCCCTGAACGACGTCGCCTACGGGGGCCGCTGGCTCGTCGAGCGCGAGCGGATCGTCGCGGGCGAAGGGGCGCGGCTCCGACTGGCCTACCATGCGCGCAACGTCTATCTCGTCCTTGGCAAGGGGGAAACGGACGGCTCGGTCGGGGTCGCCGTCGACGGCAAGCACGTCAAGTCCGTGACTGTCAAGGGCGACCGGCTCTACACGCTCGTCGCGCTTCCCGGCCCCGCCGCCGACCACACGCTCGACCTCTCGTTCTCTCCGGGGACGGAGGCCTACGCCTTCACCTTCGGCTAGAGCTACCCCCGTTCGGGGGAGGATGCCGGCAGCCCTCGCGCCGAAGCTCACTAAAGGCACGCGAGATGTTGAGGATCCTCGTTTATGTCGCCGCCCTGGTCGCGCTCTTCGCGGGCGCGATCATGTACGGCGGGAATGCGATCGGCGCCTGGGACCCGCTTCCACCTGCGCCGACGCCGCCCCCTGCCGTGAAGCTGGAGAAGGCAAAGCCGAAGGACAAGCCCGCGTCCTCCAAGCACTCAGCGCCGGCGAAGGCCCCGCGCCTGACGGCCGCCCAGAAGCTCTGGGTGAAAAAGGCGGACGCGCTCTGCCGCGAGTCGAGGGCCGCGGCCCAGGCCGTCGTGGCCCAGGGCAACACCTCGACTCCTGCGGGCGTGCACCAGCTCTTCACGCGGATGAAGAAGGTCAACGCCGAGCTCAACGACCGCTTCCTCGCCATCGACGCGCCTGCCGGCTACAAGGACGACGTCGCCCGCATCCGGGTGCTCTTCGCCAAGGAGGAGCGCTACTTCGACTCGATGGGCCGGGCGCTCGAGCAGGGCGACATGAAGACCTTCTACGCGCTGAACGACCGGCTCACCGAGATCGCGCTCGAGGAGACCGACATCCTCTCCGAGCTCGGCGCGTACGGCTGCGACATCACGCTCTCGTCCGTCTTCGGTTAGCCCCGTTTCTCGATTCCAGTCGCTGGGAACGATGGCGCCATGCGTATCTCTGCGGTGGGCGTCATCTATCTCGTCGTGGGAGCGGTCGTCGCGGCCACTCACGACTACTTCGAGAACATCGACACGCTGAAGCGGTTTCTCTCCGCGGTCCTGGCCGTCGTCCTCTGGCCGCTGATCCTCATCGGGATCGACCTGCACGTCCACTAGCGGCCCCGGCCGCTTCCGGTATCTTCGAGCCGTGAGCGAGCGGCTCCAGACCCTGCTCGAAGGCGCGTTCCCGGACGCCGAAGGCGTCGAGGTCGTCGACCGCACGGGCGGGGGCGACCACTTTCACGTGACCGTGGTCAGCCCGCGCTTCGCGGGCCTCTCGCTCGTCGACCAGCACCGCCTCGTCTACGACGCGCTCGCCGAGCCGCTCGCGGACGGGACCATCCACGAGCTTCGCATCACGACACGAGGAGACGCATGAGCGACCTGAGCGACAGGATCCAAGAGACCATCGACGCCGAGCCGGTGGTCGCCTTCATCAAGGGAACCCACGAGCAGTGCATGTGCGGGAACTCCGAGCGTGCGCTCCAGGCGCTCCGCTCCGTCGGCACCTCGTTCATCGCCGTCGACGTGCTTCCGGACCCGGCGATCCGGCAGGAGCTCTCCGCGCTCTCGAGCTGGCCGACGATCCCGCAGGTCTTCGTCGGGGGCGAGCTGATCGGCGGCGCCGACATCGTCCAGGAGCTGGCCGCGAGCGGCGAGCTCGAGTCGAAGCTGAACGAGAAGCTCGGCGATTCGTGGCGGAACGGCGGGGAGGAGCGGACGGTCGCAGTGACCGACCGCGAGGATCCCTTCCGGCTGGCCGGCTAGACCCGCGCCGACCAGACGATCGCCGCGAGGATCACGCTGAGTCCCGAGACGACGATGCCGATGATCCACGCCTCGACGTCCTGAGAGCCCAGGATCGCCGCGAGGCCGGTGCCGATCCCGATGATGCCGCCCGTGGCCACGAAGCGGCTGAACGACGACTGGAACATCGTCATGCGGTCGCGGAAGCCGACGCCTGGACTCGGTTTCCCCCTCCGGCTGGCCCGTGCCGTTGCCTTCCTCGAGCGTCACGCGCGGATCCTAACCCTTCCTCGTCTTCCGCCTTGTCGGCGCGAGGATCGCCTTGACCGCCTGGTGCGACTCCTCGTTGGGCGACTCGGAGATGATCGTCGCGGGGCGCTTGAAGCGCCTGAGCGCCGTGCGCAGCGGCTCGGCTCGAAGCGTTCCTTCGCCGTAGGGGAGGTGCTTCGTCTCGTTCCGGTTCGCGTAGGCGATGTCGGAGAAGTGGACGTGGAAGGGGGCTCGAGGCTCCATGACCCCGTCCGCGGCCTCGAGCACCCCTGCGAACACGTCCGGGTTCGTGAATCCCCCGTCCGTGACCGCGTGCAGGTGGGCGAAGTCGAGGACGGGCCGCACCCAGTCGAAGCGGGCGGCGAGCCAGAACACGTCCTCGGGAGTGCCAAGCTCGCGGACGCGGCCCATGATCTCGACGCCGAAGGCGACGGTGCGGCCTTTCGGCTCCAGGCGCTCCCGGAGGGCGGCGAGGTCCTGAGCGACGGATTCGAGCGCCGCTTCCCGCTCGCGCCCGAGGAGATAGCCCGGGTGGACGACGAGCAGCTCGGCCCCGACCGCGGTCGCGACCCCGGCCGAGTGGTCGATCATCCCGAATGCGCGCTTGCGCTTTCCCTCGTCGGCGGGCAGGTGGCCGAGGATCGCCGCGATCGGGGCATGGATGGAGAGGACGATCTTGTTCTTCTTCGCGAGCTCGCCGAAACGCGCCGCCCACTCCCATTCGGGCTTCATCCAGAAGCCGCCCTCGAAGTCGATCTCGCAGGCTGAATATCCGCGCTCGAGGAGGAGCTCGATTGCCGCCTCCGGGCTCTCCCGGGTGGGCACGCGTGCTGGGCCGAAGCGGGTTTTCATGACGTCCGACGGCAAGGGTACGGTCTTCGACATGGGTAAGCGACCGTCGCGCATAGAGCTGCTCGAACTGGACATCGACCTGCGCCTGTCCGACCTCTGGAGCGAGGCGTGCGGCGTTGGCGAGTGGAATCTCGAAGTGGTCGCCGCGTTCCTGCGCGCCGCCTACGGCAAGGGCTACTGCGACGCTCTCACCGAGGACGCGCCCGGCTCGCTCTGCCGCGACCACGGATATCGCATCCCGGATCGCCGTGTCGCCCCCGCGCACGAACAGATCTAACGATTAGCCGCGAAAAGCCCAGCTAAACTCGGGGTCGTGGCCCGGCGCCGAAGTCCCGCACGCCTCGTCATCGCGCTCTCAGTCGCGGCGGCGCTCGCGATCTTCCTGGTCTACACGGCGCTCGCGGGCGGGACGCCGTCGCTGCGGCCGAGCCAGGTCGCGGGCCACGACGGGCGCGTGAGCGTCGCGGGCAAGGTCGTCGGGCAGCCGAGCGGGACGGCACGCGGTCCCGAAGGGCTGCGCTTCACGATCAAGGACGTCCAGGGCACCGCCACGCTGCCCGTCGTCTACCGGGGCTCCGTCCCTGACCTCTTCAAGACGGGACGTGACGTCTCCGTCGAGGGATCGCTCCAAAACGGTGTCTTCGTCGCGGACAAGCTCGTGACGAAGTGCCCGTCCAAGTACACGAACAAGCAGTCCTGATGCCCGGCCTGGGGAGCGCCGCGCTCGTCGTCGCGTTCGGCCTCGTCGCCTACGCGGCCCTTGCGGGCGGCTACGCCGCCTACCGCGGGCGCCGGCGCCTCCTGGAGTCGGCGACAAACGCGCTCTTCGCCTCCTTCGCGAGCGTGCTCCTCGCGGCGTTGGTCCTCCTCGCAGCGCTCGCGCGCCACGACTTCAGCTTCGCCTACGTCGCCTCGCACACGAGCCGGGAGCTCCCGCTGGGCTACACCCTGGCCTCGTTCTGGAGCGGGCAGGAGGGGTCGCTCCTTCTCTGGCTCCTCGTGCTCACGGGAATCGGGTCGGCCGCGGTCGCCTTGAACCGGCGCCTGATCCGCACGGTGATCCCGTGGACAGTGCCGATCCTCGGCGCGATCGCGAGCTTCTTCGCGCTTCTGCTCGTGTTCGTCGCTTCGCCCTTCGCCACTCAGGTTGCGCCCGCGGACGGGGCGGGCATGAACCCGAGCCTGCAGAACCCCTACATGCTCGCGCACCCGCCGCTCCTCTACCTCGGCTACGTCGGCCTCACCATCCCCTTCGCCTTCGCGATGGGCGCGCTCGCATCCGGCCGCGCGGACGAGCGCTGGATCATCGCCACACGCCGCTGGACGCTCGCCTCGTGGACGTTCCTCGGCTTCGCCATCCTCCTCGGTGCGAAATGGGCCTACGAGGAGGTGGGTTGGGGCGGCTGGTACGCGTGGGACCCGGTCGAGAACGCCGCGCTCATGCCGTGGCTCGTCGCCACCGCCTATCTCCACTCGGTGATGGTGCAGGAGAAGAAGAACATGCTGCGGGTCTGGAACGCCGTGCTCGTCGCCGGCGCGTTCTGCCTGTCGCTCTTCGGCACCTTCCTGACCCGAAGCGGCGTGATCAGCTCGATCCACAGCTTCACGCAGTCCTCGATCGGAGCCTGGTTCCTCGGCTTCATCGCTGTCGTGGCCGCGGCCTCGACGGCCCTGATCATCTACCGGCTCCCGCTGCTCCGGTCGCGCACGCGGCTCGAGTCGCTCGTGTCTCGCGAGGCGGCCTTCCTCTACAACAACCTGTTCCTGGTCGCCTTCGCGCTGACGGTGCTCTGGGGGGTGATCTACCCCCTTGTCTCGGAGGCGGTGCGCGGCGTCGCGGTGACCGTCGGCGCCCCGTACTACGACTTCTTCGCGGTCGCGTTCGGGCTGCCGCTCGTCCTCCTCATGGGCATCGGCCCGCTCGTCGCGTGGCGGCGTGCCTCGCTTCGCGCGGTCGGCCGCTCGCTCCTCTGGCCGGCCGGCACGGCGCTCGCCGTCGGCATCCTGCTGCTCCTGGCGGGAGCGGGATCGAGCCCGGCGGGCCTCGTGGGGTACACCTTCGCAGCCTTCGTCCTCGCGGCGATCGCGCTCGAGTTCGTGCGCGGGACGCGCGCGCGCCACGCGCTGGGCGGGGGCTCCTGGCCGGCCGCCTTCACGAGCCTCGTCGGGCGGAACCGCAGGCGCTACGGCGGCTATGTCGTGCACGCGGCGATCGTGCTCCTGCTCGTCGGCGCGGTCGGGATCGGCGGCTTCGGCACGACCCAGGAGGGAAAGCTCACGCAGGGCCAGTCGGTAGAGGTCGGCGACTACACGCTCACATACCTGGGGAGCGAGCAGCGGCGCGCCGCCAACTCGCAGGAGCTTCGCGCCCGCCTGGCCGTCTCGCGGGGCGGAGAGGATCTGGGAACCGTGCTCGCCGGCAAGAACCGTTACTTCGCGGAGCAGCAGACCTCGAACGAGGTCGCGATTCGTTCGGACTGGCTGCGGGCAGAAGACCTCTTTGTCATCGCCGACCAGTTCAACCCCGATGGCTCGGTCTTCGTCAAGGTCATCGTCAATCCGCTCGTCAACCTCATCTGGCTCGCGGGCCTTCTCTTCGTCGCGGGCGCTCTCATCACGCTTTGGCCCGACGCGCGCGAGCAGCGGCGGCTCGCGCGGCGGTTCGCCGAGGAGGGAGCGCTCGCGCGCGCCTGAGATGGACGTCCTCGCCGTCGCGCTCGGAGCCCTCCTCGCCGTCGCCGCGGTCGCGTTCGTCGCGCGTCCGTTCCTGGCCGAGCCGGATGCCGAGGACGACCGGCTTGCCGGCCGCACTCCCGCCGAGCAGGAACGGCTGGAGCTCCTCGAGCGGCGCGACCGGGCCCTCGGCGCGCTGAAGGAGCTCGAGTTCGACCACCGCACCGGCAAGATCGCCGACGCGGACTACGAAGCCTCCGTCGGCCCGTTGCGGAGGGAAGCCGCGGAGGCGATGAGGGCCCTCGAGCCGCTCGCGCCGCCGGCACCCGCACCGGTCGAGAAGGTGGACGCCCGTGCCTGACTGTCCTCACTGCGGGCACTCGGCACCGGACGGCAGCCGGTTCTGCCCCGAATGCGGACGGGCTCTTGCTGCCGACGGCGAGACCCTCGTGCGGCCGCCCTCGGCGCGGCTCTGGCCTCCCGACCCGTTCCTGATCATCACGGGCGCACTCTTCATCGGCGCCGTCTTCCTCTTTGCCGCCGGCATCTGGGCGTGGGGGATCGTCGCGCTCCTCGCCGCCGCGGTTGTCTTCCTCGGCACACGGGCGGAGGAGCGGCGGGCGGCAAAGTACGCGCTCGGCGGCCTCGGGGCCCGCTTCTCGGCGAGCAGGGACTCGATTGCCGCCCGCAGCCGCGGCCAGATCGACCTCTTCCGTGCGCGGCGAGAGCGGGCCGACCTCGAGGGGGAGCGCACCCGAGCGCTCCAGAAGCTCGGGCACGCGGTGTTCTACGAGGACGAAACGGGCATCGAGTCCTCGAGGGCGGCCGTCCAGGAGGTCGTCGACAAGATCACCGCAAAGGAGGCCGAGATCCAAACCTTGATCGACAGAACCGATGAGCGCGTCCAGCGCGCGCAGGCCGGCGTCAGGCCCACCGAGAAGCTGGAATCGCCGCCCGAGCCGGCGCGGATCCCCGAGCCCTGGCCGCCGCCCGACGAGGGCGAGCCGCCGCAGCCGGCGGAGGTCCCGGAGCCGTCTCCGGACCAGCCCGCTCCCGAGCCGGAGCAGGCCCCGACGCCGCAGGCGAAGGGGAAGGCGAAGCCGAAGCGGACCCGCAAGCCGGCCGACAAGGCGAAGAAGTCCTGAACGGTTCGCACTTGGCGCGAACCGCGTTTGTCCTGTAAAACACGGAACTTCTGCTAGCCCAGTCGCAGCACGCGCGCGCAGGGACGTCCGCGTGCCCGGCGAAACTCATGTCTCATGCGCGATCTTCGTCGCCTCCCCCTGCTCGCCCTCGTACTCGCCCTCGGCGTGGCGTTCGGCGTCCCTTCCGCGCTGGGCCAGTCGGTGTGGGAGCAGCAGCAGAGCCTCGACTCGAAGATCGCAGGCCTGCAGAGCGAGATCTCGCGCGCGAAGCACAAGGAGGGCGTCCTCACCACCGAGATCTCGAGCGCATCGTCGCAGATCTCGTCCCTCCAGGGAGACATCGGCACGCTGACCGCGAAGGTGGCCGCGCTCCAGGAGAACCTCGACGTCCACCGCGCGCGCCTCGAGCGCCTGCAGGAGAAGTACAAGGAGCAGACGGAGCGCTACAACCTGCTGCGGCGCAACCACCAGATCGCGCTCCAGAAGCTGGAGGCGCGGCTGGTCCAGCTCTACGAGACCGCCGACACCGACGAGCTCGACGTTCTCCTCCAGTCCAACAGCCTTTCCGACGTGATCGAGCAGATCGACTACTTCCGGACGATCGGCGATGCGGACAAGCAGCTCGCCGACCACCTGAAGATCCTCTCGAGCCAGATGCGGCTCGCCCGCATGATGACGGCCTCGACGAAGCGCGACGTGGCCGAGGCGACCGCCGTTCTCGCACGGGAGACCGAGAAGCAGCGCGCCGCCCGCGACGCTCTCGTCGTCCGCCAGAACGCCCTGGCGGCCGCGCGCGCGAACCAGCGCAGCCTCCTCGTCACCGTCCGCTCGCAGCGCGAGAAGGATGAAGAGGATCTCTCGAAGATGCAGGCGGCGAGCGCCGCCATCGCGGCCCAGATCCGCGCGCACCAGAACGCGAGCGGCTCGGGCGGGAACGGCACGTCCTCGAGCGGCCTCGCCTGGCCGGTCAACGGGCCGATCACCAGTGGCTTCGGCCCCCGCTGGGGCAGCTTTCACGAGGGGATCGACATCGGCGCCTCGTGCGGCACGCCCATCCACGCCGCCGCGTCCGGCACGGTCATCTACTCCGGCTGGATGGACGGCTACGGCAACTTCGTGGTCATCGACCACGGCAACGGCCTCGCCACCGCGTACGGGCACCAGTCCGCGATCTACGTGAGCGGCGGCTCGGTCTCGCAGGGACAGACGATCGGCGCGGTCGGCTCGACCGGGCACTCGACCGGCTGCCACCTCCACTTCGAGGTGCGTGTCAACGGCAGCCCCGTCGACCCCCTCGGTTACCTCTAGCTAGCCGCTCTGGCCGACGGGGCTTCGCAAGGCGAAGCAAGCGAGCAGGCCCGAGACAGTACGAGTGGTACGGCGAGGGACTGCGAGCGCTCGCAGTCCTGCGGCGAGCCGTCGTACAGGCTCGGAGCGTAGCTCGGGCTTGCGCTCCTGTGCGAAAGCCTCGCCGGCCAGAGCGGCTAGAGCTACGTGAAGACCGCGTAGAGGATCACGCCGGCGAGAATCGCGACGCCGATCCAGACGAGGGGGAGGAGGCGGAACGCGAGCCGCTCGCCGGGTGTCGGGATCTCGGGCCTCACGAAGTCCTGCTCCCGGGGCCGGGGTTTGGACAAACCGTCACGCCCGGTTGACGACGCGGAGGTCGGGCAGCCCGCGCCAGCGGTCGTCGAGGTCGAAGCCGTAGCCGACGAAGAACTCGTCGGGCACGGTGAAGCCGGTGTAGCGGAGCGGGAGGTCGTCGACGAGACGGCGGTACGGCCGGTCGAGCAGGGCGCACGCCGCGAGGCTGGCCGGCTCCCGAAGCTCGAGGGTCTTCACGAGGTAGTTCAGCGTCAGGCCGGTGTCGACCACGTTCTCGACGAGGATCACGTCCCGACCGGCGATGACCAGGTCGAGGTCCTTGATGAGGCGGATCTTGCTGCGCCCGCCGAGGGCGCCCTCGTAGCCGGCGAGGACGACGAAGTCGAGGGCGTGGGGGATCGTGAGCGCGCGCGAGAGGTCTGCGAGGAAGACGAACGCGCCCTTGAGGATCGTGACCAGCACGGGCTCGCGCCCCTCGTAGTCGGAGGCGATCTGCGCGCCGAGCTCGCCGACGCGGGAACGTAGCTCGTCGCGGGAGAGGTACACCTCTCCGATCCGAGGGTCCGCGGGCTCTATGAGGCGAGGTTCAGTCTGTATTTGCGCGAGAGGCGCTCGAAGTCGCGCCGGGTGAAGAGCTTGATCTTGATGTCTGGATGCCGCTCACGGAGCTTGCGGATCTTCCGGTGCTTGCGGGTGACCAGCGACTGCTTCATCACCGTCACCTCGAGATACGTGTCCTGTTCCGGGAGGTAGAAGTCCGGCGTGAAGGCCTCGAGCACGCGTCCGTCCTCGTCCTGCTCGAGGATGAAGGAGTGCGGCTCGTACTCCCAGGCGATCCCGTGGTAGTCGAGGATCCGCGCGCACTCGACCTCTGCATCGTTGGCGAAACGCGGCGGGTCCGCTCCCGAATTTGCCTGGAAATCAGGCGTTTCCTGGGCCATCTACAAGTGAGGGTAGCAGTCACTTCGGACGACCCCGGATTACACTTTGAACTCACCCGGATAGGCCGGAGGAAGGACAAGGGAGCTCGTGTTCCGGATCGCGCACATCTCGGACCTCCATTGCGGCTCGCCGTATTTCATGCCCGATCTCATGGAGCGGGCGATCATGGAGATCAACGAGCTCGAGCCGGAGATCGTCGTCTGCTCGGGCGATCTGACCGCCTACGGCTTCAAGCCGGAGTACGCGGAGGCGAAGGCCTACCTCGACCGGCTCGACTGCCGGCAGCTCGTGGTCGTCCCCGGGAACCACGACTCCCGCAACGTGGGCTACATCCATTTCGAGGAGCTCTTCGGCGACCGCAACCCCGTCGTGCACGTGAACGGCGTCTCCATCGTCGCCGTCGACTCCACCGAGCCGGACCTCGACCACGGCCACATCGGGCGCAGCCGCTATCCCTGGATCCAGGAGCAGTTCTCCGCAGGACGCGGACTTCCGCATCTTCGTCCTCCACCACCATCTGCTGCCCGTGCCGGGAACCGGTCGTGAGCGCAACATCGTCTACGACGCGGGGGACACCCTCGAGGCGCTGCAGCGCGCGCGGGTCAACCTCGTCCTCTCGGGCCACAAGCACGTTCCGTACGCTTGGCGGCTGGAGAACATCTTCGTCGTCAACGCCGGCACGGTGTCGACTTTGCGCCTGAGGGGAAACACTCGACCCTGCTACAACCTGATCGAGATCGAAGGCAGGCACGTGGACGTCTGGCGGAAGTACCCGTACCACGACCAGGAGCGCATCATCCAGTTCTCGGCGGACACCCTGGAGTTCGAGAAGTACACGACCCGCATCGAGAGCGAGGTGACGAGCAAGCAGTGAAAGCCGTCGCCTTGATCGACGGGGAGCACTACCCGGATGTCGTCCGGGTCGCGTTCGCGGGCGTCGGGCACGAGGTGGTCGGCGCGGTCTTCCTCGGAGGCACGGAGAAGCTGCGTGGGGGAGAGGACTACGGCGTCCCGGTCTTCGAGACCCTCGAGGAGGCGTTCGAGGCCGCTGCGCCCGAGATCGTGCTCGACCTCTCCGACGAGCCCATCGCCGACCCGCCGCGCCGCTTCCGCATCGCCAGCCGGGTGCTGGCCCGCGGGATCCCGTACGCGGGCGCGGACTTCCGCTTCGACCCGGTCCGCTTCGAGCCGTTCTCGCGCCCGGCGCTTGCCGTGATCGGGACGGGCAAGCGGGTCGGGAAGACCGCAGTGACCGGCCATATCGCGCGTCTGCTCTCGCGCGAACTCTTCGTCGTCGTCGTCGCGATGGGCCGTGGCGGACCGCAGGAGCCGGTCATCGTCGACCGGGAGCCAGAGATCGAGGAGCTCCTCGAGCTCTCACGTGCGGGCGGCCACGCCGCCTCGGACTATCTCGAGGGCGCGGCTTTCGCGAGCGTCGTCACGGTCGGAAGCCGCCGGGCGGGAGGGGGGCTCGCGGGCGCGCCCTTCTACTCCAACGTGAGCGCGGCGGCCGAGCTGGCAGCGTCGCTTTCGCCGGACCTGGTCGTCTTCGAAGGAAGCGGCGCGGCGATCCCGCCCGTCGAGGCCGGCAAGCGCATCCTCGTGGTCGGCGCCGCCCAGGACCCGGCCACGGTCATCGGCTACCTCGGCGCCTACCGCGTCCTTCTCAGCGACCTCGTCGTCCTCACGGGCTGCGAGGAGCCGCTGGTCGACGAGGACCAGGTGGAGAAAGTGCGGCGTGCGATCGCCGAGGTGAGCGACGTGCCCGTGCTGCAGACGATCTTCAGGCCGCGCCCGGTCAGCGACGTCAGCGGGCGCAGGGTCGCGTACTTCTCGACCGCGCCGCCCGCCGCGCACGCGCGCCTCCGCGAGCACCTCCGCCGCGAGCACGGCGCCGACATCGTCCACATCTCCGGGAACCTCTCGCGCCGGCCCGAGCTTCGCGCAGACCTCGCGTCGCTCGAGGCGCGCTCGGCCGACCTCTACCTCGTCGAGCTCAAGGCGGCCGCGATCGACGTCGTCGCAGAGACCGCCGCCGAGCGGGGAGTGCCGGTCGTGCTCTGTGACAACCAGGTGCATACGCTCGACGGCGAGAGTCTCGACGAGCGCGTGCTCGAGCTCGCCGATTCACTCGAAGGAGCGCGCGCGTGAACGACCGCCGCCCGCCCGAGTCGACGCTCTTCCCCGTGGAGGTTCATCCGCGTCTGGAGGCGCTCCGGCAGCTCGAGCTCCCGCTGCTCGTGCTCGTGGGCGGGGCGACGGGAACCGGGAAGTCGACGGTGGCGACCGAGGTCGCCCATCGCCTCGGCATCACGCGCGTCACGTCCACCGACGTCGTGCGCCAGACGATGCGCGCGTTCTTCTCCGCGGAGTTCATGCCGTCCATCCACTACTCGAGCTTCGAGGCCGGCAAGGCCGTCTCGCGGGTGGAGGGCGACAAGCGCGACCCGAACCTGACGGGATTTCTCGACCAGACGCGCAACGTGCTCGTCGGCGTCCACGCGGTGCTGGCGCGCGCACTGGAGGAGGGCTACTCGCTCGCTCTCGAAGGAGTCCACATCGTCCCCGGGATGGTGCGCCCGCCCGGCGGCGCGCTCGTCTGCCAGGTTCTGCTCGCGATCGAGGACGAGGCCGACCACGAGGGCCACTTCTGGACACGCGATTCCGCGTCTGACGGAATGCGTCCTTTCGAGAAGTACCTGCGCGCGCTGCCCGACATCCGCCGGATCCAGGACTACCTCGTGAAGGAGGCGGCGAAGGCGGGCGTGCCGGTGATCGAGAACTCGCGGGTCGAGGAGACCGTCGATCGCGTGATCGACCTCGTGCTCGACCAGGTCGAGCGCGAGCTCGAGACGGCGTGAACGGGATCGCGACGCGCTGCGGCTGCGAAGCGTTCGCCGCGGTGACGGAGGCGGCTGCGCTCGCGAGCGGGCGCTGGCTCGGGCGCGGCGATGTCGAGGGCGCGGAGCGCGCCGCGTCCACGGCGATGCGCGATGGCCTGGACGAGCTCGCCATCGACGGCCGCATCGTCGTCGGGAGCGAGGATCCGGACGACTCGCTCTCGATCGGCACGCGCGTGGGCCGCGGCGGCATGGAGGTCGACCTCGCCGTGGACCCGCTCGAGGGCCGGAGCGTGGTCGCGCGCGGCGACTACGGGGCGATGGCGATGATCGCCGTCGGCGACGCGGGGAGCTTCCCGAGCCTCCCGCAGATGTACATGCGCAAGATGGCCGTCGGCCCGGTGGCGCGGGAGAAGATCGACCTGCGGCTGCCGGTCGGCGACAACGTGCGCGCCATCGCGGACGCGTTCGGCCGCAACACGAACGACATCACGGCGATCGTCCTCGACCGGCCGCGGCACCACGACCTCATCGAGGAGATCCGCACGGCCGGCGCCCGCATCAAGCTCATCCAGGACGGGGACGTGACCGCCTCCATCACCGCGGCGATCCGAGGCACGAACGACCACCTCGCGATCGGGATCGGCGGCTCCCGGCAGGCGCTTCTCTCCGCTGCTGCGCTCCGGTGCCTCGGCGGGGAGCTCCAGGCGCAGCTCTGGCCGACCACGCGAGGCGAGATCGAGGCCGCCCGCGAGCACGGCATCGACGACGTGAACAAGGTCTTCGAGACCGACGAGCTCGCCCCGGGCGAAGTCATCGTCGCGGCGACCGGGGTGACCAACGGCGACCTTCTCCGCGGAGTCCGCTTCCTCGCGGACAGCGCCCGGACACACTCGATCGTCATGTGCACCCGCCACAACTGGGTGCGCTTCGTGGACGGGATCCACTTCTTCGCGCGCGACCGCCGCGAGGAAGTCCGCCTGCTCGGCTAGCGCTAGACCAACTCCAGGACGCGTTCGGTGTGGATGAGGCGCGCGGCCTCCTCGCGCGAGTGGATGCCGAGGCGGCGGTAGGCGTTCTTCACGTGCGTGCGGACGGTGTGCGGCGAGATGACGAAGATGTCCGCGATCTCGACCGCCGACAGGCCCTCGCTGTAGAGCGCCAGGATGGTGAGCTCGCGGGGCCGCAGCAGCTTCGCGACACGGGCGGGCGCGTCGATCGCAGCAGTCAGGCTTTCGCGCGCCGCCCGCTGCGCTGCGTCCTCGAGGGTCGCCCGGCGGCGATCTGCGCCCTTCAGCATCGGACCGATCCGCTCGGCACACGACCGAAGCCGCCCACGTTGCTCTTCGGTCGGCCGGCGCTCCGTGCGGCTCGCGACCGTGATCGTCCCGATCGGATCGCCGTCGGCCTTCAGCCAGTCTCCGTCGAGCCATGAGAAGCCGAGCGCGGCGGCGAGGCTGTGCCGGCTCTTGAGCGCGAACAGGGCCCGCGCCTGAGCGATGCTCTGGAGATGGAAGACCGGATTGCGCCGGTCGTGCGCCGGGATCCCCTCGCTCGCGACGACATGAAGATCGCCCTCGCGGTCGGAATCGCGCAGCCGGATGGCGACCGTCTCGACCCCGACCGCCACGGGCAGCTTGCGGGCAACGGCCTTCAGGCCTTGCGCAAAGCTCGACGGCGCCAGCTGCTCGACGGCTTTGTCAAGCTCGGTCGCCGCGAGCTCGTCGGCTGCGACCGCCCTCCTCATGTGCGTTTCAGTGCTCGTCCCAGGATGGTACGTAACCGCGGCTACACTGGCCCTATGCCCACGCGGGAAGAGGTGATCGAGGCGCTCCGGATCGTCGAGGACCCGGAGCTCGGCATGGACATCGTCGAGCTCGGGCTGCTCTACGACGTCGCCGTCGACGGCTCGAAGGTGCACGTGACGTATTCGCTCACGTCCATGGGCTGCCCGGTCGGCCCGATGCTCGAGCAACAGATCACCGAGACGGTCGCGGAGATGCCGGGCGTCGACGACGTCGAGTCCGAGCTGACCTGGGACCCGCCGTGGACACCGGAGAAGATGTCCGACGACGCGAAGTTCATCCTCGGCTTCGGCTAGCGGCGGCTAGTCGCTGATCTTCAGGACGACCTTGCCGAACTGCTTGCCGCTCTCGAGGTGCTCGTGCGCGGCAGCCGCCTCGCTGAGCGGGAAGACGCGGTCGACGATCGGCTTCGCGGCACCGCGCGCCACGAGGTCGTAGACACCCGCGAAGTCGGCGCGCGTCCCCATCGTCGAGCCGAGGATCGACAGCTGCTTCCACCAGATCCGGTGGAGCTGAGCCGGCGGGTTCGGGCCGCTCGTCGCACCGCAGACGACGATCCGCCCCTCGGTCGCCGCAGCCTGGAGCGAGGTCTTCCAGGTCGCTTCGCCCACGTGCTCGACGACGACGTCGGCGCCGTGGCCGCCCGTCGCCTCCTTCACGGCCGAGGCGACGTCGCCGGTCTCGTGGTTGACGACGGCGTCGGCGCCGAACTCCTGCGCCCGCTCGAGCTTCTCGTCGCTCGAGGACGTCGCGATCACGCGGGCGCCGAGAGCCTTGGAGAGCACGAGCGCCGCCGAGGCGACGCCGCCGCCCGCTCCCCAGACGAGGACCCATTCGTCCTCCTGGAGGTTCGCGCGCGTGACGAGCATCCGGTAGGCGGTCTCGAAGACGAGCGGGAACGCGGCAGCCTCCTCGAACGAGAGGCCGCCTGGGAGGGGGTGGACGTACTCCGCCGGCACGGCGATGAGCTCCGCGTGGGTGCCGTCGGTGTGCTCCCCGATGATGTGCGCACCGTCCTCGAGGCCGGGGTTGATGACGACCTCGTCTCCGGTCACAAATCCCTCGGTTCCCTCGCCGAGCGCCTCGACCACGCCGGCCCCGTCGGCGCCGAGGATCCGGGGCTTGGGAGCGGAGGGAAGACCCTGGCGCGTCCAGATGTCCAGGTGGTTGAGGGAGGCCGCTCGCAGGCGAATCAAGACCTCGCCCGCGCCGGCGACCGGATCGTCCGCGTCCTCGTAGCGCAGGACCTCGGGACCGCCGTCCTCGTGGATGCGCACCGCTTTCACGGGCGGATCCTAACGGCCGCGCGCTGGTACCTTCCGCTTGTATGCAGCAGGCGGAGCTCAGTCGCCTGGCCGTGCAGCTCGGGCTCGACGCCGTGGGGGCGGCACCCGCCGAGCCTTACGCGGAGACCGAGCGGCACATCCGCGAGCGCCGCGCCCGCGGCCTCTTCGCGCGGATGCGGTTCACGATGGCCCAGCCCGAGGTGAGCTGCCACCCCGAGTCGCTCTTGCCCGGAGCGCGCTCGGTCGTCTCCGCAGCGCTCTCCTACTACGCGCCCGGCCCCGATGTCGAGCCTGGAGAGGGGCGCCTTCCCCGGTACACGTGGAGCGACCGCTACGCCGAGCTCCGCACGAAGCTGGAGCGGCTCGGGGAGCGCATCGGCGGGGAGTACCGCGTGCTCGTGGACGAGAATCAGCACGTCGACCGGGAGGGCGCCTCGCGCGCAGGGGTGGGGTTCTACGGGAAGAACACGCTGCTCATCACCCGTCGCCACGGATCCTGGGTCGTCCTCGGGACGGTCGTCACCACCGCCGAGATCGAGCGCAGCGCGCCGCTCGACCTCGACTGCGGCTCGTGCACGCGCTGCATCGACGCCTGCCCGACCGGGGCGCTCGACGATCCCGGCGTCCTCGACTCGACCAAGTGCCTGTCGTACTGGAGCCAGGCGCCCGGTGCCGTGCCTGCCGAGTACCGCGAGGAGATGGGGTCGTACGTGTACGGGTGCGACATCTGCCAGGACGTCTGCCCCTGGAACCGCGGCACGGAGAAGCGCCACGCGGGCGCCGGCCTCCCGGAGAGCGCCGAGCCCGTCGTCTCCCTGGTCGACTGGCTCGAGGCGGCGGACGACGACCTCAGGGCGCGGTACGACCGGCTCTACTTCCCCCGCAACGACCCCCGCTACCTGCGCCGAAACGCGCTCATCGCCGCGGGGAACTCGGGCGACGCCGCACTCGTCCCGGCGGTCGAGCGCTGGAGCGAGAGCGGCGACGACCTCCTCCGCGAGCACGCCGAGTGGGCGCTGGAGCGGCTGCGATGAGCCGGGACCTCGAGCGCCGCCGCCACATCGAGCTCTGGATCTGCTGGGTGCGGCTCATCGCCGTCCCGTTCGGGGTGGTCGAGGTGGCCTTCCTCAGCAATGGCTATCCGCCTACGAGTCGTACTGTCTCCGCCCGGCTCGGCTTGCCTCCTTTGCGGCGTCGGCGTAGAGCGGCTAGGAACGTGCTTTGGCCGGCCTGCGCCCGAGCTCCTTCTTCAGGCGCTTGGCACGCGTGAGGATCTCGCTGCGGACTCCCGCCGGCTCGATCACCTCTCCCTCGCCGCGGTGGGAGAGGATCTCGCCTACCAGGTACTCCATGCTCCCGAAGCGCAGCTCCTCGAGGGCGTAGCCCTTCGCGAGCGGCAGTGCGCCGCGCTCGAGCCGCCAGCGGCCGAGCGCGGGGAAGAAAAGGACGCGGGCGGTGCTGGCGTCCGAGAGCTTCTTGGGCACGAGCTCGGGGCGGGGCTCGAAGGTCTCGTCGAGGAGGTCGGCGCGCTTCATGCGGTCGATGCGGAAGCTGCGCTGCGCGTCCTTCGTCCGGTCCCAGCTGTGCACGTACCACCAGGGGAGCTCGCGCTCGAGAGCATGCGGCTCGATCGTGCGGACGCTCGTCTCCTCGCCGACGGCGGTGTATTCGATCTCGACGAGCCGGTGCTCGGTGCTCGCGCGCGAGAGCGTGGCGATGAGCTGCTCCTCGGCCGTGACCGCCTGGCGCTCGGGGCCCTCGTCGACGTCGAACTCGCCGAAGGTCTCCTCGAGCTTGCGCCGCACGCGCTCGAGCGGCGTGTGGGCTTCGGCGGCGATCATCGGGCCTACGAACTCGAGGGCGAGCCGAATGGCGCGGGCCTCGAGCGGCGTCAGCCTCGGCGGGCGCCGGAAGGTGTCGCCGAAGAGCTCCTTCTCGACGTAGACCTCGTCGTCTTCGAGGGCCGAGTAGACCGCGTAGCAGCCGCCGCCGAAGTTGACGAGGTTGAGGAGCTGGAGGTGGTCGTCCAGCTGGTCGGCCGGAATCTTGAAGCGCTCGACGATCTCGTCCGCGGGGATCCGGGCGGAGGTCGTGTTTCCGCAGCTTGCGAGCAGGAATGCCAGCAGCGCCTGGAGGACGCCGAAGCGCTCCGGCGCGACTGGTCCTGCCGGCCGCTCGAGCGGTTCCGCCACCTGTCGCGACGCGGCTGCGCGCGGCGGCTTCGTCGGCTCGCCTTCGTGGCTCTCGATCACCTTGTCGATTCCCGCGCGGACGAGGTCGACGAGCTCGGGCGGCGAGAGGGGGCGCGCGCGACCTTCCTGGCGGAGCACCCAGCCCGCGAGCTGGCCGAGTTCCGCGTACTCGGTGGTGAAGACGCCGTCCTCCACGCTTCCGCGGTCGATCATGCGCTCGACCCACCAGGCGGTGTCCCCGTCGAGCTCGATCGTCGCCTCGCCGACCGGGTCGCCGAACTGCCAGTCCTGCTTGCCCCGGTATTCGGCGGGCTCGAATTCCTCCGGCATGCGGAAGTCGCGCTCCCGCCGGGTCGCAAAGCGGATGTCGCCGCGAATCCGCGAGACGCGGAAGGTGCGCATCGCGTCGCGGTCGTGGTCGTAGCCGATCACGTACCAGGAGCCGCGGTCGGGGAGGAGGGCGTAGGGATTCACCGTGCGCTCGGACTCGACGTCGCGGCCGATCGTGTAATACGGGAACTTGACCGTGCGCTGCTTCGAGATCGCGTTCTCGAGCTTCGTCAGGCGGCCGGACATCTCGGCCGAGTAGTCGGGGTCACGGACCTCGATCCGCACGGCGGCCTCGGTCGGCTCCTCGTCGAAGCCAGGCCGGCCGAGGGCGAGGTTCTGGAGGGCGAGGCGCAGCGGCTCCGCGTAGGCGAACTGGCCTTCGAGCATGTAGAGCGCGGTCTGCAGCGCCGCGAGCTCGTCCTCCTCGAGCCGGAGCTCCGGCAGGAAGTAGTTCTCGGAGCGAAGCGTGTAGAGCTCCTCGCCCGTGAACTCGTCGCGCTGCGAGTGGAGCGGGACGCCGAGGGCGATCAGCTCCGTGCGGTCGGAGTAGAACCGGCGCGCGAACGCCTCGTCGGACATCTCCGAGTAGCCCTCGACGGTCGACTTGATGTCGCGCGCGGTGAGCGGTCTCCGCTCGGCCATCAGGAAGGCAACGAGCGAGAGCTGGCGGATCAGCTTGTCGGTGTCGTGTGACAGGGGACCTATTCTTTCAGTCGTGACAAGTCCCCCGAAGATCGTCGCGCACCTCGACCTCGATGCGTTCTTCGCCGCGGTCGAGGAGCTGGAGCATCCGGAGCTCCGCGACAAGCCCCTCGTGGTGGGCGGAGACCCCCGCGGGCGCGGCGTCGTGGCGACGGCGAACTACGCCGCGCGGACGTTCGGGATCCATTCCGCGATGAGCTGCGCCGAGGCGTTGCGGCGCTGCCCGCACGCCGTTTTCCTCCCGCCGAGCCGCAGCCTCTACTCGCAGTACTCGCGCGCCGTGTGGACGGTCGTCCGGGAAGTGGTGCCCACCGTCGAGCGCACCGGCATTGACGAGGGCTACCTCGACCTCGGCGAGGTGGCCGAGACCTTCCGCGCCGTGCGACCCCTCGCGGAGGCGGTGCAGACCGCGGTGAAGGGCGCGACGAGCCTCTCCTGCTCGCTCGGCGTCGGAACCTGCAAGGTCGTCGCCAAGGTGGCCAGCGACCGGCGCAAGCCTGGCGGGATCACGATCGTCCGCCCGGGCCGCGAGGCCGCCTTCCTCGCGCCGTTCGCAGTCCGGCTCCTACCCGGTGTGGGGCCGAGAGCCGAGGAGCGCCTTCGCAAGGCCGGGATCAAGACGATCGGAGGTCTGGCGAGCCTCGCGGACGCCGACCTCTCGCGGCTCCTTCCGGGCAAGGTCGGGCGGCTGCTTCGCGATCGCGCGCGCGGGATCGACCCGAGGCCGCTCGAGCTCGAGAGCGAGTCGATCTCGATCGGGCACGAGGAGACGTTCGAGCGGGACGTCTCCGACCGCGCGCAGCTCCACGCCGAGCTGCGCCGGATGGCCGAGTCAGTCGCGGGCCACCTCGAGCGCGGGGGCCAGGTGGCGCGCACGGTGACGACCAAGGTGCGCTATCCGGACTTCGCCATCCGCAGCCGCTCGACGACGGCGCCGCACGGCTTCGCCGATGCGGAGCGGATCGGAGACCTCGCCTGCGCGCTGCTCGACCGGGCGCTCGCGGACCGGCCGGGTGCGCTGCGCCTCGTGGGCGTGAGCGTCTCGAACCTCGAGGCGCACCAGCAGCTCGTGCTGGGCTAGCTCAGGCGGCCGCTGGGGTGGCTTCGAGGTGCTGGTGCGAGGGGCAGTACTCGCGCTCGGGGAGCGGCGTGCGCTGGCACGGCTTGCCCTTGCGCGTCGTCGCGCGGCAGCGGGCAACGCCGCCGTCGAACGCGCCGGCCTCGATCTGCGCCTCGATGAACTCGACCGCGGCGCCGATCCCCTCGGTCACGGCCCAGGCGACCTGCGCCTGCTGCGTGATGGGGAAGTAGCGGCGGATGTCCTGGAAGAGCGTCTTGTCAGGGCTCGAGAAGTAGCGCGGATCCTTGGCGAGCCGCTCGACGCAGTCCTCGCATGCGGCGAGGACGTCACGGCGGTACTCGAGCTGCTTCTCGACGCCGACGTACGGGTCGATCAGGTCCTTGATGCTGCGATAAATGGCTCTCGAGTACTGATACATACGCGCCGGAAGTTGTCCTCTCCCTCGGTGACCGAGCTTACCTAGCTGCCTTCCAAAAAGCCTGCAAATTTCTGTTAACCGCAGATTAAGTGCGTCAGATTTCGCGCCTGGGCGCGCATCCTAACGCGGCCCTCGAGGCTGTTACAAACTTCCCGGTTCGCGCTGTTACAAACGTCGCGCGCTAGTTCGATACTTCGCGCACGTACGCAGTCGGGAATCCTTTCGACCGCGCGTTGGGAAGGGCGGCGTTCGCCTGGGACTCCGTGTCGTAGATCCCGGTGAACGTGACGTAGTAGCCAGGGTTCAGGCTCGAGAAGTCGGAGGAGTTGAGGATCCCGACCTGCGAGAGCCCGTTGGTGCGCGCCTTGTCGGCCGCGGCCTCGGCCTGAGAGCGGCCGTTGCTCGTCGGCACCGACTTGAGGACGACCGTGAAGCCGTCCTTCGTCGGCGGCCAGGTGACGTTGCTGCCGGTGGTGGTCGTCCCGAACGTCGTCGTGCCGAAGGTCGTGGTCGAGAACGTCGTCGTCCCGAGCGTCGTCGTGGGCGGAGTGATCGTGATCGTGGACGGTGTGACGCCGACGGTGCTCGTCGTGGAGGGAGCGGTGGAGACGACGGGGATGGACGTCGCCGGCCCACTCGACTTCCCGTCGTCGGTCGCAGCCAGCGCGACCACCGCGCCCGAGACGAGGGCGACGAGCAGGAGCGCAGCGAGAGCCGCCCAGAGCCAGATCGGGGAGTCGCGCCGCCAGACCTCGGCATAGCGTCCGCCGACGTAGGCGCCGGGGAGGCGCCGTCCACACTCCAGGCAGTACTCCTGGTAGACGTCGTGCGGCGCGCCGCAGTTGGGGCAGCGGCCGGGCTCGGGAGGCGGGGGAGGAGGTGCCGCCTCGGGGGGCGGAGGTGGAGGCGGGGGCTCGACCACGCTAGTCCTCCTCGCCGGTCGACCAGCGGCGAATCAGCGTCTGGTCGAGATCCTCGGTCTCGGGAGAAAACTCGTCCGCCGCGACGGAATGGCCGCAGGCCGGGCAGAAGTTCGTGTCGGCGGGGAGCGGCCCCGCGCAATGAGAGCAGGCGGAGAGAGCCCTCGTCCCGGTGGCAGGGCGGCCGCAGTGCGAGCAGAAGTGGGCTCCCGGTAGCAGCGGCGCGCCGCAGGCGCAGAGCTGCACCGCGCGCGTCCCGCGCGGCACTGCGCTCGCCGCGACCATGAGCCCGTCGAGCTCGAGCATCCGCTCCTCGATGGCGAGGACGTCGCTCGCGCGCTCGACAAGGAGCTCCGGGCGAAACCGGTCGCGGCGCACCATCTCGACCGTGAGGCCGCCCACGTCCCGGATCTCCGTCTCGCGTCGGCCCGCGAGCCAACGCCGTTCGCGCCGCATCCGCCCAGGAGGCGGCAGCGGAGTGGCTCCGGGCGGGCCTTCGGGCCCAGGCGGAGGCGGAGGCTCTTCGACGCCGGGCTCGACCTGCGGGCCGCGGCGAAGTCTTCGGACCCAGGGCATCTGGCTGCCGAGTCTAACGCCCGCGAACGACGAGTTCGACCGCTAGAGCGCCAGAACGACGAGTCGTTCTTCGGTCATCTCCCGCACGGCGTAGTGCGGGCCTTCCTTCGTGTTGCCCGACTCCTTGACGCCTCCGTACGGCATCTGGTCGGCGCGGAAGGTCGGCGCCTCGTTCACGGTCACGCCGCCGAACTCGAGCGCGGCCGCTGCTGCGAGCGCCGTCTTCAGGTTGGCCGTGAAGATGCCTGCCTGGAGCCCGTACTCGGTCGCGTTGGCGAGCTCGAACGCCTCCTCGGAGGAGTCGTAGGGCGAAACCGTGCAGAGCGGGCCGAAGACCTCCTGGCAGGAGACCTTCATCTCCTGGCGTGACATCGGCGAGCACCGTTGGCTGCAGCAGGCCGCCGACGACCTCGCCCCCCGCCAACACAGTTGCTCCGGCGGACTTCGCCTCCTCGACCCAGGAGACGATGCGGTCGCGGGCGTCCTCGTCGATGACCGGGCCCACGTCGGTGTCCTCCTCGCCCGGGTCGCCGACCTTGAGCGCCTGCACCTTCGGGACGAAACGCGAGACGAAGTCGTCGTACGCCTCGCGCTTGACGTAGATCCGCTGGACGGAGATGCAGCTCTGGCCGGCGAAGGAGAACGCGTTCGCGGCGAGCTTCGTCGCCGCTTCCTCGATGTCGGCATCCGCTTCGACGACCACCGGCGTCGCGTTGCCGAGCTCGAGGTTCACACGCTTCTTCACCGCCCGCTCGCGGATCTTCCAGCCGACGCCCGAGGAGCCGGTGAACGTGATCAGCTTCACGCGCTCGTCCTCGACGATGACGTCGCCGATCTCGGCGGAGGGCCCGACGAGGACGTTGAGCCAGCCGGGAGGGAGCCCGGCCTCGGTCTCGAGCTCGCCCAGCAGGAGCGCGGAGAGCGGCGTGTGGCCGGCGGGCTTCAGCACGACGGCACAGCCCGCGGCGAGTGCGGGGGCGACCTTGTGTGCGACGAGGTTGAGCGGGAAGTTGAAGGGGGTGATGGCGCCGACGATCCCGATCGGCACGCGCATCGTGTAGGCGACCTTGCCGACCCCGGCGGCGGAGGCGTCCATCGGGACGACCTCTCCGGCGAGACGGCGCGCCTCGACCGCGGCCATCGTGTACGTGGACACGGCGCGCTCGGCCTCGACCCGGGCGGCCTTCATCGGCTTGCCGGCCTCGGCGGAGATCGTCTGCGCGACCTCGTCGTGCCGCTCCTGCAGAAGCGCGGCGACGCGGTCGAGGATCGCGGCGCGCTCGTGGGCGGGAAGGGGGGAGCTCATCGCACGCTCCGCCGCATCGAGCGCCTTCCGTGCGTGCTCCGCGCCCGCCCGCGCCACGCGCGCGACCGTTTCTCCCGAATAGGGCGAGTCGACGTCCTGCCACTCGCCGGTCTCGATCCACTCGCCGTCGAGGAGGAGCTTCCGCTCCTGAACCGTCACAGCCATAGGAGATCTATTCAACCATTACGCTGCGGCGCGTGGCGACCGAGATTCAGCGGGTCGGCGTGGTCGGGCTCGGGACGATGGGCGCGGGCATCGCGCAGGTCTGCGTCCAGGCCGGCGTCGAGACCGTCGGGCGCGAAGTGACCGAGGAGCTCGGCGAGCGCGCGCGGGAGCGCATCGCCCACTACCTCGGCCGCGGCGTCGAGAAGGGCCGGCTCACCGCCGAGGAGCGGGACGCGGCGCTCGGACGGCTGACGACGACCACCGAGCTGGCGGATCTCGAGGGCTGCGACCTCGTGATCGAAGCCGTCGTCGAGGAGCTCGGCGCGAAGCGCGAGATCTTCGCGGAGCTCGACCGGCTGCTTCCGTCGGCGGTGCTCGCGACGAACACCTCCGCCTTGCCCGTGGGGGAGATCGCCGCGGCGACCGAGCGGCCCGAGCGCGTCGTCGGCATGCACTTCTTCAACCCCGCGCCGGTCTTGCCGCTCGTCGAGGTCGTGCAGGCGGAGGCCTCCTCGGACGAGGCCGTCGAGACGGCCCTCGCGTTCGCCGAGCGGATAGGGAAACGCCCGATCCGCTGCCGGGACACGCCCGGCTTCGTCGTCAACCGCATCCTCATCCCGCTCCTGAACGACTGCGTGCGTGTCCTCGAGGAGGCCTCGGTCACGCCGGAGGACCTCGACACGGCCATGACCGCCGGCGTCAACTGGCCAATCGGGCCGTGCGCGCTCATCGACCTCATCGGCGTGGACGTCCACGTGCACGCGTCGGAGGCGCTCTACGACGCGCTCGGCGAGGAGCGGATGCGCCCGCCCCAGCGGCTCGTCGAGATGCAGGAGAGCGGCAGGCTCGGGCGCAAGACCGGCGAGGGCTTCTTCCGCTACGGCTAGACGTCCGGCCCCGGGCCTAGGATCAAAGCCCGGTGACGATGTGCGCGGTGTGCCGGAGAAACCTGCTCGCGGGCGAGAGCTTCCGCTACTGGCAGGTGCGCCGGCACGAGGGGCCGGGCGGGCGGATCGTCTGCCTGCTCTGCGAGAGCGAGGCCGCGCGCGAGGGGTGGCAGCGAAGCGGCGACCCACTGCGCCACGAGAACGCGACCGGGCTACGCGGATCCGTACGACGCGTCGCGTAGACGGCCTACGCCGCGAGGCGCGGGCCCGAGCGGCACCAGCCCGCATCCGGGTGGCGCTTCGCCACTTCGGCCCAGATCGAATCCGCCTCGGCGGACGAGAGGAGATCGAGGTCGATCGCGTGCCGCGTCGCGGCCACCGCCGCCAGGATGTGGTGGCGGTACATGCGCTCTCCGCCCGGAACGCGCATCGAGGCGACCGCAAGCGCATCGAGTCGGGCTGCGAGAAGGCGAACGGTGCGGTCGTGGCGGAGGTTCTCGTCCATGAGGGTTGCCTCGGAAGCGGCGGATCGTAGTACGCCGGCTGGACGGCGACTCCTTCCCGAGCCGGCGAACTGTGCTTACAAACTCATGAAGAAAGATTCACCGCGGTTAGCGATATTTCGTGTCGAGCAGATGCGGCGTTTTGCGGTTCTTCTCGTGGCGGTGGCGGTCGCGGCCTCGATGGCCGGGGCTGCGCATGGCACGGTGGCGAAAACCACCGGAGGCGTGTACCTCCAACTCTCCGAGGGCGCCGGCTTCGCCAAGGTCCGAAATCGCGGGACCTTCATCGGGCGAGTGAAGCGGGGGAAGATCGTCGCGACCCCGAACGTGAACGTGAACGGCTGCGAGTCGAGAAGCGACACGAACGACAACATGACCCGCTGCAAGGGCCGGGAGATCACGTTCAACACCGTGGGTGCCGGCAGGTGGCGGCTCAAGCTGCGGGGCCGGGGGATCTACGGCTCCGGATTCGTGCACGGCTGTCTCGTGCTCGACGGCCGCGACACGGGGGAGACCGGAACTTTCCGCCGGGGTCTCGACGGCGAGGAGCAGCCATGGCCGCGTCTCCGCAGGCGATTCACGCTCGGCAGCGGCAGCTGCTGACCCTTCCTCCGCGGACCACCCGGCGCGTTTGACAGGATACTGCGACGTGACTCGAGCTCAAGGCCACTCCATCCTCGTCGTCGAGGATGAGCCGAGCATCGCGTCCTTCGTGAGCATGTATCTCGAGAAGGCGGGCTTCGCCGTGCGCAAGGCGGAGACCGGCGCCGGGGCGATCGAGCAAGCCGATGCGGAGGCGCCGTCGCTCGTCATCCTCGACCTCATGCTTCCCGACCTGGACGGGATCGACGTCTGCCGGCGGATCCGGCAGCGCTCCGACGTGCCGATCCTGATGCTCACCGCCCGTGACGACGACATCGACAAGATCATCGGGCTCGAGGTCGGCGCCGACGACTACCTCACGAAGCCCTTCAACCCGGGCGAGCTCGTCGCCCGCGTGAAGTCAGTGCTGCGCCGGGCGAACCCGGAACGGCGTGAGCTCCAGACCGCGTCGCTTCAGCACGGCGACCTGAAGATCGACGCGGGGCGGCGCGAGGTCACCGTCGCGGCCGAGGAGATCCAGCTGGCGCCGAAGGAGTTCGACCTCCTCTGGGAGCTGCTCGACCACCGCGGGCTGGTCCTCACGCGCGACCAGCTGCTCGAGCGGGTCTGGGGGTACACGTTCGCAGGTGACACCCGGACGGTGGACGTGCACGTGAGGCAGCTGCGGCGCAAGCTCGGCGACGCCTCGCCGATCGTCACCGTGTGGGGCGTGGGCTACAAGGTCTCGGTAGAGCCCAAGGTCGCCCAAGCCTCGTAGGCGCCGGTGCGCTCGCTGCGCTACCGCATTCCGGCCCTCTTTCTCGTCGGAGTGCTGGTCGCCTCCGCCGTCGCCGCCGTGCTCGCGGTGCGGCTGTTCCAGGACTACACGCGGGACCGCACCCTCGCCGAGCTTCGGCGCCAGGCGCAGGGCCTCGCGCAGCTCTACCAGGAGCAGGCGATCAGAAGCGTCGACGAGGCGCGCGCGGCTCCCGGGTTCGCGGCGCCGATCCTCGAGCAGGCGACGGGCTCGCGCATCTACTACGCCGGCGTCGAGATCTTCCCCGGCGAGAAGTCCGGGCTCGGCCGGCTTCCGCTCTCGCTCCTCGATCAGTCGCGGCTCGATGCCGGCCAGGTACAGACCTTCGAGTTCACGCCGCCGGGGACGGACCGCACGTACTTTGCGGCCGCCTACCCGATCACCCTCGGGGGCGACACCTTCGGCGCGCTCGTCGTGGCGAAGCCGCGCGCGGAGCTGCAGGAGCGCTGGGTCGTCCTCCTCGGGCGCATGGCGATCGCTCTGCTCGTCGGCCTCGGTGTCGCGGGCGGCCTCGTCTGGTACCTCTCGCGGCGGCTGACGAAGCCCGTGCTCGCTCTCTCACGCGCGGCTGACGAGGTCGCTGCCGGCCGCTACGACGCGGACCTTCCGGAGGCACGCTCGAAGGACGAGATCGGCCACCTCACAGAGCGATTCGCCGAGATGACCGAGAAGCTCGCCGAGTCGCAGCGGCGCGAGCGCAACTTCCTCATGGTCGTCTCCCACGAGCTGCGGACCCCGCTCACCGCGATCCGGGGGCACGTCGAGGCGCTGCGCGAGGGGATCGCGCAGGACGAGGAGACGCAGGAGGCGTCGCTCCGGGTGATCGGCGCGGAGACGGACCGGCTCACGCGCCTCGTCGGCGACGTCCTCGACCTTGCGCGGATGGAGGCGCATCAGTTCACCCTCGAGGAGGAGGAGGTCGAGCTGCGGCGCCTGCTCGAGCAGGCGTACGAGAGCTTCGGCGAGGAGGCGCGGCGCCGCGGGATCGAGTACGAGTGCTCGCTCGAGGCGGATCCGGTCCTCGACACGGACGGGGACCGGGTGCTGCAGATCGTGTCCAACCTCCTCGACAACGCCTTCGCGTGGACACCCGACGGCGGACGCATCGACCTCGGCCTCAGCGCGACGAACGGGACGATCTCGATCTCGGTGGCGGACTCGGGGCCGGGCATCGGGCCGGAGGAGCGCGAGCGGATCTTCCGCCCGTTCTGGTCGCGGGCCGGTGAGGGAACGGGCCTCGGGCTTCCGATCGCGCGCGAGCTCGCGCAGGCGCTCGGAGGCGAGCTCATGCTCGAGTCGCAGCTCGGGAAGGGGTCCCGCTTCGAACTCCGGTTACCGGCCTAGCCCGGCAGGCGAGCTAGGCGCCGGGGTTCGTGCGCTGGATGGGGTAGACGGACGCGGCGCTCTCGGCGCGCTCGTCCAGTGCGCGCTCGACGCGGTCGAGCACGCGCTCCATCCGGTCGAGGCGCTTCTCGACGCCGCGCCAGCCCGACGTGATCAGGTCGACGAGGAGCGCGAGGTCCTCCACGCGTGCCTGGCGCTCGGACGCCATGTCCGTCTGCAGGCGCTCCAGCCGGCGGATGGTCTGGCCCGACAGGCCGCGTACCTCGGCGAGGTGGCGCGCCACGGGCAGCACCTCTTCGCGGAGGCCCCTTTGCAGCGAGGTCTCGAGCCTTTCGGGAATCCCCGTCTCGAGCTCGGCGGTGGTCAGTGCGAGCGCTTCGAGGCCTGCCCGCGCGCGCTCCAGGAGCGCCTGCAGGGCGGCATCGTCGGGGCGCTCCTCGCCGCTTCGGGCGAGCCGCATCCGAGCTCTTTCGATGGCATCGCGGTCCACGGACATGACTCTAACCTTCAATCCGGATGTCGGCATGAGGACGTCTGAGCTTGACTACGAGCTCCCCCCGGAGCTCATCGCGCAGCGTCCTCTGGAGCGCCGGGACGAGTCGCGGCTGCTCGTCTTCGACCGCGCGAACGGGGCGGTCGAGCACCGGCGATTCCGCGACCTCAGGTCGCTCATGGCGTCCGCGACGCTCGTCGTCGTGAACGACACGCGCGTCCTTCCTGCCCGCCTCATACTCGAGCGGCCGACCGGCGGCCGCACCGAAGTCCTGCTGCTCGAACGGATCGAGGGCGATATGTGGGAGGCGCTTGCTCGGCCCAGCAGGCGGCTTCGCGAGGGCATGAAGCTCGGCCCCGTCGAGCTCCTGGAGTCGCTCGGCGAGGGCCGCTGGCGCCTCCGCCTCTCGGGTGAGCCCGACGGCGAAGCGCCGCTTCCGCCCTACATCACGGAGCCGCTCGCGGATGCGGAGCGCTACCAGACCGTCTACGCGGAGGAGAGCGGCTCGGCGGCCGCGCCCACGGCCGGGCTCCACTTCACGCCCGAGCTCTTGGCCTCGCTCGACGTCGAGCGGGTGACGCTCCACGTCGGTCTCGACACGTTCAGGCCCGTCACCGCCGAGACGCTGGCGGAGCACCGGCTTCACAGCGAGCGCTATGAGGTGGGCGAGGGGGCGTGGGGGCGGATCGCGGCGGCGCCGCACGTGACCGCGGTGGGGACGACGACCGTGCGGGTGCTGGAGTCGGTCGCCCGGGGGGCACCGCTCGTGGGGCGCACCAACCTCTTCGTCACGCCCGGGTTCGAGTTCCGGCGGGTGGACTCGCTCGTGACGAACTTCCACCTGCCGCGCTCGTCGCTCCTCGCGCTCGTGATGGCGTTCGCGGGGGTGGAGGAGACGCGGCGGCTCTACGAGATCGCGATCGAGGAGCGGTATCGCTTCTACTCGTTCGGCGACGCGATGCTGATTTTGTGAGGGGCCACCCCGTGCCTCCACCCGCTTCGAGCGTAGCCAGCCAAGATGCATAGCGTGGCGCGCGCAGTGGAACAAGATCGAAAGAGGTGCTCCGCATGAGCTTCGACCTCGTCGCGACCGAGGGCGAGGCGCGCGCGGGCATCCTGCACACCGCGCACGGCGACGTGCCGACGCCGGCCTTCATGCCCGTCGGGACGAAGGGCACCGTGAAGGGGCTCGACCCCGAGCGCCTGCGCGAGCTCGGCACGACGATCCTTCTCGGGAACACCTACCACCTCCACTTCCGCCCGGGCGAGGAGCTGGTCGAGGCGATGGGCGGCCTCCACCGCTTCATGGCCTGGGACGGCCCGATCCTCACGGACTCGGGCGGCTTTCAGGTCTTCTCCCTGCGGGACACGATCACGGCCGTCGACGAGGAGGGGGTCACCTTCCGGTCGGTCTACGACGGCCGCGAGGCGCGATTCACGCCCGAGCTCGTCGCCGACGTCCAGCGGCGCCTCGGCTCGGACATCGCCATGTGCCTGGACGTCTGCCCGCCGCCCGATGTGCCGCGTGAAGAGCTCGAGGCTGCGACGGCGCTCACGACGCGCTGGGCGACGCGCCAGCTCGCTGCGCCGAGAGCGCCCGGACAGCTCGTCTTCGGAATCGGCCAGGGCGGTACCGACCCCGAGCTCCGCCGCCGCTCCACGGAGGAGATCGCCGCTCTCGGCTTCGACGGCCACGCCCTCGGCGGGCTGAGCGTGGGGGAGGACCGGGACCTCATGCTCGAGACGGTCGGCTGGGCGGCTCCCCTCCTGCCGGCCGAGCGGCCGCGGTACTTCATGGGGATCGGAGATCCGGCCGGGATCCTGGAGGTCGTCGAGCGCGGGATCGACATGTTCGACTGCGTGCTGCCCACGCGGCTCGGCCGCACGGGCTCGGCGATTACGTGGGAGGGGCGGCTCAATCTCAAGAACGCGCGGTTCGCCCGGGACGAGCGTCCGCTCGACGAAAGCTGCTCCTGCTCGGCATGCCGGCGCTTCACGCGCGCCTATCTCCGCCATCTCATCAACCAACAGGAGCTGCTCGGCTTGATACTTTTGTCCGAGCACAACGTCAGATTTCTGCTCGATTTGACCGCCGGGGCGCGGGCTTCCATCGAGCGCGGCGAGTTCGGCTCCTACAAGGCGGCCGCGCTCGAGCGCCTCGACTCGGCGGCCATCGCGCCAGGCGAGGAGGTCTCTCGGTGAATGGTGGTTTCTTAGTTCTTCTTCTTGCGATGTTCGGCTTCATGTACTTCCTGCTGATCAGGCCGCAGCGCCAGCAGCAGAGAAAGCACACGGAGCTCCTGTCATCGCTCAAGCCCGGCGACGAGGTCGTCACCGCAGGCGGCATCTACGGCGAGGTCGTCCAGCTCGACGCGGAGCGCGTGATGCTCGAGATCGACGAGGACGTGCGCATCGCCGTCGCCCGGCGCGCAATCGCGTCCATTATCCCGCCCGAGGAGCTCGAGCGCCTCGAGGCGGCGAGGAGGGCGAGGCGGTCGATGCCGAATCGGCCGAGCCTCTCACTGCGGAAGAGCCGATGACCGCCGAGGAGCGGGACGCGGCCCGCAGCTAGCCGGCAGGGTCTTCACGAGTGCGCCGCTACCTCCTCATCCTCGCCGCGGTTCTGGCCGCCGTCGCCGGGGTCGTCGTGCTCGCGCTCTTCCGCTCGCCGACGCTCGGCCTCGACCTCCAGGGCGGGCTCGAGGTCATCCTCCAGGCGAAGGCGCCGCAGGGCAGGGAGATCACGCAGGAGGATCTCGACCGCTCGATCGAGATCATGCGCCAGCGCATCGACAAGCTCGGCGTCTCCGAGCCGGTCATCACGCGCCAGGGAACCGATCAGATCTCGGTTCAGCTCGCAGGCGTCCACGATTCCGGCCGCGCGGCCGAGATCATCGGCCAGACCGCGCAGCTCCAGTTCTTCGACCTCCAGGCCGACGCGTTGCCGCCGACGGCGGGCGCGGGCGGCGTGATCAACCCCTCGACTCGACTCCTGCCGCTCCTGTCCGGGCAGCAGGAGGCGGCGAAGGCGGGCACTCCGACGCAGTGGTACCTCTATTCGAAGGACAAGACGCGCCTCGCCGGGCCGAGCGAGACGAAGGAAGACATCCTCAGGCAGTTCGGCGGCGAGCAGCCGGAGGGCTCCAAGCTCTACGCGGTCCCCGAGGGCAAGATCGTCCTCACCTGCACCGACACGGCGACGCTCTGTCCCGGCGTCGGGGTGCCGGCTCCGGGGGCGACCTACTACTACCTCTACAAGTACGAGCCGAACAACGCGACCAAGCCGGTGCCCGAGCTGACGGGGAAGGATCTCAACGCGGACGGGACGGACTGGACGTTCGGCTCCGGCAACGAGCCCATCGTCGAGCTCGACTTCACGAATAGCGGCGGCGACAAGTTCCACCAGATCACGCGCGACCTCTACGAGCGCGGGCAGAACCTGGCGAACCTCGCGGGCCAGCCCGGCAACTCCGACTTCTCGCAGAGCTTCGCGATCGTCCTCGACGGCGAGATCCGCTCGTTCCCCCGGATCGACATCGCCGACTCCACGCTGAGCGACGGGATCGCCGGCGGCCGCGCCCAGATCACGGGCCTCGACTCCATTCAGGAGGCGAAGGACCTCGCGCTCGTCCTCCAGACCGGCGCGCTGCCGGTCGAGTTCGTGCAGGTGCAGCGGGAGGACATCTCGGCGACGCTCGGCGAGGACTCGCTCCACCAGGCGCTCATCGCCGGCATCGGCGGCCTCCTCGCGGTCGCGTTCTTCCTGCTCCTCTTCTACCGATTCCTCGGCGTCATCGCGATCATCGGCCTCGGGATCTACGGCGTGCTCCTCTACGGCGCGATGCTCCTCTTCGGGGTGACGCTCACGCTGCCCGGCTTCGCCGGCCTCGTTCTCACGATCGGTGTCGCGGCAGACGCGAACGTCGTCATCTTCGAGCGCATCAAGGAAGAGGTGAGAGCGGGCAAATCGGTGCGCGCCGCCATCTCGAGCGGCTACCGCAAGGGCTTCAACACGATCGTCGACGCGAACGTCGTCACGATCATCACCGCGTTCGTCCTCTTCGCGGTCGCGACCGGCGGCGTGAAGGGCTTCGCCCTCATGCTCATCATCGGAACGCTGATCTCGATGGTGACGGCCGTTGCCGTGACGCGCGCCCTTCTCGGCGTCCTCGCCGGCTTCCGCTGGTTCAACAACCCGGCGTTCATGGGCGCGAGCGCCCAGAAGATCCCCGCCTGGCAGCGCGTCGACTTCATCGGGCGGACGAAGTACTGGTTCGCCGTCTCGGGTGCCGTGCTCCTGATCGGGATCGTGTCGCTCGCGGTCCAGGGGCTGAACCTCGGCATCGACTTCAAGGGCGGCAGCCAGTTCTCGTTCAAGACGCCGCAGGCGCATCAGATCCAGGACATCCGAGCGCAGACGACGGCGTTGGGGATCGGCGACGCGGTGATCCAGGGGCGCGGCCCGGTCGAGAACGGGGCCTACAAGTCGTTCCAGGTGCGGACGCCGTCGCTCGGGCAGCAGGAGCAGACGGACCTCTCCGCGGCTCTGAGCTCGAACCTCGAAGCCACGTCCGTCGGGGTGAAGAACGTCTCGGCGAGCTTCAGCCGGCAGATCCTGAAGGGCGCGTTCCTCGCGATCATCGTCTCCCTCGCGCTGATCGTCATCTACGTGACGCTTCGGTTCGAGTTCAAGTTCGCCGTGCCCGTGCTCATCGCCCTCGTGCACGACATCTTCATCACGCTCGGCATCTACTCGCTGACGCAGCGGGAGGTGACGAGCGCCACCGTCGCGGCGATCCTGACGATCCTCGGCTACTCGATCTACGACACCATCATCATCTTCGACCGTGTGCGCGAGAACATCCCGCTCATGCGGCGGTCGAGCTTCGCGGCGATCGCGAACCAGTCGCTCTGGGAGACGATCCGCCGTTCGCTCGCGACGACGTTCATCACGCTCCTCCCGGTCACGTCGCTCTTCCTCTTCGGCGGCGACACGCTCAAGGACTTCGCGTTCGCGCTCATGGTCGGAATCCTGTCCGGTGCGTACTCGACGATCTTCATCGCGACGCCGTTCCTCGTCGTCCTGAAGGAGCGCGAGCCCGAGTTCGCCAAGCGCAAGAGCGCAGGGCTCCGCGAGAAGGTCGAGGACGTCGACCTTCCGGAGGAGGCCGAGGCCGAGCCGGAGACCGTCCCGGTCGAGGAGGCGCCCGTCGCTGCGGCGGTTCCCGTCGACGGACCGGCCGAGCCGGGCGACGGCGCAACGACGAGCGCGGCTGCGAGGCGAGAGGCGCGCCGCAAGCGAAGGCGGACGAGGCCCCATGGACGAGCCCGGTAGCGGAAACCAGGATTCGAAGTCGCTCCGCGGGCTCGCCGAGGAGGCGCTCCTCGCCGGGGTCGGAGCCGTCGCGCTGACGAAGGACCGCGCCGACGAGCTCGTTCAGGAGCTGGCCGGCCGCGGGAAGATGACCGGCGACGACGCCCGCGAGCTCGTCGACGACGTCATGGGCCGGTGGCGTGGAGACGCGGTGCGCATGAGCGAGCGCGCCGGCTCGACGCTCTCCACGGTCTTCCGCGAGCTCGGGCTCATCACCCGGCGCGAGTACGAGGAGCTCGAGCTCCGTCTGGCGCAGGTCGAGCATCGGCTGCGCCTCGTCGAGAAGAAGGACCAGTGAGCTCCCGGCCGGCTGTCCGCCAGCTCGGCCGCCTCTCCGAGATCTCGCAGGTCGCAGCCAAGCACGGCTTCGGCTACTTCTTCGACACGCACCGGCCGCACGGGCCTGGTTCCCGCCGCGCCCGCGAAGTCGACGTCTCGGCCGACGGGTCGAACCGCGGCCTCCGCGTCCGGCAGATGCTGGACGAGCTCGGGCCGACCTTCGTCAAGTTCGGCCAGCTCCTCTCCACGCGCCCGGACATCGTTCCGCCGGACATCGTCTTCGAGCTGAAGGCGCTGCAGGACGATGTCACCCCGGTCGCCTATGCCGACGTCGAGCGCGTGATCCAGGAGGAGCTCGAGCTCACCGTCGAGCAGCTCTTCCTCGACTTCGAGGAGAAGCCTGTCGCCGCCGCGTCGATCGGCCAGGTGCACAGGGCGACGCTCCCAAACGGACGCCGCGTCGCCGTCAAGGTGCAGCGGCCGGATGCGCCGCGCCAGATCGAAGCCGACCTCGAGCTCATGTATCAGGCGGCGCGTCTCGTTCGCGACCGCGTGAAGGCGCTCGAGTTCATCGACACCGTCTCGCTCGTCGACGAATTCGCCCGCACCATCCGCCAGGAGCTCGACTACCGGATGGAGGCGCGAAACGCCGAGCAGTTCCACCGTAACTTCGCCGGGCACCCGCACGTGCGCGTGCCCCGGGTCTTCTGGAGCTACTCGCGCTCGCGGGTCCTCACGCTCGAGCTGCTCGAGGGCGTTCAGCTCCGGGATCTCGACACGGACACGTATTCCATCGAGGAGCGGCAGCGGCTCTCGTACCTGATCGCCGAGGCGTGGATGCACATGATCTTCCGCCACGGCTTCTTCCATGCCGACCCGCACCCCTCGAACATCATGGTGCTCGAGGCGACGGAGCAGATCGGCCTCGTCGACTTCGGCATGGTCGGGAAGCTGACCGACGAGGACATGTCCCGCCTCACCGGTCTCTTCATCGACGCCGTCAGCGAGCGGATCGAGGCCTTGCCGAAGAGACTCGCGGCGCTCGGCGTGCGCTACCCCAAGGATCTCGAGGAGGAGTTCGTCGCCGAGCTGCGCGACGTCTACTACCGCTACTACGGCTCGAGCCTCTCGGAGATCGACCCGATCCAGCTCATCCGGGAGGCGTTCGCGCTCATCTACCGGATGCACCTGCAGCTGCCGACGCGTTTCGTCCTCCTCGACCGCGCGATCGCCACGCTCGGGTCGGTCGGCATGGAGCTCTACCCGGACTTCAACGTCTTCGACGTCGCGAAGCCGTACGCGCGCGAGCTCATGATCGAGCGCTTCACGCCACAGCGGATCGCGCGGCGCACCGGGCACGAGCTGCGCAACATGGCCTCGATGCTCCACGAGCTTCCGTACCAGGTGCACGACACGCTCGAGCAGGTGCGCGACGGGCAGATCGAGGTCGGCTTCCGCCACCAGGGCCTCGAGGACCTGATCAAGCGCATGGACATCGTCTTCAACCGCGTCGGGATCGCGATGGTCGCGGTCGGGGGCGCGCTCACCTCCGCGTTGCTCGCCCTGGTCTCGAACGGGGTCGGGATCGTTCTTCGGGATCCTCTCGGTCGTCGGGCTTGCCCTGTCGGGGATCCTCAGCATCTGGCTCGTCTGGAGCGTCCTCCGCTCCGGCCGTCTTTAGCTCCCAGGGACCCTTTTGCGCTCGGCCGGCGTAGTAGCGGCATGCGCACTCGATTTCTCATCGCAGCTCTCTTGGCCCTCGCCCTCGCGCCGCTGGCCCGGGCGGACGGCCTGCCGATGACGGACGCCGGTCCCCCGGCCGTCGTGGGCGGCGACGACGTGGGCGGCCGCTTGGTCGCTCTGCCCACCAAGGGCGGCACCGTCGTCGCCCGGATCGGCGAAACGGTCTACATGTCGCGGCTCCTCGACGGCCGCTACACCGTTCCAGTGGTCGCCCTCGACCAAACGGCGTCCGGCCTTTCGACCGACGGCTCGACACTCGTGCTCATCAACCCTCGCCGCGGCTTTCCGCGCGCCCGGACGAGCTTCGTCGTTCTGAACACGAAGAACCTGCGCGTGCAAAGCCGCATCGTGCTCCAGGGCGACTTCAGCTTCGACGCGCTCTCGCCTGATGGGACACGCTTGTTCCTCATCCACTACCTGTCGCGCCGAGATCCGACCCGGTACGAGGTCCGTGCGCTCGACGTCCCGAGCGGGAAGCTCCTGCCGACGCCGATCGTCGACAAGAGCGAGCCCGACGAGCGCATGGCCGGCTTCCCCATCACTCGCCAGACGACCGCGGACGGACGCTGGGCCTACACGCTCTACGACGGGGCGGGCAAGGAGCCGTTCGTGCACGCGCTCGACACGGTGAACGGAGTGGCGCACTGCATCGACCTCGAGTTGCTCGCCGGGCGGCAGGACCTCTACGACCTGCGCCTCGGGCTCGGCCCGGGAGACTCCGGGCTCGCGGTGCTCGACGGAGCCGAGAAGCTGACCGTGATCGACACGAGCGACTTCGAGCCCGTCGCGGCGAAGACGGTCGCCCCGGACGCGGCCGAGACGTCGTCGGGGAGCGGATGGCGGCTCGCCGTGCTCTCGGCAGTCGGCGCCTTCTTCGTCGCAGGAGTGGCCTTCGTCCTGTGGCGCCGCCGCCGTGGGCCCTCGTCAGACGCGGCCGATCGCGTCGGCGCGGTTGTCCCGGCGCCCCTGGCTACGAACGACGCTCGAGCTCGCCGTTCGGCCCTCGGACGTAGATTCTCACTTCGCGCCTAGTCGCTCGCTCGGGTTTCAGGCGGACGATCTGAACGGCGCTGGCCGGAACGGCCGGGCTCGGCTGCGCCTCGACGAGACCGGTTTCGGGCGACTCGGAGACGGCCGACGCTTCCTCCGCCGGCTTCCCGGCTGCGATCCGCTCGGCGAGCGCACGTGCTCCCTCTACGTCCACAGGAGAATCGTGGCTCTTCGTTTGCGGCCCTGCACCCGTGCGAAAGGCCAGCTGTGCCCGTCTTCCGTGTGGTCCCACAACCCTCTGGACTGCTTGTTGCGCTTCTGCGCCAAAGGACATCTAGCCGATCCGTATCGCCTTCAGTACCGTCGGCGGCCATGGTTGGCGGGACGGTCCTGGTGGTCGAGCACGAGACTCCCGTGCGCGCCTACCTGGAGCAGCAGCTCGCAGACGACGGGTTCGAAGTCCTCTCCACGGACAGGGCCACGGCCGCGCTCGAGCTCGTCGAGCAGGCGCGGCCGAGCCTCGTCCTCCTCGACGCGGTCCTGCCGGACGCCTCCGGGTTCGAGGTCTGCAGCCGTCTGCGCGAAGGCGAGCCCGGCCGGGCCTGGGACCGCGACGTGCCGGTAATCATGGTCAGCACCCGCGGGGACCCGGTCGACCGCGTGCGCGGCTTCGCGCGCGGCTGCGACGACTACGTCGTGCGCCCGTTCGTCTACGACGAGCTCGTCGCCCGCATGCGTGCCGTTCTGCGCCGCTCGTCCGGGCCGCGCCACACGCACCTTTCGGTCCGCGACCTCGAGATCGACCTCGCCGCGCGCCTCGTCACCGTTGCCGGCGAGCCCGTGCAGCTCTCGGCGAAGGAGTACGAGCTGCTCGTCGCCCTCGCCGAGGACCCGGAGCGCGTCTTCAAGAAGGAGGACCTGCTGCGAGACGTCTGGGGCTTCCGCTCGTTGGGCCGGACGAGGACTCTGGACTCGCACGCGTCGCGCCTCCGCCGCAAGCTCAATCGCGACGGAGACGCGGGGTACGTCCTGAACGTCTGGGGCGTGGGCTACCGCCTCACCGCCCTCAGCTGATCAAGTCCGAGCCTGCTCCTCTTTCTCGACGTCGACGTCGGGGTCGAGCTCGTTCGCGCGCTGCGTGGTCAGCTCGGCCTCGCGCCGGTCCGCCTCCGCCCGCTGTGCCATCTGCTCGGCGGCCGCGCGGCGCTCGTCGGCCTCCTCCGCACGGGTCTCGGCCTGCTGGCGGAGCTCCCGAGCCTCGTCTCGCTGCTCGTCCAGACGGCGCGAGCGCCGAGCACTGAGCCAGATGAGCGCCAGTACGACGACGACTGCGACCGCGATGAGTATCCAGATCCAAGCGTCCATGTGAGCCTCCCGCTCTTTTTTCCAGGGCTACCCGAAGAGCGGAGTCGCCACACTCAGAGGAGGCGCGCGAGCGCGGTCACGCCCGCGGCCGCCACGACGATGACGAGAAGCGGCGCGCGCAGGCGGATCGCCACGATCGCGGCCGCGATCCCGAGGAGCCGCTCGTCGAAGACGAGCTTGCGGTCGGCCCCGACCGCCTGCGTGACGACGAGCGCGGCGAGGAGGGCCGGCGCGAGCATGTCGACGATCCCGGCCAGCTGGGGCGGGAGGGTGCGGCCGCCGAGGAACACCGGCCCGATCGCCTTGCAGACGATCGTCCCCGCGCCCACGATCGCGACGACGAGCCAGGTCGAGCTCAGCGCTTCCTCCAACCGACGAGGCACCCCGCCGTAGCGGCGATGATCGGGACACCGGGGGCGGTGAAGGGGACCAGGGCGAACGCGATCGTCCCGCCGACGAGCGCGGCGACGACCGCGCGGCGCGAGTTGATCTGCAGGACGAGCAGCGCGAGGAAGAGGGCGGCGAACGCCGCGTCGAGCCCGAGGGAGTCCGGGTCTCCGAGCGCTTCGCCGCCGAGTGCGCCGGCGGCAGTTCCCGTGACCCAGCACGTGTAGAGGACGAGGCCCGCGCCGATGAGGACGCCGCGGTCGAAGGTGCCGTCGCGACGGCGCGAGAACGCCCACGACTCGTCCACCACGAGCTGGCCCTCGAGGAGCCTCCGCAGCGGGCCTCCGCGCAGGACCGATGCGACCGAGATCCCGATCGGTACATAACGGGCGTTCAGGAGGATCGCCGCGGTCGCCGCCGCGCCGACGCTTCCCGCCGCGCTCAGGACGGAGGCAGCCGCGAACTGCGCCGAGCCGGCGAAGGTCGTCGCCGACATCACGACCGACGCGAGCGTGCCCATGCCGGCGGACTGGGCGAGAAGGCCGAACGAGGCGCCGAAGACGAGAACGGCCGGGGCGATGGTCGCGGCCCGGCGCGCGCCGGCCCTATACGGGCTCGGCGACCCAGTCACGCGTGAGGAAGAGCCAGAAGGCGAGCCCCGAGTAGTGCCCGTAGCGGCGAAAGCGGCGCTCGATCGCGGTGTCCTTCGCCTTCCGCCCGTTCAGGCTCGCGTACTTCGGGCGGGTCCAGGAGTCGAGCACGAGCCTCGAGTAGCGGCCGATGAGCATCATGATGTGCGCCGCCGCATAGGGGCCGACTCCTGGGAGGGCGAGCAGGCGCGCCGCGACCTCGTCGTCGGGGAGGTCGCCGGGGTCGGCGGTCGCGAGCTCCTCCAGGTCGACCTCGCCGGAAGCGACCGACTGCGCGAGGGAGCGAAGGTAGGCGCCGCGATAGCCGCTCCTCGCCACGTCGCGGTAGAAGGACTCCGGCGCGGCCGCCATCGCGGCGGGGGAGGGGAAGGCGCGGCCGAACGGGCTGTCCGGCGGCGCCCCAGCGGCGGGCTCGCCGAGGTGCTCGACGATCGCGCTCACCATGCGGACGGTGCCCGACCAGGCGGTGTTCGTGGTGCAGATCGTCTTGACGACGTCCTCGTAGACCGTCTGGCTCCGCAGCAGCCGGCCCGCGCCCTGGGTCACCCAGAGAAGGTCGGGGTCCTCCGCTGCGAGCGCGTAGAACTCCGACAGGTCCTCGTCGATTCGGAGGATGTGCCGCACGCCGTCGAGGACAGCTTCGGAACGCTTGCCGGCGGTACCGGTCAGCGCAGCCTTCCCGCCTCGTCCCTCTCGCACGATCACGGTCTGCGGGCGCCCACGGGGAACCGCCACGGTCGTCTCGAACGTGCGCGCCTCCTCGTCGATTCGGTTCGGCGGCAGGTCGGCGACTCCGTGGGACATGATCGTCCGCCAGAGGTCGACCGGCTCGCCGCCGGCGCCCGCGAGCGAGAGGGTCGCGCTCCAGGTCACGAAGACGATGCCGGGTCGTACTTCTGCTCCCAGTCCGAGACTCCGAACGTCTCGCCGGGAGCTCCCCCGAGGCAGAGGACGGTCGTCCCCGTCTCGTGCGCGACGGCCGAGCGGATCGACGCCGGATCGGGCACGTAGACGAAGGTGCCTGCGGGAGCCTCCACCGTCTCGCCGTCGACGGTGAACGTCGCGCTCCCCGTGGAGACGTAGAAGAGCTCCTCGTGCTTCGTGTCGGCCTCGTCGTGCTCGCCGACGATCTCGCCTTCCCGAGTGGCCGTGTAGGCGTTGACCCCGAACGACTGGATCCCGAAATGGATCCGGACCGCGTGCCAGTCCCGCTCGCCTTCCTCCTTCTCGCCCGGCGGCTCCGGAATCTGGTCGATGTGGGTCACCTGGTAGCCCGCCTCGCTCATACGTCCTCCCTTGTCGTCTGACCCCGTCAAGGGGAGGTTATTCGCAGCCGGTCGCCCGCCGAGATGCCCCAGCCCGCGAACGCGCCCTGGTTGACCTCGAGCGCGCCGCGGTAGGCGACTCCCGGGTCGTAGAGCGGGCACGGGTCGGCGTCGCACGGCTCCATGTCGAGGATCTTCAGGATGCGCCCGTCCCCGGCGTAGAACGCGATCGAGAGCGGGATGAGTGTGTCCTTCATCCAGAAGGGGCCGCTGTGGTCCTCGGAGAAGACGAACGCCATCCCCGCGTCGGCCGGAAGGGTGGTTCGGCCCATGAGGCCCTGCTCCCGCTCCGCCGGCGTGTCGGCGACCTCGACCGAGATCGTCGTCTCATCGTCGCCGTGGGAGAGGACGGCCTGCGCGGCCGGCTCAGAGCCGCTCCCGCCGCCGCAGCCGGCGAGAACGACGACCGCGGCAGCGAAAAGCGCCCTAGACGAGGGTCCCTCCCTCGAGGCTGAGGAGGAGCTGCTTGCGCTCGAGGCCGCCGGCGTACCCGACGAGGCTGCCGGTCGAGCCGACGATCCGGTGGCACGGGACGACGATCGGAACAGGGTTTCGGTTGAGGGCACCGCCGACTGCCCGCGCCGCCTTCGGCTTCCCGATGCGCGCGGCGAGGCCGCCATACGTGTCCACGCGCCCGTAGGGGACGCGCTGGAGCTCGGCGAGGACACTCTGCTGGAAGGCGGGCAGGGCGCTCAGATCGACCGGGAGGTCGAACTCGTGGCGCCGGCCTTCGAAGTATTCGTCGAGCTCGCGGCGGGCTTCGTCCACGGGCCGCGCCGACCGCAGCACGCGGATGCCGTGCTGGCGGGCAAGGCGCTCGACCTCCTCCTCCGGATCGGGATCGAAGGCGATCTCGCAGAGGCCGCGCTCGGTCGTGGCGACGAGAAGCGGGCCGATCGGGGAGTCGGTCAGGTCGTAGGCGACGTCGAGCAGGGCCTCGGCGGCTGCCCGGTCGCGGAACGCGAGGTCGGTCTTGGCGGGAACGGTCATGTCATCCTCCTGCGCAGCCGCCGGACTCCGGACGAGGCGGCCTGACGGGCCGCGTCCTCGCTGGAGCCGAGCGCTGTCGCGATGTCTGCATAGTCCAGGTCGTAGCCGTAGCGAAGGACGACCGCTGCCCGCTCGGTCGCCGGAAGGTCGCCGGTCAGGTGGTCGAGCTCGGCGTAGGCGGGGCGGCCGTCGTCGGCCGGCAGCTCGGGGAGCTCCGCCGTGGGCCTTCTCTTCCGGCGCTCGTCGATCGCGACCCGGGTCGCGATCCGGTAGGCCCACGCGCGCAGGTGGCGGCCGTGCTGGAGACTTTGGTACCCACGCAGGGCCCGGAGGAACGTTTCCTGGAAGGCGTCGTCGGCCGCGTCGCGGCCTGCGAGCTTGCGGAGGTACGCGTAGATCTCCTCGCGGTACTCCTCGTAGAAGCGTTCGAAGGGCGGTATCGCCACGGCGTTCATCATCTGCTCTAACGCGCCGGCCCGCTGAGATGTGAGACTGCCGTCGTGAACATCGCGGTCGTGGGTCACGTCGAGTGGATCGAGTTCGTCCGGGTCGACCACGTCCCGAAGACGGGCGAGATCGTCCACGCGGGCGAGACGTGGTGCGAGGCGGCCGGGGGAGGCGCCGTCGCCGCGGTGCAGTTGGCGCGCCTCGCCGGGTCGAGCACGCTCTTCACCGCGATCGGCGACGACGAGCTCGGCGAGAAAGTCGTTCCGGAGCTCGAGCGCCACGGAGTCACCGTGCACGCGGGCGTCCGCCCGGAGCCGCAGCGCCGCGGTTTCACGTACATCGACTCGGCGGGGGAGAGGACGATCACCGTCATCGGGGAGCGCCTCGGCCCGCGGCGCTCGGACGATCTCCCGTGGGACGAGCTCGCCGAGGCAGACGGTGTCTACTTCGTGAGCGGCGACGCGGCTTCCCTCAAGGCCGCGCGCGACGCGAAGGTGCTGGTCGCGACGGCGCGCTCGATGGCGACTCTGGCCGAGGGCCGCGTCGAGCTTGACGCGCTCGTCCGAAGCCGAAACGACGAGGGCGAGACGTATCGCCCCGGCGACCTCGAACCTCCGCCGCGCACCGACGTTGCGACGGCCGGGTCCCAAGGAGGGACGTACACCTTCGCGGGCGGCGCGCCGACCCACTTCCCGCCGGCGGCCGCCCCGGGCCCGCTTCAGGACGCCTACGGCGCGGGCGACAGCTTTGCCGCCGGCCTCACGTACGGGCTCGCGGAAGGGCTGTCCATGGACGAGGCCGTTGCCCTCGCGGCACGCTCAGGAGCGGCCGCGTTGTCGAGACGCGGCGCCCACGGCGCCTAGCTCGATCGTTCGCTGAGCCGGTCGAGGATGTAGCCGGCGTACCAGGTCGGCCAGTCCTCGTCGCGCTCGCCGAGGTCGCGCTCGTACTCGCCGTGGGCGCTCTCGGCCGCCTTCAGCAGCTCGGCCAGTTCTTCTCGCGTCACGTCCATCGTGCCTCCTTGTGGAGAACGGGGGTTGCCAAGTGGGGAATTGTGGTCTACAGTGGGGCGAAGTGGGGATCAAGCCTCAGGCGGTTGGATGCTACTCGGCGAATACGAGCACACCCTCGACGACAAGAACCGACTTACCCTCCCGGCCAAGTTCCGGCAGGCCTTCGCGGGTGAGGTCGTCGTGTCGCGTGGGCTCGACGGTTGTCTCTTTGTGTTCACCCGCGACAACTGGGATTCCTTCGTGGCCGCCCAGCTCGAGGGCCTCAGCCCGTTCAGCAAGGAGGCGCGCCAGATGAGCCGCTACATGTTCGCGGGGGCCGCCGAGACCGAGCTCGACAAGCAGGGGCGGATGATGGTTCCGCCTGCGCTCCTCGGTCACGCGGGCCTCGGACGCGAGGTCGTCGTCGCGGGCGTCCGCGACCACGTCGAGATCTGGGACCGGGCCGCCTGGAAGAAGCAAATCGAAGAGGTCGAAGGGAGTGTGGAGCTTGTTGCCGAGCGCCTTGCAGCGAAGCAGGACTGACCACGTTCCCGTCCTCGCGGACGAGGTGCGGGGGCTCCTCGCCGTCACGCCGGGCGAGACCGTCGTCGACGCGACCTTCGGCGCGGGCGGCCACGCCCGCGTGCTCGCCGCCGACCTGAAAGGGAAGGGCCGCTTCATCGCGATCGACCGCGACTCGACCGTGCGCCCGTTCTTCGAGCGCTTCGAGCGCGAGGCGGGCGTGCAGGCGCGCTTCCTCCGGGGCGAGCTCTCCGTCGTCCTCTCCCAGCTCGGCGCGAACGGCATCGAGGCGGACGCGATCCTGATCGACCTCGGCGTCTCGAGCATGCAGATCGACCGGCCCGAGCGCGGCTTCTCGTACGCGGTCGACGCGCCCCTCGACATGCGCATGGACCCCTCGGGCGAGCTGAGCGCCAAGGAGATCGTCAACGAGTGGGACGAGCGCGAGCTGGCGACGATCTTCCGCCGCTACGGCGAGGAGCGCTTCGCACGCCAGATCGCCCAGGCGATCGTCCGCCGGCGCCAGGAGAAGCAGTTCGAGCGGACGGGCGAGCTCGTCGACGTCGTCAAGTCGTCCATCCCCGCACCGCGCCGCTTCGGCGACGGCCATCCCGCGAAGCGCGTGTTCCAGGCGCTCAGGATCGCCGTCAACGAGGAACTCGACTCGCTCGAGCGCGCGCTGCCGGCTGCGCTCGCGATGCTGCGGCCGGGCGGCCGGCTCGCGGTCATCAGCTTCCACTCCCTCGAAGACCGTATGGTCAAGCGCTTTTTCGCCGCCCAGGCACGCGGGTGCACGTGCCCGCCCGAGCTTCCCGTCTGCGTCTGCGGAAACGAGCCGACGATGCGTCTCCTGACGCGCAAGGCCGTTCGCCCGTCGCCGCAGGAGACCGCCGAGAACCCGCGCTCGGCATCGGCGAAGCTGCGGGCGGCAGTCAAGGTGGGGGACGACTGATGGCGAGCTTCGCGCCCGCCACCGCGCGAGCGTATGCGCCCGCTGAGCCGCGCCGAAAGCCCGTCGCTCCGCCTCGGACTCAGCCGCGTCCCCGGCGTGCCACTCGTGCGCAGGCCCGGCCGCGCGTTGCCGGCGGAGTTCTCTGGATCGTGATCGTCGCCGCGCTTCTCGCCGGCATCGTCGCCTTGAACGTCGCCGTCCTCCGCCTGAACATGCAGGTCGAGCAGCTCGAGAACCAGCACGACGAGCTCGTCTCCAAGCGCGAGAACATCCAGTCGCAGCTGTCGTCGACGGCCGCCGCCGGGCGGATCGAGGACATCGCCACGAAGACGCTCCACCTGGGTGCGCCGGCATCGACCACGTACCTCGAGCTCGGGCACCGCGGGCCGTAGACAATGACCGCGCGGGTCGCGAACCGGCGCATTCGCCTCCTCATCGCTCTCTTCGCGGCCGTGTTCGCCGTCGCGCTTCTTCGCGCCGGCTGGCTGCAGGCCGTGCGCGCCCAGGCGCTCGGCAACCTCGCGACGAACCAGCACCGCGAGACGATCGAGGTGCCCCCGCACCGCGGCACGATCTACGACCGCCTCGGCGTCGAGCTGGCGGTCGGCTCGCGTGCGACGACCGTCTATGCGAACCCGCGTCAGATCCGCGACCCGCGTGCCGCCGCGGTCGCGGTCGAGCAGAGCCTCGGTCTCGATGCGGACAAGGTGTATCCGCTGCTCGCGGACCGTTCGCGCGGCTTCGTCTACGTCGAGCGCCAGGCCGATCCGGGCCTCGCGCAGTCGCTCCAGGACAAGCACATCCAGGGATTCGGGTTCTACGACGAGGAGCGGCGGGACTATCCGCAGAAGCGGATCGGCGCCTCGGTGCTCGGCTACGCGGGCGTCGACAACAAGGGCCTCGCCGGCCTCGAGCTCGAGCTCGACAAGACGCTCACCGGCACGCGCGGCGAGAAGACCATCGTCAAGGACCCGTTCGGGCGCACCCTTCAGGTCGTCGACTCGAAGCCGGGGAGCGACGGCAAGAACGTCTACCTCACGCTGGACCACTCCATCCAGGGCCAGGTCGAGCGCGTGCTCGAAGAGACGCGGACGCGGTGGGCCGCCAAGTCCGCGAGCGCAATCGTGATGGATCCGCGCACCGGCGGGATCCTGGCCATCGCGAACGACCCCGGCTACGACGCGAACAAGTTCCCCGACGTCTCGCAGGACCGGCAGCGAAACCGCGCTGTCACGGACACGTACGAGCCGGGCTCGACGTTCAAGATCGTGACGATCTCGGGTGCGCTCGAGACCGGCCTCGTGACGCCGGCGACGAAGTTCACCCTGCCCTACGAGATCCAGGTCGCCGACCGCAAGATCCACGACGCGGAGCCGCGCGGGACGCAGACGATGACGACCGACCAGATCCTCTCGCGCTCGTCCAACGTCGGCGTCGTCACGATCGCGGAGGCACTGGGCCAGACCCGGGTCAACGACTGGATCCACCGCTTCGGCTACGGCCGGCCGACGGGGATCGACTTTCCAGGCGAGAGCAAGGGCATCGTTCTCGCGCCCGAGGAATGGTCGGGCTCGACGATCGGCAACGTCCCCATCGGTCAGGGCATCGCGGTGACGCCGGTGCAGATGATCGCGGCCTACGGCGCGATTGCGAACCGGGGCGTCCTCATCGAGCCGCATCTCGTCGACCGGGTCGGGAACGGCGAGCGGGTGCAGCCGGTTCGGCGGCGGGTCGTCTCTACGAAGACCGCTGACGAGGTGCGTCACATGCTGCGCGAGGTCGTCGAGGAGGGGTCGGGCACGGCGGCGCAGATCCCCGGCTACCGGATCGCGGGGAAGACGGGAACGGCGGCGAAGCCCGACGGTGCGGGCGGCTACTCGACGTCGGCCTACGTTGCTTCGTTCGTCGGCTTCGTGCCGGCGAAGCACCCGCGCCTCGTCATCCTCGTGACGGTGGACGAGCCGCGCGGGGCGATCTGGGGCGGGGTCGTGGCGGCGCCGGCATTCGCCGAGATCGCCAAGTTCGCCTTGCAATACCTCGAGATTCCGCCCGACTAGCCGGGGCCGCCGCGAGCCTCCCTCCACTTCGATCCTAACGGTGAGAAGTGCGCGTGTGGCGCGCGGAACGTCAGAATATCCGTGCAAAAGAGCGGTTTTTCAGACGCACGACCCATCCAGACACAGAGGCACCCGTTGCTAGACTCCGGCCCCATCGACCTCGAGCTCCTGGCCAACGCCGTGCACGCCACGCGCACCGCGAATCCGGCCCCCGTCGACGTCACCGACCTGGCCTACGACGCACGGCGCGTGACTCCGGGGGCTCTCTTCGTCTGCGTCCCCGGGATGAAGGCGGACGGGCACGACTACGCGCCGCAGGCAGTCGCCGACGGCGCCGCCGCACTGATCGTCGAGCGCGAGCTCGACCTGCCGGTGCCGCAGCTCGTCGTCACGGACGCCCGCGAGGCGATGGCCCTTGCGGCCGACGCCTTCTTCGGCCACCCGACGCGCGAGCTCGAGGTCGCCGGGGTCACGGGAACGAACGGGAAGACGACGACTGCGTTCCTCCTTTTCGCCATCCTTGCCGCTGCCGGCCGGCGCCCGGGTCTCCTCGGCACCATCGAGAACCGGGTCGGCGGCGAGCGGCGCGCCGCAGTGCGGACGACCTCCGAGGCGATCGACGTCCAGCGCCTGCTGCGCGAGATGCTCGACGCCGGAGACAGAAGCGCCGCCATGGAGGCGACCTCCCACGGCTCCGCGCTGAAGCGCCTGCTCGGGATCCGCTTCGCCGTCCTCGTCTTCACGAACCTGAGCCAGGATCACCTCGACTTCCACGGGACGCTCGAGGAGTACTACGACGCGAAGCGCCGGCTCTTCACCGAGCCCGACCTGGATGGACGCAGGCCCTCGGCGGTCGTCAACATCGGGGACGCGCATGGCCGGCGGCTCGCCCAGGAGCTCCGTGACATCGGCGAGGAGCCGGTGACCTTCGAGCTGGCGGACGCCCACGGACCTCGAGCTGACCGCGCGGCGGCGCCCGCTTCATCGTCGACGGCATTCGGCTCGAGACGAAGCTCCGCGGCCGCTTCAACGTCGAGAACGTCCTCGGCAGCGGTGAAGGCCGCACGCGTGCTCGGGATCGAGCCGCAGGCGATCGCCACCGGCGTCGAGCACGTGACCGGGGTTCCAGGCCGCTTCGAGGCTGTGGACGAGGGTCAGCCGTTCACGGTCCTCGTCGACTACGCGCACACGCCAGAGGCGCTCGAGAACGTCCTCACGGAGGCGCGCGAGATCACGGCCGGCCGCCTCGTCTGCGTCTTCGGCTGCGGCGGGGACCGCGACAGGAGCAAGCGGCCGCTCATGGGCGACGTCGTCGCCCGCCTCGCCGACTCGGCGATCGTCACGTCCGACAACCCGCGGAGCGAAGACCCGCAGGCGATCATCGACGAGATCCTCGCCGGGATGTCCGGCGATCCGGAGGTCGAGCCCGACCGCGAGGCCGCGATCGCATCCGCGCTCGAGCGGGCCGGGGAGGGGGACGTCGTCGTCATCGCCGGCAAGGGCCACGAGCAGGGACAGGAGTTCGCCGACCGGATCGTCCCGTTCGACGACCGGGAGGTCGTGCGGGAGACCCTGCGCCGACTGGCGGCCCGGGCATGATCCCGCTCACCCTCGAGGAGATCGGCCGCGTCGCCACGGGCGAGCTGAGACCCGGGGCCGGAGACCCGGTCACCGGGGTGACCATCGACTCGAGGCGCGTCGAGCCGGGCGACCTCTTCGTCGCGGTCGGGCGCGGCGTCGACTTCGCGGACGAGGCCCTCGAGGCCGGGGCCGCGGCGGCGCTTCTCCCGGAGGACGCCTTCACCGCTCTCGCCGGGATCGCGCGCGAGGTCCGATCGCGGAGCAGTGCGAAGGTCGTCGCCGTCACGGGCTCGACCGCGAAGACCTCGACCAAGGACATCCTCGCCGCGCTTTGCCGGCCGCACGCACGCACGGTGGCGGCGGAGGGAAGCCAGAACAACGAGGTCGGCCTTCCGCTGACGCTTTGCAAGCTCGAGCCGGACACCGAGGTCGCGGTCGTCGAGATGGGCATGCGCGGCCTCGGGCAGATCGCCGAGCTCTGCGAGATCGCGCGGCCGGACGTGGGGATCATCACGGCGGTCGGCCCCGTCCACCTCGAGCTCCTCGGCTCGATCGAGCGCGTCGCGCAGGCGAAGGCGGAGCTGATCGAGGCGTTGCCGCCGGGCGGGACGGCCGTCGTCCCGGCCAACCAGCCCTACCTCGAGCCGTACCTGACGCGGACCGACATCGAGGTCTACCGCTTCGGTGAGGGCGGCGACGTCTCGCTCACCTACTTCGCGGCCCACGACGGACAGGCCCGCCTCAAGGTGATCGCGTTCGGACGGCCGCTCACCCTCGAGTTCAGCTTTTCCTCCCGCTACAACGCCACGAACGCGCTCGCCGCGCTCGCCGCCTACCACGCGCTCGGCCTTCCGCTCGGGAAGGCGGGGCGCGGGGCGCGCCATGTCCAGCTCTCGCGACTGCGCGGGGAGGAGGTCTCGCTCCCGGAGGGAGGCATCCTCATCAACGACTGCTACAACGCCAACCCGCTCTCGATGGCGGCCGCCCTCGAGCACCTGGCCGAGCGCGCCGGTGATCATCGGAAGGTCGCGGTGCTCGGCGACATGGCCGAGCTCGGGCCCGGCGCCGCGTCGTATCACCGGGAGGTCGGAGCCGCCGCGGCCCGTGCCCGCGTGGACGTGCTCGTCGCGGTCGGCCCGCTTGCCCGCGGCTACGTCGAGGGCGCGCGCGGCGTGCCGACGGTGCGCTGGGCCCCGACGGTCGAAGCCGGGCTCACCGCGCTGCGGCAGCTCCTGCAGCCGGGCGACTGCGTGCTCGTCAAGGGCTCACGCTCCATGGGGCTCGAGGCGATCGGGGAAGCCGTCGCCGTCGTCCCGGCTCGAAGCTAGTCTCCGCGCGTGGTTCAGGTCCTTCTCGCGGGGCTCATCTCGATGGTCATCTCGATCGTCGCGGGCCCCAAGTTCATCGACTTCCTGCGGCGCAACGAGTTCGGGCAGCAGATCAGGGAGGAGGGCCCGCAGGGGCACGTCGTGAAGCGCGGCACGCCGGCGATGGGCGGCCTTCTGATCATGCTCGCGATGGCGATCCCTTTTCTCGCCTTCTCGAAGCACACCCTGCCGGCGCTGACGGCCTTCTTCGTCACCCTCGGCTGCGCGGCCATCGGCTTCGTCGACGACTGGACGAAGATCGCCCGCCGCCGCTCGCTCGGGCCTCGCCGGCCGCTGGAAGCTCGTCTGGCTTGCGGGGATCACGGTCATCGTCGGCCTGGTCGTGTCCGACCGCGGCTTCTCGACGTCCGTCTACGTGCCCTTGATCGGCGTGGACGTGCCGCTCTCCTACGCCTGGTATGTGCTCGCCTTCTTCATCATCGCGGGCGCAGCCAACGGGGTGAACCTCACGGACGGGATCGACGGCCTCGCCGCCGGCACGACGACGATCGCGATCCTCACCTACACGGCGATGAGCCTGGTCGCCGCCCTGACCGCCGTGCGGCGCGGCGCGCCGGCCGACCCGATCGACCTCGACCTCGCCATCCTCGGGGCGAGCCTGATCGGGGCTTCGATCGGATTCCTCTGGTACAACGCCTTCCCGGCCCAGGTCTTCATGGGCGACACGGGCTCGATGGGCCTGGGAGGCGCGCTCGCGGCCTTCGCGATCATGACGAAGACCGAGCTGCTCCTCCTCCTGATCGGCGGCATCTTCCTCGTCGAGGCACTCTCCGTGATCCTGCAGGTCCTCACCTACAAG
>CAVYBK010000018.1:0-36749 GCA_963766725.1 uncultured Actinomycetes bacterium
TCTAGACCCCTCTCGGCGAGGAATCCTCGAGCGCGACCCGCATCAGGTCGCGAATCGAGACGATCCCCGCCACGCGGCCCTCGTCCAACACGGGCAGGTGCCGGAAGCCGCCGTGGATCATGAGCGCCGCGGCGTGTCCCGTCGAGTCGTCCGCTTCGATGGTCTCCGGATGACGGGTCATCCAGTCTCCGACCTTGGCGTCCTCGCTGTAGCCGGCCGCAACCGCCTTCATGAGATCCCGCTCGGTGAGGATGCCCTCGAGCCGCTCGCCGGCGAGGATCAGCACCGCCCCCACGCCGCGCTCCACCATCCGCTTGGCCGCGTCGGCCAGACGATCCTCCGCGGAGGCGGTGAGGATGTCGCTCGACATGTGGTTGGAAACGACCGCCATCGAAGGAGGCGATCTTAAAGCCCTCCGGGCGGCGCGTCGAGGCTCCGGCTACGACTGCTTGCGGACGGCCTCGAGCTTGTAGCCGACGCCGTAGCGGGTCTGGATGAAGGTGTGCTTCGGCTGGAGGGCGTCGATCTTGTCGCGCAGCTTGCGGACGAAGACGTCCACGGTGCGGTCGCGATGCGTCTGACGGCGGCCCCAGACCTTCTGCAGAACCTCGTCCCGGGTGACGACGCGGCCGCGGTCCAGCGCGAGTGCGTAGAGGAGACGGAACTCCGTCGGCGTGAGCTCGGCGCTCTTCCCGTTCACGTACGCCTGCACGTTCAGCGGGTCGATCCGCAGCTCGGCGATTTCGATCGGATCGCCGCGGTCCTCGTTCTGCACACGCACCCCCCGCCGGGCGGCCGCGCGCACTCGGGCAACGAGCTCCTTCATGGAGAACGGCTTCACGAGGTAGTCGTCCGCGCCGATCTCGAGCGCGTGCACCCGGTCGTGCTCGGTGCCACGCGCGCTGACGACAACGATCGGCGTGCCGATTCCCTCGGCGCGCGCGGTCTCGATCACACGCCAGCCGTCCACGCCGGGCAGCATGAGGTCGAGCACGCAGACGTCCGGCTTCTCGTAGCGCAGCCGCGCGAGCCCCGCCTCGCCCTTGTTCACCCACAGCGGATCGAACCCGGCGGCGTTCAGGTGGCTCGCCATCCCGCGCGCGATGACGTCATCGTCCTCGATGATGAGAACCTTCGGCACGACCGCGACAATCATGCCTCGAAAATCGGTGTAGGAGTGGTGAACGACTGGTGAAGAGATTGTTTCAGCGTGATGCTCCGCCCGCGCGAGCGGAGACGAGCCTCGACGCCGAGCGCGGCCGGGTCCTCATCGAGGAGAGCCGGGAGATCGTGGTCGTGCTCGACGCGGAGGGGCGGGTCGTGACGGCGAGCCGCCGCGCACGCGAGCTCTTCGACGCGCTCTCGGAGGGGGAGCCGCCGCCGGAAGCCGTTCTCCGGGATTCGTTCGCCGTCGCCTACAACGTCGGCGAGGCGCAAGAGACGCTCGTATACGTGCGCGACCCCGGCGACCTGGCGGCGTACGAGGAGCTTCGCGCCGGCTTCACCGCCTCGGTCTCGCACGAGCTCCGCACGCCGCTCGCGCGGCTCCTCGCCCTGCTCGAGTCGGCGACGCTCCCCGACGCCGACCAGGACGATCTGATCGACCAGGCCCAGGCCGAGGTGCGGCAGATCGGAGAGCTGATCGACGACGTCCTCTTCCTCAGCGAGCTCGAGTCCGGCCGGGAGCTCGTTGCGCTCGGCTCGACCGTGGCTCTCCCGATCCTCGAGGAGGTCGCCGAGAGCTCTCGGCGAGAACGCCGCACGCGCGGGCCTGACGCTTCGCGCCGAGGGGGACCCCGAGGCCGAGCTCCCGCTTCGCCCGCGGATGATCCGCGTGATCGCGGGGAACCTCGCCGAGAACGCCATCCGCTACGCCGGCCCCGGCTCGACGTTCACGCTCACGGTCCGCCCTGGAGAGCTGGTCGCGTCCGACGACGGCGTCGGGGTCGCGGAGGACGACCTGCGGCGCCTCTTCGAGCGCTTCTACCGCGCCGATCGCGCACGCGCCTCGCGCGGGACCGGCCTCGGGCTCGCGATCGTGAAGCACATCGCCAACTCGGCCGGCGGCACTGTCGAGGCCGAGAGCGATCGGGGTTCCGGGCTCACGGTCCGGATCTCGTTCACCAGCCCGTAACCACTTCTTCACGGCCTTTCAGCCCACGTGCCCGAGCGTCCCCCAGACACTCGGGGCAATGACACGAACTGAAAGGAGAACCGTGGGTAATCGCCCTCAGGGCAGGATCCTCCTGCTCGTTCTTGCGGCCGGTCTTCTGGCGCTCACAGCAGCCGCGTGCGGAGACAGCAACTCGAGTCGGACACCACCGCCTCGACCGGCGGCGGCAGCGCCAGCCTCTCGGGCGAGATCGCCGGGGCAGGGTCGACGGCACAGCAGGCGGCACAGGAGGCCTGGATTGCCGGCTTCCAGGAGGCCAATTCGGGCGTGTCGATCGCGTACGACCCCGTCGGGTCCGGCGGCGGCCGTGAACAGTTCGTCGCCGGTGGGACGGCGTACGGCGGCTCAGACGCGGCACTCGCCGACGAGGAGTTGACCGGCGGCCAGCAGCGCTGCGGCGGTGCCGACAACCTCGTCGAGATCCCGAACTACGTCTCGCCGATCGCGGTGATCTACAACCTGCCGGACGTCACGGGCCTCAAGCTCGACCCCGACACGCTTGCGAAGATCTTCGCGCAGAAGATCACGAAGTGGAACGACCCCGCGATCGCGGCGACGAACGAGGGAGTCGACCTCCCGGACACGAACATCACCCCGGTCAACCGCTCGGATGAGTCGGGCACGACCGAGAACTTCACCGATTACCTCTCCCAGGCGGCGCCCAGCGTTTGGACGTTCGAAGTCAGCGGCGACTGGCCGGTAAAGGGCGGCGAGGCCGCCGAGGGAACCTCGGGCGTCGTCGATGCGGTCACGAACGGCGAGGGCACGATCGGCTACGCCGACGCGAGCCAGGCCGGCGACCTGGGCGTCGCAGAGCTCATGGTCGGAAGCGACTTCGTCGGGCCGAGCCCTGAGGCCGCGGCGAAGATCTTCGACGAGTCCGAGCCGAGCGGGGATCCCGGGGCGAACGTCTTCACGTTCAAGCTCAATCGGACGCCCGACGCCTCGGATACCTATCCGGTCGTGCTCGTCTCCTACCTCCTGGGCTGCACGACGTACGACGACGCGAACACTGCGGCAATCGTCAAGGCCTACTTCAACTACATGATCAGCGCGGAGGGTCAGCAGGTCGCCGCGGGAGCGGCCGGCTCGGCTCCGCTCAGCGACTCGGTGCGCGGCGAAGATCCAGCCGGCCGTGGACGCGATCGGCGGCTGATAGGCGACGACGCGTTGACGGTTCGAAGCGAAAGCATGAACAAGGTCACCCGCCCTTCCCGGGCGGGTGACCGCATTTTCTCGGCCCTCGTCACGGGGGCCGGGGTCTTGATACTGGCAATCCTGGCGGGCGTCGCGATCTTCCTCCTCGTCAGGGGATGGCCGGCCCTGACGGCCAAAGCCGACGAACTGCCCGACGGCGAGACCTTCCTGCGCTACGTCTGGCCCCTCGCCTTCGGGACCATCTTGTCCTCGACGATCGCAATCATCATCGCCGTGCCGCTCGCGGTCGGCGTCGCGCTCTTCATCAGCTTCTTCGCGCCCCGCCGGCTCGCGAACCTGCTCGGCGCGCTGGTCGATCTCCTGGCCGCGATCCCGAGCGTCATCTACGGCCTCTGGGGAATCGCCGTGCTCGGGCCGGCCGCGGTCGGGCTGCAGGAGTGGCTCTACGACCACCTCGCGTTCTTGCCCTTCTTCAAGGGTCCCCCTCGCCGACCGGACGGACGATGTTCGTCCTCGGAATCGTCCTCGCGGTCATGATCCTGCCGATCATCAGCGCGATCGTCCGCGAAGTCTTCGCGCAGACTCCGCGAAGCCTGCGGGAGGGATCGCTGGCCCTGGGAGCCACCCGCTGGGAGATGATTCGCATGACCGTTCTGCCCTTCGGGCGGCCAGCGATTATCAGTGCCTCGATGCTCGGCCTCGGGCGAGCGCTCGGAGAGACGATGGCGGTCGCCCTCATCCTCTCGGTCTCCGGAGGCGTGACCGTCAACCTCATCAGCTCGGGCAATCCGTCGACGATCGCCGCCAACATCGCGCTCAATTTCCCCGAGTCGTCAGGGCTGGCAATCAACCTCCTGATCGCGACTGGCCTCGTCCTGTTCGGGATCACGCTCCTCGTCAACACGGCCGCTCGGCTCATCATCAGCAGGCAGATTCGCGAGTGACAGCCGTCGGCTACACCAGCAGGCTGCGCAGAAGCGGCACGGTGCCGGGATGGGCGCCGTGGGCGGCTTACGGGGCGGCGAGCGTGTTGGCCGTCATCCTCTCGCGAGCGTCCGGAATCAACGTCGCCCTGCTCGTCGTAGCGGCGATCATCCTCGCCGGCGCCGCGATCTATCTCTGGTCGCGCGCGCTCGAGGGATCCCGCCGGGCCACCGACCGCGTAGCGACGCTCGCCGTCACGTCGACGTTCGCCATCGCGATGGTGCCGCTCGTCTCGCTGCTCGCCACGGCCATCCAGAAGGGCTCCGGGCGTTTCGACTTCGCGTTCTTCACCGAATCGCTGCGAAACGTCGTCGGAGACGGCGGAGGCGCCGTGCACGCGATCATCGGCACCCTCGTCATCACCGGCCTCGCGACGTTCATGGCCGTTCCGATCGGAATCCTGACGGCCGTGTACCTGCGCGAGTACGGCGCCGGGCGGCGGCTGGCCGCGGCGGTGACCTTCTTCGTCGACGTCATGACGGGGATCCCGTCCATCGTCGCGGGGCTCTTCGCCTACGCCCTGTTCGCGCTCTTCCTGGGCCCCGGGGTCCGGCTGGGCATCGTCGGCGCCGTCGCGCTGACGGTGCTCATGATCCCCATCGTCGTCCGCGCGACCGAGGAGATGCTGAGGATCGTTCCGAACAGCCTGCGGGAGGCCGCCTATGCCCTGGGCATCCCCAAGTGGAAGATGATCGTGCGCGTCGTCCTTCCGACTGCGCTCGGCGGGATCATCACGGGGGTCATGCTCGCAGTCGCGCGCGTCGTGGGCGAGACCGCGCCGCTCCTCGTGACGACCGGCGTGATCACGTCCGTGAACTGGAACCCTTTCGAAGGGCGAATGATGAACCTCTCGGTGTTCGCCTACTTCCAGTACAAGACGCCCGGCGTCCCGCCCGAGCCGTACTTCGCGCGCGCGTGGGCGGCTGCGCTGACGCTAATCATCATCGTCCTCGTGCTCTACTTCGTGGCGCGTCTCGTGTCGCTGCGCTGGGGCAGAACGGAGATCCTGAAATAGTGAATACGGAAGCTCGAACCGAACCGGCGACCAGGGAGGTGCCTCCGGCAATGGAGGCGAGTTCAGGCGTATCGATCGAGGTCACGGACCTGAACCTCTACTACGGCTCGTTCCTCGCCGTCGAGGGCGTGAGCATGTCGATCGAGCGGAACAAGGCGACGGCGCTGATCGGCGCCTCCGGCTGCGGGAAGTCGACCTTCCTGCGCTCGCTGAACCGCATGCACGAGCTCGTTCCCGGTGCGCGCGCAGAGGGACACGTCCGGCTGGAGGGCGAGGACATCTACGCGGCCGACCGTCGACCCCGTCAGCGTGCGGAGGCGGATCGGAATGGTCTTCCAGAAGCCGAACCCGTTCCCGACGAGTCGATCTACGACAACGTCGCAGCCGCTTCAAGCTCAACACGCGTCGCGTGAAGAAGACGACCTCGACGCGGTCGTCGAGCGCGCGCTCCAAGCGGCGCAACTCTGGGACGAGGTCAAGGACCGGCTCGGCAAGACGGGCACCGGGCTTTCGGGCGGACAGCAGCAGCGGCTCTGCATCGCGCGCGCGCTCGCCGTCGAGCCGGACGTGCTGCTGATGGACGAGCCCGCCTCCGCGCTCGATCCGATCTCGACGCTCGCGATCGAGGACCTCATGCACGAGCTGAAGCGTGAGTACACGATCGTGATCGTCACGCACAACATGCAGCAGGCGAGCCGCGCGAGCGACATGACGGCGTTCTTCAACATCGAGGTCGCGGGCCAGCCCGGTCTGCTCGTCGAGTACGACGCCACCCCGACGATCTTCACGAACCCGGCGAACAAGCGCGACCGAGGACTACGTCAGCGGGCGGTTCGGATGAGAGTCTCGCTGCAGGAAGAGCTCGACCAGCTCGAGGCGTCGCTCCAGGAGGAGGGTGCGCTGGTCCGCCGGGCACTCCGCGGCTCCCTGAACGCGCTCGAGCGCCAGGACGCCGAGCTCGCCGACGAGGTGATCGCCTTCGACGACGAGGTCGACGACGCTACATCGCGATCGAGGAAGGGATCCAGTCGCTCCTCGCGCGCCAGACGCCGGTCGCGATCGACCTGCGAAACGTCCTCGCGGTGCTGCACATCAACCTCCACCTCGAACGCATGGCGGACTACTGCGTGACCGTCGCCAAGCTGACGAAGCTCGTCCACGACACGCCGCCGGACGAGACCCTCACCGAGGCGCTCGAGGACATGGGCATCCGCGCCGAGGAGATGATCCAGGCGGCGCTCGACTCGTTCGCGAACCGCGACGTCGAGAGCGCGGAGACGCTCGTGGAGATGGACGAGCTCATCGACGGCGCGAACCGCCGCGTCGTCCACCAGATCCTCTCCCTCTCCGCCGACCCCGAGCTGCGCGAATGGGGCCTCAGGATGCTGCTCGTCTCACGCTGCCTGGAGCGGATCGGCGACCACGCGGTCGACATCGGCGAGCAGACGGCGTTCCTCGTCAGCGGACAGTTCCGCGAGTTCACGGACGCCTCGCACTAGCGACTGCGGCGGCGAGCTAGGCGAACGCCGCGCAGATCTTCTCGATGTGGCGCTCGTCGGTGCCGCAGCATCCGCCGACGACGTTGAGGCCCGGGAGCAGCGGCCTGAGCTCGCGGTAGCGGGCGGCGAGGTCGTCCGGGTCGCCCTGGTCGAGCTCCTCGGCCTCGTCGAGCTCGGCGTGGCTTTTCGTCGAGGCGTTGGCCCGCAGGCCGCGGACGCGTTCGAGGCCGCCCTCGGAGAGCACGTCCTCGAAATGCGTCGGATGCGCGCAGTTGACCATGTAGTAGGCCGGCGCGGCGCCCGTGGCGGCGTCGACCTCGGCGACCGCGTCGCGTAGCTCCTGGCCGCTCGGCAGCCGCCCGTCCGTCTCGACGGTGAAGGAGATCACGGACGGGATCCCGGCGTCCGCCGCGGCGCGCGCGATCCCGGTCGCCTCGTCGGCGTAGTTGAGCGTCAGCGCGCTGACGAGATCCGCGCTCGTCCCCGCGAAGGTCGAGACCTGCGCCGAGTGGTAGGCCTGGGCCTCGTCCGGGCTCATCGCCTCGCCGACGACGTAGCCGTCTCCGCGAGGCCCGATGCAGCCGCTGATGACCATGGCCACGCCGTCGCCTGCCTCGGCGCGAATGTCCTCCAGCAGAGCGACTCCGCGGCGGTTGACGTCGTCGAGCGCCTCGGCGGAATAGCCCAGACGGGCGCCCCAGTCGGGATTCGCGCGCCACGTCGGCGTGTCGAGGACGATGCCGACGCCGTGGCGCTTCGCGATCGCGACGTAGGCCGCGTAGTAGGCCCGCAACGCCTCGACTCCCTCGGGGTCGTCGAGGAGGACGAAGGAGGCGAAGTCCGGAAGCTCGAGCCCGTCGCGGAAGATCAGGGTCGTCTCCATGCCGCCGTCCGTGATGAACGTCCGGCCGTCGAGCTGAGGGAGTGATGCCCGCGTCGCCACGAGGCGACTATATGCGCCTCAGTAGCGCGGGTCTTCGGGCGGCGTCTCGGCGTCGTCGGTCTCGCCCTGGGAATCCTCCTGCTCGTCCTCCCAGGCCAGCTTGTCTGCTCCCCACGCCTCGTGCTCCAGGAGCCAGATGTCGTCGTTTGTTCGCATGCCTCGACCGTAGCTGCCGGAGACCCGCGCCGAGGCGCGGTTTACAGGGGTTTTACCTCCGGAGACCCGGTTGGTTACGCGGTGGCCTCGGCGGCCAGCCGGCGTCCCTGGAACGAGCGGCCGAGGAACGCAGCCGCCGCGATGAGGCCGGTCAGCACGAAGACGAGCGCCGTCCCTCCGGGCAGCCGCGTCAGCGTCTCCATCGCCGGCACCGACGAGCCCGGCGCACGGGATTGTCAGCACCCAGGCGACGAGGATGTTGCCCGCGACTCCCCACCGCACCGCCGACAGCCTCCGCGTCGCCCCGGCGCCGAGCACGGAGCCGGAGATCGTGTGGGTCGTCGAGACGGGGAAGCCGTAGTGGGCGGTCAGCCAGAGGATGGTCGCGCACGAGGTCTGGGCGGCGAAGCCCTGCGGCGGGTCGAGCTTCGCGACGCGCGTGCCGAGCGTCTTGATGATCCGCCAGCCGCCGGCGTACGTGCCCATGGCCATCGCCGTCGCGGCGCTGAAGATCACCCAGTTGGGCGGGCGTGAGAACCCCTCGTCGAGATGCCCCGACACGACGAGGGCCAGCGAGATGATCCCCATCGTCTTCTGGGCGTCGTTCGTCCCGTGGGTGAAGGCGACGAAGCCGCCGGAGAGGAGCTGCAGACGTCGGAAGACGCGGTTCACCACCCCGGGGTGGCGCCTGCGGATGATCCACAGGAGCGCGAGCATGATCGCCGCGGCGAGGGCAATACCGAAGAACGGCGCGAGGAGCGACGGGACGAGCACCTTGTCGACGAGCCCGTGCCACTGGACCACGTCGAGGCCGGCGGCGGCGATCGCGGACCCGACCACTCCGCCGATGAGCGCGTGGCTCGAGCTCGAGGGGAGGCCGATGTACCACGTGATCAGGTTCCACGTGATCGCGCCGACGAGGCCCGCGAGGACGATGTCGAGCGTGATCGCGTCCGAGTCGACCAGGCCGCTCGCGATCGTCGCCGCGACCTTGAAGGAGACGAACGCGCCGGCGAAGTTGAGGACGGCCGACATGAGGACGGCCAGCCGCGGAGAGAGCGCGCGGGTCGAGACGCTCGTCGCGATCGAGTTCGCCGTGTCGTGGAAGCCGTTCGTGAAGTCGAAGAAGAGCGCGACGGCGACGACTGCGACGAGCGTGAGGTCGTCCATGGAGCGCTAGGCGTTCTTCACGACGATGTTGCCGACGACGTTGGCCGCCGTCTCGGCCGCGTCGAGGGCGTCCTCGAGCGCCTCGAAGATGTCCTTCCAGCGGATGACGGTCAGCGGGTCGATCCGCTCATCGCGGAAGAGGTCGGCGATGGCGTCGCGGACGACGCGGTCGCCTTCGTCCTCGAGCTCCTTCAGCTTGATGAGCTCGTCCTGCACGCCACGATGCGCCTTCAGCCCGCCGAGCGCGGCGGAGAGATGGCCGACCGCTGCCGTGAGGATCCGCGCCTGCTCGATGGACTGGCGGGTCGGGGACTCGACGCCGTAGAGCTCGAGCAGGTCGGTCGCCTCCTCGATGTGGTCGACGACGTCGTCGATCGCCGTCGCGAGCGCGAAGATGTCCTCGCGGTCGAACGGCGTCACGTACTGGGTGTTCAGGAGCCTGATGAGGTCGCGCGTGATCCGGTCGCCCTCGTGCTCCGTCGCCTTCACGTCCGCCTGCGTGACCGTGGAGTTCGGGAACTCGCGGAAGCGCGTCTCCGCTTTCTGCGCCGCCTCGAGGGCGTTGGCGCCGGCCTCTGTGAAGAGCTCGTAAAACTCGGCGGGACGTGGAACGAGGCTGAGTCGCATGAGCGCGCGGCATGGTACAACCGACCGGGTGCGTCGAGTGACCGCAATGGCGGCGATCGCGATCGCCGTGGTCTTCGCCGCTCCGGCCGGCGCGGCGACGCGCATCCTGGCGGTCGGCGACTTCGGAGTCGGGGGCTCGACGGAGCGCGCGACGGGTGCGGCGATCGAGGCCTGGGAGGCCGACCATCCTGCGAGCCTCCTCCTCACGCTCGGGGACAACGACTACACCGAGAGCCCGCCCACCTTCCGCAGCAACTGGCACGACGCGTTCGGCTGGCTCGAGGCCGCGGGGGTCTGGCCGCGGGGCACGCTCGGAAACCACGACGTGCGCGTCGACGGCGGCCGCTACGAGTTCAAGGCCCTCCGGATGCCGTCGTCCCACTACCAGCGCTCCCGTCCCAACTTCGACCTCTTCGTCCTCAACTCGAACTCGGTCGGCGACCGGCCAGACGCGCTGGCTCAAGCGGCATCTCGCCGCCTCGACGGCGACCTGGAAGATCGTCTCCTTCCACCACCCCGCCTACACCTGCGGCGGCTACCTCAGCAATCCCGCGGTCGTCTCGAGGTGGGTGCCGCTCTTCGAGCGCTACGGCGTCGACCTCGTTCTTTCGGGCCACGACCACAACTACCAGCGCTTCGCGCCGCGGCACGGTGTCACGTACGTGGTCCACGGCGGTGGCGGCCAGGAGCTCTACGCGCTCCGCAAGTGCCCGGACGGCTACCCGAAGCGCGCCTTCGCGCGTCGTGCGCACGGCTTCCTCGACATCGTCGTCCGGCCCGGCGCGATCCGGCTCAGGGCCGTCAACCTCTCCGGACACGTCGTCGACCGCAAGGTCATAAACCCCTAGGGGGTATACAATCAGAGCGTGACGGAGATCACGCTCGAGCTCGAGGGCATGACCTGCGCAAGCTGTGCGGGCCGCATCGAGCGCGGGCTGAACGACCTCGAGGGCGTGCAGGCATCGGTGAACCTCGCGACCGAGAAGGCCGCCGTCCGCTACGACGAGTCGAGCCTGGACGTGGACGCGCTCCTCGCCGCGGTCGAGGCCGCCGGGTATCGCGCCTCCCCCGCACGGCGAGAGAGAGGACGAGCAGCGGGATACGGTCCGCACGCGGCTGGCCCTCGCAGCCGCGTTGACGGTACCGCTGGCGCTCGTCGCGATGGTGCCGCCGCTCCAATTCGACGGGTGGGAATGGCTCGCCTTTGCGCTCGCCACTCCGGTCGTCTTCGTCGCGGGCTGGCCGTTCCACCGGGCAGCAGTCAGGAACCTCCGCCACCGCGCGGTGACCATGGACACACTCGTCTCCCTCGGAACCCTTTCCGCATGGATCTGGTCGACCGCGGCGCTCCTCTTCGCCGAGGGGGCGGACACGTACTTCGAGGTCGCCGGCGTGATCACGACGCTCATCCTTCTCGGCCGCTTTCTCGAAGCCCGTGCCCGCCGCCGCGCCGGCGAGGCCATCCGCGCGCTCGCAGACCTGTCCGTCCCGGACCGTGGGATCCAGGTCGGCGACGAGTTCGTGGTGAGACCGGGCGAGCGGATCCCCACCGACGGAATCGTCATCGAGGGCGAGTCGGCCGTCGACCGCTCGATGCTGACAGGCGAGCCCCTGCCGGAGGACACGGCGCCCGGGGACGAGGTCGTCGGCGCGACGATCAACGTTTCCGGGCGCCTCGTCGTCCGGGCGACCAGGGTCGGCGCCGACACGACCCTCGCCCAGATCGCACGCCTCGTCGCCCAGGCGCAGACGGGCAAAGCGCCCGTGCAGCGGCTCGCGGACCGCGTGTCCGCGGTCTTCGTCCCGGTCGTGATGGCGATCTCGGTCGCGACGCTGGCCGGGTGGCTCCTCGCAACCGGCGACCCGGCGGATGCGTTCACGGCGGCAGTCGCGGTTCTCATCATCGCCTGCCCGTGTGCCCTTGGACTGGCCACGCCGACGGCGCTCATGGTCGGAACGGGCCGCGGCGCCCAGCTCGGCATCCTCATTCGCGGCCCCGAGGTTCTGGAGCGGACTCGCGAGGTCACGACGGTCGTCCTCGACAAGACGGGCACGGTCACCGAGGGCCGCGTCCGCCTCGTGGAGAACGGCCTGCCGCCCGAGGCCCTCCGCCTCGCCGGAGCCGTCGAGGACGCGAGCGAGCATCCGGTCGGGCGCGCCGTCGCCGAGGCCGCACGGAGACACTTCGGCTCTCTGCCGCCGGTGGATGCGTTCCACAATGTCGCGGGCCGCGGCGTCACCGGCATCGTCGAGGGCCACCGGGTCGAGGTCGACCGCGGGAACGTGTCCATCGACGGCGTTCTCGCCGGCCGATTGTCGGTCGCCGATACGGTCAAGCCGACGAGCGCCGAGGCGGTCGCGCAGCTCAGGGGCCTGGGCCTCGCTCCCGTCCTCCTGACGGGCGACTCCGAAGAAGCGGCACGGAAGGTTGCGAAGGAGGTCGGGGTCGAGCGCGTCGTCGCGGGGGTCATGCCGGGCGAGAAGGCGGACGAGGTGCGCCGGCTGCAGGCGGCAGGCGAGGTGGTCGCGATGGTCGGGGACGGAGTCAACGACGCGCCCGCGCTGGCCACGGCCGATCTCGGCCTCGCGATCGGCACGGGGACAGACATCGCCGTCGACGCGAGCGACCTCACGCTCGTCTCGGGCGACCTGCGGGCGGCCGCGGACGCGATCCGGCTCTCGCGCCGCGTCCTCGCCACGATCAAGCGCAACCTTTTCTGGGCGTTCGCCTACAACGTCGCGGCGATCCCGCTCGCGGTGGCCGGGCTTCTCAACCCGATCGTCGCCGCAGGCGCGATGGCGTTCTCGAGCGTCTTCGTCGTCACGAACAGCCTGCGGCTCCGCCGCTTCTCGAGCCCGAGGGAGGAGACATGACCTACGGATACGTGGAGGAGAAGGACGCGCTCGTCAAGCGGCTGCACCGGATCGAGGGACAGGTGCGCGGAATCGAGCGGATGGTCGAGGACGAGCGCTACTGCATCGACATCCTCACGCAGATCGCGGCCGCCACGACCGCTCTCGAGACCGTCGCGTTCAAGATCCTCGACGAGCACGTGAACCACTGCGTCGCGGGCGCGCTCGAGTCGGGCGACGCCGAAGTCGCGGCCGAGAAGAGCCGCGAGCTCCTCGAGGCCGTCCACCGCTTCTCGCGGACGAGATAGTTGCCGAAATACCTGACTGCGGGCGCCGTCGTCCTCGCCCTCTGGGTGGCGATCCGCTCCGGCGAGGTCTGGACCGGGACCTTCCCCGCGGCGCTGGTCGTGCTGCTCGCGATCGTCTCGTACGTCCACTGGGAGCGGCACGGACGGCCCTGGCACGACTGGGCCGTGATCCTCACCCTCCTGCCTGCCATCCTCGCCTCCGTGTGGATCGGGGTCGGCGGCCTCCTCCTGGACGTCGCGCGGACGGACGACCAGCGCCTCGTCTACGAGGTCGGCCCCGGGATCGGGCTCGTCGGCCTCCTCTGCACGCTCATCGCCTACCACGGCCGCCACCGCCCGGACGAGCGCTAGGCGCGCCTTAGCGGGAGAGCAGCACGGACTTGAGGTCGTCCTCGCTGCCCGGCTCGAGGATCGCCAGGACCTGGTCGCCCGCCTGGAGCTCGGTCGAGCCCACCGCGATCTCGGCCCGCCCGTCCCGCACGACGGAGATGAGGCGCGCCGTTCGCGGCAAGTGGAGGTCCTCCACCTTCTTCCCCGCCGCCGACGAGCTCGGCTTGATCTCGACCTCGACGATCTCGAGGTTCTCCTTGCGCAGCTCCAGCAGGTGGACGAGCTCGTGCTGGGGAACCTCGTGCTCGACCAGGGCGAGGACCATCGACGTCGCCGACACCGTCGGAGAGATGCCGAGCAGGTCGAAGTGCGGCTCGTTGCGCGGGTCGTTGACGCGCGCGATTACCTTCGGGACGCCGTACTTCTCTCTCGCGAGCTGGCAGATGATGATGTTGTCCTCGTCGTCGCCGGTGACCGCAACGAGGATGTCAGGCGGCCGGCCGAGGCCCGCCCGCTCCAGGATGAAGATCTCGGTGGCGTCGCCATGGATCGCGCGGTGCTGGAACTCCTCCTCGAGTCGCTCGTAGCGCGGCTGCTCCTGCTCGACGAGCACGAGCTCGTGGCCGAGCGCGAGCAGCGTCCTGGTGACGCTCACCCCGACCTTCCCTCCACCCACGACGACGACGAACATCAGCTGGCGCCTGCGGACAGCACGCTGTGGGTGAGCTCGGCGATCGCCGTTTTCGTCGGCGAGACGACGTCGAAGCCCCGGCCGGAGTAGAAGTCGGCCCGCGCGGGGTCGAGGATGCGCGCGGCGACGAAGGGCACCTCGTAGCGCAGCTTGGCGACCTGTGCGACGACGATGTTCGTGTTGTCGCCGTCGGTGGAGGCAACGCATGCGTCGGCGTCCGCGATGCCCGCGCGCTCGAGGACTGACGTATCCATCCCGTGCCCGAGGTGGAACTCCCCGGGCCAATTCGGCCCGAGGCGCCCGAGCGCTTCTTCGCTCTCGTCGACGACGACGACCTCCCAGCCCTCGTCGTGCAGCCGGCCGGCCACAGCCGAGCCCACTCTTCCGACGCCGATGATGAGGGCTTTCACCGGCGGAAGCCTAGATGGTTGGCCGGGAAGTGTGGTGCCGCCGGGGACGGTCGCGACCGAGCCTGTGGCCGCGATTGGCGGAGCGCGTATCGGCAGATACGCGTGAGGAGAATCGTGGTCTCAGGCGACGTTGTCGCGGCCGCCAGCCGGCGGTGCCACGGTTTCCGGTCAATTTCCGGTCAAGCATCTATTCCTCGAGGACACCCTGGGGATACGTGACGACCATCACCTCGCACGGCGCACGGCGGAGCACGTAGTCCACGGTCGGGCTGAAGAAGCGCGACTGGCGCCGCCAGCGCGGGGCGGAGCCCATGAGGATGAGGTCGACGCCGTCGCCCTCGGCCTGCTCGACGATCGCCTCGCCGATGGCGCGCCCGCGCACGATCTCGCCCTCGACCTCCACCCCGTGCTCGGCCGCGAGCAGCTTCGCCTCGGCGAGCGAGGCCTCGGCCTTCTCCTCCTCGTCGGTCAGCTCGGCGTCGAGCGGGAGGTCGAGGGGGACCTTGATCACGTGCAGCGCCCGGACCGCGCAGCCGCGCTCCTCCGCGAGGCGAATCGCGGTCGCGAGCATCTCCTCGCCGATCAGGCCGAGCTTGACCGGCACGAGGATGCGCTCATAGACCCCCTCCTCCTCGGGCACCAGATCGGCGACCGCGGGCTCCACGTGCTCGAGGAGCCGCTCATGGCGAGCCCTCCGCACGGCGACGAAGAGGATGGCGCCGAGGACGAGCCAGACCGGGCCCGCGATCCTCGCCGCGTCGTGCGTGTAGAGCGCGGCGATCCAGAGCGCGAACGTGAGCGGAGCGCCGATCAGGGGCGCGAGCGGCACCGGCACGCCACGGAGGCGGACGTTCACCGGCACGCGGTACGGGCGGGCGAGATCCGGCTCCTTGAAGCGAAGGCGGATGACGGCGAGCTGCGCGGCGGTGAAGGCGATGAGCGCGCCGAAGCTGTAGAGGCTCGCGAGGAACGTGACCTCTCGCCCGACGGAGTCGGCGATCACGAGGAGCGCCGCGGCGATGACCGCGCCGCTCACGATCGAGGCGGGCGCGATGAACGTCCTCTGGTTCAGGCGGCCGAACGACCGCGGCAGCATCGCCCGCTGCCCGAGCGAGTAGGCCAGCCTGCCCGCTCCCGAGAGCGACGTGGCGATCGCCGAGACGAGGATGATCGCGCCCGTGACGCCGAGGAAGACCTTGATCGTGTCCACCGCCGCGTCGGGCAGCGAGCCGCCGAAAGCTTCCGAGATCCCGACGAGGGGTGCGCGGATCCAGGTCGTCCCCAGGTCGGTCGCCCAGCCGTCCGGCCCCGCCGGATCCGGGTGCGGTGGATACGCGGAGAGGCCGATCGCCGCGATCAGGAACGAGACGATCACGACGACGCCGATCCCCGCGAAGAGGCTCCGCGGCAGCGCCTTCCCGGGCTCACGCGCCTCGGCCGCCAGGTTCGCGACGGTCTCGAGCCCGGTGAAGGCGAGCATCGCGAGCGAGAGCGAAAAGACGAGCGCGTGCCAGGTCGGCGCTGTGCCGAGGTCGATTCCCTCCCCGAAGCCCTCCCGCGAGAGCAGGAAGGCGAATCCGAGGCCGATGATGAGCAGGTGCGAGAGGAAGGCGAGGACGGCGATGAAGATCGCGGCCGTGTACATCCGGGCACGGCGCACGAGGCGGATCCCTGCCACACCGAGAATCGCGACCACGCCGAAGACGACATCCCACGGCGAATCCGTGACGGCGTCCCAGCCGAGTGCCGTGCCGAGGTAGTGCGGCACGAAGAGGCCGGCCAGCGCGATGACGATCAGGTAGTCGAGGAAGAGCGCCCAGCCGGTGATGAACCCCGCCGGGTCGTTGAACGCGCGCCGCACGAAGGTCGCGGCGCCGCCGGTCTCCGGTAGCGCAGAGGTTCCCTCCGCGTACGAGAGCGCGACGAGGAGGAAGAGCGCCCCGACGCCGAGCAGCACCCAGGGCGTGGCACCGAGCGCGTAGAGCGCGACGACGCCGAGCGCGAAGTAGATCGACGACCCGATCTCGCCGTAGGCGACCGACGCGAGCGAGCCCGCACCGAGCCCCCGCGCCAGACCGAGCTTCTTCGCCATCAGGTGTGCATTTCTGGATGAGGCACTACCGGTACAAAACGTACAGCCGGCCGGCGCCGGCAACGACGAGCAGGGCGCCGAAGAGGTAGCCGATCCCGCCACCGGCGAACGCCGTCTCCACGCAGAGAGCGATCCCGAGCACGACCATGACGCTCGAGAGGACAGCCGTCGTCCGTCGGCGCAGCTCGGGGGTCACGCGGCCTTCCGGCCCGCCGCGAGGAGGACTCGGCAAGGGCTTTCCTTCAGGACGTGGTCGACCGTGCGGCCGAAGATCGGCGTCCGGCCGCGGGCGACTCGCCGCCGGGCGCCGATGACGATGAGCTCGGTCTGGCGGCGCACGGCCTCCTCGACGATGGCCGGACCGGCCCGCCGTGCGCGGGCGAGCCGGGTCACCGCGCGCACGCCGTAGGCGTCGACAAAAGCGCGGGCCTCCTCCAGGAGCTCGAAGGCCCGTTCCTCCTCTTCGGGGAGCTCGGCGTCGAGTGGCAGGCTCAGCGGCACCTCGAGGACGTGGACGATCGCGATCGTCGCCCGCCGTTCGGACGCAAGACGAGCGGCGGCGACGAGCGCCTCCTCCGACTCGGCGTTGCGCACGACCGGCACGAGGATCGTGCGAAAGTGGAGCTCGAGCGAGGGGCCGAGGATCAGCGCCGGCGCCCGCACCGTCTCGAGCAGCGGCGCCCGCACGACCCTGCGGCGGTAGAAGAAGTAGACGATGAACCCGAGGACGAGCCAGCCGAGGCCGGCGTAGCGCGTCAAGGGCGTCTGTATGACCACCGTCAGCCACGCGAGCGCGGTGGCGATCCCGCCGAAGATCGCGAAGAGCGGCCAGTCGACCCCGCGCACCCGGAGATTCGGCCGCGCGCGGTAGACGAGCTCCTCGTCCCGGCGCCGGTAGCGCAGCGCCACGATCGACGCATGGGCGACCGTGAACGAGAGCATCGCGCCGAACGAGTACATCGTCCCGAGGAAGTCGAGCTGCCCGGGAATGAGCACGACGATCGGAGCGACGCCGGCGAAGACGACCAGCGAGAGCCACGGCGTCTTGAAACGCGGGTGCAGCCTGCGGAAGAGCTCGGGGAGCTGCCGGTAGTGCGACATCGCGTACGTGATGCGCGACGCGCCGATCACGCCCGCGTTCGTGGCGATGAAGAGGATCGTCGCAGCGAGGATCCCGACGTAGACCTTGAGGACGTCGAGCGCCGTTCCCGAGATGCCGAGGTTCTCGACGAGCCCGAGCACGGGGTCGTTGGCGAAGCCGCCCTCCTCCGGAGGAAGCCCGAGGAGCGTCTGATACTCGCCGTCCACGAGCCTGACGGGCAGCGCCGAGAGCGCGATCGCGGGCAGCGTGAAGTAGATGGCGAAAACGGCCAGCGCGACGAAGCGGATGGAGGCCGGGATCGAGCGCGGCGGGTCGCGAGCCTCTTCCGCGAGGTTGGAGACCGTCTCGATCCCCGTGTAGGCGATCATCGCCACCGGGATCGCGAGGAAGAACTGGTTCCAGGTCGGCGCCACGCCCCAGTGGACGTTCCCCTTCAGGATCGTCGGGCTGAAGATGAGGACGAAGCCGATGACCACGAGCAGGAGCTGCGTGGCGAAGTCGACGAGCGCGAGCAGGATGTTGATCCGAGCGGACTCCTGGATCCCGACGATGTTCAGGAGCACGAGCGCGGCGATCACGACGGCGCCGACGACGATGTCCCAGGGGTTGTCCCGAAGCGACGGCCAGAAGATCGAGAGGTAGTGCGGGACGAAGAACGCCGAGATGGCGATCGTGATGATGTAGTTCAGCATCTGGGCCCAGGCGGCCCCGAAGCTGACGAGCTCGTTGAAGGCGTGGCGCGCGAAGCTCGACGACCCGCCGGCCTCCGGGTAGCGCACCGTGCCCTCGGCGTAGGTCGCGGCGGTCGCCGCGAAGATGATCCCGGCGATGACGAAGACGAGCGGGGTCAGGCCGAGGGCGAACGCCGCCGTGACGCCGAGCGCGTAGTAGATGGACGAGCCGACGTTGCCGTACGCCGTCGAGAAGAGCGCCGGGGTCCCGAGCACCCGCTCCAGGCCCTGCGAACGTCGCCGCCGGCGGATGACGCCTCGCTGTCGCTCGAAGGCGCTCACTGGCCGATCGGCCACACTAACTGAAGGCGACGACGTCTAAGTGGAGTGACGATGCAAAAGATGGCCTGCTGGCTCGGCTGGCCGCCGGGCCACCTGTACGAGTCGGTCACGTACCGCGACCCGGTCTCCGGCCGGTGGCGCGCGTACGCGCGCTGTCTCCGCTGCGAGCGCCAGCGGCGCCTTTCGATCGGTGACCGCAAGCGTCCTGCCAACTTCCCCGGCAACCCGCTCGCCATGCTCCTCGCCTTCGGCTCGCGGCCGGCCGACGCGACCCCGGGAATCGAGCCCGTGGCCCCGCGCGGGTCCATGGTCGTCGAGGTGCCCGCGACGGGCGAGAAGCTCGAGATCAGGGCCGCGCTCGTCGCCTGGGGGCCCTGGCGCGGCGCCACCGTCTACTGCGCGCGCCGGCTCGGGAGCGGCCGCCGGGCGGCCTCACGCGACCTGCGCTCTGCGGTCGCCAGGGCGTCGGACGCACAGGAGAGGGCGCCGTGGGTGGAGGATCTCGCGCGCCAGTTGGAACACGAGCTCGCCCCGTAGGGGGTTGACAGGCCCGTGAGGTTTACGCAGACTTGGCCAATCGTGCAGTCGAGGTCACGCGCCACAGCATTGCCCGCCACCGGTTTGGTTGGCCTGGCGTCGCTCGGCCTCGTCGCCATTCTCCTTATCGCCATTCTCCCCCGCTAAGGGGGAGTACGCGACCACGCGCCCTTTAGTTGGCGCACACGCCGACCGAAACGACACCCGAGGTGCGTCTCCGTTTCGGGGACGCCGAAGGAGGAGCAGTGGCAGCACGCAGGATCACCATCTTCGATACGACGCTGCGCGACGGGGAGCAGTCCCCGGGCATCGCGCTGCAGCCGCATGAGAAGGCGGAGATCGCCACGCAGCTCGAGCGCCTCGGAGTCGACGTCGTCGAGGCCGGCTTCGCGGTCTCCTCGCCGGGCGACTTCGAGGGCGTGAGGGCCGTGGCGGCCGCGGTCGACCGACCCGCGGTGGCATCTCTCGCCCGCACCAAGAAGGAAGACATCGACGCCAGCGCGGAGGCGCTCGCCGACGCGCAGCGCTCCCGCATTCACGTCTTCATCGCGACGAGCCCCATCCACATGGAGAAGAAGCTCCGCCTCGAGCCCGCCGAGGTGGTCGAGCAGGCCCGCTGGGCGGTCGGCTACGCCAACGCGAAGGCGGACGAGGTCGAGTTCTCCTGTGAGGACGCGACCCGCTCCGACCCACGCTTCGTCGCCAAGGTGTGCCGAGAGGCGATCGAGGCCGGCGCAACGACGATCAACCTCCCCGACACCGTCGGCTATTGCCTGCCGGAGGAGTACGCGAGCTTCCTGCTCGAAATCCAGCACCTCTGCCCCGAGCTCGAGGAGGTTTCCCTCTCCGTCCATTGCCACAACGACCTCGGGCTCGCGGTCGCCAACTCGCTCGCCGCCGTGCGAGCGGGCGCGACCCAGATCGAGGCGACCATCAACGGGCTCGGCGAACGAGCCGGGAACGCGGCCCTCGAGGAGATCGTCATGGCGCTGCGCGTGCGCCGCGACTCCTTCGAGACCGAAACCGGCATCGTCGTCGGCGAGATCGGCAAGACCTCGCATCTCGTCGAGAAGCTGACGGGCTACAGCGTCCAGCGCTGCAAGGCGATCGTGGGTGCGAACGCGTTCGCCCACGAGGCCGGCATCCACCAGGACGGGATGCTGAAGGACGCCGACACGTACCAGATCATGGACCCGACCGAGCTCGGGCTCGTGATGACGCTCCCGCTCGGAAAGCACTCCGGCCGGCACGCGTTCGCGCTCGCCTGCGCGGAGGCCGGCATCCAGATCGAGGGCGACGAGCTGAACGAAGCGTTCAAGCGCTTCAAGCAGCTTGCCGACCAACGTAAGCAGGTCACGCTTTACGACGTCTTCGAACGGGAGGCCGCCGTCCCATGAGAGCCCGTCGCTACAAGATCGCCTGTCTCGCCGGCGACGGAATCGGCCCTGAGCTCATGGCCGAAGCCAGCCGCGCGGTCGAGGCCGTCTCGCGCCTGCACGGGTTCGCCGTCGACGAGGCGCACGTCCCGTTCGGAGGAGACGCCGTCCGCAGGTTCGGGCACCCGCTCCCTCCCGCCACGCGAGCCGCGTGCCGCGAGGCGGACGCCGTGCTCATCGCCGCCACCCGCGAGCCCGCGCTCGAGGGCGTCAAGGCGGAGCTCGATCTCACCTGGCGCCTGACGCGCGTGCGCCTCGCCCCCGAAGGCGACGTCGCGCTCGTCAGCCCAGTCGTCGAAGACGCCGAGCAGGTCGCCATCGAACGGGCCTTCCGGCTCGCACGCGAGCGGCGGGCCAAGGTGACCTCCGTCGGCACGAGCCAGGAGTGGTTCGCAGCCGTGCAGGCCGCCACCGAACGGCACGAGGGCGTGATCGTGGAGCACGTTCCCGTCGAGCTCGTCCTCCCCATCCTCGCAACCGACCCGGGGCGGTTCGACGTCATCGCCACGCAGGAGGTCTTCGCAGAGGCTCTCTCCAACATGGCCGCCTTCGCGCACGAGGACGTGCGCATGGTCGCCTCCGGCCGCATGTCCGCGAACGGCATGGGGATCTTCGGCCCGACCCACGGCTCGGCGCCCGAGATCGCCGGCCAGGGCGTGGCCAATCCGACGGCCATGCTCCTCGCCGCCTCGGTCATGCTCGGCGAGGGGCTCGGCGAGCGCGCCGCGGCCGAGACCCTCGAGCGCGGCGTCTCCCGGGCGATCGGGGACGGCGTTCGCACGGCGGACCTCGTCGTGACCGGCGCTGCCGCCACGACCCGCCAGTTCATGGACGTCCTCCTCGCCGGCCTCCCTTCGGCCCGGAGGGACACGGAGTTCGCCGCATGAAAATGCTCGGCTCCGACGCGATCCTGCGCTCGCTCGAGGCCGAGGGGGTCGACATCGCCTTCGGCATCCCCGGAGGCGCGATTCTGCCGCTCTACGACGCGTTCGCCCGCGGCTCGAACGTCCGCCACGTCCTCGCCCGCCACGAGCAGGGCGCCGGCCACATGGCCGAGGGCTACGCCCGCGCGTCGGGCAAGGTCGGCGTCGCGATCGCCACGTCCGGCCCTGGAGCGACGAACCTCGTCACCCCGATCGCCGACGCGTGGATGGACTCAACGCCGCTCGTCGCCATCACCGGCCAGGTGCGCACGAACCTCATCGGCACCGACGCCTTCCAGGAGACGGATGCCGTCGGCATCACGCTCCCGATCGTCAAGCACTCCTGGCTCGTCCAGAACGTGGAGGAGCTGCCCGGAGTCCTGAAGGCGGCCTTCCACGTCGCCCAGACCGGGCGCAGCGGGCCTGTCCACGTCGACATCGCCAAGGACGTGCAAGAGGCCGAGTTCGACTTCCGCTATCCCGAGGACGTCGACCTCCCCGGCTGGAAGCCGCCGGTCCGCGTGCACCCGCGCCAGATCGCAGCGGCCGCGGAAGCGCTCGCCGCCGCCGAGAAGCCCGTCCTCTACGTCGGCGGCGGGACGATCAACGCCGACGCCTGCACCGAGCTCCGCGAGCTCGCCGAGGCAGGCGGCATCCCCGTCATCACGACGCTCATGGCGAAGGGCGCATTCCCCGACTCGCACCCGCTCGCCTACGGCGCGCCCGGGATGCACGGCTCGAAGTGGGCGAACTGGGCGATGAACAAGTGCGACCTCCTCGTCGCCGTCGGCTCGCGCTTCGACGACCGGGTCACCGGGAAGCTCTCCGCGTTCGCAGCCGGCGCGAAGGTCATCCACCTCGACATCGACTCGGCGGAGATCGGCAAGCTCCGCCGCGCGGACATCCCCGTCGTCGGCCCGCTCAAGGTCGCCCTCGGCGAGCTCGCGACCCAGGTGCGGAAGCTCCGCACCGCCAACGGCAAGGGGCCCGAGGCCTGGCGCCGGCAGATCGACGCGTGGCGCGAGGAGTTCCCCTACCGCTACGCGAAGAGCGACAACCTCAAGCCGCAGACGGTGCTCGAGTCGCTGCGCGACCTCACCGCCGGTCGCGACGACGTCATCTGGACGACCGGCGTGGGCCAGCACCAGATGTGGGCGATGCAGTACCTCGTCTGCGACCGGCCGCGCTCATTCATCACCTCCGGAGGGCTGGGGACGATGGGCTACGGCGTCCCCGCTGCCGTCGGCGCGAAGGCCGCGCGCCCCGACGCGACGGTCGTCTGCGTCGACGGCGACGGCTGCTTCCAGATGACGTGCCAGGAGCTCGCAACGTCGGCTCTCGAAGGGCTTCCGATCGTCGTCGTGATCGTGAACAACGGCTGGCTCGGGATGGTGCGCCAGTGGCAGGAGATGTTCTACGACGAGCGCTTCGCGCAGACGCACCTGACGCACCAGGTGCCCGACTACGCGCAGCTCGCCGAGGCCTACGGCGCGGCCGGCTTCACCGTTTCCTCCGAGGACGAGCTCGAGCCCGCGCTCGAGGAGGCTCTCTCCTGCGGCCGCGCGGCGGTCGTGGACGCCCGCGTCGACCCCGAGGAGAAGTGCTTCCCGATGATCCCGGCGGGCGCCGCAGCTTCCGACTGCATCGAGTTCGACGCCGAGGAGTGGGTGGAGGCATGACGCACACGCTCTCCGTCCTCGTCGAGAACCGCCCCGGCGCTCTTGCCCGTGTCTCGAACATGTTCGCCCGCCGCGGCTTCAACATCGAGAGCCTCGCGGTCGGCCCGACCGAGCGCCCGAACGTCTCGCGCATCACGCTGCGCGTCGACTGCGCGCAGGAGTCGATCGAGCAGATCGAGAAGCAGATGCACAAGCTCGTGAACGTCCTGCGCGTGAACGAGCTCGAGCCCGGCGAGGCGATCGAGCGCGAGCTCGCCCTTCTCAAGGTCAACGCGCCCGCCGACCGGCGCGGCGAGCTGCTCGCCCTCGCCGAGGTCTTCAACGCCCGGGTCGCGGACCTCGGTCCGAACGCGATCATCTTCGAGGTCGTCGGCTCGCCGGAGGAGCTCGACTCCTTCGAGGAGCTCGTCCGCCCGCACGGCCTCAAGGAGCTTGCGCGCACCGGCCGCATCGGCCTCGCCCGTGCGTCCACGGCGCGCGCGCCCCGACGTCAACACGTACTCCGCTAGCGAAAGGAAATCATGGCAGCAACGGTCTACCGCGAAGGCAACGTCGAGCTTCTGAACGGCAAGGTCGCCGTCATCGGCTACGGCAGCCAGGGACACGCGCACGCGCTGAACCTGCGCGACTCCGGCGTCGACGTCGAGGTCGGCCTGCGCCTCGGGAGCGACTCGTGGTCGACCGCAGAGGAAGCCGGGCTGACGGTGAAGGCGATTCCCGCCGCCGTCCAGGGCGCCCGGCTCGTCGCGATCCTCCTGCCCGACCACGTGCAGAAGGGCGTCTACGAGCGCGAGATCGAGCCCAACCTCGAGCCCGGCGCCGCGGTTCTCTTCGCGCACGGCTTCAACGTCCACTTCGGCGAGATCAAGCCCGGCACGGGCCACGACGTGGTCATGGTCGCGCCCAAGGGCCCCGGCCACCGCGTGCGCCAGCTCTTCGAGGCCGGCGCCGGCACACCGGGCCTCGTCGCCGTCGCGCAGGACGCGAGCGGCAACGCCTTCGACCTCGCGCTCGCCTACGGGACCGCCATCGGGTGCGGCCGCGCAGGGATGCTCGCGACGACGTTCGCGGAGGAGACCGAGAGCGACCTCTTCGGCGAGCAGGCCGTCCTCTGCGGCGGCGTCTGCGCGCTCATGCAGGCCGGCTTCGAGACACTCGTGGACGCCGGCTACCAGCCCGAGATCGCCTACTACGAGTGCATCAACGAGATGAAGCTGATCGTGGACCTGATCTACGAGGGCGGCTTCTCGTACATGCGTCACTCGATCTCCGACGTCGCCGAGTACGGCGACCTCACCCGTGGCCAGGTCATCGTCGACGAGCACGTGAAGACGACGATGAAGAAGCTGCTCGAGGACATCCGCAACGGCTCGTTCGCCCGTGAGCTGATCGCGGAGGAGGATGCTGGGCGGCCGCGCTTCACTGCCCTCAGGCGCATGGCCGCCAAGCATCCGGTCGAGCAGGTCGGACAGGAGCTCCGCGACCTCGCCGGCCGCGAAGGGCTTCTCGGCGCGGAGGCTCATGGCGTCCGTTGACGTCCCCGTCGCCCTTCTGGGCTACGGGACCGTCGGGTCGGCGGTAAACCGACTCCTTCACGAAAACGCCGACGACATCGAGCGCGCGACCGGCCACCGCTTGCGCGTGGTCAAGGCGCTCGTCCGCGACCCGGCGAAGGAGCGCGCGTACGAGCCCGATCCCGAGGTCCTGACGACCGACTTCGCCTCGATCATCGAGGACAAGTCGATCGCGCTCGTGGCCGAGGTAATGGGCGGCATCGAGCCGACCGGGGAGTACGTCCTCGACCTGCTGAAGTCCGGCAAGCCGGTCGTCTCCGCCAACAAGCAGCTCGTCGCGCAACGGGGAGCCGAGCTCTTCGAGGCTGCGTCCACCGGCGGCGTTCAGCTCCGCTTCGAGGCGAGCGTTTGCGCCGCGATTCCGGTGATCAAGGTGCTGCGCGAGGCGCTCGTCGTCACGAACGTCCACCGCGTCCTCGGCATCGTCAACGGGACGACCAATTTCATCCTCACGGAGATGGAACGCGGCGCCACCTACGACGAGGCGCTCTCCGAGGCACAGTCGCGCGGGTTCGCCGAGGCTGACCCGACCGACGACGTCTCGGGCGCGGACGCGGCCGCGAAGATGGCGATCCTCGCCACCGTCGCGTTCGGCTCGCGCGTCACCCTCGCCGACGTCGACTACGAGGGCATCCAGGGCCTCGGGGCGGACGAGGTCGAGGCGGCGGGCGAGATGGGCATGACCGTCCGGCTCGTCGGCGCCGCAACCCTCGTCGACGGCCGGCTCGATGTCCGCGTGCAGCCGGCCCTCGTCGACCGGCAGCATCCGCTCGCCGCGGTCGCGGGCGCCTTCAACGCCGTCATGCTCCAGGGCGACGCCATCCGCGAGATCACGCTCGAGGGCCCGGGCGCCGGCGGCATCGAAACGGCCTCCGCCGTCGTCGCCGACATGGTCTCGATCATCGGCACGACGGGGACCGGCTTCCTCCAGAACGACGCGTGCTGGCGCACTGTCGAGCGCCTCGACCCCGGCAAGCTCCGCTCGCCCTTCTACGTCCGCATCGAGGTCGAGGACCGGGCCGGCGTGCTCGCCCACGTCGCGCTCCGCCTTGCCACGCACGGCGTCTCGATCGCACGCCTCGTGCAGAAGCAGGACAACGGCTCGGCGACGCTCCACATCGTCACCCACGAGGCGCCCGCCGGCGACCTCGACGCTGCGCTCGAGGAGATCGCCGAGCTCGAGGAGTCGACGGCTCCCCCTTCCGCGCTTCCGGTGATCTCCGACCGCGGCGTTCCTGGCCTCGGCTGGGCGTGACGTTAACCTCCGAAGGCGTGACTCCCCTCGCAGAGCGCTACCGCGACCGGCTGCCCCTGGCGGCCGACGCGAAGATCGTCTCGCTCGGCGAGGGCTCGACTCCCCTCCTCCCCGCGCCGCGGCTCTCCGAACGCACGGGCGCCGAGGTGTGGCTGAAATGGGAAGGCGCGAACCCGACCGGAAGCTTCAAGGACCGCGGCATGACCGTCGCGGTCACGCAGGCGCTCGCGGACGGTGCGCGCTCCGTCGTCTGCGCCTCGACCGGGAACACCGCCGCCTCCGCCGCCGCGTACGCGGCCCGCGCGGGCCTGGACGCGGTCATCCTCCAGCCGGAAGGCGCGGTCGCGCGCGGCAAGCTCGCCCAGGCGCGCGCCGTCGGCGCGAAGGTCGAGACTCGCGCGAACTTCGAGGAGGCGCTCGCAGAGGCGAAGGAGCTCGAGGCGGCGGGGACGCACGTCCTCGTCAATTCGCTCAACCCGCTCCGCCTCCAGGGGCAGAAGACGGCCGCCTTCGAGATCGCCGAGGAGCTCGGTGGCGCGCCCGATGTCCTCGCGCTTCCGTACGGCGGAGGCGGGAACCTCTGCGCCTACGCGCTCGGCTTCGGGGAGCTGGGCACGCTTCCCCGCTTCGTCGCCGCGCAGGCCGAGAACCGCGCAGGAACGGCAGCCTCCGCGATCCGAATCGTCGAGCCCGCGCACGAAGTCGGAAGCGCAGCGCGCGCTGGCCGACTCGGGCGGCGCGGCGCCGTCGATTCCCGACGAGGCGATCCTCGACGCCTGGCGCCTTCTCGCCCGCGAAGAGGGCCTCTTCTGCGAGCCCTCGTCTGCCGCCGGCCTGGCGGCCCTTCTCGCCGACCCGCCGCGAGGTGCCAAAGTCGTCTGCGTGATCACCGGGCACGGCCTCAAGGACCCGGACGCAGTCGCATGAAGATCCACGTGCGCGCTCCGGCGACGACGGCGAACATCGGGCCGGGCTTCGACTGCGTCGCCGCCGCGCTCGACCTCTGGAACGAGCTAGAGGTCGAAGAGGGCGACGGCGAGCTCGATGAGTCGCACCTCGGCGTCCAGGCGTTCTCCAGGCTCGCTCCCGTCGCGGGCAAGCGCTTCGAGTTCACGAGCCGGATCCCGCGCGAGCGCGGCCTCGGGTCGAGCGCGGCGGTGATCGCGCTCGGACTGGTCGCGGGCGCCCTCGCCGCGGGCCAAGAGCCGGACCCTGAGCAGCTTCTAGCGATCGGCGTCGAGCTCGAGGGCCACGCCGACAACCTCGCCGCGGCGCTCGCCGGCGGCGTCTGCCTGACGTGGGAGAACCGCATCGTCCGCGTCGCCGACTCGCTTCCGGCCGTACCGTTCGCGCTCGTCCCCGAGGCGACCGTGTCCACCGCCGAAGCGAGGAACTCCCTTCCCGACTCGGTGCCGTTCGAGGACGCCGCCTTCACCGCGGGCCGCGCGGCGCTCCTCGGCGCCGCCCTCGCGCAGGGCTCTGCAGAGCTCTTCGCCGAGGCGATTCAGGACCGGCTGCACGAGCCCTACCGCGCCGAGAACGCACCGCTCCTCGAGAGGGTGCGCTCCGATCTCCCGGACGGCGCGCTCGGCGCGACGCTCTCCGGCTCGGGCCCGAGCGTGATCGTCTGGGTGCGGAAGGACGCGGCCGACTCCTGCGAGGAGGAGCTCGCCCGCCGCTTCGCGGACGCGAGTGTGCTTCGCTTCACAGTCTCCGAGCGAGGAGCCCACCAGGCATGAGCGACCCCGACAAGCGGAAGAGCGCAGCACTCACCGACGGCCCCGAGCGCGCGGCCGCGCGGGCGATGCTGAAGGGGATCGGCTTCACGGACGACGACCTCGCGCGCCCGATCATCGGCGTCGCCACGACGTGGATCGAGACGATGCCGTGCAACTGGAACCAGCGCGAGCTCGCCCAGCACGTGAAGCGCGGCATCCGCGCGGCGGGCGGAACGCCGATGGAGTTCAACACCGTCGCGGTCTCGGACGGCGTCTCGATGGGCACGGAGGGCATGCGCGCCTCGCTCGTCTCGCGCGAGGTGATCGCCGACTCGATCGAGCTCGTCGCGCGCGGCCACCTCTTCGACGGTCTCGTCTGCCTCGTCGGGTGCGACAAGACGATTCCCGCCGCGGTGATGGCGCTCGCTCGCCTCGACCTTCCCGGTCTCGCGCTCTACAACGGCTCCATCGCGCCGGGGCGCTTCCGCGGGCGCGACGTCACCATCCAGGACGTCTTCGAGGCTGTCGGCGCCCACGCCGTCGGAAAGATGAGCGACGAGGACCTGCACGAGCTCGAGGGCGTCGCGTGTCCGGGCGCGGGCGCGTGCGGCGGTCAGTTCACCGCGAACACGATGTCCACCGCGCTCGACTTCCTCGGGATCAGCCCCGCGGGACTCAACGGGATTCCCGCGCTGCATCCGTCCAAGGCCGAAGCGGCCGAGGCGGCCGGCCGGCTGGCCATGGACCTCCTGCGCCGCGACCTGCGACCGTCCCAGATCATCACGCGCGACGCGCTCGAGAACGCGGCCGCCTCGATCGTCGCCACCGGCGGCTCGACCAACGGCGTCCTCCATCTGCTCGCCATCGCGCGGGAGCTCGGCGTTCCCTTCGAGCTGGACGACTTCGACCGGATCGCGGCGGAGACGCCCATCGTCGCAAGCCTGAAGCCGGGCGGTCAGTACGTCGCCACCGACGTCTACGAGGCCGGCGGAGTCGCGCTCGTCGCGCGGGAGCTCCTGAAGAAGGAGCTCGTGCACGCCGACTCGCCGAACGTCGACGGCCGCTCGCTCGGCGAGATTGCCGCCGCGGTCGAGGAGAAGCCCGGCCAGGAGGTCGTCGTGCCGATCGAGACCCCGATCAAGCCGATCGGCGGGCTGGCCGTCCTGCGCGGGAACCTCGCGCCCGAGGGCTGCGTCGTCAAGCTCGCCGGGCACGAACGGCTCTCCCATCGCGGCGCGGCGCGCGTCTTCGACTCGGAGGAGGCGTGTTTCGCCGCCGTGAAGGAACAGGGGATCAAGGAAGGCGACGTGGTCGTCATCCGCTACGAGGGACCGGCGGGCGGGCCGGGGATGCGGGAGATGCTGCACGTCACGGCCGCGCTCGTCGGAGAGGGGCTCGGGGACAAGATCGCGCTCATCACCGACGGGCGCTTCTCCGGCGCGACCCACGGGCTGATGGCAGGGCACATCTCGCCGGAGGCGGCGCGCGGCGGCCCCATCGCGGTGCTCGAGAACGGCGACACAGTCGTCATCGACGTCGAGGCGCGCACGCTCTCGGTCGAGCTCTCCGACGACGAGCTCCAGGCGCGGCTCTCCCGCTGGAGCCCCCCTCCCCCGCGCTACACGAACGGCGTCTTCGCCAAGTACGCGGCGCTCGTCTCATCTGCCTCCGAAGGGGCAGTGACTCGGGCCCAACCGGCGTCCTATACTCAGACCTGAGCGACGGGCAGCGGCCCCGCTCGCATCAAGAGAGGCTGAGGGAACCGGCCCTTAGAAGCCTCGGCAACCTACTCCGACGAGCAAGGTGCCAAACCCGGCCGAGCCTCAGGGCTCGGGAGGATGTCAGCGAGAAAGGAGCCAGAAATGCCCGCCACATCTCTCCGTTGCCGTAGCTGCGCAACCGAATACGCGCTCGAGGACATCGGCACCTGCACCGCCTGTTTCGGCCCTCTCGACCCCGTCTACGACTGGGACGAGCTCGCGCGGACGGTCTCGCGCGAGACGATCGCGGCCGGGCCCACGTCCATCTGGCGCTACGCGCCACTCCTCCCCGTCGAAGCCCCGGCCGAGGCACGGCTGGCCCCCGGCTTCACGCCGCTCGTCGGCGCGCCGCGCCTCGCCGAGGAGATCGGAGTCGGCGAGCTCTGGCTGAAGCTCGACACCGCCAACCCCACGCACTCCTTCAAGGACCGCGTCGTCGCCGTCGCGGCCGCGAAGGCCAAGGAGCTCGGCCTCGAGACCATCGCCTGCTCCTCGACCGGAAACCTCGCCAACGCGGTCGCCGCGCGGGCCGCGGCCGAGGGGATCGGGGCGGCCGTCTTCTGCCCGGCCGACCTCGAGCCCGAGAAGCTCGTCGCCACCGCCGTCTACGGTGCCACCATCTATGCCGTCCGTGGAACCTACGACGACTGCAGCCGCCTCACGATCGAGCTCTCGTTCGAGCTTCCCTGGGGGTTCGTCAACGTGAGCCTGCGCTCGTACTACGCCGAGGGATCGAAGACCGTCGCGTTCGAGATCGCCGAGCAGCTCGGCTGGGACGCGCCTGACGCGGTTGTCGCGCCCATCGCCTCGGGCTCCCTCTACTCGAAGATCGCCGAGGGCTTCGACCAGCTGCAGCGGGTCGGCCTCGTGGACGCGCCGCACGCCGCGCCTCTTCGGCGGCCAGGCCGAAGGCTGTTCCCCGGTCGCAACGGCATTTGCCTCAGGTGAGAAGGTCGTGCCGGTGCGGCCCGCAACCATTGCTCGCTCGCTGGCGATCGGGAACCCGGCCGACGGGGACAAGGCCGCCGCCACCGCCCGCAGGACCGGAGGCGCGGTCTATGCCGTCGCGGAGGACGACGTGGGCGCAAACATGGGGCTCCTCGCCGAGTGCGCAGGGATCTTCGGCGAGACCGCCGCGGGAGTCTCCCTCGGCGCCCTTCGCCGCGCGGTCGACGAGGGAGAGCTCGGTGTGGACGACCGCGTCGTGCTCGTCGTCACCGGCGACGGGCTGAAGACGCCCGGCCCCGTCGAAGCTCGCCTCGATCCGATCGGGATCGACGCTGACGCGGATCAGGTTCTGGAGCGGCTCGGCGTGCTCACGTGACGGTAGTGGTGCTTCCCGGCGACGGGATCGGCCCCGAGGTGATGCGGGAGGCGCTTCGCGCTCTCGAGAAGGTGGCTCCCGATCTCGAGCTCGAGGAGCACGCGTTCGGAGCGCAGGCGATCCGGGACACGGGCGACTCGCTCCCGGAGGAGACGCTCGCCGCCTGCAAGGCATCGGAGGCCGTCCTCAAGGGCCCGATCGGCGACCCCGAGTTCGATGCGGCCGAGGTGCGTCCGGAGCAGGGCATGCTCCGCCTTCGCGCCGAGCTCGACGTCTACGCGAACCTGCGCCCCTCGGAGCAAGGGCAGGTCAACGTCCTCATCGTGCGCGAGCTCGTCGGCGGTCTCTACTTCGGGGAGCGCGGTGTGCGGGAGGACGGAACGGTCTACGACACGATGGAGTACCACCCGCGCCAGGTCGAGCGGATCGCCCGCCGCGCCTTCGAGCTCGCGCGAGCGCGCCAGCAGAGGGTCGTGTCCGTCGACAAGGCGAACGTCCTCGACACGTCGCGCATGTGGCGGCGCGTCGTGACCGAGGTGGCGGCCGACTACGAGGACGTCGGGCTCGAGCACATGCTCGTCGACAACGCGGCGATGCAACTGGTGCTCGCCACCGACCAGTTCGACGTGATCGTGACCGAGAACATGTTCGGGGACATCCTGAGCGATCTCGCCGCGTCGCTCACCGGCGGCATCGGCCTCGCGCCGTCGGCGAGCCTCTCGGACACCGGTCCCGGTCTGTTCGAGCCGGTCCATGGCTCGGCGCCGGACATCGCGGGCCGGGGAATCGCCAATCCCGTCGGGATGCTGCTCTCTGCCGCGCTCATGCTCGAGCACGGCCTCGGGCGGGCCGACGAGGCCGAGCGCCTGCGCGCCGCCGTGTGGCACGCCTACGAGGCGGACGGCGAGCTCGGCACCGCCGAATTCGGCGACGCGGTCCTCAGAGAGCTGTCGTAGCGAAGCGCGGCGGGTGCGCGGCCTCGTAGGCCGCGATCTCGTCCTCGTGCTGGAGGGCGCGGTCGATGTCGTCGAGCCCCTGCAGAAGGCACTCGCGCTCGAAGGCGTCGAACTCGAAGGGGTACGGGCCGGCGGTCTGGGCCTCGAGGTCGACCGTGATCTCCCCGTGCTCCTCCATGAGCGCCTTCACCTGCTCCTGCGGGAGGACGATGGGAACGAGGCCGATCTTCACGCAGTTCGTGCGGAAGATGTCGCCGAACGACGGCGCCACGATCGCCTCGAATCCGTACTCCTGCAGGCCCCAGGGCGCGTGCTCGCGCGAGGAGCCACAGCCGAAGTTCCGCCCGGTGAGGAGGATCTTCGCGCCCTGCGCTTCCGGTCGGTTGAGCTCGAAGTCCGGGTCCTTCGCCCAGTCGAAGAAGAGGAACTCGGAGAAGCCCGTGCGCTCGATCCGCTTCAGGAACTGCTTCGGCATGATCTGGTCGGTGTCGACGTCCGGGCGGTCGAGCACCGCCGCGCGCGAGGTGACGGAGCGAAACGGCCTCACGCCACCGGCTCCAGCGCATACTCCCGGATGTCGACGAAGTGGCCCTCGATCGCCGTTGCCGCGGCCATCGCCGGGCTGACGAGATGCGTGCGGCCGCCTGCGCCCTGTCGGCCCTCGAAGTTCCGGTTCGACGTCGATGCGCAGCGCTCGCCGGGGGCGAGGATGTCCGGGTTCATGCCGAGGCACATCGAGCAGCCGGCGCGCCGCCATTCGAAGCCGGCGTCCTCGAAGATGCGGTCGAGGCCCTCCTCCTCTGCTTGCCGCTTCACCGTTGCGGATCCGGGCACGACCATCGCGCGCACCTTCGGATGGACGCGCTTGCCGGCGACGACCGATGCCGCCGTGCGCAGGTCCTCGATGCGGGCGTTCGTGCACGAGCCGATGAAGACGCGATCGACCTGGATGTCGCCGATCGCCGTCCCCGGCTCGAGAGCCATGTAGGCGAGCGCGCGCTGGACGGCATCGCGCTCGTCGGGGTCCGCAAAGTCCGCGGGATCGGGCACCGCGCCCTCGATGGACGTGACCATCCCCGGATTCGTTCCCCACGTGACCTGTGGAGCGAGCTCGCGGACGTCGATCTCGACGTCTCGGTCGTAGGCCGCGCCCTCGTCCGTCGCGAGCGCACGCCAGCGGTCGAGCGCGTGCTCCCACTCGGCGCCCTCCGGGGCCGCCGGGCGTCCCTCGAGGTAGGCGAAGGTCGTCTCGTCGGGCGCGATCACCCCGGCGCGCGCGCCGGCCTCGATGGACATGTTGCAGATCGTCATGCGGCTCTCCATCGAGAGCCCCTCGATCACCTCGCCCGCGTACTCGACCACATGGCCGACGCCGCCCGAGACGCCGATCCGCCCGATCGCCCCGAGGATGACGTCCTTCGCGGTGACGCCGAAGGGCAGCTCACCGGTGAAGAGGAGCCGCATGGATGCGGGCTTCCGCTGCGGGAGGGTCTGCGTCGCGAGCACGTGCTCGACCTCCGACGTGCCGATCCCGAACGCAAGCGTGCCGAAGGCTCCGTGGGTGGACGTGTGGCTGTCCCCGCAGACGACCGTCATGCCGGGCTGCGTGAGGCCGAGCTCGGGGCCGATGACGTGGACGATGCCCTCGCGGCCGCTGCCGGTCGCGTAGAGAGGGACGCCGAACTCGGCGCAGTTCCGCTCGAGAGCCTCGAGCTGCGCCTTCGCGAGCGGATCCGTGATCGGCCCTTCCTCCGTCGGCACGTTGTGGTCCATCGTCGCGATGGAGAGATCGGGCCGCCGCAGCTTCCGGCCGGCCAGCCGGAGGCCGTCGAAGGCCTGCGGAGAGGTCACCTCGTGGATGAGATGGAGATCGACGAAGAGCAGCGCGGGCTCGCCGGGCGGCTCCGTGACGACGTGGCTCTCCCAGATCTTGTCGAAAAGGGTCTTGGCCATCGGGTTCTCCCATTGTGCCGCACGGTAGGCTCCCGCCCGATGCTCAAGATCACCGTCGGCGGATTCGAGCTCGAGGCACGCCTCGAGGAGGAGGCCGCGCCCAAGACGATCGCGGTCCTGCGCGGGCTGCTCCCGCTCGAAAGCCGGCTCGTGCAGGCCCGCTGGAGCGGCGAGGCGGCCTGGGTGCCGATGGGCTTCGAGCTCGACCTCGGGCTCGGCCCGGAGAACGCAAACTCGTACCCCGCCGCGGGCGAGCTCCTGCTCTACCCGGGCGGTCTCTCCGAGGTCGAGATCCTCTTCCCGTACGGCGCGACCTGCTTCGCGAGCAAGATGGGCCAGCTCGCTGGCAACCATTTCGCCACTGTCCAAGCGGGCCAAGAGCACCTTGTAGAGCTTGGACGCCGCGTCCTGTGGGAAGGCGCCCAGGACATACGTTTCGATGAGGTCTAGAAAGGTTTCGCTGGATTTGATTTAGTCAGCCGGTGTCGAACGTTGCCTGGCGAGCCCAGCCCCCCGACGATGCTTCTGACGAGCCTGTCGAGGGCCAGGAGGACGACGCGGAGGTCGTCGACCTGACGAGACAGCGCCTGCTCGGCTGGCTGAAGGGCATGTTCGGCGGCGACAAGCCGCCGAGCGACGAGCGCTAGACGCTCTCCTTCGCGCTCAGCTCGTCCACGTAGACCGTCCAGTCGCGGACCGAGTCGAGCACGAAAACGCCGTTTGCGACGAACGGATCCGTCGCCAGCAGCTCCTCCGCCTCCGCAGCCGTGAGCCCCTCGAGCAGGCTGACCGAGCCCGAGTTGTCGCTCAGCGGCCCTCCCATGACGAAGGTGCCCTTCGCGATCAGGTCGTCCACCCAGTCCGCGTGCGCATCCCAGTCGGGCTGGTCCTCGGGCGGCCCGCTCTGCCAGGCCGGACCGGCGTTGAAGACGACCAGAACGCGGTGCTTCGTCCGCCTCATGCGCCTAGGTATACCTCCTAGCCCTCGTGGTAGCTGAGGAGCTCGTCGCGGTCCGAGCCGCCCGAGACCGTGATCTCGAGCACGACGCCGACGCCCTGCGCGTAGATCTTCTCCTCGATCACGTCGGGCTCGATGGCGCTGAAGTTCCTCGTCTGGACGCCGTCCTCGAACCGGCCGTACGGGACCTTGGCGAGCGCGTCGGTCGAGATGATGGAAGCCCCGTCCTCCGCATGGCCCTTGTAGTACTCCTCGCGATAGGTCATCCCGACCTGCGGGCTCGCGGGCATGATGATCCCCGGCAGCGCGCCGTCGACGCCGGCCTCCCAGGAGCCCTCCGTCGTCTTCGGCTTGCCGTTCTCGTACGTCGTCGTGTCCTCGCCGAGGTACCAGAGGTTGCCGTCGGCGTCCTGGGCGTACCAGTCGTAGGTGTCCTCGGCGATCTGGCCGCCTTCGGTCACCTGGTCGTGGACGATCCGGGCCTCGACGCCGTTCGCGATCATCTTCGTCTTGTCGAGGACCGTGACCACGACCCGGGAGACCGAGCCCTCGGCGTTGGTCTCGCGAAAGACCCACTGACTTCCCGGCTTCATCGGCCAGTAGGGGTTGTCGATCTCGGTCGTGAACTCGCTCGGGTCGATCGGGAACGGCTTGGCGTCGACCGGGAGGGACGTCGTCTCGGGCGTGGTCGTCGCGCCGCCTCCTGTGGGTTGCGTAGCGCTCGAAGAGCCGCTCCCGCCGCACGCCGCGGCCGTCAGGCTGACGAGTAGCGCGCCCGCCAGCACCACAATCGCTTTTCGCATCTCGAACCTCCTTGGAATGCGCGAACCGTAGGGGGCTCAGATGAGACTTCCATGAGATGGTACGAGGGCGTGCCCGAGATCGAGCGGAAGTTCAAGGTGGAGGCCCTGCCGGAGCACCTGCTGGGCCCCGGATCGGCCATCCAGCAGGGGTATCTCGCCGTCGCGCCCGTCGAGATTCGCCTCCGCGCGCAGGACGGTGGCCACGAGCTGACCGTGAAGTCGCTCGGCGGCCTCCGCCGCGTCGAGGTCACTCTCCCCCTGACGCCAGAGCAGTTCGACGAGCTCTGGCCGCTCGCCACGGCGTTCGTGGAGAAGACCCGCCACCGTGCGGAGCTCGACGACGCGGTCGCGGAGCTGGACATCTACGGCGGCAAGCTCGAGGGGCTCCTCGTCGTCGAGGTCGAGTTCGACTCGGAGGAGCAGGCAGGGAGCTTCACGCCCCCGGACTGGTTCGGCGACGAGATCACCGAGGACAGCCGCTTTCGGAACGCAGCGCTCGCCAAGGCAGAAAAGCCACCGGAGTGAAACGAAGCCCGGTATGCGCGAGAATCGGTTCGCGAGCCACTAGACCGAGAGGATTACCAATGACCACGACAATCTCCGCCTCCGACCAGGCGCTCACGGAGCTCCTGTCGACCATTCGCCAGGCCGACAGCGTCGAGCTGAAGCTCACCGTGCCGATGTCCGACCGCAGCCGCGGCGCGGCGCAGCTCGGCGTCGACCCGCTCGACGCCCAGATCCGCCAGGTCTACTTCTTCGACACGCCCGATCTTGCGCTCGATCGCCAAGGGATCGTGGTCCGCGCGCGGCGCGTGCAGAGGAAGGGCGACGACTCCGTCGTGAAGCTCCGCCCCATCGTGCCCGCGGAGCTTCCGTCCGAGGTCCGGGAATCCCCGAGTTTCGGGATCGAGGTCGACGCGATGCCCGGCGGTCACGTCTGCTCGGGGTCGATGAAGGCCACGCTGAAGGCGCCGGCCGTCAGGGAGGCCGTAACCGGTGCGAAGCCTCTGCGAAAGCTCTTCACCAAAGAGCAGCGGGCGCTTTTCTCGGCCTACGCGCCCGAAGGGCTCGGGCTCGACGACCTCTCCATCCTCGGTCCTATCTTCGTGCTCAAGCTGAAGTTCTCGCCGGAGGGCTACGACCGCAAGCTCGTTGCCGAGCTCTGGCTCTACCCGGACAACTCGATGCTCCTCGAGCTCTCGACGAAGTGCGCGCCGGGCGAGGCGTTCCAGGTGGCGGCCGAGACGAAGGGCTTTCTGCACGAGAACGGGATCGACGTCGGCGGCGAGCAGGAGACGAAGACGAGAAAGGCGCTCGAGTTCTTCTCCGCGCGCCTTCGGGAAGAGTCG
>CAVYBK010000019.1:0-86100 GCA_963766725.1 uncultured Actinomycetes bacterium
GTGCGTCTTCGCCGCAACGATCCCGGCCGCGCTCGCCGGAGCGCTGGGCGAGAGCGTCGTCGAGGAGCACCTCGGCGAGCCCTGGCAGATCGCGGTCTTCCTCGCCGTCTTCGGCGTGCTGCTCTGGCTCGCCGACCGCATGCCGCAGGAGCGGAAGATCGGCGACCTCCGCTTCGGCCAGGCGATCGCGATCGGGCTCGCCCAGGCCGTTGCTCTCGCGCCCGGCGTCTCGCGCTCAGGGATCACGATCACGATGGCCCGCGCCCTCCGCTTCGATCGCGACGCGGCGGCGCGCTTCTCCTTCCTGCTGCTCGTCCCGGTCGTTCTCGGCGCGGTGCTCTTCAAGGGCTGGACGGACGTCATCCGCGGGGAGCTGCCCGACGGCTGGGCGGGGCCGTTTCTCGTCGGCACGCTCGCAGCGGCGGGCAGCGGCCTGATCGCGATCGAGGCTCTCCTCGGCTACGTGCGCCGGCACAACTACTCGATCTTCGTCGTCTACCGCCTGGTTGCCGCCGCGCTCATCCTGCTCCTCATCGCGACCGGCATCCGCGAGGCGACGTTCTAGGAACCGGGAGGCCGCGGCGGCAGTAGTACGGGCGATGCGCCTGAAGGCTGCCCTCGTCGTGCTGCTCGTGGCCGGGTGCGGAGGCTCGGTGGGCGACGCGCCGGAGCTCCTGCCGGATCTCGTGCAGTCTCCCCCGCGCGCGCTCGAGGTCTATCGGGCCGGAGACACCTGGAGGCTCGCATTCCTCTCAGCGGTCGAAAACGACGGGCGCGGCCCTATGCTGCTCGTCGGGAGCCGGCCCGACCAGAACGGCGCTGCGATGTCCGTGGAGCAGCTCGTCCGCCGCTCCGACGGGACGACGTCGACGTATCCGGTGGACGGCGAGATCCGCTTCGTCCAGTCCGAGACGCATCGCCACTGGCACTTCCTCGACTTCGAGCGCTACGACATCCTCACCGGGGAGGGAAACACGGTCGGCCGCGACGAGAAGACCGGCTTCTGCCTCGGCGACCGCTACAACGCGTCGCGGAGCGTCCAGCTCCCGGGCGAGCCCGAGCAGCCGGTGTGGACGCAGGAGTGCGGCCGCGGCCAGCCCGAGCGGCTGGTCGTCCGCGAGGGCATCTCACCCGGCTACGGCGACGACTACGTGCCGCGCCTCGAAGGCCAGTCGATCGACATCACCGGACTCCCTGCAGGCCGCTACGTCCTCCGGCACCGCGTGAACGTCGCCCGGGCTCTGCGCGAGAGCGACTACGGAGACAACAGCGCCGAGGTGCCCTTCGATCTCACCTGGTCCGAGTCCGGAACCCCGACCGTAGTCGCGGTGTATGACGGCTAAACGAAGGAGGCCGGATTGAGACGTTCACTCATCGCATTCGCTCTGGGGCTCTGCGCGGCCGCCGTGCTCGCGTCTGCGGCACTGGCCAAGGAGGGCGGCGTCGAGCTGAGCTCGACTCCGTTTGGGACGCCTCCCGGCGGTACATGGTCGACCGGGCTGACGCTCATCGACCTGAACGGCAGGCTCCCTGCCGACGCGAAGCCCACGCTCGAGCTCACGAACCTCGACTCGGGCGAGCGCAGGGTCTTCGCGGCCAAGTCCACGGGCGAGATCGGCCAGTACACGCTGGACGTCGTCTTCCCCACGCCGGGCCGCTACGCCTACACGGTCACGGACGGATTCACCGACAGGGAATACACCTATCCACCGGTGCGGATCGTCGGCTCACAACCGGTGGTTGCGGTGCCTTCGTCTGGGGGCGAGGGCTCGTTCCCGGTCTGGGCGCCGGTGGCGGGAGGGATCGCCCTCCTCCTCGCGGCGGGCGCGGCGAGTGTCTTTGCGCGGCGTCGTCGCTTCGGGCTGTCGCACTAGGCGAACGCCCACCTGGGTACGCGAAGGGCGGCCGGACGGCCGCCCTTCGTTAATTTCGGATTAGTTTCGGCCGTCTGACCTTGTGACGCGTGAATCCCTGCCGATAGCGTCGTTAGGAACACCTTTGTGACACCCCGTTCAATGCTCGACAACTCCATCAGCCTGCTCAACGACAACACGCCGCTGTCCTCCCCGTGGGGACGCATCGTCGTGATCGCCGCCGTCTTCGCGCTCGCGTGGCTCGTCGCGCGCACGACGGCCTGGGCGGCGGGGCGCATCCTCGCCTGGCATGACCGCCGGCATACGAACGCGGACCTCGAAGCGACCGGGACGATCTCCGACCTGAAGCGGCGGGAGACGCTCGTCAGCGTCATCCGCACCGGGATCACCTACGTGACCTTCGCCGTTGCGGCCGTGGTCATCGTCGGCCAGCTCACGGGCGGCGTCGACCGACTGACCGCGATCGCCGGCGCCTCCTTCTTGCTGATCCTCGGCGGCTTCGCCACGCAGCGGCTCCTCGTGGACATCATCGCGGGCCTGACGATGTTCGCCGAGCGCTGGTTCTCGGTCGGCGACACCGTCACCCTCCTCGTCGGCGCCGAGCTCCAGGGCGTCGTCGAGGACGTGACGCTGCGGCGCACGCGGCTCCGCGCCCTCTCCGGCGAGGTCATCCAGGTGCACAACTCACAGATCCAGGCGGTCTCCGTCCTGCCACGCGGCGTGAAGGAGCTCGCCATCGAGGTCTTCGTCGCCAAGCGCGAGCCCGGCGAGCGCCTCGTCGAAGACGTCGTCCGCATCCTCCCCGAGGGGCCGACGACGTTCATCCGCCGGCCCTGGATCGAGCACGTCGAGGATCTCGCGCACAACCTCACGCGGATCCGCCTGCACGCGACCGTCGCGCCCGGACGCGAATGGCTCGCCGAGGAGTTCTTCACCGATCTCCTCAAGCAGCGCGCGAGCGACTCTCTGATCGTCCACGGACCGGTTGCGTTCGCGGTGGACGAGCGCGCAACGCGGAGCTACGCACGCGCGAGCGCGACGACGCGCACTGCGTTCGGCCGCTCGCAGCGAAACGCTGCCTAGCTAGCTCTTGGGCTGTTCGCGCTCGGGGAGAAGGTCCCGCCTCCCCGGCGGGCCGGTCTCCAACGAGCCGGCGAGCCCTCTCCGACGCATGAAGCGGACGACCCCCCACGCGGCGAGCGCGCTCAGCCCGCCGATGATCGACGCGACGACGATCTGGTTGGCGTAGGGAACGGCGAGCAGCTTGATCCCGCTGAGGATGAGCGCTGCCGCGAGCGCGAAGCGGAGCATCCGGTCCGGGATGCCCACGCTGATCTGGCTGCCGATGAGGACGCCCGGGATCGAGCCGACCAGGAGCCAGCCGATCGCGCCCACGTCGACGTTGCCCGCGACGAGGTGGCCGAGGCCCGCGACCCAGAGGAGCGCGGCGGCATGGAAGATGTCCGTCCCGACGATGATCTTGGCGCTGAGCGGGAACGAGATCAGCAGCGCGAGGCCGAAGAGCGTTCCGCTCCCGACCGAAGTGAGGCCGACGACGAACCCGCCCACCGCTCCGATGCACACTGCGACGATCCGGTCGCGGTTCGAGAGGTGCCCGAGCTCCTTCTGCGGGCCGACCGGGTGCATGATCGCCTTGGCCAGGAAGGCCAGGCCGCCGACGATCAGCATGATCGCCAGGATCTTGCCCTGCACCGAGTCGACGCCTTCCCCGTAACGGTGGGTCAGGTAGCCGACCGTCCACACGCCCACGAGCGACATGGGCGCGCTGCCGACGAGCATCCAGAGCCCGAGCCGCAGGCGGACAGTCCCGAGCCGCCGGTGCCGCGCCGCGCCGAAGGACTTGAAGATCGCGCCGTGCAGGATGTCCGTCCCCACCGCGATCGCCGGGTCGAACTTGAAGAAGAGGATGAGCATCGGCGTCATCAGCGAGCCGCCGCCCATCCCGGTCATGCCGACGAGGATTCCGATCAGGAGGCCCGCGATCGCGAGCCTTGGGTCATGGGTGTCGGGCACGGGCGACTTAGTAGACGACGAGCACGTCGCAGCCGGCTCGGCGCAGGACGTTCTGGTTGACGCTTCCTTCGACGAGCCGCTCGAAGAAGCGCTTGTGGCGGCTCCCGACGACGATCAGGTCGACGTTGCGCTCCTGCGCGAGACCGACGATGGCGTCCGCCGGCGTGCCCTTCGTGGGAACGAGGTCAGCGCTGAGGCCGCGTCCCTCGAGGTAGGACCGCGCTTGCTCGAGCCGCTCCTGGGCCAGGCGCTCCGCGTCTGGCGTCCCATCCTTCGGTGGCACGACGTTCGTGACGATCAGCGACGCGCCCAGCTGCTCGGCGTAGTCGGCGGCGCGCCCGAGCGTCTGGCTCGCGGGGTCGTCGTAGGCGACGAGGATCGTGTTCACTGGCACGGCCTGGAAGGGTACCCGGCTCGCCCCGACGCGACGCCCGCAAAGCTCGGGTCGTTGCGCGCGCACCCGCCGCTCACTAGCGTTGGCGCATGTTCTTTCGCCTCTCGAGCTGGGAGGTCGGCGCTCATCCTGCTGGCGGTCGTCCTCGGCACGACCGCGATCGGCCTCGTTCTCGGCCGCTACCTGCGGCACCGGTCCGAGCATCTCCGGGAGCCCTTCGGCGTTCTGCAGGCTGCGCTCCTCGGCCTGGTCGGGCTCGTCCTCGCCTTCGGCCTCGCCCTCGCGGTGGGACGGTACGAGGCCCGCCGCACCGCAGTCGTCGACGAGGCGAACGCGATCGGCACGACCTACCTGCGAGCCCAGACTCTGCCCGAGCCGATCCGCACGCAGTCGCTCGAACGCCTCGTGCGCTACACGGACACGACCATCGTCATTTCGAACGCGGTTCCGGGCAGCGCAGCAGGAGCGGGAGGCCGAGACCGCGGGCGACCGGCTGCAGCGAGAGCTCTGGGGCTCTTGCCGGGCAGGAGCTCGACGAGGCGCCGGTCGCGAGCGCGCCGCGCCTGTATGTCGAGTCACTCAACGAGATGTTCGACGCGGAGACGACCCGCATTGGCGCTCTGGACAACCGGGTGCCCGGTGCCGTGCTCGCCGTCGAGGTGGGCGGCGCGGCCGTCGCGCTCGCCCTGCTCGCCTTCTACCTCGCGATCCTCGGACGAGGCGTGGCGACGGTCATGCTCGCGGCAGGGCTGATCACGCGTGCTCTTGCTCGTCACGTTCGACCTCGACCGGCCGACGCGCGGTCTCATCCAGGTTCCGGACACGCCGCTCGTCAACCTGCGCGCCTCGATGGAGCTGCCACCGGCGGCGAGCGCACCCGAGCCGTAGCCCGGCGGCCCGTGGGTGGGCGCAAGTAACGTCCCCCGCGATGGGCCTCTTCAGCCCGCTCAGAACGAGGGTCGATCGCGTCACCGCGCGCCTTGCGCTCGTCGGCGCGGACCCGCGCGACGACGAGGACCTGCGGGCCCGAAAGGCGCTCCTTGTCCTGATCTCGGTGTTGATCCTGCCGATCGCCGGGCTCTGGGGAGGCCTGTATCTCGCGTTCCGCTCGCCGGTCGGTGTGGTGCCCCTCGTCTACCTCGCCGTGCTGCTCGCCGCGATCATCGCGTTCTCGCGAACGGGCAACTTCGCGCGCCTGCTCCGCGTGAACCAGGTCGACATCCTGCTCGCGCCGACGATGTCCATGATCCCGCTCGGCGGGTTCCTCGCGTCCGGCGGCGTCGGCCTCTGGGGGATCCTCGCGCCGCTCGGGGCGCTCGTCTTCTCGAACGTGAGGTCGGCGGCCCGCTGGTACGTCGCGTACGTCCTCGTCTTCCTCGGATCGGGGATCGCGGGCGAGATCATCGGCCCGATCTGGACACCGCCGCCGGACTGGTTCACGAGCATCATGCTGGCGATGAACGTCGCCGTCGGCGGGACCATGGTGTTCACGCTGCTGGCGCTGTTCGCCAAGCAGCGGAGCGATGCGCTGGCCGCGCTCCGGGTGGAGCAGCAGAAGGCCGAGAACCTCCTGCTCAACATCCTGCCGCGCTCGATCGCCGACAGGCTGAAGGCCGAGTCCCAGCCGATCGCGGACCAGTTCGGATCGGCGTCCATCCTCTTCGCGGACGTGGTCGACTTCACGCCGTGGTCGGAGCGGCTCACGCCCGCCGAGGTCGTCGGCTGCCTCGATCACCTCTTCAGCCACTTCGACGACCTCGCGGAGCGGCACGGGCTCGAGAAGATCAAGACCATCGGCGACTGCTACATGGTCGCCGCGGGCGTTCCGGAGCCGCGCCCGGACCACGCGTGCGCGCTCGCGCTGATGGCGTTCGACATGCTGGATGCGATGCGCGCCGAAGGCGAAGCCGGGCACCTCGGCCTCGAGCTTCGAATCGGCATCAACTCGGGCCCGGTCGTGGCCGGCGTCATCGGCCGGAAGCGCTTTCTCTACGACCTCTGGGGCGACGCCGTGAACACGGCCAGCCGCATGGAGTCCTACGGCACGCCGGGGCGGATCCAGATCACGCGCGCGACGTACGAGCTGCTCGCCGACGACTTCGAGTGCGAGCCGCGCGGGTCGATCGCGGTCAAGGGGAAAGGCGAAGTCGAGACCTGGTACCTCATCCGCCCGCGGGACGAACGCCCGTCGACTGCTGACGACGAGGCCATCGAGCGGACTCTCGCGGACCGCGGCTAGATAGCGGTTCGGATCGTCCCGGCCGGTGCTCGTCAGAGCAACGTTGCCCCGAGTTCGAGATTATCGTCGCGCTCGAGTAACTTCCCGCCGCCGCTCCACTAGTCAAGCACCGTGGCTCGCTGCCGATACCTCACGAGGGCCGGGGCAAACTCTTCCTCTCTCGGAGTCAGACCTTGCCGGAGAGCCGCATTTCGGTGAGGTCACGCCCCGGCCCCTCCCAGCACATCAGGGAACCTCCCGGCCGGCATCCTCAGTCACTTCGGTCGCCGGCGGGCTTATGCCTCAGAGGTTCAGCAAAGACGACGGCACGGCCCCGGCGGTCGCGTGCCCGGAGGCGAGGAGCGCGTGGCCATCCTCGCGAGCGGCATACTCGATGAGCGCGAGCTCCATATGTTCGCTGCAGTTCGTGTCCCCGCACTCGCAGGCGAAGGAGCCCTCCTCGACGCCGAGCACCCACAACGCGTTGAAGGTGCGGTCGTTTTCCGCCTGCAACAACTCGGAAGACGCTGCGTTCCCCATGCCCCCTCCTTTGATTTCGCTCCCGGCACAGACTGGCCGGTTTGGGGGGGTCAGAGAGGTCGGCGAACGTAGGTAGGACCGAGTCTAGCGCGGTTTGCGCGAAAGTTAGAGCTCGCCCGCCCCCACGAACGAGCTCCCGAAGTCCCCGTCCAATTCCGCTCTAACGAGCGGACGTGGTCTTTCGCCGTTGGGTTGTCCGGCTCGCGGACTTCCGCGTGGATGGACGACTGCTCGATGCCGAGCTGCTCTTTTGGCTCGTCGTCTGCTGGACACGATCCACCAAATCCTCGGGCAGGTCGGAAGCGCGTTCCTTCGCCTGATTCATGACGTTCTTCGCTTGACGTGTGAAGGAGCGATTCGTCATGAGTGCATAGAGACCGGCGCCAGCCGCAGGAAGCAAGAGCCAGCGCGTCGGTATCCCACTTCGTCGAACCCCCTTCCCCTGAGCCGCGTCAGCGACGGCAGATGATCGCTCGGCCAAATCGATCACCCGCTCTGAGAGCTTGTGTACATCTGCCATTCGTACCCCCTCCTCGGGTCAACGTCGAAATAACCGCATTCCCTGAATAGACACAAGCAAACGCGGCTGGCCACGCTGCCGGGGTTCGCAACTTCTACGAGTCAGGCCCTAGCTCATGGCAGACGACGAAGAGGCGCCCGACATCGAGCCGCGCCGGCCCGTATCCGACAGCAGGCCGAATCCGTTAGAAGCGGAAATCCACTGGAGGTGAACATGGGGATCATCGCCTGGATCATCCTCGGCTTGCTCGCCGGGTTGATCGCAAAAGCACTGCTTCCCGGGGACGATCCCGGGGGTCTCATCATCACAACGCTGATTGGGATCGTCGGCGCATTCATCGGCGGGCTGATCGTCAAGGCACTCGGCTTCGGAGACCCGATCGACGAGTTCTTTGATTTCAGCACTTGGCTCGGAGCGATTGCGGGAGCGATCCTTTTGCTTCTCGTCTATCGCGCTCTCGTGGGCCGAGGGACGCGCGGCCGCACGGCCTACTGAGGTCGACGCAGCGAAGGAGAGCCGTCGGCACGCCGAAAGCGGGCGGCTCTCTTCGCTGCGCTTGGTTGCTCAGGGAGCGCCTCACTGAGCCTGCTGCCCCTAGCTTCGTCGGAAGCGAGGCCCGGGTGCTGCGAGCCGTCTCGCGGTTCAGCTCGACGCCGGAGGAGCTCTTCGTTGAGCTCAACGAAGAGGAAGGCGGCTTTCGTGCGATCGAGAGCCCCGAGGAGGTCAAGGCCGCCGCCGAGCGTGAGCGCCTCCTCGACATGCTGGGGACGGGAGAGGCGACTTCGAAGCAGCTTGCCGAGGAGGGCGAGCTTACGGACAGGAGTTCGCCGCCACCTGGCGACGCTTCTCGAGCAAGGCCACGTCACCCGCGAGGGCGAAGGCAAGCGCGGCGATCCGCACCGGTGGCGTCGCAGCGAGGACAGCGTATGAGCGCCGCCGAACGTCTCTCCCAGGGCAGCGAGAGCCGGGCCCAGTCGAGAAGCACTGCGGCAAGCCTCTCGATGTTCACCCCCCGGGACAGGAGGCTAGAGCCCGGCTCTCACGGACCGCAGAGTAAGGCCGCTGGCGACATTATCGCCTCGTTGGCGGCACCTACCCCATCTTGAGCGGATCAACGTAGAGGCTCGAGATCGACAGCGTCTCGCCCTTCTGAAGCCCTTCCGCCTTGAACCGAAATGCGACTGCCGTCACGCTGCTCGGCGACGCGAGTGCGAGGACGTTCATGTACATCGGGAGGATCGCAGACGGCCCCCACTCGCTTCCGGCCCGCAGCTTGGCGATCGTGAGATGCTTCACGTGGCCGCCGAAGTCCTCGTAGAGAACGTCGACCTTCAGCCGCGACTTTTCGTTGCCGCCGCTGTCTCTGATGAAGAAGCGGATCGCGGGGTTGTCGAGCGCCACGCACATCGCCGGCGTTCCCGCCTCGGCGCCTTTCACGAATTGGAGCGAATTCTGCGCCCCGCTGAACGGGTCGGCCGAGGGCACGACAGTCGCCTGCTTGTTCAATGTCCAGCCGTCGCTCGTCGCGAGGTCGCCCTGCGGCGCGAGTACGTACGCCGAATCATCTCCCCAGGCCGCGAACATTGACGAGGGGTCGCCGTACCCGCAGTCGGCGCCTGCAAGGAGCTTTCCTACCCTTGCCCACTGCCCGTGCGCCAGCAGCTCGTCCATCTTCTTCTCGATGGAGGACACCTGCTTCGAGACGTCCTCAAACTGGGCATCGTCCCAGGTTGAATCAGCCGCGCTTGCTGCGGTCGTCGCGGTAGCCGCGAACGCAACGACGCAGGTCGAGAAAATAAAGGCCCGCCTCAAGCTCCTTCTCACGGCCGCTCTCCTTAACCGCAGTTACCGTCCGCGCTCGCACGAACGAGCGTTGTCTCAGGAAGCGCGACGACCGGCTGTATCGCATCCCCCGACCGGGGAGAAGGCACACCCAAACCCTCGAATGAGGGATGAGCGGCGAAAGGGTTTTCCGGCGTCTTGCGTTGGGAACGACCACGTCGATCGCGAGGAGGTCAAGATGCCCCAGAAGCGTGCGAACGTGAAAAACGAGAAGCAATACGAGGCCCTGAAGGACAAGGGCATGTCCAAGGAGCGTGCCGCCAAGATCGCTAACTCTCCGGGCGCGTCGAGCCGGGGCGGGAAGAAGTCCGGCTCGGGCGGAAGTCCATCCCAAGGAGGGACGACCGCGCAGAAGAAGGCCGCCGGGCGGAAGGGCGGCAAGGCGACCGCGCGCAAGCGCAGCTAGCGTCGATTGGCTGCACGACCGGAGATCGGGTACGCACTCTCGAGCGAGGAGTGCCGTCCGGAGGACCTAGTTCGCTCGGCCCGTATGGCTGAGGAGCGCGGGTTCGCCTTCGCGCTGATCTCCGACCATTTCCATCCGTGGACGGATCGACAGGGCCAAAGCCCGTTCGTCTGGACAGTCATCGGCGCGATCGCGCAGGCGACGGAGCGGCTGCGCCTGGGGACGGGGGTCACCTGCCCACTGATACGGACCCACCCGGCCGTGATCGCTCATGCGGCCGCAACGGCGGCCGCGCTCATGCCCGGGCGCTTCTTCCTCGGCCTCGGCACCGGAGAAAACTTGAACGAGCACGTGCTCGGCGACCGCTGGCCGGAGGGCCAGGTGCGGTTCGAGATGCTCACGGAGGCCATCGAAGTCATTCGGCTCCTCTGGCGTGGTGGCTACCAGAGCCACCACGGCACGTACTACACCGTTGAACAGGCACGGCTCTACACACTGCCGGAGGAACCGCCGCCCATCATGGTGGCTGCTGGCAAGCCGAATGCAGCAAAGCTCGCCGCGACCGCCGGCGACGGCCTGATCGGGACCGCGCCGGACGAGGAAATTCTGTCTGCATTCGAGGCCGCAGGCGGAACGGATAAGCCGCGAATTGGACAACTCACCGTCTGCTGGGCACAGGACGAGGCGACGGCCAGGAAGACCGCGCTCCACTGGTGGCCGAACGCCGCCGCGCCGGGTGAGCTGGGCCAAGAGCTCGCACTCCCGCGCCACTTCGAGCAGGTAGCCGAGCTCATCTCCGAGGACGACGTCGCCGCGAAGGTCGTCTGCAGCCCGGACGCGGATGCTCACCGGGCTGCGATCCAAGAGTTCGCCGACGCCGGCTACGACCACGTCTACATTCACCAAGTCGGGCCCGACCAGGAGGGGTTCCTCGACTTCTATGGCCGGGAGATCCTCGCCTAGCCTGAGGAGGATCAGTCCGGGGTTCACTGAACTGCTCGAAACGGAGAGGCGTCCCCACGCTTGACCTCGGTTTGCGTGGGTTGGGGACGGGTATCGAGGTCGCAGTCAATCGTCCGAGAGGGGCACATGCCAGATATCACCACACCACGGGATCTCTTCCTGCACGAGCTCGGCGACATCCTCTACGTCGAGAAGAAGCTGACCGGCGAGGTCCTGCCGAAGCTCATCGACGAGGTTCAGGACCCGGACTTCCGCAAAGGGCTGGAGCGGCATCTAGACCAGACCAGGGGCCACGTCACGAACCTCGAGCAGATCTTCGACTCGATGGCGGAACAGCCGGAGACCGAGAAGTGCTTGGGCTTCGAGGGGCTGACGAAGGAGCACGATGAGATGATCGACGAGGTCTCCGGGGACCTGGTCGACATGGTCGACGCTGGCGCGGCCGCGCGCACCGAGCACTATGAGATCGCGGCCTACAACAGCCTGATCGAGATGGCGCGCGCGCTCGGCGAGAGCGAGGCCGTCGGTCTCCTCGAGGAAAACCTCAAGGAAGAGCGGGAGGCGCTCCACGAAGTCGAGTCCGTCGCCAAGAAGCTTCGAGACGAGACGAAGGCGACCGCCTCCTGAGCGATCCATTCAGGTACGAGGCTCGCTCGGGGGCTGCCCTCAGGCGAGCCTCGCTGCCGAAGGCAGGTCGGCAGCGCGCCGCCAACCGATCACCCGTCTAGCCTCGCGGCCGGTGCGCCTCGCCTTCATTGCCTATGTGGTGCTGATCGCGGTCGGTCTCGCCTTCTATATCGCGATCGGGATCACCACCCAGTGAGATTCCTGCGCGAGAACTCGCTCTCTCACTCTTCTTCGGCGTGCTCTTGCTCGCTTCCGTCGCCGGCCAGTCGGTCGCCGGGCAGCACCAGTACAACGCAGATCGACGCGGAGACGCTTGAGGTCGAGCTTCCACACGGACTCCATTCGGAGCAAGCACGTCTGGAACTAGATCTTTACCTGCGCGTCTGGCAGTCGCTCCACGAATGGTCGGCGGTGGTACGTCGAGGAAGTCTAGGCTCGCGCGGTCGGTCGTACGGCTAACTACCAATGAAGCATGCGGCGTGTTCCCTTTCGCTTGGTCTAAGAGGTAGGACGCTCGCCAGATGCAAAAACTTGCGCTCAGAGCGCGCTTGTCATCTCCGCACCTCGAGCCGCGCGGCTTCGTCGAAGAGAGAAGGGAGAGTGCCCCAGGGCTTGCGCGCGAGCAGCCGAGCGACAACGGAGCGGAGGAGCTTGCGCGGCGAGCGATGGCCGTTGACGAGTGAGGTCGGCACGACAACGTTTCTATGCGTTCGGCAACCAGCGAGCAAGTGCCTCTGTCAGACGTGTTCCCGCAAGGACGCGGAGCGGGCGACGCTGGTCGCTTCTCGAGGTCTGCACCACATGCTTATTCGTGACCCTTCCGGCACGTCTGACCCACGCATTCAAGCCAAATCCCTCTAGCTATGCGGGTCAGGATGGGCGCAGCTGGGATCGAACCAGCGACCTCCCGCGTGTGAAGCGGGCGCTCTCCCGCTGAGCTATGCGCCCCGCGAAAGCCGAGGATAGCGCAGGGCTAAAGCGTGACGGACTTCGAGACCGTCTTCGCGTTGTGCGCGTCGTCGGTCGCCTTCGCCCGCACGGTGAGCGAGAGGAATGCCGGCCGCGGAGCGCGTGCTTGGCCTTCCGCGTGAAGTCCGTGGCCATGGTCCTCGTCCCGGCCGTCGCAAGCGTGGAGTGAGCCGTCCCCACGACCCTCGGGATGCCGAGCTGGTTCGCGAGCCTCTTCGAGATGAGGAGCGAGACACCGAGCCCGGCCGGCTCGCCCGAGCTCAGGTGTTGTCAGGCGTGATCGTGTCGTCCGTCATCTGCCGGACCTCGACCGCCGCCCAGGCACCTGTTGCCGAGGCAAGGCTCATGACGATGGATGCGAGAAGAACGAGACCGCGCCGGACGCGCGGAATTCAAGCACTCGGCGGCGCGATTTCAAGCCATGAGCTGACGCGCTTCGGCAAGCCGGTCGAGCGACCGCTCGTTCATCGGCTCGAGGACGGCGATGACGTCTGCGAAGCCGAGCTCGCCGAACCTCGTGAGTGTCTCCGCCAGCTCGTCCACCGAGCCAGTGAACGCCTCGCTCTCGTCGGGCGCCACCGCCGGGTCGGCGACGTACATTCCGACGGTCCGCCGAAGCGTCGACGGGTCGCGCCCTTCCTCCTCGAGGGCACGTCTCGAGGGCGGCGACCCGCTCTCGAAGACGCTCGTCCGGCCCGGCGAACCAGGCCGTGTTCCAGGCCTCCGCGTGGCGAGCCGTGAGCCGAAGTATGCGCGGGCCGTTGCCCGCGACGAGCAGCGGGATCCGGCGGTCGGGCGGAGGCAGGAGGACGGCGTCGGCGACCCGGTGGAAGCGGCCGGCAAACGACACTGTCTCGCCACGAAGCAGCGGAACCACGATCTCCAGCGCCTCCTCCAGGCGGCTGACGCGGTGGTCGGTCGGGTAGCCGAACGCCTCGTACTCGGTGTCGTGCCAGCCCGCGCCGAGACCGAGCACGAGGCGGCCGCCGCTGACCGCGTCGGCCGTGACCGCCATCTTGGCGAGGAGCCCCGGGATTCCGATACGTGGCGCACGTGACCAGCTGGCCGACCTCGACGCGCTTCGTCGCCGTCGCGAGCGCGGTGGCGAGCGTCCACGCTTCGTGAACCCCTTCGGGAGGCGCACCGGGCATGCTCCCGAAGAAGTGGTCGCAGACCCACACAGAGTCGAGACCGGCGGCCTCGGCATGCTCGGCGAACGCCCGGATGTCCGGCCACGAGGGCGTCCGGCCGGCTCCATCGGAGGACGACATGGGAACGATGACGCCGACCCGCACGCGCGCAGTCTGACCGTGCGCGGGTGGGTTTCCAAGCCGGAGGAGCCTCGGTTGCTAGCATTTCCGAGCCCGGTCGCGCTAAGCGGGGAGCTAGCGGTTCCCTGAACCCGCAATCCGCTCCAGCGGGGCCGAACTCCTTCCCTAGGAGGTTGCGTTCGAAGTAGGGCTTGCGCTTGCAAGCGTTGACGGCCAGGTTCCACGCACTGGGAGCCTGCGAACCGCGTCAGGTCCGGGAGGAAGCAGCGCTAAGCAGTTTCTCTCAGGTGCCGCGGATCAGCCTGGCCCGAGTGAGCAGCGTCGGCACCGCATCGAAAGCGCCCTCGACGGAGGGTGCGCGACCGGGCGTTAAACTAGACGGGCGCGTGACGGCTCTCTACCGCAAATACCGCCCGCAGGACTTCGACGAGGTCGTGGGCCAGGAAGCCGTCGTCCGCACCCTTCGCAACGCGATCTCGAGCGACAAGGTTCGCCAGGCCTACCTGTTCGCCGGCCCGCGCGGCACCGGGAAGACCTCCCTCGCCCGCATCCTCGCCAAGGGGCTGAACTGCGAGCAGGGCCCGACGGTCTCACCCGACAAGACCTGCAACTCCTGCCGGACGATCGCCGCGGGCACCTCCCTCGACGTCGTCGAGATGGACGCGGCGAGCCAGCGCGGGATCGACGACATCCGCGAGATCCGCGAGCACGTGATCCTCCAGCCGGTCGAGGGACGCTTCAAGGTCTACATCCTCGACGAGGCGCACCAGCTCACGGACGCCGCGTGGAACGCGCTCCTCAAGCTGATCGAGGAGCCCCCGCCCCACCTCGTCTTCGTCTTCTGCACGACCGAGCTCTCGAAGGTCTTGCCGACGGTGCGCTCGCGCTGCCAGACGTTCCTCTTCTCGCGGCCGCGACTCGCCGAGCTGACGAAGCTCCTGCGCCGAATCGCGGACGGCGAGGAGATCGACGTCGCCCGACGCGGCCCTCTCGCTCATCGCGCGGAGCGCGCGCGGCAGCTTCCGCGACGCGGTCTCGACCCTCGACCAGCTTGCCGCCGCGACGGACGGGAAGATCACGGTGCAGGCCGTGCTCCAGCTGCTCGGCGCGGTCGAGGAAGAGGCCCTCTTCCGGATCTGCGACCTGATCGTCGACCGCGACACGGCCGGGCTCCTGTCCTTCGTCGAGGAGCTCGCCGAGCAGGGCCAGGATCTCTCGCGCCTCGTCACCGATCTCCTCGAGCATCTGCGCTGCCTCATGCTCGTCCAGCACATGGGTGAGGTACCGGAGTCGCTCCCGGTCACGCCCGAGACGCGCGAGCGCCTGCACGCGCAGGCGAATCAGATCGGCGAGCCGGACGTGATCCGCCTCGTGGATCTCCTCGCTGTCGCCATCGACGACGTGCGCCAGGGCGGCGACCCGCGCCTCCCCCTCGAGCTCGCGCTCGTCAAGGTCACGCGCCCGGGCGCCGACCTCTCGCGCCAGTCGCTGTCCTTCCGGATCGAGCAGCTGGAGGGGAAAGTGCGCGGCGAGCCGCATCACGCTCCCTCCGCCGAGCCGCGCGCGAAGGCGGAACCGGCCACGCCAGCCGCGGCTCCCGCCGAGCCGCTCCAGGACCTCGACATCGAGCAGGTGCAGCAGGTCTGGAGCCAGGCGGTCCTACCGGCGGTCGGCGAGCGCTCGATCCCCACGGCCTCCGTCCTCGGCGAGGCGAAGCCCATCGAGCTCTCCGGAAACCGGCTCGTGATCGAGTTCCCGCCCGCAGCCTCCTTCCACCGCAACCTCGCAGAGGAGCCGAAGAACGCGACGCTTCTCGCCGAGGTCCTCTACGAGGTCACGGGCCACAAGCTCGCGCTCGCCTTTGCAGTCGGCGAGGGCGACGCCGAGGCGGGAGAGGCTGAGGCCGAGGGGCCCGCGAACGAGGAAGACATCATTTCTCTCATGAAGACGACGTTCGATGCCCGGGAGGTCGACGAGTGACGAAGATGGACATGAACAAGATGCTCCAGCAGGTGCAGCAGATGCAGGAAGAGATGGCGAAGGCCCAGGACGAGCTCGCCAAGGAGGTCGTCGAGGCGTCGGTCGGGGGCGGGATGGTCAAGGTGAAGGCGAGCGGGGCCGGTGAGATCGTCGAGATCACGATCTCGCCCGAGGTGATCGACCCGGACGACCCGGAGGGCCTGGCCGACCTCGTCCTCGCGGGCGTGAACCAGGCGCTCAAGAACTCTCAGGACCTGATGCAGTCGAAGCTCGGGGGCGCCATGGGCGACCTCAAGGGACTAGGCCTGCCGGGCCTGTAGGCACAATGTGGGGCCGTGTTTTCGCCCCTTGTCGACAACCTGATCGCACAGCTCTCGCGGCTGCCCGGGGTGGGCACGCGTACGGCGCAGCGCCTCGCGTTCCACATCCTGCGCGTCCCCAAGGAGGAGGCCTTCGCCCTCGCCGACGCGATCCGCGAGGTGAAGGAGCGCATCGGGTTCTGCCGCGAGTGCGGGAACCTGACCGAGGAGGAGCTCTGCACGATCTGCGCCGATGCACGGCGCGACCGCTCGATCATCTGCGTCGTCGAGCAGCCGGCCGACCTCCTCTCGGTCGAGCGAACCCACGAGTACCGCGGCGTCTACCACGTGCTCGGCGGCGCGCTGTCGCCGCTCGACGGCGTCGAGCCTGCGCATCTCCGCATCGACGAGCTCCTGCGCCGCGTGGAGCGGAACGGCGTCGAGGAGGTCGTGCTCGCCACGAATCCGAACATGACCGGCGAGGCGACCGCCGCCTACCTGGCCGACCGACTGCGCGACCGCGTGCGGGTGACGCGGCTCGCGAGCGGCCTGCCCGTCGGCGGCGACCTCGAGTACGCGGACGAGGTGACCCTGGGAAGGGCTCTCTCGGGTCGCCGCCCTATGTAGGACACTGAGAGCCATGAGCGAGACGACCTTCGAGCCCGTCCCCGCCGTCGAGCCGGCCGAGCCGCCCGCCGCCGCGGGCACCCTCGTCATGAAGTTCGGCGGCACCTCGGTCGCCGACCCCGAGAAGATCCGCCGCGTCGCCTCGCGCCTCGTCGAGGCCAAGCGAGCCGGGAACCGTGTCGTCGCCGTCGTCTCGGCGATGGGCCAGCACACGGACGAGCTCGTCTCCCTCGCCCACGAGGTCTCGCCGCAGCCGAAGCCGCAGGGAGATGGACATGCTCATCTCGGTCGGCGAGCGCATCTCCTGCGCTCTCGTCGCGATGGCGATCGCGGACCTCGGGCTCGACGCGATCTCACTCACGGGGTCGCAGGCGGGAATCGTCACCGACACCGTGCACGGGAAGGCCAAGATCGTCGAAGTGCGAGCGCACCGGATTCACGAGGCGCTCGACTCCGACCGCATCGTCCTCGTCGCCGGCTTCCAGGGCGTCTCGACTGACTTCGACATCACGACGCTCGGCCGGGGCGGTTCGGACACGACCGCGGTCGCGCTCGCCGCGGCCCTCGGCGCTGACGCATGCGAGATCTACACGGACGTCGACGGCGTCTTCACCGCCGATCCGCGGCTCGTTCCCGGCGCGCGCAAGCTCCACGCCGTCAGCTACGAGGAGATGCTCGAGATGGCGGCCTCGGGCGCGAAGGTGCTTGCGCTACGCTCGGTCGAGTTCGCGCGGAACCACGGCGTCAAGCTGCATGTGCGCTCCACCTTCACCGGTGACGAGGGCACGTGGATCACGGAGGAGGACGAGCGGATGCTCGAGAAGGCGATGATCTCAGGCGTCACGCACACCCTCGAGGAGGCCGTGTACCGCGTGTCCGGAACCGATCGCGCCGACCTCTTCGATGCGCTTGCCGACGCCTCCGTGAGCGTGGACACGATCATCCAGACGGGCGACGACATCGTCTTCTCCGCGCCGACCGAGGATCGCGCCGCGACCGAGGCCGCACTCGGGAGGCTCGACGCGAACTGGGAGGAGCGCGCCGACCTCGGGAAGGTGAGCGTCATCGGCGCTGGAATGAAGAGCCATCCGGGGATCGCCGCGCGCACGTTCCAGACGCTGCGCGACCTCGGAGTGGAGCCCGACCTCGTGGCCACTTCGCCGATCAAGATCGCCTTCTACGTCCCTCAGGGAGATGTCGAGCGCACCGTCGTTGCGCTGCACGAGGCCTTCGAGCTCTCCTCCGTCGAGGCGGAGCGGGCTCATGACTAAGGTCGGAGTCGTCGGAGCCACCGGCGCGGTGGGATCGGTCACCCTCGGGCTCCTCTCAGAGCGCGGGTTCGAAAACGTCAGGGCCTTCGCGTCGTCCCGCTCGGCCGGCAAGCAGGTTCCCTACGGCGACGCCGACCTCGCCGTCGAGGAGGCGACCGCCGAGAGGCTTGGCGCCGGCGACCTCGACCTCTGCTTCTTCTCGGTCGGGACCGACGCGAGCCGCGAGCTCGTCCCCCATGCGGTCGCAGGCGGCACGGTCTGCATCGACAAGTCGGACGCGTTTCGCCTGACCGACGGCGTGCCGCTGGTCGTGGCAGGCGTGAACGACGCGGCCCTCCGTCAGGACGACGAAGTCGTGGCCAACCCGAACTGCTCGGCGATCCAGCTCTCCTGCGTCCTCAAGCCGCTGCACGACGCGGCCGGCCTCGCGTCAGTGCGCCTCGCCACGTACCAGTCCATGTCCGGGATCGGCGACGCAGGGATCGAGAGGCTTCGCGCCACCGAGCCGGCCGAGGGCGACCTGGCGATGGACTGGGATCTCGAGGGCGATGAGTTCTCGGAGGAGTCGAAGCTCCGCGCCGAGACGCGCAAGATTCTCGACCTCCCCGAGCTGCCGCTGCAGGCGCAGTGCGTGCGGGTGCCCGTGCTCGTCGGCCACGCGCAGGCGATCTGGGTCGAGACCGTCGAACCGCTTTCAGCGGACGAGGCGCGCGACGTGCTCGGCTCGGCGCCGCATGTCGCGCTACAGGATCTCGCGACGCCGAAGGACGCCGCCGGCCGCGACGAGGTTCTCGTCGGCCGCATCCGCCCCGACACCGCGAACGGCTCGGGCCTCGCGCTCTGGAGCGTGAACGACAACCTGCGCAAGGGCGCGGCCCTGAACGCGGTGCAGATCGCCGAGACGCTCCTCGAGCGGCGGCTGGTGCGTGCCTGACTCGGGGCCACCCCGGACCACCACCCGCTTTCGAGCGTAGCCCCGACCGACGCACCCGTGGCGCGCGGAACGTGCCGACTGTGTGACGCTACGGTCGCTGAGGGACAGGCGCGGGGGTCAAGACTTCCTTGACCCTCCGCCAGAGGAGCGCGGTCGACCCTTCTGCCACCGGCTGCAGCCCGCCGAGCTCGAGCCGCGCGAGCGCGACGTCACCCTCCCAGCGGACGGGGTAGAAGCCGAGGTCGGCCAGGAAGTCGGACGGGAAGATCGTCCGGTGGACGAGGAAGCGCTCGTAGGGGCTCTCGCCCTCCGGATAGCGGTACGCGAACGTCTCGATCGCCTTCGCCTTGCGGTCACGGGCCTCGCCGATGACCGAGAGGAAGAGGCTCTGAATCGCCCACGGCGCGGTCGCGTCGACGAGATAGGCGCACGTGATGAGAACGGCGTCGTCCGAGGGCGGCCCGGCCGGCATGTCGTCGGCCCGCGGGAAGTGCCCGGCCGGCCCGTACTGGATGAACCCCAGGAGCCGGTCCTCCTCTTCGAAGTAGAGCGTGCCCCACGGGCCCCAGTCGTCCTCGATCCGCTCCGCCCACCGCCCCTTCGCCGCCGGACGGTCCCGGCGCGACTGCCAGAAGACGCATCCGACGCACGGCGGCGGCGCGTGTGCGATCGACGCTGCGGTGACGGGATGGAGCCGGGTCGGCATCAGTGAGCGGCACTTCTTAGCACGAGGCGGGTTGCTTCCGGGCGCGCGAGGAAGCGAAACGGCACGAAGCTCGTCCCGAGGCCGCGCGAAACGTGCAGGACCCCGGCCGGAGTCCGGTGCAGCCCCTCCCAGTGCTCCGCGCGCAGATGCTCGAGCCGCACCTTGCGGCGCGGCGTCGGGATGCAGATCTGGCCGCCGTGCAGATGGCCGGCGAGGACGAGATCGAACGCGCCCGCCGGCAGGTAGCGGACGACGTCCGGGAAATGGAAGAGCAGGATGCGCAGGTCGGCCTCCGGGTCGGCGAGCTTCGCGAGGCTGCTCCAGTATGGGCCGAGGCTCTGGTCGCCCCCGACGATCTGCACCGACTTCCCGTTCACCGTGCGCCGAACCGAGTCGTTCTCGAGAAGCACGGCGCCTGCGTTCTCGACGACCGACGCGTCCGTCGGCTGCGAGAACGGGTCGCGCGTGACCTCGACGTCGTGGTTTCCGAGGACGGCGAAGACGCCGAGGCGCGGCTCGAGCGCCGCGACCGCTGCCTCGAGCTGCGGCTCCCCGCGCCGCCGGGAGAGGAGGTCGCCCGTGATCGCGACGATGTCGCACGGCTTCGCCGACGCCCAGCGAACCGCGCGCTCGAGCGCGCGACGGTTGAAAGAGATCGTGCCGAGGTGGAAGTCCGACAGATGGACGATCGTGAGCCCGTCGAGCTCGGGCGGCAGGCCCGGAAGCTCGACCTCCTCGACCTGGAACTCGACCCACTGGGACTCGAAGAGCGACCAGCCGAGAACGCCCGCCGCGGCCGCGGCCGCACCCGCGACGGCGGCAGCACGCCGGGCCATGCCTTATCCCCCTTGCGAGCGGATGCTCTCGCGGAGCCGGGCACGCGCGGCCTCGATCTCGCGCCGAAGCTGCTCGGTGCGGTCGCGGCCGCCGTTCGTCTCCGGCCCGCCGCGCCCACGCATGCGGCCGAACACGACCGCGGCGGCGGCGGCGAGAGCCGCCACAGCCGCAACGAGGAGGAGGAACCTGCGGACCATCGGGGCGATTCTAAGAAATTAGAGCTCCGGCCTGGCCCTCGAGCGGGTTGAGAGGAACCAGGCCGGAAATGCCCCTCCGGTAAGAGAGAGTCACTGTGTGGCCGAAAACTTGCGCGACTTTCGTCGCAAGTAACAGTCTGTTACTTAGTCGGCGAGGGCGGGCTCGTCGATCGTGAGCGTCTTCGAGTCCGCGTCCAGCGTCGCCTGCACGCCGAGCGGCAGCGTCGCAAGCGTCGCACCATGGCCGAGCGGGAGGTTGTAGAGCACGGGCACGCCGAGCCCGCCGAGACGCCCTGCGAGGACTTCCTCCAGGGTCTTCGAGTGCGGCGCCGTCGTGAAGTTGTCCCACTCGCACCCGGCGAGCTCGCCGACGACGACTCCGCGCACCTGCTCGAGCTTGCCCAGCTGGTCGAGGTAGAGAAGCGCGCGGTCGATCTGGATCGGCGCGCTGCCCGAGTCCTCGAAGAAGAAGATCGCGCCGTCGAGATCGGGCTCCCACGGCGTGCCGATCGTGTAGATGAAATCGAGCAGGCACCCGCCGACGAGCCGCCCGCTCGCCTTCCCGCCCGCGATCGAGACGACCGTGAGCCGCTCCGAGTCCTCCGGCACGGGGCCGGTGGTCTCGCCGCCCAGCACCCGCAGGAAGCGCTCGCTGGTGAAGCTCGGCGGCGACGGCTGGCCGAACATCGTCAGGCTCGGCCCGTAGAAGGTGGCGAGCCCGGCGCGCGCCAGGAGCGCGGCGTGGAGCGCGGTGATGTCGGAGAGGCCGATGAACGCCTTCGGCGTCTCCCTGATCGCGTCGAAGTCGAGCAGCGGAATCGTCTGCGCGGAGCCGTAGCCGCCGCGCATGGTCTGGACGACTTCGACCTCGGGGTCGGCGAAGGCGGCCTGCAGGTCGGCGGCGCGCACCTCGGGGCTGCCTCCGTGCCAGTCCTCGCGCTCGAGCGCGCCCGGCATGAGCTTGACGCGGTAGCCCTGCTGACTCCCACCAGGCGATCCCGCGCTCGACCTCGGCCCGGCTCTCGGGCGGGCTCCCAGGGGTGACGACGCCGATCGTGGAGCCGGGCGGCGCCGGGCGGCCGACCAGCGCGGGCACGGCCTAGGGAGCTTCCAGCTTCTCGAGGACGGGGTCGACGGACACGACGTGTCGCCGGAACTTCAGCTCCGAGTCGTCGAGCCCGGCCGCCACCCCGATCAGCTGCGAGAGGTGCAGGATCGGCATCTGGTAGCTCTTGCCGGTCTGCGCCTCGAGCTTCTGTTGCCACGCGTCCAGCGAGAGATGGCAGAGCGGGCACGGAGTCACCATCACGTCGGCGCCGGCCTCGAGCGACTGCTCGATCGGCTGGATCAGCTCGCCGAGCGCCAGCTCCTCACGGGCCTGGATGATCGGGAAGCCGCAGCACTTGATCTTCGCGGGGTAGTCGATCGCCTCGCCGCCGCAGGCCTCGATGATCGCCTCGAGCGACCACGGGCGGTCCGGGTCCTCGAAGCCCATGAGCTTCGAAGGACGAAGGATCTGACAGCCGTAGAAGGGCGCGACCTTCAGTCCCTTGAGCCCCTTGTGCGCGACTTCCTTGAGCTTCTCGTAGCCGTCGCCGTCGGCGATCAGCCACAGGAGGTGCTTGACCTCGACGCCGCCCGAGTAGCGCGGCGCGCCGACCGTCTCGAGGTTGTCGCTCACTCGCTCCCGAAGCGCGTCGTCGTTCTGGAGCTGGAAGTTCGCCTGCCGGAGGTTGAGCGTGCAGACGTTGCAGATCGTCATCAGCGTGTCCGCGCCCGTGGCCTCGGCGTAGGCGAGGATGCGCGCGTTCAGGTGGAGGTAGTAGTCGGGCTCGGCCTCGTGGATGTCGCCGGCGCCGCAGCACGTGACCGACTCGAGCTCCTCGAGCTCGATCCCCAGCTTGGGCGCAAGCGCCTTCGTCGAGCTGTCGAGCTCCTTCGCCGAGAGCGACGCGAGGCAGCCCTTGTAGTAGGCGACCTTCATTCCTCGCTCTTCTCGTCGTCGTGGTTCATGTGCTCGATGCGGGAGAGCGCGCGCTCGCCCTGGACGATGCCGGCCGCGCCCTTGACCCCGCGCGTCTTCACGACGTCGTAGAGCGCTCTGGCCTCCTGCACGTTCTCCGCCACGTGCGGCGGGAACGGAGGCGGCACCTTGCCGCGCTTGGCGAGCGAGAGCGCGAACTTCGTCTGCTGGATGGCGGAGACGACGCCCTGCGTCTTGGGCACGAGCTCGGTCTCGCGCAGCCAGCCGGTGGTGCGCGCGGAGTGGACGAACCAGTTGGCGTGTTTCGCGCCCATGTCGCGGTCGATCCCTTCCGCGATCGACTCGGCGCCGAGCTTCGCGATCGCGTCGCGCGGGTCGACGCCCTTGGGGCAGCGCTCGTTGCAGAAATAGCAGCGCGTGCAGTCCCAGATCCCGTGCTCGTCGTTGTAGTCCTCGAGCCGCTCGACCTTCATCCGGTCGCGCGGGTCGCCGACGAAGCGAAAGCCCTTCGCGAGCGCGGCCGGCCCGAAGAACTCGGGATCGGACTCCATCGAGTTGCACTCGGAGACGCAGCAGCCGCACATGATGCAGAGCGCCTCCTTGTGGATCGGGTTCATCTCCTCCTGGGAGTGGATGAACTCCTTGTCCGGGATCTCCTCGTAGCCCGTCTCGAGCCAGGGCTTCATGTTCTTGATCTTCGTCCAGAAGGGCGACATGTCGACGACGAGGTCTTTGAGGACCGGCATGTTCCCCATCGCCGAGATCACCGGTACGTGGCCGCTCTCGACGATCGGCTTCATGCGCTCCTTGCAGGCGAGGACGGCGCGCCCGTCCATCCGCATCCCGCAGGAGCCGCAGATCATCATCCGGCAGCTCTTGCGGTAGGCGAGCGATCCGTCGACCTGGTCCTTGATCAGGTCGAGGACGTCGAGGAGACAGGACCACTCCGGTGCTTCGACCTCGTAGTTCTTCAGGGCACGCTCGCCCGAGTCGGGGTCGTACCTCCAGATCTTGAGAGCGACGTCCACAGGCCTCCTAGCTCTGTCCGGTCAGTTCCGAGAAGTCGACGACCTCGTCCGCCGGCGGGACTCTGTCGACGGTGACATCCGTTCCGAAGTCGTAGAGGTCGGTTGTCATGGTCATGTTCATCGGGAGCCCCGAGCCGCTGCCCTCGAGAGTCTGCTTCATCCGGCGCACGAAGCCGTCCTCGTCGATCCAGACCTCGACCGGAATGCGACTGAGTCCGCTCTGCTCGGACGAGCTGGTCGATCGCCGGCTTCATCTCGGGTTGCTCGGTGCCGAGGGTCGCAAGGTCGACGACGCCCGTGTAGTGCGTGGTCGCGACGCCGCGCACCTCCTCCTCGCCGACCGCGTGAACTTCCTTCACCCCGCGAAGGAAGTCGAGACCCTGAGACGGGTCGGTCTGCCCGGCCCCCATCATCTGGTCGAGGTTGAGCCCGGCCTCTTGCCCGAGCTTCTCGAGGTCCATCTTGATCCACTTCTTGCCGGCCGGGAGCTGGCCGGACTCGGGTGGGAGCTCCATGTAGATGAGCGGGTAGGCGAAGGCCATGTCCATGTCCACGTCGACCCCGTTCAGATTCATCGAGTACGACATCTCGCCCCGCTGCTTCGCGGCGTCGAACGCGCCCGTGCCGGACATGTCGATCGACTGTCCCGCGACGTCCATCGTCCCGCTGACGTCGGCCTTGTAGGAGCCGGCCTCGTTCGTCTTCGAGGCCGCAAGCACGACCGCGTCCGGCGACACCTGCTCGGCAGTGGGCTCGGAGCCGCCGCACGCCGAGGCGACGAGGGCGAGCAGGACGACGAGCGGGAGCAGGAGCCGCCGCATCAGTACTTGCGCTCCTGCGGCGTCCACTTCGTCATGCGCACCGGCTCCCATGAGAGCTCGGGCCGGCCGTCCCTCCATGACACCAGCGTATGTCGTAGGAAGTTCTCGTCGTCGCGGTCCGGGAAGTCGTGCGGGCGCGCGTGCGCGCCGCGGCTCTCCTTCCGCGCGAGCCCGGCCTCGATCATGCAGGTCGCGAGCTGGAGGAGGAAGCCGAGCTCCAGGGCCTGGGTGAGGTCGTTGTTGAAGACGTCGCTCTTGTCGTCGACGACGACCCGCTCGTAGCGCTCGGCGAGGCCGGCGATGATCTTGCCCTGGCGCTTCATCTGCGCCTCGCGGCGGAAGACGCCGAAGTTCTCGTGCATCGTCGTCGCCATCTCGTCCCGGATCGCGTAGGGGCGCTCGCCGTCGGTGCGGTCGAGGAGCTCGTCGAGCTCGCGCTTCGCATCGGCCGCGGCCGCCTCAGGGACGGTGACGGTCGTGTGTGAGAGCGCCCAGTCGGCCGCGGCGCGCCCGGCCCGCTTGCCGAACGTGATCGTCTCCATGAGTGCGTTCCCGCCCAGGCGGTTGGCGCCGTGGACGGAGACACAGGCGCATTCCCCGGCCGCGTAGAGACCCTCGAGCGCAGTCTTGCCGTCGAGGTCGGTCTCGACGCCGCCCATGTGGTAGTGAGCACCCGGCCGGACGGGGATCGGGTCGTGGATCGGGTCGACGCCCGCGAACACCATCGAGAGCTCCCGCGTCCCGTGCAGGCGCTCGATGATCTTCTCCGCGCCCAGGTGGCGCAGGTCGAGGAGGACGTTCCCGTCCACGCCGCGCCCGTCGTCGATCTCGGTCTGCTCCGCGCGCGAGATGACGTCGCGGCTCGCGAGCTCCATCGCGTTGGGCGCGTAGTCCTTGAGGAACCGGTCGCCGTCCGCGTTGAGCAGGTACGCGCCCTCACCCCGGCAGCCCTCCGTGATGAGCACGCCCGTGGGCGAGAGCGTCGTCGGGTGGAACTGCATCATCTCCATGTCCTTGAGCGGCACGCCGAGGCGGAGCGCCATCGCCATCCCGTCGCCGGTGCAGGCGTACGCGTTCGTCGTGCCGGAGTAGAGCCGGCCCGCCCCACCCGTCGCGAGGATCACGGTCTTCGCGCCGATCGTGCGCAGGCCGCCGTTCAGGAGATCCCAGCAGATGACGCCCTGGCAGCGGTTCTCGTGCTCGACGAGCTGCCAGGCGAAGTACTCCTCGTAGACCTGGAGGTCGCGCTTCATCACCTGCTCGTAGAGGACGTGGACGAGGACGTGGCCGGTGATGTCGGCGGCGTAGGCGGTACGCGGCTCGCCGGCGGCGCCGAACGGCCGCTGCGCGATCCGCCCGTCCTCGGTGCGCGAGAACACCGCGCCCCAGTGCTCGAGCTGGTAGACGTCGTCGGGCGCCTCGTCGCAGAGCACCTGGATCGCGTCCTGGTCGCCAAGATAGTCCGAGCCCTTGACCGTGTCGAAGGCGTGCTTCTCGGGGTCGTCCTCGGAGGCGTTGCCGAGCGCGGCGTTGATCCCGCCCTCAGCGGCGCCCGAATGGCTGCGCACGGGGTGGATCTTCGAGATGAGCGCCACGTCCGCCCCCTGGTCGTGGGCCTCGATAGCCGCGCGCATGCCGGCACAGCCGGCACCGACGATCAGGACATCGTGCTTGGCCTCCACCAGGTCGGACGCTATCCGATCGAGATGGGGAAGGGCGTCAGACGCGCGGGCCGGCCGAGACGATGTTCTCGTCCGCGCCGAACTTCTCGAAGTTCTCCTTGAAGCGGTGCGCGAGATAGGTCGCCTTCTCGTCGTAGGCGGCCGGGTCGCTCCAGGTCGAGCGCGGGTCGAGAAGCTTCGAGTCGACCCCCGGCACCTCGACCGGCACGTCGAAGCCGAAGATCGGGTCCTCGCGGTAGTCGACGTCGTCGAGCCCGCCGTTCAGCGCGGCGCGGAGAAGCGCGCGGGTGGCGGCGATCGGCATCCGCTCGCCCTCGCCGTAGGGCCCGCCCGTCCAGCCTGTGTTGACGAGCCAGACGGAGGAGCCGTGCTCGTCGAGCTTCTGGCCGAGCATGCGCGCGTAGACGGTCGGCTGCTGCGGCAGGAACGGGGCGCCGAAGGCGCAGGAGAAGGTCGGCTGCGGCTCGGTGACGCCGATCTCCGTGCCGGCGAGCTTGGCCGTGAAGCCGGTGAGGAAGTAGAAGAGCGCCTGGTCGCGCGTGAGGCGCGCGATCGGCGGGAGGACGCCGAACGCATCGGCCGTGAGGAAGACGACCGAGCTCGGATGGCCCGCCCGCTTCTCCGGCAGCACGTTCGCGATCTGCTCGAGCTTGTACGCAGCGCGGGTGTTCTCGGTCTTCGAGTCGTCGTTCAGGTCGAGAATGCCGCGCTCGTCCGTGACGACGTTTTCGAGCACCGTGCCGAACGCATGCGTGGCCTTGTAGATCTCGGGCTCCGCATCGGCGGAGAGCCGGATCACCTTCGCGTAGCAGCCGCCCTCGAAGTTGAAGACACCGGAGTCGCCCCAGCCATGCTCGTCATCGCCGATGAGGTGGCGCTCGGGATCGGCCGAGAGCGTCGTCTTGCCGGTCCCGGAGAGCCCGAAGAAGATCGCCACGCGGCCCTCGTCGTCCACGTTGGCCGAGCAGTGCATCGGGAAGACGCCTTCGAGCGGAAGGCGGTCGTTCATGACCGTGAAGATCGACTTCTTGATCTCGCCGGCGTACTCGGTGCCGCCGATCAGCACTTCGGCGCGCGAGGGATGGAGGACGACGAACGTCTCGCTCCGCGTCCCGTCCTCGTCCGGGTCGGCCTCGACCTCGGGCGCGTGGAAGACGACCGCGTCGGGCTCGAAGTCGGCGAGCTCGGACTCGTCCGGGTCGATGAAGAGCGTCTTGGCGAAGAGCGCGTGCCACGGCGACCCGGTGATCACCCGAACGCAAAGCCGGTGTGCCGGGTCGGAGCCCGCGTACGCGTTGACGACGTAGAGGTCGCCCGCGTTCAGGCGCTCGGCGACCTTGTCGCGGAGCCCGTCGAAGTGCTCCTCCGAAATCGGCTGGTTGATCTCCCCCCACGCGATCCGGTCTTCGGATTCCGGCTCCTGCACGAAGAACTTGTCCTTGGCCGAGCGGCCGGTGTGCTTGCCGGTGTCGACGACGAGGGGGCCGCCCTCGGCGAGTGATGCGTCGCCCCTCGCGAGGGAGTGCGTGTAGAGAAGCGAGGTGCTCGGGTTCCAGAAGACCCGGCCTTCGGGCTCGAGCCCATGACCGTCGAGTCCGGTGGAGGCCGTGGTGATCGCCATGCTCGCCGTATCGTACGCATCATCCCGCCGTCGAGGCTGGATGACGCCTGCAAATGGAGTACATCCTCGAACGTACCCAGACCGTCCCCGTCTCGATCCAGGATGCGTTCGGTTTCTTCTCGGAGGCCCGCAACCTCGAGGAGATCACGCCCTCGTGGCTGCGCTTCGAAGTGCTGGGCGCGCCGAACGAGCTTCGCTACGGCTCCCTCATCGCTTACCGGCTCGAGCTCTTCCGGATCCCGATCCACTGGCTGACGAGGATCGCCACCTGGCAGCCGCCGCGGAGCTTCGCGGACGAACAGATCTCCGGCCCCTATCCGCTCTGGGAGCACACGCACCGCTTCTCCCGGGTGGACGACGGCACGGAGATCTACGACCACGTTCGCTACCGCGTGCCCGGCGGCTCGCTCGCCCCGGTCGTGCAGAGGCCGTTCGTCGGCCGCTGGCTGGACGAGATCTTCGACTACCGAGCCGAGCGGCTCCGCGAGATCCTCGGATGACCGAGCCCTGCCCCCTGTGCGGCGCTGCGGCCGCGATCACCGTCGGCCCGGTCTACGGCGGAGTGAAGCGGACGCTCTGGCGCCGCCGGCCCTTCGAGGAAGCGCTCTACCGCTGCGCGGAGGGCCACGTCTACTCCGTGCGGACCGAGGGGGACTCGGTCACGACGGAGCCGTACGAGAGCGTGGACGAGTGGCTCGAGCGGAAGACGGGCACCGAGCGGCCCGACCGGCCGCCCGGCATCTAGGCGAGCTTCTTCGCCGGCTCGGTCTCGAAGGACGTCTTCGCCGTGTGGACGAGCTGCGGCTCCCCGGCCGGCGAGAAGCCGTAGCCCAGGAGGACCTGTGCCGTGGCCGGGGCGGCGAGCTCGGCGGACTGCCACTCGGCGGGCCCGCGCTGGATCCGGATCGCTTTGAGGTCGCCCGACTCGAAGATGCCGAGCTCGTGGCGGCCGAGCTCCCCGGGGTCGGCCGGGCCGCCCGGGCGATAGCGGATGTCCACGCCCAGGCCCGGGGCGCGCAGCCGGCCCGGCTTCACGCGCAGCCTGGCGCTTCGGTACGGCGCGCCGAAGAGGAGCCCCGGCAGACCCCCCGGGGTCACGCGCGAGGCGAGGAAGAGCACCGCCGGTTCGTCCTTCCAGTTCACGTATGTGCGCACGTTCAGCTGCGAGAAGGGCAGGACCGGAGAGCGTCCGACCCGTCCTCGGCGGACGCGGAACGAGACGATCGAGACGACGTGGCGTCCGTCCACCTCGACCGGCTGCATCCCGGGCGGAGCCACGCGCTCCACGGCTTCGCGGCTCGTCTCCCAGCTGGCGATCAGAAGGTTCTCGACGTCGAGGCGGATGCGCATCGGGGCAGGAACCCTAGTTCGCAGGCGAAAAACCCTGCCGTGGAGACACGAGCTGCGATCGACCGGTTTCTCGAGAGCCCTGCGCTCTCGGATGCGACCAAGCGCGCGTATCGCTCCGACCTCGAGGAGTTCGCCGCCTGGCTGCGCCGGCGCGGGCTCGGCCTCGCCGATGTCGACACCGCCGCGATCTCCGACTATGCCGCCGAGCTGGGCGCCGACCGCCCGGGCCGCACTCCGCGCAAGCTGGCGCCGCAGACCCTGGCGCGAAAGCTCGCGGCTGTCCGCTCCCTCATCCGCTCCGCGCTGGGGCCCGCGCAGGTCCCACAGGTCTCGCTGACCGGGCGCCGAGGCCGCCGCCTTCCCCACGCACCTCGTCCCGAGGAGACCGACGACCTCCTGGACGCCCTGAACGGCGACGACCCGCTCGCGCTGCGCAACCGCGCGCTCTTCGAGCTCCTCTACTCGGCCGGGCTGCGGACGCAGGAGGCGGTCGACCTCACGCTCGCCTCCGTCGACTTCGAGCAGGAGGCGCTGCTCGTCCGCGGCAAGGGCGGCAAGGAGCGCGCCGTGCCGCTCGGAGAGGAGGCCGCGTACCGCCTGCGCGTCTACCTCGAGGACGGGCGGCCCGAGCTCGCGAAGGGCGCCGACGACCACGTCTTCCTCTCGGCCCACGGGCGGCCTCTGGACACGTCCACCCTACGCCGCCTCGTCCCGAACCCCCACCGGCTCCGCCACGCCTTCGCGACGCATTTGCTCGAAGGCGGCGCCGACCTGCGCACGATCCAGGAGCTCCTCGGCCACTCCTCACTCTCGACCACCCAGGTGTACAGCCATGTCGACTCCAAGCGACTCCGGCGCGTCTACGACCAAGCCCACCCCCGCGCCTGACCCGGAGGTCAAGGGCTTCCTCGCGCTCCTCGCCGCTCGGCGGGCGCCGAGGACGGTGGACGCCTACCGCCGCGACCTCGCCGACCTGGCCGGGCATCTCGGCCGGTCCCCCGCCGACGCGAGCACGGACGACCTGCAGGGCGTGGCTCGCCGACCTGAGAGGGCGCGGCCAGGCTTCCACCTCCATCGCCAGGCGGGCGGCCGCGGCGCGCTCCTTCTACAACCACCTCGTCCTCCTCGGCCGCCGAGAGGACAACCCTGCGGCCGAGCTCGACCTCCCGCGGCGCCGCACGCGCCTCCCCCGCACGCTCTCGCCCGGCGAGGTCGAGCGCCTGATCCAGGCGGCGAACGGGACGACTCCACGATCGCTTCGCGACCGCGCCCTCGTCGAGCTCCTCTACGGAGCCGGGCTCCGGGTCAGCGAGGCCGTGGGGCTCGACCGCGGCCGGATCGACCTGGACAACCGCGTCGTTCGGTGCCTCGGCAAGGGGGACAAGGAGCGGATCGTCCCGCTCGGACGCGAAGGCGTCGAGGCCGTGCGCCGGTACCTCGCCCGGGGACGGCCGTTCCTGGATCGCCGGCACCGCCCGGAGCTTTTCCTCAACGCGCAGGGCGGCGCGCTGACCCGGGCCGGCGCCTTCCTCATCCTCCGGCGCCTGGCCGCGAAGGCGGGGCTCGATCCGTCCCGCGTGCACCCCCATCTCCTCCGCCATTCCTTCGCCACGCACCTCCTCGAGGGGGGCGCGGACCTGCGCTCGGTGCAGGAGATGCTCGGCCACGCCGACCTGGGCACCACCGAGATCTACACCCATGTTTCGGACGCGCGCAGGCGTGACACGTACTTCAGTGCGCACCCACATGCGCGCCGTCGAGCACGAAACGAGCCCAATGCCCAACGATTCACATCTGCTGGGAGTCCTGATCACCACGACAGGGGTCGGCCTGGCGATGACCTGGCTGGCCGCTCGGGTGAGCCTGATTGAGTTCCGCAAGCCGAACAGGTGTCCCGCCTGCGGCCGGCAGCGCATTGCCGGCACCTGCGGCTGCAGCTAGCGGGTCGCGGCCTTTTTCTTGAGCGCCTGGTGAACGGCTGTAGCGGTCTGCCGTAGCTCGCGCTCGTCGGCCTCCTCGCCGATGTGCGCGAGCAGCGTGATCGTGTCCGGGGTCGGTGAGCCGTTCTTCAGCGAGAGGACGGCAAGCCTGCGCACGGCCGGGTTCGGGTCGTCGTTCGCGAGCGAGTGCAGCAGCGAACGCGCCCCGTTCACGAGGCCGGGGTGGTCGCGCGAGAGAAGCTCGAGCGAGAGCAGGGCCGAGCCGCGACAGGCCGGGCTCGTGTCCTCGAGCCCCCGCCGCAGGAGCTCGGTCTTCTGGTTGAAGCGGAGCTGTCCGATCGCACGGTAGGCGACCGCCCGCTCCTGGTAGTTCGCGCTGCGGGCCGCGGCCTCGAGGTCGTCGCCAACCTCGCGGCGAAGATCGGCGAGCGCACGCTCGTCCTTGGCTTCCCCCGCGAGCGCGACGGCTTCGGCGAGGGTCAACTGGTCGCCGTGATGGAGCGGGGCGCGGGCCCGACGTACTTCGCGGACGGACGGATGAGGCGGCCGGTGCGCATCTGCTCGAGGATGTGCGCAGACCAGCCGGCGACCCGAGCGCACGCGAAGAGCGCGGGGAAGAGCGGCGGCGGGATGTCGGCGATGTCGAGCACGACCGCCGACCAGAACTCGACGTTCGTGGCGAGGACGCGGTCCGGATGGCGCGCGGCCAGCTCCTCGAGAGCGGCCTGCTCCAGCGCCTCGGCGACCTCGACGCGCGGCGACTCGAGCTCGCGCGCGGTTCCCCGCAGGACACGTGCCCGCGGGTCCTCGGCGCGGTAGACGCGGTGGCCGAAGCCCATGATGCGCTCGCCGCGGTCGAGTAGATCGCGCACGTACTGGGAGACGTCATCGGTGTCCGCCACCTCGTCGAGCATCTTGAGGACGCGGGTCGGGGCGCCGCCGTGGAGCGGGCCGGAGAGAGCACCGACCGCCGCGGACATCGCGGCCGCGCAGTCCGCGCCGGTCGAGGCGACGATGCGGCCGGTGAAGGTGGAGGCGTTGGCGCCGTGCTCGGCCGCCGAGACCCAGTAGGAGTCGATCGCCCGCACATGACGCGGGTCGGCCTCCCCTCGCCAGCGCAAGAGGAAGCGCTCGGCCGCCGTGTCCCCCCTCGAGACGATCTCGTCGGCGACGCGGTCCGGCCCGCGGGCGGACTGGGCGACGATCGAGATCATCGTGGCCGAGAGCCGCGCGAGGTCGTCGCGCGCCTCGGTGTCGGTCATGTCGATGAGCTGCTTCAGGCCCCACTGGCCTGCGAGCGCGGCGGTCGCGGACTGGAGGTCCGCCATCGCGCTGCCGGTCTTCGCCGGCAGGTCGACGTTCTCGGCGCGCGGCATCCCGGGGTCGAAGCTGTCGTCGACGAGAAGGCCCCAGACCTTCTCGTAGGGGACGTGGCCGACGAGCTCCTCGATGTCCACTCCGCGGTAGCGGAGTGCGTTGCCTTCCTTGTCGGGCTCGGCGATCTCCGTCTCGAAGGCGACGACGCCCTCGAGGCCCGGCTTGAAGTCGCTTCCTTCCATCTCCCAGAACGGTACCGAACCCGGTCATGATTCGGCCCTCAGCTACGATCACGCCGCGCCCATGGCCCATCGCGTGACCCTCATTCCCGGTGACGGCACCGGGCCCGAGCTTGCCGAGGCAACGCGCCGGGTCCTCGACGCCACCGGCGTCGAATTCGACTGGGACGTGCAGCAGGCGGGAGCCGACGTCATGGACGAGCACGGCGGCAACCCGCTCCCCGACCACGTCCTGGAGTCGATCAAGCAGAACGGCGTCGCGCTCAAAGGCCCGATCACGACTCCGGTCGGCACCGGCTTCCGAAGCGTCAACGTCGCGCTCCGCAAGACCCTCGACCTCTACGGCCAGGTGCGCCCGTGCAAGAGCTACGAGGGCGTGCGTTCCCGCTATTCAAGCGTCGACCTCGTCGTCGTGCGCGAGAACACTGAGGACCTCTACGCCGGGATCGAGTTCGAGGAGGGAACCGAGCACGCGGCCTCGCTCATCGACTGGGTCGAGCACCACGGCCAGGGGCGCATCCGCGAAGGCTCCGGGATCTCGCTCAAGCCGATCTCGATCACCGGCACGCGCCGAATCGTCGAGTTCGCCTTCGACTATGCGCGGAGGAACGGCCGCCGCAAGGTGACCGCGGTGCACAAGGCGAACATCATGAAGTTCACGGACGGCCTCTTCCTTCGCGTCGCCCGCGAGGTGGCGGAGGAGCAGACCGACATCGAATTCGAGGACCGGATCGTGGACAACCTCAGCATGCAGCTGGTGCAGAGGCCCGAGGAATACGACGTCCTCGTGTGCCCGAACCTCTACGGCGACATCGTCTCCGACCTCTGCGCCGGCCTCATCGGCGGCCTCGGCCTCGCGCCCGGCGGCAACTTCGGGACGCACGCTGCGGTCTTCGAGCCCACGCACGGCTCGGCCCCCAAGTACGCGGGCCAGAACAAGGTGAACCCGATGGCGATGCTCCTCTCCGGCGTGATGATGCTCCGCCACCTCGACGAGCGCGAAGCGGCCGACCGGGTGGAGGCCGCCATCGCAGCCGTCATCGCGGAGGGGCGCAGCGTCACCTACGACATGAAGCCGACCCGCGACGACCCGACCGCCGTCGGGACCAGCGAGGTCGCCGATGCGATCATCGACCGAATGGGAGTACGGGTATGACAGGGAGGCAGAAGGTCACCGTGGTGGGCGCCGGGAACGTCGGCGCGACCGCGGCGCAGGAGATCGCGCGCCGCGACTACGCGGACGTCGTCCTCGTGGACATCAAGGAGAACCTGCCGCAGGGGAAGGCGCTCGACCTCAACGAGGCCGGCCCCGTTCTCGGCTACGAACCGACGATCACCGGCTCGAACGGCTACGACGCGACGGCCGGGTCCGACGTCGTCGTCGTCACCGCCGGGCTCCCGCGCAAGCCGGGGATGAGCCGCGACGACCTCGTGACGACGAACGAGTCGATCGTCGGCTCCGTGACGCGCGAGGCGGTGGAACACTCGCCCGACGCTGTCCTCATCGTCGTCTCGAACCCGCTCGACGCCATGTGCCACGTCGCGATGAGCGCCTCGGGCTTCCCGAAGGAACGCGTCTTCGGGATGGCGGGCATTCTCGACACGGCTCGCTTCAGCACGTTCATCGCCTGGGAGACCGGCGCGTCCGCGAAGGACGTGACCGCGATGGTGCTCGGCGGCCACGGCGACCAGATGGTGCCGGTGGTCTCCGCGACGACCGTGGGCGGCATTCCGCTCACGCAGCTCATCTCCGCCGAACGGATCGAGGAGATGGTCGAGCGCACGCGCAAGGGCGGTGGCGAGGTCGTGAACCTGCTCGACACGTCCGCCTGGTACGCGCCGGGCGCGGCGGTCGCGCAGATGGTGGACTCCGTCTGCCTCGACCAGAAGCGCGTGCTCCCCTGCACTGCCTACCTCGAAGGGGAGTACGGAATCGACGGCCTCTACATGGGCGTGCCGGTGAAGATCGGCGCGGGCGGCATCGAGGAGATCGTCGAGCTCGAGCTCTCGGAGGACGAGCGCGCCGAGCTCGACAAGTCGGCGGACGCCGTGCGCGAGGTCGTGGGCGTGCTCGCCGGGTCGAGCTGAAACGCCGCCTCCTAACAATTGCCGCGATCGTCGGGGTGCTCGCGATCGCGGCCGCGGTCTTCTCCTTCTATCCGTCCGACCACTACATCTTCCTGCCCGACCCCGCGCGCTCGGTCGAGCCTCTCGTCCACGTCGAGGGCGAGCACGAGGACGAGGGGCCGGGCGGCATCTACATGGTCGACGTGATCGTCCGGAAGGCGAGCCTGCTCGAGCGCTACTTCCCGGGCATCCACGAAGGCGCCACCGTCATCCCGGCCGACGTCTACAACCCCCAGAACCTCCCCGAGCGCATCCAGCGACAGCAGGGCCTCGCGGAGATGAGCTCGTCGCAGAGGATCGCGGCGGCGGTCGCGCTCCGCGAGCTCGGCTACAAGGTGACGCCTGACGGGGTCGTGGTCAGCGCCGTCGACGTGGGCTCTCCCGCCGACGGCGTCCTCAAGCCCGACGACGTGATCGTCGGTGCCAATGGCAAGGACGTCGCGGAGCCGGAGGATCTGAGCAGGGTCATGTCGGACGTGAAGCCGGGTGAGAAGGTCACGCTCCAGGTCGAGCGCGCGGGCTCCGAGCAGACCGTCGAGGTGGGGACGAAGGCCTCGGACGACAATCCGCCACGGGCGATCATGGGCATCCTCATCGAGCCGAAGCTCGAACTCCCCGTGGACATAACGATCGACACCGGCCAGATCGGCGGGCCTTCCGCCGGCCTCGCCTTCGCGCTCGACATCATCGACGAGCTCGGGCCGACCGACATCGACCACGGCGAGAGGGTCGTCGCGACCGGCGAGCTCGCCCTCGACGGGACGGTGCACGAGATCGGCGGGATCGAGCAGAAAACCGTCGGCGCACGCGACGCGGGCGCCGACGTTTTCCTCGTTCCCGACGCCAACGCGGAGGCCGCGCGGAAGTACGCGGACGGGCTTCGCATCGTCCCGGTATCGGACCTCGACGAGGCGTTGCACGCTCTGGCAACACTATAGTTGCCGCAAGTGGCAACGGTTGCAACGTTCTTGGCGGAAATTGCGGAAGTTTGGTGAACAAAGCCCTTCAAACCGAGCCTGAGCGCGCCTATAGTCGCGCCTTCGGGACTTGATGACGAAGCGGCTACTGAACACCTGCGACGACTGTTTCTTCCGGCGAGCCGAGCTTTGCGCCCTCCCCGGAAACAGTCCTTGCCCCACCTTCCGGGCGGCCAAGTCGGCACTCGAGCCGCCGCGCCAGCCCAAGCTGATCGCGCGGCCGCAGCTCGCCGCCGCCCACGCAGCCGCCTAGGCGGCCGGGAAGCGCGGGTCCGAGCGGATCGCGTCGAAGTCCGAGTCCGTCTGCGCCCACTCACGGGTCCGCGGATCGGCCTCGACGGCTTCGGCCAGGTGCTCGAGGGCGTCGTCCGCGCGGCCGGCGAGCGCCTCGAAGCAGGCGAGGTTGTAGAGGACGTTCGGGTTCCCGGGATAGGCGGCGAGCGTGCGCTCGAAGATCTCGATCCCTCGCTCGGGCTCACCTGCCTCGAGGTGGGGCGACGCTTCGAGCCAGGCCTCCCACGGAGACGCCCGAAACGCCTTGCCCGGCACACCGCCGACCACGAGCACCGTCGTCCCCTCCCCGAGCCCGACCGCGCCGCGGCGCACCTGCGGGTCGGAGACGAAGACGAACGTGCCGGCCGGCGCGTCGACCTCCTCGCCGTCGAGGGTGAAGACGGCGTGGCCCCTGGCGACGAAGTAGAGCTCCTCATGGCGGCCGGCGCCGGTGCCGAGCTCGTCGTGCTCCTCGATCACGCGGCCGCCGTCGGCGAGCGCCGTGTAGGCATTCACTCCGAAGCTCTCGATTCCGAAACGGACGCGCACGGGGAGAATCCCGAGCTCGCCCGCGCCGGCGACCGGCGAGATCTCGTCGAGGTGCGCCGTCACGGCGCGGCGGTCAGGCCGCAACGGCAGCCGCTTCGCGCACGAGCCGCCCCAGGCGGGTGATGCCCTCGTCGATCTCGTGTGCGGTGGCAAAGGAGAACGCGAGCCGCGCCGCTTCCTCCCCGCCGCCGTGGAAGAAGAAGTCGGCGCCCTTGATGAAGACGACGTCCTCCTCTCCTGCGCGGGCGAGAAGCGTGTCGGCCGCCACCCCGCTCGGCAGGTCGAGCCAGAGGAAGTAGCCGCCCTCGGGCTGGTTCCACGCGGTGCCTTCGGGCATCTCGCGCGCGAGGGCCGCGAGCATCGCGTCGCGGCGGATCCGAAGCCCGTCGCGGACGGTCTCGAGGTTGGGCTCGAAGCGGCCGCTCGTCAGGAACTCGAGCAGCGCCGCCTCGACGAAGATCGCCGGCGAGACGTAGTTGGAGAGGACGAGCTCCTCGATCGCGGGCACGAGCTCCTCCGGAAGGATGAGGTAGCCGGTGCGGATGCCCGGCGCGACGGTCTTCGAAAACGACGACAGGAAGATGGTCGACCCTTCCGAGAGCTCGAACAGGCGCGGGATCGAGTCGCCCTCGAAGCGGAGCATGCCGTAGGGGTCGTCCTCGAACACGGTCGCGCCCCGGTCGGCCGCGAGGTCGAGGAGGCGCCGCCGGTTCTCGAGCGAGAGCGTGCGCCCGCTCGGGTTCTGGAAGGTCGGGATCGTGTAGACGACGTCGCCCTCGCGGAGCGAGCCCGCGATCGCGTCGACGTCGAGGCCGTCGTCCGCGAGCTCGACCTGCTCCACCTCGGCGCCGAGCTTGCGGAGGATCGAGAGCGAGCGGTCGTAGCAGGGCGCCTCCACGAAGAAGCGCGAGCCCGACTGCACGAAGTGACGCGCCGTGAACGCGAAGCCCTGGAGCGACCCGTTCGTGACCATGACGCGCGCCGGGTCGACACCGTGCTGCTCGGCGACCCACTGCTTGAGCGGCGGATAACCGCCCGGCGGGCCGTACTGGAGAGCAGTCGCCCCGTCGCGCTCGAGCGCTTCCCGCGCGCAGTCGCCGAAGGCCGCGATCGGCAGGAGGTCCGGGCCCGGCATTCCGCGCGCGAAGGAGATCAGCGCCATGGCTCCGAGTTTAACGAGGCGGTCAGGCGGCGGTGACGCCGACGAGCTCGGCGACGAGGCGCGCGACCTCGGTCGGGTTCGTGCCGACGCGGACGCCGCAGGCCTCGAGCGCCTCCTTCTTCGCCTGGGCGGTGCCGGCGGTGCCGGAGATGATCGCCCCGGCGTGGCCCATGGTCTTCCCCGGAGGGGCGGTGAAGCCGGCGATGTAGGCGACTACGGGCTTCGTCATCTCGGCCTCGATGAAGCGGGCCGCCTTCTCCTCCTCGGCGCCGCCGATCTCCCCGACCATGACGACGTACTCGGTCTCCGGGTCGGCTTCGAAGCGCGCGAGGACGTCCAGAAACGACGACCCGACCACGGGGTCCCCCCCAATTCCGACGATAGTCGATTGGCCGATACCGAGTTGCGTCAGCTCGTGCCCGATCTGGTACGTGAGCGTGCCGGATCTGGACACGAGGCCGACGCCGCCCTCCTGGAAGATCTCCGCGGGGATGATCCCGACGTTCGCCTTCCCGGGCGAGAGGACGCCCGGGCAGTTCGGGCCGATCAGCGTCGCGCCGCGCGGGCGGATGTAGTTGTAGACCCGCAGCATGTCGTGGGCCGGGATGCCCTCGGTGATGCAGATGACGGTCTCGATGCCCGCGTCGACCGCCTCGTAGATCGCGTCCGCGGCGAAGCGCGCGGGGACGAACACCATCGCCGTGTTGGGGCTCGTCTCCTCCGCAGCGGCCCGCACGGAGTCGAAGACCGGGATCCCTTCGACCTCGGCACCGCCCTTTCCGGGGGTCACGCCCGCGACCACGTTCGTCCCGTAGGCCTTGTTGCGCGTCGCGTGGAAGGACCCCTCGCGCCCCGTGATCCCCTGGACGACGAGCCGGGTGTCGCGGTCGACGACGATCGCCACTAGCCCTCCCTCCGCTTCCGACCCATGAGGCAGACGCGCTCCAGGCGAACGCGGTCGCCGTCGAGGCGGCCGGCGACGAGCTCGCGCACGCGCTCGGCGTCCTTCCCGGTGCAGCCTGCCCGCTCGAGCCACGGCTCCAGGAGAACGGGGTGCACGTACGCGTGCGCCTGCTCGACCTCCAACCCCGCGTCGGCGAAGTACGAGCGCCACTCGTCTTCGGTGTAGTTGCGGACGTGCGACGGGTCACGCACGCGGTCGGCCTCCTCGGCATCCTCGCCCGCGAAGAGGTTGTCGGAGACGAGGACGAGGTCGCGGGAGACGCGGGCCATCTCGCGCACCGCGGCGCGCACGTCCTCGAAGTGGTGCGCGGCGACACGGCAGGCGACGACGTCGAAGCTGTCGTCGTCGAATGGGAGCTTCTCCGCCGGCGCGAGCACGTCGGGCTCCATCCCCGGCGCGGGATCGAGGCTCACGACGTCGAGCCCGGCCTCGCGCAGGCGCCTGGCCACGTGGCCGCCGCCCGTCGCGACGTCGAGCGCCGTCCGCGCGCCCTGCGCCCACTCGACGAGAAGGTCGAGATCCTCGCCCTCGCGGTGCGCCTCGCTCGTCCGGTAGGCCTCGGCCCGCTCGTCCCAGACCGAGCTCATCTGCGCTCCTTCGCCAGCTCGACGACGCGCTCCGCGGCGGAGAGCATCGTCTCCTCGACGTAGAGGTTGGGCGGCGCCGCGTCGGCCAGCATGGCGCGGCCCTCGGCCGCGTTCGTCCCGTCGAGCCGGACGACGATCGGGAGGTCGATGGTCATGCGGTCGAGCGCCTCGAGGATCCCGCGCGCGACCTCGTCGCCGCGCGTGATCCCGCCGAAGATGTTGAAGAGGATCGCCTCCACCTGAGCGTCGGCGGTGATGACCTCGAGCGCGTCGACGACGCCCTCGGCGTCGCCTCCCCCGCCGAGGTCGCAGAAGTTCGCCGGCCTGCCGCCGACCTGGTCGATCACGTCGAGCGTCGACATGACGAGGCCCGCGCCGTTTCCGAGGATCCCGATCTCGCCGTCGAGCTTCACGTACGTGACGCCCTTCTCACGCGCGAGCCGCTCCTGCTGGTCGCCCGCCTCGGGGTCGCGCATCTCGGCGATGTCGGTGTGCCGGTAGAGCGCGTTGTCGTCGACCGTGAACTTCGAGTCGAGCGCCTTCACCTCGCCGGCGGGGGTGACGATCAGCGGGTTGATCTCGCAGAGCATCGCGTCGGTGCCGACGAAGGCGTCGTAGAGCTTCCCGACGATCGCGAGCACCTGCTTCTGTTCGTCGGGATCCTCGAGCCCGGCGGTGAAGACCAGCCAGCGGGCCTGGAACGGCTGGAAGCCGACGAGCGGGTCGATGTGCAGGCGGGCGAGCGCGCCAGGGTCGGTCTCGGCGACCTCCTCGATGTCGACGCCGCCCTTCGTCGTGAACATGAAGAGCGGCTTCTTCTCGCCGCGGTCGAACGTGACCGAGAGGTAGTACTCGCGCTCGATCTCGGAGGCCTTCTCGATCCAGACGCTCGAGACGACGTGCCCGCGGATGTCCATGCCGAGGATGTCACGGGCGCGAGCCTCGGCGTCGTCAGGGCCCTCGGCGAGCTGGATCCCGCCGGCCTTCCCGCGGCCGCCAGTGAGCACCTGCGCCTTCACGACGACCTGGCCGCCGAGCTCCTCCGCGGCCGCGCGCGCCTCCTCCGGAGTGGTCGCGAGCCGCCCCTCGGACACGGGGATTCCGAAGCGCGCAAAGAGCTGCTTTCCCTGATACTCGTAGAGATCCATCCGGGCGCGGCGAGTCTAGCGACTCCGCTGTAGCCTTCCGGCGCCACCCGAGAGAGGAGTGACGAATGAGCACGTTGCTGGAGGAGGAAATTCGGACACGCGGCATCACCGAGTTCGACGTCCGCGACGAGACCATGGACCAGGACGACATGGACTCCGACTCGGACGACACGGATTCCGACGACACGGATTCCGACGACTCGGACGCCGACGACACGGATTCGAGCGACGCCGACACCGACGCAGAAGACCCGAGCTAGCGCGCTCTCGCGCACGCTCGATCCCGTCTCGGGCGAGGAGTTTCTCGCCGAGCACTGGGAGCAGAAGCCGCTCGTCGTCCCGCGGGGGGAGCAGGGTCGCTTCGACGACCTCCTCTCGGTCGCGGACGTCGAGCGGCTTCTCACGTCGGGCGGGCTTCGCTTCCCGGGCTTCAGGCTTACGAAGGCCGGCGCGAAGCTCGAGGTCGCCGACTACACGAAGGACCTCTCCTGGCGGCCGCAGCCCTTCTCGGGCACCGCAGACGTCCAGCGTGTCCTCGCCGAGTTCGAGGACGGCGCGACGATCGTCCTCCAGGGCCTGCACCTGAACTGGCAGCCGCTCGCGGAGTTCTGCCGGTCGTTGGAGGCGGAGCTCGGCCATCCGGCGCAGGCCAATGCTTACTTCACGCCGCGGGCAGCGCAGGGCCTGCCGGTCCACCACGACACGCACGACGTCTTCTCGCTCCAGGTCGCGGGCGAGAAGCGCTGGCTCGTCTACGAGCCCGCCTGGGAGCTGCCGCTCAAGCACCAGCGCTACAAGGCCGAGACGATGGGCGAGCCGGGCGAGCCCGTCCTCGACGTGACGCTGCAGGCGGGCGACACGCTCTATCTCCCCCGCGGCTGGCTCCACGAGGCCAAGACCTCCGAGACGGACTCGCTGCACCTGACCGTGGGCGTGAACGTCTACACGTGGATGGACGCGTTCCGGGCGGCGCTCGACAGCTGCGCGCGCGAGGTCGGCTTCCGGCGCTCGCCGGACAGCGAGACTCCCGGCGAGCTCATCGAGCTCCTCGCGGACCAGCTGAGCCCCGAGCGTGTCGAGCACCGGCGCCGGCGGAAGCTCGTGCGTACTCGGCGGCCGGTCCTCGGCGGGCAGCTGAGCCAGCTGCGGGCGCTCGAGAGCCTCGACGCCGACACCGTCCTCGAGCGGCGGCCGACCGTCCTCTTCGACTTCGAGGGCGCGACGCTCTCCTTCGAGGGCAAGGACCTCACGCTTCCGGACGAGGCGGCGGAGGATCTCGCCTTCATCGCTCAGTCCGACGAGCCGTTCACGCCGGCCGACCTTCCGGGCGACCTGGACGACGAGGGGCGCCTCGTGCTCGTCCGCAGGCTGGTGCGCGAAGGCTTTCTCGTGATCAGCGCAGCCGCGCGCGGAAACGGCGCGGACGCTGAGGCGTGACCGAGTCGCACGTCATATAGACCGGGTCCTCGCCGAGCTCGGCCCAGGCCTCGGCGGCGTACTCGCGTCCGGCGGCGCGTAGCGTGACGAGCCAGCGGTCTTCGGCCTCGCGCGAGACGCGGAGGATCTCGACGTCGCGCACCCCCGTGAGGCCCGTCTCCTCGCGCACGGCGAGCTCGGCCGCCTGCACGCCGAACGTGTAGGCGGAGCGGCCGCGGTAGCGCTCGAGGTGGAGGCGCCCGTCGAAGTAGTCGTCGAGGATCGGGTCGAGGTCCTCCTCGCCGACGCGGCCGTAGAAAAGCCCCTCCGGGAGGACGACGACGTTGCCGGCGAAGCGGTCGCCGCCCACGTGCGTCGACTGCCAGACCCATTCGGGGTCGACCTTCGCCCTTCAGCCGGTCGTAGAGCGGCCGCCCGTACTTCGCGCAGCAGCGGTCGCGCTTTCCGTGCGTGCAGACGACGAAGAGCGGGTGCTCGACCGGGACTCCCGGCGTGCTCCCGTCGAGAAGCGCCGAGGCGAAGTCGTAGCCGACGAGGTCGTCGTGGTGGTCGAACTCGAGCCCGTAGAACCGCTCCTCCCCGGGCCGGCAGCTGCCCACGTAGAGCATCCGGCGCTTGTGGGAGCGCCGCTCCGGCCGCTTGACGAAGAGGAGGCGGGAGTGCCCGAGCTTCCGCAGCTGGTCGCGCAGGTGCTCCTTGAGCGGCTGCGAGAGAAGGCTTCCGCCGAGCACGTCGCGATCCCAGAGACCGCGGTATTCGATGAGCACCCAGCGGTCGACGCGGCTTGCCGTCGCGGCGAGGTCCTCGTGTGCCGCGCCCGACACGTCTGCGCAGAGCTCTCGCCTGGCTCGAACGGCCACTGCTGGAAGGGTACCCATTGTAAGGCAAACCTTACACGGCTCCATTTCGAGCAGACCCACGCGGGCGTCCTCTAGGCGAACACCTTTGTCTTCTCGGGACGGATGAACACCGAACGACCCGGCTCGAGGTCGAGGTCCTCGGTTCGCTCGCGGCTCAGCTGGATCCAGATCTCATTGTCGTCCGGAAGCGCGACTTCCACCCGAACTTCGAAGCCGAGATGGACAACACGCTTGACGATCCCCTCTCGACTCGTCCCGTCTGGCTCGAGCTCGATCTCGAAATCGTGCGGACGAACGAACGAGTTGTCGAATCGGTTGACCGGGCCGACGAAACCCATGACGAACTCGCTCGCCGGATGCTCGTAGAGATCGCGGGGCTTTCCGGTCTGCTCGATCCGGCCCTCGTTCATGAGCACGATTCGGTCGGCGACGTCCATCGCCTCCTCCTGGTCATGCGTGACGAGAACCGTCGTGACGTGGACGTCCTCGTGAAGACGACGCAGCCACGTGCGGAGCTCCTTGCGAACGCGCGCGTCGAGGGCGCCGAAGGGCTCGTCGAGGAGGAGGACCTTCGGCTCGACGGCGAGCGCACGCGCGAGTGCCATGCGCTGGCGCTGCCCGCCGGAGAGCTGCGCGGGATAGCGCTCCGCGAGACCGTTCAGCTGGACAAGCTCGAGGAGCTCGTCGACGCGGCCACGGATCTCTTCCTTCGGCCGCTTGCGGATGCGCAGGCCGAAGGCGACGTTCTCGCGCACGGTCAGATGCTTGAAGGCGGCGTAGTGCTGAAACACGAAACCGACCCCGCGCTTCTGGGGTGGAAGGCCTGTGGCGTGCTCGCCGAGGATGAGCACTTTGCCCTCGTCGGGCTCCTCGAGGCCGGCGATCACCCGGAGGAGCGTCGACTTGCCGCTCCCGCTCGGCCCGAGCAGGGCCGTCAGCGAGCCGCCCGCAATCGCCACCGAGACGTCGTCGAGGGCGACGAAGTCACCGAAGCGCTTCGTCACGCCGCGGACCGCTATCGACACGGGGTGTCTCCTTTCGGAAGAGGTTCATGAGAAAGAGGGTCATGAGTGCGAGAACCGCGAGAACCACAGATGCCGTGTAAGCGCCCACGAGGTCAAACGCCTGAAATCTGTTGTTCACGTGCAGGGTAAGCGTCTGGGTCTTGCCGATCAGGTTCCCGGAGACGACCGAGACGGCGCCGAACTCGCCCAGGCACCGTGCGGTCGTCAGCACGACGCCGTAGGTCACGCCCCAGCGGATCGCGGGAAGCGTGATCCTGCGGAAGGTGGCGAGCGGCGAGGCGCCCAAGGTCCAGGCGGCCTCCTCCTGCTCGGTGCCGATCTCGCGGAGCACCGGCACGACCTCGCGGACCACGAACGGGAGCGAGACGAAGATGGTCGCGAGGACCATGGCCGGCAGCGCGAAGACGATCTGGATCCCGTGCGCGTCGAGCCAAGGCCCGAACCACCCGGTGCGCGCATAGACGAGGAAGAGCGCGAGGCCGACGACGACCGGGGAAAGCGCAAAGGGGAGATCGACGAGCGCGTTCAGGACGGCCTTCCCGCGGAAGCGCTGCCGGACGAGGACGAGCGCGCACGCGACGCCGAAGATCGTGTTCAGGGGCACGGCGATGAGCGCGATCAAGAGCGTGAGCCAGAGCGCGTGCAGGAAGTCCGGGTCGGTCATCGCGTTCCAGACCGGCTCGAGGCCGTGCTGGAAGGTGCGGTAGAAGACCAGCCCGACGGGGAGCACGAGCAGCAGCATGAGGTAGGTGAGCGCGGCGAAGCGCAGGCCGTATCTAGCTCTCATGCTTGGACCCCCAGCGGCGGACGAGGTCGATGGCCAGAAGCGTCAGGAACGAGAACGCGAGCAGGACGACGGAGAGCGCCGCGGCAGCCGTCGGCCTGTCGCTCTCGATGTTCGAGAAGATCTGCACCGACGCGACCTGCGTCTTGAACGGGATGTTCCCGGAGATGAGGATGACCGCCCCGAACTCTCCGACCGCCCGCGCGAAGGCGAGCGCGACGCCCGAGAGGATGGCCGGGACGAGGTTCGGAAGGATCACGCGGCGGAAGATCGTGAAGCCGCCCGCGCCGAGAGAGGCCGCAGCCTCCTCCATCTCCCGATCGAGCTCGTGCACCACGGGTTGCACCGAGCGCACGACGAAGGGCAGCGTGACGAAGAGGAGCGCGGCGACGATCGCCAATCGCGTGTACGCGATGTTGATCCCGATCGGACCTCTTGGCCCGTAGAGGGCGAGTAGCGTGAGGCCGGCGACGATCGTCGGCAGCGCGAAGGGGAGGTCGATGAGCGAGTTGACGAGCCCCTTGCCGGGGAAGTCGTCTCGGACGAGAACCCACGCGATCAGCGTGCCCATGACCGCGTTAACGAGCGCGACCACGACGGAGGCGCCGAACGTCAGCTTGAGGGAGGCGAGCGCCGCCGGGCTCGTCACGGCGTTCCAGAACCCCTCGAGCCCGCTGCCCGTCGACTTCCAGATCACCGCAGCCAGCGGGATCAGGACGATGAAGCTCAGGTACCCGATCACGAAGCCGCGTCCGAGGGCGGAACCCCCGGACGCGGCTCGACGAACTGGTAGGCGGAGCGCTTCGGCCCTAGCCTGAATCGGTCGACACCCCCAGAGACATCTCGATCTTGGCCACGATTCCGTTCTCCGGATCGAAGAACTCGTCCTTGACGGTGCCCCAGCCGCCGAAGTCCTGGATGGTGAAGAGCGTCGGCGGGGTCTTGTAGTCGAACTGCTCCGCCACGGACTTCACGACCGGCCGGTAGCCCTTTTCGCCGAAGATCTTCTGCGCTTCGTCGGAGTAGAGGAACTTGACGAAGTCGGTCGCGGACTGCGGAGCATCCGACGTCACGGCAACCGGGTTCTCGATCAGGATCGTCTGTTCGGGGATGACATAGTCGACGTTCTCGCCCTTCTGCTGCGCAGTGATCGCCTCGTTCTCGTACGAAAGGAGAACGTCGCCCTTCCCCCCGGTGAAGGTCTGGAGCGCGTCGCGGGCGCTCGCGTCCTGGACGGCAACATGCTGGAAGAGCTCGTTCAGGTAGGCGACGGCTTCTTCCTTCGACTTGCCCTGCTTTATCTGGGCGCCGTACGCGGCCATGATGTTCCAGCGCGCGCCGCCCGAGGTGAAGGGGTTCGGGGTCACGACCTCTACGCCCGGCTTCAAGAGGTCGTCCCAGGTCTGAATGTCGTCGGGGTTCCCCTTGCGTACGACGAAGGAGACGACCGAGTCGGTGAGGATGCCCTTGTACTCGTTCTGGCTCCAGTCCGAGTCGACGAGGCCCGCGTCGACGAGTCGGGTGATGTCGCTGTCGAGTGCGAACTCGACGACGTCGGCCGGCAGGCCGGCCTCGACGGCCCGGCTCTGCTCGCCGGAGGCGCCGTAGGACTGCTCGAACTCGACGCCCTTGCCCTCCGCGGTCTTCTGGAAGGCGGGAATGATCGCCTCGTAGGCCTCCTGCGGGGTCGAATAGGCGACGAGCGTCAGCTTGCCGCCTCCCGAGTCCTCGTTCGCCGCATTACTCGTCCCTCCGCAAGCCGCCGCCAGAAGTGCAATGACGACGGCGAGAATCGCTCCGGCTCCCCCTAGTTGCTTCACTCTACCTCCAAATCTCGACAATTATAGTCAGTAAAATAAAGTAAGCTGGTGCAGCAAAGTATTCCAAGCTTGTTCTCCTGTCAAACTTGAACTGGAGAGCGCATGTGGGTCACGCGGCGAACTGACTACGCAACGCGCGCCGTGTTGTCACTGGCGATGGCGGAGGAAGCGATGAACCTCGACCAGCTCGCCGAGGCGACCGAGGCACCGCGTTCGGTCCTCGAGCAGGTGATGCCGAGGCTCCGAACGGCGGGAATCGTGCGGTCAGTTCGTGGGCCCGGCGGTGGCTATCGCCTGAACCATCCTCCGGCAGAGCTGACGCTCGAGCGCGTCGTGCGCGTGTTCGAGGGCCAGCTCGCGCCGATCGGCTATGCGACTCGACACGAACCCGATCCGTGTCCAGCGATCGTCGACCGGTCACTCCGGCCTGCCTGGGAGGAAGTGAGAGACGCGACGATCACGATCTTGGATCGCATCAACTTCGCCGACCTTGCCGAAGCCGCCCGAGCCGAGCCGAAAAGCACGCGTTCTTCACCTTAGAGGGCGCCACCCTACGGACTCCTCACACCGGTGGGCCGCCTTCCGTCTCGCCGACGACGCAGATCACCTGGCCTGTCGTGACCGCCTCGCCCGCGACCACGGACAGGCGGGTCACGAGCCCATCGCGGTGGGCGGTGATCTCGTTCTCCATCTTCATCGCCTCGACGATGCAGATCACCTGGCCCGCGCGAACCTCGTCGCCCTCGGCGACCTCGACCGCGAGCACGGTCCCCTGCATCGGGCTCACCACGGCGTCACGGGCGGCTCCGTGCCCCGCGGCGCCTCCTGCCCGCTCTCGACGCCGTCGCGCCAGCTCGGCGAACGGCGGCTCGGGCCGGAGCACCTTCACCTCGAAGCGGCGGTCGTCCACCTCCACTTCGAGTGTGTGCTCGCGAACGCGTCCGTCCGGTGAGCGCGGTACGCTCGTTGTCTCATGGGACAACTTCTCGGCTTCCTGCGCGAGCTCTTCCGACTCGACCACCCCGTGGCAGGTCTCGCCTGCGATGAAGCAGGGGCGGCGAAGGAGGGCCTTGTGGAACCCGACGAGCGTCTTCACGCCCTCGATCTCGAACTCGTCGAGCGCACGCAGCATGCGCGCGCGGGCCCGTTCGCGGTCGGTGTCCCACACGCAGAGCTTCGCCACCAGGGGGTCGTAGAGGCCGGAGATCTCGCTGCCCTCGACGACGCCCGAGTCCACGCGCACGCCGGGCCCGGCGGGCTCCCGATAGCGCGTGAGCGTCCCTGGCGCCGGCAGGAAGCCGTTCGACGGGTCCTCGGCGTTGATCCGGCACTCGATCGCGTGCCCGCGGAAGTCGAGGTCCTCCTGGCGAAGACTTGTCGGCTCGCCTGCGGCGATGAGAATCTGCTCGCGGACGAGGTCGACCCCCGTGACGAGCTCGGTGACGGTGTGCTCGACCTGGATGCGCGTGTTCATCTCGAGGAACCAGTAGTTGCCGTCGCAGTCGAGCAGCCCCTCGATCGTGCCCGCGCTCCGGTAGCCCACCGCACGAGCGGCGTCGACCGCGATCTTGCCGATTCGCTCGCGGAGGTCCGGCGTCACCGCCGGCGAGGGTGTCTCCTCGACGAGCTTCTGGTGTCGCCGCTGGATGGTGCAGTCCCGCTCGCCGAGGTGGAGGACGGTTCCATGGTCGTCGGCGAGCACCTGGACCTCGACGTGGCGTGGGTCGACGATGAACTTCTCGACGTAGACCGTCGAATCGGCGAAATACGACTCGCCCTCGCGCTGCGCGGCGACGAAGGCGCGCTCCGCCTCTCCTTCGCCCTCCACGACCTTCAGGCCCTTTCCGCCGCCTCCGGCCGAGGCCTTGATCGCGACGGGCCAGCCGAACTCGTCGCCCAGCCGCGCGACCTCGGCCGCCGACGTGACCGGCTCCGTCGTCCCCGGAACGATCGGGACGCCTGCGCTCCGCATGAGCTCACGCGCCGCCACCTTCGATCCCATCACATCGATCGCCTCGGGCGGAGGCCCGATCCAGACGAGGCCCGCATCCGAGCAGGCCCGCGCGAATGACGCGTTCTCGGCGAGAAAGCCGTACCCCGGATGCACCGCCTCCGCACCCGCTTTCCGGGCGGCCGCGATGATCCGCTCCTGGTTGAGATAGCTCTCGGCCGGCGCCCCGGCTCCGACGAGATAGGCCTCGTCTGCGACGGCGGCGTGGAGCGAAGCGCGGTCAGCGTCCGAGTAGACGGCCACGGTGCCAATCCCCAGCTCGCGGAGCGTGCGGAAGACGCGGACCGCGATCTCGCCGCGGTTGGCGACAAGAACCTTTCCGAATGGAGGCATGGGCGCGCGTATTCTGTCCCTTCATGCACTTTGCAGACCAGCTGACGCTCGCGCGGGCGTTTTCGGTGCCCATCGTCGTCGTGCTCTTCGCGTGGGACTTCCCCAACCACTACTACTGGGGGACGGCGGTCTTTGCCCTGGCGATGACCACCGACTACGTCGACGGCTGGTGGGCGCGGCGCACCAACCGCTCGTCGAACCTGGGCCGGCTCCTCGACCCCGTGGCGGACAAGCTCCTCGTCATGGCCGCGCTGATCATGCTGGTCGGAGTCGCCCTTCCCGCTTGGATGGTCGCCGCGATCGTCGCGCGCGAGTTCCTCATGTCCGGGCTGCGCCTCGCCGCGCTCGAGCGCGGTGTCGTGATGGCCGCACGGGATCTGGGAAAGCTGAAGACCGGGGCGCAGGCCACCGCGGCAGCCATCGCAGGGCTTGCCGCGGGCGGAGCGTTCAGCACCGACATCGCGTGGTGGGCGGGGCTCGTCGCGCTCGCACTGACCTGGATCTCAGGCCTCGACTACTTCATGAGCGCACCCAGGGTCCTCCGTGGGCAGCAGCCTGCGTAGCTTCGCGCCGGGGGACCGGGCTGCCGTGCTCGAGCTTTCACGGCATGCGCTGCAGAAGCCGCAGGAGCAGGTGGGCAATCCCCTCTGGACGACCGCGGAGGAGCTCGAGAGCGAGCTCTCCGACTGGGAGGTCCCGCCCGAGGAAACCCTCTTCGTGGACGAGATCGACGGCGAGGTCGTCGGCTTCGCGGGCGTCGAGGTCTCGCCGGGGTTCGACCACGCCGACCTCTTCGGGCCGCTCGTTGCCCCGAGCCACCGCGGGCAGAAGATCGGAACGGTGCTCCTCGAGGCGGCGATCGAGCGGGCGGAGAACCGGAGCGCACTCCGCGTCGTCGGTGCGGTTGGCGCGAGGAACGCGACGGGCCGGCTCCTTCTCGAGCGCGCCGGGTTCGCGCCCTCCGGGAGCGCGACCGCGGTCTTCCGGCTGAACGAGGCCGACCATCGCCGGGTCGAAACCGGCCCGGCGGAGCTCACGGTTCGGCCGGGCACGCCAGACGATCTCGACGCAACCATGCGGCTCTATCGCGAGTGCTTCCCCGACGGCTCGTTCCCGGAGAGCGCATGGCTCGCGGGCCTCGAGCAGGGCGCCGTCTACATCGGCGAGGCGAAGGGCGAAAGCGGTGCGATGGTCAACATCGACGCGGCCGACCGGTGGATCTACCACCTCGGTGTGACCGCGGACGAGCGCGATCGCGGCATCGGCGCCTACGTCCTCTCCGAGGCTCTGGCCGGCTACTGGTCGCACCATCCGGGCGAGACGCTCGGGCTCTCCGTGGAGGCGGACAACCTGCCCGCGCTCCGGCTGTACAGACGCCAGGGATTCGCGCCCATGCTGGTGCTGCAGGCCTTCGAGCTCCCCCTGTAGCCGTGCTCCTGGGAATCGACCAGGGGACGACGGGCACGACCTGCCTCGTCCTCGACGAAGCCCTGCGGACGCAAGGGCGCGGCTACCGCGAGGTGGCGCAGCACTATCCACGGCCCGGGTGGGTCGAGCAAGACCCGAACGAGCTCTGGGAGTCCGTGCTTGCGGCCGCGGGCGAGGCGCTGGAGGAGGCGGGGGCGGCGGCGGCCGATCTCACCGCGATCGGCATCACGAACCAGCGCGAGACGACGATCGTCTGGGACCGGGCGAGCGGCGAGCCGGCCCACCGCGCCATCGTCTGGCAGGACCGGCGGACGGCCGAGCGGTGCAAGGAGCTCCCCGCCGACCTCATCCGCGACCGGACGGGGCTCGTCCCCGATCCGTACTTCTCGGCGACGAAGCTCGAGTGGATCCTCCGCGAGGCCACGGGCGACCTGGCCTTCGGGACGGTCGACTCGTGGCTCATCTGGAAGCTCACCGGCGGGGCCGTGCATGCGACCGACGTCTCCAACGCCTCGCGAACGCTGCTCCTCGACCTCGCGACGCTCGACTGGGACGACGAGCTGCTCGAGCTCTTCGGCGTCCCGCGCTCCGTGCTCCCCGAGATCGTCAGCTCGAGCGGGACGATCGGCGAGGCCGAGCTCTTCGGGGCCCGCGTCCCGATCGCCGGCGCGGCCGGCGACCAGCAGGCAGCGCTCTTCGGACAGGCGTGTTTCGGGCGCGGTCAGGCGAAGGCGACCTTCGGCACGGGCGCCTTTCTCCTGGCAAACAGCGGCTCCGAACGAATCAGGCCCGGAGCTGGCGTCGTCGAGACGGTCGCCTGGCGGCTCGGCTCGGAGGAGCCGGTCTACGCGGTCGAAGGCTCGATCTTCGTCACCGGCGCGGCGCTGCAGTGGCTCCGTGACGCGCTCGGGCTCCTCGCGGACTCCGCCGAGAGCGAGGCACTCGCGCGCTCGGTGGAGGACAACGGCGGCGTCTACTTCGTTCCGGCCCTTGCCGGGCTCGGCTCACCGCATTGGGTCCCGGAGGCGCGCGGGCTCATCAGCGGGATCTCGGGCGGCACGCGGCGAGAGCACCTCGTCAGGGCCGCCATCGAAGCAGCCGCCTTCCAGACAAGGGATGTCGTGGAGGCGCTTCCCTTCGAGCTCCAGACCCTTCGCGCCGACGGGGGCGCGGCAGGGAACGCATTCCTGTTGCAGTTCCTCGCCGACCTGACGCGCCTTCCTGTCGAGGTGCCCGAGGAGCGCGAGACCACGGCCCTCGGGGCGGCCGCGCTCGCCGGCCTCGCGGCCGGGATCTGGAACGGCACCGCCGAGCTTGCGGGACTCTGGCGCTCCGCGGCGCGCTACGAGCCCGAGCTGCCCGAGGAGGAGGCCGATCGCCTCCTCGCCGAGTGGCGCGTGGCCGTCAGGCGGGCTCTTCTTCTTCGCTGAGATCCTCGGCAATCCCGGCTCGCCACCAGGCCGAGCGGGGGTCGGCCGGCGGCGCCGTCAGGCGCGCAAGCGCCTCTTCGATCGCCTCCAGCTCTTCCGGTGAGGGCTCGGGCCGGATCTCGCGGTTCATCCGGCTGAGATTAAAGGGCCTACGGAGGCCCGACGATAGGAACACCATGCGCCGGGGTCTCGTCGCCGTCGTCGCCGTGGTCGCCGCCTTCATCGCGGCGCAGCCGGCGCCTGCCGCAAGCTGGGCCCAGCCGCAGATCAAGGTCGTGGTCGCGAACGGGCTCATGGGCCCGAGCGTGAGCAACTTCCGCGCCAAGCAGAACGTCACCCGCAAGGAGCTCGGCGAAGCGCTTGCCGCCCTCACGGGCGAGTCCCAGGTCGTCGTCGACCCCGACGCCGAGGTGTCGATCGCCGGGCTGGACGCGAAGGTCGTCAAGGCACTCGGGCTGCGCCACGCCGCGAAGACCTTCCAGCGGAAGGTCAAGGAGGCCGGCCTCGAGCCGCCACGGCGGCTGGGGAACGAGGTCGTGGCGCGCCTGATCTGGCTGCGGCTCAACCATCCGCAGCAGGACGACAATCTCGAGCTGCGGCCGCAGGACCCCGCTACCCGCGCGGAAGCCGCGTATTCGCTCGCCCAGGCGCTGAATATGTCCCAGTGGGAGAAGGACTCTGTCGTGTCGCTCGCCGACTCGTTCTCGCTCCCGAGCTACGGCGAGTGGCCGAAGCGCGTCCTTCGACGGGCCGTGCACTTCATCGGCTACCCGTATGTGTGGGGCGGAATGTCCGAAAACCAGCAGGTCACATTCGGCGTCACGTCGCGCGGAGGCTTCGACTGCTCGGGCTTCGTCTGGCGCGTCTACAAGCTCCAGGCGTATCCGAACGGAGGCTCGCTTTCGTCGGTTATCCAGGGCCGCACGACGTACCAGATGAGCGGCGAGGTGCCGAAGTCGAAGCGGATCCCCTTCGACCGCCTGAGGGCCGCCGATGTCGCCTTCTTCGGCGCGGATGGGCGCCGCTCGAGCCCGTCCGAGGTCGACCACACGGGAATCGCGCTCGGAAACGGCTGGATGATCCATTCCTCCAGCCAGGGGGTGGCGTTCGTGCCGCTCACGGGCTGGTATCGCGACCGTTTCGCCTGGGCCCGCCGGCCGCTTCGCGAGGCCGGGCTCCTCTAGGCGCCGAAACCCGCTCGATTGCACGTTTGAGCAGGCTTTTCCGAATCCCTCAAAGGGGGGATGTTGCGACCTCCCGGGTGCGCTGATACTTCGGCTCGTCCTACGCGTCCGAACACGGGAGATGATCGGAATGCTTCATTGGAAGGTAAAGCTCGCGCACGTTGCAGTTGTCGCCGCCCTTCTGGCCGCTTTCCTGAGCGACCTTGAAGGGTGGGCCTGGTAGCACGGCGAACGGTTAAGTCATAGCCGTGAGCCTGCGCCCCGTTCGCTCGACCGAGAGCGCATCGGGTCGGGTGAAGCCGGAGCGTCGTTTCGTCTCGCGCGAGACGGCGCGGCTTCTGCCCATCGTCGTCCCGGTGGCCCTCTCGGGCTTCGCCGTGCTCGCGTTCGCCATCGGGCGATTCGTGGCATCGAATCCCGAGCCGGAAGTCCTCGCCGGAGTGTTCGCACTCCTCTTGGCGGCGACCTTCGTCGAGGCGCACCCGGTCCCGATCGAGGGGATCTCTTCGGAGGGAATCTCACTCGCGGCCGTCTTCATCGTCGGCACCGCCGTGATCTACGGCTGGGCGCCGGCTGTCGTGATGGGTTTCCTCACCAGGGCGCTCATCGAAATGTTCCAGCGCCGCCCCGCAATCCGCCTGTCCTACAACAGCGCGGTCTACTCGTTGGGCGGCGGCGCGGCGGGTCTCGCCGCGTCCATGGGGGCGAGGGAGACGGGAGTCGCCTCGCTCCTCCTGCAGGTGCTGCTCGCCGCGGCGGCGTTCTACGCGGTCAACATCCCGCTGATCGCCGCGATCATCGCGCGGTGGACGCGTGAGCCGTTCATGCCGCTGCTTCGCAAGTCCATCTACTGGACTGCGGTGCCGTTCTCGATCATGGCGTCGGTCAGCCTCATGCTCGCGGTGCTCTGGGAGCGCTCTCCGCTCCTCGCCATCGCGCTCGTGGGCCCGCTCGTCGCGATCGCCCTCTACCAGCGCTCGGTGTACAGCGCCCTCAAGGCCATGCGCCTCGCGCTCACCGACCCGCTGACCGGTCTGGGGAACCACCGGCACTTCCACGAGCGGCTGCAGCGCGACCTCGACGAGGCACAGGAGCGCGGCGTCGCGCTGACCGTCTGCCTGCTCGACATCGACAATTTCAAGCAGATCAACGATCGCTTCGGCCACCCGGTCGGCGATCGTGTGCTCGCGCAGGTGGCCGCGCGCCTCCGCCAGGGCGGCGAGGCGTTCCGGCTCGGAGGAGACGAGTTCGCGCTCCTCCTGCCGCGCCGCGACGAGCACGAAGGCTTCTCGATCGCAAAGGCGATCATCGAGCGCGTCGCCGACGCCGAGTGCGAGCACGGCGGACACGTCTCGATCTCGGCCGGCATCGCGACCTATCCGCAGCACGGCGTCGAGCGCTCCGAGCTCGTGCGCGTGGCCGACTCGGCCCTCTATCTGGCCAAGGAGCACGGGAAGAACCGCGTGCGCGTCTACCGCCCCGACCTGCTCGAGCTGGCCGAGCTTCGCCGCCTCGCCGAAGGGCCCGACCGGGCGGCGCGCCTGCGCGCGGCGGCATCGCTTGCCCATGCGGTCGATGCCCGCGATGCCTACACGGGCTCGCACTCCTACATGGTCGGGGAGCTCTCGGCGCGCGTGGCAAAGAGAATGGGCCTCGAGACCGAGCAGGTCGAGCTCGCACGCCTGGCCGGGAGCCTGCACGACCTCGGCAAGCTCGCCATCCCGGAGGAGATCCTGAGAAAGCCCGGCCCCCTGAACGAGGCCGAGCGCCTCGTCCTCGAGCGCCATCCCCAGATCGGCTTTCGCATGCTCGACTCGCTCGGGATCGAGCCGGTCGCCTCCTGGGTCCTGCACCACCACGAGCGCTGGGACGGGGACGGCTACCCGGACCGGTTGGGCGAGGACGCGATCCCGCTCGGCTCGCGCATCCTCTTCGTCGCCGATGCCTACGACGCGATGACGACCGACCGCGTCTACCGCTCCAAGCTCTCGCACGATCGCGCCATCTCCGAGCTCGAGCGCTGCGCGGGGACGCAGTTCGACCCCGACGTCGTCTCCGCTTTCAAGGAAGAGTTCGACGAGCCGCGTTTGCCGGAGCTCGTCGTCCTCGAGACCGCGTAGAACTTCGGCCGCGCGAGCGGCGTATCGTCTTTTGAGATGCGCACATGGCTCGTGCTCGCGGCAGTCCTCGCCGTCGCCGCAGCTGCGGCCGCGGACGCGCTGCGCGGCGGCCTGCGAGACCGGGACGTGAAGGCAACCGCGCCGGCGGCGGAGCGGCGCATCGTTCCTCCCGGCGTGCCCTCGGGGTTCATGGGCACCGTCTTCTACAGCGATCCTGCGGACGGCTGCCGTCTCCACTCGCTCCGCCTCGTCGGCTTCACCGACGCTCGGCCGCCGAACTACACCGGGTGCCGGTTCTCGCTTTCGCCGGACGGGACGAGAGCAGCGCCGGGAGGATCCGTCTGGAGCCCGCTCGGCGGAGTCGTGGCGGTGCCGAGAGACGAGGGGTTCGGGCTCGAGACCGCCGCCGGGCAGACGATCGTCGTGCGCGGGCGCGCTCCCGCCTTCAAGCCGAACGGGACACTCACGCAGGTTCACGACGGCGCGCTCGTCGAGTGGAGCATCGACTGCCGTCCCGGTGACCGCCTCTTCACGCTCCCCGGCGACAACGCGACAGCGCGTTGCGTGCGTACCGTGTATCCACACCCCGTCGAGGCCGTCGCCTGGTTCTCTGACGCCCGCTTCGTCGCGGTACTGCCCGCCGGGAAGCTGGTGATCGTCGATCACGGCCACGTCCTGGTCCGAGCCGATCTGCCCCGCTTTCACACCGCCTCGCTCGAGCTCAGCCCGAAGAGGAGCCTCGCCACCCTCTGGCTCGACGGCGAGCTCGCGGGAACGTTCGACGCCGGAGGTGGGCCGGCACCGATCGCGCCTGTCGGCACGGTGACTTCGCTCGCGTGGGCGCCGAGCGAACGGTGGGTGGTCGCCGCCACCCGCGAGGGGGCGGTCTTCCTCCTTCGGCCGGACACAGGCGATGCCCGCGTGCGCCGGCTCGGCATCGCCGCCCGCGACCTGGCCTGGCGCTGATGCGAAACGCGCTCACCTGGTTCGTGGGCGGAGCCGTTGTCCTGCTCCTCGTCGTCGCCATCGCCGACGCAGTCCGAAGCCGCTCGGATGCGTCCGGCTCCCCGCCGCCTCCGCCGCGCATCCTTCATGGAGTCCTCGTGGCGGCGGACGCCGCGTGCCAGACGCAGGCCTTCCGCTTCCCGAGCATGGCCCCGGAGCGGCCGCCGCATCCGCCGGACTGCAACGGGCTGGTGTGGAGCCAGGACGGGTCTCTGGTCGCGCGCTGCAAGGGCGACTTCACGTCCGTGACGAGCTCGCAAGGGATTCAGTTTCCGAACGTGGACGGATGCGCGCCGGCCTGGAGGGGAGACGGCGCGCTCAGCGTGGTCCTCGACGGCAACATCGTGATCGCGCGCCGACACGGCAGCCCCTTCATCTTCTTCTCCCGTCTCCAGCTCACGGAGGCCCTCCGGGCTGCAGGGGTCGAGAACGGTGCCGAATGGAGGTTCGCGCAGGTGAGCTGGTTCGGGCTCACGAGCTTCGTGGCAGTCCTGGAAGGGCAGACGGGAGAAGCGGCTGTTGCCGTCTTCGCGCAAGGCGGCCTCGAAAGCTTTCTGCCCGAGCCGGGCGCCCGGATCGAAGACCTGCGCGCAAGCCCGCTCGGGAACTTCGGCTTCGCACTGATCCACCCGGAGCGCGAGTATGTGATGGTGAGCCGGGGCGGCGACCCGATCGCCATTCCTCACGTCCGAGGCGCGGAGGCGATCACCTGGTCGCCCGACGAGCGCTACGTCGCCATCGCGACCGACGACGAAACGGTGATCGGCCGCACAGGCAGCACCAGCGTCATGACCACGCTCCCGTTCGGGGCGCACGCTCTCGCCTGGCTGACGTAGTGCCCAGCTAGAGCGGGATGTTCCCGTGCTTGCGCGGCGGGCGGCGCTCGCGCTTCGTGATCGCCGTCTTGAGCGCGTCGATGAGCACCGGCCGAGTCCGCCGCGGCTCGATGACGTCGTCCACGTAGCCGCGCTCGGCCGCCACATACGGGTTTGCGAACTGCTCCTTGTACTCCTCGATCAGCTCCGCGCGGCGCGCGTCCGGGTCCTCCGCGTCCTCGAGCTCCTTGCGGAAAACGATGTTCACCGCCCCCTCGGGCCCCATCACCGCCACCTCGGCGGTCGGCCACGCGAAGTTGAAGTCCGCGCGGATGTGCTTGGAGCTCATGACGTCGTAGGCGCCGCCGTAGGCCTTGCGCGTGATGACGGCGATCTTCGGCACGGTCGCCTCGCAGTAGGCGTAGAGGAGCTTCGCGCCGTGCCGGATGATCCCACCCCACTCCTGCGCCGTGCCGGGCAAAAAGCCGGGAACGTCCACGAACGTCACGAGCGGGATGTTGAAGGCATCGCAGAAGCGGACGAAGCGCGCCGCCTTCACGGAGGAATCGATGTCGAGGGTGCCGGCCAGCGCACGCGGGTTGTTCGCAACGACTCCGACTGGATGGCCGCCGAGCCGCGCGAAGGCGCACACGATGTTCTCGGCCCAGAGCTCCTGCACCTCGAGCAGCTCGCCGTCGTCGACGACCTTCTCGATCACGGTGCGCATGTCGTACGGCTTCGTCGGCTCGTCCGGGATCAGCGTGTCGAGCTCGGCGTCCTCTCGCCCGATTGGGTCGGAGGCCTCGAACCAGGGCGGCGGGTCGACGTTGTTCTGCGGCAGGAACGAGAGCAGGTAGCGCGCGTCCTCGAGGCACGCCTCCTCGTCGTCGGCCGTGAAGTGGGCGACGCCGGACTTCGACGCATGCGTCGCCGCGCCGCCGAGCTCCTCGAAATCGACATCCTCGCCGGTCACGGTCTTCACGACCTCGGGGCCCGTGATGAACATGTACGAGCTCTCCTTGACCATCAGGACGAAGTCGGTCATGGCCGGTGAGTACACCGCGCCGCCGGCGGTCGGGCCCATGACGAGGCTGATCTGCGGGATGACACCCGAGGCCTGCACGTTGCGCCAGAAGATCTCGGCATAGCCGCCGAGCGAGACGACGCCCTCCTGGATCCGCGCCCCGCCCGAGTCGTTGATGCCGATCAGCGGGCAGCCGAACTTGAGCGCGAGGTCCATCACCTTGCAGATCTTCTCGGCGAAGGCCTCGGAGAGCGTGCCGCCGAAGACGGTGAAGTCCTGGGAGAAGACGAAGACGCGCCGGCCGAAGATCGTCCCGTAGCCGGTGACGACCGCGTCGCCCCACGGGCGGCGATCCAGCATCCCGAAGTGGGGGTTGCGATGGCGGACATAGCGGTCGAGCTCCACGAAGCTGCCGGGATCGAGGAGCTTCTCGATGCGCTCGCGTGCGAGCAGCTTGCCGCGGGAGCGCTGCCGCTCGACCGCGCGCTCGTCGCCGGAGTGGAGCGCCTCGTCGCGGAGGGCCTGAAGCTCCTCGAGCTTGTCGCGCGTCCCCTTGTCCTCGGCCTTGGCCACGTGTCTATCTTCCTTCAGACGCGGCGTCTCTCGCCACATGTGACGCGCCACCCGCCCGAATTTCCGCTGTACGCTCGAAAGCGGGTGGTGGTCCGGGGTGGCCCCTAGAGGTCCTCGCGCACGAGTGAATACATGATCACGTCGCGCCTCTCGCCCTTGTGCACGAGCGACGACCGCAGGACGCCCTCGCGCACGAACCCCGCCTTCTCGGCCACCCGCTGCGACGGTTCATTCTCGATGTCGGCCCGGAGCTGGAAGCGCCCGAGCCCTTTGTCGACAAGGGCCCAGCGGGCGACGAGCCCGAGCGCGCGCGTCGCGACCCCCCGCCCTCGCGCCTCCCGTTTCACCCAGTAGCCGACCTCGCCGATCCCGCCGTCGAGATAGCGGACGCCGATCGATCCGAGCAGCTCGCCGCTCGCCCTGTCCACCACGGCGAAGCTCTCCTCCTCATCCGACTCGAGCCATGCGCGAGCGTCGGCCTCCGTGTAGGGCGAGGGCACCGCCGTCCAGCGAGGGATCTCGGGGTCCTGACAGGCGACCGCGATCGCCGGCACATCGGCGTCCTCGAACGGCCTCAGCCGAACGACGTCGTCTTCGAGCGTCACGGCGCGTGATGGGCGTCGTGCGTGCCGAACTCGTCGCGCAAGGCGTTGCAGATCTCCCCCACCGTGCAGTGCGCCGCGAGCGCCTCCCGCATCGGAGGAAGGAGGTTGTCGGCTTCCCGCGCCGCGTCGCGCACCCGCGCAAGCGCCCCTTCCGCGGCCCCCGCGTCGCGGCCCGCACGGACACGGTCAGTGCGCTCGACCTGGCGCCTCTCAGCCTCTGGATCGAGCCGATGCAGCTCGATCTCCTCGTCTCCCTCCTCCTCCACGAAGCGATTGACGCCGACGAGGATCTCCTCGCCGCTCTCGAGCGCGCGCTCGTGCTCGTAGGCGGCGTCCTCGATCTCGTGCTGCGTGAATCCCTGCTCGACCGCCGCCACCGCGCCGCCGAGCTCGTCCACGCGCTCGATCAAAGCCCAGGCGCGCTCTTCCAGCTCGCGGGTCAGGTCCTCGAGGAAGTAGGCGCCGCCCAGAGGATCGGCCGTGTCCGTGCCACCCGCCTCGTTCGCGAGCACCTGCTGCGTCCGCAGAGCGATGCGCGCCGCACGCTCGGTCGGGAGCGCCAGTGCCTCGTCGTAGCCGTTCGTGTGAATGGATTGCGCGCCGCCGCACACAGCCGAGAGCGCCTGGATCGCGACGCGGACGATGTTGTTCTCCGGCTGCTGCGCGGTCAGCGTCGAGCCACCCGTCTGCGCATGGAACCGGAGCGCCTGCGCCTTCGGGTTCGTGGCGCCGAAGCGCTCGCTCATGATCCGCGCCCAGAGCGTCCGCGCCGCCCGGAACTTCGCCACCTCCTGAAAGAAGTGGTTGTGGGCGTTGAAGAAGAAGGAGAGCCGCTCACCGAACTCGTCGGGCGAGAGCCCCGCGTCCACCGCGGCCTGGCAGTAGGCGATCCCGTGCGCGAGCGTGAAGCCGAGCTCCTGCACCGCCGTCGAGCCCGCCTCGCGGATGTGGTACCCGGAGATCGAGATCGTGTTCCACTTCGGCAGCCGCTCGCGGCAGTAGGCGAAGAGGTCGGTCGTGATCCGCATCGAGGGGCGCGGCGGGAAGATGTAGTTCCCACGCGCCACGTACTCCTTGAGGATGTCGTTCTGCACTGTGCCGCGCAGCTCGGCGCCCGCGACCCCCTGGCCCTCGGCGACGAGCTCGTAGAGAAGGAGCAGGAGCGCGGCCGGCGCGTTGATCGTCATCGAGGTCGACACCTCGCCGAGCGGGATCGAGTCGAAGAGGATCTCCATGTCCACGAGCGAGTCGATCGCGACGCCCGTGCGGCCCACCTCCCCCGCCGCGCGCTCGTCGTCGGAATCGAGGCCGAGCTGGGTCGGGAGGTCGAAGGCGACCGAGAGCCCCGTCTGGCCGCGCTCGAGCAGGTAGCGGAAGCGGGCGTTCGTCTCCTCGGCCGAGGCGAAGCCCGCGTACTGCCTGATCGTCCAGGGACGGCCGCGGTACATGTCCGGATACGGCCCACGCGTGAACGGGAACTCGCCCGGCCGCCCGAGCTCCACCCCGCCGGCGTCCTCGGGCGTGTAGACCGGCTTGACCTCGATGCCCGAGTCGGTCTCGCGGCGGTCTTCGGCCTTCGCCATCGCCTCTAGGCTAACGCCCATGCGAGTCACGGTGAGGCTTTTCGCCGGCCTGCGCGAGCACGCGGGAACGGGACGGCGCGACGTCGACCTCGGCGAAGGAGCCCGAGTCGAGGACGTCTGGCGGGCGCTCGAGCTCGGCGACGAGCCCACAGGCCTCGTCTTCGCCGTGAACCGCGCCTACGTCGGGCGCGGCCAGGCCTTGGCAGAGGGGGACGAGGTCGCGCTCATACCGCCTGTTTCGGGCGGCGCGTTTCGCCTCACCGAGGACCCCATCGACCTCGCCGCGGTCGTGGCAGAGGTCGAGGACGAGCGCGCCGGCGCAACGGCCACCTTCGTCGGCACCGTGCGCGCCCAGTCGCGGGGCCGGCAGGTGGTGCGGCTCGAGTACGAGGCCTACGAAGGCATGGCCGAGAACGTCATGGCAGATCTCGCCGAGCAGCTGAATGAGCGCTACGACCTCTGCGCCATCGCCATCACGCACCGCGTGGGGGTCTGCGAGATCGGAGACGCGAGCGTCGCGATCGCCGTATCAGCCCCGCATCGCCAGGATGCGCTCGCCGCCTGCAAGGACGCGATCGACACGCTCAAGGAAACCGTGCCCCTGTGGAAGAAGGAGGTCTACGAGGGCGGCGAGGAGTGGATCGGGAGGGGATCGTAGCCACGCGGCTGGCCGCTGGCATCCGGAAAATGAGCAGGGGGCCGAGCGGCCCCCTGTCGAGGTAACTCAGTGGCCGCGCGCTAGAACTTGCCGCAAACGACTCCGACCTTGAAGCCAGGGTTGATCGTGCCACCGCTGCTATTGACCACAGCGCCGTGCCAGCCGTTCGGCTTGTGCGTGCCGTCGGCGTTTGCGTAGAGCCGAGTGGCCTCGGGCGTCGTGGGCGCATCAGACGTCACGAAGACGTTCGAGACATTGACCGGGTCGACGCCGCCCGCAATCGCCGAATAGCCGGCCGGGCACGTCGCAGTCTGCGTGTCGAATCCCCCGTTCGCGATCGAGCCCGAGCTCGCCACGACGACGACGACGTCCTTCAGGAACTTGGACCACGTTCGTCCCTGCAGCTTCTGGCTGTCAGGCACACGGCCGTTCGCCGTACTCGTGGCGACGAGCTTTCCCTTGCGGGCGCTGAGGCTTGCGCCGTAGCCGACCGCGTGCTTGCCGTCGACCTTGTCCGAGTTCTGCGCGAAAGCCACGGTAACCGCCGCAGCGGAGCCCGTGAGCGCCACGAAGAGTGCGATCAGCGCCACCACATCGCCGGCGACGGGATCTTGAGGATCTTCTGCACTAGTGCTGCTCCTTTCTGACGAAGAGAGAGTGAAGCTGGTACGCCGCCGCAAGGGGTTCAAGGGATCGGCTGCTGGCTACGATGAATCTGACGTGGGCCCATTCACTCCGCAGCGCGAGCCGGACTATCCGCTCTACGAGCCGGAGCCGCAGCGCGAGTACAAGCCGATCCATCCGGAGCCACGCTGGAAGGAGATCGGGAAGAAGCTGATCGCTCCGCTCGCGGCGATCGGCGCCCTCCTCGCGAAATTCAAGTTCCTCGCGCTCGCGCTCTTCAAGTTCAAGATCTTCGCGACCTCGGGAACGATGCTCGTCTCGATCGCGGCCTATGCGTGGATCTGGGGCTGGCGGTTCGCCGTCGGCTTCGTCCTTCTGATCCTCGTGCACGAGCTCGGCCACGTCTTCGAGCTCCGCCGCCAGGGCGTGCCGGCTTCGGCGCCGCTCTTCATCCCCTTCCTCGGCGCCGTCGTCGGGATGAAGCAGATGCCTGCGGATGCCTGGAAGGAAGCGCGCGTCGCGCTCGCCGGCCCGATCCTCGGCACCCTCGGCTCGGTGGTCGTCTGGGGCTTCGGCGAGGCGCTCGACTCCCCGTTTCTGATCGCGCTCGCCTTCACGGGCTTCTTCCTCAACCTCTTCAATCTGCTCCCCATCGTTCCGCTCGACGGAGGCCGCGCCGTGGCCGCTGTCCACCCGGCGCTCTGGGCCGTGGGCCTGGCCGGGCTCGTCGCGCTCGCCTTCTGGCACCCGAACCCGATCCTCATCCTGATCCTGGTTGTCGGCGCCGTCGAGCTCTGGCGCCGCTGGCGGGAGCGCGACTCCCCGGCGGCAGCCCTGTACTACAAGGTGACGACATCGCAGCGGCTCACGGCCGGAGCCGTGTACATCGGGCTCGCCGTGTTCCTCGCCGTCGCGATGACGGCGACCCACGTCGAGCGCACGTTCTAGCTTGGACGACCGGCGGCTCCTCCAGAGCGACGACGGCGCCGAGCGCACGCACGTCGCCAAGATCGCGGACGAGTTCTTCGAAGGGTTCGAGGCGGTCTCGGGAATTGCCAAGCCCGCCGTCACGATCTTCGGCTCCGCCCGGGTCAGCGAGGACAACCCGTACTACGCCGCCGCCGTAGACGTCGGCAAGCGCTTCGCGGAAGCGGGTTTCACCGTCGTCACGGGAGGCGGGCCGGGGGTCATGGAGGCCGCGAACCGCGGCGCCCGTGAGGGTGGCGGACTCTCGGTCGGCTTCAACATCGAGCTGCCGCACGAGCAGGGCTCGAACCCCTATCTCGACGTCAACCTCACGTTCCATCACTTCTACGCCCGCAAGACGATGTTCGTGAAGGCCGCCGAGGGGTTCGTGATCTTTCCGGGAGGCTTCGGGACGCTGGACGAGCTCTTCGAGTCGCTCACGCTCATCCAGACGGGAAAGGTGGTGCACTTCCCGGTCGTCCTCTTCGACTCCGACTACTGGGAGGGGCTGATGCTCTGGGTACGGGGCCGACTCCTCCGTGAAGGGATGGTCTCCGAGGAGGACGTCGGCCTCCTGTACGTGAGCGACGACCCGGCGGAGACGGTGGCGACTGTCGTGGCCGGTTACGAGAACCGGCTCGCCGCGCAGCCGCCGACCTCCCCCGCCAAAGCCGACGCGCAGTAGCTAGCTCGTTCGACTAGCGAACGCGCTCGCCGGCGTTGACCTCGCCGCGCCAGCCGCCCGTCTCGGCGCCGCGCGACTCGATGAACTCCTTGAACCGCTCGAGGTCGCCCTTGACCTGGCGGCTGTCAGCGCCGAGAGCCGAGCCGAGCGCCTCCATCATGCCCTCGGTCTCGTGCTCCATCTCGACGGTGACCTTGGTCGTCGCCTCGTCGACCTTCTCGAAGAGCACGCGGCCGGAGTTGTAGTGGCCGTCGAGCGCACGCCAGGAGACGACCTCGTCCGGGCGCTGCTCGGTGATCTCGGCGTCCCACTCATGGCGCTTGCCGCCGATCTCGGCGACCCAGTGGAGATGCGTGTCGTCGGTCTGCGAGACCGCCTCGACGGCCTCCATGAAGCGCGGGAACTCCTCGAACTGCGTCCACTGGTTGTAGACGGTCGAGATGGGACAGTCGACGGTGATCGATTCGGTGACAGATGCCACGAAGACCCCCTCCTACGGTTGTTTTCGTCGTCTGGTGGGGGTACCCGCGAGGGGGTCGGCTAACCCTTGAAGCGGCGCACCAGCGCCCATGCGGCCGGCAGGAGCGCGCCGGCGAGGTACAGCTTGATCAGGTCGCCCACGACGAACGGGTAGAGGCCGGCCTCGAGGGTGTCCTCGAGCCCCGTGTCGATCTTCGCCGCGAGCCAGGGAAGCCCGAAGAGGTAGATGACGACGTTGCCGGAGAGCATCGCCGCGACCGCAGAGGAGAAGCGCCTGTCCCAGCGCTCCCGCGCGAGGAAGCCGGTCAGCGCGGCCGCGAGCACGAAGCCGATGATGTAACCGCCGGTCGGGCCCGTGAGCACGTCCCAGCCGTGCGTCTGGTCGGCGTAGACGGGCGCGCCAAGAGCGCCGACGAAGATGTAGACCCCGAGGCTGGCGACCGCGAGGAGCGAGCCGAGCGACGCGCCGACGAGGACGACGGCGAACGTCTGACCGGTGATCGGCACCGGCGTGAACGGGAGGCTGATCGAGACCTGCGCCGCGAGCGCGACGAAGCCCGCGCCGCCGAGCACGAGGAGGACGTTCGTCAGCAGGCTCGAGCGGGGGAAGACCGCCAGTCGGAGAGTTGCTGCTTCCGGCCTCATGCGGGCCGGACTCTAACCGCTCTAACCGCTGGTCGGCAGGACGATGTAGGGACCGGGCGGCTTGCCGCCGGGGCCGTACACCGTCGTCGGGTTCTCCGGGGTGTAGCGGGTGAAGAAGTCGTCCTCCCGGATGAGCTTCCCGTGCTCGTAGACCTTGCGGTGGACGTTCGTGTCGAAGCCGGGCCCGCCGCCCGCAACGACCGTCTTCGAGCCGGGCGCGGCCGTCGGGTCGATCGCGTACTGCATCTTCGGCTGCGTGTAGTTCGTCGGGTCCGCGGTCGTCGAGGTGACCTTCCGGCCCTGCTTCGTCCCGTAGAAGCTGATCGTGAACGTCGCGTCCGTGTAGCTCACGTCGATGAGGATCGCGTGCTTCAGGTCGTTCTTGAAGACGAGGTCTGGGCCGCCCCAAGACACGGTCGCGTCGCGGCCCATCGGGTAGTGGCTGATGTACCAGGAGTGGTTGTGCCGCTCGCTCACAGGCAGACCGGCCTCGAAGGCGGCGTTGAAGATCGTCGTGGCCGTCTGGCAGACACCGCCGCCGATCGACGGGATGAGGACGCCGCCGAAGATCATCTGGCCCTCGCGGAAGCCGCGCTCGATCGTGCGCGGGCCGACGACCTCGTTGTAGGAGAACGTCTCGCCTGCTTTCACGATCGTGCCCTCGAGGTAGTTCCCGAGGAGATGCACGTTCCAGATCCGGTTCGGCGAGGAGACGCCCATGTCGGTCGTGAAGGTCGAGATGCGCTCGCTGATCCCGAGCGCCTTCGCGTCCTTCGTCGTCAACGCGGGCGCGAGCGCCGTCAGCCCGAGCACGGCCAGCCTGCGGCCGGGGCCGTTTCCGGCCTCGTAGATCGCTCCTTGCGCCCCCTTCACGTCGAGGGTCGTCCCGTTCTTCGCCTTGACGACGTATGCGCGGTCGCCCGAGACGCGGAAGGTGGCGTCCTCGGGCTTGCGCGTGAACGGCTTGACGAGGGGATGGAGCTTGCCTTCGATCCCGGCCGGGTCGAGCACGACGTTCACCGCGCCGGCCTTCGGCTCGAAGCGGACGAGCGAGGCGAGCTGGACGCGACCGAGCCGGCCGATGTCGCCCTCGCCTTTGAGCTTGAGCCTCACCGGAGCTGCCGCGATCGTGCGCGCGGTCGTCGCCGCGCGTTCGGCCGCCTCGGTGGAGATGGGCGGCTCGACGCTCTGGAGCTGGACTTCGAAGGACGGCAGGCCCGCCAGCGCCGTCTCCCGAAGCGAGGCGAGGACGGCCTCGCCGTCGATCGCCGTGCCCTCGCGGCCCGGGACGACGACCGCCTCCTTCCCCTCCATGGACACGCGGGCGGAGACAGCGCGCTTGGTGAGCGCCGCCAGCTCGTCCGCCAGCGCGGCGCGACCCGACTCGTGGACGCGCAGCACCGGCTGTACGTCCCGGTGCACGGCGAACGGGACCGCGAGCGCGCCGAGGCGAGCGGAGAGAGATTCGCGTGCGGAGTCGTAGGCGGCCCGCTCGCTCGCCGCGCCGTCTACCTGGAAGATGTTGGAAGGCGTCACCCGCAGAGACTTGCCTCCGACCACGATCTCGACCGGCTCGTCCAGCCGTGCGCCGACTTCTGCGTCGATGCGCGCCCGCGCGTCGGCCGGCGCGAGGCCGCCGACGTCGACTCCGGCCACCGTGACGCCGGGCAGAACCGAGTCCCTGAGCGTGTACGCGCGCGCGAGAAGCGCAACTCCGGCCACCGCGATCACCAGCGCCGCCACGAGGAACACCGTGCTCGGTCTCCCGAGACGCTGAATGGGGCGCGCAAGGCGTGCGGCGATCTCGGTCATGGGCCTCGGAGACTAGCGGCAAACGCGGCGTATCATCACGCGAAATGCAGCAAGAGAATCCTTTACGGGCACTGCCCTCGATAAACGAGCTCCTACAGGACGAGCGGCTCGTCGCATTGGAGGCCGAGCACGGCCACGAGCTGGCCCTCGAAGCCGCGCGCAGGGCGATCGAGGCGGCCCGCGAGAGGGTCTCCGCGGGCGAGCAGCCAGAGGACATCGTCGCCGACGCCCTCGACATCCTCCAGGGCACGGCCGCGCCGAGGCTGCGGCGCGTTCTCAACGCGACCGGAGTCATCGTCCACACGAACCTCGGCCGAGCCCCGCTCGCGGCCCGCGCCCTCGAGCGCATCCAGGAGGTCGCAGGCGGGTACTCGAATCTCGAGTACGACCTCGAGGAAGGCACGCGCGGCTCGCGCCAGGACCACATCGCACCTCTGCTTCGCGACCTCACCGGCGCAGAGGCGGCGCTGGTCGTCAACAACAACGCCGCCGCCGTCCTCCTCGCCGTTGCCGCGCTCGCGGAAGGGCGCGACGTCGTGGTCTCGCGCGGTGAGCTCGTCGAGATCGGCGACGGCTTCCGGATTCCCGAGGTGCTCGCGCGCTCCGGAGCCCGCCTCGTCGAGGTCGGCACAACGAACCGCACGCGGCTCGAGGACTACGAGCGCGCGATCGGCGACCGCACCGCCGTCCTGCTTCGCGTGCACCAGTCGAATTTCCGGGTCGTGGGCTTCACGGAGAGCCCGAAGCTCGAAGACCTCGTCGGGCTCGCCGAGAATCGCGGCGTCGTCCTCGTCGACGACCTCGGCTCGGGCGTCCTGCCGGACATCGGCGACGAGCCCACCGTGCCCGAGAGCCTTGCGGCCGGCGCTCACATCGTCACCTTCTCCGGGGACAAGCTCTTCGGAGGGCCGCAGGCCGGGATCGTCCTCGGCCGGGCAGACCTGGTCGAGCGGCTCCGCCGCCACCCGCTGCAGCGGGCCCTCCGCGCCGACAAGCTGACCCTGGCCGCGCTCGAAGGAACGCTCGCGCTCTACCGCTCGGGCCGGGCGGGCCCGCCGGTCCTCCACATGCTGACCGAGCCCGCCGACGCCGTCCGCGCCCGAGCCGAGCGCCTCGCCGAGCTGACGGGCGGGACAGTCGAGGAGACGGTCGCGCGCGCCGGGGGCGGCTCGCTCCCCACGACGGATTTCAAGAGCTTCGCCTGCGCCCTCGAGGAGACGCTTGCAGAACCGCTGCGCCGGGCCGACCCACCGGTGATCGGGATCGTGCGCGACGGCGCCCTCTTGCTCGACTGCCGCACGCTCACCGACGACGAGGTCGAGGAGGCCGCGCGGGCGGTGAACGAATGCCGCTCACGGTAGGAACTGCAGGGCACATCGACCACGGCAAGACGTGGCTCGTCCGGGCGCTGACCGGAAAGGACACCGACCGGCTCCCCGAGGAGCAGGCGCGCGGGATCTCCATCGACCTCGGTTACGCGCCGCTCGACCTCCCGGACGGGCGCCGGCTCTCGCTCATCGACGTGCCGGGCCACGAGCGCTTCGTGCGCAACATGGTGGCGGGCGCGAGCGGCATCGACCTCTTCCTCCTCGTCGTCGATGCGGGCGAGGGAGCGCGGCCGCAGACCCTTGAGCATCTGGCGATCGTCCGGCTGCTCGGGATCGAGCACGGCGTGGTCGCGATCACGAAGGCCGACGCGGTCGAGCCGGAGCTCGTGGAGCTCGTCGCCGAGGAGGCTCGGGAGCTCGTGCCCGGCGTCGAGGTGGTCGTCACGAGCGCGAAGACCGGGGAAGGGCTCGACGAGCTCCGTGGCGCTCTCGGGGAGGCGGCGGACCGCGTGGCCGAGGAGCGCGCCGAGGGCGCGACGAGGCTCTTCGTCGACCGCGTCTTCACCCTGCGAGGAATCGGGACGGTGGCGACCGGGACGCTCTGGTCGGGATCGGTCGGCGAGGGAGACGTGCTGCGCGCCGAGCCGGCCGGGCTCGACGTTCGCGTTCGCAGCGTTCAGGTGCACGACCGGCCGGTGGAACGAGCGGAAGCCGGGCAGCGCGTCGCGGTGGCGCTTCCGGGAGTCGAGCGCAGAGAACTTCGCCGAGGCGACGCGCTCGTCGCACCGGGTGCCTACCCCACTTCCTACCGCCTGGACGTCGCGCTCGACGAGCTCGAGGCGATCCCGGACGGCATGCGCCTCCACGTCCACCACGGGACGGCCGAGCACTACGCCCGGGTCGTCCGCGCTCGGAGAGCGCTGGGCGCAGCTCCGCCTCGCCTCGCCCGCGGTGGCGGCGCGCGGCGACCGCGTCGTCCTCCGCGACCGGACGACCGTGGGCGGCGGCCTCGTGCTCGACCCGGCTCCTCCCCGCCACGCAAGCCCGGCCCGCTTCGAGCTCCTCGAACGGGGCGACCTCGCAGCGCTCGTCCACGAGCCGGTCAGAGCGGACGCGCTGAGGCACCTCGGCGGCGAGACGAACGGCCTCGAGCACGCCGGCGAGTGGGTCTTCTCCGCCGAATGGCTCGAGGAGCTGCGTGCCGCCCTGCGGGCGCGGATCGAGGCCGCCGATCCGCTCGACCCCGGGATCCCGGTTCCCGCAGAGCCATGGGCCAAGGACGTGCTCCCGCTCGCCGGCGTCGAGCGGAGGGGCGCGCGCCTCTACCTTCCGGGCGCGGTGGCGAGCCTCGGCGAGCGCTCGGGCGCGGCCGAGGCGCTGGAGGCGGAGCTCGCCGCAGCGGGCTTCACGCCGATCCCCGTGGACGACCGCGAGCTGGCGTCCTTCCTGGAGCGCGAAGGGAGGCTCGTGCGTCTCGGCGACGGCCTCGCGCTCGGCACCGCGGCCTACGAGGAGGCCAAGCGCCTCATGGTCGAGGAGTGCGAGCAGGCGGGCTCCATCACCCTCGCGCGCTTCCGCGACCTGCTCGGGACAGGCCGGAAGCCGGCCCAGCTCCTCCTCGAGCGCTTCGACGCGGACGGCCTCACGAGGCGCGTCGGCGACGAGCGCGTGCTGCGCCGCCGGGCCAAGACCGCCTGAGCTACGTTAGCCGCGGAGCGGCATGGGCCTGGTGGCCCAGCCGGTCTTCAAAACCGGTGAGGCGTGGCAGCCCCACGCTGGGTAGGTTCGACTCCTGCGCCGCTCCGTGGAGCCAAAAACCCGCCGCGTCCGCTGCCTTGATAAACAGGCAGCGTGCGCGCGGACGTGATCCTAGCTCTCGACCAGGGAAGCTCGAGTACACGCTGCGTCGCGTACGACCGACGCCTTCGGCAACGGAGTGCGGCGTCCCGTCCGGTCTCGACCCGCCGGCCGGCACCGGGGATGGTCGAGCACGATCCGGACGCGCTGCTCGCCGGGACGCTCGAGGCGATCTCGCAGGTCGTAGCCCAAGAGCAAGCCCACGTCGCCGCAATCGGCATTGCGAGCCAGACGGAGTCCTTCGTCCTCTGGGAGCGTGCCACTGGGCAGCCCGTTACGCCCGTGGTGAGCTGGCAGGACCAGCGCGCCGACGAGCTGTGCCGGGCGATGGCCGGGCGTCCCGAGGCAGCCTCAATCCACGCGACGACCGGCCTTCGACTCGACTCCGCGTTCTCGGCGCCGAAGCTAGCGTGGCTCCTCGAGGGCGACGAGGTGCTGCGAAAACGTGCCGAGGCAGGCGAGCTTCTCTTCGGCGACGTCGCCTGCTTGCTCGGGTGGCATCTCTCGGGAGGGGCGGCGCACGTTACGGAGACCTCCAACGCCTGCCGCTCGCTGCTGGTCGACCTGACGAGCTTGCACTGGGACGAAGGGCTCCTCGATCTCTTTGGAGTGCCGGCGGCGCTGCTGCCCGAGATACGAGCGTCAGACGATCTCGGTCTCCACGCGTCGAACGCTGCAATCGGGTTCGAGGCGCCGCTTGCGGCAATGCTCGGCGACCAGTCCGCTGCGCTCTACGGTCAGGGTTGCACCACCGCGGGAATGGCCACGTTGACCCTCGGCACCGGTGCCTTCCTGTGGCTGAACGTGGGCGAAGCGCGCCCGCAGCCGCCGCCCGGCGTGCTGGCGACGGTGGCCTGGGAGAAGCGGGCGTCGGGGCCGACATACGCGCTCGAGGCCTACTGCGCGAACGCCGGCAACGCGCTGCGCCTGTTTTCCGACTTGGGCTTCCCCGCTGTCGACACCATGGGGGCGCCGGACTGGTCCCGCCCGCATCCGGTGGTCGTGCCGGCTCCGGCTGGCCTCGGCACTCCCTGCTGGCATGGCGCCGACCGCACCACGGTGCTGGGCGCGACGAGCACGACGACGGCGGAGGATTTCGCGGCGGCAGCTTTGGCGGGCGTCGCCCATCAGATCGCCGACGCGCTGGAAGCGCTGGACGACCACCGTCCGGAAAATGTCGTCCGCGTGGGCGGAGGCCTGTCTGGGCACGGCGGGTTGCTGCAGGCGGTCGCCGACCTCTCCGGGCTAGAACTCGAGGTCGCGGCCGATCTGGAGGCAACCGCTCGCGGTGTCGCCACCCTGGCCGCGGAGGCGAGTGAGGTGCTCGACGGCGATCTTACGGCGCCCGCAGTCGCACGGCGGGTGGCTCCTCGCCTGGAAGCCGGCGGACGCGCCCGAGAGCGGGCCCGCTGGCAGGAAGCGCTCGAAGTCCACGTGCGGGACGACTCTTGAGCGACGGAGCACTGAGCCCGTCCGCGAGGGCAGATGCCGTCGCCAGGCTGGAGCGGGAGGAGCTGGACGTCCTCGTCGTCGGAGGCGGGATCACCGGTGTGGGTATCGCGCTCGACGCGGCCTCACGCGGCCTATCCGTCGGGTTGATCGAGGCGGACGATCTAGCGGCGGGAACCTCCAGCCGCTCGAGCAAGCTCATTCACGGCGGCCTGCGGTACCTAGAGATGCTGGAGTTCCGACTCGTGCGCGAGGCGCTGCGCGAGCGGCGCCTGCTGCTCACCCGGCTCGCGCCCCACCTCGTGCGGCCGGTGCAGTTCCTCTACCCGTTGACGCACCGCGGGTGGGAGCGTCCGTATGTAGGTGCCGGTCTGCTCTTCTACGACACGTGGGCGGGTCGACATCTGCCGCGCGCGCGGCATCTGTCACGCCGGGCCGCCCTCGAGGCAGCCCCGACGCTTCGGCCCGACTCGCTGGTCGGGGCCGTCCTCTTCCACGACGCCCAGGAGGACGACGCCCTCTACGTTGTGTATGTGGCGCGCACGGCCGCGGCCCACGGCGCCTCCATCGCGACCAGGATTCGCGCGACGAGCTTTGTGAGGGCCGAGAGCGGACGGATCCTCGGCGTACGGGCCGACGACGGTCTCAGGGAGCGGCCGCTCGAGCTCCGGGCTCGGCATACGATTCTCGCCGTTGGCGTGGCCACAGACCGGCTGCTCGAGCAGGCAACCGGGCGGGCGCAAGCGACGTTGCGGCCTTCGAAAGGCGTACACCTAATCGTTCCCCGCTCTTCGATTCCGATGCGATCGGGGCTCTTCATGCGAACCGAGAAGAGCATCTTCCACGCCATCCCGTGGGGCTCGGACCACTGGCTCCTGGGGGACACCGACACCGAGTGGCAGGGTGACGTCGAGACGCCCCTTGCCAACCGGACAGACGTCGAGTACCTGCTGGCCAAGGTCAACAGCGTCCTCTTGAGGCCGGTGCGGCGAGAAGAGATCTGCGGGGTCTTCGCTGGGCTCCGCCCGCTGGTCGCAGCCGATGGCACCGCCGACACCACGAGGCTCTCACGCGAGCATCGACTGTTCTCTCCACGGCCTGGGCTGACCGCGATTGCCGGGGGCAAGTACACGACCTATCGCGTCATGGGCCGCGACGCCGTCGATGCCGCCTGCCGCGACCTCGGGTCAGCGGCGACCTCGACGACCGACCGACTGCCGCTCCTGGGAGCCGAGGCGCCGAGGGAGCGCGAGAATTGGCTCCGCCTGCGCCACGGCGGCTGCGCCGATGAGGTGCTGGTGCTCGCACAGAGAGAACCCCAGCTTGCGAGCCAGCTCGAAGGAGCCGGCCACTACCTCCGCGCCGAGGCGGTGCACGCGGTCACCCACCAGGGCGCACTCGACCTCGACGACATCCTCTCCCGTCGTACCCGCGTCTCCATCGAGGCGACCGACCGAGGTCGCGCGGCCGCAGCGTCGATCGCGCCTCTGGTCGCGCCCGTGCTCGGATGGTCGGAGAGGCGGACCGCGGAGGAGGTCGAACGGTACGTCAGGCTCCGCGACGCGGAGGAAGCGGCCGAGGCTGCGCCCGACGACGTGTCCGCGGCTGCCGCCTACAAGGCTGTCCTGGACGGCGGCCCCGCCTAGGCCCTGGCGCCTGGCCCGTAGGCGAGGCGAAGCAACCGGCCCTCAGCGAATCGCTCGGGTCGGAGGGCGCCGACGTCGATCAGCGGAGCACGACCGCTCACCTCGGCGGCCACGACTTCGCCGACTGCCGGGGAGAGCTTGAATCCGTGGCCGCTCCAGCCCACCGCCAGGTACATGCCCTCGATCCCCGGACAGGGGCCTATGATCGGGTTCCAGTCGGGCGTGACGTCGTACGGCCCGGCGAAGCCGCGTACGAGCTCGAAGTCGGCGAGGCGCGGGTAGCGCACGCGCAAGCCGCGGCGAACGGCGTCCTCGTAGCCGGGCGAGAGGCCGTGGTCGCAGTCGTCCGCGCGGTCCAGCAGATCCTCTCCGGCGTACGCGACCGCGCAGAACTGCCGTCCGCGGTCCGGACGGACGACGACGTTCGTCACCGCATCCGAGCAGACCGCCGAGGGAAGCGGCCCACCGGGCCCGCTGCGGGCCACGAGGACCTGAAGCCGCCTGAGCTCGATTGGCTGCCCTGCGCCGAGCGGTCGCAGCAGGTCGTTTGCCCACGCTCCCGTGGTCAGAACGACGCGACCGGCCGGGAAGAAGCCACGCGCCGTCTCGAGCACCGACCGCGCGCCCCCTCTGCACGCGGACGGCATCCACCGCGAGGCCAAGATGCGAGTGGAGACCGTTGCGCGTTCCGGCCGCGAACCAGCCCAGGCACATCTTCTGAGCATCGGCGAAGCCGCCGTCCGGCTCGTAGGCGGCACCCGCGACGGCGTCGAGCGAGAGCTGCGGCTCGACTTCGTGCACCTCGTCCGGCTGGAGGAACTCGGTCTCCAGGCCGAGAGCCTCGAGCATCCGGACGTTGCCGCGACAGGCGTCGACCAGCCCCTCGGGCACGGTGAGCAGGTAGCCGCACCGGACGTACCCCGCGTCGGCCACGCCTACCTCGTCCTGCCAGTCCATGATCGTCTTCGAGCCGGCCATGGCCAACCGGGCTGTGACGGGATTCGAGTAGTGCCGGCGCACCATCGAGAACGACCGACCGGAATCCCCGCCGCCCGGCATTCCGCGGTCGAACAGCGCGACCGTGCCGGCGCCGTCGCGGCACAGGGCGTGGGCGGTCGCCAGCCCGAAGATGCCCGCGCCGACGATCGCCGTGTCGACGGTGGTCACCCGCGGACCGTACCAAGGCCCTGCACCTCGTAGAATCCGGCCGATGTTCACACCGATCACCGGTCGCACGGTGCTCGTCACCGGCGGGACGAAGGGCATCGGCAAGGGAATCGCCGGCGTGTTCGCCCGCGCCGGCGCGAACGTCGTCGTGAACGGCCGCGACGCCGATGCCGGAGAGGCGGCCGTGCGTGACCTGTCCGGCCAGGGCGGCGAGGTGGCCTACGTCGGCGGCGACGTCCGCACGGCCGGCGACTGCGAGCGGCTCGCCGAGGAGACGGCGGCTCGGTTCGGCGGCGTCGACGTGCTCTGCGCCAACGCGGGCGTCTTCCCGGACGTGAAGCTAGCCGACATGACGGAGGACGACATCGACTCGATCTTCGCCACGAACGTGAAGGGCTGCATGCTCACGGTCAAGTCCTGCCTTCCCTACCTGGAGCGCTCCGGCCACGGGCGCGTAATCCTGACGAGCTCGATCACAGGCCCCATCACGGGCTTTCCCGGCTGGTCGCACTACGGCGCAACGAAGGCTGCGCAGCTCGGCTTCCTCCGGACGGCCTGCATGGAGCTCGCGCCGAATGGGATCACGATCAACGCAGTCCTCCCGGGGAACGTCGTCAGCGAGGGGCTCGAGGAGCTCGGCGACGACTACCTCGCAGCGATGACGGCGGCGATCCCGCTGGGTCGACTCGGGCGAGTCGAGGAGATCGGGGCGGCGGCGCTGTTCCTCGCGACCGACGAGGCCGGGTACATCACGGGACAGACGATCGTCGTCGACGGCGGCCAGACACTTCCCGAGTCGCTCGCCGCAGTCCAGTCCGCATAGCTTGGCCGAGCACTTGATCAGCCGGGACACGCCCACGCACCGGCGCTGGGACGTCGACATCGAGCCCGTGCTGCACGTCGAGTCCGGAGACCTGATCGTCGTAGAGACCGACGACTTCGCGGGCGGGCAGATCGGCAGGGACTCGACGGCGGAAGATCTTCTCGCGCTCGACCTCGACGCAATCTACCCCCTGGCGGGGCCTATCCACGTGGCGGGCGCAGAGCCTGGTGACGTGCTCGCCGTCGAGCTCCGCGGCTTCGAGGTGCCCGACTGGGGCTGGGCGGCGCTCCTCCCGAGCCTGGGCCTGCTTCCGCCCGGCGAACTGGACGGGCCGTACCTGAAGGTCTTCGACCTCACGCAGGGCGACTCGACCGAGCTCGTCGCCGGCGTGCAGATCCCGATCGAGCCGTTTTGCGGCACCACGGGCGTGCCGGGGCCGGGGATGCACGATGTGCCCATCCCCCCGCCGCACGCGGGTGGCGGCAATATCGACCTGCGCCACGTGACGGCGGGCTCGACGCTCTATCTGCCGGTGGGTGTTGCCGGCGCGTTGCTCTCGCTGGGCGACGCGCACGCGGCCCAGGGGGACGGGGAGGTGTGCATCTCCGGGCTCGAGTGCCAGATGCGGACGACGCTCCGCGTCTCGGTCGAGCGGGGAATGACGCTCCGCTCGCCCGCGCTCCGCCGTCCGCCCGGCTCGCTCACGCCTCGAGTCGACGCCGGGGGCTGGTTCGCGACGACGGGTGTCGAAAGCGACCTCATGGAGGCGTCCCGATCCGCCGTTCGCGCCATGATCGACCATCTCGTCGACCGGCGCGGGCTTACGCGCGAGGACGCCTACGTGCTGTGCTCACTGGCCGCCGACCTGAAGATCACCGAGGTGGTCGACGCCCCCAACTGGATCGTCGCCTGCTTCCTGCCCGACGCGGTCTTCAACGGCGACTAGTCCCCGCGCCCTCGGGCTGTTTACTTCTGGCCCCGAATGCGGCACGATACGCGCCTCTCTTTCACCGGTTTGCCGCCCGGAGGCGGCAAAACTCGAACCCGGAGGCTCTATGCCTAGCTCTGAGGCTGGGGGAGTTGTCCATCCCCATCTGGCTCATGAGGGAACCGTCACCTCGATTGACATCGCCGGTGACGAGAGCGTCGAGAAGCTACGGTCGGGCTCAGTCGGCCTTCTGCTCGTGCTCTTCCTCTGCATCACCGGCTCGGCGCCACTGTCCGTCTTCATGTTCAACTTCCCGTTCGCCGTGGGCGCGGGCAACGAGAGGTACGCGCCGGCCGCGTTCTTCTTCGCGACGATCGTCCTGACCATCTTCTCGGTCGCATACATCCAGATGGCACGGAGGCTCCGCGCCGCGGGCGGCATGTTCACCTACGTCAGCCACGGGCTCGGCCGGACGCTGGGAATGGTGTCCGGCCTCTCGCTCGCTGCGGCGTACACGCTCTTCGGCGCGTCGCTGATCGGCGGCTTCGCCGCCTTCGCCCAGGTGAAGGTCGCTTCGGCCTTCGACATGGACCCGATCAACTGGATCTGGTACGCGATCCTCGGCATCGTCGGCATGTCGGCGCTCGGCTACTTCGACATCCCGATCTCGGCCAAGATCCTCGGCGTCTTCCTGATCACCGAGTTGTTCATCATCTTCGCCTTCACCATCGGCGTCTTCGTCCAGGGCGGCAACGACGGGGTTTCGATCGCCCCGGTGCTCCCCTGGAACGCGTTCAAGGGCATCGCGTTCGGCCTCGGCATCTTCATCGCCTTCTGGTCGTGGGTCGGGTTCGAGGCCGCGCCCAACTACGCAGAGGAGTCGAAGAACCCGCATCGGACGATCCCCATCGCGGTCCTCGGCTCCTGCATATTCGTCGGCGTCCTGTACACGCTCGCGTCGTGGGCGTCGGTCAGTTCGTACGGGCCCGCCAACCAGGCGTTCGATGCTCTCAACGCCGGGTCGACGACCGTCTTCGGGGGTGAGATCCCGGTCGACTACCTCAACTTCAACGTCGTTCCGGCGAACGAGCTCATCGGCAACTGGCTGGGTCAGCTGATGTCCGTCTTCATCATCACCGGCGCCTTCGCCTGTGCCGCAGCTCTGAACAACGCCGGGCTGCGCTACACCTACTCGCTCGGGCGCGAGGGGCTCCTGCCCAAGGCGTTGGGCCGCACCCATCCGAAGCACAAGACGCCGCATATCGCTGTCCTCACACAGGGCGCCATCGCGCTCGCGATCGTCCTCGTCTTCAGGTTCGCCGACCGGACTGGGTTGGACGTCTACTACTGGATTGCCGTTCAGGGCGTGATCTGGATCGTGCTCGTCCAGGCGCTGACGTCTCTGTCCGTCTGGGCGTACTTCCGCAAGCTACCTCCCGAAGAGCGGAGCTTCTGGAAGACCACAGTCTGTGCCTGGATCGGCTTTCTCGCGCAGATCCTCGTGCTCTACCTCTGTTACAAGTACCTGAGCGCGCTTGCGGCCGGTGACGTGTGGTACGTGAAGGAACTCGGGCAGATCGGCCCTTGGCACGGCTTCGAGATCGACATCACCTGGCTGGGCATCATCGGCGCCATCGTTCCGTTGGCGGCGCTGTTCTACGCCCTCTGGCTCCGCGGCGCAAACCGCGAGAAGTACGACCGCGCGGGCAGGTTCATCAACGAGGGAGAGCTCGCCTAGAAATCGCAGGAGAGGGTGCCTCGCGGCACCCTCTCCTTCAGTCTGCTGCCGCCTCGAGCGCGAGCTCGAGTTGCGCCTGGAGCGACTCTTCTGGAAGGAGGACGCCGTCCAGGGCGGCCGTGCCGATCGTGAAGGCCCAGACACCGTGGTTTGCAAGAGCGCGGATCCTCTCCACGGAGTCGACCGATCCGGCGGCGATGACGGGCAGCGACGTGTTGGAGACAACCGCATCCACAAGCGCCCCGACGTCGCCGTCGTAGCGGTAGGCGAGCAGATTGACGCCGTCGAGGCCGAGCGCCTCCACGCGGCGAGCATCGTCGGCGATCTCCTGGATCGAGCCGCGGAGGAGACACGGATGGCCAACGACCCGTCCGACATACGGGAAGAACTTGATCCCGGTGCCGGCGATGATTTCCTGCACCGGCTCGATCAGTGTCCCCCCGATCAGGTAGTCCGGTCGGATCTCGGCGGCGGCGCGCGCCGAGGCGAGCGTGGCCTCATTCGACTCGGACACGACCTCGAGATAGGACGTGTGGCCGTTGCTCTCGATTTCGGAAAGGAGCGCTTCGAGCTCTCTGCGCGGAAGGCCCACGTCCTTGCAGCCGAAGTGGCGCACGCCTGTCGCCGCGACGGACGTATAGACCTTACGCGCATCGGCGAGCGTCTCGTCGTTCCGCGTGAGCATGAAGATGAACTCCATTTGCGCGCCTCCCAAAGTTGTCAGACAACTTCGATATCCTAGCCTCGTGAGAGCGGCCATCTGGGAAGGCCCGGGAGCGATGTCGGTCGGAGAGGTCGCCGACGCTTCTTGCCCTGAGAGCGGCGTCCTCCTTCGGGTCACGGCCTGCGGCATCTGCGGCACCGACGTCCGAGCCTTCTACAACGGCGACAGACGCATTTCGGCTCCCTGGGTGCTCGGGCACGAGATCAGCGGCGAGCTGATCAAGATTGGCAGCGCGGCGGCGGCGGAGGTCGATCGAGCCGGTTTTTCGATCGGCGACCACGTCCACTGCATCTCCACGCTCTGGTGCGGCACATGTCGCCTCTGCCGCTCGGGTGCCGAGAACCTCTGTCTCAACGGCGAGCTCATGGGATTCGACCACCAGGGGGCCTACGCCGAGCTTGTGGCGATCCCTCAGATCGCCCTGAAGAACCTCTTCCGGATTCCGGATGGCCTCTCGGACATCCTCGCGACCTTCGCCGACCCGCTCTCGGACGCGATCTGCGGGCACAAGGACATCTCCGTCTCGCTCGACGACACCGTGGTTGTGATCGGCGCCGGTCCCGTCGGCACAGCGCACGCGCTCATCGCCCGTCTCCAAGGGGCGGGCCGGGTGCTCATGCTGGAGACAGCGGCGCGACGGCTCGAGCTCGCGCGTGAGGTTCTCGGCGACGAACGGCTGACCTACCTCGACGCGTCGGCTGCAGACAGCGTCGAGGCGGTGCGCGCTGCGACACACGGGATTGGAGCCAATGTCGTGATTGTCGCCTGCTCCAGCGACGTCGCTCAGGAGCAGGCGATGGACATGGCCGCTCCGCGCGGGCGAGTGCTCTTCTTCGGCGGTCTCCCGAAGGGCACCACACACATGAAGTTCCCCTCCAATGTCCTCCACTATCAGGAGGTGCAGGTGCACGGGTCCTACGCCTCTCGCCACCGCGATCAGGTACACGCCCTCGACATGCTGGCCGACGACCTCGCTGGGATCCGACGCATCGTGACGGACGTCGTCGCCCTGGACGACGCGCCGAGTGCTTTCGAGCGGATCCGCGCCGGCGAGGTCTTGAAGGCCGTAGTCACTCCGTGAAGGCGGGCGCTGCGAGCCGGCCGTCGCTCGGCCGAGTGGTCGCCAGGGGCCTGCGTGAGCGAATCGCCCTCCAGGGCCTGGCCCCCGGGGACAGGCTGCCGAGTGAGCCCGAACTGGCGCGCGCGCTCGGCGTGTCCCGGCCTTCGCTCCGAGAGGGGATCGCGCTCCTCGAGGAGGACGGCGTACTCCGTCGCCTCCACGGTTCAGGCACCTACGTCTCGCACCGGCCCAGCGTGCAGAGTGACCTCAGCCGCAACTTCTCGGTGTCGTCGCTAATCGAGGCGATGGCCCTGGAACCCGGGAGCACGGCCGAAGAATGCGCGCTCGAGCCGGCACCGGCGCGTGTGGCGGCTGCACTGGACGTGGCCGTCGGAGCGTCTGTGTGCGCTCTTCGACGGGTGCGAACGGCCGCGGGGCGGCCGGTCGTCGACTCGGTCGATTGGTGCCGACCCGAGGTGTTGTCGCTCGAAGCGATGGGGAAGCTGGGGGGAGGATCGATCTATGCGGCGATGGCCGAGCGAGGCCTGCCCATCCACCACGCCATCGCCTCGATCGAGCCGGACACGGCCAGGGGTGAAGTGGCCCGGCGCCTGGGGGTACGGTCCGGAGCGCTTCTCCTGAACCTCTTCCAGCTCGACAGCACGGCTGACGGGACGGTGGTGCTCGTATCGCAGGAACATCATCTGGCGGAGGCGTTCGAGTTCAGCGTCTACCGGCGCGGGCCCGGCGACGAATCCGAGGACGCAAGGTGAAGCCGGAGCTCGTTGTCGGGGTCGATGTCGGCTCGCAGGGCACCTGTGCCCAGGCGCTGACTCGAGAGGGCGAGCAGGCGGCGAAGGCTTACGTGCCGCACACGCTCTCCTATCCGCAGCCTGGGTGGGCGGAGCAGGATCCACGCGAGTGGCTCGGCGCCGTCGCAACGGCGCTTGCCGAGGTACGTCGCGCCGTCAACGGGGCCCCGGTGCGCGCGTTGTCGTTCGGCTCGCAGCTCGACGGGCTGGTTGCGGCCGACGCCGACGGGGAACCGGTGGGCTCCGCTCTGATCTGGATGGATCGACGGGCCCAGGCTCAGTGTGATGCAGCGGCCGAGCGGATGGACCCGCATCGCCTTCGCGAGCTCAGCGGATGCAACCTGGATGCCGGCCACGTCGCCGCGAAGATCGCCTGGCTCCGCGACAACCGCGCCGATCAGCATGCCGGTTCGCGCTGGTTCCTTCTGCCAGGCTCGTTCGTCGCCTGGCATGCGTCGGGGGAGCTGGCGGTCGATCCCTCGAATGCCTCATCGTCAATGCTCCTCGACGTCGAGAGCGCCGACTGGTCGCAAGAGGCATGCGCTGCCTTTCAGATCGACTCAGAGTCTCTTGCCCCTGTCCGGCCGGCGAGCACCGTCCTGGGCCCGGTGTCGCCATGGCTCCGACAGGCAGCTGGGCTCGATCCGTCTACCCAGGTGGTTCTCGGCTCCGGGGACGAGATGGCGGCGACCCTCGGGGCGGGAGTCGTGGACCCTGGCTCGGTCTGCGACGTGATGGGGACGGCCGAGCCCGTCTGCGCCGTCGTGCCCGCCCCCGTCTTGGACCCAGACGGTGTCACCGAACTCCATCCTCACGCGGCACCCGATGGCTGGCTGCTCGAGAACCCCGGTTGGCTGTCCGGAGGTGCCTACCGCTGGTTCCGCGATGAGCTGGGCTCCGTCGAAGCGGCCGAGGCCGCGGCCACGGGGGCCGACGTCTACGAGCTCCTGAACTCGCTGGCGGAGGACGCGCCGGCGGGGGCCGACGGGGTCATGTGGGTGCCGGCGCTAGCCGGGGCGACCGCCCCCGAATGGAACGCGGCCGCGCGGGCGGGGTGGTTCGGCCTCGCCGCGTCCCACGGTCGCGCTCACCTCGCCCGGGCGTTGCTGGAGGGCAACGCCTTCGCCCTGCGCGACGTACTCGAGGCCATCAGTGCCGCAGGGCACACGGCGACCGAGCTCGTCTGCGTGGCAGGCGGAGCGCGCGGCGACCTGCTACGTCAGATCCGCGCCGACGTGACCGGGCTGCCCGTGACGCGGCCACACGATGTCGAGACCACTGCCCGAGGCGCCGCGATGCTGGCAGCGGCGGGGGTAGGCCTGCACCCAGACGTTCCCTCGGCTGCCCGCGTCATGGGGAGCCCCCGTTCGGAGCCGCTGCTGCCGCGGCGTGAGTGCACGGAGATCTACGACACGATCTACCGCCGGCACCGGGAGCTCTACTCCGCGCTGCGGCCCCTTTTCTCCTGAGGCGAAGCGGAGGGCTAGACGGCCCGCTCGTACCGCTCGCGCTCCCAGTCCGAGACGGCCTCGCGCCACGCCTTGAGCTCCCACTCCCGCGAGACGGCGAAGTAGTCGCTGAAGCGCTCCCCCAGGCGGGCGCGGAGCTCGCCGTCGGCACGGAAGGCGGCGAGTGCGCTCTCCAGCGAGCCGGGCAGGGCGGGGAGATCCTCCCGCGCATAGGCGTCGCCAACGACCGGCGGAGGTGGCTCCGCTCCGCGGCGGAGCCCTTCCCCGGCGGCGACCGCGAGGCCGGCAAGCGCGAGATACGGGTTCGCGTCCGCTCCCGGGCGGCGGCACTCGATCCGGCAGCGCTCGGGCTGTGCGGACGACGAGATGACCCGCAGCGCCGCCGAGCGGTTCTCGATCCCCCAGCTCGCGTTCACCGGCGCGAACCAGCCGGGCACGAGCCGCTTGTACGAGTTCACGGTGGGGTTGAGGAGGAGCGAGGCGCCCGCCAGGTGCTCCACCATCCCGGCCACCGCCTGGGCGGCAGGCGTGGGGAGATTTGGTCCGTCGCCCGGGGCGAATGCGTTGGTCTCGTCCTTCCAGAGAGAGAGATGCACGTGTCCGCTCGAGCCCTCCTCGCCGGGAACCGTCTTGGCGAGGAAGCTGGCGCGGAGGCCGAGCGTCTCCGCGACGCCCTTGACGGCGAGCTTCACCAGCGCCGCGTCGTCGGCCGCGCGCAGGCCCTCCTGCGCGGCCAGGTTCAGCTCCAGGAGGCCCGGGCCGGCCTCGGTGTGGATCGCAGAGAGCTCGATTCCCAAGGCGTCGAGTGCAGGCTCCAAGGCCGAGACAAGCGAGTGATACCGCCCCGCCTCGACGATGCTGTAGCTGATCCCGGTCGAGAGCGGCCGGCCCTCGCCGTCCCAGATCCGCACCTCGTACTCGAAGGCGGCCCTCGTCTCGTAGCCGAGCTCGCTGATGCCCTCGAGGGCGTGCCGGAGTACCTCCCGCACCGCGATCTCACAGGGCGAGCCGTCCCGCCACGACGGCGTCGCGAGGCAGACGCTCCACCCCGGCCTCCAGGTGAGCTCGTGCAGGGTCTCGGTTTCGGGGCGCACGACCAGATCGCCCGCGCCGGAACGGATCCCGAACTCTTCGTAGTCCGAGATCGGGGTGTCGACCGGATCGAGCCCGAGGAGGAGATCCGTCATGACCGTCCCGTTCTCGGCAGCTGCCTCGAAGGCATTCATGCGCAGCGCCTTGCCGCGCAGGTAGCCGTTCACGTCCGGCATGGCCAGGAGGACGTACTGCGCGGCCGTCACGCGAGTGCGCTCTTGACCCGGCTGTCGACGTCGCCGAGCGTCGCGGCGAGCCGGTCGATCATCTCGGCGAGCTCGGTATCGGTCGCCACGTAGGCGGGCGCGAACAGGGTTTGGTCCGGGGCGAACCCGTCCGCCGCGCAATGCGAGGTCGTGACGAGAACCCCGTGCTCGAGCGCCGTCCCGTCGACGAGGGCGGAGATCTCGACCTCCCCTGGCAGCAACGATTCGCCGTCGCGCGGGTCGACGAGCTCGACGCCGAGGAGGAAGCCGCGGCCGCGCACCTCGCGGACGATGTCCAGGTCGCCGATGCCCGCCTCGAGCTCGTCGCGGAGGCTCGGGCCACGGTCGCGGACTCGTTCGACGAGGCCCTCGGACTCCAGCGCCTCGAGAACGGCGAGACCGACGGCGCAGAGCTGGGGAGCTCCGTCCCACGTATGGCCGTGCTCGAATTCGCGGGACCCCGACGCCACCGCCTCGTAGACGTGGTCTGCCGCCAAGATCCCTGCAAGCGGCGCATACCCGGCGCCGGCCGCCTTCCCGAAGCTGATGACGTCCGGCTGGAGGGGCAGCTGCTGATAGGCGAACCAGGAGCCCGTCCGTCCAAAACCGGTCACCACTTCGTCGAAGACGACGAGGAACCCGTACTCCTCGCGCCGCTCCGCGAGCCCCTCCCAAAAGTCAATTGGCGGTGAGTAGCCGGGCATCGCTGCGGCACTCACGGGCTCACAGACGAACGCGGCCACCGTGTCGGGCCCTGCCTCCCCGAGCGCCCTGTCCAAAGCGGCGAGAGCGTCCGCGCCCGTCTCGTCGAACCGGGCCGTGCTCGGGGGAATGTGGAGGTGCTGCGCGAGATAGGGCTCGTAGGGGGCTTGGAGAGAAGGTCGGCCGGAGAGTGCGAGAGTTCCGAGGGTCGCTCCGTGGTAGGCGTTCGCCGGCGAGATGACGCGCCACCGACCTTCCCCGCGCTCGGCGTGATAGCCGCGCGCCAATCGCAGGGCCATCTCGTTCGCCTCCGAACCTCCCGTGACGAAGCGAATGCGCGCGAGCTCGGGCGCAGCAACATCGAGGATGCGTCGTCCGAGCTCTTCCTGCGGCCCGTTCGTGAACTGGTGGTAATAGACGTAGGAGAGGCGCTCGGCCTGCTTCGCGGCCGCTTCCACGATGTCGCGCCGGCCGTGACCGAGGACGGCGACCATCGCGCCGCCGCCGCAGGCATCCAGGAGCTCGCGCCCGTCGGCGCGGTAGAGGCGAACGCCCTCGCCCCGCTCGATGTTGGGATACACCCTGTTCAGATCGCGCGGGAAGACGTTCGTCCGGTCTGCGGTGATCTCGGCTAGCGCGGCGGTCATCAAGCTCGTTCGCGAGGGCGCGCGACCCGCTCGATGAAGGAGTCGAGGAGCTTCATGGTGTTGCCTTTGTGCTGGCGCGCGCGCTCGTGTGTCTCGGCCAGGAGGGCATCCGGGTCGACGCCGTGCTCGTCGAGCTCGTGCCTGTAGACGCGCACCCACTCATCCATGATCTCCGTCGTCACCTCCGGATGGAACTGGACACCGAGGCTGCGGCCGATGACGTAGGCCTGTGGCCCGGCCTCGTTTGCCGCCACGACGGTTGCGCCAGGGGGCGCAGTGAACGTGTCGAAATGCCACTGAAACCACGGACCGTCCGGAACGAGGTCGGGATCGCTCGTCCCCACCGGGAGCCAGCCGATTTCTTCCTGCTCCGACCGGAACACGTCCCCGCCGAGCACGCGCGCCAGGATCTGGCCGCCGAAGCAGACGCCGAGGATGGGCACCTCGGCCTCCTGGGCCTCGGCGAGGAAGTCCATCTCGTGCTTGATCCATTCGATGTCGTCCTGGTAGGCGCCGAACTCCGAGCCGAGGGAGACGATGAGCTCGTAGGCGCGCGGGTCGAGGTCGTGTGGGTCTTGCTCGTCGATCCGGAGAGTCTCGACTTCGTAGCCGCGGTCGCGGAGCCAGGGGGCGATCAGGCCGGGCGGCGTGGGCTCCTCGTGCTGGATAACGAGCGCGCGTCGGCTCACGTGCGTCCTCCTACGGGGGCGGACTCGAGCCTGCCTTCGACCTCGCTCCAGACTGCGCGGAGGACGCCGGCGAAGCGGTCGACCATCTCGGCAAGCTCCTCCTCCGGCGCCGTGAACGCCGGCGCGAAAAGCGTCTGGTCGCCCGCATAGCCGTCCCTCGTGGGCTGGGTGGAGAGCAGGATGAGCCCCTCTTCGAGCGCGACCTCGTCCACGCGCCCCGCCACGCGAAGCTCTGGGGGCAGGAACGCACCCTCCTCTCGCGGGTCGCCGTATTCGACTCCGAGGAGGAAGCCGTGGCCCCGAACCTCGCGGACGATCGGGATCTCGGCGAGCGCGTCCTCGAGCTCCTCCCTGAGCCGCGCTCCCCGCTCACGGACATGCTCGATAAGCCCCTCGCGACGCAGGGCGTCGATGACTGCCAGCCCCACGGCACAGGAGAGCGGCGCGCCGTTCCAGGTGTGGCCGAGCGAGAAGCTCCGCGAACCCTGGGCAACGGCCTCGTAGACGTGGTTCCGGCACAGCGCGGCGCCGACGGCCGCATAGCCTGCGCCGAGTCCCTTCGCGATGGCGATCACGTCGGGAACGAATGGGAGGTCGTTGGCGGCGAACCAGTTTCCGCTGCGGCCCATTCCCGTGACGATCTCGTCGAAGCAGATCACGAAACCGTGCCGCTCCCGCCGTTCGGCAAGGCCTTCCCAGAAGCGGTCCGGCGGCTTGAAGGCAGGGAGGGCCGCCGCGCTGATCGGCTCGCAGAAGAACGCGGACACCGTCTCCGGGCCCGCCTCTTCGAGGACCTTGTCCAGCGCGGCGAGCGTCGCCTCGCCGGTGGGATCGAAGCGCGGGGTCGCTGGCGGAATGTGCAGGAACGGCGGCAGGTATGGCCCAAGCGGCCCTTGGAGGCCGGGCCGCCCCGTGAGCGCGAGGGTGCCTATCGTCGGGCCGTGGTAGGCCTGCGCCGGCGAGATCACCCGCCACCGCTCGGGCTGGCCGCGCTCGAGGTGGTAGGCCCGCGCAAGCCGGATCGCGGCTTCGTTCGCCTCCGAACCCCCGGTGACGAAATGGACCCGCGTAAATCCTTCAGGTGCCACCGAGACCAGCTCTTCCGCGAGCCGCTCTTGCGCTGGGTTCGTGACGATCTCGTTGTGGACGTAGGAGATCTGCAGCGCTTGCGCCCGAGCTGCTTCGAGAAGATCGCCGCGACCGTAGCCGAGCGTCGCCGCCATCGAACCGCCGCTCATGGCGTCGAGGTAGCGTTTCCCCCCCGCGTCCTCAAGCCACACGCCCTCGCCACGGACGGCCACGGGATAGCGGCGGTCGAGTCGGGGGGAAAGACCCGTGTTTCGCTGCTGCCCACGGTTGCCTCTGTCAACGCCGCTCCTCCATGCCGGGATCAGGTTCGCGCTGCTTCGCGCAGCCTACTATCCGGGCTTCACAGCCCACGCCCGCTTCGCAGGGGCGCGTGGAAGGGTGAAGAGACAGCGGCGAACGCACATCCCTCGACCTCGGGGCTCAACCGGCGTACGATGCCCCGCGTGGCAAAGGGCAGGACTGCGGCGCAGGCGGGCGAGCGGATCCTGT
>CAVYBK010000020.1:0-144802 GCA_963766725.1 uncultured Actinomycetes bacterium
CATGGTAAGGAGGGGGTCGACGGTTCGAGTCCGTCAGAGGGCTTCGGCTCCTAGCAGGGCTTTCGGCGGAAGGCCTGAGGGCTACGCATCGCTTTCGGTGCCTGATAGGTGCCCAAACGGCTCGAGTTTTGACTGGATGCGGGCTGCCCTCTCGACGAAAATGGCCAGCTTGGCGGGCGAAACAGTCGGCGATACCGGGGCAAGCCCCGGAGAAGGACGCAGTCGACTCCCAGCACGATTGAGCCGGTCGTGCAAGCTAACCACCGGCAACTCGGTTGTCCTCGACGCTACCAGTGCCGGCATTAGCGCCCGACGCGCACGGAGCGTGAGAAGAAGCGAACCGCAAAGTCCCAGAGCTGCCGCGGTGAGCGCCGCGCTCGTCAGCAGGAGCCCGGACGCAAGCGAGAAGTTGAGCGCGACATTCTTCGAGACGCCGAGCGCGAACAGCACGCCGGCCGTCGTCCCCATGCCGGCGATGGCGCCGCCGGCGGTGATGGGAAGAATCGCCGTCGCGGCGCTCACGCAGAGAACGACCAGCGCGAGCGCCGGCGAGAAGCGGACGCCGAGGGCGCTGAGCAGAAAGGCGCTGCCGAGAGCGCGTGAGGTCCAGCAGCCGAGGAGCAGCAGACCCGCGACGAGCGTCGGCCGCGAGAAGCGCGTGCTGTCCGCAACGCGCCGGTAGACGGCCTGGAGCCGGTCGGAGCGTCCGACGAGCGGGAGCCGTGAAACCCGCTGTCCGAGCGTGATGATCACGAGACAGCCGATGCAGAAGAGGACGACGACGACCATTGGCCCGCGGAGGACCGGCCCGGACACCGCGAGGGCGTAGGCAGCCAAGGGGAGCATCGCCACCGCGTCGACCATGCCGAGGGCGACGATCGAGACGCCAATTGTCTTGAGACCCAGCCTCACTCCGCCCAACCTGCGGAGAGTGAAGATCTTCACAACGTAGTCGAGCCGGAACGGCAAAACGACCCCACTGGCAGCGGCCGCCCCACAAGACGCGAGACACCGTGCCCCGTCGGGGCGCTCGCGGCTGGGAAACAGCTGTCGCCATCCGAATGCGCGGAAGCCGAAGCTGGCCAGATACAAGCCTGCGGCGAGGAAGACAAGGAGGACGCGCGCGCCATCCAGGGGCCAGCTCGCGTCGGTCAAGTGCCGAGCGACGAGCACGCACGCCCCGAGCGAGCCAAGAGAGAGCCCTAGTCCACCGAGAACCCTCCAACGATGCGGGCTAAGGTGGACGCCGCGCCACTCGATTACGGGTCGGCTCACGCCGCCCTGGGGACGGACTGCAACCATTCGAAGCCCGTCTACCGCGAGAGCTTCTGAAGGTTCGTGTTCCCCGACTCGTCCACGCTGACCGATGTCCGGTGTTCACCGCCCCAGAGACCCAAGGTCACGAGATGGAGAAGGTGATTGGGTCGATGCCCGGTCAGGAGGATCGCCTGATAATCAGCCTGCGACTTGACTCGCGCACCCAGAGAAACCTGCCTGTGCACGGCCCGCCCAAGGGCTTCTTTTCGCTCATCGGGCATCTTCCGCGTCGTCACGCCTTCCGTGGAAACGGAGCTTGGTTCGGAAACGGTGGTGGCCATCGCGGCCTCCCTCAGAATTGCCCTGCTGACCGAGCCGCTACAAGTAAGTAGGAGGACTGCTTTCGTCCGGCGGTCACGCTCGCCTGTAGACGAGGAGACTCTTCAACAGAAGCGTAAACGCGAGTCTACCACGCCCTATACGCTCCTGGTCTTCCCGCCATGTAGCCGCATAAGGACGTGGCCAGGGATGTCGGTGCCGCGCGCCGGCGGCCAGTTGCCAACGGTGGCACAAAATCGCGGCTATGGTGGTTGTGCGCGGAAGGCCTAGCGCGGAAGCCGTAGAGGCTCCACAAGACTCCTTTTCGACTGTCTCATCTGGCCCAAGTGCCCTTAGGAGGGCTCGTCCGAGCTCTCCGTCCTTAGATCCACTCGATTGGAGCACTACATGCATGCCATCGTGAGACGCTACGAAGGAATCGACACGAAGCGCACCGACGAGCTCACGCGCAAGGTCGGCGAGAGCCTGACCCCGCGCCTCAAGAAGCTCGACGGCTTCAACGGCTATTTCCTCATCGAGGCCGACAACGGCGTCATGAGCTCGGTCAACTTCTTCGACACTTCGGCGCACGCCGACGAGTCGACGCGCGTCGTGGCCGAGTGGCTACGCGAGGAGAAGCTCGACACGGTTGTGCCGAATCCGCCCAAGATCACGGGTGGAAAGATCATCGTCGATGAGATGAAGGTCTGGGCGTAACAGCCCCGGCAAGACCACTCGACGCACGAGAGAAGGCCCGCTTGCGGGCCTTCTCTGCGTAACGGCCTTCCTCGTCCAGCACTCCATCGGGCTGGCACGGAATGGGAAGGCTGTCTCAGCTGAGCTGTTGTGCGCTGGCTAGTTGGCTAGCTGAGCTCCCGGCACCACGAGTGCCGGAAGGTCGTTTCCCCGGTAGCGATCGAGCTCGCCACTGACTTTGCCCGTGCGAAGGTCGACTGCGACCGGTGACTGGCGGCCTCGCCAGACGTAGGCGTACGGCCCGGCCGTCTCAACGAAGTAGATCGGCTCGTTTTCGAAGAGATGGAAGCGCTCTTGGCCGTCGAGGCCGTACCCCGTCAGGCCCACGCCCCTCGTCTCCTGGGTCGCGTCGTTCCCAGTAGTTCCATACGCGAGAAGCGTTTCCGCCGAGAAGGAGACCTGGCTTGGGTGCTCGTCGAGGATGCGTTTCGTCCACCGGCGCACGTCGATGAGCGCGAGTCCGGCCGGCGTCGTCTGCTCAGCGCCCTTCGCCCGTTGGTGGGTGTCCTGGCCGCAGACGGCGACGAGATGTTCGCCAACCCACACCGCCTGCCTCTCCGCGCCTTCTGCCGTCTTCGCCTCCGCTGCGGGCTCAAGCCAGTTCCGTAGGCGGCCGAGCAGCGAGACGGGCTCGTGCACGTCGTGGTAGCCCACTCGTCCGCTGGCGAGATCGACCTCGGCGACCGGCCCCGCGGCGGGAACGACGAGCGCGCGTGCTCCCGCGGGATCGACCGCGAGCGCTGGAATCGCGAGGCGCTGGACGGAGCGTTGAGGGTCGATCGTCTCAAGCCCGGCGGGTACGTCGGCAAGCCCGATCGAGCGTTGGTCGCCGGCGCTGTCCACCAGGAGCAACCTCGCGGGGCCGATGTGGCCGATGGGCGCGAGCAGGAGAGCGAGACCTTCCTGCGTCCTGGCGACCGCGACAAGCGTCCCCTCGATCGCCTCACGGGAGACGATTCGGCGCTCGAACGGATCGATGACGACGAGGGCGTGATTCGCCGCACCCCACTCGACGAGGGCGAGAATGCGCCGTTCTGTTGGCCAGGCGAGCGAGGTGACAGCCGGCTCCTCCGGCGGGCGGGCGAAGTCGCGCGGGAGCGGCAGGACCTTGTCGAGACGCATTCGGCGGATGTCGACGATGCGAATTTCGAGCGGCGCGGCGCCCGCCAGGGCGACCAAGGATCCGTCCTTCGAGAAGCTCCAGGCTCCGCCGTTGTGCCCGAGCCTCACCGCCTGTGAGGACGGCGCGAGCGAGGTCCGAGTGAACCGGCGGAGAAGGGTGCTGTCGTCCTCCTGCCAGACGATGCCGAGCACCGTCCCTCGAGGCGCCTGGGAGAAGGTAGGCACAGCTTCCTGGTCGCCACCTCCCACCGAGCAGGCGGCAACGACACCTGCGAGCGCGACGAGAGCAAGACCTAACCTCATTCCGGGTCCACTACGTCTATGCGGTCTTTTCAGGTCCACCAGCTTGACAGCCCCTAGACGTCACGTAGGCGCCTGTTGTCCGCCATGCGTTTTGCAAACCGTTTGCACTGGGCCGCTAGCCGGGCGCGCGCTCGAAGCCTCGCCCTCCCCGCATCGCCTGACGCCGCCGATCGCGGCCACCGACGAAGCTAGACGGCGCCCTAGAGCAGAATCCGCGAGGCAGTCTCAATCGGACAGCCACGAGTTACGAGCTTGCGCGCCTCCGCAAGGTCGATCCCGGTGCCCGCCAAGACCACTGACTCGGGATAGGCAAAGCCGAGTCGCGTGAACTGAGCCAAGCGCCAAAGGAAAGTGCTCCGCTCCTCCTCCGCACAGCGGTCGAAGACCTCGTCTTCCATCTCTCCTCTTCCTCTACTCGTACGCCTTCCGCGCCCGGAGCGAAGACAGGAAGCTGCCACAGCGCTGTCTCCTCCAGTGTCGATCACACCTTGCCCCGAAGGGCGCAGAAACGTCATCCCTCGAAGGAGTGAATCGGCGTCCCTGCTTCTCGTTCGATCAGCTGCGTGTCTACGCTATTTCCGCCTACGGCTCCCGCCCGAGCAGCCGAGCGACGACGGTGCGAAGGAGCTTGCGCGGCGAGCGCGGGCCCGTCTTAGGACTCGAACCGCACGCCCGTGGCCACCGCCAACAATCCGACAGCGGCGACCGAAAGGAGGGCGACAGCGGTCGCCAGCGGCCACCGCCACGGCCGTCGCATTGCCTGCGTGCATCCGGCGATGTAGACGACCAAGCCCACAAGCGGCCCGACCCAGATCCATGCTCCGGTCGGCCCGCCGATGCCGTAGAACCAAAAAACTGCGACGACATACACCCCGATCGCCGTTGCGACTGTGGTACATCCGACTGCGAACAGGCGCCGCCGTGAGTACTGTGGCCAGACTTCTTGGCCGAGTACGGCGGTCAAAAGCGGGATCCCGACGATGGCGAACGGGCCGAGCGGCAGGAGGTAGAACGGGCTGCCAAATACCGCAACGGCCTTGGCGATTCGACGGCTCATGCCCCGATCAGGCCCGCATAGCGTCGACAGTGATAGCTACTCGCGTTCTCACGACCGTTTGAGGTCTTCGTCGGTTCAGCCCTGCGGCTTTAGCGCCCTCCGCCCGAGCAGCCGAGCGACGACGGAACGTAGGAGCTCTGGGAACCACGCGCCTGCGGCCATGGCGAGCCGGGCGCTGATCCGATCAGGGCGACGTTGGGGTGCCGGTCTCCGTCGTCACGGTGTCCTCCAGCGTCTCGGTGACCGTCTCAATCACGGTGGTCGTGTTCTGCACGGTCTCGGTGACCGTCTGGATCACCGTCGTTGTGGGGAGCGTCAGGATCCCTTCGGGGAGCCTCCTCGACCGCAGGCCAGAGCTCAAAGGCCCCTCGGGCGGTGTTGCGAAGTACACGCTGCCCCGGGTGCGCAGCCGCAACGGTCCCTCCACGGTTTGAGTCTCGATTCCGCTCCGCTTGGTCCTCCAGCGGATGACGCGGTGAACCTGCCCTTCCGTCGTTACGACCTCGACGCGTCCAGTCTCGGTCACGCCGTGGCGGACACGTTCCACTGCCCCCTCGGCGACGCTGCCCTCGGGTGACCACGCCACCGCCGCCACGACGCCAAGCGAACCGCAGACGAAAAGACCGACGATCAGCACGATGACCTTGATCCTCGCCATTTCAGACCACGGACTCTAGCCCCGTCGCGTCCTCGAGGAACGAGTGAAGGAGGGGAGAGCGCGCTAGGGCTTCCGCCCGAGCAGCCGAGCGACGACGGCGCGTAAGAGCCTGCGCGGGGAGCGTCGGCCGTTGTCGAGGAGCAGCGGCACGCCCCTCGTCGGCGGGACCGCTAGGTGGGCACCCGCCTGATCTCAGGGTCGGCGAGCACGAACTCCTCCCACAAGAGTGGGAGTGAGTCTCGGTATGCGGTGAGACGAAGAAATCGGGAGGAGTCGGACTAGCTGCCCAAGCCCGGAACCGCGCTCACGGACGAGGTGTACCTTCAGCGAGGATCCCGCGCGATGATCCGAATTGTCCTCGCCGTTGCTCTGACCGTCATCTTCGCAGGATGCTTGGATTCTTCTGAGGAAGACGGCGTGAAGAAGCAGACCTCCGCTGTGCGGACGACGGCCACCTCCTCCATGCCGGAGTCGAAAGCGGCGGCGGACTCGTGTCCCGTTACCCGCCCAAACGGGGATGTCCCCCCCGGAGAGACCGTGAGTCCGGGATCACGCTATCTCGGCAACGACGCGCTATGGACTGAGCTTTATCCCAACCCGCTCCGCCCACGGCCCGAGGACATCCACAAGGACCGGAGCATCGAGATCAAGGTCCCTTGGTGGCGCGGCGTTTCGGGGCGGTTGACGATCGTCGGTCGGAGACTCGACGCGAGCGCTCCGCCCCTCTCCGCATGGATTCCGACCGGGTACGGTCGGAAGGGCTTCCAGTCGACCGCGATCACTTTCCCGACGCCCGGCTGTTGGGAGGTCACCGGCAGTGTCGGAGACGCGAGTCTCACGTTTGTCAGCCTCATCGTTGAGCCCGGCGAGGAGTAGGCGCTCGGATCCGCTCCCTAGCCTGAGAAGACGGCCGTCCCTGCCGGACGGCTCTACCCTGCTCCGTTAGTGCTTCCGCCCGAGCAGCCGAGCGACGGCGGCGGGTAGGAGCTTGCGCCCCGAGCGACGGCCATTATCGAGCGCTGTTGGCATCGGGCTCGGCTTCCTTCTCTCGGTAGTCCACAACCGCCGTCACGATGGCGCAAGAAATCGGCCTTCGGCGGCATCTCAAATGGTAGGAGCCATGCGCGCTGGGCTGCGGCAACCCGGGATGCGCGTGGCTCCCTTACGTGCGGACCTAGGCCTTCCGCCCGAGCGGCCGAGCGACGACGGCGCGGAGGCTTGCGGCGAGCGGAAGCACTAGTAGGCCCGCGCGCGCGGGTCGCGCCATCCGTACCTGCTGCCTCCGTAAGAGGCTAGGTCGGCAAAGACGCCGAGGATGACGAGGATCCACTCCCATCCGTCGACCCCGTATCCGCCCGTATTCCACAGGATCACATAGAGCAGCGTGGTGATCGGCAGAAAGAGGAGACCGAGAAGCGGCCAGATGAACGCCCCCGTAGCACGATCGATCCAGGGAGTGAAGATCCACGTCAGGATCAGGGCCAGTCTGGGCGAGAGTGCCGCGATCAGCACGAACAGGCAGCCCATCCAATTGTCCTTTCCTCTTCGTTGGGTGCCGGAGGGTGCCAGATAGACGCATCTCCGTCAATGAAAGTGGAAGGCCGGGACCAGCCCCGTATCGGATGAAGCTTTTCCGGCCTGGGCCTTGCGGTAGCAGGTCTGGTGCCTTCACGCCGATATCCTGGCCCCAGGATGACGCCGCACCGCGCTTACCGCCCTCCTAGCGTTGCCAGCCTGAACGTACGAGGCCACCTGTTCCGTGCCAGGGGTAAAGCGAGTCTCTAAGCCTGCAGCAATCGTCGAGTCGCCGCATGGGGCGCACGGGCGATTTGGGCGACAACCGTCGAAGCTGCTGCCCATGTGCCCAAGCGCCACCCGTGTGATGCGCTCAGCGGCAGGCGCTATCGTTGAATGAGACCTCGCCTTTCACTTGGCTTCGCTGTACATTCGGTAGGGGCTCTGACCGGAGGGGGTTCTGGTTGCCCTTCGCAAACGCATGAGTGGTCGCTGGACCGGCTTCGGCTCTGATCTCCGAGGACAAAGGTGACCCCGCCCGAAAGCGCTGCGGCTGAGAGCGCACGAGTTCTCCGAGAGCAGAAGCTCTACCTCGAGTCGCTCTTGGAGATCAGCCCCACCGCGATTGTCACGCTCGGTCTCAACAGGAAGGTTACCTCCTGGAATCTGGCGGCCGAGGAGCTCTTCGGGTACACGGCCGCTGAGGCGATCGGTCGCAACCTCGAGGAGTTGGTCGCCAATGAGGAGGACTTGCGCGCGGAATACACGGCGTACTTCGAGGAGCTCGCCCGGGGAGAGCGCTTCCATGCAGTCACCCGCCGGACGCGGAAGGACGGCACGCTTGTCGACGTAGACGTCTTTGCCGTTTTGGTGACCGTGGAGAACGAGCCCACCGGCTATTTGGTCATCTACTACGACATCAGCGCACTCAAAGATGCGGAAAGGCGCTACCGCGACCTTATCGAGCAGCTTCCGCTCGTCACTTACATGGACGAGCCCGCCGTCGCCCCATCGATCTATATCAGCCCGCAAGTCGAAGGTCTTCTCGGTTACTCGGCGGACGAGTGGCTCGGCGATCCAGAGCTCTTCCTAAAGCTCCTCCATCCCGACGATCGCGACCGGGTCCTCGCCGATCACGATCGGGTTTTCGCGGCGGGTGAATCGAGCTGGTCCTTTGAGTATCGGTTGGTCGCTCGGGGCGGTCAGACCGTCTGGCTACGGGATGATGCCGTCGTCGTCAAGGACGACGAGGGGAAGCCGCTGCATGTCCAGGGCTTCCTCATGGACGTTACGAAGCGCAAGGAGGCCGAGGAAGCGCTAAGGAAGAGCGAGGAGCGCTTCCGCGCCATGTTCGAGGAGGCGCCAATCGGTATCGCCTGGGGTCCGCTTGAGGAGTCCGGAGCGCGGCCCATCAGCGGTGCAGCCGGATCGGGGCTCTATACGCGAAACCGCGCCTACCAGGAGATGCTCGGCTACACCGAGGAGGAGCTGGCCTCGATGCATTTCACCGAGTACACGCATCCCGACGATCTCCCAAACGTCCTGAAGCTGTACGACGAGCTGATCGCCGGCCGACGGGATCGCTATGAGACTCCGATGCGCTACCTCGGGAAGGACGGACGCGTGATTTGGGCGCAGATCGTCGAGGCGGCGTTGGGAGACGAGCGCGGAACAACTTCGAGGTTTGGCCTGACGATGGTTCAGGACATCACGGAGCGAGTGCTTGCCCACGAAGCGCTTCAGGCGAGCGAGGCAGAGCTGCGCCGCCAGAAGCAGTACTGGGAAGCGCTCCTAGAGCTCAGTCCCGCTGCCATCGTAACGGCCGACCTCGACGACACTGTCACCGTCTGGAATGCGGCCGCCCAGGACCTCTTCGGCTACAGCCAGGTCGAGGCGCTCGGCCACAACATCGACGACCTGATCGCCAAATCCGGTGAGCTGCACGCAGAGGCCGTCGAGGTCAATCGGCGGATCGCCGATGGCCAGGTCCAGCTCGTGACCCGGCGAACGCGCAAGGACGGAACGCTCGTGGACGTCGACCTGCGAGCCGCACCGATCCTCGTGGGTGGGGAGATAGTCGGCTCCTACGCGATCTATCACGACCTGAGCGATGTGCACCGTCAGAAGCAGTACTTCGAGTCGCTTCTGGAGATCAGCCCGACGGCGATCGTCACGGTCGGCCTCGACGACAAGGTGACGTCGTGGAACCCCGCCGCAGAGAAGCTGTTCGGCTACACGCGTGACGAGGCGGTGGGGCGGGACGTCGATGATCTCATCGCCGCCTCCGCGGATCTCCGCGCCGAGGCGCGCGAGGTCAACCGGCAAGGCTCAGAGCAGGAGTACCAGCTGATCACACGTCGGACTCGCAAAGACGGCTCGCTGGCCGATGTCCAGCTGCTCGTGGCCCCAGTCCTCGTGGAGGGCGAGCTAGTAGGCCGCTACGGGATCTACCACGACGTCGGTGAGCTTCAGCGAGCACGCCAAGCGGCCGAGGAGGCGACCGAGGCGAAGAGCACCTTCCTCGCCACCATGAGCCACGAGATCCGCACGCCGATGAACGCCGTCATCGGTATGACGGGACTTCTGCTCGATACGGATCTAACGCCGGAGCAGCGAGGGTTCGCCGAGGTGATCCGCACGAGCGGCGATGCCCTGCTCGGGATCATCAACGACATCCTCGATCTGTCCAAAATCGAGGCCGAGAAGCTCGATCTCGAACGCCGTCCCTTCGTTCTCCGCGACTCCGTCGAGGCCGCTCTCGACCTCGTGGCCGCAAGCGCAGCGGCGAAGGGAATCGACCTGGTTTTCCTGCTCGATCCCAGAGCGCCCGTAGCGCTTGTCGGCGACCGAACGCGTCTTGGTCAGATCCTCGTCAACCTCCTAACGAACGCGGTCAAGTTCACTGATGAGGGCGAAGTGGTGCTCTCGGTTGAGTCTGAGCGCGTCGTCGAGGGCGAAGACCGGGGCGCGGAGACATACAAGCTGCACTTCGCCGTCAGGGACACGGGGATTGGCGTCCCGAAGGAGCGAATCGACCGGCTCTTCCAATCCTTCAGCCAGGTGGATGCCTCGACGACCCGCCGCTACGGTGGCACCGGTCTGGGCCTCGCCATCAGCAAGCGCCTAAGCGAGATGATGGGCGGGACGATGTGGGTCGAGAGCGAGGCGGGGAAGGGATCGATCTTCCACTTCACCGTCAAGGCGGACGCTGCAGCAGCTCTCGAATCCGTTGACCCGCCGCGGGAGCACGTCCAACTCGGGGGCAAGCGTCTCCTTGTCGTCGACGACAACACCGCTAACCGCGAGGTGGTCAAGCGGCAGGCGTCCTCGTGGGGGATGGTGCCGCGCGATACGGGGTCCCCGACGGAGGCGCTCGAGTGGATCCGTCGCGGGGATCCCTTCGACGCCGCGATCCTTGACATGCAGATGCCGGACATGGATGGCCTCGCACTCGCTCGCGAGATCCGCAGCTATCGCGATGGGCGTGTCCTCCCGCTGGTGATGCTGACGTCCCTCGGGCGACGGAAGGAGGATGTCGATGCAGGTGTCGACTTCGCCGCGCATCTGACGAAGCCCATCAAGGCGTCCCAGCTCTATGAGGCGCTGATGAAAGTGTTCGGCGAGATCTCTGAGGAGGCGAGGCCGGTCGGAGCTGGCGTCGGCCGCGGTGCCTCGTCGGCCGAGCGAGCGCCTCTGCGGATCCTGCTCGCCGACGACAATGCGGTGAACCAGCAGGTCGCTCTCGCGCTCTTGGAAAAGCTGGGCGACCGCGCGGACGTCGTCTCTAACGGCGCGGAGGTTCTCGAGGCGCTCGCCCGCCAGCGGTATGACGTCGTGCTTATGGATGTGGAGATGCCGGTGATGGATGGGCTCGAAGCATCGCGCCGCATCAATCGGGGGTGGCCGGCTGCGCAACGGCCCCGCATCATCGCCATGACCGCCAACGCAATGCAGGGTGACCGCGAGACGTGTCTTGCTGCCGGGATGGACGATTACCTGAGCAAGCCGATTCGCAGGGAAGAGCTCGCCGCCGCGCTCGCCCGCTCCGAGTCAGTCGGCGTCTTGGCAGACGACTCGCCAACGGAGGAGGAAGTAGACGATGCCGAACCAGTTGACCTGGCGCAGATCGAGGCAGCTGTTGGCGATCCGGTCTTCGTCCGCGAGCTGATTTCGACATTCCTGAACGATGCTCCCGGTCTCGTTGGGACGCTCCGAAGCTCGCTCGAGCAACGCAACTCCGAAGAGCTGCGCCGGGCCGCTCACACGCTGAAGTCGAACGGGAGGACGTTCGGCGCAATCGCCCTTGCCTCGCTGAGCGAAGAGCTCGAGCTCAGTGCTCACAGGGGGTCGTTTGCAAGTGCGGACGACCTCGTCACACAAATCGAGAAAGAGTACGCCCGTGTCGCACGCGCACTCGGAGCATTGGCTGGCAGGGCCTGACGTGGCGCCGGCGGAGGCATACGTGCTTGTCGTCGACGACGACTCGGTCAACCGCTTGCTGCTTTCGCGTAGCCTCGAGCGAGAAGGGCATCGGTCCGCGACCGCGGAGGATGGCCGTAGGGCATTGGAGATTCTGCGTGCGGAATCCTTTGACGTCGTCCTGCTCGACGTCGTCATGCCGGAGATCGACGGCTTCGAGGTACTCGCGCAGATGCAGGCAGACAGCGAGCTGCGCCACGTCCCGGTCATCATGATCTCGGCGCTCGAGGACATGGAGAGCGTCGTGCGCGGAATCGAGTTGGGAGCCGAGGACTACTTGCCGAAGCCCTTCAATCCGGTACTTTTGCGGGCTCGGATCAACGGCTGTTTGACGCGAAAGCGGCTGGACGACCTGGAGCGCGAGCGCGTCCGCGATATCTTCTCCCGCTTCGTCCCCGAGCACGTGGTCGGCGAGGTCCTCAGGCGGGCAGATGACGACCTCCGGCTCAGCGGCGTCACGCTCGACGGGACCGTGATGTTCTGCGATTTGCGCGACTTCACGGCCTTTGCTGAGAGTTTGCCCGCGGACATCGTCATCGAGGTGCTGAATCGTTATGTCAGCGAGATGAGCGATGCGATCCTCGACAACGGAGGGACGCTCGTTACATATATGGGTGACGGAATCATGGCCGTCTTCGGAGCGCCGATCGAGATGGCGGGCCACGCCGATTGCGCCTTGGCCGCAGCCCGCGAGATGCTCCATTCACGCCTGCCGGGGTTCAACCGATGGCTGAGGGAGAAGGATCTCGGCGACGGCTTCGGGTTCGGCATCGGCCTCAGCAGTGGGCCGATCGTCTCGGGAACAGTCGGATCAGAGCGGCGGCTCGAATACACGACCGTCGGCGACACGACGAACACGGCCGCCCGCTTGGAAGCGATGACGAAGAACACTCCATACTCCATCTTTATCGCTGACTCGACGCGACGATCTCTGCGGCGGCCGGCTGAAGACCTCGTCTTCGTGGACGAATTGGATGTGCGTGGGAAGCGGTCGAAGGTTCGGCTCTGGACGCTTGCCGAACGTGGCGCGCATGAGACCGAGATGAAGGCAGTACAAACCGGAGCCTTACCGCGAGCGTAATCTCCGTCCTCTCCGACCCAGTTCTGAGATGGCGGACTGACTGCATCCTCGCCGGAGCCGCGGCGTAGTCGCGCGAGCTCTGGGCGGTCGTCCTTGCAAGCGCTCAAGATGCGGCCGATGCGGCGGCTGAGGTAGCAAAGACGCGCGATCCTCGCTCACAGGTAAACGTCGGCAGTCTGGTTGACGTCAAGAACGGGCCGAGTTAGTCCAAGCTCGAGGACGTAGCTCGCGTCACTCTGGCCTGGCCTCCGCAGCGATCCGTCTAGACCTTCCCTGCCCGAGCAGCCGAGACGACGGTCCGAGGAGCTCTTGTCAGTACCCATACAGATACCGACTGTGTCCCGCTTACACGCGGACCCGGTGGGTACATACGCGTTTCGTCGCAACACGAGGAAGGGGTCTAAATGGCAACACAAGATGCCACCGAAAGACCGGTGGGCGAGCGTATGGAGATGGCCGGAGCCCGGCTCACGGGTCGGCGCTCCGAAACGAAGTGGGCTCCGCTCACGACGGAGTTCTGGGCGATGCTCGGCATCATCGTCGCAACGCTGATCGCCGCAGCTGTCGCGGACAACTTTGATGCTCCGCGGGCATGGACGATCGTCGGGTTCGTCGCCGCCGCCTACATCGTCAGCAGGGGTCTCGCGAAGGTCGGCACCGCGCACCGCGATCCAGACAGTACGCGCCGCTACTAAGGCGCACTTCAGGGCTAATACGGAGCTGGGTGAGACGGCCTGTTGGGCGTCTCACCTCGAGCTCATTCACCCCGAGAGGAAGGGTTCTACATGAAGGTTGCATTGTTCTTGAAGAAGCTCGGCCTTAGCAGCACCCTCATGCACAGCCTCGGCGTCGCCTCGATTGGAGGCGCTGTTTCCCTTTGGAGTCGCTCCGCAGCAAAGTCGGACAAGAATGCTCAGGCGCGAGCCGAGCGCTTGGCCATTTTCATCGGCCTATGGCCGCCGACATTCTTTCTGCTCGGCAAGGTCCTCCAAGACCTCGAAGCCACGCCCGACGAGCAAGTTGAACAAGCGCGCATGAAGGTTGCCGCCTAGTCGCACCAGGACGTAAGAGCCGGCGGGCCGGGGCAAGGGTTCGGTCCGCCCCGCCGGCTTGTCCTCCGCATTCGGCCTCAGGCCCTCCGCCGAGCAGCCGAGCGACGCCGGCGCGGAGAAGCTTCTTAGGCGAGGGGCGTCGTTGTCTCGCCTATCGTCTGAAGCTGGCACCATCCTCGCTCGAGCTACGCGATCATCGCTTGCGCCGGAATGGTTTGGACCGCCGCGTTAGGGGGAGTCTGGACAGATCGAGCCTCGGACCGACACACAAGAGAAGGCCATGCTCACGATCTTGATCGCCGCTGGCGAGAAGGCAATCGAGGCCTTCCACGCGAGTGCGAATCCCGTAGACGATGACTTCCTTATGGACCTGGAGCGGGTCGTCGAGCGCTCCCGGAAAGAACTCGTGGCCCTGGCGCAGAAAAGCTCGACACCCTCTTAGAGAGACCATGGAGAGCCAGGAAGACCCGGGCCGGTCCCGCCATTCGTGGATGATCCAGTCCGTGAATGATCGGGTCTTCGATGTCCTACGTGAGATCGGCAGCGAGGACGGCGAGTTCCTCTGTGAGTGCAGCAACCTGAGCTGCATCGAGACGATCCCGCTGACGCTCACACAGTACGCGGCGCTTCAGAAGAAGCCAGAACGGCCGCCCTTGAAGCTGCCCGGGCATCCAGGCTAAGAGCAGCAGAGCGACGACGGCGCGGAGGAGCTTGCGAGGCGACAGACGCGTCTCTACTGTCGCCCTATGGCGATTACACCGCACATCGTGGTTCGCGACGCCGAGCGGGCCGTCGCCTTCTATCGGGAGGCCTTCGCCGCCGAGGAGCTTAGCCGGATCCCAACCCCCGACGCGCGGCTGATGTCGGTGCAGCTGCGCATCGGCGACGGGCTGCTGCATTTGGCGGACGAGTTCCCGGAGTTGGGTGTCCTCGCACCGCCGTCGATCGGTGGCACGCCGGTCGTGCTGGCTCTCGACGTTCCCGACGCCGAGGCGGTGTTCACCCGGGCGGTGGCGGCGGGCGCGACGGTGCGTCAGCCGTTGCAGGAGGTGTTCTGGGGCGACCTGCATGGCCAGCTCGACGATCCTTTCGGGCACCGCTGGAACGTGAGCCAACATCTGCGCGACGTGCCTCACGATGAGGTCGTGGCTGGAGCCGCCCGCGCGTTCGCGTGAGATGGGCACAGGACCGCGTTGCCTGAATCTCTAGGCGGGCGCAGACTCTCACCGCTCGGCTCATTAGGGCCTCCGCCCGAGCAGCCGAGCGCCGACGGCGCGTAGGAGCGCCGGCGCACCGCCGCCGTCCTCAATGCGTGAGTTGAGACAATGTGTTCGTGCGAAAGGCGAAGGCTGCGGCAGGCAGCCTCGTATTCCTCGCTGTGGCGCCGGGGGTCGTCGCAGGCCTTGTCCCCTGGTGGCTAACCGCATGGGAGAAGAAGGAGCCGTTGCCCAGCTGGGCTGTCGTTCGAGTGCTGGGATGGGTTCTCGTCGCTGCGGGTGTCGTCGTCGTGCTGCAGGCGTTCGCACGCTTCGTCCACGAAGGGCTTGGCACTCCGGCTCCGGTCGCTCCCACCGAGCGTTTGGTCGTCGGCGGGCTCTATCGCTATGTCAGGAATCCGATGTACCTGGCCGTCGCGTCAACGATCGTCGGACAGGCACTCGTATTGGGACAGCCGCTGCTGCTGCTCTACGCCGGGGCGTTCCTTCTCACCGTTGCGGCTTTCGTTCACTGGTACGAAGAGCCGACACTTCGCCGTCAGTTCGGCGCCGACTATGAGGCCTACCTCCGTGCGGTCCCCGGTTGGTGGCCGCGCCGGACGCCCTGGAACAGCCGTTAGGCCGTGAAGGGGCGGCGCGAAGAAACGACACTGCGTGGCCTTCCGCCCGAGCAGCCGAGCGACGAGGGCCCCGGTCTTTAGCTGGCGGCCGGCCGCTCGCTAAGCGACAGGTGTCTGGCTCCGGCCGCAATCCGCTTGAGCGACACGGGAAGCGACGATTCCCCCGAGTGAAGCGCCTCGAGATCCTCCACAAGTTGCTGACGCGAGACGTGCCAACAATCGTCGTGCGGCAGGAAGTCCAACCCCGGCGAGGCGTCTTCCGTGTCACGCTCAAAGAGGACACCGAGGTTCGTGTCGCAGATGCCGCAGAACACGAAGCGAGACATGTCGCGGGATCCTATCTCCGCTCTGCCGTCACGGCTTCCGCCCGAGCAGCCGAGCGACGACGCTGGAAGAAATCGCGTCCCGCCCCTTCGGCAACCGTTGGCCTTAGCGGCTGTCACTCAAAATCATCGTCCGGGCGGCGATAGGAAACGAAGTTGAACTCGCGCTCGGCGCAGGTCGGGCAATAAGAGACTACGCAGAGGTGAGTGTCGAGCTCTCCGTCGTCCTCAACGACCTTCGCAATCCAGCCGTGGGCGTCGTCGGTAACCCGGTCGCACTCCTTGCAGGCGAGCTGCATTGGGTTGCTTCCTCCTGAGGCTCCTAGGAGACGGCGGACGAGGGCTGCGTATGCCCGGGCGCAAGGATGGCTTGCCCGTGGCGAGCCGCATACTCGATCGATAGGAGCTCCACGTGCTCGACGCAGTCCGAGCCTCCGCACTCGCACAGGAAATCGCCCCGCTCGGCGCCCACTCCCCACAAGACGTTGTAGATGCGGTCATTCGTTCCCCGCAACAGCTCAGGATGGGTTCCGTTCTCCATGCCTCTCCTCTCGATTTCGCCCCCCGGCCGGACTGGCCAGGGTCAGAGAGGTCGAAGAACGTTGAACTCGAGTGTAGCGCGGATATGAGGCCGTCTCTTAGGGCTTCCGCCCGAGCAGCCGCGCGACGACGGCGCGCAGGAGCCTGCGCGGCGAGCGGCGGCCGTTGTCGAGCGACGTGGGCATGGCGCAGTTCTACGCCGCCCGCGACCGCATACCATCGTTCGGTGGATCCCCCGGCGCTGGGGCGACGCGGTGAAGGTTGGGTCGTGCTTCAGTCGATCGTCATTGTCGCCGCGGTCGCGTGTGCCGTCATCGGCCCTTCCTGGCCCAACGACAGCGAGTCCTGGCTCCGAGTAATCGGGTTCGCGCTTGAAGTCACCGGCGCGGGAATTCTGATCGTGAGCCGGGTAACCCTCGGTCGGTCGTTCACTCCATTGCCGCGACCACGTGATCGCTCGACACTTCGAACCACGGGCATCTACGCCGGCGCACGTCACCCCATCTACGGCGGACTCCTGGTCCTGCTCTTGGGACTGTCGTTCCACCGCTCCCCGGTCGTCCTCGCACCGACGGCGCTCCTCGCAGGCATCTTCTGGCTCAAGTCGATCCGCGAGGAGGCCTGGCTCGCCGAGCGCTATCCGGAATACGCCACATACCGGCGAGCCACACCCCGGCGTTTCATCCCCTGGATCATCTAGCTATCAGGGCGACGCTCAGAGCCGCCGACGCCATGGGACCGTCTTTTAGACTTTTTTGGCGTTGAAGAGAAAGAGCGCCGACGAAACCTTTGACGTAGACGCCTTCGCGGCCACGTTCCGGGCGACGACTCGCGGAAGGGCGGCGGCGCGGCTAGTTCACTGAGGTCTCGAGCTCGACCGGCTCGACGTGAAGCTCGCCGGCACGATCGGGTTCGTCACGATCCCAGTTCTCGACCATGAGCTCGGCCATCTGGCGATCGACGAAAAGCTCGAGCACCTCGTCGCTTATCTGCTCCCTGACGGCGGCGTAGACGCGCACGGCAGGAGCCTATCGCGGTGGCCAATCCGTGCCCAAACGCCACAAAATGCTCTCACGGAACTATGCGGCTTCTCTCTCTTCGTGGCTCGGAAGCCCTGCTAGGAAGCCAGTTCCCGCCACCTCCGGCCAATCCCCGCCAGGGCAGCGAACCTCCATGGTAAGGAGGGGGTCTCCGGTTCGAGTCCGGAAGAGGGCTTGAAACACCTGCAAATCGCTACCTCTTGTTGCCTGCCTAGTTCAACCATCAGCGGGTGACGTGAGCTCGATCGTGCCTGCATGGCGCCCATAACCTTCCGCGCTGGGTTGGGTGACCGCTTCAGGTTCGACAGTGGTAGCGCGCCAGCGTTCGGGAATGTCACCCGAAGTTTGCGACAGTTAGCGTTAACGGCCGTGCGGGAGGACTCCGGACAGCTTGTCCTTCGCGAAATCGAAGATCGTGATCTCGGCGTGCTGTTCGAGCATGCGACGGATCCCGATGCGATTCGGATGGCCGCGTTCACGTCGCCGGATTTCGACGATCGAACCGCCTTCGAGCGGCGGTGGGCGCGGCTGAGGAGCGACGGCTCGACGACGAACAGGGTCGTCGAGATCGACGGTCGAGTCGTGGGTCACATCGCGAGCTTCGACTTGGAGGGTCACCGCGAGGTCACCTATTGGATCGGCCGTGAACATTGGGGCCGCGGCATTGCCACGCGTGCCCTACAAGAGTTCTTGCAGCTGGAGGCAACCCGTCCGCTTTACGCTCGCGCTGCGAGCGACAACGCGGCGTCGATTCGTGTGTTGACCAAGTGCGGTTTCCTTATCGCGGGCGAGGGACGCGGGTTCGCTCATGGGCGCAACGAGGAAACGGACGAGGTCGTGCTCCGACTCGATGCATGAGCCCAACTGCCCTCGTCTGGGCCAGTGTTCCGGAACGACCCCTGAGGCATGGAGCCGCGGCGTTAGCCGATCGGCTCGGCCAGTCCGATGAGAAGTCCTTCGGGTCCCCGGATGTAGCAGAGCCGATACACGTCTTCGTACTGAACCACTTCGCCGACAAGCTGCGCGCCGTGCTTGCGGAGCCGGGCGAGCGTATCGTCGATGTCGTCCACGGCGAACATGACACGCAGGTAGCCCAGAGCGTTCACCGGGGCGTTCCGGTGATCGGCGACCACAGGCGGCGTGAGAAATCGCGAGAGCTCGAGCCGGCTGTGGCCATCCGGCGTGCGCATCATGGCGATCTCTACGCGCTGGTCGCCCAGTCCAGTGACACGCCCCGCCCAGGCTCCTTCGACCGTTGCTTGACCTTCGAGTTCGAGGCCGAGCTCGCGAAAGAACGCGATCGTCGCCGGTAGGTCCTCGACGACAATGCCCACATTGTCCATCCGTTGAAGCGACATATGCCCAACATGTCCGCCGACGATCAACCGAACACGCGGAAGCGCCGCCACGACGATTCCGTGGCCTCGGTCGCGGACATGAGCGAGCGTCGTCTCGCCTGAGGCGTGCCGGCCGAGTGCGCAACCAGATGACTCAGATATCAACCAGCTACCGTGGCGGTCGGTACACAATGAACGCCCCTATCTCGATCACCATCACGCCAGTCTTCGTTGCCGACCTTTCCGTCGAGGGCGAGCGGATGCCGGTCTACGTGCACGTCATCGATCATCCCGATGCGCGCGTGCTGGTCGACACCGGCATGACGGAGCTGCACCCGGCGATGGCCGACATGGATCCCCGCCTCCAGCCGCTGAGCGAGCAGGACTTCGACCTCGCCGGCATCGACATCGTCGTCAACACACACCTGCACGCCGACCACTGTGGCGGCAACCACCTCTTCGCCGGCAAGCCGATCTACGTCCAGCGTCGGGAGCTCGACGACGCGCGCAGCGAGGACGACTACACCATTCGCGAGTGGGTCGAGGCGCCCGGCGTGCAGTACGTGCCGGTCGACGGCGAGCACGAGCTGCTGCCGGGGCTCCGACTCGTCCCGGCGCCGGGCCACACACCCGGCATGCAGATGGTCGTCGTCGAGACCGGCGGGCGCCCGGTCATCGTCGGCGGCGACGTGGCGGTGTGGTTCGGCGAGTTCGACGAGCCGCCCACCGAAGGGCGGCAGCGGGTCCTTGCGCTCGACCCCGAGCTCGTCTGGCTCGCGCACGAGCGCGAGCCATGGCGACCCCCCACCGTCTGAGCCATCACGCCCCCACGTGAACTTCGCTTGGCAACGCGTGCGGTGACTGCCAAGCTCTCGCTGATGCCGACCCAGGACTTGACGTGATCGAAACGAGCCGAGAGCACTTGGGATGGGTGCTGCATGAGGCAGGACCCGAGAACGCCGATCACCGGGTGCTGCTCCTCCCCGGAGCGCTGGCCTCGTGGGCCTTCTACGAGGACCTCCTCGCGGAACCGAGTATCCGCGAGGCACCGATTCGCTTCATCGCGACGACGCTCCCGGGATTTGGCGGTACCGCGCCTCCCGACGACCTGAGCATGGAGAACTACTCGAAGCTCGCCTCGGGGCTTGCTGCCGATCTCTCTTGCGACGTCGTCGTCGGCCACAGTCTCGGCGCGAACGTAGCCATCGAGATCGTGTCGGCGCGTGAGTTCTCCGGGCCAGTCGTGCTGCTCTCGCCGAGCTTCTCGCGTCAGGACGAGTCCAAATTTCCACGCGCGCTCGACCGTCTGAGTCGCGTGTTCGGTCATCTGCCCTACTCGCTCATGCTGAAGGTCATCGGCCCCGCGATGAAGAGCAGCTTGCCGCCCGCTCGGCGTGAATTCCTGTCGAACGAGCTCAAGAACAACGACCCTCGCTTTCTGCGCGCTCAGACCCGTTTGTACCTCGCCTACCTCGACCGACATGGCTCGCTCGCCAAGCGATTCTGCGACGCGGGAACCCGGGCCTGGGTCGTATACGGCGAAAACGACGACGTCGGCATCACGCGCGACGAGCGGGAGGTGCTCGCGGGAGCTTCGCACGTGACCCTCATCGAGATCGCCGACACGGGACACTTCGCGCTCAACCAGAAGCCTGACGAGATCGCAGCCATCGTCCTTCAGGCCGTTTCGAGCGCGACAGGCTGAGCATATTGCGGGCGGCCGGCGGGCCGGTAGACCTGGAGCGTTACGCCCCTCGGGAAGGCTCGCGAGTCGACCAGGTCGAGCGCTAGGTCCGGGCCGGCGTCCGGGAACAGCCGCTTGCCCTGGCCGACGACCACGGGGACGATGAATAGGTTCATCTCGTCGACGAGCTCCGACTCGAGCAGCCACCGGGTCAGGTCGCCGCTGCCGTGCACCTGCAGCTCTCCCTCCGGCTTGGCTTTCAGCTCGCCGATCGCTGCCGTGACGTCACCGGAGAGGACGGTCGTGTCCGCCCATTGCGGGTCGGTGAGCGTGGTCGATGCGACGTACTTGGGACGCGTGTTCAAGGCACCCACGATGGGGTCCTCCAGGTCTTTTCTCACGCCCCAGTAGCCGGCGAAGAGCTCGTAGGTCCGCCGGCCGAACAGGAACGCGTCGGCGCGCTGGTAGATCTCTTGGACGCACGTCATGGCCTCGTTGTCGAAGAGCGGTTCGGGCGGCCTTGCCCATCCGCCGCGCTCGAATCCGTTCCTGCGGTCCTCATCCGTCGCACCGCCGTTTCCCTGCATCACTCCATCGACGGAGACCTGGGTGGTGGTCGTCAGCTTCATGGGTTCGTCCTTCCTCTCCGTGGTGGGCGGACGTTTCCTCTCGGTATGGTTCTCGACCGGGAAAGGGACTCTACGAAGAATGTGACGCGCTCCGAGGAGTGCCAATCGCCGAGCGTCTGATCAACGCCAACGGAGTCGAGCTCTGCACCGAGTCGTTCGGCGCCCCCGCAGATCCGCCCGTCCTCCTGGTTGCGGGCCTCAGCAGCTCGATGTTGTGGTGGCCGGAAGGGTTCTGTCGCCTGCTCGCCAAGCGCGGCCGGCTCGTGATCCGCTACGACCAACGCGACACCGGGCGATCGACGACGTACGAGCCCGGGCATCCGGGCTATTCCGGAGACGATCTGGTCGCGGACGCGGCCGCGGTGCTCGACGAGTACCGCCTGGCCGCCGCACACCTCGTCGGCGTCTCCGCCGGCGGCGGCCTCGTGCAACTGCTCGCGCTCGATTTCCCCAGCCGAGTCCTGTCGCTCGTCCTGGTCAGCACATCTCCGGCGATTCCTGGCGAGCGAACCCTGCCGCCGCCGAGCGCCGCGTTCACCGAGTTCGTCCGCTCGGCGACGGTCGACTGGTCGGATGCCGAGTCGGTGACCGACTACCTCGTCGCCTACACGCGCATGCTCGCCGGCGACGAGCGGCCATTCGAGGAGGCCGAGGTGCGCGACCTCGTCCGACGTGACATCGAGCGCGCCCACGACTTCGCAGCCCTTCAGAACCACGACCTGCTCGAGGGCGACGACAAGCCCCGCGGCCCCTTGTCGTCGATAGGGGCGCCGGCGCTCGTCGTCCACGGCACCGCCGATCCGATGTTCCCGCTCGCGCACGGCCAGGCGCTCGCCGACGAGATCCCGGACGCAAGGTTGCTTACGCTCGAAGGGGCCGGCCACGGCCTAGAGCGAGCTGACTGGGACACCGTCGCCCACGCGATCGCGACCCATACCGCTGCGGGCTCGTGAGCTCGCTCAGGCCGTGATCTTCGCCAGCAGCGCGTCGATCCGCGCGAAGCCCGACTTCGCGCCCTCCTCGACGCCGTACTGCATCGTCGTGTCGCGCTCTTCGGTGGACTCGAAGCGCATCGTCTGCGTCAGCTTCGTCTGCTCGCCGAGATCCTCGAACTCGAGTGTCTGCAGGTGGTTCTGGAAGGTCTGCACGAGGCGCTCGGGCGGCTCGACCTCCCGAAACTCGCCCTCGACGACACCGTACGCGGTGCGGAACCGCCAGGCGCCGCCCGCGCGGACGTCCATCTCCTCGACGACGGTGCCGTCGCCCCACCATTCGGGGATCAGCTGGGGATCCGTCCAGACGGAGAAGACGTGCGCGCGCGGCGCGTCGAAGACCCGCTCGACCCGGATCTCGAGCTCGTTCGGCGTGCTGACGGTGGTCTCGCCCATCGTCAGCTCACCGCCCTTTTCACGAGCTTGCGGATCTTGGCCTCATCGGCTGCGGTCAGCTCCGTGAGCGCGTAGGCAATGGGCCACATGGAGCCTTCGTCCAGCTTCGCGCTGTCGTTGAAGCCGAACATCGCGTACCGCTCCTTGAACTTCCCCGCGTTGCGGAAGAAGAAGACGACCTTGCCGTCCTTCGCATAGGCGGGCATCCCGTACCACGTCTTGGGCGTGAGCTCCGGGGCGCTCTCGGTGACGATCGCGTGAATCCGCTTCCCGAGGGCGCGATCCTTCGGCGACATCTCGGCCAGCGCGGCCTGAACGGCGCTTTCCCCATCCTCGGCCGCCTTGAGCTCGCGGGCGCGCGCCCTCATCGCGGCTTTCTCCTCGGCAGAGAAGCTTGCGGATTCCTGCTTGCCCTTCTTCGGCTTGGTGCTCATCGTTCTCCTCTCGTTCGTTCGACGACCTGCGCGAAGCGGTCGAGCCGCTGCAGCCACGTGCTGATGCCCTCGAAGGCGTAGGGCACGAGCATGCACGTGCGGACGCGGCCGACCTTCTCCGTCGTGACCAGCTCCGCCTCCTCGAGCAGCCGGACGTGCTTCTTCATACCTGTCAGCGACATGCCGAACGGCTCGGCGAGCTCGCTGATCGTCGCATTGCCGGAGCCGAGTCGTTCGAGAACGGCGCGGCGAGTCGGGTCGGCAAGTGCGGTGAATGCGCGGTCGACGGTCGTCTGATACTGAACCATAGAGTTCAGTATGCCACAGCCGCCCTGCAAGGGCAAATTGGGTCTGTTAGCGGGGCGGGCGCTCGTCGTAGCGCGGGAGCCCGTCGTCCGGGATCTCCTCCCAGCTCGCCGCGTAGGCGACGAACTGCCGGTGCTGCGGGCGGATGCCCGGGTCGCGGTCGAAGGCGCCCGAGGCGGACGCTGATCACCTCGGGGTCGTCCGGGTCGCGGCTCCAGAGCTGCGAGCCGCACTCCGAGCAGAACTCCTTGGCGAAGCCGCTGTCGGGCTGCCAGGCGCGGACGAGCTCCTCGCCGGAGACGAGCCGAAGGGAACCCGGCGCGACGCGCGCCTGCGCGGAAGCGGCGGTGCCCGATCTCCGCTGGCAGCGCGTGCAGTGGCAGTAGCTCGCGCGGAGGAGCGGCTCGGTCACCTCGAAGCGAACGCCTCCGCAGAGGCAGCCGCCGGACAGCGGCTCGCTCAGTCGCTCCACCACCCGGGCGTCATCTCCGCGTCGGTCGGATCCGTTCCGGCGCCGAAGGCGAGGTACTCGATGCCGTCGGAGCCGGCCTCAACGTTTCGCATGGTGTCCTTGTCGAAGCGGATGGCGTCCCACTCGCGGAGCTCGACGACCTCGTCGTCGACCTTCACGCGGCCGGATCCGCGCACGACGACGTAGACCTCCTCCTGGGCCGAATGCTTGTGGCCGAAGGGCATGCGGAACTCGGGATCGAGCTTCAGGAGGCTGAGCCCGAGCGACTCGCCCTCGAGGTCGGTGCGGCCGAACCGGGCATCCATCTCCTCGGGCATGCCGAAGTTCGGAGCCTGGTTCTCGACGTCTCTGAGGTTCTTCTTCGTATAGCTGCTCATGACCAGATTCTGGTCCGAGCGGCCGTCCAGGAAACCTGAGAGCTAGGAGTCGGAGTCGGGCTGAGGCGCGAGCGGCTCGTTCTCGAGGAAGACCTGCTCGATGCGGTCTGAGACCTCGGCGAGGCCTTCCTTCGCCCACCCGATGCGCTCTTCGATGAGGCGCGCCTCCTCGCGGAGCCGCTCCTTGCGCACGCGGGCGTCGTCCTCGACCTGGCGGGCGGCGATGCGCGCGTCTTCCTCGATCGCCTCGGCCTTGCGGCGGGCATCGGCGAAGATCTGCTCGACCTCCTTGTCGGCCTGCAGCTTCTGCTCGCGCAGATAGGCGTCCGCCTCGGCCCTCGCCTCGCGGCGGATGTCCTCCGCTTCCTCGCGGGCGAGCGAGACGATGTGCTGGCCCGCCTTCTCCGCGGCGGTGAAGACCGCGGTGACGCGGGCGCCGATCCCCGAATCGTCCTCCGAAGACCTCCGACCTCGGGGGTCGACTCGACCTGCTGCTCCTCCTCCACTCCCTCTTCCACAGGCGCCTCGGGCGGCGCTCCCTTTGCGTTCATCACGTCCGAGAGTATCGGCCGCTGCGGACGCCGAACTTTAGGCCGAACCGTTGCGAATCCCGAGACGGTCGAGCTCGAGCGCGCGCGAGCGAGTCGTAGCGGCCCTCTTCGAGGTCCCTGAACGGCTGCGGACTGACGGCGAGAAGCCTGTCGTACGGAGAAGTTGGAGACCGCGCGACGGGCGAGGAACTCGACGAGCAGAGGGTCGGTCGGCGCCCGCTTCAGCGCGCGGCGCACGGCGCGGGCGTCGTTCGTCCAGGCCCAGCGCAGCGGGAGATACAGGCCGAGCAGGGGCAACGTCGGGATGAGGGCGATGGAAAGGGCCAGGAGGACGCTCAGGTTCTCCGTGGAGTCCCGGCTGTCGCGTCCGCTCGCCTGGGCGCTCCTCCCGGCCTCCTCGACCTGGTCGGCGACGGTGGAGACCTGGCCCCCGACGAAGGGGATGCTCCCGAGGTTCCGGACGAGGCCGCCCGTCTCCTCGACCGCCACGCCGGCCGTGACGACGGTGTCCGAGAGCTCGCGGAGGTTCCGCACCTCGCGCCCGACGAGCAGCGCGAGCGCGACCCAGAGGACGACCCACAAGACGGCGACGACGTCGAGGAGGCGGATCAGGCGCACGCCTGCGGTCGGAAACGCAAGTCCCACGCCCGCTCCTTACCCGCTCCGACCCGGCGTTTCACCGGCCCGGGCGCGGGAACAAGCAGCTTGAGCACCGGAGCGGGCTAGCTCAGGGGGGTTACCGATGATCACGTCCGAAGAGCGGAGAACTACCGAGTTTCCGTCGGATCCGGACGAACAGACGGAATCCGGGCGCTCTGCTCCGATCGACGAAGACGTGGAGGGAGAGCTCAACGCTGCGCTGCCTGAACCTCGTGAAGAGGAGGAGGAGCGCTCGCAGACGTCGAGCTGAGGAGACCGCCGAGCACGGCACCGAAGAGCGCATGTGCGGTCACCTCGTAGGCGAACACGCGTCCGTTTCGCAGGAGCGGCGGCCAGTCTCCGCTGCGCCGGTCTTCGTGCACGCGGTCGACCACGGCCATCGCAGGCCAGAGCGAGAAGCTCTCCGCCTGTGCCATGACGACGCCGCTCGCGGGCCCACGAAGGCCGAGGCGCTCGAAGGTCGCGCCGAAGAGCGCGCCGTTCACGAGGTGGATCGCGATCGCCGCTTCAGGCCCGACCCGGGCGAGGCCGCCCAGAAGCCGGCGGTCCGAGTACCACGGGATGCCGAAGACGCGCCCGAGTGCCGGCTCGGCGGCCGCCCACACGCCTGCCGCGACGATCCCCGCCACCATTCCCCTCATCGTCCGGCGAGCATATCCTCACCCCTATGGCGGCCTTCAGTCTCGACCAGCGGCGAACGCTCACCCTCGCTGCGACCGTCCTCGGGTCGTCGCTCGCCTTCATCGACGCGACGGTGGTCTTCGTCGCCCTGCCGACGATCGCGGAGGACCTCGACCTGGGTCTCACCGGCCAGCAGTGGATCGTCCTCTCCTATTCACTCTCGCTCGCATCTCTCTACCTCGTCGGCGGCGCCATCGGCGACCGCTACGGCCGTAGGCCGACGTTCATCGCGGGAGCGGCGGGCTTCGCCGTTGCCTCGGTCTTCGCCGGCTTCGCTCCGACGGGCAGCCTCCTCATCCTGGCGCGCCTGCTACAGGGCGTCGCGGGCGCCTTCCTGACGACGAACTCCCTCGCGCTCTTGCGCGGCGTCTACGGCGACGAGGCCGGCCGGGCGATCGGCTTATGGACGGCGTTCACGACCGTGGCCACGATCGCGGGGCCGCCGATCGGCGGCGCGCTCGTCGAGTGGGTCTCGTGGCGCTGGATCTTCTTCATCAACCTTCCCCTCGCGGCGCTCACCGTCGTCCTCGCCAAGGCCGGCGAGTGCAACGAGCAGAAGATGCTGCGCGTCGGCCGCCTCGACATACCCGGCGCCACGCTCGCGGCACTCGCCTTCGGGATGCTGACGTACGGCCTCGTGGAGGGGCCTGACAAGGGCTTCGGCGAGGTCTGGTGGGCATTTGCGATCTCGGTGCCCGCTTTCGTCGCGTTCTGCCTCGTCGAGGCCCGCTCGAAGAACGCGATGCTGCCCTTCGAGCTCTTCAAGCGGCGCAACTTCGCGATGGCGAACCTGGAGACGTTCCTCGTCTACGGCGCGCTCTACGCGCAGCTCATCTTCGTACAGCTCTACCTGCAGTTCATCGGCTTCTCGCCGTTCGAGGCCGCGCTCCTCGGCATTCCGGGCAGCGTGATCATGATCGCCCTCGCGGCGCGCTTCGGGAAGCTCGCCGACGAGCACGGGCCGCGCCTCTACCTCACCGTAGGCCCCTTCCTCGTCGGCATCGGCATCCTGCTGATCCTGCCCGTGACCGAGAGGAGCGACTTCTGGACGTGGGGCTTCGCGTCCATCATCGTCTTCTCGCTCGGCCTGGCGATGCTCGTCGCCCCGATCACGTCGACGGCCCTGAAGTCGGCGCCGTCGGAGTTCGCGGGCATCGCCTCGGGGGTGAACTCGACGGTCTCGCGCCTCGGAAACCTGATCGCGGTCGCGGCGATCGGCCTCGTCATCTCGCTCGTCTACGACTCGAAGGTGAGCGTCGGCGTCCCGCTCGCGAAGAACCAGGTCGACGAGACGCTACGCAGCGCCTCGATCGACGGCTTCCGCGTCGGGATGGTCGTCGCCGCGGGCCTCGCCTTCGCAGGAGCAGCGGTCGCCGCCGTCGGGATCGTGAATCGCGAGGACGCGCCCGGCGAGGTCAGCGGACAGGCACCGGCGCCAGCCGGAAATTGAGGCCGGCCACGCGCTCGCGCGCTTTGGCGACGGCCTCGTCCCTCGTCGCGCCCGACTCGTAGAGGATCGCGAGCCGGTAGCTCTGGGCGTCGTTCGTCCCCTGGGCCGAGAGCGCCAGGCCGGGCCGGGCAAGCACCTCGAGGTTGTCGTCGGGATCGGGCACGGCCTCGACGTAGGCGTCCTCGAAGACCCGCATGACATAGCTGACCGCGACGCCGTCGGGGAGGCCCGTCTCCCACTTCGGATCGTCTCCGCACGCGAGCTCGAAGAGGGCGTCGTAGGTGGAGCGGCCGTGAAGCGCTTGGACGAGCGGTGCGAACTGCGAGGCGATCCGTCCGTTCACCTCGATGATCTGGGCCGGCCCCTCCGTCGGGACGAAGAACTCGACGTTGAAGAAGCCGCCCTCGAAGCCGAGCGCCGGGAGGATCCGGGCGGCGATGTCGGAGAGCTCCGCCTGCCTCTCCTCGGAGAGCCGCGACGGATAGTCGAAGCGCTCGAAGCTGAACGTTCCCTCGTACTTGACGGAGTCGGTCACGCCGATCGTGACCACCGAGCTTCCGTGGACGTAGCCCTCGAGCGTCACTTCGTCGCCGGACAGGAGCTCCTCGCCGATGAACCCGTGCACCCTCGCGGGATCGCCGCCGGCGATCGCCGCGATCTCCGCGTAGCGGTTCGTGTAGCGGTCGGCCTCGTGCAGCTTCGAGAGCTCGGAGAGGTCGTCGATCCGGTAGGCGTTCTGCGAGAGCCGGCCCACGACCGGCTTGGCGAAGAACGGCGGGTCGCAGGGGATCCCGTCGTCGAGGAGGCAGAACTTCGGCGTCGACTCCGGCGCGACGAGCCGCTGCACGTCGCGCGAGGTCGGCTTGTGCTGGAGCGCGAGGATGGACTGCGGCGTCGGGCCCGGCAGCCCCCGGCGCTCGGCGACGATCGAGGCGAGGAGCGCCGAGAGATCCTTCGTGCCGATGACGCCGTCGGCCGGAAGCGTCTCGGCGTGCTCGAGGAACGGCTCCGGCTCGAAGACGTCGAGCTGGTCGAGGTCGGAGCCCTCGTAGCGAACGCGGTATCGGTCCTCCAGCCCCGCGGCGCGGATGGCGACAAGGTCCCGCTCCTGCGGGCAGAGGACGAGGATGTCTCTCATGCGCGCGACCCGCGCCTCGGCGCGAAGCGGGGATCGTACCCGCATGGCTCTAAAGTAGGCGCGTGCTCACGGCCCGCACCGACGTCGTCGGCAGCCTGCTGCGCCCGGCCTTCCTGCTCGAGGCCCGGGAGCAGCTCGAAGCCGGCACGATCGACGAGGAACGCTTCGCGGAGGTGGAGGACGCGGCCGTCGACGAGGCCCTCGCCCTGCAGCAGGAGGCCGGGCTCGACGTCGTCACGGACGGCGAGATGCGGCGCCTCTCCTTTCAGAGCCAGCTGCCCGCGGCGGTCGACGGCTTCGCCGACTGGGACCTCGATGCCTTTCTCTGGGGCGAGTGGCATAGCGACGAGCTGGGCGACATGAACGTCGAGCGTCCGCCCCTGGCCGTGACGGGGAAGCTTCAACGCAGGCGCTTTCTCTCGGCGGCGGAGTTCACGTATGCACAGGGTCGGACCGAACGTGTGCTGAAGGTAACGCTGCCGAGCCCCTCCCTATTCGCGAACTTCTGGAACCCGGATCGCCCGCCGGAGGCCTACGCGACGTTGGAGGAGTACCTCGGCGACGTGGCGGAGATCCTGCGCGAAGAGGTGGACGAGCTCGTTCGGCTCGGCGCGCGCTACATCCAGCTCGACGCGCCGCACTACCCGCTTCTCCTCGACCCGGGCTACCGCGACTTCTACGAGAGCCGCGGCTGGCCGGCCGACCGTTGGCTCGACCTCGGCCTCGAGCTCGACAACCTCGTCATCGGCGACCATCCGGGCGTGACGTTCGGGATGCACCTCTGCCGCGGGAACCAGGCGAGCCGCTGGCTCGTCTCGGGTGGCTACGACTGGATCGCGACGCGCCTCTTCCCGCGGGTGAAGGCCCAGCGGATCCTGCTCGAGTACGACGACGAGCGCTCGGGCTCCTTCGAGCCGCTCGCGGAGGTGCCGGAGGACAAGGTCGTCGTCCTGGGCCTCGTGACGACGAAGAGCGGCCGACGCGAGACCGTGGACGAGCTCGTGGCGCGCGTCCGCGAGGCCGCGGCCTTCATGCCGCTCGAGCGGCTCGCGATCTCGCCGCAGTGCGGCTTCGCCACGTCGATCCTCGGCAACGCGCTCTCGGAGGAGGACGAGCGCGCCAAGCTCGCAACCCTCGTGCGCGCCGCCGAGCTGGTGTGGTCGGCATGACTGTCGTTCTGAGAGGCAGCGGGCTCACCGTCGCAGACGTCGTGCGCGTGGCCCGCGAGGGCGAGAAGGTCGAGCTCGCGCCCGAGGCGGTCGAGGGCATGCGCGAGACACGCGCGCTCGTCGAGCGCGCGGTCGCGCGTGGAGACGAGGTCTACGGCGTGACCACCGGCGTCGGCGCGCGCAAGAAGATCCGGGTTTCGCCCGAGGAGATCCCCGCCTTCAACCGCCGGTTGATCGAGAACCACCGCATCGGGATGGGTCCCGACGCCTCCCCTGAGGTCGTGCGGGCGACGATGCTCCGCCACGCGAACGCGCTCGCGAAAGGGACTTCAGGAGTCCGGCCGGAGATCGCAGAGCGCATCGTGCGCGCGCTGAACGAGGGAGAACGGCCGCGCGTCAACATGCTCGGATCGGTCGGGCAAGGCGACCTCGCTCCGATGGCCGACCTCGCCGCCGAGCTCTTCGGAGACTTCGAGCTCCTCGCCAAAGAGGGCATCGCACTCATCAACTCGAACGCCTTCTCGACGGCGCTCGCCTCCCTCGCCGTCTCGGACGCGGAACGGCTCGTGAGCACGCTCGACGTCACGGGCGCCATGGACCTCGAGGCGTTCGCCGCCAATCTGACGATGCTCCATCCGGCCATCGGCGACGTCCGGCCGTATCCGGGGCTCTGCTTCGCACTCGAGCGCATCCGCGGTCTCCTGGAAGGGAGCTACCTCTGGGGGCCGGGCGCGGCTCGCAACCTCCAGGATCCGCTCACCTTCCGCTGCCTGCCGCAGATCCACGGCGCGACGCGCGACGCGCTCGAGTTCGCCAAGCGCCAGCTGGAAACGGAGCTCAACGCCTCCCAGGAGAACCCGCTGGTCATCCCGGACGAGGATCGCATCGTCTCGGTCGCGAACTTCGACATCCTGCCGCTCGCCGCAGCGCTGGACTTCCTCCGCGTGGCAGTCGCACCCGCGTTGACGAGCGCGTGCGAGCGGCTGCTCAAGCTGCTGCAGGGGCCGCTCACCGGCCTCCCGGACGGGCTCGCGCCGAAGCAGGGTCTCGCCGAGAACTCGCTCGGCGAGCTCGGCGTGGCCGCGCAGGCCTTCACCGCCGAGGCCCGCCTCCTTGCGCAGCCCGTCTCCTACGAGGTCGTCACCTCGACCCACGCCGAGGGGATCGAAGACCGGATCACCATGGCGCCGCTTGGAGCCCGCCGCCTCTCCGAGATGGTCCAGCTCGGAGAGCGCCTCGCCGCGATCGGGTTCACCGTCGCCGCCCAGGCGATCGAGCTCCGCGACCCCCCTATGCTCGGCGCGGGCACGAAGCGCGCCTTCGATCTCGTCCGCGAGCGCGTCCCGTTCATGGGCGAGGGCGACCCGCTGCCGGCCGACCTCGACCCCGTGCGGGACCTCGTCGTGGCGGGCGCTTTCGTTGCCTAGACTAAACTCGGGCATGGCCGGAGCCGGACTTCTCGAGCGCCTCGAGCAGGGGCACGTCATCTGCGCGGAGGGCTACCTCTTCGAGCTCGAGCGGCGCGGGTTCATCCAGGCCGGCGCATTCGTCCCCGAGGCCGTGCTCGACCACCCGGAGAAGGTGACCGAGCTCCATCGCGAGTTCGTGCACGCGGGCTCCGACGTCGTCGAGGCGTTCACCTACTACGCACACCGCGAGAAGATGCGCGTCGTCGGCAAGGAAGGCCTCCTCGAGGAGCTGAACCGAAACGCGCTCGCGCTCGCGAAGGAGGTCGCCGACCAGACCGGCACGCTCTTCGCCGGCGACATCTGCAACACGAACGTCTTCGACCCCGACGACCCCGAGTCCAGGAAGGCCGTCCAGGCGATGTTCGACGAGCAGGTCGCGTGGGCCGCCGAGGCGGGCGTCGACTTCGTCATCGCCGAGACCTACTCCTACGCCGAGGAAGCGCGCATGGCGCTCGAGACGATCAAGGCGGCCGGCCTGCCCGCAGTCGTCACCATGTGCATCCACCAGGAGCCCATGACCCGCGACGGCATGACTCCTGCGGACGCCTGCGCGATGCTCGAGCAGGCCGGCGCCGACGTCGTCGGCCTGAACTGCATCCGCGGCCTCCAGACGACGATGGAGCTCCTGCCGAGCATCCGCGAGCAGGTCTCGGGCTACGTGGCCGCGCTGCCGGTCCCGTACCACACGACAGCCGAGATGCCGACCTTCCAGAGCCTCCGCCACCCGCGCCAGGAGGGCATGCTCTTCCCCACCGCGCTCGAGCCCTTCGAGTCGACCCGCTTCGAGGTGGCCGAGTTCGCGCGGGAAGCCGATGCGCTCGGCATCCAGTATCTCGGCCTCTGCTGCGGCAACGCGTCGTACCTGACGCGCTCGCTCGCCGAGGCGCTCGGGCGCACCCCGCCGGCCAGCCGCTACTCGCCGGACATGTCCAAGCACGCGTACTACGGCACCGACCCGCTCCTGAAGCCGGAGAACCTCGACTTCGCCGACCGGCTCTGACGCCGCGCGTGATCCCGGTCCTCATCGACTGCGACCCGGGCCAGGACGACGCGCTTGCGCTCCTCCTCGCGCTCGGCAGCCCGGAGCTCGACGTCCTCGGCGTGACCGCGGTGGCCGGAAACCAGACGCTCGACAAGACGACGGCGAACGCACTCCGCGTCCTCGAGCTCGCGGGCCGGACGGATATTCCAGTCGCCGCCGGCGCGGACGGGCCTCTCATCGGCGAGCTCGTCGTCGCAGCCGATGCCCACGGCGAGACCGGGCTCGACGGCGTCGACCTCCCGCCTCCGAGCGCCGAACCCGTCCCCGAGCACGCAAAGGACTTCCTCGCGGCAAAGATCGAAGCCTCTGACCGAGCGGTCACGCTCGTCGCGCTCGGCCCGCTCACGAACGTGGCCCTTCTCCTCGAGGCGCATCCCGAGGCGGCGGCAAAGATCGACCGCGTCGTGCTCATGGGGGGCGCGATCCACGAGGGCAACCAGACGCCGTCGGCGGAGTTCAACATCTGGATCGACCCCGAGGCCGCCGCCCGCGTCTTCGGAAGCGGGCTCGACGTGACCATGGTCGGCCTCGACGTGACGAACAGGGCCGTTCTCTCGAACGCCGACGCCGACAGTCTGCGCGGCGGCGGGCCGGTCGCCGAGGCCGCGGCCGACATGGTCGACTTCTACCTCGGCTTCTACAGCGAGGCGTACGACCACGGCGGCGCGCCGATCCACGACGCCGTTGCGCTCGCGCACGTCTTCCGCCCCGACATCCTCACGGTGGAGGCGCGGCACGTCGAAGTCGACACCTCCGACGGGATCTGCCGCGGCCGCACGGTGGTCGACATGCGCCGCCGCACCTCGGGCCCCGAGCCGAACGCGCACGTGGCGGTGGACATCGACGCGGACGGCTTTCGAAGCCTTCTCCTGGAGCGCCTGCGCGCCTTCTCGCCAACTTCGCCGCAGGCCTCCCGTCTGACTTCCTGAGAGGGAAGACCCCGTTGCTAAAGGCCCCGGGATGAGCTATAAGCGGGCGTTCCGGGCGAAACCGAAGGCCGCACCCTGGCGGAAGGAGAGAGGCCGTAATGGATGACACGCAGCGTCGCGTAGACGCCATCCGTAAGGACCGCAGCGAGCTCGAAAACCACATCATCGACGAGTACTCGGCGGGCAAGATCACGCGGCGGGAGTTCGTGCGCCGCGGCACCGTCGTCGGCATGTCCATCCCGCTGGTCTCGTTTCTCGCGGCAGCGTGCGGAGGCGGCAGGCGGCGGTGAGACGACGGGTGGCGGCACCACGCCCACGGCCACGGGCGCGGTGCAGGCGGGGGGCAACATCCGCGTGGCGATCATTCAACCCGCGACCGAGCCGAATCCCATCATCGTCAAAGACGAGGGCGGAGCCGGGCTGCTCGGCTCGACCGGCGAATTTCTTTCGTTTTCGAACGCGCAAGCTCGAGCTCGAGCCGAAGACTCGCCGAGAGCTGGTCGCCGAACGCGGACGGCACGGAGTGGACGTTCAAGATTCGCCAGGGCGTCACCTTCCACAGCGGCGCGACGATGACCGCGAACGACGTCAAGACGACGTTCGAGACGCTCGTCGACCCAAAGAACGCCTCCAACGCGCTCTCAGCGCTCGGCGGCGTCCTCTCGCCGGGGAACACCGAGGCACCCGACGACGCAACCGTCGTCTTCCATCTCGACGCGCCGAACGGCAACTTCCCCACGCTCGTCAGCTCGGCCAACTACAACGCGATCATCATCCCGGCCGACCTCGATCCGGCCGACTGGGGCAAGACGTTCGACGGCACCGGGCCGTTCAAGCTCGACAGCTTCACGCCCAAGGTCGGCGCGAAGTTCGTCGCGCAACGACGCCTACTGGGGCGACGAAGGCGAACCCCGACTCGATGGAGCTCAAGTTCTACGACGAAGAAGGGCCGATGATCGTCGCGATCCAGGGCGACGAGGTCGACTTCGTCGAGCACTTCTCGGTCTCGGGTGGTCAAGGCGCTCCTGACCGACCCGAACGTACAGGTGATTTCGGTCGAGACCTGCAACGCATCGCGAGCTTCACATGCGTAACGACATGGAGCCCTTCACGGACAAGCGCGTACGGCAGGCCATCGCCCTCTCGCTGGACCGGAACGCGATGGTCGAGGGCCTTTGGGACGGGCGAGCAGACCTCGGCAACGACAGCCCGTTCGCGCCGCTCTATCCCTCCACGGATCCAAGCGTCCCGCAGCGCGAACAGAACATCGACCAGGCGAAGCAGCTCCTCGCTGACGCAGGCAAGACGAGCTTCAGCGTCGACTTGAGCACGTGGAACGGCTTCGAGATCCCCGATCTCGCCCAGCTCGTCAAACAGTACGCGGAGCAGATCGGAGTCACGATCAACATCAAGATCGTGGGCGACGACGCGGACGTACTACGGAGACGCAGTGTTCGGAAAATCGATCTGGCTCGACTCGGTGATGGGCATCACCGATTACGGCCACCGGCCGGTGCCGAACGTGTATCTCTCTTCCGCATTCACGAGCAAGGGCACCTGGAACGCGGCTCACTTCAAGAACGCCCAGGCGGACCAGCTCATCGCCGACTACATCGCGGCCCTCGACATCGATTCCCAGCGTGTCGCAGCCAAGAAGATCCAGGAATTGCTGCTCGACGAGACTCCGGTCGTGTTTCCCGTACTTCTACAACTTCCTCTCGGCCGCCAAGCCGAATCTCAAGAACGCGGTCTCAGCCGCCACCGGTCAGTTCGACCTCTCGAAGGCCGGTTACACCAGCTGATCAAAGACGAAGCCATGCGGCCGGAGCTTCGGCTCCGGCCGCATAGTCTGTAGGAGCGGCGATGGGGCGATTCCTCCTCACCAGGCTCGGTCTCGCGGCCATCACGCTGTTCCTCCTCAGCGTGCTCGTCTTCGTGGGCGCGAACCTGCTTCCCGGCAACGTCGCCCGGCGCAAGCTCGGAAACCTCGCCGACCAGGCCTCGGTCGACCAGCTGAACCACCAGCTGGGCACGGACAAGCCGATCCTCGTCACAGTACTGGAACTGGATCTCGGGGCTCCTCCACGGCGACCTCGGGACGTCGCTCTCCTACAGCCTCCCCGTGAGCGAGCTGATCGGGCCGGCGCTCATGCACTCGCTCAAGCTCGCCGCCTTCGCGTTCGTCATGGTCGTTCCGCTCGCCATCGTCGGCGGCGTCGATCGCAGCGCTGAAGCGCGACCGGCTCACCGACCGGATCATCACCATCGGCGGGCTCTCGCTCGCAGTCGTTCCCGAGTTCGTTACGGGGATCATGCTGATCCTCGTTTTCGGGCTCTGGCTCGACCTCTTCCCCGTGAGCGCGAACGCGCCCGACGGGAGCAACATCCTCACGCAGCTCAAGTACCTCTTCCTCCCCGCGCTCACCCTGGTGATCGTCCTCTTCGGCTACATCAGCCGGATCACGCGCGCCGGCACGATCGAGGCGCTCGACGCCGACTACACGCGAACCGCCGATGCTCAAGGGTCTGCCGCGGCGCACGGTCGTCCGTCGACACGTGCTCCGCAACTCGCTCCTGCCGACGATCGCCGTCATCGCGACGCAGACCGGCTATCTGATCGGCGGCCTCGTCGTCATCGAGACGCTCTTCAACTATCCGGGGATGGGCCGGCTCATCTTCACCGCGGCGAACGACAAGGACTTTCCGCTCCTCGCAAGCAGCGTCCTCATCGTCGGCATCGTCTTTCTCGTCGCGACCCTGCTTGCCGACGTCGCCTACTCGCTCCTCAACCCGCGCATCCGCTACGCCGACCGCCGAATGACGACGCTCGACGACCCAAGCCGCCCCGATCGCGATCCCGATTCGCCCGGACGAGACGAAGGTGGAGCGTCACGAACGCTTCCGCCTTCTCGTTCGGTCGCCGACGTTCCTGCTCGGCTGCTTCCTCGCCGGCATCTGGGTCGTCTGCGCGATCTTCGGCAATCTGATCGCGCCGCACGACCCGGTCGCGCCCGACATCCTCAGCAAGTTCGAGGCGCCCTCGGGTCAACACCTCTTCGGAACGGACAAGCTCGGCCAGGACGTCCTCTCGCGCGTCATCGTCGGCGCACGCTCGGTTCTCGTGGTCGCGCCCCTCGCGACCATTCTCGGAACGGTGCTCGGAACGACGATCGGCCTCGTGACCGGCTACTACCGGGGCTTCGTGGACGAGGCGATCATGCGCGTCGTCGACGCCATCCTCGCCATCCCTCTGATCATCACCGCGCTGCTCGCGATCACGGCCGTGGGGCCCTCGCGGAAGACGCTCATCCTCGTGATCGGCTTCGTCTTCACGCCGATCATCGCCAAGACAGTGCGAGCAGCCGTCCTCGGCGAGGCGCAGCTCGAGTACGTGCAGGCCGCGCGCCTCCGCAACGAGCGCGGCCCGTACGTGATGTTCGCCGAGATCCTGCCCAACGTGACGGGGCCGATCATCGTCGAGTTCACCGTCCGGCTCGGCTATGCCATCTTCACCGTCGCCACGCTCGCGTTCCTCGGCTTCGCCGCCGACCCAACCATTCCCGACTGGGGCCAGGACATCTCGGCCCACTACCAGAGCATCAACGCGCGGCTACTGGTGGCCGGTGCTCTTCCCCTCGCTCGCCATCGCGACGCTCATCGTCGGCATCAACCTGATCGCGGATGCGATCGCGCAGCTCTTCGAGAGATGACCGACGCCGCCATCGAGCTCCAGGACCTGCAGATCGCGTACACCGTGCGCGGCGTCGACCGGCGCGTGCTGCGCGGCGTCTCGTTCTCCGATCGGGCAGGGCGAGTCGTACGGGCTCGTCGGCGAATCCGGCTGCGGGAAGACGACGGCGGCGTTCGCGATCATGCGCTACCTCCCGCGCAACGCGAAGATCCAGAGCGGCTCGATTCGCCTGAACGGCGAGGACATGCTCGCCATGAGCGGCGGGAACGTGCGTCGGCTGCACGCGACGACGCTCTCGATGGTCTACCAGAACCCGGCCTCGGCCCTGAACCCGTCCATCCGGGTCGGGCCGCAGCTCGCCGAGGTCTTCGAGCTTCTCGGCGTCGCGAAGGAGGAGGCGCTGCACCGGAGCGAGGACGATGCTGCACAAGGTGCAGATCTCCGACCCGAAGCGGGTGATGCGCCGCTATCCGCACCAGCTCTCGGGCGGCATGCAGCAACGCGTCGTCATCGCGATGGCGCTCGCGAAGAACCCGACGCTCCTCGTCCTCGACGAGCCGACGACCGGCCTCGACGCGACCGTCGAGGCGGAGGTGCTCGACCTCATCGCGCGCGCTCCGCCAGGAGTTCGGGACGAGCGTCCTCTTCATCAGCCACAACCTCGCGGTCGTCGCGAAGATGTGCGAGCGCGTCGGCGTGCTCTATGCCGGCCGGCTCGTCGAGGAGGGGCGCCGCCGAGGAGGTCTTCCGCGACCCGCGGCACCCCTACACGGTCGGCCTCCTCCGCTGCATCCCGCGCGGCGGCCTGCGCAAGGACGAGACCGCGCTGGACACGATCCCCGGCTTCCTCCCCCGGCTCGGCGCCGAGCCTGCCGGGCTGCGTCTTCGAACCGCGCTGCGGCCTCGCCAAGGAGGTCTGCCGCGAGCAGGAGCCCGACCTCTTCCCGCTCGGCCACGGGCGCGCGAGCCGCTGCCACTTCCACGACCGGGCGCACGAGCTCGCCACGCGTCGCCCCGGCGCGGCTCCCGGCGGCGCAGACCGCGAACGGCAATCCGCTCCTCGAGGTCGAGCACGGCGTCGAAGACGTTCAAGCAGGAGGGCCAGGACGTCCAGGCACTCGTCGACATCTCGCTCGCCGTGCGCCCCGGCGAAGTGCTCGGCCTCGTCGGCGAGTCGGGCAGCGGCAAGACGACGCTTGCGCGCGTCCTCCTCGGCCTCACCGTCCCGACGAGGGCTCGAGCGCTGGAGCTGGACGGCGAACCGCTCGCCGGCAAGCGTCGAGAAGCGGAGCGACGGAGCAGGTGCGCTCGCTCCAGATCGTCTTCCAGAACCCCGACGGCGCGCTCAACCGCCGCCACTCGGTGCGGCGAATCATCGGCCGCGCGCTCTACAAGCTTCTCGGCCTGCACGGCGACGACCGGGACGAGCGCGCGAGCGAGCTCGTCGAGTCGGTGCGCTTCGACCAGTCGCTCCTGGGCGCGAAGCCTGCGCAGCTCTCCGGCGGCCTCAAGCAGCGCGTCGCGATCGCGCGCGCGTTCGCGGGCGAGCCGCGCATCGTCCTCTGCGACGAGCCCACATCGGCCCTCGACGTCTCGGTGCAGGCGGCGATCCTCAACCTCCTCGTCGAGCTGCAGACGCAGAAAGGCGTGAGCTACATCTTCATCTCGCACGACCTCGGCGTCGTCCGCTACATCTCCGACCGGATCGCGGTCATGTACCTCGGCCGCCTGCAGGAGGTCGGCGACGCGGAGACGGTCTTCGGCGGCCCGCACCACCCGTACACGGAGGCGCTCCTCTCCGCGGTGCCGACTCTCGAGGGCGAGGAGCGGACGCGCATCCGCCTCGAGGGCGAGATCCCGAGCGCCGCCAACCCGCCCTCCGGCTGCGTCTTCCACACGCGCTGCCCGCGATTCCTCGGGGAGATCTGCGTGCAGGAGGAGCCGCCGCTCGCCGAGGTCGAGCCCGGGCACCTCATGCGCTGCCACATCCCCGTCGAAGAGCTTCGGCGCCTGCAGGCCGAGGCGCCGCCGCGCCCTCAGGCGAAGACGACGACCTGACGGACGACGTCGCCGTCTCGTAGCCGGTCGAACGCATCCGGAAGCTCGGCGAGCGGGAGCTTGCGGCTGACGAGCCTGTCGAGGTCGAGCTCGCCCGAGTGATAGAGGTCGACGAGGCGCGGCACGTCCTCCTGGATGCGCGCGGAGCCGAGGAAGGTGCCCTTGAGCGTCTTCTCGGACATGAACTGCCACGGGTCGATCGTGAGGCTGCTCCCCCGCGGCATGATCCCGACCACGACGACGGTGCCGCCCGCCCGCGTCGCCTTCCAGGCCTCCTGAATCGCCCGCTCCGAGCCGATCGCCTCGAACGCGTAGTCGGGGCCGCCGCCGGTGACGTCCTTCACCGCGGCGACGGCGTCCACCCCTTCGCCCGCCTGGACGACGTCGGTCGCGCCTAGCTCCCTGGCGAGCTCGAGCTTCTCCGCCCGCGTGTCGACCGCGACGATCCGGGAGGCACCGGCGAGCCGCGCTCCCTGGACGACGTTCGCCCCCACCCCGCCGCAGCCCCATACGGCGACGGTGGCGCCCTCCTCCACGCCGGCCGTGTTGGCGACCGCCCCGTAGCCGGTGAGCACGGAGCAGCCGACGAGCGCCGCCGAGTCGAGCGCGACGTCGTCCCGGATCTTGACCGCGGCGGACTCGGGGACGACCGCGTGGCCGGCGAACGCGGAGATCGAGTTGAAGTGGTGCAGCATCCTCCCGTTCAGGCTCAGGCGGCTCGTGCCGTCGGCGAGCGTCCCCTCGGCTGCCATGCGGGCGCCGAGAGTGCAGAAGTTGGGGCGGCCACGCCGGCACTCCTCACACTGGCCACACGAAGGGACGAGCGCGAGCACGACGTGGTCGCCCGCTTCGAGCGACCGCACTCCGGGCCCGGTCTCCTCGACGACCCCCGCCGCCTCGTGGCCGAGGACGAGCGGAAGCGGCTCGGGCAGGTGGCCGTCCACGACGTGCAGGTCGCTGTGGCAGACGCCGCAGGCCGCGATCCTGACGAGAACCTCGCCCTCCTGCGGCGCGGCGAGATCGACCTCGAGGATCTCCACCGGCCTGCCCGGCTCCCAGAGGACGGCGGCTTGCGTCTTCATGCGGCGAGCGTAGCCGTAGAATCGGCGCGTGCGCGCCGCCGTCCTCAGAGGGATCGACGAAGCCATGAGCGTCGAGGACGTCGAGCTGGAGGCGCCCGGCCCCGGCGAGGTCGAGGTGCGGCTCGCCGCGAGCGGCGTCTGCCACAGCGACTGGAATGTTGTCACGGGGGCCACCGCGAACCCGTTCCCCACAGTGCTCGGCCATGAGGGCGCCGGCATCGTCGAATCGGTCGGCGACGGCGTCGACTCGGTCTCCGAGGGAGACCACGTCATCCTCTCCTGGCTGCCCGCCTGCGGACGCTGCTACTACTGCTCGCGCGGCCGCCAGGTCCTCTGCGACGTGGCCATGGAGGACATGTTCCGCGGCACATTGCCAGGCGGAGCCCTGCGGCTCTCCCAGAACGGCGACCCGCTCTACCACTACTCCTACCTCTCCGCGTTCGCCGAGCGCTGCATCGTCCCGGAGGGATGCTGTGTCCGGATCCGCGACGACGCGCCGCTCGAGGTGGCCGCGCTCGTCGGCTGCGCAGTGATGACGGGCTACGGGGCCGCGGTGACCCGCGCCGGCGTGAAGGCCGGGAGCTCGATCGCGATCTTCGGAGCGGGCGGCGTCGGGCTCTCGGCGATCATGGGCGCGCGGCTCGCAGGCGCCGCCGTGATCGTCGCCGTGGATCCCTTCGCCTTCAGGCGCGAGACCGCCCTGGAGCTCGGCGCGACGCACGCGCTCGACCCCGGCTCCGACGATGCGCCGGCCGCGCTTCGCGATTTGACCGACGGTCGCGGCGCGGACGCGGCGATCGACTCTGCAGGCGTGCCCGGCGTCCTCGCCCAGGCCTATGCCGCCGTGCGGCGAGGAGGAACCGTGGTCGCGGTCGGACTCCCGCCGGAAGGCCTCAGCGCGGAGCTGCCCGCCTCCGATCTCGCACGCGAGGAGAAGGTCGTCACCGGCAGCTTCTACGGCTCCTGCAGCCCGCAGCTCGACATGCCGAAGGTGCTCGACCTCTACATGGACGGGCTCCTCCCGCTCGACCGGCTCGTCAGCCGCGCCTATCCGCTCGACGAGATCAACGAGGCCTTCGCCGCCATGAACGCCGGAGAGGTCGCGCGGGCGGTGATCCGCCCCTGAGCCGGATCCTCATCGGCGAGGGCTTCGCCGGCAGCGGGCCGAACGCAGCCCACATCAACACGGTGCTCGGATCGCGCGACGGCCCGGTCGGGACGGCGTGGGCGACCGCGCTCGCCACCCCGCGTGCCGGCCACGCTTCGTTCGTCGTGGTCGCGCGCCCGAACATGCCCGTGAAGCCGCCGACGCTCTTTGTGAACAAGGCCGAGATCCGCGAGGAGACGCACGGGCACCTCCACTGGGGAGCTGCCCAGGCGGCCGTGGCCCAAGGCGTCTTGGATGCGGTGGCCGACGGGACGATCCCACAGGGAGAGGTGGACGACCTCGCGCTGATCGCGGCGGTCTGGGTCGACTGGGCGGCGAACGACGAGGAGAGGGTCTTCGCCAACAATCTCGAGGCGACCCGGGCGGCGCTCGCCTCCGCCGCGGAAGGCCGGCCGCGGCTGGAGGAGCTCCTGGCGATCCGCGCCGAGCCGCAGAACCCCTTCTTCCGCCGCGCGTGAAGATCGAGCGCGTTCGCCTCGAGCGCCGCTCGATCGAGCTCGACCCTCCCTTTCACGCGGCCTGGGACCCGGAGCCTCGACGGTCGTTCGAAGCCACGCTCGTCCTCGTCGAGACGGACGAGGGCCTCACCGGCATCGGGTCGGGCGACACGATGGACGGCTTCGAGCGCTACGAGCACCTCTTCGTCGGCCAAGATCCCCTCGCCGTCGAGCGCCACGTGGCCGTCCTCGAGACGATCACGTTTCACGCCGGCCGCTACTGGCCCCTGGAGGCGGCGCTCTGGGATCTCGCGGGAAAGGCCGCGGGCAAGACCGCCGCCGAGCTCCTGGGCGGACAGCTCGACCGCGTCGCCGCCTACGCCTCGACCGGAGAGCAGCGCTCGCCCGGCCGAGCGCGCCGAGTCCGCGCTGCGCCTGCGGGAGGAGGGCTTCAAGGCGCTGAAGCTTCGGATCGACCGGACGAAGCTCGACGAGGGGCTGGCCGCGGTGGAGGCGGTTCGCGAGGCCGTGGGCGACTCCATGGAGATCATGGTCGACCTGAACCAGGGCTGGCGGATGCCGGGCGACATCGGGCCCGCACTCGACTTCGCGACGGTCGCCTCGACGGCTGCGCGCCTGCGCGAGCTGGACGTCTTCTGGCTCGAGGAGCCGCTCCCGCGCGAGGACGTGAGGGGCTACGCCTCCCTCCGGCAGGACAGCGGACTTCGTATCGCCGGCGGCGAGATGGCGCGAACCACGAGGGAGCTCGAGGCGTTCGAGGCGGCCGATGCTCTCGACGTCTACCAGCCCGACGCCGTGCTCTCGGTGGGGCTCCTGCGCGAGCGAGAGCTTGCCGAGCGTGTGACGGCTCGCGGGCACTTCTTCACACCGCATACGTGGACGAACGGCATCGGTCTCCTCGCCAACCTCCACCTCACCGCCGGTGTCGGCGGCGGCCCCTACTTCGAGTTTCCGTACGACCCACCCGGCTGGACGCCCGAGCGGCGCGACTTCATGCTTGCGGGGCCCGTCCGCGTCGATGCGGAAGGATTCCTCACAGTCCCCGACCGCCCCGGATTGGGGTTCGAGCTCGCCGATGGCCTCCTTTGACGTTCACCAACACCTGTGGCCCGAGCAGCTCGTCGCGGCGCTTCGCAGGCGGAGCCGCCCGCCGCGGATCGACGGCGGCGAGCTCATCCTCGGCGAGGGGACGTTCGCGGCCGGGCTCGACGAACACACGCTGGAGGCACGTGTGGGCCTCCTCGACGAGGTCGGCATCGACACGGCGGTCGTCTCGCTTCAGCCGACTCTGGCGTGCGACGGGATTCCCGAGCTCGTCGACGCCTACCACGCGGGCATCCTCGAGCTCGTCGCAGCCGCCGACGGCCGACTGCAGGCGTTCGCGGTCGCGGAGTGCCGGGACGGCTTCGCCGGCGCCTGCGTTCCCGCACCCGCGGTCGTCGCCGGGATCGGCGAGCTGGCGGACGAGCTCGTCGCCGCAGGACAGACGCTCTTCGTCCACCCCGGCCCAGTGCCCCCGCCGCCCGCAGGCGCACCCGACTGGTGGTCCGCGCTCGTCGACTATCCCGCTCAGATGCAGGCCGCCTACGCGGCATGGCTGACCCACGGGAGCCCGGAGCTCCCGGTCGTCTTCGCGTTCCTGGCGGGAGGCGCCCCGTTCCAGCTCGAACGGCTGCGCGCGCGGGGAGGCGAGGTCCCCGAGATGGCGATCTACTTCGACACCGCCAGCTACGGGCCCCTTGCGCTCCGGCTCACGGGCGAGGCCTGCGGCTCGGGCTGCCTCGTCTTCGGGAGCGATGCCCCCGTGATGGATGCGCACGCGGCGGTCGCCGCCGTCGAGGCGGCCGGGGTCGCCGAGGTAGCGCTCCGCACGAACGCGGGGCGGCTCTTCGGGTGACGCCGACTCCGCTCGAGGAGGCCACACTCGCCGGCAGGCGGCTGCTCCTCAAGCGCGAGGACGTGCACCCGCTGGGCGCGTTCAAGTGGCGCGGCGCGCTGCCCGTGCTCGAGCGCTATGCGGCCGACGGTGCCCGCGCCGTCGTGACCGCCTCGACCGGTAATCACGGGGCAGCGACGGCATGGGCGGCGAGGCGCGTCGGCCTCGATGCGATCGTGTACGCACCGGCAACGGCCAGCTCGGCGAAGCTCGCGCTTATAGGAGATGACGGAGCCGAGATCCGGCAGACAGGAGCCGACCTCGACGAAGCCAAGGAGGAGGCGCGCGCTCACGCGTCACAACAGGGCCTCCCGTTCTTCGAGGATGGCGCGGAGCCCGCTCAGTACGAGGGGTACGGCGCGATCGCGGACGAGATCCTCGCGCAGGCCCCGGAACCGCCCTCGGCGATCCTCGTCCCGCTCGGGAACGGCGCGCTGCTCGGCGGGATCGGGCTCACGATTTCCCGCGCCGCACCGACTGTGGAGCGAATCGGTGTGGCCGCGAAGGAGGCGCCGGTGATGGTCGATTCCTGGAATGCAGGCAGGCCGGTTCCAGGCGAGCGGTCGGCGACCTTCGCGGACGGCCTGGCGGTGCGGGTCGCCATTCCCCTGGCCGTCGAGGTGCTCGGCGAGGTGGCCACGCGGATGGTCCTCGTCTCGGAGCGGCGAATCGCGGAGGCGGTCGGCGAGTACGCGTCGGCCGGCATCCGCGCCGAGGGTGCCGCGGCAGCAGCGCTCGCCGCCGTGCCCGACCTGGACGACCTCGGCGACCCGCTCGTGCTCGTCGTCACCGGTCGGAACATCGACGACGAGCTTTTCAGGCAGGCCTGCGAGCACCCCGACTCCTTCCCGGACTGAACGAGCGGTAGACGCCGTCGGCCTGCGCCGCGAAACCGCCGAGCTCCAGCTCGACGAGCGCGGCAGCGACCTCCGCGCTCGCAGAGGCCCGACGCCCTGGTGAGCTCGTCCGCCCCGCACGCTCCGTCTCCCAGGATCGAGAGGACGGCGAGCGCAGCGTCCGACACCGAGGCGGCGCCGGCAGCCGGCTCGGGCTCGATCCCGAGCGCCTCGAGCACGTCTCGCACGGCCGTCAAGGGAGCGGCGCCCTGGCGCAGCAGGTCGTTCGTGCCCGCCGAGAGACCGCTCGTGATCTCCCCGGGGACGGCGAAGACGTCGCGCCCGAGCTCGAGCGCGAAATCGGCCGTGATCAGGGCACCGGACCGCTCGCGTGCCTCCACGACCACCGTCGCCAGCGAGAGGGCGGCGATGATCCGGTTACGAGCGGGGAACCGCCAGGGTGCCGGCTCGACCCCGGGCGGATACTCGGAGACGACTGCGCCCGACGCGACGATCCGCCGGGCCAGCTCCGCGTGGCTGCGCGGGTAGTCCCGGTCGATCCCGCATCCGAGCACAGCCACCGTCCGTCCGCCGCCCTCCAAGGCGCCTCGGTGAGCCTCGCCGTCCACGCCTCGCGCCAGCCCGCTCACGACGACGAGCCCGGCCGACGCCAGCTCGCGGGCGAGCGTCCGCGCCACCTGGGCGCCGTACGCGGAGCACGAGCGCGCGCCGACGACGGCGACTCCGGGCTCCGACAGCGGGCCGCCGTCCCCGCGGACGAAGAGGTTCGCCGGCGGATCGTGCAGCTCCGAGAGCAGGGGCGGATAGCCGGGCTTGCGCCTGGCAATTCTCCGAACCGAGTTCACGTCCACGAGCCGAGCTCCGTCGGAGACCGGTAGGAGAGCGCCTCGGCCACGTGCTCCGCGCCCACGCTTCCGTGGCCGGCGAGCGCCGCGATCGTCGCCGCAACCCGAGCCACACGTGCACGGCCGCGGCCCGAGAGCGGCAGGGAGTCCACCGCCCGGGCGAGCAGCTCGGCACCCGGCTTCGACAGGCTCGGCGGATCACGGAGCCTCGCGGCAGCACGTTCCACGCGCTCGCGCACGGCCGCGGACGCCTCACCTGGAGATCCACCGAGCTCGGTCGCCCGCGCCCGCGGAACCTGGACGACGAGATCGAAACGGTCGAGCAGCGCCCGCGAGAGCTTGTCCCGATACGCCGCGAGCCGCTGCGGCGAGCAGGAGCATTCGGCGGCCGGATCGCCCCGCCCACCGCAGGGACAAAGGTTCATCGTCCCGACAAGGACGAACCGAGCCGGAAAGACCGCGTGTCCCTGCACGCGGGCGATTGCGATCGACCCGTCCTCGAGCGGCTGCCGCAACGCCTCGAGCGCCGGCCGGTAGAACTCCGCGAGCTCGTCGAGAAAGAGGACGCCGCGATGCGCGAGCGTCGCCTCGCCGGGACGGGGCCCGGCGCCTCCGCCGACGATCGCAGCCGTCGACGCGGTGTGATGCGGGGCGCGGAACGGTGGCCGGTCGACGAGCGGCCTGCCGGCGGGGAGCAGGCCGGCGACCGAGTGAATACGGGTCACCTCGAGCGCCTGCTCGATCGTCAACTCCGGGAGGATGCCCGGGAGCCGGCGGGCAAGCATGGTCTTCCCCGTGCCCGGGCGGGCCCGCGAGCAGAAGGTTGTGCCGGCCCGCCGCCGCCAGCTCGAGCGCGCGACGGGCGCGCTCCTGGCCCCGCACGTCGGCGAGGTCGGGACCCCCCGCTCCGTTGCCCCGTTCCGGCGGAACGACGGCGCGCGGCTCGAAGGTGCCGCGCAGATAGGCGCCCGCCTGGGCGAGGTGCTCGACCGGAATCGGCTCGATCCCTGCGAGAGCAGCCTCCGGCGCGGACTCGGGAGGACAGATGAGTCGGTCGAGACCTGCCCGGCGCGCCGCCTCGGCGGCGACGAGCGCGCCGGGCACGGGGCGAACGCGGCCGTCCAGCGCGAGCTCCCCGAGGGCGGCGTGCTGAGCGAGCCGCTCGGCGGGGATCTGGTGCGAGGCGGCAAGCACCGCGAGCGCGATGGGAAGGTCGAAACCCGACCCTTCCTTCCTCAGCCCCGCCGGCGCGAGGTTGACGGTGAGCCGCCGGAGCGGCCACTCGAGCTCCGCGCTCGTGATGCCGCTCCGGACCCTCTCCTTCGCTTCCTGGCAGGCCTTGTCCGGAAGTCCGACGATCGAGAACGCGGGGACGCCGCGCTGGAGATGCGCCTCGACCTCGACGGGCCGGGCTTCGAGCCCGACGAGAGCATGGGTGGTGGCGCGCGCAAGCACACCTCGAAGCTACGCCTCGAAAACGCCTGGAACCGGCACCGGCTGGGCCGAAACCAGCACGAACCGGTGACAAATGCCACCTCGAGGAGTATCTTCGGAGCCTCCCTTCCTGGAAGGAGAGGTCATGCGCAGGGGTCTTTTCATCGTCGCGGTCGTGGCGGCACTGGTTGTCGTCCCTGCCGCCTCTGCGCTCCTGAGCCAACACGGAGTGAAGACCAGCGGGCTCTACGAACAGCTCCCGGCCGCCGAGACGGACGGCACGACTCAGTACTTCGCGTGGACCCAGAACTCGCGCTCGCACCGGAACCACTTCGACGCCTTCCTCACGCGAACCGGCGACCCGCGGGTGAGGCTCAATGCCACGGGCGAGGGGTTCATCGGCGGCATCGACCCGCCCATGGTCGTCTACCAGCAGGTCAGGAACGGCCGGTCCAACCTGAAGCTCTACAACGCGGACACCCAGGCGCGGACCGATCCGCCGGCCGGTGTCAACACCGCAGACTGGGAGTGGGAGCCCAGCATCTCCGGCGACTGGCTCTTCTTCGCGCGCCAGACGAGCAGCTCGCAGTTCGTCATTCTCCACAGCCTGACGACGCCGACCGAGGTCATCCTCGACCAGGGGCGGCGCTTCCGCCACGCCGGGCAGGTGAACGGCGACTTCGCGGCCTGGACCCGCTGCACGAAGACGACGTGCAACGTCGTGCGGAGACAGATCTCGACGGTCACCGACACCGTCCTGCAAAAGCCGTCGACGAGGTACCAGTACGGCGGCGCGGTCACAGAGACGGGAATCGTCTACGTGGCGCGGAGCGGACCAAAGTGCGGCGCCAACGTGAAGGTCGTGCGCTATTTCGGCGCAACCGATCCCGCCGGCGGCACGATCGTCGCGGATCTCGGCGCGAACGGACGCGACTTCTGGAGTGCCTACGCGCGGGACAACGACGACGGCAGCGTCGACGTCTTCTACGACCGCTATCTCTGCGGCAAGACCACGTCGGACATCTTCCGCATCCACGACCCCCATCCGGGGCCCTAGAGCGGTACACGCTCGATCCGCTTCCCGCGGACGCCGACGACTTCGAACGCGACCTCGAGCTCGAGGAGGTCGGGGTTGCGCGCGAGCCAGATCTCGGCTGCCCGCCGCAGCCGCCGGACTTTCTCAGGACCGACTGCCTCGCGTGGGTCGCCGTAGCCGTCGCCGCTCCGCGCCTTGACCTCGCAGAAGACGAGCCTTCGCCCGCGGCGCAGCACGATGTCGAGCTCGTTGCGACCTGCGCGCGCATTCTTCGCCAGGACGCGATAGCCGCGCAGGCGGTAGTACAGGCGGACGCGCTGCTCCGCTCTAGGCCCGAGCGCCCGCGCCGACGGTCTGCTCGGCATAGCAGCGGGCTTCGAAGGAGAGGCGATGGATCTCGCTCGGGCCGCGCTCGCGGACGACGGCCGAGTGTCCCGGCGTGATGTAGCCGACGTGGGACGCGAACCCGTAGGCGGGATAGAGGGCGTCCAGCCGGTGCATGGCGCGGTCGCGGACGACCTTGGCGACGATCGAGGCGGCGGCGATCGCGGCGCTCCGCGTGTCGCCGTCCACGACAGCCCTATGCTCGGGGGCGAGCGGACCGAGTCTGAATCCGTCCACCAGGCACACCTCCGCAGGAGGCGAGAGGTCGGCCAGGGTCTCGCGGAGGCCGCGGAGATTCGACCGGTGCAGGCCGTCGGAGTCGATCACCGCCGGCGGAATGATGCGGACGGCGATGCGCGTCGCGCAGCCCATGACCGCGCGGAAGAGGCGTGCGCGTTCACCCGGCGTGAGCTGCTTCGAGTCGTTCAGGATCGCGAGCGGGCGCACCTTGTGGTCGCGCAGAACCTCGTAGTCGAACAGGACAGCCGCGGTCACGAGCGGCCCGGCGAGACTTCCGCGCCCGGCCTCGTCGGCTCCGGCGACGAAGCGCGCACCGAGCCGGCGATCGAAATTGAGGAGCTTCCGGCCCGTCTTGCGCACGGGCCCGAGGATAGCGCTTAGGACCGCTGCTTCTCGCGGACGCGCGCCTTCTTCCCCACTTTGGAGCGAAGGTAGTAGAGCTTCGCGCGGTTCACGTCGCCGATCGCCATGACCTCGATCTTCTCGATCTTCGGCGAGTGCACGGGGAACGTCCGCTCGACACCCACGCCGAAGGAGTTCTTGCGGACGGTGAAGGTCTCGCGGACCCCGGGGCCCTGACGCTTGATCACGATTCCCTCGAAGACCTGCACTCGGCGCCGCTGACCCTCGATCACCTGGAAGTGCACGCGCACGGTGTCTCCTGCCTTGAACTGCGGGATGCCGTCGCGCAGCTGCTTGCGCTCGAGGATGTCGATGGGCGTGCTCATAGGAAAAGGCGGCCGCACGGGCCGACGCACCATGCTAGCGAAATGAAATTCGCTGCGGCGGCCAATAAACCGAGAAAACGGGCCCGATGAGGTCCTCGCGGGGGACCGAGCCCCACTCGCGGCTGTCGCACGACTGCGAGCGGTTGTCGCCCATCATGAAGTAGCTCCCCTCCGGAACCTTCCAGCTGTCGGTTCGCTTGTCGCGCTCGCTTGCAGGGACGTAGGGCTCGTCCAGCCGCTCTCCGTTGATGAGGACGGTGCCGTTCCGCTCCTCGACGGTGTCGCCCGGAAGCCCGATGATCCGCTTGACGAAGGTGCCGCCCGCGCCGCAGGCTTCGAGGGCCTTCGCGGGCGTGTCGAAGACGACGATGTCGCCGCGATGCGGGTCGCGGAAGTGGTAGATGAAGCGGTTCGCGAGGACGCGGTCCGAGTAGCTCGCGAGACAGCCGGGCTGCGGCTCGGCGCAATGGAGCGTCGGCTCCATCGACGAGGACGGGATCCGGTACGGGTTCACGATCCAGGCCTTGATCGCGAGCACCGCTCCGACGGCGACGACGATGGTCACGACCCAGTCGATCACCGTGGGCCACGGGGCCGGCAGGCCGGTCGTCAGGCGGTCGATCGGCCCTCTCACGAAAGCGTTCGCTCTCTGCTCTGCTCCCTGCGCCACGTTGCGATGCGCCCGTGGTCTCCGGAAAGAAGGACGTCCGGCACCGGCCAGCCGTTGAACTCGGGCGGCCGCGTGTACTGCGGGAATTCGACCCCGCCCTCGAGCTCGGCGGAAAACGTCTCCACCGCGCCGCTTTCCTCCCGGATCGCTCCCGGGAGCCGCCGCGCGACCGCGTCCACGAGCACCATCGCGGGGAGCTCTCCGCCGGACAGGACGTACGGGCCGATGGAGACCGAGTCCGTGGCGATGTGTTCCACGATGCGCTCGTCGAAGCCTTCGAAGCGGGCGGAGAGAAGGGTCAGCTCCTCCTCGCCGGCGAGCTCCTCCACGAGCTCCTGGTCGAGCTGCCGACCCTGCGGCGTGAGCGCAACGATCCGCCGGCCGCCGGGGTCGCCGTAGACCGCCGCGAGTGCAGCGTGCACGACGTCCACGCGGAGCACCATGCCCGCGCCGCCCCCGTAGGGCTCGTCGTCGACCTGGCCGCCGCCGAGCGGCGTGAAGTCGCGGTAGTTCCACAGGCGGAGGTCGAGCTCGTTTCCGAGCACGGTCGCGACGGGCCGCTGCTCCGTCATCCAGGCAAAGGCATGCGGGAGCGGTGTGAAGACGTCGATCTGCACGAGGGAAAGTTAGTCGGGCTCGGTGAACCCACGCGCCACCAAGATGCGGCGGCGTTCGAGGTCGACCTCGAGGACGCACTGCGAGACGAGCGGCAGCGCGTGGCCCGTGTCGAGCTCGAGGACGTCGTTCGCCACCCCGGGGGCCACGTCCTGCACGATGCCGAGCCGGCGGCCTCCCTCCTCCTCCACCTCGACGCCGACGAGCTCGAAGACGTAGTAGCCGCCCTCTTCGACGGGCGGAAGCTCGTCCCGCGGGACGGCGAGGACGGTGCCGCGCTCGACGGGGCGGTCGAGCCGGACGACCACCCGGCCGCCGGCCCGCTTCGAGGCGACGACCGCTGCAGCCTCCTCCCCCGCCAGCAGGCGCGCGCCCACCGCGAAGCGCTCGGGGTCGTCGCTCGCGTCCTCGACGACGAAGGAGCCGTCGAGGCCGTGCGGGCGGCCGACACGGCCGACCGGAACGAGGTCGGACGCTCCGTTCAGGATGTGGCCTCGTCGCCGGAGCGTGATGGCCGGGGCGTGCCAAGGACACAGGGAGCGTGCGTATCGGACATACGCACGCGACCGAGGACGCGGGCGCGCTCCGGGGATTCAGGGTTCATCCTGAGCGGAGCGCTTCTATTCGTTGACGATCTCGAGCTGGACGCGCTCGTTCTGGTGCGCGCCGCTCGCGCGCACGATCGTACGGAGCGCGCGGGCGATGCGGCCCTGCCGCCCGATCACCTTGCCGACGTCCGCCTCGGCCACCCGCAGCTCGAACACGGTCGCGCCGTCGCGCTCGGCACGCGTGACCGTCACCTCGTCGGGGTTGTCGACGAGACCCTTGGCCAGATAGGTGACGAGCTCCTCCAAGGCTAGGAGATGCCCTGTGCCTTCATGAGGCGCCGCACCGAGTCGGTCGGCTGCGCGCCCTTCGAGATCCAGTCCTTGACCTTCGCCTCGTCGATCTCGATGGTCGAGGGCTGCGTCTGCGGGTTGTACCGCCCGACGATCTCGATGAACTTGCCGTCGCGCGGCGAGCGCGAGTCGGCGACGACGACCCGGTAGATCGGGTTCTTCTTCGACCCGACGCGTGCCAGTCTGATCTTCGCTGCCATCTATCTCCTTTGCTGAGCCACGATTGACTGAAGGTTGGGCATCTTGCCCTTCCCCACCTGCTTCATCATCTTCTCCATTTGTTTGCGCATCTGCAGGACCTGGTTGACCTGTTGGACGCTCGTGCCGCTGCCGGCGGCGATGCGGGCGCGCCGCGGGCCCTTGATGATCTCGGGATTCCGCCGCTCGGCGGTCGTCATGGAGAGGACGATCGCCTCGACCCGGCCGAGCTGGCGCTCGTCCACATCCACACCCTGGAGCTGCTTGCCCATGCCCGGGATCATCCCGAGGACGCTCTTCATCGGGCCCATCTTGCGCATCATCTTGTAGGCCTGCAGGAAGTCCTCGAAGGTGAACCGGCCCTGCATGAGCCGCTTCTCGAGCGCGGCCTGCTCGTCCTCCTCCGCGGCCGCCTCCGCGCGCTCGATGAGGGTGAGAACGTCGCCCATCCCGAGGATCCGGGAGGCCATGCGGTCGGGGTGGAAGTACTCGAGCTGGTCGAGCTTCTCGCCCGTCGAGGCGAGCTTCACGGGCTTGTCCGTGACCGCCTTGACGGAGAGCGCCGCACCGCCGCGCGCGTCGCCGTCGAGCTTCGTCAGGACGATGCCGTCGAAGTCGATCCGCTCCGCGAACGCCTCCGCCACGGAGACCGCGTCCTGGCCGGTCATGGAGTCGAGGACGAGGAGGATGTTGTGCGGCTTCAGCTCCTTGCGCACGGCGGCGAGCTCGTTCATGAGCTCCTCGTCGATGTGGAGCCGGCCGGCGGTGTCGACGATGAGGACGTCGCGCCCCTGCGCGCGGGCCTGGTCGAGGCCCTCCTTCGCCACCTTGACCGCGTCCTTCGTCGAGCGGTCGAGGTAGACCGGGATCTGGATCTGCTTGCCGAGCTGCTCGAGCTGGTCGATCGCGGCCGGACGCTGGAGGTCGGCGGCCACGAGCGCCGGCGCCTTCCCTTCCTTGCGGAGAAGGAGCGCGAGCTTCGCCGCCGCGGTCGTCTTCCCCGAACCCTGGAGGCCGGCGAGGAGAATGATGGTCGGCGGACGGCCGGAGAACGCGAGCTTGGAGCCTCCCTGGCCCATGATCGCGGTCAGCTCGTCGTGGACGATCTTCACGACTTGCTGCCCCGGCGTGAGGCTCTTCGTCACCTCGACGCCGGCGGCGCGCTCCTTCACGCGCGCGACGAAATCCTTGACGACCTGGAAGTTGACGTCGGCCTCGAGGAGAGCCAGGCGGATCTCCCGCATCGCCTTGGAAAGGTCCTCTTCGGACAGCGTCCCATGGCCCCGGAGGTCGCCGAGGGTCGCTTGCAGCTTGTCGGAAAGCGTGTCAAACATGCCGGTCGGGAAGTGTAGCTGCGGGTCTTTCAATCCCTAACGAAGGAGAGGCATGGCAGAGATCGCGAAAGTCATCCGCGTCATCGGGCAATCGCCGACGAGCTTCGCCGAGGCGACGAAGGTCGCCGTTCAGGAGGCGGGCAGGACGGTGCGCGACATCCACGGCGCCCATGTCGTCGAGATGAGCGCGGTTGTCGAGAACGACGAGATCACGCTCTTCAGGACCACCGTGGACATCGCGTTCGGGGTGGAGCGCTCGTAGACAGTCTCTAGCGGGTCTGGGGCGGCGCTCGCAAAGGAGGCAAGCGAGCAGGCCCGAGACAGTACGAGTGGTACGGCGAGGGACTGCGAGCGCAGCATCCTGCTGCGAGCGTCGTCAGGCGGTGGGCGTAGCCGGGCTTCGCCCGGCGAAAGCCGCCGCCGGCCAGAGCCGCTAGAGAGCCCTGGCCGGGAGCTCGGCGAAGACCACTTCGTAGGTCTCGACGGTCGCCTTGATCCCGGTCATCTGCTCCCAGGCGTCGAGATGGTGCTGCACGGCTTCGCCGCTCGCGGCCTCTGTCTCGGCGTCCGTCCAGAGCGTGACGCTCACCGTGCACATGCGTTCGTCGTCGTGGAGGAGGTACGCGCCGGAGAAGCCGTCGGTCTGCATGGCGACCGGGAGATAGTCCTCGGTGAACCAGTTCCGGCCGATCTCCCAGTTGTCCGGGGAGACGTCCTCGTAGCGCACGAGCCTCGCGTGCATGGCGAGAGGGTAAGCCGCGGGGCTCGTTGCGTCTAGGTTTCCTGCGAGGTGGGCCGGACGAGCAGCTCGTTCACGTCCACGTGCGGCGGCTGCATGACTGCGTAGAGGATCGCGCGCGCGATGTCGTCCGGCTCGAGCGCGCCCTTGGGCGGTGAGTCGAAGAACGGCGTGTCCACGCTGCCCGGCTCGATGAGCGTGACGCGGACTCCGGTGCCGTTGAGCTCGAGCCGGGCCGCCTCGCCCATCGCCGTCACCGCCCACTTCGTCGCCGAGTAGAGCGAGCCCGGAAGGGCGCGACGACCGGCGACCGAGCCTGTGAGAAGCAGGTGGCCCTTGGACTCCTTCAGGGAGGGCAGCGTCGCGCGGATCGTGAGCGCGCAGCCGTAGACGTTGGTGAGCACCATGCTCTTCCAGAACTCCGGCGTCTCCTCGAGGAAGCCTCGCGTGGCGCCGAAGCCCGCGTTGGCAAGCGCGACGTCTAGCTGGCCGAAGCGGTCGAGCGCGGCCTGGACGAGCGCTTCCTGGTCGGCCCACTCGGTCACGTCACAGCGGATCGCGATGGCATGCTCGTCGCCGCCGAGCTCCGCGGCGAGCGCCTCGAGCTTGTCGATGCTGCGCGCGCCGAGGACGACGCGGTAGCCGGCCTCCACGGCGCGGCGCGCGGTCGCCTCGCCGATGCCGCTCGAAGCCCCCGTGATGAGGAAGACCTTCTCCGCCACGGGCAGCAGCCTAGTCGGCGGAGACCAGCGCCCGCGCGAACTCGCCAGCGTCGAACGGCTGCAGGTCGTCGAGGGACTCCCCGACGCCGACGAGCTTGACCGGGAGTCCGAGCTCGTGGGCGATCGCGACCGCGATCCCGCCCTTCGCGCTTCCGTCGAGCTTCGTGAGTGCGACGCCGGACACCTGGACGGCCTCGCCGAAGAGGCGCGCCTGCTGGAGGCCGTTCTGGCCGGTGGTCGCGTCGACGACGAGCAGGGTCTCATGTGGGGCGCCTTCGAGCCGCTGCGCGATCACGCGCCTGATCTTGGCGAGCTCCTCCATGAGGTTCGTCTGCGTGTGCAGGCGGCCGGCCGTGTCGACGATGACGACGTCGCGCCCGCGCGTCTGCGCGGCCTCGATCGCGTCGAAGGCGACGGCCGCGGGGTCGGCGCCGTGCGTGGAGCCGACGAAGTCGGCCCCGGCGCGGTTCGCCCAGATCTCGAGCTGCTCGTCCGCCGCCGCTCGGAAGGTGTCCGCAGCGGCGACGACGACGGAATGGCCGTGGTCGCGGAGGCGAGACGCAAGCTTGCCGATGGTCGTGGTCTTTCCGGTGCCGTTCACGCCGACCACGAGGATCACCGTCGGCTCCTCGCCCAGAGCCAGTCGGCCGCCGCTGTCGGCGGCCATCATCTCCTCGACGAGCTCCTGGAGGCCCTGGACGAGCTCGCCCTCGTTCGCCGGCTCGCGCGCCTCGAGCTGCTGGACGAGCTCGACGGTGGCGGGCACGCCGACGTCCGCGCGGATCAGCGCCTCCTCGACGCGCTCCCACGAGTCCGCGTTGGCCGGGTTGAAGAAGAGCTCCTGGGTGAGCGCCTTGCGGCTTCCTGCGAGCGACTCACGCAGGCGCCCGAACCAGCCGGCCCGGCCCTCCGCCTCGTCTCCCCCCTCAGGCTCGGCGTCGTCGCCGAGAAACTCGGCCCAGCTCGTCACGCCGAGAGCGCGTGCAGGCTCTCGGGCTCTCCGGCCAGCCTCTTCGACACGATCTGGGAGACTCCGTCGGCGGCCATCGTCACGCCGTAGAGGATATCGGCGGCCTCCATCGTCCTCTTCTGGTGCGTGACGACGATGAACTGCGCCCGCTCCGAGAACTGCCTGAGCAGATCGACGAAGCGGCCGATGTTCGTGTCGTCGAGGGCCGCCTCCACCTCGTCCAGGAGGTAGAAGGGGCACGGACGGGCGAGGAAGAGCGCGAAGAGGAACGAGATCGCGCCGAGGGCCTTCTCGCCTCCCGAGAGGAGGGAGAGGCGCGTCACGCGCTTGCCGGCCGGCTGGAGCTCGACCTCGATGCCGGCCTCCTCGCCGTCCTCGCTGCCGTCGCGGCGAACGAGCCTCCCCTTCCCCCCGGGGAAGAGGGTGCCGGCCACCTCGGCGAAATGGTGCTCGACCGCGGCGTAGGTCTCCTCGAAGAGCCGCTCGACCGTGGCGGTCAGGTCGTCGCGGAGCTTCGCCAGCTCCTCGAGCGAGCGCTCGAGATCCTCACGCTGAGTCGTGAGCTCCTCGAGGCGCTCCTTCTCGCGCGCGTGCTCCTCCGCCGCGAGCGGGTTCACCTGGCCGAGCGTCTCACGCCGGCGCTCGAGGCGCTCGATCTGCGCCCTGAGCTCGTCGACCTCCTCGTCGGTGAGAGCCTCCGCCTCGCCGCCCTCGGGAAGGCGGGCCAGCACGTCTTCGCGCTCCCGCGTCAGTCCGGCGGCTTCGACGGCGATCGCAGAAAGCTTCTCCCCCGCCTCCGTCGCGGCCCGCCGAAGCTCGGCCTCGCGTGCGCCGAGCGCTCTCAGCTCCTCCCCGAGCTCGCCGGAGCGGCTCCCGCCCGCGTCGACGCGCGCCCGGAGCGGCGGCTCGAAGCGAAGCGCGCTCTGCGCGGCAGCGTCGAGGACCGCGGCGACCGCGTCCGCCCGCTCGGCGAGCTGGAGCAGGAAGCCCGAGTCGGCACGCGGCTCCGGCCGGGCCTTCGCCTGGGCGCCGGAGGAGAACCAGAGCTGGTCGCCCGCCAGCACCGCGACGGCATCCAGGCCCGCAGCCTGCGCGAGCTCGAGGCGCTCGCCCGCCTCCGAGGCCTCCCCGACCTCGGCCCGATCCCAGCCGGAGGCCGCTGCCAGCGTCTTCTCGAAGGTGGAAGCGGGAGGAGGGGCAACCGGTCGCGCCGCGTCGGCGCGGAGGGCTCGCGCAGTCTCCTCGGCGCGCTCCCGCCTGAGCTCGACGCGCTCGATCGCGCTTCGGAGCCGGTACAGCGCGGCAGTGGCCTCCTCGTGCTTGCCCGCCGCCTCGGCAAGCTCCTCCTCGGCGCGATGGCGCTCGGCGAGCAGCCCGCTCAGCGTGTCGTCTCGGCGCTTGCGCTCGAGCTCGGCCGCGCTCTTCCGCTCCTCGACTTCGGCCAGCCGCTGCTCGATGCGCTCGAGCTCGGCCGAGGCAATGCGGCCGCGGAGCCCCTCGAGCTCGACGCGAAGCTTCTCTGCCCGCTCAGCGGCGGACGCCTGCAGCGCGAGCGGCCGCAGGCGCTTGCGAACCTCGTCCTCGAGATCTCGGGCCCGCTCCGCCTGGATCTGGACGCGGGCGAGCTTCAGCTCGGCGCGATGGCGGCGGCGCTTGAATTTGCCGAGGCCGGCCGCCTCCTCGATCAGCGCCCGCCGCTCGGCCGGCTTCGAGGAGAGGATCTGCTCGACCCGGCCCTGGCCGATGATGGAATGCATCTCGCCGCCGAGCCCGATGTCGGCCAGCATCTCGACGACATCGGTGCGGCGCACGTGGGCCCGGTTGACGAGGTACTCGCCCTCTCCGCCGCGATGGAGCCGGCGCGCGATCGAGAGCTCGGAGAACTCGAGCGGGCCGTCGCCGTCCTCGTTGTCGAAGAGGAGCTCCACCTCGGCGAAGGACGCCGGGTCGCGCCCGTTGCCGCCTGCGTAGAGGACGTCGTCGGGCTTCTCCGCGCGGAGCTCGCTGGGACTCAGGCTTCCGGCGGCCCAGACGATCGCGTCCGAGACGTTCGACTTCCCCGAGCCGTTCGGGCCGACGACCACGGCAACGCCCGGCTCGAGGCGTACCTCGACCGGGTCCGGAAACGACTTGAAGCCGCGCAGCTTGATCGCACGCAGATGCACGCGCCCGCAGTCTGACGATCAGGACGGACGGGCCGCGGGTCAGTACGTGAGCGTGGTCTCCGCCCAGACGGCAAGCTCGACGAGCTTCTGCGGAGGCGCGAGCTCGAAGCCCTCGCCACCCTCAATACCGCGCGCCTTGCTCGACATTCCGGACAGGAACACCGTGAGACCCGCGTTCCGCAGAGCGGCGAGGTGCTCCGCCACCGAGCCCGTGCCGAGACCGTTCGTCGCGTCGGCGGTCTCCGGGTTCGCCAGATGGACCCCGTCGCCCGCGAGGAACACCTGCACCTCGTGCCCTTCCTCGTCAGCCGTCCTGGCTATGAGAAGTGCGAGGGCTGCTCTCGTGGGGTCGTCCGGGCCCGTCGCCGAATGGACGAGAATCCGCGCCATGTCGTTTGTCCTCCGTCTCGTGGTGACCGCATGATTCTCCACGACATGCACACGGAGGACGAAAAGCGCATCGCAGCCGAGTCGGCGGCCCTCCTGGTCGAGGACGGCATGACGGTCGGCCTCGGCACCGGCTCGACCGTCGCCTACCTCCTCCCCGCCCTCGCGGCGCGAGGCCTGACGCTGCGCTGTGTTGCGACGTCGGTCGGCACCGAGGAGCAGGCGCGCTCCGCCGGTCTCCCCGTCGAGCCGTTCGAGGGAATCGCCCGGCTCGACATCGCGATCGACGGCGCCGACCAGATCGCCCCTGATGGCTGGATCGTGAAGGGCGGCGGCGCCGCGCACACACGCGAGAAAGTCGTCGCCGCCTCGTCCGACCGCTTCGTCGTCATCGCCTCCTCCGACAAACTCGTCGAGACGATCGCGCCGCCGATCCCCCTCGAGCTCCTCGCCTACGGCCTTGACGCGACGCTCGCCCGCCTCGGCGAGGTCGAGCTCCGCAACGTGCCTCCGAGCCCGGACGGCGGCGTCATCGCCGACTACCTCGGGCCTGTGGAGGATCCCGCCGCGGTCGCCGCCTGGCTCTCCGCCACCGCCGGTGTCGTCGACCACGGCCTCTTCCCGCCCGAGCTCACGAGCGACGTCCTCGTGGGCCGCGGAGAAGAGGTCGAGCGCCTGGCGCTCTAGTCGACGCCGAGCTTCTCGAGCGCCTGGCGGGCCGCCGCCTGCTCGGCCGCCTTCTTCGAGGCTCCCGTCCCCCTTCCGACCTGCTCCTCGTCGATGACCGCCGCGCAGGTGAACGTGCGGCTGTGGGGAGGCCCTTCGACCTCGAGAACGGAGTAGGAGACCGTCTTCCCGCGGCGCGCAAGCTCTTCCTGAAGCTCGGTCTTGAAGTCCACGTGCCCCTCGAGTGCGTACTCGATCCTGTCGGTGAACACGGCGACGATCGGGCCCCGGATCGGCTCGAATCCATGCTCGAGGTAGAGCGCTCCGAGGCACGCCTCCACGAGGGCGGCGAGGACGTTGCGGTTGACGGAGAGGCGCTTCAGCTCGTCGGCATCGCCCTCGCTGCCGCCGTGCTCGAGCAAGCGCTTGCCGAGCTCGAGGCGCCGGCCCACGACGGCGCAGCTCTGCCGCGAGACGACATGGGCGCGGAGCTTCGCGAGCGTCCCCTCCTGCGAGTCGGGAAACCGCTCGTAGAGCTCCTGCGCGATGGCGAGCCCGAGGACGCTGTCCCCGAGGAACTCGAGTCGTTCGTAGGAATCCGCCCGGTCCGCCGCCCACGAGGCATGCGTGAAGGCGTTGCGGAGGCTCTCCCCGGGCAGGGAGTCGATCAGTTGGAGAAGGGCTGTGTCGGGGCTCTCCGCCCCGCCCTCGTTACTGGTGGGACGAGATGTAGTCGACGGCCTGTCCGACAGTCGTGATCTGCTGGGCGTCCTCGTCCGAGATCTTGATCCCGAACTGATCCTCGAGCTCCATGATCAGCTCGACGAGATCGAGCGAGTCGGCGTCGAGATCCTCCTGGAACGAAGCCTCTTCGTTGATCTCGTTCGCGTCGACACCGAGTTGCTCGACGAGCACTTCTTTGACCCTTTCGGCGACCTCTTCGCGCGAAGCTGCCATCTCGCTCTCGTACCTGCCTTTCTCTCTGTGGCCCAGCGGGACGGCGGATGCTACCACGCTACCCCGGGGCCGCCGCAACCTCTTCTTCGAGTCGTGCGGCCACACGCGCGACGACGTTTCCGGCCGCGCCCTGCGCGCCGAGGGTGATCGCGTTGGCAATCGCGGTGCGCGAGCTGGAGCCGTGGGCGATGACCACGAGGCCCCGCAGCCCGAGCAAATAGGCGCCGCCGTAGGTCTCCGGGTCGAGCCGCTTGCGCAGGCCACGCGCGGCGGGACGGATGAGGAGGCCGCCGAGCTTCCCGCGAGGGCTCGCCTCGATCTCCTTTCGGAGCTCGTCGAGGAGCGTTTTGATCGTCCCCTCCATGAGCTTGAGCGCCATGTTGCCCGTGAAGCCGTCGCAGACGACCACGTCGGCTGCGTGCGCGAGCAGCTCGCGGCTCTCGACGTTGCCGACGAAGTCGAGATGGCTGGCCTCGAGAACCGGATGGGTCTCGCGGACGAGGCGGTTCCCCTTCTCCGGCTCCTCGCCGATGGAGAGAAGGGCGACGTTCGGATCGGAGATGCCCAGGATCTCCTCGGCGAAGACGGAGCCCATGTGCCCGAACTGGACGAGGTGCTCCGGGCGAGCGTCGGCATTCGCGCCCGCGTCGATCAGCACCGATGTCCCGCCGATGGATGGAAGCGGCACGGCGATCGCCGGCCGGTGCACGTCCGGGAGCCGGCGGATCTCGAGGAGCCCCGCCGCGAGCATCGCGCCCGTGTTCCCCGCGGAGACGACGGCCTGCGCGTCGCCCTCGCCCACCGCGCGGCAGGCGGCGAACATCGAGCTCTCGCGCTTCTCGCGCGCCGCGTCGGAGGGCTTCTCGTCCATCGCGACGATGTCGTCGGCATGAACGATCTCGAGGCCCTCGGCGATCGGCTCGAGTTCGTCGTGCCGGCCGAACAGCACAGGTTCGACGCTGTCAGAGGCCGCCGCGAGCGCACCCGCGACGATCTCCTCCGGGGCTCGATCGCCGCCCATCGCGTCGACGGCGACCCGGATCTTGGTCATTGGCTAGGGCGCCGGGGTCTCGAGCGGCTCGACTTCACGACCGCGGTAGGTCCCGCAGGTCGGGCAGAGATGGTGAGGCCGCTTCGGCTGATGGCACTGCGGGCACTCGACGACGACGGGCGTCGAGAGCTTGTGCGTCGCGCGCCGCTTGTCGCGGCGAGACTTGGAGGTTTTTCGCTTGGGGACTGCCATCGGCGGGCCAGTATAGCTACGAGGAGAGCCTGTCCCGCAGCTCAGCGAGCTTGGCCCAGCGGTCGTCGCCGCCTTCGTCCTCGTGCTCGTGGGGCTCGACGTTCAGGTCCCGGCCGCACACCGGGCAGAGGCCGGCGCAGTCCTCGCGGCAGAGGATCTGGTCGGGCAGCGCGAGCGCGACGGCGTCGCGCGCCCACGCGGAGAGGTCGAGACGGTCGTCCTGGAGGTAGGGCGTCCGGAGCTCCTCGTCATCCTCCGGGTCCGTCGCCTGGTACTGGCGGTCGTCGACCGCGACGTCGAGGCCGGCGTCGCCGAGGCAGCGCACGCACGGGCCGACGAGCCGAACGCCGAACTCGAGCTCGAGCATGAGCCCGGACGAGAGGCGTGTCAGCGTCAGTGCCGCCTCGGGCGATTCGGGGATCGGGACGTAACGCTGGCCGCCGAGCTCGAGCGGCTCGAGGTCGACCTCCTTGACGTCCCGAAACTGGTCGCCCGACTGCAGCCGGGCCGTGCGGATGTTGAAGACCGTCATCTACGGCCAGCGTAGCGAAGGAGAAGGGGGTTCCTAGACCGCTTGCTGCTCGTCCGTGATGCCGGCGACCACGGACTCCTGAGAGCGCTCGTGGAGCCGCTCGCGGCCCCGGCGCACCGCGCCCAGGAACTTGTCCAGGTTGACCTCGAGCGTCGAGAGGATCGAGTCGGCCCAGTCCTCCATCTCGAGGCGCGTCTCGCGCGCCTGGCGGCGGGCGTCCTCGACGATCTCCTGGGCCTGGCGCTCGGCCAGCTTGACGATCTCGGTCTGCGACGCCTCGCGCACGGCTTGCTCGCGCGCCTCGCCGAGAATCCGGTCGCTCTCGCGCTTGGCCTCCGCGAGCATCTCCTGGCGCTCCTTGACGATCCAGCGGGCCTGCTTGATCTCCTCCGGAATCGTCGCGCGCATCTGGTCGAGGATGTCGTAGATCTCCTCGCGGTCGATGCGTACCTGGTCGGTGAGCGGGACGGCCTTGGCGTTGTGAACGAGGTCGTCGAGCTTGTCGATGAGAACGAGTACGTCCATGTTGTCCCCGGAGTCTACTCTTGCGGCGAGACGGGCGCGCCACCTTTCGGCCGCGGGAACATCTCGCGAAACCGCTTGGCGACTGGCTCCGGCACGAGATCGCGAACGTCGCCGCCGAACGAGGCGACCTCCTTCACCCCGCTCGACGAGAGGAAGCTGTACTGCGGGCTCGACATCAGGTACATGGTCTCGACCTCGGGCGCGAGGTTCCGGTTCAGATGGTGCATCTGGAACTCCCACTCGAAGTCGGAGATCGCGCGCAGGCCTTTGACCATCGTCTTTGCGCCCCATGCCCGCGCGAATTCGACGACGAGCTCCGCGAAGACCTCGACCTCGATGTTGTCGTAGTCCGCAAGCGCGTCGCGCAGGAACTGCACGCGCTCCTCGACCGAGAACATGGCCTTCTTGTGCTGCGGGTCGCGGACGACGCCCACGACCACCCGCTCGAAGATCCCCGCGGCGCGCGTGATGATGTCGAGGTGGCCGTTCGTAACCGGGTCGTAGCTTCCCGGGCAGATGGCGGTGACCGGCGACGAGTCGCTCACTTCGTCCCCTCGAAGAGGCTGACGCGCGTCGAGCCGTAGCGGCGGCTCGTCCGCAACGGCAGCGGAAGGTCGGGCTCCTCCTTCGCCTCGGACTCGACGACGACGAGGCCGTCGGGGGCGAGGACGGAGGGCAGATGGGTCGCAAGCACGGGTAGGAACTTCGAGAGCATGCGGTAGGGCGGGTCGACCAGCACGAGATCGTAACGCCTGCCCGAAGCGGCATCGGTCGACAGCCGGCGACCCACGTCCTCGCGGTACACGCGTGCGCCCTCGAGGCCGAGCTTCTCCAGGTTGCGGATGACCGTCTCTGCGGCGACCCGATCGGAGTCCACGAACACCGCGCTCGCGGCCCCGCGCGAGAGCGCTTCGAGCCCGAGTGCCCCGGTGCCGGCGAAGAGATCGAGCACGTCGGCCCCGTCGACCGGCCCGATGAGGTTGAACATGGCCTCGCGGACGCGGTCGCCGGTGGGCCTCACCTCGAGGCCCTTGGGCGCGAATATCCGTGCGCCCTTACGCGAACCCGCGATGATCCTCAATGCGCTGGGCCTCCTCGAGGAGCGGGGCGAGCGTCTCTCCGTCCTCCCCTGCCAGGCGCTCGGCCCATTCCCTTGCCTGGACGATCAGCTTCCGGTCGCGGGAGAGGCGGACGAACTTCAGGTCGCTGAGGCCCGACTGGCGCGTGCCGAGGAGCTGCCCCTCGCCCCTGAGCTCGAGGTCGACCTCGGCGAGCGCGAACCCGTCGTTCGTGTCCACGAGGGCCTGCAGGCGCTGCTGCGCATCCTCGGTCAGCTCCTCCTTCGGACGAGAGACGAGGAGGCAGTACGACTGCTCCGCGCCCCGGCCGACGCGTCCGCGGAGCTGGTGGAGCTGCGCGAGGCCGAAGCGATCGGCCTCCTGGACGATCATGATCGTCGCGTTCGGGACGTCGACGCCCACCTCGATCACCGTGGTCGCCACGAGGACGTCGAGCTCGCCGCGCTTGAACTCGTCCATCAGCGCGCGTCGATCCGAGGGCCGCAGCCGTCCGTGGAGCGAGCCGACGCGGTAGCCGCGGAGCTCCGCGCTCCGCAGGCGCTCGGCCTCCTGCTCGGCTGCGCGCGCCTCGATGGTCTCCGACTCCGAGACGAGGGGGCACACGACGTAAGCCTGGCGCCCGTCGTCCAGATGGCGGCAAAGGCGTTTGTAGGCCTCGGCGCTGCGCTCGTGCGACACCCAGCTCGTGATGACCGGCTGCCGGCCTCGCGGCGGCCGGGCGATCTCCGTCACGTCGAGGTCGCCGTAGACCGTCTGCGCGAGCGTTCGCGGGATGGGCGTCGCCGTCATGTGGAGGACGTGGGCAGAACGGCCTTCCGCGAGCGCGCGGCGCTGCTCGACTCCGAAGCGGTGCTGCTCGTCGATCACGGCGACGGCCAGGTCGTCCAGCGCGACGCCTTCCTGGATGAGCGCATGCGTCCCGACGAGGATCTGCGCGCCTTCGAGCTCGTGCTTCACGGAGCCCGTCTGCAGCGAGACGCGGACTCCGAGGTCGGCGCAGATCGGCTCCAAGGTGAGGAAGTGCTGCTCGGCAAGGGTCTCGGTCGGAGCCATGAGCGCGCCCTGCTTGCCGCGCTCGACGGCGCGCAGGAGCGCGTAGAGGGCGACGACCGTCTTCCCCGACCCGACGTCGCCCTGGAGAAGCCGCTGCATGGGCCTTGATTCGCGCAGATCGGCGTCGATCTGGGCGATCGCCTCCTCCTGCTCGGGCGTGAGCGTGAACGGAAGCGCGCGCCGGTAGCGGTCGAGGAGCTCCCCCGGCTCGCCGAGTGCCGTCGCGCGCGCCTCCTGGGCGAGCGCCTCGCGACGGCGGACGAAGCCGAGCTGGAGCAGGAGGAGCTCCTCGAGGCCGAGGCGGGCGCGGGCGGCCTCGGCGTCTTCGGGGCTTTCGGGGCGGTGAACGGCGGCGATCGCGTCGGCCCGGAGCGGCAGGCGCTCGCGAGCGCGGAGCTCTGCGGGAAGCGCGTCCGGCATGCGGCGCGCGAGAGGGAGCGCGGCCTCGACCAGCGCGCGGATGCGGTAGGAGGGCAGAGCCTCGGTCGCGGGATACTCGGGGACGAGGCCGAGCGTGTGCACGCCGGCGCCGCCGAGCTCGTGACGCGACACCTTGAAGCCCTTCAGGTCGCGCGTCCCGTGGAGGAGGAGCTCGGTGCCGGGTGCGAGCTTCGCCAGGTGCGCCTGGTTGAACCACACGACCTTCTCCTCGACGCCGGCCGCGTCGACGACGACGCCCTCGACGACCTTGAGATTCCGCCGCCGCGTCGGCCGGACGCGGATGCGCGCGAGCTTGCAGCGCACCGTCGCCTCCTGCCCGAGAGCGAGGTCGCCGAAGCTCGCCGCCTCGTCCCAGTCCAGGTAGGCGCGCGGGATGTGCTCCACGAGATCGCGGACGGTCTCGATTCCCAAGCGAGGCCAGGCGCTCGGCGATCTTCGGGCCCACGCCCGACAGGGACTCCACGCGTCGCTCCTCGACGTCCACCCTCCTCGGCCTCGGCGCGCCTTGGTCCATGCCAGCAAAGCCGGCCAGCGCAGGGCGCGTGCTCACGGAGAGGGCCAGGACCCCACGAGGATAGGCCCCGGTCCGGACGTCAACGCCTGCCGGCGGGGAGCGTCACGCCGACCCCGCGGAACCTGATCTCGTCCGTGCGCGGGTAGTAGACGACGTCGTTCGGCTCCCGCGTCCCATAGGCGAGGTAGACGAGGCCGTCGTCCCCGGCGAGAAACGAGTGCGCGACGCGGGTGCCGGCGGGCCGCGAGACGACGCTTCCTCGGCGGACCTCGGCGCTTTCGTCCCCGAGCATGACCGTTCCCGACCCATCGAGGACGACGAAGAGCTCTTCCTCCGCGCCATGGCAGTGAGGCGGATAGCCCTCGGCGCCCGGCGGGATAGTCATGTGGCTGAGGCCGGTCTCGACCGACCCGACCACGTCACCGAGGTTCAGGTCGACTGCGCCCGTATCGAGCTCCCACCGGATGCCCTGGTCGATGTTGGCGATCCGGCCGGGACGCGGCGAGACCTCGCCGACCTCGGGCTCGCCGATCGCAGCCTCGCGCTCCCAGGGATGCGGGCCGCCGACGTCGACCCAGCTCGGGTGCATCCAGGCGACGCCCGCGCGCGGCAGCACGGTGTTTCCCTGCGTCTTGCGCTGCCCGTAGGCGAGCACGTCGAGCCCCTCGGGCCCCGCACGCAGCGTGTGCGCGTGCTTCTCCGGCAGGTGGACGAGCACGTCGCCCTCGCCGACCTCGAAGGCCTCGCCGTCCTGCCACGAGAGCCCGGAGCCGGCGAGGACGAAGAAGATCTCCTCTTCGGCGCCTTCGGCGTGCGCAGGGGTCGACCACTTGCCGGGGTCGACCCGGATGCGCTTGAGGCCGACGGAGACGCAGTCGGCCGCGCGGCCGAGGTCGTACCAGTCGCCGGCGAGGTGCCCGGTCTCGCGGCGGTACGGCTCGACTTCGTCCCAGTGAGCGACCTGCTTCACGAGGGACGTCTAGCCAGGCGTGGCGGATGCGACCTGGCTGGCGCGCTCTCGCTCGGCGGCGAGCAGATCGACGACATGGCGGAGGAGCTTCCATGCCGTCTCCGGGCTCGACTTGACGAGCTCTTCCAGGTCCCAGGTCGCCATGAAGAGACAGGTGAGCGGAGTGACTGCGGTAACGGTGGCCGTGCGTTCCCGCTTGCCGATGAGCGCGAGTTCACCGAAGTGATCGCCCGGATGCAGCCTGCCGAGTCCGGCTCCGCCCGCGCTCACTTCGGCTTCTCCTTCGACGACGATGAAGAATCCGACCCCACTCATCTTGCCCTCTCGTATCACCGTCGTCCCCGGCGCGAAGCTCTGCTCGCGAACGTTGCGGGCCACGCGCTTTAGCTCGCGCTGACTGAGACAGCTGAGCAGCGGCACTTCCTTGAGTGCGTCGACCGCGGCCACGCGCCGAGTCTAGCGCGGCTGAGAGCGCGTCAGCGGGTCCCAGAACCAAAAGAGACCGAGAGTTCCCGGGCCGCCGTGCGTGCCGATCACGGGGCCGAGCGTGGTGACGATGTCGAGCGACGCGTTCGGCCGCGCACCCTTCACCCTGCGGACGAGCTCGTCGCAGTCCTCCTTGGCCTCGGCGTGGCCGACGCCAACATGGAGGTTCGGGTCGTCCTGGCCCTCCGTCGAGTCGCGAAAGATCTCCTCCAGCTCGCCCAGCGCTTTCGAGCGGCCACGCACGCGCTTCAGCGGAGCCACCTCGCCGTCGTCGAAGGCGAGGATCGGCTTCACGGAGAGGAGCTGCCCGGCCAGGCCGGCCGCCTTGCCGATCCGCCCGCCGCGGACGAGGTACTCGAGCGTGTCCACGGTGAAGAGGAGACCGCGTTCGCGGCGGAAGCTCTCGACGAGCGCGTCGATCTCGTCGTCGTCGGTGCCGCGGTCGAGTCGGCGCTGGATCGCGTCGGCGAGGATCACCGTGCCGCCGGAGGTGACCCGCGAGTCGATGACGCGCACCTTGCCGCCGAAGTCCTTCGCCGCCAGCTCGGCGCTCGCGAACGTGCCGGAGAGCTTCTCGGAGAGGACGACGCAGAGGATCCGCTCGTAGCCGGAGAGCTCTTCGAACGCGGCGGCGAAGTCGGCCGGCGAGGGTTGCGCGCTCTTGGGCGGCTGGTCGCTCTCCCGCAGGAGGCGGTAGAACTCGGCGGTCGAGATGTCGACGTACTCGCGCCTCGCCTCTCCGTCGCCGAAGCGCACGTAGAGCGGGACGACGCGCCAGCTCGGGCCGCCGTGGCCCTCCGGCAGGTCGGACGTCGAGTCGAGGACGATCGCCGTCGAGTCAGCCGATAGGCGCGCCACGCCCTGCCGCCTCCCGGATCGCCCCGACGATGTCCTCCACCCCGCGGTCCTTCGTCAGGCAGGCCACAGCCCCCGCGTCGTAGAGCGCCTGGATCTCCTCGTGCTCGGCAGCCGCGGTCAGGACGACCACCGCCGTCTTGGGCAGTGCGGCGCGGAGCGCCGTGGTCGTCTCCACCCCGTCGAGCCCCGGCAACCGGTAGTCGACGAGCACGACGTCCGGCTGGAGGCCCGGGCAGACGCTGAGCGCCGACTCGCCGTCGGCCACCGCGGCGACCACGCGCACGTCCGGCGTCAGGCCGAGCATGAGCTCGAGCGCCTGACGAAAGGTGTCGTTGTCCTCGACGAGGACGACGTCGATGGGCTGGCCCTCCATCCCGGTCAGTATCGGGTCATTCGACCGCGAAAAGAAGGGGGTAATGCGGCTGGCCGCCCTCGTGCACCTCGACTTCGAGGCCGGGGTGGGCGGCGCGGATCGCGTCGACGACCCCGTCAGACTCGCCCGCACCGTCGCCGACCAGCACGGTGAGGACGTCTGCACCGTCGCCGACCAGGCGGGCGACTACGTCGGTCGCCACGGGTCCGAGGATCTCGCCCGAGGCGACCGGCTCGCCGTCCAGGAGCCCGAGGAACTCTCCTTCGGCCACGTCCACGTCGCCGACCTTGGCGGAGCGCGAGGCGCGCGCGACAGAGCCGGCGCGCACCGCGGCGGCGGCCTCCTCCATCTCCGCGACGTTCTCGTCGAGCGGCCGCCCGACGTCGAAGGCGACCAGAGCGCCGAGCCCGGCCTGCAGGCTCCGCGTGGGGATCACGCGCACGTCCTTTCCGCTCTGCTCCGCTGCCTGCTCTGCGGCGAGGACGACGTTCTTGGAGTTCGGCAGGAGGACAACGCCCTGCTCGGGTAGGGCCTCGACCGCTGCAAGCAGGTCGGCCGTCGAGGGATTCATGGTCTCGCCGCCCTCGACGGTGGACGCGCCCAGGCTCTCGAAGAGCCTGCGGTTGCCGTCGCCGAGCACGACGGCGACTGCGCCTGTGACGCCGACTTCTCGCTCCAGCCGCTCGGTGCGGTCTGCGGTCTGGACGTGCATGTTCTTGATGTCGACCTCCTCGATCACGCCGCGCTCGGTCGCGAGCGCGAGGGCGGCGCCGGGCTCGTCCGTGTGGACATGCACCTTGACCGCGCCCGGGCCGCCGACGACGAGGAGCGAGTCGCCGAGCTTCGTCAGCTCGCGCTCGAGCTCCTCGGGATCGACCGTCTCGCCCTCGACGAAGAAGGACGTGCAGTAGCGGTAGCGAGAGAGCTCCTGATGCACGGCCTCGAGCGGGATTCCGCCCGAAACCGCCTCGAGCTCGGGGAGCGGCTCGCCGCGGACGTGCGCCGCGATCCCGCGCAGGACCTCCAGCACGCCGGCTCCGCCCGCATCGACCACCCCGGCCTGTCTGAGGATGTCCAGCTGATCGGTGGTCGCGGCGAGGGCGCGCTCGCCGTGCGCCACGAGCTCGCCGAGGGCCTCCGCCACCGGAGGATCGGAGGCCGCGAGCGCCTCCGCCTTCTCCGCGAGCTCGCGGGCAACCGTCAGCATCGTCCCCTCCTGCGGGTTGCGGACGGCGGCGTAGCCCGCGTCGCTCGCTCCCCGAAGCGCCCGTGCGATCGCCGCGGCGTCGATCGCCCTTCCATCCCCCAGTGCCTCGACCGCGCCGCGGACGAGCTGGGAGAGGATGACCCCCGAGTTCCCCCGCGCGCCCATGAGCGCGGCGCGGACGACGTCGGCGTCCGGGTCGCGTTCGAGCGCCGAGACGACCGCGCGCACGGTCTCGGTCATGTTCGTGCCCGTGTCCCCGTCCGGGACCGGGTAGACGTTCAGGTCGTCGATGCGGGCCCTGCTCGCCTCGAGAGCGGCCAACGCCGCCCTCGCGAGACCTAAAGGGCCTTCTGGACTTTGCCCGCCTTGAGACACCGGGCGCAGACGTAGGTCCGGCGCGGAACCCCGTTCACGAGAATGCGGACGCGCTGGAGGTTCGGGTTGAACCGCCGCTTCGTGGCCACCATCGAGTGGCTTCTGTTGTTTCCGAACGCGGGACCTTTCCCGCAGACTGCGCAGATCTTCGACATCGGACGGCCAGTATAGCCAGCGCTTATGGGGTGGCCGCCGGCCGAAGGCGTGTGAGCAGATCGGCCATCTCGAGCGCCGAGAGCGCCGCCTCGGAGCCCTTGTTCCCCTGCGGCCCGCCCGCGCGCTCCTCCGCCTGCCTGCGGCTGTCGCACGTGAGGACGCCGAAGGAAACGGGCACGCCGGTCTCGAGCCCGGCGAGCTGGAGCCCGCTCGCCGCCTCGCCCGCCACGTACTCGAAGTGCGGCGTGTCGCCGCGGATGACGCAGCCGAGGGCGACGATGCAGGCGTAGCGGCGGGTCTTCGCGAGCGCCATGGCGCCGAGCGGAAGCTCGAACGCGCCGGGCACGGGCATCACGTCGATCCGCTCGCGCGGCACGCCCGCCTCGGTGAGCGTCTGCAGCGCGCCCTCGAGAAGGCGTGTCGTGATGTCGCCGTTGAAACGGCTGACGACGACGCCGATCCCGCGGCGCGCGCCGTTTGGCGAGCCGGTCACGACTCCCACCCCTTCCGGGATGCGGAGCTCGCCCGGCGCGTGCTGAATCTCAGCCATCCGATTCCTCGAAGCGCAGGTCCTGGTGATGGAGCTTGTGACCGAGCTTCTCGCGCTTCGTCTCCAGGTAGCGGCGGTTCTCGGCGTTGGGGGAGACCTCGATCGGCACCTGCTCGACCACGGTGAGCCCAAAGCCCTCGATCCCGGTCATCTTCTTCGGATTGTTCGTGAGGATGCGGATGGTCGTCAGGCCCAGGTCGGCCAGGATCTGGCTGCCGATGCCGTATTCCCGCAGGTCTGCGGCGAAGCCGAGCTCGAGGTTGGCCTCGACGGTGTCGAGCCCTGCCTCCTGCAGCTCGTAGGCCTTCAGCTTGTTGAGGAGGCCGATGCCCCTCCCTTCCTGCGCCATGTAGAGGAGGACACCGCGCGGCTCGGCGGAGATGCGCTCGAGCGCGAGCTCGAGCTGGTCGCCGCAGTCGCAGCGGAGCGAGTGGAAGACGTCGCCGGTCAGGCACTCGGAGTGAACGCGGACGAGCACGTCCTCCTCGCCGTCGACGTCGCCCTTGACGAGCGCCACGTGGTGCTTGCCGGTGAGGGTCTCGCGGAAGGCGACGGCGGTGAAATCACCGTACGCCGTCGGGAGCCGGACCGAAGTCATCCGCTCGACGAGCTTCTCCGTCTGGCGGCGGTACTCGATCAGGTCCTCGACCGTGATCATCTTGATCTCGTGCTGCTCGCAGTAGGGGATGAGGTCCGGGACGCGGGCCATCGTCCCGTCCTCGCGCATGATCTCGCAGACCACTCCGGCCGGGTTGAGGCCGGCAAGGCGGGCGAGGTCGACGGCGGCCTCTGTCTGGCCGGCGCGCTGGAGGACTCCTCCGCGCCGCGCGCGCAACGGGAAGATGTGTCCGGGCTGGACGAGGTCGGCGGGCCCCTTGCTCGAGTCGATGGCGACCTGGATCGTGCGGGCGCGATCGGGCGCCGAGATCCCCGTGGTGACGCCCTCGCGCGCCTCGATGGAGATCGTGAACGCGGTGCCGAACGGCGTCTCGTTCCGGTCCGTCATCTGCCGTAGGTCGAGCTCCTCGCACCGCTCCTCGGTGAGACACAGGCAGACGAGGCCGCGCCCGTGCGTCGCCATGAAGTTGATCGCGTCCGGTGTGGCGAACTGCGCCGCGATCGTGAGGTCGCCCTCGTTCTCGCGGTCGGCCGCATCCACGACCACGACGAACTTCCCCTCGCGGATGTCCTCGAGGGCGGCCTCGATGGTTGCGAACGGGGTGGTCTCGACCTTCACAGTCAAATCGTAACGCTCAGCTGTCCAACTGCTCCCAGACTAGCTCCGCGACCTCGAGCCGGATGTCGTCGCGGCGCGCCTCGCCCGCGAAGACGCAGACCGCGTCGTTCAGCCGCGCGTAGCGCTCGGAGCCGGTGTTGTGGACGATTGTCCCGGTCACCTCCCGCCCGGATTTGCTCTTGCGGGCGAGTCCCTGGAGGTGGAAGGCCAGAAGCGCGCCGTCGTCGGTCTCGATGACGCCGTGGAAGTCGGGCACGTAGACGTCGTCGCTTCGGAGCCGCGCGTGGTTGAGCCCGCGGAACCGGCCGGTCACCTGTCCCTCGACCCGCCCTTCCCCGAAGAAAAGCCCGAGCGTGTCCGGCCCTCGGGAGAGGTAGTGCTCCGGGTAGGCGAAGCTGATCCGGTACAGCGCCTCGAGCCTCACCGCGCCGCGAGCCTCTCGACGTACTTCGCGACCACGTCCACCTCGAGATTCACGTCGTCGCCTTCGGCCACACCTCCGAGCGTGGTCACGTCGCGCGTGTGCGGGATGAGCGCCACCGTGAACGAGCTCTCGCCGAGGCCGGCGATCGTCAGGCTCACTCCCTCCACGGCAATGGAGCCCTTCTCGACGCAGTAGCGAAGGACGTCCTGGGGCGCTTCGACTTCGATCCCCTCGTCGTCTACCCGGCGGATCCGGCCGACCCCGTCGACGTGCCCCTGGACGATGTGCCCGCCGAGCGGATCGCCTGCGCGTAGCGCGGGCTCGACGTTGACGCCGCCGCCGGTTTCGAGACGGCCGAGCGTCGAGCGGCGAAGCGTCTCCGGCACCGCGTCGAACGCCACCGTGCCGTCCGCGACCTCGACCGCAGTCAGGCACACCCCCGCGAGCGAGACCGAGTCTCCCACGGCTGCGGCGGCTGCGGTCTCCGGCGCGCGGACGACGAGGCGAACGGATTCGCCGCGTTCCTCGACGGCCTCGACGCGACCGACCTCGCGCACGATCCCGGTGAACACGGCCTGAACTCTAGGGCTCGCGGATGTATCCGGTCAGGAGGAGGTCGTCTCCGACCCGCTCGGCCTCGAGCCCGGCGAGGGGGAGCGCGGCGCCCAGCTCGTCCACCCAGCGCGGGCCCGACCCGGCGAGCGTCGGAGCGACGAAGAGGAGCAGCTTGTCGACGAGCCCCTCGCGAAGGAACGAACTTGCGAGGGTCGGACCGCCTTCGAGGAGGAGCGACTGCACGCCTTCGGCGGCCAGTCGCTTCAGCGTTTCGTCCAGCGGGCCCGACACGAGCTCGAGCTCCGAGCCTTCGGGGAGAGGCCCCGTTCCGAACGCGAGCCTGCGTGGCTGGCGACCGGCTTCCACGTCGCGGGCGTCGAGCCGCGGCGCATCCGCGCGCACGGTGCCCATCCCGACAGCGACGGCATCGGAGGCGGCGCGAAGCTCGTGCACGCGGCGGCGGCTCTCCTCCCCGGTCACCCAGCGGGACTCCGGGACCACGACGCGCCCGTCCAGCGTGACGGCCGCCTTGTAGGTGACGAACGGGCGGCCGGCTGCGATCCAGGTCCGCCAGGCCTCGTTCTGGCGCCGTGCGCGCCGGGCGGGCTCGCCGTCCAGGAGCTCGACGTCCACCCCCGACTGGCGCAGGCGGGCGAAGCCCTGGCCGTCCGTCTTCGGATTGGGGTCCGGCGCGCCCACGACGACGCGGGCGATTCCGGCGGCGACGATCGCGTCGACGCAGGGAGGCGTGCGCCCGTAGTGGGCGCAGGGCTCGAGCGTGACGTAGAGCGTTGCGCCGCGCGTTCGCTCGCTCGCCGCCTCGAGCGCGACAAGCTCGGCGTGCGGGCTTCCCGCCCGCTCGTGCCACCCCTCGCCTACGACCTCGTCGCCGGCAACGACCACGGCTCCGACGACGGGATTCGGGTGCGTCGTGCCGCGTCCCCGCTCCGCCAGCTCGAGTGCCCGCTCAAACGGCTTCGGCAAAAGCCTTCACGAGCTGCCGGTAGGCCCGCGGATAGTCCTCCCGGCCGAAGATCGCGCTGCCCGCGACCGCCACCTGCGCCCCGGCCCGCCTGATCTCGCCGATGTTCCCCTCCCCGACGCCGCCGTCCACCTGGACGTAGAGGTTCTGGTGGAGCTGGCTCCGCAGCGCCGCGATGCGCTCGAGGCTTTCCGGCATGAACTCCTGCCCCGAATAACCAGGATGGATGCTCATGCAGAGGACGAGATCAGCGCCGATCGAGGCCCCGACGGCATCCTCGACGCTTGTCTCCGGCTTGAATGCGACACCGACGCCGAGCCCGAGGTCGCGCGCGAGCTTGATCGCCTTCCAGGGCTCCTCGCACGCCTCGACATGGAACGTGACGCTGTCGCCGCCTGCCTTCTTGATCATCTCGAAGTGGTGCTCGGGGTTGCTGACCATGAGGTGACAGTCGACGACACCCTCGAACTTGTGGATCAGCGGCGAGACCGCCTGGAGGACGATCGGCCCGATCGTCACCGGCTCGACGAAGTGGCCGTCGCCGACGTCGAAGTGGAACACCCGGGCCCCTGCGCCGATCAGGTGGTCGATCTGCTCGCCGAGCCGAAGGAAGTCACCCGCGTAAAGCGAGGGTTCGATCTCGATCTCGCGCACCCAGCGTTTCCAGGACATGGGGAAATCCTACGGACGGCGCAGGCGGGCGACGAAGAACCCCGACGTCGTGTGTACGTGCGGCAGGGTGAGCAGGAACTCGGGGCGCCGCGGATGGCGGAACTCCGGGAACTCGGCGCCGAGGTCGTCGACCGGCAGCTGGAGGGCGTCGATCACGTCCTCGTTCTCGGTCCGGGTCATCGTGCAGACGGAATAGGTGATCGACCCGCCCGGCCGGGTGCGCTCGGCCGCGGCCCGCATCAGGTCGAGCTGGAGCTCCGGGAGCGGGCGGGCGCGCCAGCGCAGATCCGGACGGGAGTTGAGTACGCCGAGGCCGGAGCAGGGCGCGTCCACGAGGACGCGGTCGAAACCGTCGAGCTCGGCGGGAAGCTCCAGTGCGTCGGCGTTCACGACCGTGAGAGCGGCTCCGAGCCGCGCTGCGTTCTCCTCGAGCTCGCGCGCCCGGCCCGGGTGCTTCTCGACAGCGACGACCTCGGCTCCCGCCGCCGCGAGCTGCGTCGCTTTCCCGCCGGGAGCGGCGCAGAGATCGAGCACGCGCTCTCCCGGCTGCGCGCCGACCGCGTTTCCGGCGAGCTGCGAGCCGCGGCTCTGCGGCCATGGCTCTTTGAGACCTCCCGTCGGCGCGCGCAGGACGCGCTCGGGCGGCTCGTTCTGCGCGCGCATCAGGGCGAGCGCGTCTTCGCGCGCCCCATTCCCGCCACCACGTCTCGGCGATCCAGTCGGGATACGAGTGCTTGAGCGCGGCCTCCTGCGGCGTCGACTCGGGAAGCCGAGCGAGGAGCTCGCCGATTCCCTCTCCCAGCCTCCGCATGACGGCGTTCGTGAACGCCACGGCGCGCTCGAGTCCCGCGGCGCGCACGAGCTCGACGCTCTCGTTCGCGGCCGCGTGCGGCGGGACCGAGTCGAGGTAGCCGAGCTGATACGCGCCGAGGCGCAGAGCGGCACGCACAGGAGGGTCGAGCTTCCGTACGGGCCGGCGGCCGAGCGTCTCGATCGCGTGGTCGAGCGTACGGACGCGCTGCACCGTCCCGTAGGCGACCTGCATTGCGAAGGCCCGGTCGCGCTCGTCGAGGCTCTCCGCCAGAGAACGGAACGCCCGGTCCGCGTAGGCGTCCTCCTCGAAGACCCGCCGGACGACCTCGTATGCGACGCCCCGCGCAGTCAGCGTCTGCCGCGTAGGTACTCCTCCGCGCTCATGCGCTTGCCGCCCTCCCGCTGCACCTCGAGGAGCTCGAGCCCGTCTGCAACGAGAAGCGAGTCCTCGCGGGCGGGGCGCGCCTTCCAGACGAGCAGGCGCCGCCCGTCGACGAGCCCGCGGGCGCCGATGTCCGGCGAAAGCGCGCGGATCTGGTTGAGGAGCTCTTCGGTCGTCTTCGTCCAGTCGAGCTCACGGTCTGCCGCGGTCAGCTTGTCGGCGTACGTGGCCCCTTCGGGCTGCGGAACGAACGTGGGCTCGGCGAACACCTCTCCGAGAAGCTCGACGGCGAGGGCCGCGGCTCTCTCGACGACCACCGCGGTATCGTCCTCCGGGCCGATCGGGAAGCGCCGCTGCGCGGCGATCGGCCCCGCGTCGAGGTCGGCGGTGGTCTTGTGGATGGTGACGCCGGTCTCGCGGTCGCCGGCCATGATGGCACGCTCGACGGGAGCGGCTCCGCGCCAGCGCGGGAGAAGCGACGGGTGCACGTTCAGCCAGAGGCGCTCGCCGAGGAGCTTCTCCGGGATGAGCACCCCGTAGCCGGCGACGACCACAACGCGCGCCTCACCGGGGAAGGCGCTGAGCTTCTCCGGCTGCTGCACGGGGATCTCGAGGCGCTTCGCGACTTCCTTGGCCGGAGGTGCGGCCTTCTTTCGCCCTCTGCCCTGGGGTTTGTCCGGGCGCGTGAGGAGGAACTCGATGTCGTAGCTCCGGCTGGCCATCCCTTCGAGCACGGCCGCACCGAACGGCGCGGTGGCCGCAACGGCGATTTTCATGACTAGTGCCTCTTCAGGTGATGGCGCCCCGACTCGGGCGCGCGAAACGCGCGCCACTCAAGGACGCAGGGAGCCCGCGTATCGGGAATACGCGGGTGACAGAGGACGCGGAGTGGCGTTGCTTTGCAGCCGCCCGAGGCGATGGCAGTCATTGCCTGGAGAGGCACCTACCCGCTGGGACCGAGGACGGGCTGCGGCCGCAGCTTGGCCAGGGCCTCTCGCCGCTGCTCGGGAGACGTCCGGTCGATGATGAGGACTCCGTCGAGGTGGTCGAGCTCGTGCTGGATCACGCGCGCCTCGAGGCCCTCGGCCTCGACCCTGAGCTCTTCGCCTTCGGGCGACGTCGCCTCGACGACGATCGTGGTCGGGCGCTCGACCTCGACGATCACGGTGGCGGCGCCGAGCGACAGGCAGCCCTCGTCGTCAGCGACCTGCTCGCCGCCGGTCTCGACCACGCGCGGGTTGACGAGAGCCATGAACGGCTCCTCCTCGCCCGCCTGGTAGACCAAAACGCGCCGCAGGATCCCGAGCTGCGGGGCCGCGAGGCCGACGCCGCGCGCCTCCGACATGAGCCCCTTCATGCGCTCGACGAGGCCGGTGACGGAGTCGTCGATCTCCTCGACGTCATTGGCCTTCATGCGGAGGACGGGGTCCGGGTACTGGCGCACCTGGGCCAGAGCAAGCCGACGCCGAGCTTCACGCTCGGCGTCGAGCTCTTCGTTTCGGACTTGACCCTCTACTTCGCCCATTTCCGGGGCAATTCTAACGAGGGCGAACCGTTGTTCTATATGCGGTTTGTCGCAGTCCGCGGGCCGACCGTTCGCGACCAGAGGGCGACGAGAACCACCGCCACGATGACCGCGAGGATGAAGCCGAGAATGCCTCCGCCGACAAGCCAGCCGACGAGAAGCGCGGATGCGATACCGATTGCGATCGTCATGAGGATCCCCATCGAGTCGACGCCCGGGTGGAAAAGCCGCCCGAGCGCGCCGACGATGAGCCCCACGATGACCAGACCGATGATTTCTCCTAGTCCCATGCGGCCATGATTCCCCGGCGAAAGACGCCGGAAACTAGGCAAGTCCCTGCGGATCGACGTCGACGGACGCCGTCAGGCCTTCCCGCCGCATCGCCGGAGCCGCCGCAGCGAGGAGCCGGGCTGCGCGCGAGGCCACCGGCCGTGGATTCGCCGTCTTGACGAGGAGCTGCGCCCTGCTCCGGTTTCGAAGGCGGAGGAGCGGAGCGGGCCCGAGCAGGTCTCCGTCAGCGCCTTCGAGGCCGGCACGGAGCTCGGTGAGCAGCGCGCTGGGGCCGTTCACGCCCGCGCCGGAGACGACGATGCGCACGAGGTGGCGGAAGGGCGGGTAGCCGAGCTCGCGCCGGCGGTCGATTTCCCCGGCGAGGAACTCGTCGACCGCATGCCGCGCCGCGAGGGAGATCGGGCGCGAGTCGGGCTGGTACGTCTGGACGAGCACGCGGCCGGGTGCGTCGCGCCCGCTGCGTCCCGCGAGCTGGGTGACGAGCTGGAACGTGCGCTCCTCGGCGCGGAAGTCGGGCAGCGCCATGCCCGTGTCGGCGTCCACGACCGCTGCGAGGGCGACACCCTCGAAATGATGGCCCTTCGCGACCATCTGCGTGCCGAGGAGCACTGCCCTGTCCGTCTCGGCGAACCTCGCCAGCCGTTCCGCCAGCTCGGCCGGGTTCGCGGCAACGTCCGCGTCGAGGCGGATGAGCTCGAGCCCGGGAAGGCGTTCCGCCAGCTCCTCTTCGAGCCGCTCCGTCCCGGCGCCGAGCCGGGCGAGCTCCGCGGCCCCGCAGGCAGGACAGAGGGTGGGGCTCGGCTCTCGCCTTCCGCAGTGGTGGCAGTGGAGTGCGCCGTCCCCGTGCAGCGTGAGTGCGACGTCGCAGCTCGGGCAGCGAACGGTCGCCCCGCAGGCGCGGCAGTGGAGGGCCGGCGCGATCCCGCGCCGGTTCAGGAGGAGGATGGCCTTGCCGCCTCCGTCCGAGATCGCGCCGAGCTCCTCGAGGAGCGGTGCGGAGAGCGGATATCCCGCCTCGCGGCGAAGATCCACGACCTGGACGTGCGGCAGCCGCCGGCCGAGCCGCCCGCCCAGCTCGAGCCGCTCGAGCCGCTCCCAGCTCTCGGGTCGCGGCGTCGCGCTTCCGTAGACCGCGACCGCGCCTTCCAGGGAGGCGCGCTTCGCCGCGACGGTGCGCGCGTCGTAGCGGGGGTCGGACTCCTGCTTATAGGAGGCGTCGTGCTCCTCGTCGACGCAGATCAGGCCGAGTCTCTCCACCGGCGCGAAGACAGCAGACCGGGCTCCCACGACGACGCACGCCTCGCCGGAGGCGATTCGCTCCCGCTCGTCGCGCCGCTCCGCATCGGTCATCCCCGAGTGGAGAACGGCGACCCGGCCGGGGAAGCGGGCCGTGAAGCGTCCAAGCGCCTGCGGTGTCAGCGCGATCTCGGGGACGAGGACGATCGCCCCGAGGCCGCGGGCGAGCGCCTCCTCGCAGGCGCGCAGGTAGACCTCCGTTTTCCCGCTTCCGGTGGCGCCGTAGAGGAGGAAGGAGCCGCCGGTCCCGAGCGCGTCGACGATCCGTCCCACCGCAGCCTCCTGCTCCTCGGTGAGCCGCTCGGGAGCCGCCTCCGCGGGGAGCGCCTTCGGGCCCTCACGGCGCTTGGCGCCTTTGCGTCTCGCCCGCGCCTCGGGCGCGACGAGTGCGAGAGCACGCGCCGGAGTCGAGCCGTAGTAGTCGGCGAGCCAGAGTGCGAGATCGACGAGCGCCGGAGAGACGGAGCCGAGAATGCGCTCGACGGCAACCGGCTCGACCTCCGGCGGAGCCTCGTCCTCGAGGCCGACCACGACCCCACGGCGGTGCGCCCGTCCGAAGGGAACGGACACGACCGAGCCCTTCTCGAGGCCGTCCGCGAGATAGGTGAACGGCCGCGCGAGAGCGCGCGCGGTCACCAGCGGGTAGACCGAGGCGAAGCGGGACACCGGTAGGATTGTCCCTGAGATGGCGGCGGGACACTCGGTCGACGACTACCTCGAGACGATCTATTTCCTGGCTTTTCCCATTGGGGAATACCGTCCGGACACGAAGGGCTCGCCTACCCTCGCCGTGCGCGTCGCGGACATGCTCGGCGTCTCCCGCGCCTCCGCGGGCGAGATGCTGAAGCGCCTGGAGGCGGAGGGCCTCGTCGAGCGCGGCGAGCACAAGGAGGCCATCCTCACCGCCCAGGGGCGCGCCCAGGCGGAGCGTGTCGTGCGCAGGCACCGCATCATCGAGCGGCTCCTCACCGACTTCATGGGCTACACCCCCGCGGAGGCCCACGAGCAGGCCGACCTCCTCGGCAACACGTTCACCGACGAGATGGTCGAGCGCATCGAGACGCAGCTCGGGAAGCCCGACCGCTGCCCGCACGGCTGGCCGGTGGACACCGACTTCGAGCAGGCGGAGAACCGGGAGCTGCAGCCGCTCTCGGACCTCGCGGCCGGCTCAGAGGCCGAGATCGTCCGGCTCGCCGAGCACGACGGCGATCTCCTGCACTGGTACTACGACGAGGGCCTCGTGCCCGGCACGCACATCGAGGTGCGCGAGGCCGACGGCGGCGAGCTCACCCTCAGCGTCGGCGGCGACGAGCATCCGCTCGACGAGAAGCAGGCCGCCGGCCTCTTCGTGCGCGCTACTTAGGCCTGCTCGTCCTCGAAGACGACGTTCACCGTCGTGAAGCCGAGCGCGCGCAGGAGGCTCGACAGCATGAGCCGCGTGTTCTCACGGGCCCGCGCGATCAGGCCGGAGCCCTGCTGCGCCGCTGCGTTCATCTTCTGCACCGCGAGCACGTTCAGCTGCTGCTGGTCGTGGTCGTTCGAGGAGAAGATGTCGCCGATCTTGTTCAGCGCGCCCTCGTTCTGGTCGTAGATGTAGCTCCGGGTCGGGTCGATGCGCGCCTGTGAGAGCGTCGGCCGCGGCAGCGTGATCGTCGCGGTCAGGCGGTCGTCCGAAACGTCGACCGAGTCGTCGTCCACGTTCGAGAAGTCAACGCTCGCGTCCACCGACCCGTAGGCGATGTAGAGCGTCCGCGAGCCGAGAAGCGCGTCCGGCAGGCCGCTGTCCTGGTGCAGGTCGACGACCTGCTGAAAGTTCCCGGTCGCCGCGTGGTATTCGTGCAGGTCCTGCAGCGACTTCAGCACCGCCGGCCCGCTCCTGTCGATGGTCTGCTGCCTGAACGGGTTGTCGAAGTCGGGGAAGACCCCGCGCACCCAGCTGACTCCGAAGACCACGGCGACGATGACGATCCCGAGGCCGATCAGGCCCCACGGAATGCCGCGTCGCGGCTCGCGCGGCGGCTCGTAGTGCGGCGGTCGTGGAGGCGGCGCCTGCCGCCGCCGTTCCGGTGTGAAAACCCCCATTACACGGGGGTCCTACCCGCTTACGAGGCCGTAGGAACCTCCGCCGCGAGGCCCGCGGCAGCCCTGAGCGCGTCGGCGCGGTCGGTGCGCTCCCACGTGAAGTCCTGCTCCTCGCGCCCGAAATGGCCGTACGCGGCCGTCTGCGCGTAGATCGGCCGCCAGAGGTCGAGATCGCGGAGGATCGCGCCCGGCCGGAGGTCGAACTGCTCGCGAACGAGAGAGGCGATGCGGTCGAGCGGGATCCGCTCGGTGCCGAAGCACTCCACCTCGATCGACACCGGGTGCGCGACTCCGATCGCATAGGAGACCTGGAGCTCGCAGCGCTCCGCGATCCCGGCCGCGACGACGTTCTTCGCCGCGTAGCGGGCGGCATACGCCGCCGAGCGGTCGACCTTCGTCGGATCCTTGCCCGAGAACGCACCGCCGCCGTGGCGGGCCGCGCCGCCGTACGTGTCGACGATGATCTTGCGGCCGGTGAGGCCCGTGTCCCCCATCGGCCCGCCGACCACGAACTTCCCGGTCGGGTTGACGAGGACGAAGTCGCGCTCGTCGAAGCGGCGCTCGTCGTAGAGGTCGCGCGGGAGAATCGGGTGCAGGACGTGCTCGATGAGGTCGGGCTTGACGAGCGCCTCGGTATCGAGGCCGTCGCGGTGCTGCGTCGAGACGAGGACGCGCACCACCTCGACCGGTCGCTGCCTCCCGTGCTCGTCGATCTCGTAGCGAATCGTCACCTGCGTCTTCCCGTCCGGCCGCAGGTACGGGAGGATCTGCGCCTTGCGCACCTCGGAGAGCCGCTTGGCGATCTTGTGCGCGAGCATGATCGGGAGCGGCATGAGCTCCTCGGTCTCGGTGCACGCGTAGCCGAACATCATCCCCTGGTCGCCGGCGCCGAGTTGGTCGAGCGGGTCGTCGTCGCCGCGCTGCATCTCGTAGGACCTCTCGACGCCGAGCGCGATGTCGGGCGACTGCTCGTCGAGAGCGACCATGACGCCGCAGGTGTCGGCGTCGAAGCCGTACTTGGCCCGGTCGTAACCGATGCCCTTGATCGTCTCGCGCACGAGGCGCGGGATCTCGACGTAGGTCTCCGTCGTGATCTCGCCGGCCACCACCACGAGCCCGGTCGTGACGAGCGTCTCGCAGGCGACGCGCCCGTTCGGGTCGTCGGTGAGGACGGCGTCGAGGATCGTGTCCGAGACCTGGTCGGCGACCTTGTCCGGGTGGCCCTCGGTCACCGACTCGGACGTGAAGAGAAAATCGCGCGCCATGATCCGAAAAGGCTACTGAATCGAAAGCAGTCCGACGAGCCTGGCGACGTCGCCGTCGCGCTCGCCATAGAGGACGAGCGACTGGAGGGGCTCGAGGTTCCGGTCGAGCCAGTCGGGGGTGGCCTGGCCGCTGAAGCCCATGAGCCCGGACAGAACGGGCAGCGCCTGATCGAGGTCGACGTACAGGAAGCCCGTCGTCTCGTCCGGCATTCCCGCCGCTTCGGTCGCGTCCTTGAACGCCTCGTCGTCGGCGAGACGGCCGTCGTCGGCCCGCAGGTCCGTAATCCCCTCGCGCGACGTCGTGATCACGAGCTTGCCGTCGAAAGCCGCGTAGAAGACCGAGAAGAACTGGTTGACGGCGAGCTCCTTCGCCTGCACGCCGTCGATGTCGAGGGACTCCAGGTCCGCGGTGCCGTAGTACTCGGCAACCTCGCCGGCGAGCTTGTCGAGGACTGCAAGCGCGCCCTGCTCGTCGTCGACCTGGGTGACGATCGTCACCTCGGGGATCGGGAAGCCCGGGCGGAGATACAGCGCCGACTCCGCCGAGAAGAGCGGGAAGACGTCCTCGTCCAGCGAGACGCCGATCTCGGCCTCGGCGCGGCCGATGTCGCGCTCGATCCCGGGCGCCACCTCGGCGAGGACGTCGCGCAGGGTTCCCAACTGGCGCTCGAGGTCGTTCGCGCCGGCGTAGACGAAGGCGCCGCCGGGCACCTGGCCCGGTAGCTCGGCGGAGAACTCATCCGAGAAGAGGTCGCCGGTAGCGGGGCTCGCCGCGCCCTCGAGATGGATGCCGTCCTCCTGCGGGTCGAGCGAGAATGCGAGCGACGGGGTGTCCGAGCCGAAGAGACCCGCAAGCGGCGTCGAGTCGAGCACCGAGCCCGCGACGTAGACGGTCGCGATACCGTCGTCGGCCACCTCGCCGCTGACCTTCTGGTAGTCGCCGTCCTCTTCGAGGGTGCCGTCCGCCTGGAGCCGCTCGAACTCGTCGAGGTTCGCCTCCGAATCCGAGAACGCGACCCAGCCGTCGATCTCACGGGAGACGAGCGGCTCGTCGCTCTTGGCGAGAAGCGCGTCGAGCTTGGCCCCGTCATCGGGCTGCGTGAGGCCGACGACCTTTCCCTCGCCGGTGACGTCGAGCGCGACGAAGTCGGTCTCCGGCCCGAGTGCGGGCTTCACGTCGTCGTCGAAGTCGACGCCCTTGCCGCCGAGCTCGCCGAGGATCCACTCGACCGCGCGATCTCCGTCCGGGAACTTGCCGAGGAGCGCGCGACCCGCGCTCCAGTTCGCCGAGTCGAAGCTCGTGTCCACGCTGACGAAGACCTGCGAGGACGCAGGCGCGACGCTCGCCCCGGCGGCGCCCGGCGACGACCCTTCTCCGCATCCTGTTGCGGAGAGAGCAAGCGCGGCAGCGGCGAGAACGAGGACGAGGGAGGTCGAGACGGGGTGGGCCCTCGTCGACAGCTTGCGCCGGGCGGTTGCGAGGGCAGGACGCTGGGAGCGCGCGTATCGGTGATACGCGCGTGACTGAGGACGACGCCTCGCGTCGTCCGGTGTGAGCTGACGGCTCAGGGTCTCATCCCGTTTCGGCCTCTCATTCATCGGTCGGCCTCCGACCCATCAACCCTGAGACTAGCTGGCTCAGGCTCGTGCCATCGAGGACCTGGCATACCGCCTCTGTTATCGGCAGCTCGACGCCGTTCCTACGCGCCAGCTCACGGAGAACCGGAGCGGTGGTCAGCCCCTCGACGACCTGGCCGATGTCGGCGGCCGCCTGGTCGGGTGTCGCTCCGCGCGCGATCAGCTCTCCGGCCCGGCGATTACGGCCGTGGCGGCTCCAGCAGGTGACCATCAGATCGCCCATCCCGGCCATGCCTGAGAACGTCTCCGCGCGAGCCCCGCACGCCTCGCCCAGGCGAGCCATCTCCGCAAGGCCGCGCGTGATGAGCGCGGCCTTCGCGTTGTCGCCAGCCTCGAGGCCGTCGACGGCGCCGGCGGCGAGGGCGATCACGTTCTTCGCCGCCGCGCAGAGCTCGACTCCGACGAGGTCGGTGTTCACGTACACGCGAAAACGGAGCGAGTGGATCTCGTGCTGGAGCTCGGTGGCGAGCTCCTCGTTCGTGCTCGCCAGCACCGCCGCGGCCGGCAGGCCCTGCGCGATCTCCTCGGCGTGGTTCGGCCCGGAGAGCATGAGCGCCTCGCGTCCTTCGACGACCTGCGACAGGCGCTTGCCGGTCTCGGGATCGAGCCCTTTGGTCAGGATGATGACCGGCGCGTCCCCCGGCAGCGACGCGGTCACCTCCCGGAAGGCACGGCTGGGGACCGCGACGCACACGAGCTCCGCGGCCGCCACCTCCGGTCTTTCGGGCGCGTCCCGGCCGGCGAGCGTGACCTCGTGCCCGCGCTCCTCCATGGCGCCCGCGAACGCCGCACCCCACGAGCCCGCGCCGACGACGGCGACCTTCATCCGCGCCGCACGAAGTCGATGATCACGGGCACGCCCTCGAGGCCGAAGTGCTCGCGGAGGCGGTTCTCGACCCAGTAGCCGTAGTCGCGCGTCAAGAGCCCAGGATCGTTGACGAAGAAGCGAAAGCGCGGCGGGCGGGTCGAGACCTGGGTGCCGTAGAGGAGGTTCAGCCGCCGGTTGCCCTTCGCGGGCCCGGGTCGCTGCTCGCGCAGCTCGGCGAGGAAGCGGTTGAGCTCCCCGGTACCGATCCGGCTCGTGTGCGTGTCGTAGAGCTGTTCCACGCGGTCGAGGAGCTTCCCGACCCCGCGGCCGGTCGTCGACGAGACCGCGGCCATCGTCGGGCGCTGGCGAAGACGGCTTCCGAGGCGGTCGCGCACGTCCTCGATCCCCACCTCGGCGATGTCCCACTTCGACAGGACGACGAGCGTCGAGCAGCCCGCCGTGCGGGCGACGTCGGCGACGGCGAGGTCCTGCTCGACGACGCCCTCGCTCGAATCGACGAGGACGAGCGCGACGTCGGCCCGCTCGGCCGCGCGTATCGCCCGGAGCTCCGAGTAGTACTCGACGCCCTGCCGCTGCCGCCGCTTTCTCCTCATGCCGGCGGTGTCGACGAGCACGAACGTCCTCTCTCCGCGCTCGAGCACCGTGTCGACGCTGTCGCGCGTGGTCCCCGGCTCCCCGGAGACGATCACGCGCTCCTCGCCGACGAGCGCGTTCAGGAGGCTCGACTTCCCCACGTTCGGGCGCCCGAGAATGGCGACGCCGATCGCGTCCTCCCCGACCTCCTCCCGCCCTTCGCCCGGGAGCGCCGCCACGATCGCGTCGAGGAGGTCTCCCGTCCCGTGGCCGTGCATGGCGGAGATCGCGACGGGATCGCCGAGGCCGAGCCGGTGGAACTCGTGCGCGGCGGCGTCGTTCTGCGGGTCGTCGATCTTGTTCGCGACGACGACGACCGGCTTGTGCGCCCGGCGGAGGATCTCGGCGATCTCCTCGTCGCCCGGAGTCACGCCGGCGCGCGTGTCCACGACGAAGAGGACGAGGTCGGCCTCCTCGACCGCACGCTGCGCCTGCTCCGCGATGTCGCGCGTGAGAGGCGACGGGTCGGCCACGTCGACGCCGCCCGTGTCGACGAGGATGAAGCGCTTCCCCGACCACTCGCACACGACCTCCTTGCGATCGCGCGTCACCCCCGGGGTCTCGAAGACGACCGCCTCGCGGGTCGCGGACAGGCGGTTGACGAGTGTGGACTTGCCGACGTTCGGGAAGCCGACGACGGCGACCGTCCCCAGGAGGGGAGCGGTCATCCGGCTTTGGAGGGGACCGCCGCGCGGTGCGGCGGAACCGCGTCCGGCCGACCGAGCTCGTGCATCTCGACGAGGAAGCGCCAGAGGCGCAGGATCTCGTCCTGGATCTCCGCGGTCGCCTGCTTGTAGCCGCGCCCGTTTCGCGGGAGCTCGTCGAAGCGCATCGGCTCGCCGAAGGCGACCGACACCGGCGCGCGGTTCCACTTCCAGTACTGGGAGCCGTGGATCGCGGCCGGCACGACAGGCACCCCCTCCTGGATCGCGACCATGGCCGCGCCGGACTTGGCCTCCCCGGGCACCCCGGCCTTCTGCCGCGTGCCCTCGACGAAGAGGCCGAGCAGGTCGTTCGAGCGCACCGTTTCCCGCATCAGGCGCAGCGCATCGCGGTCGGACTCCCCCCGGCGGACGGCGAGCGCACCGTGCGCGCGCATGAGCTGCCCGAAGCCGTAGACGCCGTGGAGCTCGACCTTGGCGACGAAGACGATCCGGCGCGGGCACGCGACCCCGACTACCGGCGGGTCGGCGTAGGAGAAATGGTTGACGGCCAGCACTGCGCCGCCTTCGCGTGGCACGCGCTCCCTCCCGTACGCCTTGACCGGGATCATCGAGTGCGTGAACGCGCCGATGAGCGCCTTGCCGATTCCCCAGTAGACCGGCGAATGGACCGGATGGATGCTCACGCGCCCGACCTCGCGAGGACGAGCTGCTCGATCCGGTCGACGACCTCGTCGATGGAGAGCTCGGTCGTGTCGATCTCCTGCGCGTCCGGCGCCGGCTGCATCTGCGCGGCGTCGCGCTCGTCGCGGAGGCGGAGGTCGGTCGCGAGCGCCTCCTCTCCGATCTCGGGCCGGTCGGCCGTGCGGCGGCGCGCGCGTTCGCCTGCGTCCGCGACGAGGTAGACCTTCACGTCGGCCATCGGGCAGACGACGGTGCCGATGTCTCGACCCTCGATGACGGCATCGCCGTGGGAGCCGAGCTCGCGCTGGCGCTCCCGCATGACCTCGCGGACCTCCCGGTGACGCGCGACCGAGGAGACGACGCGGTCGATCCTGGGCTTGCGGATCTCCTCCGTCACATCCTGGCCCTGAATGAAGACGCGGTCGCCCTCGAAGGACACCGGCTCACGGAGCGCAAGGTCGCCGAGCGCGGCGCCGTCCTCGAGCGACACGCCCTCGTCGAGCGCGAGCTGCGTGAGCGCCCGGTACATCGCGCCCGTGTCGAGATACCGAAAGCCGAGCCGGGTCGCGAGCGTACGGGCGACAGTGCTCTTACCGGCTCCGGCGGGTCCGTCGATGGCGACGATCATGGGGAGGCTGGCCTACCGGGCCGCGAGGGCGTCGAGCATCGGAAAGAAGTCGGGGAAGCTTACAGCGACCGACTCGGCGCCCTCGATGCTGAGACCTTCGCGGGAGACGAGGCCGGCGACGGCGGCGAGCATGGCGATGCGGTGGTCGGCGGCGGCGTCGACCGTACCCCCGCCCTTAGGGCGGGTGGGAACCCCACGCACCCGGAAGCCATCATGCGCCGTTTCGATCCGGATTCCTAGTGGCCGTAGAACGTTTTTCACGGTCTCGATGCGGTCCGACTCCTTGACGCGCAACTCCGCCGCTCCGCGGACGACGCTGTCCCCCCTGGCCATTCCGGCCACCAGCGCGAAGAGCGGCAGCTCGTCGACCAGCCGCGGCACCTCGGCCGGCCCGATCGCGGTCGCGGTCAGGTCGGCGTGCTCCACCTCGAGGTCGGCGACCGGCTCGCCGCCCTCCGACCGCCGGTTGAAGTGCGCCACCCGCGCGCCCATCCTCTCGAGCACGTCGAGCAACCCGGTACGCGTCGGGTTGAGCCCGACGCCGTGGATCCTGATCGACGACCCCGGCAGGAGCGTCGCAGCGACGACGAACGGCGCCGCCGACGAGAAGTCCCCGGGAATCGAAAGTGACAACGGATGGAGCCGCTCCGCCGGCCACACGGCCGGCTCGCCCGCTTTCCTCCGCACCCGTGCCCCGGCCGCCTCGAGCATGCGCTCCGTGTGGTCGCGGCTCGGATGCCTCTCGACCACGGCGGTCCGGCCTCCATCCGCGAACAGCCCGGCCAGGAGCACGCACGACTTCACCTGCGCGCTCGCGACCGGCAGCTCGTAGCGAATCGCCCGAACCGGCGTCCCCCCTTCGACGACTAGGGGCGCATGCCCGTCCTCCGTCTCCACCTGGGCGCCCATCTCGGCGAGCGGCTCGGCGATCCGCCCGAGGGGCCGCCGCGAGAGTGACTCGTCGCCGACGAGCTCGAAGCGTCCCTCCTGCCCGACGAGCAGCCCGGGCAGTAGGCGCATCAGCGTGCCGGAGTTCCCGCAGTCGATCGGGACACCGGGAGCCTGCAGCCCGCGAAGGCCCACCCCGCCCACGCGCACCGCGTCCCCTTCGACCTCCACCTCGGCCCCGAGCGCGCGCATCCCGGCGGCGGTCGAGAGCGTGTCGGCGGAGGCGCCGAAGCCCGTGAAGCGGCTCTCCCCGTCCGCGACGGCGCCGAAGAGGAGCGCGCGGTGGGAGATCGACTTGTCGCCGGGCACGGCGAGGTCGCCGCGAAGGGAGACGGCCGGATCGACCGCGAGCGCCACGCCTACTCGTCCTCGAAGGCCGGCGACACGATCACGGAGTAGCCCTGCGCCTCGAGGAGCCCAGCCGCGCGACGCGCCTCGTCCTCGCCCGAGACGAGCACCGAGAGAGTCCCGCCGCGCTCCGGTGACATGTGCTGGAGCTCGAAGTCCTCGATGTTGATCTGCTCGGCGCCGAGCGCCTGGGTGATCCCCGAGAGGACTCCGGGCCGGTCGGGCACGTGCACGCGCACGCGCTGGAGCGCGCCGACGTCGCGGTAGGCCTCGTCGAGCAGCGTGCGCCGGTTGACGGCGGCCTCGCCGATCCAGCGGGCGAGCCAGCCCGCGTCGCCCGCCCCGAGGGCGCGCTCGAGATCCTCGACGCGGCGCCGGTGCTCGGCCAGGGAAGTCCGCAGTTCCTCGGCGTTGTCGAGGAAGATGTCGATCCAGATGCGCGGGTTCGCCCCGGCGACACGCGTCATGTCCCGAAGCGACCCGCCGGCCGTCGCGAGCGGCTCGTGACCGTTCACGCGCACCGAGCCGGCGTGGTTGAGGATGAGGTTCGCGAGGGCGTGCGGCAGGTGGCTCGTCACCGCCATGAGCCGGTCGTGCGCTGCCGGGTCGATCGCGACCGGGATCGCGCCGAGCGAGGCGACGAATCCGTGGAGGAGCCTGTAGCGCTCCGGCTCCGTCTCGGCGACGGGCGTGAGAAACCAGGTCGCGCCCTCGAAGAGCTCCGCGTTCGCGTGCTCCGGCCCACGCGCCTCCGAGCCGCAGACCGGATGGCCGCCGATGAACCGCGCGCGTTCGGCGACCGACCCGCAGAGGCCGCTCTTCGTCGAGCCGACATCCGAGACGGTCGGCTCCGAGCCCGCGCCGAGCACGGCCTGGACGGTCTCCTGCAGCGAGGCCACCGGCGTCGCCACGAGGGCAAGATCGGCGCCCTCCACCGCTTCGGCGAGCGAGCCCGCCGCGGAGTCGACCGCGCCTCGCTCGGCCGCGACGCGGAGCGACTCGTCGTCCGCATCCCAGCCCACCACCTCGGGAACGCCCACGCGCTTCGCGGCCAGGCCGACGGAGGCGCCGATCAGCCCCGTGCCGACCACAGCAAGCCGCTCCGGCGCCACTACGTGTCGAGCTCGGGCGCGCGCATGAGCTCGGCGAGGCGGAAGGCGAGGTCGAGCGACTGGCGCGCGTTCAGCCGCGGATCGCAGAGCGACATGTAGCGGGAGGAAAGCTGTTCCTCGAGGACGGCTTCGGAGCCGCCGAGGCACTCGGTCACGTCCTCGCCCGTGAACTCGAGGTGGACGCCCCCAGGCCAGACCCGCTCGGCGCGGCACGCGGCGAAGAAGCCCTCGATCTCGTCCATGATCGCGTCGAAGCGGCGCGTCTTCACGCCCGAATCCGTCTTGAAGACGTTCGCGTGCATCGGGTCGCAGGCCCACACGACGGGATGCTCGGTCTCCCGCACGGCGCGGAGGAGCGGCGGCAGGAGCTCGAAGACGTGCTCCGCTCCCATCCGCGAGACGAGCGTCAGCCGGCCGGGCATCCGCGCGGGGTTGAGCCGCTCGCAGATCTCGATCAGCTCGTCGGCGGTCGCCGTGGGCCCGACCTTCACGCCCAGCGGGTTGTTCACGCCGGAGAAGAACTCGACGTGGGCGCCGTCGAGCTTCCGCGTGCGCTCCCCGATCCAGAGCATGTGGGCCGAGCAGTCGTACCAGTCCCCGGTGGTCGAGTCGCGGCGGGTGAGCGCCTCCTCGTAGTCGAGCACGAGCCCTTCGTGGCTCGTCCAGACGTCAACCTGATGGAGCTTCTGCTCGGCGACGACGTCGATCCCGCACGCCGCCATGAAGAGAAGCGCGCGCTCGATCTCGGCGGCGAGCCGCTCGTACCGGCGGCCCTCGACGGACGAGGCGACGAACTCCTGGTTCCACTCGTGCACCCGCAGGAGGTCGGCGAAGCCGCCCTTCGTGAACGCGCGGACGAGGTTGAGCGTCGACGTGGCGTGGTAGTAGGCCGCGACCATGCGCTCCGGATCCGGGATGCGAGCCTCCGCCGTGGGAGCGTCGTCGTGGATCATGTGGCCCCGGAACGACGGGATCTCCCCGTCCCCGCCGGGCTCGGTCGGCGACGTCCGCGCCTTGGCGTACTGACCCGCGATCCGCCCGACCTTCACGACCGGCAAGGTGGCGCCGTACGTGAGCACAGCCGCCATCTGCAGGAGGATCTTCAGCTTCTCGCGGATGTGGATCGCCGAGATGTCGTTGAACGACTCGGCGCAGTCGCCCGCCTGGAGGAGGAAGGCTCTGCCGGCGGCCACCTCGGCGAGCGCCGCCCGAAGCTGGCGCGCCTCGCCGGCGAAGACGAGCGGCGGCACGGTCGCGAGTTTTCCGCGCACGGCCTCGGCCCGCTCCTCGCTCGGCCACTCGGGCTGGTGGAGCGCGGGATACGAGCGCCAGGACGACGGCGACCAGACAGAACCTGTGACAGCCATTGCTCGTCAGTCTAGTTCGCGATAATCCAGTTCCCAAATGCGCGTCCTCTCCGGAATCCAGCCGACGGGCGAGAAGCACCTCGGCAACTTCGTCGGCGCCATCCGCCGCTGGGTGGCCGAGCAGCACGAGGTGGATGCGTTCCACCCCATCGTCGACATGCACGCGATCACGGTGCCGCAGGAGCCGGAAGCGCTGCGCGAGTCGACGCTCGACCTGGCCGCGCTCCTCATCGCCTGCGGCCTCGACCCCGACGTCTGCACGCTCTTCGTGCAGAGCCACGTGCCCGAGCATCCGCGCCTCGCGTGGGTGCTCGAGTGCATGACGCCGTACGGCGAGGCGCGCCGCATGCCGCAGTTCCGGGAGAAGTCGGCCAAGAGCGAGAACTTCAGCGTCGGCCTCATGACCTACCCGGTGCTCCAGGCCGCCGACATCCTCCTCTACCAGGCCGACGTCGTCCCGGTCGGGGAAGACCAGCGCCAGCACCTCGAGCTGGCGCGCGACCTCGCGCAGCGCTTCAACCAGCGCTTCGGCGAGACCTTCGTCGTCCCCGAGGGAACCTACGGCGAGGTCGGGGCGAAGATCATGGACCTCCAGGAGCCGACGAGCCGCATGTCCACGACGTTCAGCGGCGACCTCGGCCTCGTACGCGTCCTCGACCCGCCCGACGTGATCAGGCGCAAGCTCCGCTCGGCGGTCACCGACTCCGGCCGCGACGTCGTCCGCAGCGAGGACAAGCCCGGCGTCACGAACCTCATCGAGATCATGGCCGTGGCGACCGGCGAGGAGCCCGAGGCGATCGAGGCGCGCTACGACGGAGCCGGCTACGGCAAGTTCAAGGAGGACGTCGGCGAAGCCGTGGTCGCGCTCTTCGACCCGATTCGGCTTCGCTATGCGGATCTGCGCGGCAACCCCGGCGAGCTGCACGCGATCCTCGCGCGCGGCGCAGAGAAGGCGCACGCGATCGCCGCCGAAACGCTCGCCCAGGCCTACGAGCGCGTTGGTTTCGTTCCGCCGTAAGCGTCCGCTCCCGGAGTACCGCCCTTCGGACGGGAGCTACCGCGCGACCGCGGCCCCGCTCACCCGCCGGCTCGTCGCGGGGCTCGTCGACTGGACGATCGTCACGGTCTTCTTCCTGATCGCCGAGATCCCGCTCGGCGTCATCCAGGCAACCGGGGACGAGATCGGAGGAATCACGTTCTGGTCGCTCTTTCTCCTCACGCAGGCGGCCGGGCTCGCGATCGTCGCCGGCTACTTCGCCTTCTTCATCTCGACCGGGCACACGCTCGGGATGCGCGCAGCGGACATCCACGTCGTCGCGGCGGGGACCGGCCGGAGCCCGGCGCTCGTGCGCGCCGCGAGCCGAGGAGTCCTTGCCGTCGTCTTCTTTCTCGCGTCGTTCACCGCCTACACATTCGTGCTCGGCAACTACGACACGCCGCTCTCCACCTTCCACCAGGTATCGCGCGCCGTCTCGATCGCGGTCGCCTCGATCGCGTTCTTCGGCCACCTGTGGCAGGTGCCCGACCCGGCCGGGCGCGGGCTCTGGGACCGGCTCTTCGGGCTCGCGGTGATCGAGGACATGGTCCCGTCCTCGATGCCGGAGCGGCTATGGACCCCCTGGGGAACGTAACCCCGCGACTTCCGCTGCGCTGAGCTCGCGCCATTCGCCCGGCTCGAGGCCGTCGGCGTCGAGACCCGCGTACGAGCTGCGATGGAGCCGGGTGACAGGGTGGCCGACCGCGGCCAGCATCCGCTTCACCTGGTGCTTTCGGCCCTCGTGGAGAGTCAGCTCGAGCCGAGATGGCTCGAGGCGTCTGACCTCCGCAGGGGCGGTCATGCCGTCGTCGAGCTCCACCCCCTCGGCGAGCCGGGCCAGGGCCTCGTCGTCGGGCTCGCCCTCGACCTCTGCCTCGTAGACCTTGTCCACCTCGTAGCGCGGGTGCATGAGCCGGTGCGCGAGCGGCCCGTCGTTCGTGAGCAGGAGGACGCCGGTCGTGTCCGCGTCCAGCCGACCCACCGGCACGACGCGCCGCTCATGGGCGACGAGGCCCACGACGGTCGGCCGTCCCTGCGGGTCGCGGGCGGTCGTGACGACGCCCGCAGGCTTGTGCAGGAGGACGTACGTGAGCGGCTCCGGGGCGACCTCGGCCCCGTCGACCTCGACGCGGTCTGCGCCCTCCACGAACGTCGCCAGGCCCGCCACTTCGCCGTTCACGGTCACTCGGCCTGCGCGGATCAGCTCCTCGGCGCCACGGCGCGAGGCGATGCCCGCCCGGGCGAGGTAAGCGTTCAGGCGCACGAGCGGTCATTATCCCGCCGTGCCCGTCTACATCTCGCTCATGCACTGGACGTCGCAGGGCATCGGCGGGCTGCCTGCCTGGCGCGACCGGGTCGAGGAGAGCGACGCCGTCATCAAGGAGCGCGGCGGGAAGCTGATCGACGTGTACGTCACGCTCGGCCGCTACGACGTCGTCGAGATCTTCGAGGCGCCGAACGACGAGACGGCCTACGGCATCGTCCTCGAGCTGGCGCGGCACGGAACCGTGCGCACCGAGACTCTCCGCGCCTTCACGCGCGAAGAGGCCGAAGCGATCGTCAGAGGGAGCTAGTCCCGAAGCTCGGTGTAGGCCCGGCCCCGCTAGGGCAGGACGACGGGATGGAGGTCAGGAACATCCGCTGGGTCGGTGTCCCGACCGAGAACTATGCAGCGATGCGAGCTCTGCTCGAGCAGGTGATGGGACTCCGTTTGAGCTTCGAGGAGCCGACGACGGTCGAGTTCACCACGACCGAAGGAGACGAGGTTCAGCTTCACGCTCCCGGCGACCCCTACTTCGACTTCTTCAAGCGTCATGCCACAGGCCCGGTTCCGCTCTTCGAGGTCGACGATGTCCACGCAGCGCGTGTGGAGCTCGATGAGAACGGCATCGCGATCGTCGGCGACCTCGGCCGGGACAGCCGCTGGGAGTGGATCCACTTTCGCGCGCCCGACGGCAATCTGTACGAGCTCGCCAGCAGGCGCGCGAGCGCCTAGGCCCCCGGCTGCCGGCGACTTCTTCGAGGCGCCGGCGGAGGCCCTCGTCGTCCTCGGCGAGGTCGTCGAGGCGCGGGAGCTCGGAGAGCCCAGCTAGGCCGAAGACACGCTCGAAGAGCGGCGTCGTCTCGTAACGGATCGCGCCGCCCTCCTTGTCGCGTCCGGCCTCGGTGATCAGGCCTCGCTCGACGAGGCCGGCAACGGCCGAGTCGGCCGCCACCCCGCGAATGCGGGCGATCTCCGGCCGCGAGACCGGGCCGAGGTAGGCGATGATCGCGAGCGTCTCGAGCGCGGCCTGCGAGAGCCCACGTTGCACGGGCCGCTCGACGAGTCGGGCGCACGCTTCGGCGGCCTCCCTCGCCGCCCGGAACGCGTACCCGCCGGCGACCTGCTCGAGCACGATCCCGCTTCGGCCCTCGCGGTAGCGCGAGGCGAGAAGGCCGAGAGCCGTCTCGACGCGTTCCGCCTCGTCCTCGGTGGCAGCGGCAAGTTCCTCGACGGAGAGCGCCGCAGGCGCGATCACGAGCAGCGCCTCGATGGTGCGCGCGAGACGGTCGACCGGATTGTCGATCAGGCGAAGGCTCATGCGGCGTTGTTCCATACGGTGATCTCCTCGAAGGGGGCAGCTTGCCCGATGGCGATCTCGCCTGCCTTTCGCAACTCGAGCAGCGCGAGGAAGGCGACGGCCTGCTCGACCCGCGTGAGCGTCTCGACCTCCTTGTCGAAGACGAAACGGCCGCGGCGGCGAAGCACCGCGCGGAAGCGCTCGAGAAAGAGCGAGACCGGCGGGAAGGTCAGCGTGATGTGGCGGAGCGACGGAGCCGGCGGTTCTGCAGCGAGCGCGCGTAGAGCAGCCGCCAGCGATTCCGGCTCCTGCGGAGCAAGCGGACGCTCGGGCACGGGCGCGAGCGGCGCCGGTCCGAGGCGGAAGAAGCGGTCGGACTCGGCGTCGAGCTTGTCCTCGAGCCAGCCCGCGGCGGTGCGGAAGCGCCGGTACTGGGCAAGGAGCTCGGCGAGCTCGCCCGCGGCGTCGTCGGGGTCGAGGTCCTCGAACGGCACCTCTTCCTCCTCCGGGAAGAGCCCGCGCGCTTTCAGCTCGAGGAGCGAGGCGACCAGGACGAGGAACTCGCCGTCCACCTCGAGATCCTCGCCGCGCTCCTCCAGGAACGTGAGGACGATCTCGACGATCTCGACGTCCGCAAGCTCGAGCTCCTCCTTGAGGACGAGCGTGAGCAGGAGGTCGAACGGCCCCTCGAAGGCGTCGAGGTCGAGCGGGAGCTCTGCGACGGCGGTCACGGGGCCAATCGTATTTTCAGCGGCGGACGCGGCCTTTCGGCACCGTCATCTTCGGCCCCTGCGGCGGAGCAGTGGGCCGCGGTCGCGCCGAGGTCTCCGTCCGGCGCTGCGACCAGACGAAGGCCGCGATCGCGAGCGCGAACACGATCACGGAGACATAGAAGTTCAGCCGCAGCCCGAAGTACTCGTGCGACGGGTCGATGCGCAGGGTCTCCTCGTAGGTGCGAAACGCCGTGTACCAGGCGACGTAGAGGGCGAAGAGGCCCGGCGGCCGGATCTTGAAGCGCCGGTCGACGAGAAGCAGGAACCCGACTCCGAGAAAATTCCAGAGCGACTCGTAGAGGAAGAGCGGGTGGAAGGTCGGCTCGGCGATGTACTTCTCGGGCCGGTTCTGGACGTCGATCTCGAGGCCCCAGGGAAGCGAGGTCGGCTTGCCGAAGAGCTCCTGGTTGAAGTAGTTGCCCCAGCGGCCGATCGCCTGGGCGAGCAGGATGCCCGGGGCGGCCACGTCCATGAAGCGGTAGATGGAATTGCCGGAGCGGCGGACGACGATCGCCCCGGCAATGACGCCGCCCGCGATCGCGCCCCAGATCCCGAGGCCGCCCTTCCAGATCTCGAAGACGCCCTGCCACTTCGGGTCGGGCACCTCGCTCCAGCTCGTGACCACGTGGTAGAACCGGGCACCGACGATGCCACCCGCGACGCCCCACATGGCCACGCGGAATACGAGATCCCAGTCACCGCCGCGCCTCGTCCAGCGCACGCCGGTGAGCCACGTGGCCGCGAGGATCCCGAGCAGGAGCATGACGCCGTAGGCGTGAAGCTGCAGGGGGCCGACGTCGATGCTGCCGCTGGAGGGGCTGGGAATGGACGCGAGCAGAAGGCTCACGCCGGAGAGTTTGGCGAATCCGCCGGAAGGGTGGCGCGCCTAGCGCGCGCTAGCGCTAGCTGAGCGATCTGGGGCGTCGCTCGCAAGGGAGGCAAGCGAGCAGGGCCGAGACAGTACGAGTGGTACGGCGAGGGACTGCGAGCGCAGTCTCCTGCAGCGAGCGGCGTCAGGCGGGGGCGGAGCCGGGCTTCGCCCGGCCGAAGCCCCGCCGACCAGATCGGTCAGAGCAGAATCGCGACAGCCGTGGGCTCGGGGCAGCCGCGGCGCAGAAGCTCGGTCGCGAGGTGCAGGTCGACGCTCGGGGCCTCGGCCAGCTGGCGAGCCGTGTCCCGATCGTAGCCTGCGCGCTCGAGCTCCTCTTCACGCCACAGCAGCACGCGTTCGGCTTCGGTGTCGATATCGAGGTCTTGGAGTTCCGCCGCAGTCATCGTGCCTTTGAGTTCGGCCGCGAGCCCGCATCGGTTGTCCCCCTGGAGGGTGATTTGAAATCCCCAACCTGAGCTAGGCCGCTCAGCCTACCGAGGCGGCGATCCGCGAGCGCTTCTGCCTTGGAAACATCGGCTTCGAGGCGCAGCGTGCGGGTGCCGCGCTCCCAGAGGAGCACGTTTCCGGCGAGCCTGACCTGCTCGGACTGCATGTCTCCCTGCCGGTCGAGATACGAGAAGAAATGCGCCCCTTCGAGCCAGTAGCCGGGCTGTCCGTCGACCGTGACGGGCTCGATCTTCGTGTCGGAGGCGATCTTCTTGAAGATGACCTCGTCCACCCCGCCCGCGAACTGGGTGAAGAGCGCGTGCGGGTCGTCGCTCGTCCCGTAGACGAACGAGACCATGCCGCCGGCCGGTGGACCGTCTTGGAAGTAGACCTCGTCCGGCGTCCCGAGCGCCTCGGGCACCACGACGTCGAAGCCGGCACGCTCGCGTGCCTGCTCCAGGGTGACGGGATCCCCCAGGAAAGTGCCGAGCCCGCTCTGCACCGGCACAGTCGGCAGCTCGTCGACCCGCTCGATCGTCACGCCGCGGAGGTGGAAGAACTCGAGGATCGCCGCGCGCGTCTGCGGCACGGCGAAGGCCGCGCCCACGGCCACGGCCAGGACGGCGAGCGCGATCACGAGCATTCGCCGCGGGACGAGGCGTCGGCGTGCGGGGACCTCGCGGGTGCGGCGGAGGACGCGCTGCTCGAGGTCGGGCTCGGCCGGCCAGTCGAGGCTCGTTCCGAGGTCGCGCAGTGCGAGCTCGAGCTCAGGCATACGCCTCCTCCCCCATCTGCTCGCGCAGGCGCCCGAGGGCGCGCGAGAGCCTGGATTTGACGGTTCCGCGCCGCCAGCCGAGCGCGGACGCAGTCTCCTCCTCGGAGAGCTCGAGGAAGTAACGGCATGCGATCACGAGCCGGTCCTCCTCGCGGAGCTCGTTGACGGCCGCGAGCAGCTGCTCCCTCTGCTCGGTGTCGATGGCGGTCGCCTCGGGGGAGGGGGCCGCCTCCCCCGAGGGCGTCGCCGCAACCGTCCGCAGCGTGAGGTGGGCGCGGCGGCCCGCGGCCCGGCGGCGGTTGCGGGCTTCGTTGGCGACGATCTGAAGGATCCACGGCCGAAACGGCGCGCCGGTCCGGAAGCGGTGCAGCGCCGACCAGGCCTTCACGAAACCCTCCTGGGCGGCATCCTCCGCATCCGCGGCGCTCCCGGCGATGAGGTACGCCGTGCGAAACGCGATCCCTTGATATGCCTGCACGAGGTCTCCATAGGCGGCTTCATCGCCCTGCTTGGCCCGTTCGACGAGCTCCGATTCCGGCAGTGGACGGCCCTCCACTGCCTCCTTCTACACCCCCTGGCCGCCGGCGGTTCCGCATCCGCTATGACTAGCCCCGTGCGCGCGGCCCTCTTGCTCGTCCTCGTCCTGGCCGCCTGCGGGGGCTCCGCAACCGCGGACAGCCCGCTCGCGCACCGCGTCGAGCACCTCGAGGAGCACGGCTTCGACGTGGAGGAGGTGACGCCTGACGGGGACCCGATGCCTGACGCAATGGCCGTCGTCCAGCTGGACGGCGCGACGGCGACCATCTACGCGTACGGGAGCGAGGCGGACGCGCTCCGCGCGACGAGCGGTTTCGCCGCGGAGGAGCAGGCGGCCCCCGACCGCGTGCGCGTCCAGCGCGAAGGCGCGAACGTCTACGTCGCCCGCGCGCCCGAGGGCGGGGAGCTCCCGGCGACCGACTTCGAGGACGTCGTCTTCACTTCCGAGGAGGAGCACTAGCGGGCCTTGGCTCGGCGGGCCGGGGACGGTAGGCTCGCCTCTTCGAGCCGCTCCCTTCGGAGGTACTGCCATGCGCACCCGGAACCAGGTCCCCTTCTTCGTCTCAGCTGCGATGGGAGGCGCGGCGATGGCCTACTTCCTCGACCCGCAGAACGGGCGGCGACGTCGGCACCAGTCGCGCGACCAGCTCGTCTCCCTGGTGCGCCAGGGGACGAAGCGGGGACGCAAGCTCGTGCGCCACGCGACCTCGGACGCGGCCGGCCAAGCGCGGCGCGCAGCTCACGCCATCCGCCCGTCTGCCGAGGTCGAGCTCGACGACGCGACGCTGGTGGACAAGGTCGAGTCGATCGTCTTCCGCAACCACGACCTACCCAAGGGGCAGATCAACATCAACGCGGAGAACGGTGTCGTCTTCCTTCGTGGGCAGGTCGAGCGGTCGGAGCTCGTGGAGGCGCTCGAGACGCGGGTGCGCAAGGTGAACGGTGTGAAGGACGTCGAGAACCTTCTGCACACCCCGGAAACGGCTCCCCGCGAGAGTTGAACGCGAGACCCCGGAGCGGAGCGGCGCCGGGGTCAGAGGAACAGGGCCTGGATCAGCAGGGCTGCGCCGACAACCGCGATGAGCCCGATCGTCGTGGCGAGCGCCGATATCTCCGCTCCCCGGATCTCGACGATTCCCCGTACACCCGTCGGGAGCACGTGCCGCGGCGCACGGGCGCCGAGCCAAAGAGCGCCGGCGATCGCCGCCAAGAGGACGAGCAGCCAGTAGGCCGGACCCGGCGGGGAAGGCAAGGGGAAGAACGGCCCTGACGGGGCCCCGCTCCCACGCTCGGCTTCATCCCCCCCGCTTCCAGCGCGCTCAGAGCTGAGAGGAGGACCCGTGTTGGCGCCTGCGACCTGTGCACGTCCGTAGCTCGAGGCCGCGGGGAGGCTCGCAGTTCCGTCTCGCAGCGAGATCCTGTCCGGGAGGCGCGAGGCCTGGAACGCTTTGAGGAGAGGTGTCAATCGCCTGACTGCAGCGCGCTCCTTGGGGGTGAGGCCGCCTTTCTCGAGCCTGCGGATCTCTGCCCGAATGAGGCGTAGGGTCGTTGCCCGCAGCTCCGGCGAGGCGTTGGCGAGCAACGCGCGAAGCTGCGCGATGCTCGCCTGCACGCGGAATCCGGACTCGATTCGCTCGAGCAGCGTCTCGTAACGTGCTGGAAGCCGGTCGAATCTCGTGCGAGGCGACCCTCGATTCGAAGCCGAGGCGGATTGCCTCGACGACGGCGACGTCGTTTCTCCCGATCCTCCGCTCGACCCGGACGTGTTGCTCCCGGACGACGAAGTGGAGTCCGCCCCGGACGACGTGGAGCCGGACAGAACGTTGGTGACCGATCCGGTCGTGGCCGAACCGGAGCTGACGCTCCCGGTCGCATCGCTGACGCTCCCGGTCGCATCGTTCACGCTCCCGGTCACTGCGTCGGTCGTGTCGTCCACCGCTTCGGTCACGTCGTCGGTCGCGTCGTCCACGCTGCCGATGGCGTCGGTGATATCCCCGGTCTGGGTTGTCACGGTGGACTCGGTGGAGTTCAGCGTGTCGGCGGGATCGAGCTGGATCCCGGCTCCAGCGCTGCCGGACAGCCCGCCGAAGACAAGCGAGACAAAGAGCAGGATACGAATCGCCGCAGACGCCATCCTGAGATGGGGGTACCCCCGATCTGTGCGGACTAAACCGGCCCGAGAGCTGTGAAACCTACGAAACCGCAGCCTCTCCGAGCAGCGACTTGACCTCGGCGAAGAAGTCGGGCTCGGGTCGCACTCGGTAGTCCGGACCGAATGCAAGGGTCACCGGGCCCGCCGACGTCTCGATCGCGGCAAGCACCTTCGCGTCGCCTGGGTATTCGCGCAGGAGCTCGGCGAGGTCGCGGACGAGTCCGGCGGGCGCCTTTCGCGCGTCGACCTTGAGACAGATCTCGGAACGGTCGGGTGTCGCCTCGAAGGGAACGACCTCGATGGCGATCAGCTTCGTCTCGCCCTCCTTGTGGTCGACCCGCCCCTTGAGGACGAGGACGCGGTCGGCCTCGAGGAAGTCGCGTGACGCCGCGTAGACCGAGTTGAAGACAACGGTCTCGACCGAGCCGGAGAGGTCGTCGAGGCGCATGAAGACCATCGGGTCGCCCTTCTTCGTCGTCAGGCTCTTGAGCGCGCCGACGATGCCGCCGACCGTGACGACCTCGCCGTCGCGGCGGCGCTCGAGCTCCGCAATCGGACAGTCGGTCTTCTTGCGAAGCGACGCCTTGACGCTGTCGAGCGGGTGCTCGGACACGTAGAGGCCGAGCGACTCCTTCTCGAAGCCGAGTTTTTCCGCCTTCTCCCACTCGAGACCCGAAAGCGGAGCGTGATGGTTTTTCACGCCCTCGATCTCGCTTGCGAGATCGAGGGAATCAAAGATCGAGCTCTGCCCCGCAAGCCGGTCGGCCTGCTGCTGTCCGCCCCAGGAGAGCGCGGGCTCGAGCGCCTCCCACATGCCGCGTCGCGTCGCGCCGGTCGAGTCGAGCGCGCCGCACTTCACCAGCGACTCGAGCGCCCGCTTGTTCACGAGCTGCGGGTCGACGCGCTCGCAGAAGTCCCAGATGGACGTGAAGTGCCCGCCCTCCTCCCGTGCGGCGATGATCGAGCGCACGGCGCCCTCGCCCACGTTCTTCACGGCGTTCAGGCCGAAGCGGATCTTCTCCTCGACGACTGCGAAGTCGTGCGCGGAGGAGTTCACGTCGGGCGGCAGCACCTCGAGCCCGAGCTCGTCGCAGGCGGCGACGTAGAAGGGCACCTTGTCCTTCGTGTTCATGACCGAGGAGATCAGCGCGGCCATGTACTCGGCCGGCCAGTTCGCGCGCAGATACGCCGTGCGGTACGCGATCAGGCCATAGCAGGCGGCGTGCGACTTGTTGAAGGAGTAGTCCTGCGCCTGCTCCATGTCCTTCCAGAGCTGGTTCGCCACCGCAAGCGTGACGTTGTTCGCGGCACAGCCCTCGAGGAACTTGTCCTTCAAGGACGCCATGAGCGAATGGATCTTCTTGCCGATCGCCTTGCGGAGGTCGTCCGCCTCGGCCGGCGAGAAGCCCGCCAGCTGCTTGGCGATCTCCATGTACTGCTCCTGATAGATGCAGATGCCGTACGTCGGCCCGGTGATCGGCTCGAGCCGCGGGTCGAGGAAGGTGACGGTCTCGCCGCCCGCCTTCCTGCGCCCGTAGACCGGGATGTAGCCCATCGGGCCCGGGCGGTAGAGGGCGACGAGCGCGATGAGGTCCTCGAACTCCGTCGGCTTCACCTGCCGGAGCGCCTCGCGCATGCCCGAGGACTCGAACTGGAAGACGCCGGTCGACTCGCCGCGCTGCAGCATCGCGTAGGTCTTCGCGTCGTCGAGCGGGATCTTCGTGATGTCGGTCCCGCCGATGAGCTCGACCGCCTTGTCGATCACGTCCAGGTTGCGCAGGCCGAGGAAGTCCATCTTCAGCAGGCCGAGCGACTCGACATCCTCCATCGCGAACTGGGTGACGACCTCCTGGTCGGCGCCCTTCTGCTGGAGCGGCACGTAGTCGGTGAGCGGGCGGTCGCCGATGACGACGCCGGCCGCGTGGATGGAGTCCTGGCGGACGAGGCCCTCGAGCGGCCGCGCGAGGTCGACGACCTTTCGCGCGGTTTCGTCCTCGTCGTAGAACTTCTTCAGCTCGGCCCCCGGCTTCATGCACTCCTCGAGGTAGACCTTCGGGCCCTCGGGGATGAGCTTCGCGATCTTGTCGACGGTGCCGTACGGGATGTCGAGCACGCGTCCCGCGTCGCGAACCGCCGCGCGCGCCATCATCGTCCCGAAGGTGATGATCTGGGCGACGCGGTCTCGCCCGTACTTCTCGGCCACGTAGTTGATGACCTGGTCGCGCCCGTGCACCGAGAAGTCGATGTCGATGTCGGGCATCGACTTGCGCCCCGGGTTGAGGAAGCGCTCGAAGAGGAGGTCGTACTTGATCGGGTCGATGTCGGTGATCTCGAGGCAGTAGGCGACGAGGGAGCCGGCCGCCGAGCCGCGGCCCGGGCCGACGCCGATCCCGTTCCGCTTCGCGAAGGAGATGAAGTCCCAGACGATCAGGAAGTAGTCCGCGAAGCCCATCTCGCGGATCGTCTTCAGCTCGAACTTCAGGCGTTCGGAGAGTTCCGGTGTCACCGATCCGTATCGCTTTTGCAGGCCTTTTTCGCAAAGCTCGACGAGGTAGTCGAAGGCGTCCCGATCGTTCGGGACCGGGTACGTGGGGAGCAGGATCCGGCCCAGCTCCATCGAGACGTTGCAGCGCTCGGCGATCTCGAGCGTGCGCGCGACGGCCTCGGGGTAGTCGGCGAAGTCCTGCGCCATCTCGGCCGGGGTCTTGAAGTAGAACTGGTCGGTGTCGAAGCGCCAGTGATTCGGGTTGGCAAGCGAGTCGCCGGACTGGATGCAGAGGAGCGCCTCGTGCGCCCGCGCGTCCTCGTGGCGAAGGTAGTGCACGTCGCCCGTGGCGACCAGCGGCAGGCCCGTGGTCTCCGCGAGCTTCGACAGGTCGGCGTTGATCCGCTTCTGGACCTCGAGCCCGGCGTCCTGGATCTCGAGATAGGTCGAATCCGGCCCGAAGATGTCACGAAGATTCGCGATCTCCTTCTCGGCCTCGGCGGGGTTCCCGTTCTCGAGCGCCTTGCAGACCCGGCCGGACAGGCAGCCCGAGAGCGCGAGGAGTCCCTTGGAGTGGCTCTGCAGGAGCTCCCAGTCGACCCGCGGCTTGTAGTAGTAGCCCTCGAGGTAGCCGGCCGAGGCGAGCTTGATCAGGTTCGCGTAGCCCTCGTTCGACTCGGCCAAAAGGGTCAGGTGCGCGTAGCCCTTCTGCTGCGCCTTGCGGTCGTCGGCGACGTAGACCTCGCAGCCGACGATCGGCTTCACGCCTGCCTTCCCGGCCTCCTTGTAGAGCTCGACCGCGCCGGCGAGCGACCCATGGTCGGTGAGGGCGACGGCCGGCATCTCGAGCTCCGCGGCCCGCGCTGCGAGGTCCGGGATGCGGCACGCGCCGTCGAGGATCGAGTACTCGGAGTGGACGTGGAGATGGACGAACGGCGCCTCAGGCACGGGCAGCCCATCTTAGACCGCGGTCCTGACGCGACTCCCCTCGGCCTTCCGAATCAGGAGCACGCCGAGATACGCGGCCCAGAGGAACCAGACGAACGTGGTCGCGCGGATCGCAGCACCGTCTCCGAAAACCGAGAAGAGGACTCCGGCGGCTATGCCCGCAGGAATCTCGAGCAGCGAAGGGAGCCACGCCTCGCGCCAATCGCGGCTTCGCCGGAACGCGAACGCGAGCACGAGCGGGGCCAGGAAAAAGGCTGCCACCGTGAAGCGCGACTCCATCTTGTGCGCGTCGGCATGCCAGGATTCGTTCACGCATCCGCGGTCGATCCCCTGGCAGTCGAGACGCAAGAGCCCGTCGGAAAAGACGCCCAGCCCGACGAGGAAGAGCGCACCCGCTCCGATCCTCCCGAGCAGGTCGGGGCTGAGTGCCCGCCAGACTCCGAGCGCGAGAGCCATGACCAGCAGGCCGGTGAGGTTCGCCCCGATCTGGTTGTAGACCCAGCGCTCGAAGCGGTCAGGGCGCCGAGGTCGGAGACGTCGTCGTCAGCTGCGCTGTAGGCGCCCGGCTGCGCCAGGCCGCCCACCACCCAGCCGAGGGTCGACGTGACGAGAGCCAGAAAACCGCAGACCCCAGCGGCGCGGAGAGGCACTCCGCGACCCTTTCACAGCCTGCGGCGAGCGGCTAGAGCAGCCGCTCGATCCCAAGGACGTGCACGAAGTCGACCTCGAGAGTGCGGATCGCTTCGGCGACCGCGCCCGCGAAGTCCTCCGCCTCGAGCTCGCACTCGACCTCTCCCTGGCCGGGGAGCGTTCGAAATGCAGGGTCCTCGAGGATGTGCGGAGGAATGCGGTCGAGGTAGCAGACAAAGCGATACGTCTCGACAGCACTGTTCGAGCCCGTCTGGGGCTTGCGCCGCAGGAGGCTTTCCGTAAGCGCTCCCACGCTCGAATCGTGCGATTCGAAACGGGCAGAAGCGTCCCCCGAACGCGGTATTCTTTTGCCGCCGTGGCGGCGAAGGAAGAAAAGATCGAGATGGAGGGCGAGGTCGTCGAGGCCTTCCCGAATGGGATGTTCAAGATCCAGCTCGACGCGGGGCACGAAGTACTCGGATACACCGCGGGCAAGATGCGCCGCTTCCGCATCAAGATCTTCCCGGGCGACCGCGTGAAGGTCGAGGTTTCCCCCTACGACCTCACCCGCGGCCGCATCGTCTACCGGTACAGATAGGTCTAGCCATCGTCGTCAGGTGGTGGGCGAAGAAGCCCCACCGCCCAGATGGCTAGAGGCCGCCTGGATGGCCGCTTCCTGCAGCCAGGTGAGGAAGGCGTAGACGGCGAGCTCGTAGGCGTGCGGCGCGTTCGGGTCGAACCCGTCCGCGAACTCGTCCTCGCTGACGTCGAGCCGCGTGCCGAGGACGAGCCGCAGGTCGTTGAGCGCGGCGAGCCAACGGTCGAGCTCACCGGCGTCGAGGCGGTCGCGGCCGGCGGTCTCCGCCAGGGCGCGGAGGTTCTCGAGGCGAAGCGATTCCAGCTCGGAGCCCATGAGAGAGCGGTACTCGCGCTCGACCTGCTCGTCCTCGTACGCTCGCGGACGGAGGCGCCGGAGCGACGGATCCTCGGGCTCCGCCGCAAGCAACTCCTCGAGCTCGGCGGTGAGTCTGCGCAGAAGGTCGCGCTCGTCCGGGCCGAGGTGGACGCGAAAGTCACCGTCCACGGTGCGCTCGATCGGTGCGGGCGGCTCGGTCAATCCTGGCGGAGCGTCGCCCAGAGCCCGTGCGCGTGGAGGCGGGCGACGTCGTGCTCGGCCTTCTCACGCGTGCCGCTCGAGACAACGGCCTTGCCCTCGTGGTGGACCTGCAGCATGAGCTCCGTCGCCTTGGCAAGGCTGTAGCCGAAGAGCTTCTGGAGGACGAGCGTCACGTAGGACATGAGGTTGATCGGGTCGTTCCAGACGACCACGATCCACGGGCGGTCGTGCTCCTCGTGCTCGCTGTCTGCCGGCCGCTCGACCTCGACGACGCCCGGCGCCGATGTAGCAGAGCTCACGCCCCCATTGTGACGCAGCCGGCGCTTAGCCCTTGGCGGGCGAGGGCTGTGTCGCCTCGATGAGGCCGAGGAGCCGCTCCAGCGCGTCCGCGTCGAGCTCGCCGCGGTTCAGCGAGAGCGCCGCGATCAGGGCGGAGAAGCGGCGGTCGGGCTCGTCCTTCGTCGTCATGACGCTGGGTTCGCCCCGACCGCCGCCGTTCCTGTGTCTCTTCAGGTGATCGTGCCACTTCGCCGGTGAGCGAAGAGCGCTTCGGCGGAGATGGCCGCGATTGCCTGGAGAGACACCTAGTTGGAAATCCCGGGCGTGGGATCCCCGATGGTGAAGTCCGCCGAGTTCACGTTCGTGTCATGTCCGTTCGGATGGCGCGCGTCGCTCTTCCCGGGAACGGGCGCGATCGGAGGCGCAGCCGCCGCGGTTCCTTCGACGAACGCGTTCGTCGCGTCGCCCCAGCCCACGGAGTCGACGATGGTTCCGTCGGCGTCCTTGATCGCGACTCCGCCCGCAGCCGAGGCGAGGCCCGCCGAGAAGGACTTGTCGGCCGGGTGGGCGCCCGAGTAGCCCGAGCCTCCGAAGAGGAAGAACGCTCCCGGAGCCAGCATCGTGCCGTCGGCAAGCGTGCCGAGCGAGACGTCGCTCGTCCCCGCTCCCGATCGGTAGACGAGCTTCCAGCCGGAGAGGTCGGCCGCCGCCGTCCCGGTGTTGGCGATCTCGACGAACTCGTCGCCGAGCGCGCCTTCGATCCCCACCGAGAACTCGTTGATCCGGATGACCGCGTCGCCACCCGCGCCCGCGACGCAGTGGATCTGCGCGAGCCCGGAGCCGTCGTAGGCGATCGAGATCGCTCCCGCCTGTCCGCCGATGGTGCAGCCGAGCCCCGCAAGGGAGTCGAACGAGGCGAGCCCGGGGCCCGCCGGACCCTGCGGCCCCTGAGCGCCGGTCGCTCCCTTGGGCCCGGCGGGGCCCGCCGGGCCGGTCGGCCCCGCGCTCCACGCTGGTTCCAGGCGAGCGCCCGCTCCCCGTGGCGGCAGGCCGAGGCTTTTGCGACGACGCGGAGGGCGCCGCCGTCCACCTTGCGGCAGGCGTGGATGACGCCGTTCCCGTCAGGGATGGCGGCGAGTGCCGCACCCGCGACCGCCACCGCGGCGATCGCGAGCGCGACGAGAATCTTCGAGCGCATGCTTCTCCTTCCATCGAATGGCATGCGCCGGTGATAGCTTCGCGACTCGCGCGTGAGTGTGACCGTGCAGGAACCGGCACAGATCCGCGCACGAGGGGATTCAATTCTCGCGCGCAATTGCCGATAAACCCACGCTGGCCTCCCTACCCATGCCCGATACCGCCCCCATTTCGGACGACGGCACCAACGCGCTGCACGAAGCGCTCGCGACAGCGGACGTACTCCGCCGCGTCGCCGGCACCGTCGCCATCCATCTCTACGAGTCCGAGTACCTCGAGGACGGGACGTATGTCTGCAACACGTTCATCGGCGAGGGGCTCGAGAGCCTCCTCGGCCCACTTCCCGAGGACAAGACGCCCGAGGAGGCGTGGGAGGAAGCCGTCCACCCGGACGACCAGGAGACGTACGACGTCCTTGCGAAGCTCGAGGCCGGCGAGGCCGTCGAGATCGAGTACCGCCTGGTCGGCTACGACGGGAAGACACGCTGGGTCTGGGACCGCATGCGCCCTCGGCGCGGGCCCGGGGGCCAGCTCCTCGTCGACGGGATCGTCGCCGACATCACCGAGCGGCGAAAGGCGTCCGACGCCCTCGAGGAGGCGCGCCGCCAGCTCCAGCACATCGCCTTCCACGACCCGCTCACCGGCCTGCCCAACCGCGTCTCCTTCCAGGAGCGGCTGGACGAGGCGCTCGACCGCTGTCCCGGAAAGCAGTGCGCGGCCGGCGTCCTCTTCATCGACCTGGACAACTTCAAGCTGATCAACGACAGCTTCGGCCACGCGGCCGGCGACGAGCTCTTGCGCGCGGTCGCGGGACGGCTTCAGCGCGCGACGCGCACCGCCGACGTAGTCGCCCGCCAAGGAGGCGACGAGTTCCTCGTCCTCCTCGCCGACATCGAGCCGAACGGCAACGAGGACGACCCCGAGTACGCCCGCAAGGCCGCCGCGGTCGTCGCGCGGAAGATCCGCCGCACGCTGCTGGCTCCCTTCGTCGTCTCCGGCGTGGAGATCTTCGTCAGCGCCTCGATCGGCGTCAGCCTCTTCCCCGACGACGCGCCGGACTCGGAGACTCTCCTGAAGCACGCGGACACCGCGATGTACCGCGCGAAGGACGCGGGCCGCGACTGCCATGCCCTCTATGCGCTCGACCGCGACGACGCGCTCACGCAGCTTTCGATGGCCGGGCGCCTGCGCACGGCGATCGAGCGCGGCGACGGCCTCGTCCTCCACTACCAGCCGCTTGTCCGCCTGGACTCCGGCGAGATCATCGGGGCCGAAGCGCTCATCCGCTGGCAGGACGGTGAACGCCTCGTGCCGCCGGCCGATTTCCTCCCGCTCGCCGAGCGAACGGGCCTCATGGCGCCCCTCTCGGACTGGGTGATCGCAGAGGCGTGCCGGCAGGCGAAAAACTGGCGCGACCGCAAGCTCGACCTCTACGTCTCGATCAACCTGCCGCCCTCGTTCTGGCAGCCGACCGCAATGCGCCACGTGCTCGCCACGATCGAGTCCTTCGGGCTCAACCCCGACCGGCTCATGATCGAGATCACCGAGTCGGCGATGATGGTCGATCCGCGAACGAACATGGATTCGGTCATCGACGAGCTGCACGAGCGCGGGCTTCGCCTCGCAATCGACGACTTCGGGAGCGGCCACTCCTCCCTCTCGCGCCTGAACCAGATGCGCGTCTCCACGCTGAAGATCGACCGCTCCTTCGTGAGCGACCTTCCGGACGACCGCAACTCCGCGGTGCTCGTCTCCTCGATCATCCAGCTCTCCCGGAACCTCGGGCTCGAGCCGCTCGCCGAGGGGATCGAGACCGAGGAGCAGCGCGCCTTCTTCCTCGAGCACGGCTGCGAGCTCGGCCAGGGATTCCACTTCAGCCGCCCCGTCAGGGCAAGCGAGCTCGAGACCCTCTACCGCGCCTCCCGGGCGGTGGAAGACGTGCGCTCGCTAGTCCCGACCCGGGCCAAGGACGCGACTACCCTATGGCGGCCTGCGGCCGCTTTTTTTGTGCGCGTTTTTCCGGGAAAGGAGAGGGCGTGGAACATGGATCCGAGAGCTACTACGTGCTCGGCGAGGGCCTGCTCGGCGAAAGCCTCGGCGGCCGTGAGCCGACGCTCGCCCGAACCGCCGAGGCGGCGACCCCGCCCTTCCGCTTTTCCCGCATGGGTCCGAGGGGCGGCGGCAAGCAGATCCCCAAGGGGACGAGGAAGGCCCTCGCGGACGCGATGGCCGTCGCGGGAGGGGGCTCGGTCGGTGTTCCGGCGGGCTTCACGTACCTCGGCCAGTTCATCGACCACGACCTGACCTTCGACAAGACAGACGTGATGCTCGGGGAGCACGTCGCTCCCGCCGCGCTCCTCCAGGCCCGTTCGCCGAGTCTCGACCTCGACTCCCTCTACGGCGCGGGCCCGGGAGATCCCGGTTCGGAGCAGTTCTACGAGGCCGACGGGCTCCACCTGAAGATGGGCAAGACCGCCTCCGGCGACGGCCTGGCCTCGAAGGACGGGTTCGACCTCCCGCGCGGCGCGGGCTCGACCGTTGCGGCGAAGCGGAAGGCGATCATCCCCGACCCGCGGAACGACGAGAACCTCGCAGTCGCGCAGAACCACCTGGCCATGATCCGCTTCCACAACCGCGTCATCGACAAGCTCGGCAACGTTCCCGCCGGCTCACGCTTCGAGCGCGCCCGGAAGCGGGTGACGAAGCACTACCAGTGGATGATCCGCACCGACTTCCTGCCGAGGATCTGCGAGGCCTCGGTCGTGAACGACGTCTTCACGAACGGGCGCAAGGCCTTCGAGGTCGGCGCGGCGCCGACTGATGTGCCGACGATGCCGATCGAGTTCTCCGTTGCCGCCTACCGGCTCGGACACTCGATGGTGCGCGGCTCCTACAACTGGAACAAGATCTTCGACGACGGCTTCGGCACGCTCGACCTCCTCTTCGCCTTCTCGGCGACGAGCGGCGACCTCGGCGGCTTTCCCCGCCTGATCAGCTCGTGGATTGCAGACTTCAGGCGCCTATACGACTTTCCGGCCGGCGGCCACGCGACGCTCGGCGTGCCGGCTGCGAAGTTCAACAAGGCGATGCGGATCGACACACGCATCGTCAACCCGCTCCAGTTCCTCCCCGGCTTCACGGGCCTGGAGGCGAACCTCGCCTTCCGCAACCTGACGCAGGGCGAACATGGTCAGGCTCGCCACCGGGCAGCAGATGGTCACGTTCCTGAAGAGCAAGGGCATCTCGATCACGAAGCTGACCAAGGCGCAGCTTCGTGACGGAGACGGCGGTGCCGATCTCGGAGGCCTCACCCAGGCACAGCGGGAGCGCGTCCTGACCGACACGCCGCTCTGGTTCTACATCCTCCGCGAGGCAGAGCTGAACGGCGGCAAGCTGACCGGCGTCGGTGCACGCATCGTGGCGGAGACGTTCCACCGCGCGATGGAAGGGAGCGAGCACTCGATCGTCCGCGACCCCGCGTTCAGGCCGAAGCTCGGGCCGAACAACACGACATTCCGGATGACGGATCTCCTCTTCTTCGCCTTCGAGGGAAAGAAAACGCTGCTCGCGCCGCTCGGCTAAAGCGCGCCCTGACGTACGATCCTGCTGCCGTGCGGACGCGCCCAGGCTCGTACGTCCTCCAGGTCGCCATCGTCTCTGCCGTCTACTTCGGTGGAGCGAAGCTCGGCCTCAATCTGGCGGTCGGCCACGGCGTCATCACGCCCGTCTGGCCGCCCACCGGGATCGCGATCGCGGCGCTGCTCCTGCTCGGCCCGAGGGTCTGGCCGGCGGTCGCGATCGGCGCCCTCCTCGGCAACGCGACGAGCGGCGTCTCGTTCTGGGTCGCGACGGGCATCGCCGTCGGAAACACGCTCGAGGCGCTCGTGGCCGTCTACCTGCTCCGCCGGTTCTCGTTCCGGAAATCCTTCGAGCGCGTTCAGGACGTGGTCAGGTTCGCCTGCGCGGCGGCCATCGCGGCCGGGGTGGCAGCGACGAACGGCGTCACCGTGCTCGCGCTCGCGGACTCGGCAGCCGCCTCCCCGTACGGATCGCGCTGGCTTCTCTGGTGGCTCGGCGACGCGACGGGAGCGCTGCTCGTCGCGCCTCTGATCCTCGTCTGGGCGACGCGTCCACCGCTCCGCATCCCGGGAAGGCGCCTCGCCGAGGGCGCCGTCGTGCTCGCGGCGCTCGCCGGCCTCGCCGCGCTCATCTTCCTCGGCGGGCTCTGGCGCTACCCCTACCTCCTCTTCCCGCTTCTCCTTTGGGCCGCCGTCCGCTTCACACAGCTCGGCGCGGTGACGGCGAGCGTCACGGTCGCCGCGTTCGGCGTGGCCGGGGTGATCTCGGCGAACGTCCCGCTCGGCGGCCGCGACGAGACAGTCGCGGTGGAGATCCTCCAGAGCCTCCTCGCCGTCACGGCGATCAGCCTGCTCGCGCTCGGCGCCTCGATCTCGGAGCGCGACTCCGCCGCCGAGTCGCTCCGCCAGGCCGCTGTGGGGCTCGCCGAGGCGCAGGCCCTCGCCCACATCGGCAGCTGGGAGTGGGACATCGCCGGCGACCGCGTCACGTGGTCGAACGAGCTCTACCGGATCTACGACCTTCAGCCCGAGCGCGGTGAGCTGAACTACGAGGCCTACCTCTCCCGGATCCATCCGGGCGACCGGGACCGCGTGCGCTCGACCATCGCGGTGGCGCTCGAGGAGGGGCACGCCTTCGAGATGACGCACCGTGCCGTGCTCGGGGACGGAAGCGAGCGGATCGTGCAAGGCCGAGGCCGCGTGATTCTCGACCGCGCCGGCCATCCGGTGCGCATGGTCGGGACGTCACAGGACATCACCGAGCGGGAGCGCGTCGAGCAGGTCCGGGAGAACATCCTCTCCGCGGTCTCCCACGAGCTGCGCACGCCGCTCACCGCCATCCTCGGTTTCGCCATCACGCTTCGCGAGCGCTGGCCCACCCTGACCGACGAGGGGCGGGAGGAGATGATCGGCCTCGTCGCGAGCCAGGCCACGCGGCTCGAGCGGCTGCTCAACGACCTCCTCGACGTGGACCGGCTCCGGCACGGACGACTGCGTGTCGACTTCGAGCACGCCGACCTCGCCGAGCTCGTCCGCACCGTCGTCGCAGGCCGGCCCGACGGCAGGGAGATCGACGTGCAGGCCCAGAGCGTCCACGCGAGCGTCGACCCGGCCAAGTTCGAGCGCATCGTGGAGAACCTCATCGCCAACGCCGAGCGCCACACCCCCGCGGGCTCGCCCATCGAGGTGTCGGTTGCGCCCGACGGAATCGGTGCACTCCTGCGCGTGGACGACCACGGCCCCGGCGTGCCCGACGCCGAGAAGGAGACGATCTTCCAGGCCTTCACGCGCGGCAGCGAGGTCGAGGTGACCGGAGTCGGCGTGGGCCTCTCGCTGGTGGCGCAGTTCGCCGCGCTGCACGGGGGCCGCGCCTGGGTCGAGGACAACCCCGGCGGCGGCGCCTCCTTCCGCGTGCTCTTCCCGGACATCGCCGCTTGAGCGGCCTGCGCTGCCGCGGCTGGGAGCAGGAAGGCGCGCTCCGCTGCCTCCTCAACAACCTCGACCCGGCCGTCGCCGAGGATCCCGACGCGCTCGTGGTCTACGGAGGCCGCGGCAAGGCGGCGCGCTCCAAGGAGGCCCTGGCCGAGATCGTCTCCGCCCTCGAGCGCCTCGGCCCCGACGAGACCCTGATCGTCCAGTCGGGGAAGGCGGTGGCCGTGCTCCCGACCCATGAGGACGCGCCGCGCGTCCTCATCTCGACCGCGATGATCGTCCCGGAGTGGTCCGACCAGGACACCTTCCGCCGGCTCGAGGACGCGGGCCTGACGATGTACGGCCAGATGACCGCCGCCGGCTGGTTCTATATCGGCACGCAGGGCATCCTCGGCTTCACCTACGAGACCTTTCGCGCCATCGCGGCGAAGCACTTCGGCGGCTCGCTCTCCGGCCGGCGCGTCCTGACCGCGGGACTCGGCGGCATGGGCGGCGCTCAGGGGTTCGGCGTCGGACTGAACGGAGGCCGGGCGCTCATCGTCGAGGTCGATCCCGCACGCGCCGAGCGCCGCCTGGCGGACGGCTGGGTCGACCTCGTCGCGGGCTACGACGAGGCGCTCGCCGCGCATCTCGATCCCGAGGGCCCGGACTCGGTCGCACTCGTCGCCAACGCTGCCGATGTTCTCCCGCGCCTGCTCGCCGACGGGGTCGAGTTCGACGTCGTCACGGACCAGACGGCGGCGCACGATCCCCTCCGCGGCTACGTACCGCTCGGCTTCTCGGCGGAAGAGGCGCGCGCGGCAGACGCGGAGGACCCGGGCTTCCAGCGCGCGGTCTACGACTCCCTCACTGCGCACGTGGCCGCGCTGCTCCGGTTCAAGGAACGCGGCGCAGTCGTCTTCGAGTACGGCAACGGGATCCGCGCGCAGGCGGCGGCGCAGGGCCTGGCGGGCGCCATGGAGATCCCCGGCTTCGTCGCCGAGTACGTGCGCCCGATCCTCGCGCGCGGCGTCGGTCCCTTCCGCTGGATCTGCCTCTCCGGCGATCCCGAGGACCTCCGCCGGAGCGAGGACGTGCTCATGGAGGTGGTCGGCACCGACTCCCTGCGCGGCTGGATCGAGCTCGCGCGCGAGCGCGTCCCGCTTCAGGGCCTTCCTGCCCGGATCTGCTGGCTCGGCCTCGGGGAGCGGGACAAGGTCGCCCTCGCCATGAACGAGCTCGTCCGCTCCGGCGAGTGCGGCCCGCTCGCCATCGGCCGCGACCACATGGATCCCGCCTCCGTCGCCTCGCCCACGCGCGAGACCGAGGGCATGCTGGACGGGAGCGACGCGATCGCCGACTGGCCGATCCTCTCCGCGCTCCTCAACGCGGCGCAGGGCGCGAGCTGGGTTGCCGTCGGGAACGGAGGCGGCGTCGGCGTCGGCCGCTCCATCCACTCCGGAATGGTCGTCGTCGCCGACGGGAGCGACCTCGCCGAGCGGAAGATCGGGCGGGTCTTCTGGACGGATCCCGCGCTCGGCGTTGCGCGCTACGCGGACGCAGGCTATCCCGAAGCGCAGGCCGAGGCGGAGCGGCACGGCCTGTGAGCTTCCGGCTCAAGCGGCGCATGACCCGGGAGCAGCTCTTGGAGCAGCTGCGGCGCGAAGCCCGCGAAGGACTGACCGCGAGCCCCAAGCGCATGCGCTCCCGCTGGGTCTGGGACGGCCGCGGCTCCGACCTCTACGGACGGATCATGGAGCTGCCGCAGTACTACCTCCCGCAGGCCGAGCGGGAGATCCTCGCCGCCCGCGCGCCCGAGATCGAGGCGCTCGTGCATCCGAGGACCGTTGTCGAGCTGGGTCCCGGCTCGTCGGTGAAGACTCCGCTCCTCCTCGACGCGCTGAGCGGATTGGACCGCTACGTGGCGGTCGACGTGAGCGGTGAGGCTCTCGAGGCCGCGGGGGGCCACCTGGCCGCTCGCTATCCCGAGCTCGAGATCGTCGGCGTCGTCGGGGACTTCGAGACCGGCTTGCCGGAGCCCTACGAGCGGACCCTCGTCGTCTCCCTCGGATCCACGATCGGGGGGCTCGACCCGGAGGATCGCGCCGTGCTCCTCTCTGCGGTGGCCCCCATGTTGGGTAAGGACGGGGCGCTCCTCCTCGGCCTCGATCTCATGAAGGACGTAGCGCGGATCGTCGCCGCCTACAACGACGAGCAGGGCCTCTCGGCGGCGCTGATCGGGAACCTCCTCCCCATCCTCAACCGCGAGCTCGGCGCCGACTTCGAGCCGGAGCGCTTCCAAGGCGAGGCGGTCTGGAGCGAGGAGCGCGGGCGAATGGAGATGTTCGTCCGCTCGCTCGAATCCCAGACGGTGACTCTGCGCGAGATCGACCTCACGGTCGAGTTCGCCGAGGGCGAGACGCTCCGCACCGAGATCTCGACGAAGTTCACGCGCGAGGGCGTCGCGGCGGAGCTGGCCGCAGCGAGGATGGAGATCCGGTCCTGGTGGACCGACGAGGCGGGCGACTTCGCCCTATGCCTCGCGCAGAAGCCGTAACACGCGGTCGCGGCGCGCCTTGAGCTCCTCGGCATCGAAGTCGGTGCGGATGCTGCCGCGCTCGCGGGCGGCCTCGATCGACCGCGAGGGCCTGCTCGTCGTCGCAAGCTCGGGCCAGAGGTTCTCCGCGACGGCCGCGTGCACGTCCAGCCCGGCGAGGTCCATCGTCTGGAAGGGCCCGATCGCCGCCCAGCGCGCACCGAGGCCGGCGGTGACCGCGCGGTCGACGTCCTCGAAGGAGCAGACGCCCGCGTCCACGAGCGCGTAGGCCTCGCGAAGAAGTGCGTACTGGAGCCGGTTGACGACAAACCCCGGCACGTCGAGGCGGACGACGACCGGCGCCTTGCCGAGCTCCTCCATCCAGGCCCGGAGCGTCTCCAACGTCTGGGGCGCGGTGCGCGAGCCGCCGACGATCTCGACGACCTGGACGAGCTCCGGCGGGTTGAGGAAGTGGAGGCCGGCGAAGCGCTCGGGCCTCTGCAGCTCGCCGCCCACCTCGTCGACCGAGAGCGACGACGTGTTCGTGGTCAGGATCGCGTCGGGTGCCGCGAGCTCCTCGGCCCGCGCGAGGACCGCGCGCTTCGGCTCGACCTCTTCGACGATGGTCTCGACAACGAGCTCGGCGCCGGTCAAAGCCTCGTCGAGATCGGTGGTCATCGCGACGGCCTCCCCCGCCCGCTCGCGCGCGGCCTCCAGGCTCTCCTCGCGCCGCGCCGTGAGGCTGAACCGACGCACCCCCGTCCGCGAAGATGCGCGCGATTCCGGCACCCATGGTTCCGGCGCCGACGACCGCAACTTCACGGGGCAAGGCCACTCGCGCAGGCTAACCGAGCGCGGGTCGCCTGAATGCGCGACGTGAGAGTCACCCTTTCGAGGGATCCGAACACGCTATTTCGTGGGGAAACTTGAGGCTGGATCGGAGGGTGTGCGTGCGCGAATCTCCCGCTAGCTCGATCAAACCAGGGACCGTGGGTGAGCTTCCGCTCCGCGAAGCGGGGCACGCGGATGCTCCAGGAGCGCGCGTCGAGCGCCTCTACGACGACTACGCGGGTCGCATCTACCGGTACTGCCTGACCCGGCTCGACTCGCCTGAAGAGGCGGAAGACGCGCTGCAAGCAACGTATCTGAACGCCTGGCGCAGCCTCAACAGCGGCGTCGAGCCCCTTTCGAGCCGTCCGTGGTTGTTCCAGATCGCGGCGAATGTCTGCTCGTCGATGTTGCGTACGCGTTTGGGAGGCGCAACGGTGGAACTGCGGAGCCCCGAGACGTTCGACCAGATTCCGACGAACGACGAACCCAATGACGACCTTCTTGGGCTCTCGGCTGCACTTGCGGGGCTCCCCGAGCGGCAGCGCCGTGCGCTCCTCCTCCGGGATTGGCGCGGCCTGAGCTACGACGAGATCGCCGCGGAGCTGGGCTCCTCGTACCAGGCAGTGGAGACGCTTCTGTTTCGGGCACGAAGATCAGTCGCTGCCGGGCTACGACGTCCGGAGCCGGAGCTGGCAAAAGTGCCCGCGCGGGCACGGGCGCTCACGCCCCTGCCGTTCCTGCTCCCGCTCAAAGATGGCCTTGCGTCGATCAAGTCCGCCCTCGGCACCGGCGTTGCTCCGATCAAGGTCTCGCTCGGCGTCGCGCTCGGGGCAACGGCTCCTCTGGTCGCGTACGGAGTACTGGAGCGAGGAATCGAGAGCACGAAGCCGCCCACTACGGCCGCCGCGCCCCAAGTCCAGCTCGAGACGCCCTTGACGTACACCATGCCGGCCGCTGCTGTCGAGACGGAGAAGACGCCGGGAGTGGCCCAGAAGAAGCAAGCTTCGCCTCCAGCTTCCGACCCCTCTCCGGTCACGCACGGCGGTGAATCGCCCGGAGTCTCCGTGTCCGGACACGCTCACGAGTCCGGGCCCGATCCCGCTCCGCCGCCAGAACCGACCACTGATCCTCCCGCGGTCGAGGATCCTCCCGCGGTCGAGGAAGAGCCGCCTCCGAGCAAAGTGACCATCTGTCATCACACGGGATCGAAGAAGAATCCCACCGTGACGATCACGGTCGGCGAGGCTGCGGTCGAAGGTTTCCTGGCCAAGGGCGACGAGCTCGGCGCCTGCGCAGCACCCTGAGCGGCGGGCACAGCTGGATCGACTTGGGTGCGCCGGAGCCGTGGTAAGAGCCCCCGCCGACCGACCTCGTGACCCACCTGTCACTCGCGCCTCGAAGAGGATTGAGGTGACGATCACGGGCCGGGCCAGTCTCAGTCGACGCCATTTGGCGCACGGCGACGAGCTCGGAACGGGCGCAGCAGCCTGAGCGGCGCTCAGCTGGGTCGACTTGGGTGCGGCTGGAGCTGGGGGTACTACCAGTGCAGCATGCGGCGAGTTTTCCTTCCCGGCGGTTGATGGCCTCTACCTAGTAGGACGCAGAATCCGACGAAAACTTGCGCGCGGGTTTCGGGCGGCGACCCTGTCTCCTAGGGTTGGCCGATGGCCATCCTCGGGATCGACGTCGGCGGCACGTTCACGGACGCGGTCCTTTTCGAAGCCGGCGAGCTCCGCACGGCGAAGCTTCCGACTTCCGCTCGCCCGGAGGAGTCGGTCGTCGCAGCCGCCCGCGCCGTCGGTGCCGAGTCGGTCGAGCGCTTCACGCATGGGACGACGATCGCGACTAACGCGCTTCTCGAGCGCAAGGGCGCGCGAACAGCGTTTGTGGCGACCGCGGGCTTCGAGCACCTGCTCCACCTTCGGCGACAGAATCGGGCACACCTGTACCGGTTGTGTTCCGACCATCCGGCGCCCCTCGTTCCGCTCGAGCGCTGCGTTGGCGTGCGCGAGCGGATCGGGCCCGAAGGCGTCGTGGAAGCGCTCGACCTCGCTTCGCTGCCTCAGCTTGATGCGGAGGCGGTTGCGATCTGCTTGCTCTTCTCCTTCCGGGACCCATCCCACGAGGCCACCGTGGCAGCGGAGGTGCGGCAGCGGCTACCCGACGCCCACGTCGTCGCGTCCCACGAGGTCTCGGCGGAGTTCCGGGAGTACGAGCGCGCCTCCACCACGGCCGTCGACGCGTACCTCGGGCCGGTGGTGTCTCGTTACCTGGGTTCTCTCGTCGAGCGCTGCGCTGAGGCGAGCCTCCCCGAGCCGCTGATAATGCGATCCTCGGGCGGAGTCGCTTCGGTACGGGAGGCGGCCGCCCATCCGGCGCCAATCCTGGTCTCTGGGCCTGCGGCTGGGGTCGTAGGCGCAGCTCGCGTGGCGCGAATGGCCGGAATCGAGAACGCGATCTCCCTCGACATGGGAGGCACGTCCACGGATGTTTGCCTGATCGCGGCTGGCGCGGCCGCGCGGAGCGCAGCGCGCGCGGTCGGCGGCTTGCCCGTGCGCCTGCCGACTGTCGACCTCCACACGGTCGGGGCGGGCGGTGGATCACTGGTCTGGCGGGACGCGGGCGGTGCTCTTCGGGTGGGTCCCGAGAGCGCGGGCGCGGATCCTGGGCCGGCCGCCTACGGGCGCGGTGGGACGCGGCCGACAGTCACGGACGCCAATCTCCTGTTGGGTCGTCTGCCGGAGCGGTTGGCGGGCGGGCTCGAGCTGGACCGCGACGCTGCCGCGAGAGCGCTCGAGAAGTTGGATCCCGCCGAGGTCGTCGAGGTCGTCAACGCCGAGATGCTGCGTGCCCTGCGCGTCATCTCGGTCGAGCGAGGCCACGACCCCCGGGAGTTCGCCTTGATCGCCTTCGGAGGCGCTGGGCCCTTGCACGCATGCGCGCTTGCCGAGGAGCTCGAGATCGGGACGGTGCTGGTGCCGGCCGCCGCCGGCGTGCTGTCGGCGCTTGGACTCGTGGCGAGCGACGAGCGGCGCGACACGGTGCGCTCCTACGTACGCCCCTTGGCGGAGGCGGGCGAGCTGCCGGCCGAGGGCGAGGCCGACCTCCGCTACACGGGTCAGTCGTTCGAGCTCACGGTGCCACTGGGCGCCGATGTCGCGGCGGCGTTTCATCGTGCGCACGAAGATCGGTACGGCTACTCGGATCGGGAGCGGCCCGTCGAGCTCGTCGCAGTGCGGACAGCCGACGTACGTCCCGGCCCGGAGCTCGTCCTCCCACCCGCCGAGCGGCTCGAAGTTGCCGGCCCCCACGTGCTCGAGCTCGAGGGCGCGACGTGCTGGATTCCCCCGGGGTGGGTGGGGGTTCGGGACGGGACCGATAGCACTCTTCGACTCACGCGACTGTGAATATCGAGCTCCAAGTCATCGGCAGCGCTTTGCGCGCGGTCGCCGAGGAGATGGGCGCCGCGCTCGTCCGCTCGGCCTTCTCCGCCAACATAAAGGAGCGCCGCGACTGCTCGACCGCCCTCTTCGACTCCGACGGGCGCATGATCGCGCAGGCCGAGCACATCCCGGTCCACCTCGGCGCCATGCCCGACGCCGTCGCCGCTGTCATGGCGCACGACCCCGGCGCCGACGACGTGTGGATCCTGAACGATCCCTTCACCGGCGGCACACACCTGCCCGACATCACTCTCGTCTCGCGCACCGCACTGGGATTCGCCGCCACCCGCGCCCACCATGCCGACGTCGGCGGCTCCGAGCCGGGCAGCCTGCCCGCCGATTCCACAACCCTCGCGGACGAGGGTGTCGTCATCCCGCCGACCCGGCTCGACGACGATGTGCTCGCCCAGCTCGTCGCCCGGATGCGCAACCCCGAGGAGCGCCGGGGCGACCTTCGAGCCCAGCTCGCCGCGCACCACCTGGCCGCACGGCGCATCGCCGAGCTCTGCGCCCGGCGGGGGCACGAACGCGTCGCGGCCGCGATGGACGAGCTCTACGCCTACTCCGAGCGGCGCGTGCGCGCGGCGATCGGCGCGCTACCTGACGGACGCTTCGAGGCCACGGACGTCCTCGAGGCCAACGAAGGAGATTTGGAGCTGCGCGCGACCCTCACGATCGCCGCCGAGGAGATCGAGATTGACTTCGCAGGCACAGCCCCTCAGCACGCGGGAAACCTCAACTGCCCGCTCGCCGTCACGCGTTCGGCCGCCTACTTCGTCGTCCGCTGCGTCACCGACCCCGACGTCCCCGCCTCGGGAGGCGCCTTCGCTCCCGTCGCGGTCACGGCACCCGAGGGCTCGCTGCTGAACGCGCGCCCGCCCGCCGCGGTCGCGGCCGGCAACGTCGAGACCTCGTGCCGGATCGCCGACCTCCTCTTCGCCTGCTTCGCCCAAGCCGTGCCCGTCCCCGCCCAGGGCCAGGGCACGATGAACAACGTCACATTCGGGAACGACCGCTTCACCTATTACGAGACGATCGGTGGCGGGCAAGGCGCCTGCCCGGGGGCCGACGGGCCCTCGGGCGTGCACGTGACCATGTCGAACACGCTCTCGACGCCGACCGAGGCGCTCGAGCTCGCCTATCCACTCCGAATTCGCCGCCACGCACTCCGTCTCGGATCCGGCGGTGATGGCACACATCGCGGCGGTGACGGCGTCATCAGGGAGATCGAGGCGCTGGAGCCCTGCCATTTCTCAGTCGTGAGCGAGCGGCGTCGTCACTCTCCCGAAGGAGTCGAGGGCGGCGACCCTGGACAGCCGGGCCGCAATCTCCTGAACGGCGAAGAGCGCGCGGGCAAGATCAGCGGCGACCTCGCACGCGGCGACGTGCTCACCGTCGAGACCCCCGGCGGGGGCGGTCACGGGCGCCACAGTCAGCCGTAGAACGCGGGCGAGCTTGTACCCACCCCGAGATCCCATGCGCAGGCTAACGCCCGTCTCGTAGCGCGCCAGAAAGGCGCGCCAAAAGGGGTGCTACTGTGGGCTTCGACCGCGCACCGGCGGCGTGCGTTACGCGTCCCGCCCAGTGGGAATGCGAAGGCGCTCCGGTCGCGGCGAACAATCCACAACTCCGAGGACTTTCAGCACATGCATGCTCCAAACCATTACGACGTAGCAGTGATCGGCGCCGGCCAGGCCGGCCTGACCATGGGCTACGAGCTCGCCCAGCAGAACCGCCGCTTCGTCATCCTCGACACCGCCGACTCGGTCGGTGCCGCGTGGCGCACGCGCTGGGACTCGCTCACGCTCTTCACGCCGCGGCGCTACGACAGCCTTCCCGGCCTCGAGTTCCCCGGCGACCCCGACGGCTATCCCGGCCGCGACGAGGTGATCGCCTACCTCGAGAGCTACGCGGAGACCCACGACCTCCCCGTGCAGCTCGGCAGCGAGGTCCGGTCGGTCCGAAACGAGAACGGCGGCTTCAGGCTCGACCTTCAAGACGGCGCAGCCGTTGAGGCCGACCAGGTCGTCGTCGCTACCGGGCCCTTTCAGGTGCCACGCGTGCCAGCCCTCGCCGCCGACCTCGACACGGCCGTCTTTCAGACCCACAGCGTGGGCTACCGCAACCCGGGTGAGCTCCCCGACGGGCCCGTGCTCGTCGTGGGCGGCGGCAACACCGGATTCCAGATCGCCGAGGAGCTCGCGGCCGAGCGCGAGACCCATCTCTCCGTCGGATCGCGCCAGATGCCGCTTCCGCAGCGGATCGGCGGGCGCGACCTCTTCTGGTGGCTCGGCAAGCTCGGGATCCTCGAGAAGAGCATCGACACGAAGCTCGGCCGCCGCCTCTCCACCCGGGACACGCTCATCGGCTCGAGCCCGCGGACCGCCAAGCGCGCCGGCGTGACCATGCACGGCCGCGCAGTCGGCGCCTCCGGGCGAACGGTGGTCTTCGAGGACGGCTCGACCCTCGACGTGGCCGCAGCCATCTGGGCGACCGGCTACCGGTTCGACCACTCCTGGATCGACCTTCCGATCACGGATGACGACGGCAAGCTCGTCCACCGTCGCGGGGTCACGGACGTTCCCGGCCTCTATTTCCTCGGCCTTCCCTGGCAGCACACGCGCGGCTCCGCGCTCGTCGGCTGGGTGAAGGACGACGCCGAGTTCATCGCGGAGCGGATCGCCGAGCGCGCTCCGGCCTCATCCCCCACCGCATTCGAAGGAGCGGCAACCCATGGCAAGTGACAACTTCCCGACCAGCACCGCCGGCCTGGCCCCCAGCGTCGAGACCCCCGTCGTCGAGCTTTCCGACGGCGACGAGCTCGACCTCACGATCGCCCCGGTCACGAAGGAGATCGACGGCGACACCCTTCGCATGCTCGCCTACAACGGCTCGATCCCGGGTCCCACGCTGAAGGTGAGGCAGAACTCGGAGATCGTCGTCAACGTGCGGAACGAGGGCGACCTCGAGGCGACCGTGCACTGGCACGGGCTTCGCCTCGACAACCGCTACGACGGGACGCACGAGACACAGGCGCCAATCCCGGTCGGCGGGAGCTTCACGTACCGCATCGAGTTCCCCGACCCGGGCCTCTACTGGTACCACCCGCACATTCGCGAGGACTACGGCCAGGAGCTGGGCCTCTACGGCAACATCGTGGTCGAGCCCGCAGACGAGGACTACTGGCCGCCCGCGCACCGCGAGGTCGTCCTCACTCTCGACGACATCCTCATCGAGGACGGGCACGTGGCCGAGTTCAGCCACTCCGGGCCGAGCCACGTCGCGATGGGCCGCTTCGGCACCACGATGCTCGTCGGCGGCGAGACCGAGGTCGCCCTCGAGGCGAAGCGCGGAGAGGTCGTCCGCTTCTTCCTCACGAACACGGCCAACACGCGCGTGTTCCGGGTCGGAAGCGCCGGCGCGAAGATGAAGCTCGTCGGCGGAGACAGCGGCCGCGTCGAGCGCGAGGAGCTCGTCGAGGACGTGATCCTCGCTCCCTCCGAGCGCGTCGTGGTCGATGTTCAGTTTGACGCGGAGCGTGAGGCAGCGCTCGAGCACCGCACACCCGAGACGACCTACCGGCTCGCGTCCGTGACCGTCTCGGAGGACGAGGTCGAGCCGCTCGACTTCGAGACTCTGCGCGAGAACGCCGACCTGGCCGCCGAGCGCGAGCGGATCGCTCCGTATCTCGAGGCCGCGCCCGACAAGACGCTCTCACTCGTCGCCGAGATGGACATGGGCGGAGCCGTCGAGGGCGAGACGGGCGTCTTCGCCTGCCCCATGCACGCGGAGATCGTCGCGACCTGGGAAGGCAAGTGCCCGAAGTGCGGGATGAAGCTCATCCCGGCGGCGCCCGACGTGGCCGCGCCGACGGAGTACGCCTGCCCGATGCATCCCGAGATCACGGCAACCTGGGCCGGTGAGTGCCCGAAGTGCGGCATGACCCTGCGCCCGACCGGAGCCGGCGGCCACGAGGAGCACGAGCACCACCACCACGACGAGCACGCCCATGCGCACGACGCCTCGGGCGGCATCGAGTGGGAGGACGACATGGTCGAGGTCAACCGCGAGACGACGCCGGAGAACACGCGCTGGCTCATCGTCGACAAGAACACCGGCGACCGAGGGCACGCGATCGACTGGCGGTTCCGCGTCGGCGACCAGGTGAAGATCCGGATCGTCAACGAGAAGGACTCCGACCATCCGATGCACCACCCGTTCCACATCCACGGGGCGGGCCGCTTCCTCGTCCTCAGCCGCGACGGCATCACCGAGCCCAACCTCGTCTGGAAGGACACGGTGCTGCTTCGGACCGGCGAGACCGTGGACATCCTGCTCGACGTGACGAATCCCGGCATCTGGATGGCGCACTGCCACATCGCCGAGCACCACGAGAGCGGGATGATGTTCACCTTCACCGTCGAGCCGTAGCCCAGGCCAGGGCAGCTAACGTGGGCTCATGAGGCCCCGCTTCAGCCCAGGCGAGAAACCGGAGCGGCCGGCCGACCCGGCCGTGCGGCGCGCGAACCTGCGCCGGGTCTTCGGCCTCTTCAAGGCGTACCGCTGGCGCCTGAGCGTCGTGCTCGCGCTGATCGGCTTCTCGGCGCTCCTCAGCATCGTCTCGCCGTTCCTCGTCCGCGACATCTTCGACGAGGCGCTGCCCGAGAACGACAACCGCCTGCTGACGATCCTCGTCCTCGGGCTGATCGGGATCGCGGTCTTCACGGGGATCCTCGGCGTCTTCCAGACCTGGCTCTCCAACCAGGTGGGCCAGCGGGTGATGCACGACCTCCGCACCACGGTCTACCGGCATCTGCAGCGGCTCTCGCTCGCCTTCTTCACGCGCACCCGGACGGGAGAGGTGCAGTCGCGGATCGCGAACGACATCGGCGGCGTCGAAGGCGTCGTCACCTCCACCGCCACTTCGATCGTCTCGAACGTGACGACGGTGATCGCCGCGGTCGTCGCGATGTTCCTTCTCGACTGGCGCCTCGCCGTCTTCTCGCTCGCGCTCATCCCCCTGTTCGTCCTGCTCACGCGCCGAGTCGGGAACGTGCGGCGGCGCATCACCACCGACCGGCAGCGGACGATGGCCGACATCTCCACGCTCGTGGAGGAATCGCTGTCCGTCTCCGGGATGCTGCTCGGGAAGACGATGGGCCGAACCGGCGAGCTCGCCGAACGCTTTCAGGGCGAGTCAGACCGGCTCGCGAACCTGGAGGTGAAGAGGGTGATGGCCGGCCGCTGGATGATGGCCTCGATCCAGATGAGCTTCGCGATCATGCCGGCGCTCGTCTACTGGTTCGCCGGCCAGAGCTTCATCGGCGGAGTCACCCTCGGCACCGTCGTCGCGTTCACGACGCTGCAGACGCGCCTTTTCTGGCCGGTCGGCTCCCTCCTGAACGTGCAGCTCGACGCGCAGACGTCGCTCGCGCTCTTCGACCGCGTGTTCGAGTACCTCGACCAGCCGGTGGAGATCATCGAACGCGAGGACGCCGTCGACCTCCCGCCCTGCCGCGGCGACGTCGCCTTCGACGACGTCTGGTTCCGCTACGGCGAGGGCCCGTGGACCCTCGAGGACGTCAGCTTCGACGTGCCCGCAGGGACGACGACCGCGCTCGTCGGGGAGACGGGGTCCGGGAAGACGACCATCGGCTACCTCGTCGCACGCCTCTACGACGTCGACCGGGGCAGCGTCACCATCGACGGGATCGACATCCGCAGCGCGACGATGGCCTCGGTCGCGCGCACGATCGGCGTCGTCTCGCAGGAGACCTACCTCTTCCACGCTTCCATCCGGGAGAACCTGCGCTTCGCCAAGCCCGACGCGACCGACGAGGAGGTCGAGGAGGCCGCCCGCGCCGCTCGGATCCACGCCCTCATCGCGACCCTGCCGGACGGCTACGACACGATGGTGGGCGAGCGCGGCTACCGCTTCTCGGGCGGGGAGAAGCAGCGCATGGCGATCGCGCGGACGATCCTCCGCAACCCGCCCGTCCTCGTGCTGGACGAGGCGACGAGCGCCCTCGACACGCAGACCGAGCGCATGGTGCAGGAGGCTCTCGACCGCCTCGCCGAGAACCGAACGACGATCGCGATCGCGCACCGGCTCTCAACCGTCCGCGACGCCGACCAGATCATCGTCCTGGACAAGGGCCGCATCGTCGAGCGTGGCGTCCACGACGAGCTCCTCGCCCTCGGCGGCCAGTACGCGCGCCTTGTCTCGCGCGACGCGGATCTCGGCCCCCAGATCACCGTGCCGGCGGAAGAGCTCGCCTAGGCTTCCTCCAGCTCAGGTGCAGCGGCCGGTCCGCGGTCGTAGGCTACTGCGAGGCCTTGGCCGCCAACGCTGACGACATAGTTCTCACGACCTGCCCGCGCGACTGCTACGACGCCTGCGGCATCGTGGTCGTCAAGCGCAACGGGACGATCAGACACGTCCGGGGAGACCCCGACCACCCTGTGAGCCGGGGGAAGCTCTGCCACAAGTGCTCGATCGGCTACAACGGATCGTTCCTCGATCCCGAGGCGCGGCTGACGCGCCCGCTCCGCAGGGTCGGCCCCAAGGGGGAGGGCCGATTCGAGCCCGTCTCCTGGGACGAAGCGCTCGCCGAGATCGCGGACGCGGCTGCAGAAGATCGAAGCTGGCCCCGGCGGGCAGACGGTCCTGAACGCCCACTACACGGGGACGTTCTCGCTTCTCGGCTACTTCTTCCCCTTGCGCTTCTTCCACCGTCTCGGGGCGACCGAGGTCGACCCGGACACGATCTGCAACAAGGCCGGGCACGTTGCACTCGAGTACGTCTTCGGGACCTCGATGACGGGCTTCGACCCGCGGACGGCCCGCGATTCCGCCTGCATCCTCGTCTGGGGCGCGAATCCTTCTGCATCCGCGCCCCACGCGAACGACCACTGGCTGCCCGAGTCGCCCGCCTCCGTGATCGTCGTCGACCCGGTGAGAACGCCGACCGCCGCCGCGGCCGACCTGCATCTGCAGCCCTTCCCCGGGAGCGATGCAGCCCTGGCGTTCGCCATCCTCCACGTCCTCGCACGCGACGGCCTGCTCGACCGGGAGTTCGTCGACGCACACACGGTCGGCTGGGAGGAGCTTGCGCCCCTCCTCGCTGACTGCACGCCTGCCTGGGCGGAGAACGCAACAGGCGTCCCGGCCGGTCTGATCGAGGAGGCGGCGAACCTCTACGGACGGGGCCCCTCGCTCCTCTGGCTCGGACAGGGATTCCAGCGCCAGCGGAACGGCGGCAACGCGATCCGGGCGTGCGCTCTCCTCCCCGCCGCGACCGGCAATCTCGGCAAGCCTGGAGCCGGCTTCCTCTACCTCAACGGGACCGAGTCACGCGGAATCGACGAGGACTACCTCCTCGCGTCCCACCTTGGGCCCGAGACGCCGGAACCGATCAGCCACATGGCGCTCGTGGACCGCCTCGCCGATCCCGCTCGATCGCAAGCGCTCTTCTGCTGGAACATCAACATCGCCGCCTCGAATCCGCAGCAGGCGCGGCTGCACGAGGCGCTTCGCCGCGAGGACCTCCTCACGGTCGCCATCGACCTCTTCCCGACGGACACGACCGATTTCGCCGACTACGTTCTCCCGGCCGCGAGCTTCCTCGAGTTCGACGATCTCGTCGCCTCCTACTTCCAGCTCACCCTCTCGGCTCAGGTCAAGGCCGCCGAGCCGCTCGGGGAAGCGCTTCCGAACATGGAGATCTTCCGGCGCCTCGCAGCCGCCATGGGTTACCAGGAGGCGGAGCTCTTCGAAAGCGACGGCGACCTCATCGACACGCTGCTCGAGCGGTCGGGCACGGGTGAGGACTTCGCCTCCCTCGCGGCCAAGGGGACCGTTCCCATCGCGGAAGAGCCGGTCGTCCAGTTCGCCGATCTCCGCTTCCCCACTCCGAGCGGGCGCGTCGAGCTCGCTTCGGCGCGCGCCGAGGACGACGGCCTCCCGCGGGTGCCGTTGCCGCTCGTCGATCCACGGCCGGTGGAGGGACGTCTGCGGCTCCTCTCCCCTGCCTCACCCTGGCTTCTGAACGACAGCTTCGCGAACGACGCCAAGATCGCGAGACGCATCGGCGCGGCGACCATCGCCCTGCATCCGGAGGACGCCGCGGAGCGAGGGCTCGTCGAAGGCGAGGAGGCCGTAGTGCGGAACGAGACTGGACACTTGCAGCTGCTCGTCACCCTCTCGGACGCGCTCCCCCGCGGGGTCGCCTACTCGCCGAAGGGCCGCTGGCCGAAGCGGGAGCCGGGGCGGGCAAACGTCAACGCCCTGAACCCAGGCGAGAGCGCGGACATGGGCCAGAGCACCTCCGTGCACGGCGTCGAAGTGACCGTCAGCCACTCCTAACCGGTCCTCCTGCTACGGTGTGAGCACGGGTCAGGCAATCGAGCCTCCCGGTGAGATGAGCTTCTCGTTCCTCCTTCGGGTGTATCGAGGTAGGCAAGTCTCGAACCCGAAAGGAAGTTGAACCGCATATGCAGCACTCGTTCCGCGAGCTCGGCGTGTCTTCGCCCGTCGTCGACGCGCTCGCCGCTCGCTCCATCACGACGCCGTTCCGAATCCAGGCGCTCGCCCTCCCCGATGCGCTCGGCGGACTCGACATTCTCGCCAAGGCGCCGACGGGATCCGGCAAGACCCTCGCCTTCGCGGTGCCGATCGTCGAGCGAACGTCGCCCTCCGACGGGCGCCCGTCAACCCTCGTCCTCGTCCCCACCCGCGAGCTCGCCACCCAGGTGACCGACGAGCTCAAGGCGGTGGCGAAGCCGAAGAACCTCAAGGTCGAGGCCGCCTACGGCGGCGTCCCGCTTCGCGCACAGTCGAAGCGCATCAAGGGCGCCCACGTCCTCGTCGCGACCCCGGGTCGCCTCGAGGATCTCGCCGAGCGCCGGCTCGTCGATCTCCGGGGAATCAAGATTCTCGTTCTCGACGAGGCCGACCGGATGCTCGACTTCGGCTTCAAGCCGCAGGTCGACCGCATCGTCCGCCGCCTCCCGCAGAACCGCCAGACGATGTTCTTCTCCGCCACCCTCGACGGCGAGGTCGGCAGGCTCGCGCGGGAATACACGCGCAGCCCGTCCTACGTCGAGGCCGAGCTCGCAACCGGGCAGCAGCCCGCCGAGATCGAGCACCGCTTCGTCTCGGTGACGACCGACACCAAGGTCAAGACGCTGGCCGAGCACATCCTTGCCTCGGACGGCCTCACCCTCGTCTTCGTGCGGACGAAGCGCGGCGCCGACACGCTCGTGCGCAAGCTTCGCAACCACCACGTCGAGGCGGTCGCGATGCACGGCAACCTGTCGCAGAACGCCCGTGAGCGAGCTCTCGCCCGCTTCGGCGAGGGCAAGGTCTCGACGCTCGTCGCGACCGACGTCGCCGCGCGCGGCCTCGACCTCCAGGGCGTCACGCACGTGATCAACTTCGACCCGCCCTCGGAGGACAAGGGCTACGTCCACCGCACCGGCCGCACGGGCCGCGCGGGGAAGAGCGGCACGGCCATCACCTTCGTCCTCCCCGATCAGCAGGCCGACACAAGCCGGTCCGCCCGCCGCCTCGGCTACCACGAGCAGTTCGAGAAGGCCGGTATGAGCTCGGCTCCTGCGAAGCTCCTCTACACGAGTCGCCGCGGCCGGCGCTCGAAGTGGTAAGCCTTAACCATGGCGTCTAGTTCAAAGCGCAAGCAGACGATGGCGAAGGTGGCCCGCGAGCGCGCAAAGGCAGAGAAGCGCGAGGCCAAGGCTCAGAAGAAGGAAGATCGCAAGCGCGCGAAGGAGCTCGGCCTCGAGTTCGGCGACGAGGGCTTCGAGGAGGGCGAGGGACTGCTGACCGAACCGCTGACCGAGCCGGTTGCCGAACCGCTCACCGACCCGAGCGCTTCCGCCTCAGATAACTGATCACGTAGAGCGGCAGGGCCAAGCCGAGCACCAGGAAGACGCCGACGCCCCAGGCGGTGGCGTGCGGCACGCCCTTGCGGTTCGCGTGCAGGAAGACTGCGACCGACGCAGCACCGGCCAGCGCCCAGGCAACGAGGAACTGGCCGGTCGTCAGTTGCACCGGCCAAACCTACTCTGTCCATAGCCTGGAATCACGCGCAGGAGCCGCGTAGGATCAGGCGTCTTGAAGGGACTGGTCCTACTTCTCTTTGCGGTCTTGGTGCTCGGAATCGCCGCCTGCGGTGGCGGGAGCGGACGAGGCCACCTCGACGGGCCGCTCACGCTCGCCCAGCGGGTGGTGACCGAAGAGGACGCCCCGGGCTCCAAGCCCGATCCGGTCGAGAAGCGGCAGACGGCCGCCGACATCGAGGAGTTCGCGGACAAGATGGGCGATGCGTTCATCAACCCGAGCAAGGAAGAGAACCAGGATCTCCAAACGGTCGGGTTCGTGCAGGCGATCCGCGACACCCGCTACTTCGGCGACACGCATTCAAGGGACGACGCGCACACGTTCAGCCTCGTCATCCAGCTCGACTCACCCGACGGCGCCAAGGAATTTGCTGACTTCTTCCACACCGACAGCCTGCGGCCGTGCCCGGAGTCGTGCGCGTTCTCGGTGAGCGAGTTCGACGTCGAGGGCATCCCAGGCGCCACCGGCGTGCGGCGCTTTGCGTCGGAAGAGGCCGTCAAGACGGCCGGGACCTCCGATGAGCGACCCTACGATTCGTACGCCATCTTCTTCGCGGACGGCGACTTCGCCTACGACATCGATTACGGCGGCCCGCCCGGCACGACCTCGGAGGACAAGGCCGTGGAGATCGCGCAAAACCTCTACGACCGCGTCCACGGCCGGCCGGCAGCGAGCTGACGAAACCAAAGCGAGGGAGGCCTCATGCGCATCGAGTCATCGGTAACCGCCATCTCCTGGATCCCCTCGGAGGCAATCGAGGGCATGCCCAAGATTCCCTTCGAGATGGGGATCGGCCACTACGACGAGCCGCCGCCCGACCGAGATCGGCCCCGGCGACCTCGAGCGACTGCGCGACGAGGACCGCTTCCGCGAGGCCAATGACCTCAGGGCCTGGATCGAGGTCGAGGACGGCAAGATCGTCGGGCACGGGCACGAGGGCGCGGGCTACGTCGGCACGACCACCTTCAAGCTCGGCCCGAAGGATCTCGTCTTCCAGGGTGTCGCCTTCGAGACCCTGCAGCCCGACCCCGAAGTGCGCGAAGACGAAGTTCGCTTCGTCCAGACCGTCGGCGGCCGCGCCGGCTTCCCCGCCCCGCGGCGGGTCAAGGGCCGCCCGTTCATGCGTGTCCACTCGGCCACGGCCTGGACGACCCTCGCGCTCACGATCCGGGCGGACGGCAGCTCGAATCACGAGCTCATCGGAGCCAGCGCGTTTCCGCGGCACTTCGTCTACGACAGCGAGGGCGAGCTCGCCCAGAAGGCGGGAACGGTCGACTTCAAGACCTGGTACCGCGAGGCCCACGGCGAGCACACGCCCTGGGGCGACGAGGATTCAGAGCCGTTCGTCGCGCAGGCCGAGTCAGCCCTCGAGCGCGAGCTCTCGGCCAGCATCATGAAGGGGAACGCGAAGATGCCTCGGCGCAAGCTGAAGCCGGACGATCGCCTGGTCGAGCAGGGCGATCCCGGCGACGAGCTCTACTTGTTGCTGGACGGAGTGCTGGCCGCAGTCGTTGACGGCGAGGAGATCGCGCAGGTCGGCCCGGGCGCCATCCTCGGCGAGGGCGCCATCGTCGGCGAGGGCACGCGGGGCGCGACGCTCCGCGCCTGCACCGCCGCCCGCGTGGCGGTCATCGAGCCCGACATGATCGACCGCGAGGCAATGGAGACGCTCGCCGCCGGGAGGCGCCGGAACTAGTCAGGCGGAGGCCGCGAAGAGCGCTTCAGCCTCGCGGACGTAGGCGGTGGCGCCGACCGAGCGGTAGAAGGCGAGCGCACGCTCCAGCTGGACGTTGGCCTCTGCGCGCCGGCCGGCCTCGACGAGCGCTTCCGCTGCACGTAGGCGCACGAACGCCTCGTCCGGCCTGGAGCCAATCTCGCCGAGCGTATCGGCGGCCTCGGAAAATGCGTCGCTCGCATACGCGAGCCCTGCCTCGAGCCACCGGGTAGACATCGTCGCGTTCCGGGCGATCTCCTCGAGTTGCTGAACACGGCCGAGCGCCTTCAGGACGACGACGAACGGGATGACCCAGTGGGAGACCAACCCGCTCGGGAGGGCTCGCCGACGCACGATCAACTCGTCGAGGAGCGCGCCCGCGTCCGCTCTGGTGATCGGTCGCAAGGAGTATGTGACTGTGAAACGCGAGCGACGGAATGAGCTACCTGGGGATCCGCTGCCGCCCGGGCAACACCCAGGACGGTGTCCGAGTCTTCCAATGCCGCCGCGCTGTCGCCTCGCGCAAGTCGTATGAGGGCGCGAATGAGCAGCGCGGCAGTCGCCATGTATCGCGAATGACCCGCCCCTGCATTCGACAGGAACGCATCCGCCTGACCCTCCGCTTCGTTCCAACGGCCCTGCATGTAGTCGTCCCAGATTCGCTCGGCGCGGAGCCACCGCAACGGCTCTGGCGCCCCGATCCGCTCCGCTTCCTTCAGGCCCTTGACATGCAACTCGGAGCTGCGCTCGAGCTCGCCGAGTTCGGCGAGCGTCGAGGCAAGATTGATGTAACCGCGGAGTACCTCGGGCGAGCCGATCTCAGCTGCGATCTCGATACTTCGCTCGACATCCGCCAGACCTCTCCGGTCGCCAAGCTTGACCGTGGAAACGCCGAGGATGTTCAGCGCCCGCGCCCGCACCTCGTCGGCACCGAACTCCTCCGCCATGGCGAGCGCTCTCTTGGCAAGGTCGACGGCCCTGGCGTCTTCGTCGCGGAGCATGGCGAACCGTGAGAGTTCGCTGAGGACGAACGCCTTCGCCCGCGAGGGCTCGACGCCTTCGATCAGCAGGGTCGCCTGCTCTTCCCGCGGCGTCGCTGAGGCACGATCGGCACGAAACCAGTGGTATTGGCCCAGTGCGATCTCGGCTTCGGCGGCCACTTCGCGTTCATCTTCGGCCAGGAGCAGGTCGCGAGCCTCCTCGAGCAGGGGCAAAGCGTCGACGGCCGAGTCCGACAGGTCGACCGACCTCGCGTAGCGGAACAGAAGTCGCCCGCCACCCGGCTCGCCGGGAGGCCAGAGCTCGACGGCATCGCGGTAGAAGCCGGCCGCGCTCGCGTAGGCGTAGAGCCCGTACGCGCGCTCGCCCGCCTCGAAGAGGGCGACTCTCGCCCGGTCGGCAATCGCGTCCACCGGCTGGCCGGAAGCCCGGGCGAACTCGAGCGCGCTCGCGTAGTGGTGGGCGAGCATCTCCGCGCGGTCCTCCCGGTCGGCGCCGAGCGTCTCGATCCACTCAGCCGCGCGGCGATGCTTCTCCGCGCGAGCTGAGCGCGGTACCTGTCCATAGGCAACGTCGCGAACGAGGACGTGGCGGAACGCATACTCGGTCTCCGTCGCCACCGAGGAGCGCCGATCCCGTCGCACGAACTCCTTTCGCTCGAGCCCGTGCAGCTGCTCCTCCACAGTCCAGCGCTGGAGCCCGCTCATCGCGGCGAGCGGTCCGCTCCAGAAGACCTTGCCGATCACCGCCGCGTCCTGGATGAGCGTCTTCTCCTCGGCCGAGAGCGCGTCCAGGCGCGCGGCGACGATGCCCTGGACGGTTTCGGGAAGCGGCGCCGCGTCCGTGAGACGCGATTCCGCGCTCGGCGACCATGCGCGCATACTCCTCGGCGTAAAGCGGGTTGCCTCCCGCGCGCGAGAGAAGAAGGGCCTGTTTCTCGGCCGGCATGACCGTCTCCTCGAGGAGGCTCGAGATGAGGCGCGCCGTGTCCTCCTCAGAAAGGGGTGAGAGCGACGTGGTGGTGGCGTTGGACTTGCCTCCTCCCCAGCCGGGTCGTCGCTCGAGGAGCTCGGGCCGCGCCGTCCCGAGGACGAGAAGCGGCGAATCCTTCGCCCAGTCCACGAGGTAGTCGACGAAGTCGAGCAGGTTGTCGTCGGCCCAGTGCAGATCCTCGAAGACGAGCACGGCAGGATGCCGCTCGGCGAGTGCCTCGAAGAAGCGCCGCCACGCCGCGAACGCCTCGTCGCGTCGGTCGCCCCCGCCCTCCTCCTCCGCGCTCACCCCGACCAGGCGCCGCAGCTGTGTCTCGACCCAGCGCGCCTCGCTCGCGTCGGGGACGAGATCCGACACAGTGTCGATGAGCTTGGTCTCGGCGGTCTCCGCGGAGTCGGTCTGGAGGATCCCCGCCTGCGCCTTGACGATCTCCGCCAGAGCCCAGAAGGCCACGCCTTCGCCGTAAGGGAGCGAGCGTCCCTGGCGCCAGAAGACGATCCGGTCGGCGTCCTCGTCGACGGTTCGGGCGAGCTCCCAGACGAGGCGGCTCTTGCCGATCCCTGGAACCCCCACGAGCGTGAGGAGCTGTAGCGTCCGCTCGCGTTCAACTCTCGCGAGCGCCTCCAGGAGTAGGTCGAGTTCCTGTCGGCGCCCGACGAGCTCTGCTCCTCCGCGCTGGGCGACGTCGACTCCGTAGCGGGCGCGCGCCCCGAGCGCTTCCCACACCGGGATCGGTCCGGCCTTCCCCTTCGCCTCCACCGGTTCGCAGTCGCGATACTCGACGACACGCTCGGTAGCCCGGTACGTCGACTCGCCGACGAGGATGCCGTCCACCGGCGCGGCCGCCTGCAGACGGGCGGCCGTGTTGACGACGTCGCCCGCGACCATGCCCTCTCCCTCGGAGGGACGGGCATCGAGCGCGACGACCGCCTCGCCGGTGTTCACGGCAATGCGCACGTGCAGGTCGAGAGCCGGGCTGGCTTCGTTCAGCTCCTGGACGGCCTCGCGCGCCGCGAGCGCAGCCCGCACCGCACGCTCGGGATCGTCCTCGTGCGAGACCGGTGCGCCGAAGACGGCCATGACCGCGTCGCCGATGAACTTCTCAACGGTTCCGCCGAAGCGCTCTATCTCCGAGCGGACGCGCGCGTAGTAGGGAGAGAGCATCGCGCGCACGTCCTCCGGATCGAGCTGCTCGGCGCGCATGGTGAAACCGACGAGGTCGGCGAAGAAGACCGTGACGACCTTGCGCTCCTCGCGTCCGCCCGCCTCCTGCACGGCCAGCGGCGTGCCGCACGCCATGCAGAATCGCGCGCTGTCAGGGTTCTCGTGGCCGCAAGCCGGGCAATGCACCCGCACAGCGTACGCTGCTCATCTCAACACTTCGACCGGGGAGGACGAATGGCGACAAAGGAAGATTTCACCGAGGAGGAATGGGAGACCCTGCAGAAGGGCGTCACGGGCGCGGGCTTCTGGATGACGATCGCCGACCGCGGCTTCTTCGACACGTTCAAGGAGTCATCGGCGATGGCGAAGCACCTCGCCGGCGCGCGCCAGAACTCGGAGAGCACTCTCGTGCGCGACCTCGGCGACACGAAGGGCACGGGCTTCGGCTGGCGGTCATCGCCGGAGGAGATCGCGGGCGAGACGATCGCCGCCCTCCAGGACGCGCAGCAGATCCTGGAGACCAAAGCGCCGGACGAGCTCCCGGCGTATCGCGCGTTCGTGCTCGAGGTGGCTGAGTCGGTCGGCAAGGCAGCCGAGGGCGGAGAGGCCGCGGAGGCGGGGACGCTCGAGCAGATCAGAGCCGCGCTCGGCGGCTAGCGGCGCAAGCGGATCGCGTTCAGGTCGTTCTCGACGATCTCGCCTGCGCGCCGTGCGAGGTCGTCGACGTCGTCGTGCTCGGCGTGGAGGTAACGGCCGGCGAGCGCGTCGAGCCGCCCTGAGGCAAGCGCGCGGACGAGGCGCGGCGCCAGCTCCGGCGGCGTCCACGGCGCGTCGTCTCCGAACTCGTCCGTCAAGCTCGTGCGCACGAGCCCCGGGCTGATCGAGAAGACCGGGATGCGCCCCTCGAGCTGGTTGGCGAGCGTCTCCGAGAAGCGGTGCACGGCCGCCTTGCTCGCGCTGTATGAGGTGCCCGAGCTCCCCGGTAGATAGGCCGCGCCGCTCGCCACGTTGACGATCCGGCCGCGCCCGCGCTCGAGCATCCCCGGGATGACGGCGCGGTTGCAGAGGTAGACACCGAGGACGTTGACCTCGAACGTCCGCCACCAATCGGCCGGCTCCATCTCCCAGGCGTTGTCCTCGTCGGGCGCCATGCCTGCGTTCGCGACGAGGAGGTCGATCGGGCCGAGCTGCTCCTCCGTCTCCGCAACCATCCGGTCGACCTGGGCGCGGTCGGACACGTCGCACTGGATGGCGATGCCGCCGATCTCCGCGGCGGCCGCTTCGATCTCCTCGTTGGAGCGGGCCGAGACGGCAACCTTCATCCCCGCGCCGGCGAGCTCGACCGCGGTATTGCGCCCGATCCCGCGTCCGCCGCCCGTGACGAGCGCTATCCGGCCTTCGAGGTCCTCGCCGTTCGACACGCGGAGAATCTTAGGGGCTTCATCGCCCGATGTTACGCGCAACGAGCGCACGATTCTGGCCACGGTCGTTGCCGGGCGCCCGGCCGACCTCCTAGGGTGGCAGCGTGGATGCGAGCGGGGTCTTCGCCGGTCTGAACCCGGAGCAGCGCCGCGCGGTCGAAGCCGTGCGCGGGCCCGTCTGCATCCTCGCCGGCGCGGGCTCCGGCAAGACGACGACGATCACGCGCCGCATCGCGAACCAGGTCCTGACGGGCGCGTTCTCGCCGTCGCAGATCCTCGCCGTCACGTTCACCGACAAGGCGGCCGGCGAGCTGCGCGCCCGCCTAGCCCGTCTCGGCGTCACCGGAGTCCCCGCGAGGACCTTTCACGCGGCTGCGCTCGCCCAGCTCCACCATTTCGTCCCCGAGAGCACGGGATCCGTCCTCCCGTCGAAGGCGCTCCTCGTCAAGCAGAGCGCGGGCTCGCTCCCGCGGCCGTTCCGCTTCCGGCCGCTCGCCGACCTCGCGAACGAGATCGAGTGGGCGAAGAACCGCCGCCTCACGCCCGCGACCTACCTCGAGGGCCTCGGCGAGCACGAGCCGCCGATCCCGCCCGACCTCATGGCCGGCGTCTTCACGGGCTACGAGCGCCGCAAGGAAGCTCGGGGCCTGGTCGACTTCGAGGACCTGCTCGAGCTCGCCGTCCGCCTGTACGACGAGGACGAGCGCGCGCGCGAGACGTTCCGCGCCCGCTACCACGCCTTCACGGTCGACGAGTACCAGGACGTCAACCTCCTCCAGCAGAGTCTGCTCGAACGCTGGCTCGGCGAACGCGACGACCTCTGCGTCGTCGGCGACGACTACCAGTCGATCTACTCGTTCACAGGCGCGACGCCCGAGCACCTCCTCGCGATGCCACAGCGGTTTCCGGACGCGACGGTGGTCCGTCTCGAGCGCAACTACCGCTCGACGCCGGAGATCCTCGAGTTCGCGAACCGGCTCGTGCCAATGCTTGGTGGGTCCGAGAAGGTGCTGAGCGCGACACGGCCCTCCGGCGAGGAACCGCTCGCCCGGCCCGAGCCGCTCGTCGAGAGTGAGGTCGCCGCCGTCGTCGCGCGGATCGCGGCGCTCCTCGGCGAGGGCGTCCCGCTCGAGGAGATGGCGATCCTCTACCGGATCAACGCGCAGTCGGAGGACTTCGAGGAAGCTCTCTCGCACGCCGGTATCCCCTACCAGGTGCGTGGCAGCGCCTTCCTCGCCCGGCCGGCGGCGAGGCACATGCTGCGCGTCCTGCGCCGCTCGGGCGAGGCACCCGCGGCCGAGACGGTGCGGGCGATCGCGCAGGAACAGGGCCTCCTCGCCGAGATTCCCGGCGGGCTCGGCGAGGAGGAGGCGACGCGCCAGGCCGACCTCGCCCGCCTCGTGCGCTTCGCCGAGGAGTTCGACGACGGCAGCCGAACGGCTTCCGACTTCCTCGCCGACCTCGAACACCGCTTCCACTCCGAGTCGCAGGGACGAGGCGTCAACCTGCTCACGTACCACCGCGCCAAGGGCCTCGAGTTCGAGGTCGTCTTCCTGCCGCAGCTCGAGGAGGGACTGCTGCCGTACAAGCGCTCCCGCGGCGCGGCGGCGCTCGCCGAGGAGCGGCGGCTCCTCTACGTCGGCCTCACGCGCGCGAAGTCCCGGCTCTTCCTCAGCTGGTCGGCGGCGCGGAAGCCGAGCCGCTTCCTCGCCGAGCTGGGTGTGCGGACGGCCGCGGCGCGGGGGCCCGAGACGACGCTCGACGATGCATCAGCCGTCCGCTTCGCCGCGCTCAAGCGCTGGCGGCTCGAGCAATCGCGATCCGAGGGCGTCCCCGCCTTCGTCGTCTTCAGCAACCGGACGCTCGAGGAGATCGCCCGCGTCGACCCCGAGACGCTGGGCGAGCTGGCCGCGGTCTCGGGCGTCGGCCCGGCGAAGCTCGAATCGTACGGCGAACGGGTGCTGGCCGAGCTCGGCGCGCAAAGCGCTGGGCTCAGCTGACTGTCTGAACCGGCACCTCGTAGAACTCGACCGACGTGCGCCGCTCGGTGCTACCGGGATTCATCGCGTTGAGCGCCTCGTCGCCCCGCCGCATCGCTTCCTCGCTCTCGAAGAGCGTCACACCCAGGCCCTGGCCCGTTTCGCGGTTGACGAGCATCAGCATCTTGGCGCCCTCGAGCCCGGCCGGCGTGTCCCCCGATTCGACCTCGGCGCGAACCATGCTGATCGCGTCGTCGACCTTGGCGGGATCGCTTTCGAACGTGGCTATACGTGCGTACATCTCTCCTCCTTCGGTCGGTCGTCCTCGCGGACCAGCTTAGGCCAATCGCAGCGGGGGAGTTCGAGACCTCGGCCTTACAATCCCGTCGCCGTCTACTCGGCTGGAATCTCGACTGACGCCCAAGCGGGCTATCATGGCCTCGCCGTGGGTCTCTTCAGCCGCAGGACCAGGCTCGAGGACGTGCTCCGAGAACACCTCGAGAGACTTGACGTCTCCTCGTTCTGGTTGCGCTCGGCCCTGGACGCGATTCATTACTGCGAGCAGGGCGACTTCTTCCAGCCCGTCTTCAGCGTGGCCGGCCCTGCACCCGCCCGCTCCGTCGTCGCGCTGATGAGGCTCGAACCATTCGTGCGCGGTGAGATCGACTGGACGATCTCACCCAGTGAGTCGCCCTTCTGGGTCGGATCCGTAGGAGAACTTCAGGACGAGCTCTTCGACGCGACGGCGAGCCGGTTTCTCGACCTCTACTGGTCCGACCACAATCCGAGCGTGAGACCTGACCTGGACGCAGCCTTTCGCGACATGGTCACGTTTGCGGAGGATGAGCTGCCCGAGGCGACACCCGCCCGGAATGAGGACACACGCCACCACCGTTGGGCGCTCGGCTCGGCCGGATACGTGTGGCGGGTCGCAGAAAGCACTGCTCGGACGAGCGACCTCGACCTGCGCGCCGCTCTCGAGAAGGAAGTCGAAGCTGTTGTCGCATCCTTCCCGAAAGGCGAGCCCGAAGAGCGGTTTCTCGCCTGGGCGGCGACGGAATGCGTCAACCGCAACTTGCTCTTCGGTTCGGCATCTCCCGGCGGCTGGGCGGCCGGGGGCGAGTTTCTCGGCGAGGATTCCGGTTCGCTGAGCGGCACGTGTTTTCGGAGGATGTGACTCTGCCGCTGAAGGATCAGTGGTACGCGTTTTCGTTCGGCGTCGCTCTCTACGACGTCGACGCGTTCCTCGCCACTCGGCCGCCCCGGAGAGCGGGTCGTGCAGGTGGCCGAGGCCGGCTGAGCCAGCAAGCCGCGAGGTAGCCCGCGCCACATACCCAGGCCCTTGCCCGTTTCGCGGTTGACGAGCATCAGCATCTTGGCGCCCGTCTCTCCTCCTTCGGTCGAGTCCAAGCCGGGTCCAGCTTACGCCGACTAGCCCGAGTCTGAGCGCGCTGGAGACGGCGAGCCGCTTCCCCGCGCAAGCCGTTCCGTCGCGACGTCTTCGCCCGCCGCCCGGACATCCGAGTGGCCCGTGACGGCTGCGAGAAAGTCAGCTCTCTCCAGCGCGTAGACCTGCGAGTCCACCAACGCCTTGACGGTCGCCGTGCGCGGGACGTCTCGGAGCAGCGCAATCTCCCCGAAGTGGTCGCCGGCGTGCGCGGCGAGGCGCGCGTCCCCCGCCAGAATCTCGAATTCGCCGTCCACGACGATGTAGAAGTGCTCTCCCGAATCGTTCGCGCGGATGACGGCGTCACCCGCCGAGACGGACATCGGGACGAGCGCCGTCGCGAGCTGCTCCTTCGCCGCGAGGGACAACGGCGCAAACATCGGAACGTGGTCGATCATCGCCAGCTGGCCGCTTGGGCAGGGCGCCGCACGGTCGATCGCAGCGAGGCGGCTCCACGCCAGCAGCGCGAGCACAGGAAGGATCAGGCCGACCACGACGAGCGCCGCCTGCGCGCCGAAGAGGCTGACCACGGCCGGAGCAAAGATCGAGCCGAGCGCGACACCCCCCATCGCCAGGCCCCAGATGGCGCCGAAGGCGCGCGCCAGCACGTCATCGGGAACGATCCGCTGGAGCAGCGTGAACGAGGCGACGTCCTCGATGCTGTTAGCCGCCCCGACGACTGCCAGAAGGACGAGCGCCGTCACGAGAAAGGACGAGGGAGCCATGAGGACGATCGGGAGACCCCAGAAGACGAGCGCCACGCCGAAGACGACGGCGAGCCGCCGGCCTCCGAGCGTGAAGGCACCGAGGGCGCCGAGCAGGCCGCCCACTCCGATGGCTGCGGTCATGTAGCCGATCGCGCTCTCGTCCGCGTCGAGCACCTGGAACGCGGCGACGACGATGAGAACGTTGAGGCAGCCACGAACGAAGGCCTGTGCCGCGATCAGCCCCACCACCATGCGCGGCCCCGGAGCCCGCGCGAGAAACTCGATTCCGGCGATGAGGAGGGCGCGCGTGCTCTTTGTCCCAGGCGCGGGCGCCACGCGAAGCCGCCCCTCGACCCGGACGAGACTGAAGAAAAGCGCCGCCGCGAGCATCGCGCCGGCGCCGACGGCGAAGACGACGCCCACGTCCGCGACCGAGACGAGCACTCCGGCGAGAAGCGGTCCGATCAGGGTTCCGAGGCTCTCGACCGTTGACGAGGCGCCGTTCGAGCCGATCAGCTCCTGCGTGTTCCGTGCGAGCGAGGGAAGCACGGCCTGCTGTACAGGTCGAACGAGCGTAACAGCGAGACCTACGACGGCCGAGAGCGCGAAGATCGCCGGCACGTTCTCGCCCGCGTAGAAGGCGACGGCTGATCCTGCAAGCGCAGCCGCGCCGACGAGCGCGATCACGGCAAGGAAGCGCTCGCGCCTGAAATGGTCCCCGAACGAGGCGGCGAAGGGTGCAACGAGCGCGGCGGGCAGCAGGCGAACGAGCCCGGCGATCCCGACCGCGGCCGTCCCGCCCGCGTCGTAGGCGAAGACGCCGAGTGCGACGAAGTGCGCCCACTCGGCCGTGATCGCTGCCCCCCACGCAAGCTCGAGGCGCCGGATGTTTCGATTGCGAAAGACGGCAACGAGCCCGCCGAGCGCGTGACCGACTCGACCTACGCCCACCCAGCGATTGAATCGCAGAAGCCGGCGCCAAACAAGGCAGCCTAGGTCACGGCAGCGAGGAGCACGACAAGCGCGGCGAGCGCGACGAGGGGCACGAGGAGCGCCGCCACGACGGTCGCGACGAGAAACGGGACGTTCAGGAGGGGCAGAAGGGGCGCGTGGGGGGCGAGCAGCTCGCGGGCCGAGCGCACGAGCGTCGCGAGCCGCCACGTGCTCCCGGGCAGGCGCCGCCAGGCCGGCCGCTCGCGCGCCCTCGCGTCCTGCGCGATCGCCTGAAGTTCCGCTGCATGCTCGCGCGTCAGGCCCGGATAGTTCCGCAGCTTGTCCGGCAGCTCCACGACCTCCCCGAGGAAGACCGAGAAGGCGAACAGAACGGCCGCAGGCACGGCGAGCAGGACGGAGAGGATGGCAAGGCCCGCCCACCCTTCCCCGTCGCCCGGGGTCCAGCGGACGAGAACGATGAGCGCGATCGCAGCCGCCGCCGCCAGCCCGACGAGCCCGAGCCTGCGCACTCCCCGGCTGACCCCGGCCGCGAGCGGCAGGATCCGGCCGAGGGTAGCGAGCGCTCCGTCCGGGAGGTAACCCAGCACCGTCCCCCGCCGGCGGCCGAGTTCCTCGGGCAGGTTCGCTCGCATGTCAGGAAGCTACCCTCGAGAGCCGGCTCATAGCCGCCACGCGTGGAACCAGGCAGCCATCGGTTCGAAGCCTTGACCCGCTCTGCCCTGAATGTGACAATCGGCACTCTGATGCGAGGCGCGACACATACCGAGCCTGAAGCTGCCCAGGCGCCGGTCGAGGTCGAAGCGGACGAGCCTTCGCTGGCTTGGCCCGAGGCCGACCCTCGCTGGCTCTTGATTCCGGAGCCCGAGGACGACTCCGAAGCCGAGCGCCGCGATCCCGCCCAGGCGATCGAGGCGTTCAACCGGATGCTCGGGGAGCGACAGCGGGAGTCCGCAACGGAGGTGGGGGCCCGCCGGTAAGAGCAGCTGCTCCGGAGTCCTGCGGCTCACTCCGTCCATTCCGACCGGGAGGAGAGACGCATGGCCTGTCCGAAACTGCAGCTGACCGACGAGGTCTTCGGGCCGCCGCTTCTCCCTGCCGCAGGAATCGCCAAGAGAGGCGAGTGGGTCGACCTCGTCCGGCAAGACGGCGTCGAGAAGTCGACGGACGTCACGGGCGTGACCGTCCGGGTCAAGGAGTCGACGGCCCAGCGCAACATCGAGGTCGCGACCACTGTCGGCGGTGTCGTGAAGAGGAGGGTGCTCGGCTGGCCGGGCGGTTCGGCTGACGAGCTCGTCGCGAGCCGCTTCCCCATCGCCGACTTCCTCGTGATCCGGCACGTGGTCGGCCCCAGCGGCGGACAGAACGCGTGGACGTTCGTGGTCTTCGACCTCAGCGCCGCCGGGGCGGTCAGTGCTTCCAACCCGACCATGCTCGGGCCGTTCTACCTACCGGTGGGCGTGGTGCAGCTCCAGTTCTGCCCGGACCCCAGCGGTCAGCTGATCCTCCTCTGGAGCGGGTATCCGGCAAGTGCGATGGGGCGAATCGCGGCGGTCTACCGCAGCGACATGGACGCGCCGTCGGCGGCGTACGCGCTGATCGATGTGGATGCCCCCACGGCAACCGGCTACATCGCCTGCAAGGTCGAGACCACGCCCGCTCCGGGACTCTTCTCGCTCTACGACCACGCGAGCCTCGGAGCCGGGGTTCTCTCGCTTCCCGCCGCCGCGCTGCCCGCGCTCGCCAGCAACCAGGCCCCGGGCCCGGGCCAGCTCAAGCTCAGCGGCAGCGCGCTCAACTTCGGCGCCACGCAGAGTACGTTGACCTTCGGCATCACGAACCTGGGCCACGACCTGCTCGAGATCACGGACATCACGAGCACGGGAAGCGGAATCTCCCTGTCCACGAACGTTCCGCTGCCATTCTGTCTCAGGCGCGGCGGTGTGCTCACGGTCTCCGTCGACCGTGCGACGACGGCTGCAGGCACCTCGACGATCACCGTCCACACCGTCCCCGCCGCACCCACGGGCTCGAACAAGGTCGCGGTCACGTTCGGCGCTCTGGTGTCGGACCCCCGGGCCAGTGTCACCCCCACGGCGCTGACCTGGAAGAAGGGCGAAACCGACAAGCGGCCCGTCATCGTCAGGAACACGGGCAACGTGCCGCTCGACATCGGGTTCGCGTTGGCACCTCCCGGCTCGCCGTTCTCGGTGACGGGAGGCGGTCACACCACCGTCGCCCCGGGCGCGGCGGTCACCGCGATGGTCGGCCCGCCGGCGACGTGCGCCGGCCAGGTCAACAGCTTGCTGACGGTCGGCGCGGTTCCAAGTACCTCCGGGGGAACGACGGTCGCGCCGACCGGAGCGAAGGTCGCGGGCTTCCCCGTTCAGCTGGAGTTGCGGGCCTGCGTCCCCCTGGTGGTGAACGTGCCGCCGGGCTCGCTCTCCATCCTGTCGATCCTGGCCGACGCCCCCGGCGACGACGTGCACCCCGACGGCGAGTTCATCGAGATCGTCAACGCCACGAGCGGCCCGCTCGACCTGAACGCGTGCAAGATCCAGGACCGGTTGATCAATCCCTCGGGCACCCCGGGAATCTTCGAGAATTTCTTCATCTTCGGAGCCAATGCGTTCGGAGCGGACTCGAACCTTCCCGCCGGCCAGGTGATACGGGTCTACACGCGAGCGAAAGAGCCGGACGAGGTGAGCCCGAAGTGGTACCTCTACGCGGGGCGGAAAGCCGCGGTGTGGAACAACCGCGGCGACACGGGCCGGATCGTCAACGAGAGCGGCGACACAGTCGCCGAGCTGACGTACACCACGAAGCCGCCCGACCCCGGCGCGGGCTTGCCCCCCGGCACGATCTACACACAGCCGCGGGCTCCCAGGCAGACGCTGGTTCGGCGCATGTACGTCAACCCGGCGATCGAATGGAACAACGTCTTCGAGGTGGAGGACGGCGATCTCGTCACGATCAGCGCGACCGGCCTCGCGAAGTTCGGGCTCTTCGACTTCGGCGGATCCGGGCCGGCCGGCGGGGCGCCGGCCCCGCTCGACGCGGGCTATCCGCTTCCGGAGGCGCCGAAGTTCGGACTGATCGGACGCATCGGCCAGGGAAAGATCTTCTTCGTCGGGAGCGGAGCGTCCATCCCCATCAACAGACAGTCCGTCCCGCAGATGCTGAAGCTCGGAGCGAACGACGGCGAGCTCTGGGACAACAGCGGCGAGTTCGACTGCGTGGTGGTTCTCTACCGGTGATGACCTAGCGCCCGGCCGGTACATCTCGTCCGGGCGCAGCGCTACGGTCGTCAGTTCGCGCGGTCGACGACGGCGGCGCGGGCAGGCGAGGACGCCTCGGTGGCATGAGCCCCCGGGGCTTTTTTTGTGGGCTCAAAGAGGAGGGGCTGTGGTCAAGGTCGAGGCGGTGGTCATCAGGGAGCGCGTCGAGACGGTCATCGACGCGGTCGAGGCGGAGGCCGGTCACGTCGGTGTGACCGTCCTCGAGGCGGTCGGCCACGGCCGCCAGCGGGGCATCACGCACGAGTACCGCGGCCGGGTCTTCGAGTCGCGCTTCCTCCCCAAGGCGCTCCTCGTCTTCGTCGTCGAGGACGGTCGCGCGGACGCAGTGGTCGAGGCGATCGCCGACGCCGCCAGGAGCGGAAACCCTGCGGGCGACGGTCTCGTCTGGACCTCCCCGCTCGAGACCGTGGTGCACAACAGGACAGGCGCGAGCCTGGAGGGGGTGGAGCTCCAGTGAAGAGCGCCGATCTCCTCATCGCCGTGAACACGGTCTGGGTCGTCGTCGCGGCGGTGCTCGTCATGTTCATGCAGGCGGGCTTCGCCTTCGTCGAGGCCGGCCTGACCCGGATGAAGAACGCCGGGCACATCGCGGCCAAGAACGTCCTCATCTTCGGGATCTGCTCGCTTCTCTACTGGGCGGTCGGCTTCGGCCTCGCCTTCGGCGACGGGAACGCGGTCATCGGCACGTCCGGGTTCTTCCCGAGTGTCGACGAGCTCCTGGGGATCGCGACGGCGCCGTTCAGCTTCTTCACCTCGATCCCGGCGGGCGCCGGCTACCTCTTCGAAGTCGTCTTCGCGGGCGTCTCGCTCGCGATCGTCTGGGGCGCGATGGCAGAGCGCGCGAAGCTCTGGGTCTACTTCGCCTTCGGCGTCGTCTTCACCGTCATCTACTCCGTCGTCTCGCACTGGATCTGGCAAAGCGGCGGCTGGCTCTTCGGTCTCGGCATGCAGGACTTCGCCGGCTCGACGGTCGTCCACTACCAGGGCGCGCTCGCCGCGCTCGCGGGCGCGCTCCTCCTCGGGCCGCAGGATCGGCAAGTTCGGCACCGACGGCAGGGCAAACCCGATTCCGGGCCACAACGTGCCCTTCGCCGTCCTCGGCACGATCATCCTCTGGTTCGGCTGGTTCGGCTTCAACCCGGGCTCGACCCTCGGCGTGGTCACGGGCGACAGGATCGGTTTCTTCGCCTACGTCGCCCTGACGACGAACCTCGCCGCTGCGGCGGGCGCGCTCGGGGGCATCGTCACCGCCTGGGTCGTGCTCAGGAAGCCGGACATCTCGATGATGCTGAACGGGGTCATCGCCGCGCTCGTCGCCATCACGGCCGCCTCGGGCTTCGTCGCCCCGTGGGCCGCGGTCGTGATCGGGTTCGTCGCGGCGGCGATCGCGGTCGTCGGCGTTCTCTTCGTCGAGCGGATCCGGATCGACGATCCGATCGGGGCGGTCGCCGTCCACGGCTTGGCAGGCGTCTGGGGCACGCTCGCGACCGGGATCTTCGCCGTTCCCGCCCTCGCCGAGAACCTCGCCACGGGCACGGGCGGGCTCGTCTACACGGGCAGCTTCCACCAGCTCGGAGTCCAGGTGCTCGGCCTCCTCGCGGTGGGGGCGTTCACCTTCAGCGCGTCGTTCGCCGCGCTCTGGGCGATGAAGGCCGCGTTCGGGATCCGGGCCGAGCCGGAGGTCGAGACCGCCGGCCTCGACGTCTCCGAGCACGGCATGTGGGGCTACCCCGAGTTCTACATTCCGGTGCCCGGCGGCTACGGCACCGAGGCGCACGGCCACCTCGGCGTCGTCCACGCGCCACCAGCGAGAGCCGGCCATCCAGGTTTCGCCGATCCCGGAGCCGTCAGGCTA
>CAVYBK010000021.1:0-31712 GCA_963766725.1 uncultured Actinomycetes bacterium
AAGGCTTCGAAAAGAGTGTGGTTAGCCGTATTCCGGCGTAATCACCGGTCCGACACACTTTGGTCGTGGCCACCATATTGATCGTCGACGATCACCCCAGCTTCCGCGCGACCGCGCGCGCGATTCTCGAGGCTGACGGGTTCGAGGTCGTCGGCGAGGCGGAGGACGGGACCTCGGCTCTCGAGGCAGTCCACCGCCTACGCCCGGACATCGTCCTCCTCGACGTCCAGCTCCCTGACATGGACGGTTTCACCGTCGCGACGACCCTGGGGGCAAACGGCTACATGCCGACGATCGTGCTGACGTCCAGCCGCGACGCGGCCGACTTCGGCCCACTCGTCGACGCGTGCGGCGCGCGCGGTTTCGTGCCCAAGGCCGAGCTGTCCGGTGCGGCCCTGCACGCTGTGCTTCGATAGAGCGATGCGCACCCGGATCCTGGTGGTCTTGACGCTTGCGCTCGCCGCGACGGCGGGCGCTCTCTACCTCACCCTCACGAGCGACCACGAGGAGAACCCGGTGTTCATCTCGGCGGTCTACCTCGTCGTCGTCTGGGCGTTCATCGCGACCGGCCTCATCGCGTGGGCGCGCCGACCGGGGAACAGGTTCGGGCCGCTCATGGCCACCGTCGGGTTCGCGTTCATGCTCGGCGCGCTCTCGGAGTCGAGCAACGAGTACCTCTTCGCGCTCGGGGAGATCCTCGGCGGGCTCGGCATCGCGGTCTTCGTCCACGCGCTGCTCGCCTTTCCACGCGGGTATCTGGAGACCAGGCTCGTCCATGCGATCGTCGGCACGGCATACGGTCTCGTGCTCGGCGTCCAGACGCTCTACAACATCTTCGGAGCCGAGAACTGCGACGGGTGCCCGGACAACCGCCTGGCCGCCTGGGACTCGCAGGCCGCACGCAACGTGCTCGGCGCCGTTGCAGTCCTCGGAGCCGGCTTTGTGCTCTTCGGGACAGCCTGGGTGCTCTTCAGGCGCTGGCGCGCGGCCTCACCCCCGCTGCGGCGCACGCTCGCGCCGATCTTCGCCACGTCCGCGGCGACGCTCTTCTTCATCGGCCTCGCGATCGTGGTGTCGTTCTTCTCGTCGCGCGCTTCCGACGTCATCTGGTGGTTCGTCATCTTCTCCTTCGCGCTCGTGCCGCTCGCGTTCCTGGCCGGGCTCCTGCAGATCCGTCTCGCGCGTGCCTCGGTCGCGATCCTCGTTGTGGAGCTCCTCAGCGCCGACGGCCTGCGCGAGCTTCGCGACGCGATCGCGCGCACCCTCAACGACCCCGACCTCGACCTCGCCCTCTGGCTCCCGGACACCTACGAGTGGATTGGCTCGGACGGGCGTCCGTTCGACCTCGGCAAGGAAGCAGCCAGAGAGGGGAAGGCGACGACCTTCGTCGAGCACGAGGGCGAGGTCGTCGCGACCATCGTCCACGACGCGACCCTCTCCGAAGAGCGCGACCTGGTCGAAGCGGTCAGCGCGGCAGCGAGCCTCGCGCTCGCCCGCGAACGGACCGTCGAGGCCCTGCGGCAGAGCGAGAGCCGCTACCGCGCCCTTCTCGACGCGGCACCCGACCTCATGTTCCGCTTCGACCGCGAGGGCACGTACCTCGACTTCAACGGCCATCCCGAAGACCTCATCACCCCGCCGGAGCAGCTGCTCGGGAGCAGGGCGCACGACGTCCTTCCGCAGGAAGTGGCCGACAAGATCGTGAACGGCGTTCGCGAGGCGATCGACACAGGACGCCTCGTCACCGGGGACTACAAGGTCGAGATCGAGGGCGTGGAGCGCGACTTCGAGGCCCGGATCGTGAAGGACGGAGACGAGGCAATCCTCATCGCGCGCGAGTTCACGGAGCTCAAGCACCTGGCCGCCGCTCTCGAGCGCGAGCGCGACTTCATTCGCACGGTGGTCGACAACACGCCAAGCCTCTTCTGCATGATCGACCCCGAGGGGAGGATCGTCCGCTTCAACCAGACCCTCGAGCAGCTGACGGGCGTCCCGGACGAGCCGGCCGCGCGGGAGAAGAAGTTCTGGGAGGTCTTCATCGTCCCCGAGGAGGCCGAGGACGTGCACCGCGAGCTCGCGTCGCTGGCGGCCGAGGGCGCGGCCGGCGAGCACGAGAACCACTGGCGCGCGGCCGGCGGCGGCGAGGCGGTCGTCGCCTGGTCGACGACGCCGCTCCTCGACGAGCATGGGCGCCCCAACTTCCTCATCTCCGGGATGGAGATCACCCAGCGCAAGCGGCAGGAGGAGGAGCTGCGCCATTCGCGCAAGCGCCTCCTGCAGGCGGGCGACGCCGAACGCCGGCGCCTCGAACGCAACCTCCACGACGGCGCGCAGCAGCGCCTCGTCTCGCTCTCCCTTGCCTTGCGACTCGCCCAGGCGAAGCTGAAGGCGGACCCCGATGAGGCTTCCAAGCTCCTGAACGGCGCCTCGGAGGAGCTCGCCCAGGCCCTCGAGGAGCTTCGCGAGCTGGCGCGCGGGATCCATCCGGCCGTACTCTCAGACCGTGGACTTTCGGCTGCGCTCGAGGCTCTCGCCGGCCGGGCGCCCCTCCCGGTCGAGGTGCTCGCCCCGGAGGAGCGCCTGCCTCCGCCCGTCGAGGCGGCCGCCTACTACGTCGTCTCGGAGGCGCTGACCAACGTGGCGAAGTACGCGCAGGCATCCGCGGTCGGCGTGCGCGTGACACGGCTGAACGGCCACGCCGTGGTCGAGGTCGCCGACGACGGGGTCGGAGGAGCCGATCCGCTGAACGGCTCCGGCCTGCGCGGTCTGGCCGACCGCGTCGAGGCCCTGGACGGTCGCCTGCACGTCGAGAGCGCTCCGGGCCGGGGCACCGTGATCCGAGCGGAGATCCCGTGCGGGTAGTCCTGGCAGAGGACTCCGTCCTCCTTCGCGAAGGCGTCGCGCGCATCCTCGACGAGGCCGGGTTCGAGGTCGTCGGCCAGGCGGGGAACGCGGACGAGCTCTTGCTCAAGGTGCGGAGCTACTCGCCGGACGTGGCGATCGTGGACATCCGCATGCCGCCGACGCATACCGACGAGGGCCTCCGCGCCGCCCAGGAGATCCGGGAGAAACATCCCACCTGCGGCGTGCTCGTTCTCTCCCAGTACGTCGAGGCTACGTACGCGATGGAGCTCCTGGCCGAGAGCGCCGAGGGCGTCGGCTACCTGCTCAAGGACCGCGTGTCGGACGTGAACGAGTTCGCAGACGCGGTCCGGCGCGTCGGCGAGGGCGGCTCGGCCCTCGACCCCACGATCGTCTCGCAGCTCGTCGGCAGACGGCGGCGGGACGACCCGATCGACCAGCTCACGCCGCGCGAGCGGGAGGTCCTCGGGCTCATGGCCGAGGGCCGCTCGAACTCGGGGATCGCCGAGCAGCTCGTCGTCACCGACCGGGCGGTCGAGAAGCACGTGACGAGCATCTTCTCGAAGCTCCGCCTGCCCGCCGCGTCGGAGGATCACCGCCGCGTGCTCGCCGTCCTCGCCTACCTCCGCTCGTAGGGGTAACCGCACCTGCAGACGCCTGGAGGCCGCATCGTCGCCACGACCGCACCCCGTCATCCTGCTGTCCATGAAGTTCAAGCTCTTCATCGGCACAGTCGCATTCGCAATGCTCGTCCTCGCAGTCGCGGGCTGGGCGGTCGACGGCCTCCGCTGGGCGCTCCCCGCTCGCGCGTAGCCCTGTACCTTTGGGCCTCGACCCGAGGACGGCTATGAAGCGACCGACGACCGGCACAGTCACCTTTCTGTTCACGGACCTCGAAGGCTCGACGGGGCTGGCACACCGGCTCAGCGACCGCTGGAGCGAGGTTCTCGTCGAGCACCGGAGGCTGATCCGCGAGCCCGCGTCCTCCGCTGGCGGGCACGAGATCGACTGCCGCGGCGACGAGCTCTTCGTCGCCTTCGAGGATGCCGCCGCCGCCGCGCAGTGCGCCATCGACGCGCAGCTCGCGTTCGCGGACCGTGAGTGGCCGGACGAAGAGCAGGTGCGCGTGCGGATCGGCATGCACACGGGCGAGGCGATCTTCGCCGACTCGGACTACCTGGGCGTCGAGGTGCACAAGGCGGCCCGCATCTGCTTCGCCGGCCACGGGAGCCAGGTGCTCCTGTCCGCCTCGACCGCCGAGCTGCTTCCCGAGGAGCACGCGACCCGTGAGCTCGGCGAGTACTGGCTGCGCGGGCTCCCCGAGCCGCAGCGCATCTTCCAGCTCGACGTTCCGGGCCTCGAGCGGGAATTCCCGCCCCTCCGCTTCGCGAACGACGCGTCGCAGCCGCTCTCCGGCACCACGCTCACAGTCGTCCTCGCGGACGACTCCGTGCTGCTCAGGGAGGGGATCGCGTCGCTCCTGGAAGGCCACGGCTTCGAGGTGGTCGGCCAGTCCGACGACGCCGACGACCTGATGGTGAAGGTGGAGGAGAAGAGGCCGGACGTCGTCATCGCCGACATCCGCATGCCGCCCGGACTCGCCGACGACGGCGTTCGCGCCGCCCAGGAGATCCGCCGCCGCTATCCGGGTACCGGTGTCCTTCTGCTCTCGCAGTACGTGGAGCCCGCCTACGCCCGCGATCTCCTCGAGGCCGGGGAGGAAGGCGTGGGCTACCTCCTCAAGGATCGCGTCGCCGACATGGACGGCTTCAGGGATGCGGTGCGCCGCATAGCCGCCGGCGAGCTCGTCCTCGATCCCGAGATCCGCCTCCAGGGCCGCTAGCCGTCCGGGTTGACTCGGGCGGGGGTCCGACGGAAGATCCCTCGCCTGGTGCCGAGCCCGGCGAGCAAGAAGAAGGCTGCAGCGCCTCTGGCGAAACCGGCCATGGGCGCTGCGCTCGCCGCGAGCTTCCGCCGCTTCCCGGCGGCCAACCTGCACCAGCGTCTCGCCTCCGCCGCGAAACGCTGAGGAAAGGTCTATTCGCCTTCGACGGCTGCGCGGAGGTGCTCAGGGCACTTGAGCCAGTACGACTCGCGCAGCCACTCGAGCGCGCAGTCGAGGGAGTCGGCGTCCGTCACGTGGGCGGTGATCCAGCCGTACCGCCCCACCCATCTCGCCGTGCTGACGTAGGGCTGGAGCTGGGCCATCTCGCGCTCCTCGGGGGTGAGCTTCACGGTCAGGTGGAGGACGCCGTCCTCCTCGCTCATGGACGCGAACATGCGGTTGTCGCCGACCTTGAAGACCGGGTGGCCCCAGGGCTCGTCCTCGTATGCCTCCGGGAACGAGAGCGCCAATGACCTGATCTCGTCCGCGTAGCGCGACACGGGCCGAGCCTATCGGATGCTCAGGTGGCGATCGTCCGCCTCGGCCTGCGAAATGCGCGGACACCGAAGAGCAGCGCCAGGGCGAAGACAACCGCGCCCGCGACGATCGCGCCGATGTCGCGAGCCCGGAGCCCTGAGGCGGATGCCTGGGCGGGCGGCTCGTGGCTTGCGGACGGTGGCGGTGGCGTTTGCGGAGCGTCCGCGGGCACACCGACGCGCGCGAGGGCTTTCTTCAGCTTCACGCCGCCGACGAACCAGCCGCCCTTGACCGGGGTGCCCCAGATGTTCTGGCCTGACGGCATGTACGTGAGGGGATAGGGCTTCGCGTACGGATAGACGTCCTGGCGAAGCCTGCTCGAGCTCGGGACGGCCCAGGTGATCGTGTACCTGGGGCCGAGCTCGCCCTCCGGTGGTGCCTGCGGTAAGCGAGGCGGCCCCCAGGCCGCCTCGAACCAGCCGGCCGCTTCCACGAGGCGCCAGAACGGCGTCGCGCTGCCTTCGGCGCCGGAGATCCTGATCGTGGTGATACCGGGGCCCGCGATCGCGGCGTGGGACGGCCCCTTGGCAAGAGCGGTCGCGGGCAGCGCCAGGGCGACGATCGCGATCAGGGCGAGCTTTTTCACGGCATATGCATCTACACCTGAGACGAGGCTCGAGTTCCGGCTCCGGAGTACTACGATTCGTCTGCGATGACGCTTCTCGCCTACGCGGTCCGACGGACGATCGGCGCGGTCGTCGTCTTCCTCATCGTCGTGCTGCTGACGATGTTCGCCGTCGGAAGCGTGGGGCTTCCGGGCTGGCGATCGGAAAACGGCCCGATTCCCGATTTCGTCAACCCGTGGTACGGACCGTGGGCGAGCTTCCCCACGTACGCGCTGTCGGTGCTCGGGCTGGCCGCAGTCGGCGCGATCGCCTGGCGCCTCGCTGCGCGACGCCGCTAGAGCTCTTCGGGCTTCGCGATGCGGTAGAAGAACGGGCCGCGCTGGCCCGCGACGGCGAAGATGACGCCGAGGAAGTCCTCGACCGCACGAGCGCTCTCGAGGCCGCCGGCGGAAACGGGCTCGAAGCCCGCGTCGCGGATCAGCGTCTCGGTCACGTCGCGCGCTCCGTCGTCGGCGGCGTAGACCATGCTCGGCGTCGCGCGCGCCTCTCCGATCCGGTCGTAGAGCGTCGCGAAGTTCGCGTTGAACGCCTTTGCGACCGGCCCGCCGGTCAGCGACTTCACGTACTCGGCCAGCGACTCGAAGCCCTCGGGCCTCGGGCCGCGGACGGCGTTGATCGCGTCGATCACGGGCACGCCGTTCAGCCCGCTGACCGACGCGAGCGCATCCGCGATCGCCGCCTGCGGGACGGCGAGCAGAACCGCGTCCGAGCCCGATGCGTCGCCGCCTTCTCGGCCCATCTCGACGACCTCATGCCCGGCTTTGCGCCAGAGCTCTCCGAGCCCGCCACCCACGTTGCCCCGGCCGATCGTCGTGATCCGCACGGACCTAGTCTGCCTGCGGGTCGTCCTCCGCGTCGCCCTGCTCTTCCTCCGGGTCGGGGACGGGGGTCCCTTCCTCCGTGGGCTCGGGTTCTTGCGGCGAAGGTGCCTGAGTATCCTCTGCGTTCATGGTGAAGGTCGTTCTTCCCGATGAGTCAGAGCTCGAACTTCCGGACGGCGCGACGGGCCTCGACGCAGCGCGCGCGATCGGCCCGAAGCTCGCCGAACAGGCGGTTCTGCTGCGCTCGAACGGCGCGGTCCGGGACCTGCGGCTGCCCGTCTCCGACGGCGAGCGGATCCAGATCCTGACGACGCGGGACAAGGACGACCCCGACGCCCTCTACGTCCTGCGCCACTCGGCCGCGCACCTCCTCGCCGAGGCCGCGCGCCGGCTTTTCCCGGGGACGAAGGTCGCGATCGGCCCGCCGATCGAGAACGGCTTCTACTACGACTTCGAGTTCCCCGAGCCCGTCACCGAGGCCGACCTCCAGCGGCTCGAGGACGAGGTCAAGCGCGAGATCCAGGAGGGCCGCGTCTGGGAGCGCGAGGAGATCGCGCGCGACGACGCGCGCAAGCGCTTCGAGCAGGAGGGGGAGCCCTACAAGGTCGAGCTGGTGGACACGGCCGAGGGGGACATCTCGCTCTACAAGCAGGGCGACTTCATCGACCTCTGCCGCGGGCCGCACCTCCAGGACGCGAAGCCGATCAAGGCGGTGAAGCTCCTCTCGCTCGCAGGCGCGTACTGGCGGGGCGACGAGACGAAGCCGCAGCTGACCCGCGTCTACGGGACGGCGTTCTACGACCCCAAGGACCTGGAGGACTACCTCCACCGGATCGAGGAGGCAAAGCGCCGCGACCACAGGAGGCTCGGCAAGGACCTCGACCTGTTCGAGTTCTCGGAGCTCTCGCCGGGCATGCCCTTCTGGCATCCGCGCGGGATGGTGATCTGGAACGTCCTCGAGGACCTGCGCCGGCGCGAGAACACGAAGCGCGGCTATCACGAGGTGCGCACGCCGCTCCTCTACGACTCCGACCTCTGGCGCACCTCCGGCCACTGGGAGAAGTACCAGGAGGACATGTTCAGGCTGGAGGTCGAGGGCCGCGACTTCGCCCTCAAGCCGATGAACTGCCCGGGGCATTGCCTCCTCTATTCGCTCTCGCCGCATTCCTATCGTGAGCTGCCGCTCCGCTTTGCGGAGGCCGGCAACCTGCACCGGAACGAGCTCTCCGGCGTCCTGCACGGGCTTCTCCGCGTCCGCCACTTCGTCCAGGACGACGCGCACATCTACTGCACGCACGAGCAGATCCAGGACGAGCTCATCGCCTGCCTCGACTACGCGTACTACCTCTACGACCTCTTCGAGCTGAACATGCGCGTGGAGCTCTCGCTCCGGCCCGACAACAAGCTCGGTACGGACGAGGAGTGGGACATGGCGGAGGAGGAGCTCCGCAAAGCACTCGCCACGCAGGGGCTCGAGTACGTCGAAAGCCAGGGCGAGGGCTCGTTCTACGGGCCCAAGATCGACCTGCACATGAACGACTCGCTGGGCCGCAGCTGGCAGATCGGCACCGTCCAGCTCGACCTGCAGATGCCGAAGCGCTTCGGGCTCACCTACCAGGGCGACGACAACGCCGAGCACACGCCGGCGATGATCCACCGTGCGCTCCTCGGTTCGCTCGAGCGCTTCGTCGGCATCTACCTCGAGCACACCGGCGGCGACCTGCCGCTCGTCCTCGCCCCGGAACAGGTGCGCGTCCTCGCGATCTCGGAGCGCTTTGCCGCCGACGCGGAGTCCCTCGCCGACGACCTGCGCGTGCACGGGTTCCGCGCCTCCGTGGACGAGCGCGAGGAGACGCTTGGGCGCAAGATCCGCGACGCCGAGCTCGCCAAGATCCCGTACGTCGTCGTCTGGGGCGAGCGCGAGTCGCTCGACGCGCTCGCCGTCCGGCGCCGCGGAGGAGAGCAGTCCACGGTCGGCTGGGAGGCCCTTCTGAGCGAGCTGCAGGCGGCTGCTAAGCTGTAGGCCTGCAAGCAGGAGCATCGTTCCTCACCTCCCAAGCCGCCGGCTTCGCGGAGGTTCAACCGAAAACGGTGAGTTGACGAAGCTGCTGCGCGCAGCTTTTTGTTTTGTCTAGGAGGAGGAAGCAGCACAACTTGGTGACGTTTCAGTGAGGCCGCGGCGCAGATTCGACCAGGCCCGGCCGGTTCAGGATCAGACTCGGATCAACGAGGCCATCCGCGCCTCGAAGGTGCGCCTGGTGGACGAGGACGGCTCGCAGGTGGGCTTGAAGACGCGAGACGAAGCGCTCGAGTACGCCTATTCCAAGGACCTCGACCTCGTCGAGGTCGCTTCGGGCGCCGATCCGCCGGTCGCCCGGATCATGGATTACGGGAAGTACAAGTACGAGCAGGAGCAGAAGGCGAAGACGGCCCGCAAGCACCAGTCACAGATTCACGTCAAGGAAATCAAGATGCGGCCGAAGATCGGCGTCCACGACTACGAGACGAAGAAGGGGCATGTGGTCCGCTTCCTCAACGCGAAGGCGAAGGTCAAGGTCACGATCATGTTCCGGGGACGCGAGCAGAGCCACCCGGAGCGAGGGCGAGACCTCCTGATGCGCCTCGCCGAGGACGTCAAGGAGATCGGGCAGATCGAATCGCCTCCGCTCCAGGACGGGCGCAACATGGTCATGTTGCTCGGGCCGACGAAAGCCGCAGGACAACAGGTGGAGACAGCAAGTGCCTAAGCAGAAGACGAACAAAGCAGCGAAGAAGCGCTTCAAGGTGACCGGCGGCGGCAAGCTGCTGCGCCGTCACGCGATGCAGAGCCACAACCTCGAGAAGAAGAGCGCCAAGCGCAAGCGCGCGTTCCGGAGCGACCAGCCGGTCGCCGGCCAGGACGAGCGCGAGGTGCGGCGGCTGCTCGGCCGGTAAGGGGGAGAGATGCCTCGCGTCAAGCGATCAGTCCACGCGCGCAAGAAGCGCCGCAAGCTCCTCGCCGAGGCGAAGGGATTCAGCGGGCAGCCGCGGATCTCCTACCGGAAGGCGAAGGAGCAGGTCATGAAGGCCGACGTCCACGCCTACCGTGACCGGAAGAACAAGAAGCGCGTGTTCCGCCGCCTCTGGATCATCCGCATCAACGCGGCCGCCCGGAAAGAGGGGCTCTCCTACAACCAGTTCCTCTTTGGCATGCGCAAGGCGAACATCGAGCTCGACCGAAAGGTGCTCGCCGACATCGCGGTCAACGACCCGGCCGCCTTCTCCGCCATCGCCGCCCAGGCGAAGGCAGCGCTCGAAGCCTAAGAGGCGGGCTCTGAGCGAGTCCACCTCTGAGGTCTTCCGCCGCATGGCGGACGACTTCGAGCAGGGAGGCTCGAAGCTCTACGCGTCGCTCGCGCGCTCCCTGGCGGACGAACCCGTCGTGGAGGCGCTCGTGGGCGAGCACGAGCCCAAGTGGGAAGCGCCGCTCCGCCTCTTCGGCGGCGTCCACTACCTCGAGCTCTCGGGAATGGTGCAGCACCCGTGGGCGAAGCTCCGCGGCGTGCTCGAGGCGAACCTCGAGTGGCTGGCGCGGTTCGTTGCCGAGCAGCCGATCCAGACGAACGAGGTGCAGCGCTGCTGGGGGCTCCTGCCCGCATTCCTCACCGTTGCCGACGGGCGCCGCCTCGACCTGATCGAGCTCGGGCCGAGCGGCGGCCTCAACCTCTACTGGGACCGCTACGCGTACCGCTACGGTGAAGAGCAGTGGGGCGATCGCAGCGCCGGCCTCGTGCTCTCCGGGCGTGCGGAGGGAGGCCCGCCGCCGGATCTCCTGCGGGCGGAGGTCGAGGTGGGGAGTCGCATCGGCATCGACCGCAGGCCTGTCGACGTGACGACGGACCACGGCGCGCGGCTCCTCGAGGCGTTCGTGTGGGCCGACCAGACCGACCGCCTCGACCGCGTGCGCCGCGCGATCGAGATAGCGCGGGAGGATCCGCCGCGGCTTCTCGACGGGGACTACGTCGAGGTGCTGCCGGCGCTTCTCGCCGAGCGCGACCTCGACGCGCTCACCGTCGTCTACCACTCGGTTTCGACCGTCTATCTCCGGCAGGAGGAGCGGGACCGCCTCGACGAGATCCTCGCGGAGGAGGGGCGGCGCGGATCGATCGCCAGGATCTCCTACGAGGTAGACCGGGACACGCCGACCTTCCACGGCTTTGCCCTCGACGTCGAGACGTGGCCCGGCGGCCGTCGGCGGCTCGCCCTCCTCGACGGCCACGCCAACTCTATGGAGTGGGTTGCATGATCACCTCCGCCTCCAACCCGCGTCTGAAGCTCGTCCGCAAGCTCGCGTCCGGGCGGCAGCGCGCCAAGCTCGGGCTCTTCGTCTGCGAGGGAGAGGATCTCGTCGCGGCGGGGCTGGCCGCCGGTCTGCAACCGGTCGACGCGCTCATGGACGCGGAGCGGCCCGTTGAGCTCGATGGCCTCGAAGGCGCCGAAGAGGTCGAGCCGAGCCTCCTCGCCGAGCTCTCGTCGCTCGCTCACCCGCCGCGGATCGTCGCCGTCTTCCGCCGAGCCGATCTGCCTCGGGAGCTCGACGCTGCGGCAGGGCTGGCGCTCTGGCAAGTCGGCGATCCGGGAAACGTCGGCACGCTCATCCGGACCGCCGATGCGCTCGGGCCCGCGTTCGTCGCGCTCTCTCCGGGATGCGCCGACCCGACGTCTCCGAAGGCCCTGCGCGCCTCGATGGGAGCGGTCTTCCGGGTTCCCACGGGGAGCTTCGACGACGCGCCGAAGCCATGGATCGGGCTCGTGCCGCGGGGCAGCGCGCCGCTTGCGGAGATCGAGCTCGGCGACCGCGCCACCTTCGTCCTCGGAGCCGAGCGCACAGGCCTTCCGGACGACATCGCCGCGTCGTGCGAAGTCCTGGCGTCGATCCCGCTGGCCGACGAAGCGGAGTCCCTGAACGTCGCCGCGGCCGGCGCGATCGCGCTCTACGACCTCAAGCGCCGCTAGCTACCAGGCGCCGCCGCCTCCTCCGCCTCCACCGCCTCCACCGCCGCCCGAGAAGCCGCCGCCGAAGCCGCCCGAGCCGCTCGAAGGCGGGGCGAGCGCACTGCCGAAGCCGGAGGAGAGGTCGCCGATGCCGAGGGCCGACGGGCCCGAGCCGAGGTCGCCGGTCGGGCTGATCCAGTAGATGGAGGAGGCCTGGTGCAGCTCCTCGGACATGTGGAGCTGCGCGCCCTGGAGAACCCGCTCTGCGATCCCGAAGGCGATGCCGTAGACGAGGTAGCGCTCCCAGAGCTCGAGCGTCGAGGGCGGCGCCTCCTGCAGGCGTGGGAAATCGGTGAGGTAGCGGCGAAACGCCTCCCAGCGCTCCGCCTCCTGCTCGGCGTCCGGCGAGCGGCGCCGCCACAGGCTCACATGGCGGCCGGCGAGGGCAAGCACGACCGCGCTCACGCAGAGGCATGCGCCGAAGGCGATGAGCAGCACGTCGCCCCAACGCGGTGCGAACGACTCGAAGCGCTGGATGCCGATCGCGAGCATGAGCGCGCCCGCGATGAGGATCGGAAGCCCGGCGCCGATGAGGACCTTGAGGCCGTCCGAGCGGAACCATTTGCGCCGGCGAACCTCGTCCCCGACCGCACTCTTGAACGCGGTGAAGCGCTTGCTGTTCTCCGTCCGGTGGCCCTGGATCTGCTACCCGGAAGTTCGACAGCCGCTCGCTGCCGCCGTCGAGGACGCTGTCGATGACCTTCGTGACCGGGCCCTCGACCTCGGACACCGGCGCGTCGCTGGCCAGGGTGAGCTCGAGGTCGGCCACGTCCTCCTGGCGCAGGCCGCCCCAGGTGCTCTTCTGGGTCGTGACCGGCTCGGCCTTGTAGCGGCCCTTGCGGATGAGGTCGAAGAGCGTGGCCGTGAACTCGTTGGACCCGACCGCAGGGGACTGGCGCAGGAGTGGCGGGACGAGCGCCGGCTCGAGCTCCGAGGGCGGCTCCTGCTCGTACTCGCGGTCGTATGTCGTCTTGCGCTCGCGCCCGTAGAACCAGTACGTCGCGCCGAGCACCAGGAGTGCGGGGAGGAGCGCGGCTGCGAGCAGTATCAAGATCGTGCGCGGAAGGTGGTCGAGCGCGCTATGGAGCTTCTCCTGGTCTTCCTCGAAGGCGGCCGCATCGGCAGTCTCTTCGGCCACGATCCGCGGCAAGGCGTCGCCCCGTCGCACCTTCGCGCCGCCGGTCGATGTCAGGAGGCTTCGCGGGAAGACGGCGCGCAGCTCGACGAACTGGTTCGGAGGTACGTCCACGGCCCGGAGGAGCGCCCGGCCGGGCTCGCGGATGACATCGCCGCGCACCGAGACGGGGTGGCCCCACACGCGCCATGAGGGCCCGCTCGCCGGCCCGGGCAGGGTCAGCTCGGCGGTCAGCTGCTGCAGGGTCTGGTCCCACTGGTCGCCCCAGACGTTGAGGTCGACGTCCACGACGTCGTCGAAGGCCACGGCGACGTTGCTCAGTCGGTAGCTGACCGTGAACGTGCGCGGCTCGGAGAGCGCCTGGAAGTGCCAGACGATCCGGTACCCGCCCGCGATCGGCGTCTCGCCATAGGTGTTCGGCGCACCGCTCGAGCCGAGCTCCGCCGAGGCCCCGGGGGAGTAGCGGGCGGCGCCCTCGGCGACCGAGACGTCGCTGATCCGCTCGCCGTCTCGAAGCGGGATGTCGCGGTAGGCGCCCGTGAACGAGCCGTCGAAGTAGAACGTCGTCCGCTCCTCGATCGCGAGCGTGCCGTCCGGCTCGACCGTGACGTGGACGTCGGCCGCGGGCAGGTAGAAGGACTTCGCCGCCGCCTCGCCGGCCGCGAGGAGCGCGAGCAGGACCGCCGTCAGAAGGACGGCGGTCCTCAGAACTCGACGCGTGGCGCCTCCCGAGCTGCCGCCTCTTCGACCTCGAAGTACTCGCGCGGCTCGAAGCTGAAGACGCCGGCGACGATGTTCGTCGGGACGGTCTCGAGCGCGTTGTCGTAGGTGAGGACGGCGTCGTTGTAGACCTGGCGCGAAATCGCGATCTTCTGCTCGGTCTCGGCGAGCTGCGCCTGCAGCTGCTGGAAGTTCTCGGTCGCGCGCAGCTCGGGATAGGCCTCGGCGACGGCAAAGAGTCGGCCGATCGCCTGGGTGAGCATGTTCTCCGCCTGCGCCTGCTCCTGAACGCCTTTCGCCTGCTGCGCCGCCGTTCGCGCCTTCGTCACCTCTTCGAAGGTTCCGCGCTCGTGCGCCGCGTACCCCTTCACCGCCTCGACGAGGTTCGGGATGAGGTCGTAGCGCCGCCGGAGCTGGACGTCGACCTGCGCCCAGGCGTTCTCCGCGCGGTTTCGCAGCCGGACGAGCCTGTTGTAGAGCGCGATCACGATCCCGACGAGGACGACCGCGATCACGATCAGGACGATCAGCCAGATCATTTGCCTACCCTAAACCGAAGGACGGCGGGCAATCCAGACCGTGTCCTCGCCGCCGTCGTAGGGCCGGAGGTCGAACCAGCCGTACATGGCCTCGACCTCGAAGCCGGCGCGCTCGAGCAGCGCGCGCCACTCCTCGGGCGAGCGCCAGCTGAGCTGCATGGCCGTCTCGCCGTGCTCGCCCCGGACGGCGAGCGTGAGGACGCGCCGCTGCAGGTCCCAGTCGGCGCGCTCCCAGATGCCGGGCTCGCGCTCGAGCCAGCGCCCGTTTGTCTCCTCGACGTCCTCCATGCTCGGCGCGAAGACGTCGAAGACGAAGCGCCCATGCGGGATGAGAAGCCGGTAGACGGCGCGCAGAGCCTCGAGCCGCTCGCCGTCCGAGCCGAGATGGAGGAGCGCGCGGAACGGGCACGTGACGAGGGGCACGCGTTCGAGCACCGGCGGGCGCCGGAGGTCGCCGAGCCGGAGCTCGACGAGGTCGGAGATGCCGGCCTCCTCGGCGCGCGACCTGCAGAGGGCGAGCATGCCCTCGGAGTCGTCGATCCCGATCACGCGCACGCCCGCCTTCGCGACCGGGACGGCGATCCGCCCGGTGCCGACGCCGAGCTCGACGACGGGCCCGCCCGACTTCCTTGCCTGTGCGACGTAGAAGTCGACGTCCTCGGTGACGCTGCGGCTCCACGGGTCGTAGAGCGCGGCGATGGCGTCATAGGACGTCACGAGCACGATGATACGCTCCGGCGGTGGATGTCCAGGGCCTGGAAAATGAGGCGCAAAGCGCGATTGCGAGCGCTTCGACCCTCGCCGAGCTCGACGATGCGAGGGTGCGCTACCTCGGTCGGAAGAGCGCGCTGAAGCAGGCCCTCCGCGAGGTACGCGACCCGGAGTCGGGCCGTGTGCTCAACACCCTGCGCGAGCAGCTCGAGCGGGAGGTCGCCGAGCGTGAGGCGGCGCTCTCCGGCCAGGATCTGGAGCGCCGGCTGTCGGAGGAGCAAGTCGACGTCACGCTTCCCGGCCGGGCAACGCCGCGCGGGCAGCTCCATCTCGTCACACAGGTCCGCCGGGAGGTCGAGGACGTCTTTCTCGGACTCGGCTATCGCGTCGTCGACGGCCGCGAGGTCGAGACGACGCACTACAACTTCGACGCGCTCAACCTGCCGACGACGCATCCGGCGCGCTCGCAGCTGCAGTCGCTCTTCCTGAATCAGGACGTCGTCCTGCGAACCGAGACCTCGCCGTCCCAGATCCACGTCATGGAGGAGGGAGAGCCGCCCGTCTACATGATCTCGATCGGCCGGGTGTACCGGCGCGAGACTCCCGACGCGACCCACTCGCCCATCTTCCACCAGGTCGAGGGCCTTGCCGTCGACCGCGGGATCACGATGGCCGATCTCAAGGGCACGCTGCTCCACCTGATGCGCGCGCTCTTCGGCTCCGAGCGCGAGATGCGCTTCCGCACGCACTACTTCCCGTTCACGGAGCCTTCGCTCGAGCCGGACGTCTCCTGCTTCCTCTGCTCCGGCCAGGGCTGCGCGGTGTGCCGCTGGTCGGGCTGGATCGAGCTCGGCGGCTCCGGCATGGTCGATCCCAACGTGCTCGAGTTCGTCGGCTACGACCCCGAGGAGTGGACGGGGTTCGCATTCGGGATCGGGCTCGAGCGCATCGCCATGCTCCGCCACGGCCTGCCCGAGATCGGGCCGCTCTGGCAGAACGACCTCCGCCTCCTGCGGCAGTTCTGATGAAGGTCCCCGTCTCCTGGCTCCGCGAGTACGTCGAGGTCTCGGCCACGACGCAGCAGATCGCCGACCGGCTCGCGATCGCGACCGGCGAGGTCGAGCGCATCACGCGGCGCGGGGTCGCCGACGAGAACGGCAACTACGGGCTCTTCAAGGTCGGGCGCGTGGTCGAGGCGGGCAAGCATCCGAACGCCGACCGCCTCCAGCTCTGCCGCGTGGACGTCGGCGAGGGCGAGCCGCGCCAGATCGTCTGCGGCGCCTGGAACTTCGGGGCCGGGGCGACGGTCGCGGTCGCGCTCCCCGGCGCCGTCCTCCCGGACGGCTTGAAGCTCGAGCAGGCGAAGCTCCGCGGCGAGGTCTCCGACGGGATGATCCTCTCGGAGAGCGAGCTCGAGCTCGGCTCCGACCACAGCGGCATCCTCGTTCTCTCCGACCCCATCGAGCCGGGCACTCCGCTAGCGGATGTTCTCCCGCTCGGCGAGGAGGTGCTGGAGATCGAGATGACGCGCAACCGGCCGGACTGCCTGTCGGTGTACGGGATCGCGCGCGAGGTCGCGGCGCTCTTCTCAGGAGAGCTCGCGGCGCCGCCGGGGCGCGACCCCGGCGATCCAGGCTCGGAGACGCCCGACGTGGTCATCGAGGACTACGAAGGCTGCCCGCGCTACATCGGCCGGCTCTTCACGAACATCGCCATCGCGCCCTCGCCTCCGTGGCTGAAGGCACGCATCACGGCTGCGGGCATGCGGCCGATCTCCAACGTCGTCGACGTGACCAACTACGTCATGCTCGCCCTCGGCAACCCGCTCCATGCCTTCGACTTCGACACGCTCCGCGGCGGGAAGATCGTGGTGCGCCGGGCGCGCAAGGGCGAGGAGTTCACCACCCTCGACGGGAACCCGCGGAAGCTCGACCCCGAGGATCTCGTCATCGCCGACGCCGAAGGGGCGATCGCCTTCGCCGGGATCATGGGCGGCGAGGACACCGAGGTCCGGGAGGGGACGGCGAACATCCTCCTCGAGGCCGCCAACTTCGAGCCGATCGGCATCCTGCGGAGCTCCGAGCGGCATGCGCTCCGCACCGAGGGCTCGAACCGCTGGGAGAAGGGCGTCGACCCGCACCTCGCTCCCCAGGCGGCCGCGCTTGCGACCGAGCTCATCCTCGAGCTGACGGGCGCGCAGTGGGCGGGCCACGTCGACGCGAAGGGCGAGCTCCCCGACCCGCAGGTCGTCTCGCTCCGCACCGACCGGGTCAACCGCGTGGTCGGGCTGGAGATCCCGCCGGACGAGCAGCGCGGCGCCCTCGAGCGGCTCGGGTTCGACGTCAGCTCCGACTGGAAGGTCACCGTCCCGACCTGGCGCGCCGTCGACGTCACCCGGGAGATCGACCTCGTCGAGGAGGTGGCGCGCGTCCACGGCCTGGAGAGGATCCCCTTCACGCTGCCCTTGCGGAGCGCGATGTTCGGCACCCTCGCCCCGGACCAGCGGCTGCGGCGCCTGGTCGAGGACGTGCTCGTCGGCGCGGGCTTCTCGGAGGCCTACACGCTCAGCCTGGCCGCGGCCGACCCGGACGAGAAGGCGCTCCGGCTCCCCGATCCGCTCACCTCCGAACACGCGGTTCTTCGCACGACGCTCCTGGACGGCCTGGTTGCGGCCGCGCGCCACAACGTCAACATGGGGAACGAGGCCATCCGGCTCTTCGAGATCGCGCGGGTCTATCTGCCGAGCGGCGAGGAACTGCCCGAGGAGCGGCGGCGCGTGACAGGGATCGCCGAGGGCGGATTCGCCGTCGCCCGAGGCGCGGTCGAGACGCTCTTCGCTGCCCTCAAGGTGGAGCCGGGCTTCGAGCGCACGACGGCCCCCTTCCTCCACCCGGGCAAGGCGGCGCGCGTACAGGGCGGCTGGGTCGGCGAGCTCCACCCGAGCACGCTCGAAGGGGAGTGGGGAGCATTCGAGCTCGACCTCGAGACGCTCCTCGAGCTTCTCCCCGAGCGAATCGTCTACGAGGACGTCATCACCTTCCCCGCGCTCCGCCAGGACCTCGCCTTCGTCGTGGACGAGGGCACGTCGGCCGGGGACCTCGTCGCGGCCGCCCGCGAGGCGGCCGGGCCGGAGCTCCGCGACATGCATGTCTTCGACGTCTACCGCGGCGAGGGGATTCCCGAGGGCCGAAAGTCGATCGCCTTCCACGCCGAGTTCCGCTCGTCCGAGCGAACGCTCTCGGACGAGGACGCGCGCGAGCTCAGGGAGAAGATCGTGGCCGCGCTGGGAACGCAGTTCGCGGCGGAGCTCCGCGCATGAGCCCGCAGGCCGACACCGTGGTCTTCATCCCGGCGCTGAACGAGGAGGAGAGCCTGCCTGGGGTCCTCGACGAGCTCCGCGGCGAGCTTCCCGGCGTTGATGTGCTCGTCGTCGACGACGGCTCGCGGGACCGCACGGCCGAGCTCGCGCGGGAGTGGGGGGCCGAGGTGCTGAGCTTTCCGGAGAACCGCGGGCTGCCGGTGGTCGTCGCGGCCGGTTACGAGTACGCGGCGCGGAAGCACTACGCGTACTGCGGCCGCGTCGACGCCGATGGGCAGCACCCGGCCGCAGAGCTCCACCGCCTGCTCGAGCGCGTTCGCTCCGGGGAGTGCGACGTGGCGGTCGGTTCGCGCTTCGTCTCGGGCGACGGCTACGAGCCGTACCGCTACAAGCCGAGCCCGGCGCGCAGGCTTGGGACAAGCGTGCTGCGTCGCGCGCTCCGGCTCCAGCTCGGACGGCCGTTCGCCGATGCGACGAGCGGCATGTACGCCGCAGCCGCGTCCGCCTTCCCGTTCCTCGCCCAGCCCTACACGACGGGGGCGCCCGAGGTCCAGGGCCTCTTGCGACTCGCCGACGCGGGCCTCGTGGTCGAAGAGGTTCCGGTCAACATGCGCGAGCGGGCGGCCGGCGAGTCCCGCATCTCCGGGAAGAAGGCCGTGAGCCTCGTCCTCACCCTGACCGGGACGATCCTGCTCTACCGCTGGATGAAGAGGCGCCCGTGAGGCTGGTCGTCGTCCTCGGCTACTCCGCCTGGCGCGGCGCGGGCCTGCATCCCGTATGTGAGGCCAGGGTGCTCGCCGCGGCCGAGTTCGCCTCCGAGGAGGACACCGTCCTGCTCAGCGGGCGACCGGAGGTCGAGCTGATGCTGGAAGCCTGGCCCGGGGGGCCCGACCGCGTCCTCTGCGACGACGGCGCCCGCGTGACCGCGGAGACCGCGGTGCACGTCGCGCATCTCGCCCGAGAGCTCGGCGCGGAAGAGGTGGTCGCCGTCACGTCGTGGTGGCACTGCCGCCGCACCGGGGTCCTGTTCCGGCGGGCGCTGTCCGGAACCGGGATCGACGTCCGTACGTTCGGCGCGCCGCGCTGGAGCGGCCGGCTCTTGCTGCGTGAGGCCGCCGCCTACGCCGTCCTGCCTCTACACCTGCGCCGGGCGCGCGTCTAGCGCCGGCCGAAGAGCCGCGCGAAGAACCCCGGCTTCTCCGGCTCGAGGCGCACCACGGGCGCGTCCTCGTACTCGGGCAGCGACTCCATGGCCGCCTTGCTGAGGTCGACCTGGATACGGTCGGGCCGGATTTCCTGGACGTGCTCCGAGGGGATGAAGCGCTCGCCGCCCAGGATGCCGACCGTGACCGCGAGCCCGGTGAAGACGTCCGCATCGGGATCGCCGACGACCCGGCTCACGTTGGCCGTCTTCTCGCCGTCGGACGAAACGACCTCCGCTCCCGAGTCGATGACCTTCCAGGAGACCTGCGGCTCTTCGGGGCTGCTCAAACCGACCGGCCCCCGACGCGCCAGACGGGGCCCTGGGTCGAGACGTGCGAGGTGTGGGAGAGAACACGGAGTGCGCGGAGCGAGCCGGTGATGCTTTCGGAGTCCAGGCGCTCGAAGCAGCGTCGTGTCATCTCGGGCGCGACTCCGTAGCCGGTCACTCTGGCGCTCCTGAAGCGCAGGGACGGCGACCCCGCCGTACCGGGCGGGATTCACCGGCGCGAGGAGCAATGCGGCCCGGGGGAGGAAGTCGGAGGAAGCGAGCTCGACTTCGGCGTAGAGCTCCGACCAGTCCTGGGGCAGATCGCCGACGAGCTCGTCCCACTGGCGCGTGAGCGGTGCCTGGCGATGCCGCGGCTCGGCCACGGGAATCTCGGCCGCCGCGGCGTCGGTGGCGATCAGGTCGAGCCGGCCCCGGACGCCCTCCTGGTCGAGCCGGCGGACGATGCCTTCCGGGTTGCGCGAAGGTGTCACCTCGAGCCGAAAGCTCGTGCCCATGCGCCCCGGCGTCAGCGAGGCGAGGATGAGCGCGACGCGGTCGGCGTCGGCGTCCTCGGCCACCGTCAGGGACAGCTGCGCCGAGCTCCAGCCCTGCGGGAGGGCGGTCTCGATCTCCTGCCACTGGTCGGCGAGTCGCACCGGGGCAAGTCTAGTGACCGGCTGCTAGCTTGTCGGCGCGTGGCCACGCTCGAGGAAAAGGGGCAGGTTTCGTCCAGTGGGCGCCTGAAGGAATTCCTGCGGGAAATGCTGCTCATCCGCCGTTTCGAGGAGAAGGTGGAGGAGCGCTTCCGCGCCGGTGAGCTGCCCGGATTTCTCCATGTCGCGATCGGCCAGGAGGCCGTTGCGGTGGGGGTCTGCCAGGCGCTCGAGGAGAACGACGTCATCGCCTCCACGCACCGCGCACACGGGCACACGCTCGCCAAGGGAACGCATCCGAACGAGGTGATGGCGGAGCTCTACGGCAAGGTCGAGGGCATGAGCCACGGCTACGGCGGCTCCATGCACCTCTACGACATGGAGCGCGGGAATCTCGGCGCGAATGCGGTCGTCGGGGGCGGGCTGCCCGGGATCGTGGGCTCCGCGCTCGCCTTCAAGATGCGCGGCGAGCCGCGGGTGGCAGTCGCGTTCTTCGGCGACGGGGCCACGAACATCGGCACGTTCCACGAGTCGCTGAACCTCGCGCAGCTCTGGACGGTGCCGGCCGTCTTCGTCTGCGAGAACAACCACTACGCGGAGTCGACGCCCGCCAAGCAGCAGCTTCCGATCGAGGATCTGACGAAGCGCGCGGAGGCCTTCGGCATGACGTCCATGAAGGTCGACGGCCAGGACGTCGAGGCGGTCTACGACGTCGCGAAAAAGGCGCTCAAACACGCGCGCGAGGGAAAGGGCCCGGTGTTCCTCCTCGCCGAGACGTACCGCCTCACCGGCCACTACATCGGCGACCCGCAGGTCTACCGGCCGAAGGAGGAAGTGCGGGAGCTGCGCCAGACGCAGGATCCGGTCACGAAGGCGCGCGAGAAGCTCGAGCTCTCCGACTCCGACTGGGAGGAGATGGACGCGGAGATCGTGAAGATCGTCGAGGCGTCCGTCGAGTTCTCGAAGCAGGGCACCGACCCGAAGCCCGAGGACGCCCTCAAGAACGTCTACTCCTGATGGCCGAGCTCTCCTACAGGGAAGCCGTTCGCGACGCCATGTCGACCGCGATGAGGCGGGACGAGGACGTCTTCATCATGGGCGAGGACATCGCCGAGATGGGCGGCTCGATGGGCGTCACGCAGGGGATGCTCGAAGAGTTCGGGCCCGAGCGCGTGCGCAACACGCCGATCTCCGAGATGGCCATCGTCGGCGCCGGCATCGGGGCCGCGATCGCCGGGATGCGGCCGATCGTCGAGATCATGTACCAGGACTTCACGACCCTGGCGATGGAGCAGATCGTCAGCCAGGCGGCCAAGCACCGCTACATGTCGGGCGGTCAGATCAAGGTGCCCATCACGATCCGCACGCAGGGAGGCGCCGGCTGGTCGCCGGGCGCACAGCACGCGCAGCAGCTCGAGGCGTGGTTCGTGCACGTGCCGGGGCTCAAGGTCGTTTTCCCGTCCACACCCGAGGACGTGCGCGGCCTCCTCTGGAGCTCCATCTACGAGGACAACCCGATCGTCTTCTTCGAGCACCGGACGCTGTACGGCATCAAGGGCGAGGTCCCCGACGAGATCGAGCCGATCGAGATCGGCAAGGCGCGGATCCATCGCGAGGGCGAGGACGTGACCGTCGTCGCCACGGGCCGGCTCGTGCACGAGTCGCTCAAGGCGGCAGAGCAGGCCGCGGAGGAGGGGATCTCCGTGGAGGTCTTCGACCCGCGCACGCTGCAGCCGCTCGACGAGGACGCCCTCATCGCCTCCGTCAAGAAAACGAACCGCGCTGTCGTCGCCCACGAGGCCGTCACGCGGATGGGCTGGGGCGCCGAGGTCGCGGCCGTCGTCCAGGAAAAGGCGTTCGACTACCTCGACGCGCCGGTCGCGCGCGTCGGCGCCAAGTTCACCCCGATCCCGTTCGCGCCCGTCATGGAGGAGTGGGTCATTCCCCACGCCAAGGACGTGCTCGCGGCGATCAAGAAGACCGTCGGCAAGGAATGAGCTCCCAGGTCACCCTTCCGCGCCTCGGCCAGGGGATGGAGACCGGCACCATCGTGCGCTGGCTGAAGTCCGAGGGCGACAGCGTGGAGAAGGGCGAGGCGCTCTACGAGCTCGACACCGAGAAGGTGACGCAGGAGGTCGAGGCCGAGGCCTCCGGTGTCCTCCTCAAGATCCTCGCGGGCGAGGGGGAGGAGATCGAGGTCGGCAAGGCGATCGCGGTCATCGGCGAGCAGGGCGAAGAGGTGCCCGAAGGCGAGGCCGAGGACCCGACCGAGGTCTCCGAGGACGATGCGCAGGAGGAAGGCTCCCCCGCCCCCGAGCGGGAGGACGAGCGCGAGCGGGGCCGCGAGGAAGCGCCCGAAGGCCCGTCCGAGCCCGAGCAGAGCGTCGAGAGCACGAACGGCGGCCGGGTCAAGGCTTCGCCGCTCGCACGGCGCATCGCCCGCGAGCGCGGGATCGAGCTCTCCGCCCTTCGCGGGACCGGGCCGGAGGGCCGCATCGTCGCGGAGGACGTCGAGCGTGCCTCGGCGACGGGTGCCGCCGCCGCTCCCGCCGCCGCGGCTCCGACTGGCGAGGTCGAGGTCGTGAAGCTGAACCAGATGCGGAAGACGATCGCGCGCCGCATGACCGAGGCGTGGGAGGCGCCCGCATTCCAGATCTCCATGTCGGCCGACATGACCGCCTCCGTCCGCCTGCGGGAGGCTCTGCTCGCCCAGGTCAAGGAGGGCGGGGTCCGGCCGACCTACTCCGACATCCTCACGAAGGTCGTCGCGCTCGCGCTCATGCGCCATCGCGACGTGAACGCCCACTTCGCCGGCGATTCCGTGAAGCTCTTCCCGAACGCGAACATCGGGATCGCCGTCGCGATCCCGCACGGCCTGGTCGTCCCGGTGATTCCGGGCTGTGAGCGGCTGACGATCCCGGAGATCGCCGCGGCGCGCGCGGACATCGTCTCGCGCACCCGCGAAGGCAAGCTTCGCGCTGAGGACCTCGACGGCGGCACGTTCACGATCTCGAACCTCGGCATGTACGGAGTCGAGCGCTTCACGGCGGTGCTGAACCCGCCGCAGGCCGGCATCCTCGCGGTCGGGGCGATCGAGGAACGAGCCGTGGTCGTCGACGGCGATTTCGAGATCCAGCCGCGCATGGACATGACGCTGACCATCGACCACCGCTCGGTCGACGGCGCCACCGCATCCGAGTTCCTCGCCACGGTCAAGTCCTTCCTCGAAGAGCCAGGCCTCGCGCTGTGAACATCTGGTACCGCGTCACGGATCTCGAGGCGGCCCAGGACTTCTACAAGCGCACGTTCGGCTTCGAGCAGGTCTACAAGGACGAGGAGGACCGCTGGGCGCGCATGGTCCGTAACGGCCTCGAGATCGCGCTCGCCGAGGGCGAGTTCGAGGGCGGCGGCGAGGGGGGCGAGGAAGACGTGATCGCCACACTCGAGGTCACGGACATCAAGTCGGAGGCCGACCGCCTGCGCGAGGCCGGCGTCAACGTCGGCGTCGTTCTCGAGATCCCGGGCGCGATCCGCCTGCTGGACGTCTTCGACCCCGACGGCAACCGCATCCAGCTTTCCGAAGACGTCTGACACGGTGAGGGCGATGCGTGCGGTCCGCCTGCACGACACCGGACTCGCCGTGGAGGAAATCGAGGTCCCGACCGTGCACGAGGGCGAGGCGCTGATTCGCGTTCACGCTGCTGCGATCACCCGCGATGAACTGACCTGGCCGGTAGACCGTCTTCCCGCCATCCCGTCCTACGAGCTGTCGGGCGTGGTCGCCCACGTGGCTCCCGACGTGGACGACATCGAGGTGGGAGAGGAGGTCTTCGCGCTCACGCCATTCGACCGCGACGGCGTCGCCGCCGAATACGCCGTGGTTCCGGCCGTTGTGCTCGCGCCGCGACCAATGAGCCTCACGCACGTCGAGAGCGCCACGCTCCCGATGACCGGTCTCAGCGCGTGGCAGGGCATCTTCGAGCACGGTGCTCTAAAGGAAGGCGAGCGCGTTCGCGTCCTCGGAGCGAACGGCGGCGTCGGCCATCTGGCCGTCCAGCTCCTGAAGGGTCAGTTGGCCGCCGACGACGAGACGCCGGACCTCGTGTTCGACACGGTCGGCGGCGATGAGCTTACGAATGCCGTCGGGTTGGGCAGCAGAGTCGTCTCGATTGCGGAGGAGGCCGACGGCGTGACGTACTTCGTGGTCGAGCCGAATCGCGCACAGCTGGTCGAGCTCGGACGCCGCGCAGACGCTGGAGAGCTGACCCCGGCAGTCGACTCGGTCTTCTCCCTCGAGGAAGCAGGCGCGGCCTTCGACCGCGTCGGCGAGCGCGGCAAACAGGGAAAGGTCGTGCTTCGTGTCGGCGACGACTGAGGAGAAGGCGGAAGCATTCCGCGCCCTGCACGCCGGCGACCCGTTCGTCATCCCGAATCCCTGGGACGCCGGCTCCGCACGCGTCCTTGCTGCGCTCGGCTTTCGCGCGCTCGCGACGACCAGCTCCGGCTTCGCGTTCACACTCGGCCGGCTCGACGGCGCCGCCACACTCGACGAGGTGGTCGACCACGTTGCTGTTCTCGCTCGCGCAACGGACTTGCCGGTTTCGGTCGACCTCGAGGACGGCCACGGCGCCGACCCGGGCGTCGCGATTTCCCGCGTTGCGGAGGCGGGCGCGGTCGGTGGATCGATCGAGGACTGGGATCGAGAGCGCCTCTACGGCCTTGACGAAGCCGTCGAGCGGGTTCGTGCAGCAGTGGCCGCGGCACGCGCGGTCGGCTTCCCGTTCACGCTGACGGCGAGGGCCGAGAACCACATCCGCGGCAATCCCGACCTCGATGACACGATCGCCCGCCTGCAGGCGTTCGAGTCCGCGGGCGCGGACGTTCTCTACGCTCCCGGCCTGTCCGATCTGAATGACATTCGCGCTCTTTGCGCCGCCGTCTCGAAGCCGGTGAACGTGCTCGCGCGTCCGAACCTGACGTTTCAGGAGCTCGCCGACGCCGGAGCCCAGCGCGTCAGCGTCGGCGGATCGCTCACGTGGGCGGCGGTGCAAGCGCTCGTCGAGGCGGCCACCGCGATCCGCGACCGGGGCAACTTCTCCCTGCTCGGCTCGGGCCCGCCCGCAGACTGGCTCGAGCCCGCTTAAAAGCGGGAGGGCGGCTTCCCTTGGTATGCCGCCCTCGCCGTGACCCGGGGTTAATCCGGTCAGCCGAGGAAACGGCAGAAGCGCGGCCGCCGGTGATCCCTGGAACGAGGGAAAGCTCCCGACCTCTGAGAATGAGCCCTCGCGGGTAGGATCGATCCTGGAAACCGAAGCGAGCGAAAGGGCAGGAGATGGAATGTGACGTTGCCGTCCTCGGCGGCGGGTCGGGCGGCTATCCCGCGGCGATCCGGGCGACTCAGCTCGGCGCCAGCGTCGTCTGCGTCGAGCAGGAGGCCGAGCTCGGCGGCACCTGCCTGCGGGTCGGCTGTATCCCGACCAAGGCCTGGGTGCAGACCGCCCTTGCGCTCAAGGAGGCGAACGAGACCTTCGAGAAGCTCGGCGTGAAGGTCGGCCCCCCGGAGCTCGACTTCGGCGCTGCACAGCAGTGGAAGGAAGGCGTCGTCAAGCAGCTGACCGGCGGCGTCGCGACACTCTTCAAGGCGAACGGGATCGAGTGGGTGAAAGGCGTCGGCCGCTTCAAGGACGCGAACACCCTCTCGGTCGAGGGCGCCGAGGACATCACGTTCAAGAGCGCGATCGTCGCGACGGGATCGTCGCCGCTCCGGCCGCCCATCGAGGGCATCGACTCGGAGCGCTGCGTCGACTCGACCGGCCTCCTCGCGCAGACGGAAGTTCCGCGCCGGATCGTCATCCTCGGCGGCGGCATCATCGGTTGCGAGTTCGCCTCCGCGCTCGCGAGGTTCGGCAGCGAGGTGACGATCGTCGAGATGCTCCCGAAGCTCATCCCGCTCGAGGACGACGACGCGTCGAAGGAGCTCGCCAAGCAGTTCAAGAAGCGCGGCATCGAGCTCAACCTCGAGACGCAGTGCGACAAGGTCGAGGACACGGGCGACGGCCTCCGCGTCCATTTCGGCGGTCAGACCAAGGAGTGCGACCTGATGCTCGTCGCGACCGGGCGCGGGCCCAACGTCGAAGGTCTCGGGCTCGAGGAGATCGGCGTCGAGTTCGACCGCAAGAAGGGCATCGCGGCGGACGAGCACCGGCGCACGACGGTTCCGCACATCTACGCGACCGGCGATTGCGCCGGCTACTGGCAGCTCGCGCACACCGCCTTCCGCGAGGCCGAGGTCGCGGCGGAGAACGCGATGGGCCACGACGCGGTCGTCGACAACCGCGGCGTGCCGCGCCCGATCTACACCGACCCGGAGATTGCGAGCGTCGGACTCACCGAACAGGCCGCGCGCGAGCAGTACGGCGATGACGTCGTCACCGGCTCGTTCCCGTGGGTCGCCAACGGGCGGGCGATCATGCAGAACGAGACGACCGGCTGGGTAAAGACCATCCACGAGTCGCGCTACGGGGAGTTTCTGGGGCTCGTCATGGTCGGTCCGCACGTGACAGACCTGGTCGAGGCCGGGGTCGTCGCGCTCGACGCCGAGGCGACGATCGAAACCGTTGCGGACGGCATGACCGCGCACCCGACGCTCTCCGAGGCGATCAAGGAGGCGGGTCTCGTGGCGCTCGGCCGTCCGATTCACGTCGCCACCCGCAGGCGCACCGCCGCGAAGGCCTGAGAGGAGGGAAGCGATGAGCGTGTTCAACAGACGAAACGCTTTCATCGGCTGGCTCGTGATCACGTTGGCCAAGCCGGTCGCGAAGCAGAAGGCTCGGGCAGCCGCGCGCAAGGCCGGCACGAAGAAGGGCGGCGCGGTCGCAGCCTCGATCGCAGCCGTGGGCGCCGCGGCGGCAGGGCTCATGTTCTGGCGCAAGCGCCACTCGGGCGACACGCCCGCCGACAGCTGAGCCCCGACACCGTCGTCGTCGGTGCGGGAGTCGCCGGCTGCGCAGCGGCGACCTTCCTGGCGCGTGAGGGATCGCAGGTCGTCGTCGTCGACTCCGGCGGAATCGGCGCGGGCGCATCCGGGCGAAACGGCGGCTTCCTCTTCCGCCAGCCACTCGGCTGGGTGAACGATCTCCTCGCCGAGTCGCTCGAGATCTACGAGGAAGTCTCGGCCGGGCCCGTTCCCTTCGACCTCACGCCGTGGCCGATGCTCGTGCTGGCCGTCGAGGAGGACGAGCTCGAGGCGGCGCGCGGCTACGCGGAGGCCGTGGGAGGCGAGGAGGTCGACCTCCGCGCGGACCCGTGGTTTGCGGACGACCTGGCCGGAGGCTTCGTGGTCGAGGGCGGGTGGACGCTCGACGCAATGGGCGCGACGACGGCTCTCGCCGAGGCGGCCCGGCGCGAAGGCGTGGACTTCAGGCTCGGCTGCGAGGCGAAGCGGATCCTCGTCGAGGGCGGGCGCGTCACCGGACTCGCCACTGACGAGGGAGTGCTCCCGTGCGAGAGGGTCGTTCTCGCGACCGGGCCGTGGCTGCGACTCCTCCTGCGGCCGCTGGGAATCGAGCTTCCCGTGACGTCCTCGCGCGGGTGGCTCCTCGAGACCGGCCGCGTCGATCCATCCCCGCGCTATGCGATCGAGCAGGCGCTCTGGCCGATGCAGGACGAGATGGCGAGCGTCGTCGGCGCACCGACGGTGCGCGAGGTCGCGGAGGGCGCCGCCGAAGAGCCGGGCGTCGTTTCCCTGCTGCTCGGCGCGCGCCCGGGTGGTCGCTGCCTCATCGGCACGTCGCTCAGGAGGTCGCTGCTGGACGACCCGGAAGGGCCGGAGACCGTTCGGCGGCTGGCCGAGCGCGCCGCCCGCGTCTCGCCTGTGCTCGAGGACGTTCCCGTGCTTGCCGCCTGGTCCGGGCGCCGAGCCCACACTCCCGACGGATTGCCCGTCGTCGGGCCCGTTCCAGGGGTGGAAGGCCTCGTCGTGGCGGGCGGCTTCTCCTCCATCGGGATGGTGACCGCGCCTGCCGCGTGCCGGCGCCTCGCCGCCGGAGACGCCGCGCTCTTCGATCCGGCGCGGTTCGCCTAAGCTAACCGCGCATGGACCCGCTCACCGCGCCCATCGAGGGAGCCGACCACCGCGAGGTCGGCGGTGCCGAGATCGACATCGCGCGCGCGGGGAACGGGAGGGTCAAGCGCGTCGTCTACCCGCCGGGCTTCCGCTGGTCGACCCACATGCGCCCGAACGTCGAGACCGAGCTCTGCATGCACGCGCACGTGGGCTTCCTCGCCCGCGGCCACATCGCCGGGGAGTACGCCGACGGCTGCACGTTCGAGTACGTGGCGCCGCAGGTCGTGACCATCGAGCCCGGGCACGACGCATGGGTCGTCGGTGACGAGGCCGCAGTGCTCATCCAGTTCGACTCGGAGGAGGGAACCGCGCGCCGCTTCGGCCTCCCCGAAGAGCACGCGCATTAAGTGCCCCATTCAGCAATACACGCCTACGTCTCGTCCGCGATCACGCAGCGCGCTGCAGCGTCCTCGGTCGCCCCGGTAAATACCGTTACCGGGGCTCCCTGCGTCCTTGCATCGCTCGGTGCTCACGCCCGAGACGCTGGGCAGCATCGCTGAACGGGGCACCGCGTGTTCGACGCCCTCACGCAGTACGTCTCCGGCTCGCCGTGGACGTATGCGTTCCTCTTCGCCGTCGCCGCGCTGGACGTGATCATCCCGTTCGTTCCCAGCGAGACATCCGTCATCCTCGCCGGCGTGCTCGCCTCGACCGGCGACCTCATGCTCTGGCTCGTGATCCTCTGCGCGGCGGGCGGCGCCATCCTCGGCGACAACACGGCGTACTGGATCGGGAGGAAGGCCGGGCACCGGATCGTCGCGCGCTGGTTCCAGGGGGAGCGCCGCAAGCGGATCGACTGGGCAGAAGAACAGATCCAGGAGCGTGGCGGCTACCTGATCCTCATAGGCCGCTTCATCCCCGGCGGGCGCACAGTTGTGACGCTGACCTGCGGCCTGCTCGAGATGACGTGGCACCGTTTCATCCGCTTCGACGTGGTCGCAGGCTTCCTCTGGGCCGGCTATGCCGCCCTGCTCGGCTACTTCGGCGGCCGGGCCTTCGAGGAGCAGCCGTGGAAGGGGTTCCTGCTCGCCTTCGCCATCGCCTTGCTGATCACGGGCGGGGTCGAGCTGTATCGCTGGCTGAAGAGGCGCGGTGACCTCGCTCGCGGCTGAGCTCGAGGCTGCAGCGCAGATCGGCGCCGACGGCGGCGGCGTTTCCCGCTTCGCCTGGTCCCCGGAGCTCGCGCAGGCGAACGCCTGGCTCATGCGCCGGCTCGAGGACCTCGGCCTGGAGACCGAGCTCGACCCGGCAGGCAACGTCTTCGGCCGCTGGGACGCGGGGGAGGGGGAGGCGGTGCTCGTCGGCTCTCACCTCGACACCGTGCCGCGCGGCGGCCGCTACGACGGTGCCCTAGGCGTGCTGGCTGCCCTCGGGACCGTCCGCGCCCTGCGGGCGGAAGGCGTCGAGCCGAGGCGGCCCCTCTGGGTCGTGTCCTTCAACGACGAGGAGGGCAGCCGCTTCCAGACCGGGATGCTCGGCAGCCGCGCCTTCTGCGGCGAGGTCGATCTCGAGGACTGGCGCCGCCGCGGTGTCGCCGACGCGATGGCGCGCGCCGGCTTCGACTTCGACCGCCTGACCCAGGCGCGCGGAGTCGACCGGGTCGGCGCCTACCTCGAGCTCCACATCGAGCAGGGCCCCGTGCTCGAGCAGAGCGGAGAGGACCTGGGCATCGTCACGGCGATCACCGGGCTCCTCGGCTTCCGCGTGAAGCTCCTGGGCGCGGCCAACCACGCGGGGACGACGCCGATGGACGGGCGCCGCGACGCCCTGGCCGGTGCCTCGCGCATCGTCCTCGAGCTGCGGGAGGAGGCGCGCGCCCGCGAGGACATGACCGCCAACGTCGGAATCGTCTCGGTCGAGCCGGGCGGCTTCAACGTGATCCCAGGGCTCGCCGAGTTCACGATCGACGTCCGCTCGCCGACCGCCGAGGGCTTCGAGCGCGCCGAGGCATTCGTGCGCGAGACCGTCAAGCGGGTCGCCGCCGAGGAGGGCCTCGGCATGGAGATCTCGGCCACGCACCGAAAGCCTCCGGTCGCGCTCGACCAGGGGCTCCAGGACGCGCTCGTCGAGGCCGCCCGGGCGGAAGGAGCCTCGTTCAGGCAGATGCCGAGCGGAGCCGGGCACGACGCCATGGTCCTCGCGCATCACGTTCCCTCCGCGATGCTGTTCGTGCCGAGCCGCGGAGGCATCAGCCACTCGCCCGACGAGTACACGCCGCCCGAGCAATGCGAGCTCGGGGCGCGCGTGCTCGCCCGCGCGGTGCGCGAGCTCGTCGCCCGAGAATCACTCGAACGAGTGACGTAACGGGAGCCGCCGCGCTCCTACTCTCTTCAGGAGAGGGTGAACGCGGCCTACCAACACCGATCGCTCGTCCTGAGCCTCGCGATCGCGAGCTATGCGCTCGTGTTCATGACGTTCGTCGTCTTCGAGGTCCCGGGGCTCGGAATCGCCCACCTTTTCTACCTCCCGGTCGCCGCGCTGGCGCTGACCGGCGGTGTGAAGCGGGGGATTCTGGCCGGCGCGATCGCTGTCGCCCTCTTCACCCTGGGCGTCGTCATCAATCCCAACATCTCGCCGTCGGAGCTCCTCACGCTGTCGACGCCGCTTCGCTTCCTCACGTACGCGACGATGGGGGGCCTGCTCGGTTGGTTCTCGGCGCGGGACCGCGAGCTCGTCGAGCGACTGCGCCTTCTCGCAGAGCGCGACTTCCTGACGGGCCTGCCGAACACGCGCGCCTTCGAGGCCGCCATCGCCCGGCGGTTCGAGGCCGGCATTCCGTTCGCGCTCCTGCTCGGCGACATGGACGGGCTCAAGACGATCAACGACTCGCAGGGCCACGCGGAGGGCAACGACGCGCTGCGGCGCCTCGCGCTCATGCTCGGGAGCTCGCTCCGTCCGGAGGACGAGGTCGCCCGGGTCGGCGGCGACGAGTTCGCGGTCCTCACGGTTTTGGGACGGACCGATGAAGCCGCGGCCCTCGCAGCGAAGCTCGAGGGCGCCATGGCGCGGCAGGAGAGCCGGATCACCTTCGGCTGGGCGGTCTATCCCGCGGACGGGGAGAACGCGCTCTCCCTCTACCGAGCGGCCGACGAGCGTCTCTATGCGCGGAAGCTCATTCGCGGCGACCGCGCTGCGCGCACCCTGTATACCGTCGGCGCTTAGCTCTTACTAGCCCCACCGGCCAGGGCCTAGTGGTGGCAGCTGCAGACCGACTCGCCCAGGTAGCGGCGCTCGAGCTTGAGGCCGCAGTCCCGGCACGTGGGCGGGAGCTTCT
>CAVYBK010000022.1:0-19319 GCA_963766725.1 uncultured Actinomycetes bacterium
GGGCGGATAGCCTCGCCGGTCGGTGCCCCACTAGCGCAACTGTTTCAGGGCACGACCGAGTGCCTGGCCGCCCGCGAGCACGGGCTCGAACAGGTCACCGTGCTGTTCGACGCGCGCGAGCGCCTCGCGCATCCCGAAGCGGCGCGGCGTCACGTCATCTGTTAGCTCGTCCCAGCGAAGCGGCGTCGAGACCGGCGCGCCCGGCTTCGGCCGCACCGAGTAGACCGAGGCGATCGTCTTCCCCCGCGCGTTCTGACGGTGGTCGACGAGTACGCCTTCGCGCTTGCGCTTCAGCCACTCGGTCGTGACCAGCCCCGGGTGCCGCTCCTCGAGCTCGCGCGCCACCCGCTCCGCGAACGTATAGGTCTGCTCGAAGGTCGCTCGGCGCGCGATCGGGACGAGCACGTGAATCCCGTCGGCGCCGCTCGTCTTGACGTAGGACTCGAGCTCGAGCCGCTCGAGCTCTTCGCGGATCAGGTGAGCGACGCGGATCGCAAGCGCGAAGCCGCCCTCGGGGGGGTCGAGGTCGAAGAGCACGAAGTCCGGGCGGTCGGGCTTGTCGACGCGCGAGTACCAAGCGTTCATGTCGATGCAGTTCATCTGCACCATCCAGAGCACCGCCTCCGGCGAGTTGACGAGCGGGAAGTCGACGAGCCGCGACCCGCCCTCGCGCGGGTAGGTGCGGTAGGTGCGGGTCGGGATCCAGGAGGGCATCCCCTTCGGCGCCTGCTTCTGGAAGTACGCCTCCCCAGCCACTCCGTAGGGCGAGCGCTTCATCGTGAACGGGCGATTGTGCAGATGCGGGACGAGCACCGGCGCGATCGCGCGGTAGTACTCGAACAGGTCCTGCTTCGTGATCCCTTCGTCCGGGAACAGGACACGTTCCGGGCTCGAGAGGCGGACCGAGCGCGGCGCCATGCAGCGGGTTGTACCAATCCGGTCGTGCGCGCGCCGTTTCGCGTCGGAGGCGTCTGGCTGATCGGCGCCCTCGGGCGAGATGACCGAGCTCCTACGCGGACACCGCCCCGTCGCGGTTCGCGAAGACGTTGTCGAGCGCGGCACGTTGCCCGACCGCGAGCGCGCCCATCAGGACGGCCGCCTCCCCGAGGCTCGAGGTCTCGATCCGCGGCGGATACGGGAGCCAGTCGCCCAAGTGGCCGCGAATCGGCTCGAGGAGGAGGTCTCCGTTCGCCCCGATGCCGCCACCGAGGACGACGAGGCCGACGTCCGCCACCGCCGCGATCGGGGCGATGTGCAACGCGATCCGCCGAGCCTCCTCCTGTACCACCGCCCGCCCCAGCGGATCGCCTCCGCGGGCGGCCGCGAACAGGGCGCGAACGTCGAAAGGCGGGACAACGCCTGTCTGCCCGTTTCCCTCGCGTGCGAGCTGGGCGGCGAGCTCCGCGATCGCGGGCGCCGAAGGATCCACCTCGTCCCCGAGGCCCAGCAGCGCGAAGTCGACCTCGCCGGCCGCCCCATGGTGCCCGCGGTGCAACTCGCCCTCGAGCACGAGCCCGGCGCCCATGCCCGTCCCGACCGAGAGGAAGACGAAGTCCGCGACGCCACGCGCAACGCCGGCCCAACGCTCGCCGAGCGCCGCGAGGTTGATGTCGTTCTCGAAGGCGACGGGGAGTCCGAGACGCTCGCGCAGGTCGTCCGCGAGGGCCCTGCCCTCGAGCCCTTGGACGTTGGCGGCGAGGCTGAGCTTGCCGGTGCGAACCTCCACCACTCCCGGGACGCCGACGACCGCACTGTCGATCAAATGGCCGTCGAGCCCGCTCGTCTCGACGAGGGAGTCGCGGAGCGCGGCAGCCGCGGTCAGCGCTTCGTCCACGTCGGCGGCGCGTAGCTCGAGGTCCTGTCGCGCCCGGACCTCGCCGGCGAGGTCGCAGATGGCCCCGCGCAGGAAGCGCGCGCCGAGGTCGAGGCCGAGCACGAGCGCGGCCTCCGGCACGGATTCGAAGTAGACGGCGCCGTAGCTCGGGCCCTGCGGCGCCGAGCGGGACTCGCGCACGAGCCCGGCATCGAGGAGCGATTGCAGCGCCAGCGAGACGGTCGGCTTCGAGATTCCGGCACGCCTGGAGATCTCCGCCCGCGAGATGGGCGCGCCGAGGCGTATCGTCTCGAGGACGGTGCGCTCATTGAGCCGCCGGAGAAGCGGAGGAATGGCGCGGTCGGACATCTCGTCAATGACTCTAACGCACAACCGCGTCGTTGCTCGGTTGACAGCCAGAGGAAGGCATGCAAAAGTCGCGTTTCGTAAAGTTCTCTAACTCCATCTCCCGAGGAGGGCGTGGCGCATGAGACGCGTGGCGATCGCAGGACTGGTGCTCTTGGTGCTCTCGGCGAGCGTGATCGCCGGCTGCGGCGGGTCGAGCGAGTCTTCGTCGGGCTCTGCGGATCTGACCTTGTGGACCGGCTTCACCGACCGCGAGCTCGGCGTGATGAAGGACGTGATCGCAGACTTCGAGAAGACGCACCCGGACATCCACGTGAAGGTCGTCGGCGGGATCTCCGACGACAAGATCGTCGCCGCGATCCGCGGCGGCAACGCGCCGGACGTGGCGCACTCTTTCGACGCGGGCGCCTACACAGGCGCTTACTGCTCGAACGGAGCCTGGATCGACCTCGCCGACTACATGAAGCAGGACGGTCTGAGCGACGACGTCTTCCCCGAGGTGCCGCGTCAGTACTCCCAGTTCGAGGGCACCCGCTGCGCGCTCCCCATGCTCGCGGACGTCTACGGCCTCTACTACAACAAGGACCTCCTCGCGAAGGCCGGCATCGACAGCCCGCCGCAAACCGTGTCGCAGCTCATGGACTGACGCGAAGAAGCTCACGGAGCGGAACCCCGACGGGTCGCTCAAGGTCGTCGGCCTCGATCCCTTCGACGGCTTCTACGAAAACGTCGCCGCACACTGGGCGCCGCAGTGGGGCGTTGACTGGGTCGACGAGTCGGGCAAGTCCAACCTGGCCGCCCAGCCCGGGTGGGCGGACATGCTTCGCTGGCAGAAGGAGCTCATCGACTGGTACGGCTATGACAACCTCGTCCGCTGGCAAGCAAGCGCCGGCGACGAGTTCTCGGCCCAGAACGCCTTCGAGCGCGGCAAGCTCGCCATGAACCTCGACGGCGAATGGCGCGTCGCGTTCGTCCAAAACGAGCACCCCGAGCTCAACTTCGGGACTGCGCCCCTCCCGGTCGACGACGCCCAGCCCGACCTCTACGGGTCGGGCTACACGAGCGGGAGCATCATCGGCATCCCGAAGACCTCCGGGCACAAGGACGAGGCCTGGCAGCTCCTCAAATACCTGGCCACGGACACGGGCGCGCTCGTCAAGATGACGAACGGGATCCGCAACGTGCCGACGACCACGGACGCGCTCGAGTCACCCGACGTCAAGCCGGACGAGGCGTTCAACATCTTCCTCGACATCTTCGGGAACCCGAACACGAGGACGACGCCGATCACCCTCGTCGGCAGCGCGAACCAGGACCTCGTCGACGCCTTCGTGACGAAGTACCAGGCCGGGAAGGTCGACGACCTCGAGGGCGGGCTCGCCGACCTCGACCAGCAGATCGACGCCCAGCTCGAAGCAGCAGGCGGCGCGCAGGTGCCGTGAGGTGAGCCGGGCCGCCGAGGCCAAGCCCCTCCCTGCCGCCCGGCCGCTCGACCGGCGCTCCGCGCGCCGGCGGGCGGCCTGGCGCCGCCGCGGCCAGGTGCTGGCCTTCATGAGCCCGTGGCTCCTCGGCTTCACCATCTTCTTCGGCTACCCGCTGGTCATGACCGCGTACTACTCGTTCACGCACTACGACCTGCTCTCGCCGCCGAAGTGGGTCGGCCTCGCCAATTACAAGTACCTCTTCACTGGCGACCAGCGGATCTGGCCGGCGGTCTCGAACACGCTCTGGATCATCGCCGTGGCGGTGCCGCTGAACGCCATCTTCGCCTTCGGCGTCGCGCTGATGCTCTCGCGCGCGCGTCGCGGGATCGGGTTCTTCCGCACAGTTTTCTACCTGCCCGCGCTCGTGCCTCCGGTCGCGGCGACCCTCGGCTTCGTCTACCTGCTGAACCCGGGCACGGGCCCGGTCAACAACCTCCTCCGCCATCTCGGGCTCCCTGACCCGCTCTGGTTCGACTCGCCGACCTGGTCGAAGCCGTCGCTCGTCCTGCTAGGCCTCTGGGGCGTCGGCAACCTGATGATCATCTTCCTCGCCGCGGTCATCGACGTGCCGCGGCATCTGTACGAGTCGGCTGAGCTCGACGGCGCGGGAGCCTGGCAGAGCATGCGTTGGGTCACCCTCCCGACGATCAGCCCGGTGATCCTCTTCGCAGTCGTCATCGGAGTCATCGAAGGGCTGCAGTACTTCACGCAGGCCTACGTCGCGAGCACCATTGCCGCTGGTTCGGCCGCGTCTGCGACGGAGGGCGCCAACTCCCTCGGCTATCCGCTCGACTCGACCCTCTTCTATCCCGTGCTGCTCTACCAGCAGGGCTTCCGCTACTTCAACATGGGCTACGCCTCGGCGATGGCGATGCTCTTGCTCGCGGTCGCATTCGCCGTCACCGTCATCATCGTCCGCAACTCGCGCCGCTGGGTGCACTACCAGGCGCCGGCCATCCGATGACGAGCGCGACCGCACCGGCGCAGTCACCCGCCCTCGTGCGGCGCAAGCCCCCTGCGCACGTCCGCCGCCGGCGCTTACTCGTCGCGGTCGCCGACCACAGCCTCCTCATCGTCGCCGCGCTCGTCTTTCTCGCTCCGTTCGTCTTCATCGTCCTGACCGCGTTCATGACGAACGAGCAGGCGCTCTCGCCCGACCTCTGGCCACATCCGTTCCGATTCCAGAACTTCGCCGATGTCTTCAACGAGGCACCCCTCTGGCGCTACGCGTTGAACTCCCTCATCTACGGCGGCCTTGCGACGCTCTTCCTCCTCGCGTCGAGCATCCCGGTCGCCTATGCGCTCGCGAAGCTGCGCTGGCGGGGTCGCGAGGCCGCATTCCTGGTCGTCCTCGTCGCCATGTTGCTCCCACCGCAGGTGACGGTGATTCCCGTCTACGTCATGTGGGCGAAGCTCCACCTCGTCGGGAGCCTCTGGCCGCTCATCCTGCCGAACCTGCTCGGCGACGCCTTCTCGATCTTCCTCCTGCGGCAGTTCTTTCTCACGATCCCGGACGAGTACCTCGACGCCGCGCGCGTGGACGGCTGCGGGGAGTTCCGCATCCTGACGACGGTCGTCCTGCGGCTCACCAAGCCGGCGATCGCGGCGGTCGCGCTCTTCTCGTTCCTCTTCTGCTTCAACGACTTCTTCGGGCCACTTCTGTACACGGGCGAGAGCCCGGACAACTGGACGCTCTCGGTCGGCCTGGCTCAGTTCAGGACGATCCACCAGGTGCAGTGGAACCTGACGATGGCGGCGACGCTGATCGTCATCGCCCCGGTCGTCCTCCTCTTCTTCTTCGCGCAGCGGGCTTTCGTCGAGGGCGTGACGCTGACGGGGGTGAAGGGATGAAGGTCGCAGTCGTCGGCGGCGGCTCCACCTACACGCCCGAGCTCGTCAGCGGGCTCGCCCGCGAGCGCGAACGGCTTCCCGTGCGCGAGCTCGTGCTGCAGGACATCGACGCCGAGCGACGCGAGGTGGTCGGAGGACTTGCGGCCCGCATGCTCGAACGGGACGGCTTCGGGGGAGAGCTCGTCGTCACGGACGACCTCGATCGCGCCGTCGAAGGCGCCGACTTCGTCCTCGTCCAGATCCGGGTCGGCGGCCAGGAGGCGCGGCTCTCGGACGAGACCGTGCCGCTCGCCTGCGGCTGCATCGGGCAGGAGACGACAGGCGCGGGCGGATTCGCCAAGGCAATGCGGACGGTCCCCGTCGTCCTCGGCATCGCGGAGCGCGTCAGGGAGCTCGCCGCGGACGACGCCTGGATCATCGACTTCACGAACCCGGTCGGGATCGTGACGCGCGCTCTCCTGGACGCCGGCCATCGTGCCGTTGGGCTTTGCAACGTCGCAATCGGCTTCCAGCGAAGGTTCGCCGGCCTCCTGGGCGTCGAGCCGGAGCGCGTGCTCGTCGACCAGGTCGGGCTAAACCACCTGACCTGGGTGCGCGCGGTCCGCGTCGACGGCGACGACGTCCTGCCGGAGGTCCTCGCCGAGCACGGCGAAACGCTCGCCGCCGAGGCCGGCCTTGCCCCCGAGCTCGTCGCCGAGCTCGGCGTCGTGCCCTCCTACTACCTGCATTACTTCTACGAGCACGACGCCGTCCTCGCGGAGCAGCTCGAAGGAACGCCTCGCGCGGAGACGGTGATGGAGATCGAGCGCGGGCTGCTCGAGCTCTACCGGGATCCGACGCTCAACGAGAAGCCGGCTCTCCTCGAGCAGCGCGGCGGGGCCTATTACAGCGAGGCTGCGACCGGCCTCGCGGCCTCCCTCGCCGCCGGCTCCGGCGAGACGCATGTCGTCGACCTCCGTAATGGAGGAACGCTCGCCGGCCTCGCCGACGACGACGCTGTGGAAGTACCGGCGCGGGTGGAGCGCGAGGGTCCCGTCCCGCTCGCCCAGGCCCCACTCGCGCCGGAGCTCCTCGGCCTCGCCCAGCACGTAGCCGCGTACGAGCGCCTGACAGCAGAGGCGGCGGTCACCCGCGACCTCGAGACCGCGCGCAAGGCGCTCCTCGCCCATCCGCTCATCGGCCAGTGGGGCCTGAGCGTTGGCCTGCTGGAGCGGCTGATCGCAGCGGGCCACCTCCCGACCCTCGTGGAGACCGCGGCGTGAAGAACGCGCTCGCAGTCGACGGTGGCAACTCGAAGACGGACGTCGCGGTCGTCTCGGCCGAGGGGGACGTGCTCGGCTTCGCGCGCGGCCCCGCGAGCTCGCCCCACCACATCGGCGTCGAGGGCACGGTGGAGATCGTCGCGGAGCTGATCGAAGAGGCGCTCGGCCGCCCGCCTGAGGGGCGGGTCGCGGACGTCGCCGCACTCCTCATGGCGGGCGTCGACTTCCCGGCCGAAGAGGACGAGGTCCGCGCCGCCGTCGCGGCACGCGGCTGGGCCGATGAGATCTTCGTCGGGAACGACACCTTCGCGGTCCTCCGCGCAGGGACGGAGCGCGGCTGGGGCGTCGCCGTCGTGTGCGGCGCGGGAATCAACTGCGTCGGCGTGGCGCCCGACGGCCGGCATGCCCGCTTCCCCGCGCTCGGCGCGACCACGGGCGACTGGGGAGGCGGCTTCGACGTCGGCCTCGCAGCCACCTCGGCCGCTGCGCGCAGCGAGGACGGGCGCGGTCCGACCACATCGCTCGAACGCCTCGTCCCGGCCCACTTCGGGGTCGGCACCCCACTCGAGCTGGCAGAGGAGATCCACCGCGGCGCCATCTCGATGAGCCGTCTCGAGGAGCTTCCCCCAGTGGTCTTCGCGGCCGCCGCCGACGATGCCGTCGCCGCGCAGATCGTCGATCGACTCGCCTCGGAGGTCGTGGCTCTCTCCCGCGTCGCGCTCGAGCGCCTCGACCTCACCGAGCAGCCGGTCGAGCTCCTCCTCGGCGGCGGGCTCCTGCAGGCCGGGGACGGACGGCTCCTCGACCGCATCGAGGCCGGAATGCGCGAGGTCGGAACCGAGATCGCCGTGCGCCGCTCGTCCTCCCCACCGATCGTGGGTGCCGTTCTTCTTGCCCTCGACGCCATCGACGCCCCGCCGGAAGCCCAGGGGCGGGCCCGCGATCAGGTCGGGCAGGCGGCCGGTGGCGCGGAAAGGATGCCCGTTGGCTGACGTCCGCTTCGAGCAGGCGACCAAGATCTACGCCGGCACCGATGCCCCTGCCGTCGACGCACTCGACCTCCACATCGAGAACGGAGAGTTCGTCGTCCTCGTCGGCCCGTCTGGGTCGGGGAAGACGACCGCGCTGCGCATGCTCGCGGGCCTCGAGGAGGTGGACGCGGGGGCGATCTACATCGGCGACCGCGACGTCACCGATCTGGCGCCGAAGAAGCGCGACGTAGCGATGGTCTTCCAGAACTACGCGCTCTACCCGTATTTGACCGTCGAGGCGAACATCGGCTTCCCCCTCCGCATTGCGCGCGTCAAGAAGGAGGAGCGTGCGGAACGGGTACTCGAGGTCGCCAAGCTTCTCGGCCTCGAGCCGTACCTCCAGCGCAAACCCGGCCAGCTTTCCGGCGGCCAGCGGCAGCGGGTCGCGATGGGCCGAGCGATCGTCCGCCAGCCGTCGGTGTTCCTCATGGACGAGCCGCTGTCCAACCTCGACGCGAAGCTCCGCGTGCAGATGCGCGCCGACGTCGCCGCGCTCCAGTCCCGCCTCGGCGTGACGACGGTGTACGTCACGCACGACCAGGCCGAGGCGATGACCCTCGGGAACCGCGTCGTCGTCATGTCGGACGGGCGCGTGCAGCAATGCGGGCCGCCCCGCGAGCTCTACGAGTCGCCGACCAACACCTTCGTGGCGAGCTTCATCGGCTCGCCGGCGATGAACCTCCTGACCGTCCCGGTCGAGGGCGGCACGCTCACGATTGGCGGCGAGCCCGTCCAAGTGCCCGCCGCCGCGACGGCGAACGGCCGCGCGAGCCTCGTGCTCGGATTCCGGCCGGAGGCGCTCGACCTCGCGTCCGAGGGGATCCCGGCCGAGGTCGAAGTCGTCGAGGAGATCGGGGCGGACGCCTACGTCTTCTGCGTCGCCGAGGTGGCCGGGGAGACGACGAAGCTCGTTGCGCGAACGGACTGGCGAAGCGCCCCCGAGCGCGGCGAGCCGGTCAAGCTCAAGCCTCACGCCGACGAGGCTCATGTCTTCGACCCCGAGACCGGCGAACGGATCGGCGAGCCATGAGCCGCCCGGGCGCACTCTTCCTCTCCGAGATCCGCGGCCAACCGAACGCGATCGGCAGGCTGCTCGAGCACACCTCCGAGTACGACGCGGTCGCCGCGGAGATCACGAAGCGCGCTCCGGCTCCGATCCGGCTCGTGGGACACGGCTCCTCGGACGCGGCGGCGTCCTACGGCGTCTATGCGTTCGGGGTCCTCGCCGGCCTGACCGCGATGCGGGACTCGATCTCGCTGACGACCTACTATGACGCGAAGCTCGACGTCTCGAGCTCGGCCGTCATCGCCCTGTCGCAGTCGGGCCAGACACGGGACGTCGTCGAGTACGTGGAACGGATGCGGGCCCGCGGCGCCTTCACCATCGCTCTCACCAACGATCCCCACTCCGCACTCGCCCGGGCGGCGGAAGCGACCCTCCCCCTCCTCGCGGGGCCGGAACGATCGGTCGCGGCGTCAAAGACCTACATGAACCAGCTCGCCTCGCTCGCGCTCCTCGCGGGTGGAGCGGCCGGCAAGGTACGGAAGATCGCCGACGGCCTGCGGCGCGTCACCGAGCAGATGGCCGAGATGCTCGACCCGCTCGGCCTTCGCGCCGGCGAGATCGCTCCCGCCTTCACCTACGTCGAGCGGATGTTCGTCATCGGTCGCGGTTTCGAGTTCGCCACCGCACGGGAGGTCGCGCTCAAGCTGACCGAGACGTGTCGCGTCGCAGCGGAGCCGTTGACCGCCACGGACCTCGCGCACGGGCCGGTCGCAGCCATCGAAGCGCTCTTCCCGGTCTGGGCGATCGCTTCGCACGACGAGACACTCGCGGCGGTCATCGAGGCGGCCGTCCGCGCTCGAGCTGCGGGTGCAACCCTCGTCGCGAGCGGGAGCGCGGCGGCCAAGATCCCACATGCGGCCTTCTCGCTTCCCGTGCCGCGCCCTTCCCGGCCCGCGTTCGCGCCACTGCTCTCCGTCGTCGCCGGCCAGCTCTTCGCGGCGGCGCTGGCTCGGGCCAAAGGGCTCGACGCGGACCATCCCGAGCAGCTGACCAAGGTCACGCTCGCGCAGTAGCCGCGGCCGTGCGCGTCGCCCTCACATTCGACACCGAGCACCCCGACCGCCCGTGCTCGGGAACGGCACTAGAGCTCATCCTGTCCTCGCTCGGGGATGCGGGTGCGCCTGCAACCTTCTTCATCCAGGGGCGCTGGACCCGGTCGAGCCCCGGCGAGGCGAGGAGGATCTCGTCAGCGGGTCATCTGATCGGGAACCACTCGCACCATCACGCTCCCATGGACTCGCTCACCGAGGCGGGCTTCCGCGAGGACGTCCGTGAGGCCGAGGCGATGATCCGGGAAATCACAGGGGTCGACCCGCGGCCATGGTTTCGCTGCCCGTTCGGCGCAGGGATGGACGACCCGGAGGTGCTCCGCCGCCTCGAGGAGCTGGGTTACGTGCATGTCGGCTGGGACGTCGACCCACGCGACTGGCACGAGGACTCGGATGCCGACGCCGTTGAGCGACGAGTGTTGGAGGGAATCCGCGCGCGCGACGACTCGATCGTCCTCATGCACTCGTGGCCGGACTCGACCGCAGAGGCTCTGCCGCGCATCCTTGACGGGCTCGCCGCGGAGGGAGCGGAGCTCGTCGACGTCGCGACCCTGGGCGGTTAGGCGGATTCGATCCCAGCTGCGCCCGTTTAGCCGCGGTCGGCGAGGGTCCGCTCGAGAGCCTCGCCATCAACAGTCGAAGGGCGTTCGTCCCTCGGCCGGACGAGGTACCAGGTCTCGACCTCGCCCTTCCCTTTGACCGCGATCGTCCCGCGCGGCTCGCACTCGAAGTCGTCGGCGAGCAGCTCGTACGTCGCGCGCGTGATCTGGATCCTGCCCGGCGTGCCGTAGGACTCCATGCGGCTGGCCGTGTTCACGGCGTCGCCCCAGAGGTCGTAGAGAAAGCGCTTCCGGCCGATGACGCCGGCCACGACCGGGCCCGAGTTGATGCCGATTCGAAGCTCGAGGCCGAGGTGCCCGGCTTCGCCCTCGGCGCGCATCGCATCCAGCATGTCGAGCGCCATCAGCGCGAGCGCGCACGCGTGGTCCGGGCGCGGCTCCGGAACGCCCGCGGCGACCATGTAGCAGTCGCCGATGGTCTTGATCTTCTCGAGCCCGTGCTGCTCCGCGAGGTCGTCGAAGTGGCTGAAGAGATGGTCGAGACAGCCGACGACCTCGGCGGGCGTGAGCCGCTCCGACCACGGCGTGAAGTCGACCACGTCCGCGAAGAGGATGGACGCCGATCCGAACTGGTCCGCGATCGGCTGGGACTCGGCCTTCAGCCTGTCGGCGATCGAGCGCGGCAGGATGTTGAGCAGGAGGTTCTCGGCCTTCTGCTGCTCCACCCGGAGCGCGGCCAGCGCATCGCTCCGCTGCTTCGCGAACAGCGCCAGCAGCGTGAACACCATGGTCCCGCCGACGGCGACGTTCATCGCCAGCATGATGCTCGTGAACCAGTCCGGCGGCGGTGTCCAGATCGGGCCGATGATCTCGCCGGCGAGCCCCGATCCGAGGAAGACGAGTACGTACGCGACGTACCAGCGGGCCGCCGACCTCACGTTCGAGAAGACGAGCGCCCCGAGCGGCGCGAGGATCCCCCAGAGGCCGACGCCGCCAGACGCGAGGAACCCACCGAGCGGGATCATGGACATCGTCGGCGCGAGCAGGATGTCGACCTGGTTCACGCGCAGCAGGCGCGCGAAGTTGCCCGTTCGCGAGAACGCGATGATGGCAGCGAGCAGCACGGCGAGGTAGACGAGGGGCACCACACCGACCGGCGAGCGGAACGCGAGATACAGGCCTCCCCAGAGCCCCGCGATCGGCAGGATCAACACCGAGATCAGGACAAGGAGCGCCTTGCGAGCGCGCAGATCCTCGTCGTCGCGCGGATCCGCGCCGACGAGCGCCAGGCGCGCGGTGACGCGGTCGATCTTCGATCTGAGCGGGCTGAAGAGGCCCATCGCGGGGGACGTTACTTGCGCCCGCCGGAGGGCTGCTGGACTACGGCTCGGGTGCGCTCGCCGCCGGCGGCAGCTCCATCGAGGCGCGCAGGTTCACGAGCGGCGCGTCCGGAACCTGGATGAGACCGCGCGTCGGCCGGTCGAGGTCGAACGTGACGAGCAAGAGCACGGTGATCAGCCCTGCCGCGAGCATGACCGTGGCCACGCCTCGGCCGAGGATCGCGAGGTAGAAGGCGAGCAGGGCGAGCGCGACGGCCGCGCCGCCCACCTCGACGGCGAGCACGGCACCGGGCACCCGGTTGTCCAGAGCGCCAATGCGGGTCGTCTCCGCGTCGAACATCTCGTTGAGTGACTCGACATATAGGCGCGGCGCGCTCGCGACCGGCGCCTCGTCGAGCTCCTGCCCGGCAAGCGCCCAGAGCTCTCGCTGCAGCCGGTCGCCCGCGGTCTCGGCCTCCCGCTCCGCTGCGCTGCCCGGAACGGCGTTCGAAATGACGATGGTCGTGTCCGTGTAGCGCACGAGGCGCTCGAGCGACTGCGTGCGGATCGGCTCGGGCAGAGTCTGGGCTCGCAGGTAGGTCGTGCCGATCGCGTTCGCCTCGTCGACGACTGCGGTGCGGCGGGCCTCGTACCGTCCCACCGCGAGGGCGAGGCCGAAGGCGAGGACGAGCCCGACCAGGCCGAGGAGCGCAGCCTGCAGAACGCCGAAGGGCTCTCGGAGATGCTCGGACCGGTGCCGCAGGTAGCGGCCGAGAACGAGGCCGATCGCGGTCGTGCCGAGGACGACCGCCAGCAGGATGAGCGCGACCTCCCAGCTCGAGAGGCGAAAGAACATGCGCCAACGCTAGTGAGCGGCAGGTGCGTGCGCAACGACCCGACCGCTTGCGGGCGTCGCGTCGGGGCGAGCCGGGTACCCTTCCAGGCCGTGCCGGTGAACACGATCCTCGTCGCCTACGACGACCCCGCGAGCCAGACGCTCGGGCGCGCCGCCGACTACGCCGAGCAGCTGGGCGCGTCGCTGATCGTCACGAACGTCGTGCCACCGAAGGATGGGACGCCGGACGCGGAGCGCCTGGCCCGGGAGCGGCTCGAGCAGGCACGGTCCTACCTCGAGGGACGCGGCCTCACCGCTGATCTCGTTCCCACGAAGGGCACGCCGGCGGACGCCATCGTCGGTCTCGCGCAGGAGCGCAACGTCGACCTGATCGTCGTCGGAAGCCGCCACAAGCGGTTCTTCGAGCGGCTCGTCGAAGGAAGCGTCAACCAGAACGTCCTGCGCCGAGCCGGCTGCGACGTGCTCGTCGTCTACTAAGTCGCCCGTGCCAGACACTCACGATCCACGGCTTGCTATCGCGGGCCTCCTGATCGGAATCCTCGTCGGCATGACCGGGATGGGCGGCGGCTCGCTGATGACGCCGATGCTCATCCTCTTCTTCAAGTTCGACCCCGCGATCGCCGTGGGGACGGACATCCTGCACGGCGCGATCTTCAAGTCCTTCGGCGCGGCGCGGCACCGACGGCTCGGGACTGTCCGCCTGCGCCTCGGGCTCTGGATGCTCGTCGGCAGCGCGCCCATGTCGCTCGTGGGCGTGTGGACGGTCGGCTACCTGACCCACCGTTACGGGGAAGGCGTCGACTCGGTGCAGGGCAAGATCCTGGCGATCATGCTGATCGTCGGCGGCCTGGCCTTCCTGGCCAAGGCGATCATGCACCCGGTCGGCCCGCAGAAGGAGCTCGGGCACCTCTCGAACCGCGACCGGATCGTCGCAGTGTGCATCGGAGCGGTGGGCGGGTTCGTCGTCGGCCTCACTTCGGTCGGGAGCGGAACGCTCTTCGGCCTCGCGCTGCTGATCTCGTTCCCGCTCAGCGCCAAGATCATCGTCGGGACGGACATCTTCCATGCCGCCGCGCTCCTCTGGGTCGCGGGCCTCGGCCACCTCGTCGCGGGCAACGTCGACGTGGGCGCGATCGGCTGGCTCCTGGTCGGCTCGATCCCGGGCGTCCTCATCGGCAGCCAGATCAGCGTGGGCATCCCGGACCGGATGCTCCGCTTCGCGCTCGCGGCAGCGCTCATCCTCAGCGGGATCAAGCTGCTCGCGGTTCCCTATGCCAACCAAATCGTCGTCGCCTCGATCATCGGCGGGCTGAGCGCGCTTGCCGCGTGGGGGGTCGTCCGCTTCATGCGTCGGAGAGGGCTCGCCGGCTCGTTGGAGACCGGCCCGCCGGGGAGGCGGGACCTTCTCCCCGAGCGCGAACAGCCCAAGAGCTAGCTAGGCAGCGTTTCGCTGCGAGCGGCCGAACGCAGTGCGCGTCGTCGCGCTCGCGCGTGCGTAGCTCCGCGTTGCGCGCTCGTCCACCGCGAACGCAACCGGTCCGTGGACGATCAGAGAGTCGCTCGCGCGCTGCTTGAGGAGATCGGTGAAGAACTCCTCGGCGAGCCATTCGCGTCCGGGCGCGACGGTCGCGTGCAGGCGGATTCGCGTGAGGTTGTGCGCGAGATCCTCGACGTGCTCGATCCAGGGCCGGCGGATGAACGTCGTGGGCCCCTCGGGGAGGATGCGGACGACGTCTTCGACGAGGCGCTCGCCAGGCTCGCGCTTGGCGACGAAGACCTCGATGGCGAGCTCCTTCACGCCGCGTGGCAGGACGGAGACCGCCTGGATCTGGGAGTTGTGCACCTGGATGACCTCGCCGGAGAGGGCGCGGAGCCGCGTGCGCCGCAGCGTCACGTCCTCGACGACGCCCTGGAGCTCGGCGCCGACGAGGAGGGTGACGGTGTCGCCCACCGAGAACCAGCGCTCGGCGAACATCGTCAGGCCCGCGATGATGTCCACGAGGAGCCTCTGCGTGGCGAAGCCGCCGAGGATCAGCAAGAAGGAGGCGCCGGCGATCGCGGTCAGTCGGTCGACGCCGCCCGTGAGCTGGCCGACGATGACCACGGCCGCAACGGCGAAGGTCACGTAGGTGATCCCAGTGCGGATGACGCTGACGAGCGTCTCCCGCCGCTTCAGGTCGGAGATCGTCCCGGTCGCTTCGAGGTCCGCGTTCGTATGCCGGCGGTCATGCCAGGCGAGGATGCGCCCAGCCGCCCAGGCCGTCGTGCGCGCGACGAGCCACGCGAGCGCGAAGACGGCGGCGATCACGACTACGCGTCCCCACGGGGAGGACAGCGGCGTGTTGTCGTTGAGCAGGCTGATGGAGTTGTCGAGCATTGAACAGGGTGTCACAAAGGTGTTCCTAACGACGCTATCGGCAGGGATTCACGCGTCACAAGGTCAGACGGCCGAAACTAATCCGAAATTAACGAAGGGCGGCCGTCCGGCCGCCCTTCGCGTACCCAGGTGGGCGTTCGCCTAGTGCGACAGCCCGAAGCGACGACGCCGCGCAAAGACACTCGCCGCGCCCGCCGCGAGGAGGAGGGCGATCCCTCCCGCCACCGGCGCCCAGACCGGGAACGAGCCCTCGCCCCCAGACGAGGGCACCGCAACCACCGGTTGTGAGCCGACGATCCGCACCGGTGGATAGGTGTATTCCCTGTCGGTGAACCCGTCCGTGACCGTGTAGGCGTAGCGGCCCGGCGTGGGGAAGACGACGTCCAGCGTGTACCGGCCGATCTCGCCCGTGGACTTGGCCGCGAAGACCCTGCGCTCGCCCGAGTCGAGGTTCGTGAGCTCGAGCGTGGGCTTCGCGTCGGCAGGGAGCCTGCCGTTCAGGTCGATGAGCGTCAGCCCGGTCGACCACGTACCGCCGGGAGGCGTCCCAAACGGAGTCGAGCTCAGCTCGACGCCGCCCTCCTTGGCCAGTGCCGCAGACGCGAGCACGGCGGCCGCGCAGAGCCCCAGAGCGAATGCGATGAGTGAACGTCTCAATCCGGCCTCCTTCGTTTAGCCGTCATACACCGCGACTACGGTCGGGGTTCCGGACTCGGACCAGGTGAGATCGAATGGCACCTCGGCGCTGTTGTCTCCGTAGTCGCTCTCGCGCAGAGCCCGGGCGACGTTCACGCGGTGCCGGAGGACGTAGCGGCCTGCAGGGAGTCCGGTGATGTCGATCGACTGGCCTTCGAGGCGCGGCACGTAGTCGTCGCCGTAGCCGGGTGAGATGCCCTCGCGGACGACCAGCCGCTCGGGCTGGCCGCGGCCGCACTCCTGCGTCCAGACCGGCTGCTCGGGCTCGCCCGGGAGCTGGACGCTCCGCGACGCGTTGTAGCGGTCGCCGAGGCAGAAGCCGGTCTTCTCGTCGCGGCCGACCGTGTTTCCCTCCCCGGTGAGGATGTCGTAGCGCTCGAAGTCGAGGAAGTGCCAGTGGCGATGCGTCTCGGACTGGACGAAGCGGATCTCGCCGTCCACCGGATACGTCGACGTCGTCCCGTCGGAGCGGCGGACGAGCTGCTCCACGGACATCGCAGCGCCGTTCTGGTCGGGCCGGCTCCCGACGAGCAGCATCGGGCCGCGCCCGTCGTTTTCGACCGCCGAGAGGAATGCGAGCCTCCAGGTGTCTCCGGCCCGATAGACCTCGAGCGCGCGCGGGGGAGACTGCACGAGATCCGGGAGGAGCTCCGGCGCGTCGCCCACCGAGCCTCCGCACCCGGCCACGAGCAGCACGACAAGGGCAGCCTTCAGGCGCATCGCCCGTACTACTGCCGCCGCGGCCTCCCGGTTCCTAGAACGTCGCCTCGCGGATGCCGGTCGCGATGAGGAGCAGGATGAGCGCGGCGGCAACCAGGCGGTAGACGACGAAGATCGAGTAGTTGTGCCGGCGCACGTAGCCGAGGAGAGCCTCGATGGCGATCAGGCCGCTGCCCGCCGCTGCGAGCGTGCCGACGAGAAACGGCCCCGCCCAGCCGTCGGGCAGCTCCCCGCGGATGACGTCCGTCCAGCCCTTGAAGAGCACCGCGCCGAGAACGACCGGGACGAGCAGCAGGAAGGAGAAGCGCGCCGCCGCGTCGCGATCGAAGCGGAGGGCGCGGGCCATCGTGATCGTGATCCCTGAGCGCGAGACGCCGGGCGCGAGAGCAACTGCCTGGGCGAGCCCGATCGCGATCGCCTGGCCGAAGCGGAGGTCGCCGATCTTCCGCTCCTGCGGCATGCGGTCGGCGAGCCAGAGCAGCACGCCGAAGACGGCCAGGAAGACCGCGATCTGCCAGGGCTCGCCGAGGTGCTCCTCGACGACGCTCTCGCCCAGCGCTCCGGCGAGCGCGGCCGGGATCGTCGCGGCGAAGACGCACCACGCGGTCCGCTCCTCCGCACTCCGGATCCCTCTGTGGCCGACGCTGCGAAACCAGGCGGCGACGAGCGCGGCGATGTCGTCCCAGAAGTAGGCGACTACGGCGATCAACGTCCCCAGGTGAAGCGCCACGTCGAACGTCTTGTTGAAGTCGGGGTGCTCTTCGAGATAGGTCCAGTCGCCGAGCCACGGGACGAGAATCAGATGGCCCGAGGACGAGATCGGCAGGAGCTCGGTGAACCCCTGCACGACTCCGAGGGCGAACGCCTGCCAGTCGGAGAGGACGCCTTCGACCTCGCCGACCCCCAGGGCAGCGAGCACGGCGGCGGTGACGAGGGCCGCCGCAGCCGTCAAGCGAAGACCTCGGCGGCGCACCCCGGTATCGTATGCGCGCTCCGTGAGCCGCAACGACGTCATCATCGGGATCGCCGCGCTCGTCCTCGTCGGCTTCGCGCTGGTGGTCTCGCTCGTGCTCCCGCGGCGGAACCCGAACTTCCCGGGCCGGCATGTCGGCGCGCTCCTCCTCGTCGCCGCGCTTCTGATCATCGCGATGCTGACCGCGGTCGAGGTCTTCGGCGAGAGCCATCACGTCGAGGCGGTGGCGGAGAGCGGCGCCACCGAGACGCAGCCCGCACCCGCCGAGTCCACGCCGACCGAGACGGCGCCGACGGAGACGAGCGGAGGCCCGGCCGGTGACCCGGCGGCCGGCAAGCAGATCTTCACGGCGACCGCTCAGCCGCCGTGCGCGAGCTGTCACACCCTCGCAGAGGCGAACGCGTCCGGGACCGTCGGCCCGGACCTCGACCAGGTGCTGAAAGGGAAGGACGCCGCCTTCATCCACGAGTCGATCGTGGATCCCGACGCCGAGGTCGCCTCGGGCTTCACGGCCGGGGTCATGCCGGCGGTCTACGCCGACCAGCTCGACGACCAGCAGCTCGCCGACCTCGTCGCCTTCCTCGAGCAAGCCGCGGGCAGCTAGACGCCCGCTGGTGCCAGAGAGCTCGGCCTAGTACCCGTATAGCTCGAAATCACGGGCGTACACTTCGCGAACCCGCCGCAGCAGGTCGGGGCGCCCGTTGAACAGGCTGTCAGGCACGGTCGTGCGCGCGTTCCGTACCTCGAGCGGCACCTGTGGCATTCCGGTCAGCTCCCGTACGCGTTCCAGGTCCGCAGCGAACGTCTCCAGGTGCCCGACGTAGTCGAGCTCGACCAATCCGTGCATCAGATTGAGGTGTTGGGGCCGCCAGTGCGGGTCGAGCTCGAGCGGCTCCTGTGCCTCGAGTGCATCGACGAATTGGTCGAACGTCGGCACATGGCTGGGATCCACCGGCAGCCCGAGCGCCTCCTGCACCCGGCCCCGCCAGGCGTGCTTGCGTGACGTATCGGCGATCCGGTCCAGGTAGGTCGATTCGCACCGCCGGATCGGGTCGCGCACGAAGCTGAACCGGAACGCCTCACCGGCCAGCATCCGCACCACGGTGCTCATGCCGACTTCGGCCACCGTGGGCAGCCGGTGTTCCCGGTACACGTTGCCGGGGTCGAAGTCGTGGTCACCTGTGTGGGTCCGATGCAGCCACAGCAGGATCGTCGAGGACGCCGCCTTGGCGTTCCTCACGTAGATGCAGCCGTGCTCGGGCAGCGGCTGCACCCGTCGGGCGAATTTGCCGTCGGGGAAGTATCCGCGAAGCGCCTCCAAGGTGACCCGATCCATGCTCGCACCCTAGATGCCGGGCCGCCGACGCCGTCCTTTGTCAATGCGGGATCAAGGCGGAGAGGGCGGGATTCGAACCCGCGACCCAACTTTCGCCGGGTACGCGATTTCCAGTCGCGCTCCTTAGGCCAACTCGGACACCTCTCCGCGCGCAGCCATCGTATCGGGCGTTTTGGCCCTCCTCGGTAGCGGTAGGAGCGAGGCAAGCGAGAAAAGGGGGTTTGGAATGCCACCTCGTGGAGTCGAGAAGGGCACGAAGCGCGCCCGACAATACGAGCACATCAAGGACAGCGCGAAGGAGCGCGGCATGTCCGAGGACCGCGCCGAGGAGGTCGCCGCGCGCACCGTGAACAAGGAGCGCGCCCGTGCAGGCGAGTCCCGCACGGCGTCGCGGAGCTCGATTCGCGACATGTCCTCGAGCCGCCGCGGCGGCCTTCGGTCGCACGGGAGCCGTACGACCGGCCAGACCAAGGAGCAGCTCTACAACGAGGCGAAGCGGCTGAACATCAAGGGCCGCTCGCGGATGAACAAGCGCCAGCTCCTGGCCGCTGTGAACAGGA